>CAZOYE010000006.1:49740-190763 GCA_964584025.1 uncultured Ignavibacteria bacterium
TGTAACTTCCTACTTCGACATCTCCAAAGGTAAGAGAGGTCGGACTCACGTTGCAACAACTTAGAACCCCGTTACCGTTAGCACTAACGTCGCTGCAAGCAGCGTTTCCCGTCTCAATGGTTGGACAAGATTTCGCACCGATCGATGTCGGAGAAAACCGCACTGTAACATCTTTGTAGCTTCCGGACGGGATGCTGTAAGCTCCACCACCACTCTGCAGGCTGAATTCAGCGCAGCTTTCACTAACTGTGCCAGTCAGAGTTGTCGACCCACAATTGCTGATCCTGAAGGTCAGGTCTTTGTAACTTCCTACTTCGACATCTCCAAAGGTAAGAGAGGTCGGACTTACTTCACAGCAGGTTTGAATTCCTATGCCGCTACAACCAACATCGCTGCAAGCCGTATTCCCGGTCTCGATTGTGCAGGTATGCGGTCCCTGGGTTGTCGGCACATAGCTCACCGTGATCGTCACTTCTTCGTTGGCATTCAGGTTGTAGGAGCTCGGACTGTAGGAGAACTGATCGCAGTTCGTCCTACTCTCCCCAAGCGTCCCGCTCAGCACATCACAACCGGTATTCTTGATCTTGAAAGTGAGGTCTTTGCTCCCTCCCACCTCAATCGTTCCGAAGTTCAATGTCGTCGGTGTCACTTGACATGAAGGAGGCTTTGTGCCCGTACCTGTGCAGGTCACTGGCGGACACAAGGTCCCAGTATTGATCTGGCACTCCTTCATACCACACGAGGTCGGCGTGAACTTCACTGTAACAGTGCGAATCTGGCCTGGAGCTAAGACATAAGATCCCCCACCAGATACAATGCTATACTCTGGACAGGTCTCCGCCACTGAACCGCTTAGGTTGCTGCCACCATTGTTTGTGATTGTGAAGTCAAGATTCTTACTTTCACCAATCAGAACTTCGCCAAATTGCAGATTCATCGGTAAGATTGTGCAATCTCCCGGAGTTGTACCGCTGCAGGTAACATCGCTGCAAGCCGTATTCCCAGTCTCGATTGTGCAGGTATGCGGTCCCTGGGTTGTCGGCACATAGCTCACCGTGATCGTCACTTCTTCGTTGGCATTCAGGTTGTAGGAGCTCGGACTGTAGGAGAACTGATCGCAGTTCGTCCCACTCTCCCCAAGCGTCCCGCTCAGTACATCACAACCAGTATTCTTGATCTTGAAAGTGAGGTCTTTGCTCCCCCCCATCGCAATCGTACCGAAGTTTAGTGTCGTCGGTATCACTTGGCAGGACGGTGGCTTCGTGCCAGTCCCTGTGCAATTCACCGGCAGACACGAGGTCCCACTATTGATCGAGCACTCCTTCAAACCACACGTGGCCGGCGTGAACTTGACTGTGACAGTACGACTCTGTCCGGGAGCCAAGTTGTACGTACCACCACCAGATACAAAACTATAGTCCGGACAGGTCTCCGTCACTGAACCGCTTAGGTTGCTGCCACCATTGTTTGTGATTGTGAAGTCAAGATTCTTACTTTCACCAATCAGAACTTCGCCAAATTGCAGATTCATCGGTAAGATTGTGCAATCTCCCGGAGTTGTACCGCTGCAGGTAACATCGCTGCAAGCCGTATTCCCAGTCTCGATTGTGCAGGTATGCGGTCCCTGGGTTGTCGGCACATAGCTCACCGTGATCGTCACTTCTTCGTTGGCATTCAGGTTGTAGGAGCTCGGACTGTAGGAGAACTGATCGCAGTTCGTCCCACTCTCCCCAAGCGTCCCGCTCAGTACATCACAACCAGTATTCTTGATCTTGAAAGTGAGGTCTTTGCTCCCCCCCATCGCAATCGTACCGAAGTTTAGTGTCGTCGGTATCACTTGGCAGGACGGTGGCTTCGTGCCAGTCCCTGTGCAATTCACCGGCAGACACGAGGTCCCACTATTGATCGAGCACTCCTTCAAACCACACGTGGCCGGCGTGAATGTAACTCTGACTTCGATGCTTTGATTCTGTTGCAGATTATACATCGAAGGACTCACGGAATAATCAGGGCAACTTTCGCTGATAGTTCCGCTCAGAGTGCCCTGATCTGTATTGGTAATCGAGAAGAGCTTTGTGCTACTGCTACCAACAGGAACTTCGCCGAAGTCAAGTTCACCGGGATCGACGGAACACTCCGGCCCAATTCCTGTCCCACGACATTCGAGTTGCTCACAGTCCGAATGACCGATGCTGATGGGGCAGTTGAATTCTCTCTTCTCGGTAGGCTGGAACTTGATTGTTACGGTTCTTTCGCTGTAAGCTGGAATGTCGTAGCTACCGCCCCCCCCTACAATTGAGAAAGCGTCGCACTGTTCTGCAACATTTACTCTTAACGGCCTGCTGTCGCAGTTTGTTATCGTAAAGTCAAGCTCCTTGCTCCCCCCAATCTGGACATTTCCAAACTCCAGCTCACTCGGACTCACTTCACAGCATACTGGCGCTGAAGGAACGCCGCGCCCAGTTACTGTAGTGACATCTGAACAGGATACGTTGCCTGTCTCAATGGTGCACGACTTGGAGCCCTCCGACTTTGGTGCAAACGTGACTTCGACACTTAACGACTGGCCTGGCAGCAAGTCATAGCTCTTCGGGCTAACTACGAACTGTGAATCGGAAGAAACCAGGGTACCAGCAAGCTGCGTTTCACCGTTGTTCAGTATGCCGAAGCTCATCAACTTCGAAGCCCCGACCGTGACAGTATCAAAGTCGAGAGAAGTGGGGGTTACGACGCAGTCTGTGAGCAGTGCTCGTTTGGTTTCGAACCACCAGATTGGTGACGTTCGCTCGTGGCTATGGTCGTCTTTGGCGACGATTCTCCAGAAGTACTTCTGGCCGCTCTCGAGATTCACTACACTGTAACTGCGTTCACTCTGAGAGCTGCTTACCAACGGAGGCGAACTCTCCTTACCAAAATGGACATCGAAAAGGAGAGGGTCATCGTCTGGATCTTCACAACTCCATTCTAAATCAACCTGTAGTTCAGCAATTTCACTCTCATGCACCGGAGTGACAGCACTGGGTTGATACGGGAGCTCATTTCCGCAGTGCATGGATACAATGATTGGGAATGTAACGAGTATCACTCCTAATAGGAATGACCGCAGTCGTGACGCGAAATCTCGCATCGTTGCACCTCCACATTTTAGAAAATGCTGTAAGAATACTACTTATCTCCTACTAAAATCGCGGTGCTTTGTCAAGGGGGAAACAGAGTAAATGCTCCATATTGTACTCCGCCAGCCAGTGACAAGATAAAAGAGGGCTTAAGCGATGACAAAAGGCGATGACCCTAAGAAGAATAGCGGGTGTTCGCCGTCAGCTAAATCTGGACGCGAAGGGGGCTTGAGCTAAGATACGGTTTGGGTAGACTGTTGAGGAGGGGGCGCCAGCCTGCTGGGGGGAGCGGGCTGGCTTCGCCAAGACGACAGGAAAGCGAAAGGATTGAGATATGGTATCGTCGAAGCAACCGAACCCCGAAGCCGTCGTCAAAGAGATCCGCCGCCAGACGCGGCGGAAGTTCTCGACCGAGGAGAAGATCCGGATCGTTTTGGAAGGGCTGCGCGGTGAGGTCAGCATCGCGGAACTCTGCCGCCGGGAAGGGATTGTCGCCAACTTGTACTATCGCTGGAGCAAGGACTTCTTGGAGGCGGGTAAGAAGCGCCTCCAGGGGGATACGGTTCGCGAAGCCACCAGTAGCGAAGTCGTTGAACTGCGACAGGAGAACGAGCAGTTGAAACAACTGGTGGCTGAACTGAGCCTGAAGAACCGCCTGCTGAAAAAAAGTCTGACCGGCTTGGAGTAAGACAGCGGTATATGCGTTGTAGCCAAGGCGAAAAATTGGAAGTGATCCGCGTGGTGGAGGAATCACAGTTGGGAATCAAACGGACGCTTCAGGAATTGAACATCAATCGCAGCACGTTCTACCTCTGGTATCAGCGTTATCGGGAGCAGGGATACGATGGTTTGGCGGCCAAACCGTCATCGCGGAAACGGTTCTGGAATGCCGTCCCGCCTTGGGAGCGGCAGAAGGTGATCGAGACGGCGTTGGATTGCCCCGACAAGACGCCGCGCGAACTGGCTTGGCTGATCACCGACAGCCGGGACTACTACATCTCCGAGTCGACGGTTTATCGCATCCTCAAGGCCAACGATCTGATCGCCAGTCCGGCGTTTACGGTGTTAACGGCGCGAGACAAGTTCGTTCAGCCGACGAGACGAGTGCATGAACTCTGGCAGACCGACTTCACCTACCTGAAAGTGGTTCACTGGGGTTGGTACTACTTGTCGACGGTACTGGATGACTACTCGCGCTATATCATCGCCTGGAAGCTCTGCTCCGGCATGTCAACCGATGACGTGAAGGAGACCATTGCCGAAGCGATAACGCTTTCCGGTGTCCAAGATGCTCGAGTGGTCACTCGGCCTCGATTGCTGTCGGATAACGGCCCCTGCTATCTGTCCGGAGAGCTCCGGACCTACCTTGAAGGTCAAGGGATCGGCCATGTTCGCAGCAAGCCGTTTCATCCGATGACCCAGGGGAAGATTGAACGGTATCATCGTTCCCTGAAAAACATCATCCTGCTGGAGCATTATTACTCCCCGGAAGAACTGCAGACTCGCATCAGCGCCTTCGTTGACTACTACAACCACGAGCGCTATCACGAGTCGCTGAGCAACGTGACGCCAGCCGATGTCTACTTCGGGAGGGATCAAATGATGCTGGAGCGCAGAAAACAAATCAAAGAGAGAATCCTAAACCTGAGGAGGAAGCACTACCGAAAACTGATTGCCACCGCTCAAACCGTATCTTAGCTTTCAGCACTCCGAGTCCGAATTGGTTTGACGACATACACTCTCAGCAATCTACCCAAACCGTCTCTTCGCTCAACAACCCTTCGTGTCCAGATTTAGCTGACGGCAAACACCAACATCTGCAGACTCTGAATCGCGATGCTGGGCTCTAAGTTGTGTTATTAGCATTCCTGGCCCCGTTTCGTCAAGCCGAATTGCATTTGTGGTGTTCGAAGTGAGCATGCTGCTATTCGAGAGTCTGCAGTAGCTACGCGAAGAGACAACCGTTCTTTCGGTTACTCCTTGATGATGGTGAAGTATGGGCTGAAATCGTAACAACCGCTGTTGTCCGCATCCGTCACCTTAATTCGATAGTCGCTACCCGAGCCACCAAAAGAATCACTTACAAACCACAAATGTGATCCGTCGTTGCCGGTGAAGGACGTGATAATCGACTGACGATATGAACCTTTGTACAGCTCTATCTTCACATTTGAACTCGCCCCTGATGTACTCCAACGGATTGTCTCAAGATTTCCCGTGGTCCAAGAAGTTGATGCACCGGGGTCTGTGACGGTTACGAAGCAGGGCACATTTATCTTGAAGTAGTCGCTGAAGTCATAGCAAGTGCCGTCGATAGCGTCGCTCACCTTCACTCGAAAGTTACCATCAGTGCCTTCGCCGCAGTCGTCCACTGTCCAGACGAATGAACCATCGTTCAAGGTAGAAGATGCGATTGTACACAGGAAAATCGAGTAATTGTAGAGGTCAAGCTTGACGAATGTGCTTGCCCCCGTGTGATTCCATGTGATCGTTTTGCTCGTGCCCGCGTCCCACTCATCCAGTAAGCTCGGGCTATTTACGGAGATATTGCATACCTTCGTAATCGCGAAATAATCGCTGTAGGTATAGCAGGTAGCTTCAAATCCATCAACAATCCTAACTCTGTAGTCGGAACCTGTTCCGCCATCGCAATCGTCGACAACCCAGCTATGGCTACCATCATTGTACGTGTCTGACGCGATCTGGCATATGAACCAATCTCCTTTGTAGAGATCGATATCACATCGTGTTGTTCCAGTAGACGTCCAAAGAATGTTCCTGGTACTTCCTGTAGTCCAATTTGAGCTGTAGGACGGACTCGTTATCGTGTAGATGCACGGCGGTGCCATCCATATCTCAAAGTAGTCGCTGAATCCGAAGCAGGACGGGTTCTTCACATCTGTGATCTTTATCCTATAGTCCGTGCCTGCGCCATAACCAAAGTCGTCGACTGAAAGCCAGAAAGCAGTACCACCATTGAAGAATGAGGAAGCCAGTGTACCGACGAAATTCGTTGCCTTGTAAAGCTCTATCATCACGCTGTCGCTGAATCCTGACGTCGTCCAAGTTAGAGTCTGTGGGGAATCTTTTGGCCAGACACTCAACGACGAAGGACTCAGGATTGAGATGCTACAGGGAGGGCTAATCGAGACGTAACTGCTAACGCCGTAGCAGTCGACATTTTCAGCATCCCAGACAGCTATGTAATAGTCTGAATCGGTGCCGAATCCGCAGTCCTCTACAACCCACGTGAATTCGCCATCATTTGATGTAGATGCCGAGATCCAACAGATGAAATCAGTACCCTTGTACAGTCCAAGCGACGCATAGGGTCCCGCACCTGAAGAAGTCCACTGGATAATTTGGTTGCTTCCGATTATCCATGTTGGATTGGTTGTTGGAGACGTGATTTCAAAATTGCACGGTACAATAATCTCAAAGCCATTACTGACAGAAGCGCAGTTAGCGTTGTTCACGTCGCTTATCCTGACTGCAAAATCGGACCCGGCACCAGCACCGCAATCATCAACTTCCCAGTACAAAACTCCAGTGTTGGGCGTCGATGCAGAAATCACGCATACTGTGTTCACACCCTTCACCAATTCAATCTTGACACTGCCAACATTTCCGACTGATGTCCACTGAATGGCTTGGACCGACCCTTTAGACCAATTCACTGCTGCCGTTGGAGAGGTGACAGTGAATTCACAAGGCACATCGATGCCAAAGCTGCCACTGGCTGAGTTACAACTGGCGTTGCCCGCATCACTAATTCTGATTGAGTAATCGGTGCCCGTTCCTCCATCACAGTCATTCACGGTCCAAGAGTAGGCTCCGCTGTTAGGTACTGACTCCGCTATGACGCAAATCATGACCGACCCTTTGAGTAGTTCAATTTTCGAATTGGCGCTTGCGCCAGTGGAAGTCCATTCAATATCATGGATAGAGCCCGTGGTCCAGGTCGTAGAAGAGGACGGCGATGTGACCACGAAATTACAGGGCAAGTCGATAGCAAACTCATTACTGGTCGAAGTGCAGTTCACATCCAGCACATCACTAATTCTGATCGCGTAATCGGAGCCCGCTCCTCTACCACATTCATCAACGATCCACGCGTATGCCCCGTCATTTGCTGTTGCAGGCGCTATCTGGCAAATCAGGGTAGCACCCTGCAGCAATTCAATCTTCACCGTTGTACCTGCGTTGGAGGAGGTCCAACGAATAGTGTGTTCGGCACCCTTTGTCCAAATTGCCTGCGCGTCGGGACTTGATACTGTTAGAGCACAGGGCATCACAATCGGAAAACTGCTACTCTTTGCAGCACATGCTGAATTGTCCGTATCGCTTACTTTGATCACGAAATCAGATGCCGTTCCTGCTCCGCAATCGTCAACGGTCCATGCAAAGGATCCGTTATTGGGAGTCTTCTCAGCAATTACGCACTTCAAGGTCGGTCCCTTGTAGAGTTCCAATTTCACATTGGCTCCTGCTCCCGTTGATGTCCACTTAATCGTGCGCACGCCTCCAACTATCCAGCTGGATCCTGCGGTTGGCTCACTCACAGTGAAGTTGCAGTTCTCAGAAGAAGTGCCTTTCTCTCCTGAGCACGAGAGGCAATACAGCATTAGGAGAATTAGAGAGCTGAGAAGTAGTTTCGATCGCAGCATATGTTATTCCCTTAGCCTTTTGGTCGTTGCGCTCTTGACTCTATAGTCCAGTTTTGTAGCAATGATGATCAACGCATTACCCCCGGGTCATGCTCCAGACATTAATAACATTACTACAACGGTCCTTTTGTCAAGTACTTTCTGAGATCACAAGCCAAGCGTAAGCAAATTACTGGCTGTTGGTATCAAGAGACAGCCAAGTGTATTCAGACCCGAGTCAAAGATGTATGACCACGCCATCTCATTATCGAGAGTAGGATGTAATCCGCATGTGTGCAGAGTGCCTGCTGATAATTGGCAATCTCACAACTTCCTGAATTACTTGCATTCTCTTTCGCACCCGCAATCATGCTCAAGTGCCAGAAAGGCCGGAACATAGTGTACCTTACCGTCTTCCGGATCATAGAAGCTGGAGTTCAGCTTGCACGGTCCGAGCTTCCCATGACAGCGTGCGCAGAGGTTATTGTTGTCACACAAACATGAGACTCGCACGAGCACATTTTGAGTCTGAATTGCAGGGTCGAGACAAATGCCTCGCCATTCTCCACAGGCAGCACATCGACTGAGGCCTCGGAGACCACCGGAGAGGTTCTTTCCCCGCAACATCTCTGACTGCTCTCTGGATGCAGGTGTTCCACCCTTGGTCAGGTACGCCATCACGATTCTGTATTCAGTGATGCCGCAGTCTCTCTTGAACTCGCTGAGCATCTCAGAGCGACGCTTGAAGCTGGGAGTTGGCTCAGGAGCAAATGGTAGTACGAGTCCATTTGTGGAGATCTCACCTCCGGAAGGAGGATTATTGGATGGGACAGCTTGGCCTTCTTCGGTGAAATAGCAGCAGTTATCCGCACCGTAGATTAAGCAGCACTCAAGACGGTTATAGGAGCGCTGGATGGCAGCAATGTCGAAGAGGTCATGCCGCGAGACAGTATCGGGTAGCAGCGTGATGTGAAAGAGCGAAGGCACCAGTCGTGTTATCAAGTATGGATAGCCTTCAAACCGAGGTAGAGAATCTGATGCCGGCAAATCAACTTGATCCGATCCTTTTCTGTCGGTTTCTGGATAACCGCGATGAGCCGCAGGCAACTGAGACGTTCTCCGATCACTGGATTTCTGCTTGATCCAGGTAATCAGCTCTGAAATGTGAAGCATGTTCGCCTCCGTCGTTGGGGTTAACGATTGAGGCAGATTGGAATTGGGGCGCGATAGTGCGGACGCCGAAGCGGCCTTTTAGCACTTTTTTTGGGTGGTTGCAATACGCCACAAATCAATCCACCATAAACAAAATTCCCGTGCCAAACAGCACGGGATCACCGTCGCAGTTTAGCACCTTATTTAACGTGGCGGCAATTGCGATAAATCCAACCACGTGCTTATTCATACATCGTCTTAACATCCGTGTCAAGTCGAATCAGTCTGTTAATGTCAATGTGCCGTCATCCAAAGCTGGGCACGATGTAATCATTAGCAGAGAGACTGTTCGAGTAGATTGTTATCACAAATGAGCTAAACTGTCAAACCCAAGCAGGCTGGCTGCAGAGAACGCCATGGAAGTGAGATTCTTGCCGCATGGTCTCGTCGGAGTAATCGATAAACGATGCACAGTCAAAGGCTCCGTCGTCACATACCTCGAGAGCACCAAAGACGAAGAAGATCTCGGTCGCCATTTGGCGACTGCGGGGCGTCGTTGGCGTCGGTGATCTCTTTCGCCAGGGGTTTGCTGCGATATGCCGTTCCTGCGTCAGATAGCCGCTCCGCGAGTCGGCCCACATGTGCTCGGAAGAGGACACAGTGCGAATGTTCACCGAGGGTGGGAAGCGGCGGGATCAGGAACGTGAGCAGTTGGAAATATGCGGCGGACTCTATTGATTTGCTGCCTTGCAGCGAAATTCGTCTCAGATCAAGTTGACACGATCTGACTCAGCTTGTTATCCATTCTAACATTAGTGTGAACCAGTGTAATGCACTGTGGACATGGGTTTATTGGCTCTTTGCGCCACGCGAGTTTGGATCCGCTCAGTTGCTGGTTCAGTTGACAAAGCTTGCTACTTTGACTATTTTTGTTCAAATTGTCATCTACGCCGTGTCTAATCTCGATTAACGCATTCGAATGCAAAGTGGGAATCGACATGGTCTGGCTCTTTGCCAATGAACGCAATGGGAGCGCGGAAGATGGAGTCAGGAAAACTCGGTCTCGGGCAAATCTTGTCGGGACCGCTATTCAATGAACCAGTCAGGATTGAAACAATTGATCAAGACAACTCCGGGCGGGTGACAGTCGGTCTTGTCGGGCTGCAGTCTGAGAAATTCCGTCGTGTGACGCTATCCGAGTCCGATATCTTGTCTCTCAAAGTCCTGCACCCTGAAAAGGACTATTCCGGCGATGCTGCACTCCTGAGACTCGGCCTTCAGGCCTACTCGCTTGGCCTGGCATACGAGTTCGATCCATACTTTGGCCTGTCGATTTCGCGTGTCGACCCGCTACCTCACCAACTTGAAGCAGTGTATGATTATCTTCTAAAAGTTGCACGCGTCCGGTTCCTGCTTGCCGATGATGCTGGTGCCGGCAAGACGATCATGGCCGGACTGCTGATCCGCGAGCTAAAGCTCCGCGGACTCGCCGATCGAATCTTGATTATTTGCCCCGCGAATCTGACCTTCCAGTGGCAACGAGAGCTTCGGGAGAAGTTCGAGGAAAAATTCCTTGTCTTCAAGGGTGGAGACATCCGCGAGCAATTTGGAGTGAATCAATGGCTGGAGCAAAATCAAGTGATCACTTCACTGGATCTCGCCAAGCGCACCGAGATACTACCAGGATTGCGTCAGGTTCATTGGGATCTTGTGATCGTCGACGAAGCCCACCGCATGTCCTGGACGCCTCCATCGCGTAAGACTGCACGCTATGCACTTGGCGAACTGCTGCGAGATGCTTCCGATCATATTCTGCTGCTTACGGCAACTCCGCACAAAGGCGACCCCGAAAACTTCACCCTGTTCCTGCAATTGCTCGATCAAGACGCTTTTGCTGATGTGAGGTCGATCCGCGAAGCCATGGAGAACCGCCGCGCACCGTTCTACCTCCGGCGAACCAAAGAGGCGATGGTCTATTTCCCGGAACGTCAATCCAACGGCGAATGGGTCGCGGAGAAGATCTTCACCAAACGCATCCCAACGACGGCGAGCTTCAATATCGACGCTGATGAGTTCGAACTCTATCGTGATGTTACGCGGTATGTTAAAGCTCAAAGCGCCAAGGCTGCTGCCCACGGTGACGATCCGGCCGCCCGTGCGGTCGGCTTCTTGATGTCGCTGTATCAGCGCCGCCTTGCCTCGAGCGCCAGATCGCTGCGTCGATCGCTTGAAAACCGTGCACGGCGATTAGATGAGGGTCTCAAGCTGGCAACCAAGCTCGCCAAATTCGCGCCTCCTGATCTTCCTGATGCCGAAGAACTCGAAGAGATGGAAGAGGCCGATCGCACTCACTTTGAGCGGTTGATCGACGCGGTGACACTTTCCCAGAATGCGGACGAGACAAAGGAAGAAATCGACGATCTTAAGGAGTTCGCACGTCGAGCACAGGATTTAGAGGATTCACTGGCAGAGGCCAAGCTCGCGAAGCTCAAACAGGTATTGCATGAGCAGGGTTTCTTCGACCAACAGAGCAAACGACTCCTAATCTTCACAGAATTCAAGGACACACTCGACTACTTGGTGACTCGGCTGGGGGAATGGAACTTCCGCGTCGGTACAATTCACGGCGGAATGAAACCGGGCTCTCGCGATGAACCCGGAACTCGGATATTCTCAGAGCAGCAGTTTAAAGATGGCGAGATTCAGGTCCTTGTAGCGACAGAAGCCGCCGGCGAAGGCATCAACCTGCAATGCTGCAACGTGCTGTTTAACTACGACATCCCGTGGAATCCCAATCGTCTCGAACAGCGCATGGGCAGAATCCATCGATATGGACAGAAACACGACTGCCTGATATTCAATTTCGTCGCAATAAATACCATCGAAGGCAAAGTCCTCGATCGTCTGCTGGCCCGGTTGCAGGAGATTCGCAATGCCCTCGACGACGATGCAGTTTTCAATGTCGTAGGTGAGATTCTCCCCCCCGCGCACATCGACAGAATCCTGCGGGATTACTATGCCGGAAAGCTTGGCGACGCCGATCTCGAAGATCGCCTGCTGCACGATGTCGACGAAGGTCGATTCCGCAACATCTGTCAAAACGCGCTCGAAGGATTGGCCTCGAAGCGGCTGAACCTGGAAATGCTGATCGAACGTCGGGCGCGCGCACAGGAACGTCGCGTCGTGCCGGAGACTGTCGACCGGTTTATTCAGGAGTCCGCGCCGCATGCTTCGCTCACGCTGAAATCGATTCAGTCGCTCCCGCACACGTTTGATCCGTCTCGAACTCCCGACGTCCTGCGCCGATACGAACGCGAGCCGCAGTGGCGACTGCCTTCATTGGCTGCGAAGTATCCCCGCCTCTCGACCGACCGGGAAATTGCCGAAAAGAACAACCTCGAATGGGTGACACCAGGACACCCACTATTCGAATCACTTCGTCTTCATACCCTCAGCATCTCGGGCGAGGTGCTATCGAGCGGTGCCTGCTTCTATTCGCTTCAACATGATTGTCCGGCAAGACTCGACGTATACACGGCGAAGGTTGTCGACGGACTTGGCAATACGATTCATCAGAGACTCTTCGCAGTGGAGTTGCGCGAGGGTGAGGAGCCGCGCTTGCAGGAGCCTTCCGTTCTCAACAACTACCTTCCGGCCAAATCGACTTCCGAATTGACCGGCGTGGCGTTGCTGGCCCTAACCGAATCCTGGCTTTTCGAGAATGCCGTTGGGAAATTCTTGGATGAGGTCCGCGCTGAACGAATCGAAGAAGTCGAACGAATCGCCACACACGTTGAACTTTCGCTGACCGAACTGCTACAGAAAGCGGATGAGGAGATTGGCAAGGCTGCTGCCGAAGTCGACAAGGCTCAGCCCGGAGCCGAAGGGAGACTGGCGCAAGCGGAGAATCGTCACGCCGAACTCATGTCGCGGCGCGATCGGCGCCGGCAGGAGCTTGAACGCCAACGCTCCCTGACGATACAGGATTTTCGCTGCATCGCCAGCGCCTTGATACTTCCACACCCGGAGCTGAACGAGCCGAGTACGCGCAACCTGCGACCAAACAAGGAGACTGAGGAGACCGCCATGCGCGTGGCGATAGAATACGAAGAAACTCATGGACGAAAGGTCTTCGATGTTCATGAGAAAAACCTCGGTTACGACTTGACCAGTCTCGATCTGTCGACCGGAGAATTGCGGCTAATAGAGGTCAAAGGAATCGGTGCGGAGAGTGGAAATGTGATTCTTACACCAAACGAGCATCGAGTCGCTGAAGACCGTCGCGATTGTTATTGGCTGTATGTGGTCACCGCATGCAGTGCAGATCCAGTCCTTCAAGACCCGATTAAGGACCCGTCTCGATTGAAATGGACTGAGGTCGTGAAGGTGCAACATTATTGGATCGACACTCAGCGAATATAGCCAAAGGTAAGAGGAGTAAGAAATTGCCAAAGAAGAAACTCACACTGATCTTGGGATCCGGGTTTTCCGCTCCATTTGGGATTCCTACGACCGCTCAATTGAATTCCTCATTGCTTGTTGATCAACATGGACCGGTCTTAAATGCGGATTGGGAAAGCAAGATCAGCGTGGTAATTCGAAATTTCTGGCAGGATGTGTTTGGATACACAAACGGCAATCTCCCAACTTTGGAAGATCATTTCACTACGCTTGACCTCGCGGCGAACTCTGGGCATAACTTGGGGGCCTGCTACCAGCCGAGCAAACTTCGTGCAATTAGAAGGATGAGTATCCAAAGAATATTCCAAGTTCTGAATCAGGACATCACGAAAATGTTGGCGCTACGTCGGAGCCTATTCGAGTATTGGCGTCGAACTTACGAATTGACAATCGTCTCCCTAAATTGGGATATCCTGACTGAGAACAGCTTGAGTAACGGAGTCAATTACGGAATTGAAATACTGCCTGATAATGGATCGTTTGTGAGCGATGAGGGAATAGTGCTCCTGAAGCTGCACGGCTCCAGCAACTGGATCTACTGCGACTCCTGTCGCAGGATTTATGGAGGAAAAGAGAAGACTGCGCTTTATAAGGGGGTATACACCAGGTACGACGACTTCGGGCTCTTCTTTGCCTCCCTTCCGGAGGACGATTTTGACGAGCCGCGTAGAAGTGATCGCAAGTGTTTGCACTGTGGTAGCCTTCTTGGTGGCCGGATTGCGACCTTCAGCTATCGGAAGGACCTCTCACCGGCCTTCCTGCAGGCACTCTGGGATCTTGCGGGGAAACACCTCAGCGAATCAGATAAATGGCTTGTAATCGGTTACTCATTACCTGAAGCGGATTATGAATTCAGACATCTACTAAAGCGGTCACAACTTGCGCGGAGGCGCCAGAGTCCACTCGAAATTGAAGTTGTTGTTATGAAGGATTGCCCCGCGTTACTCCGTTATGAGGCATTCTTTGGAGCTTTGAATATCAAAAGCTCCAATAGCGGGTTCATCAACTGGGTGAAAACGAATGTGCCCAATACTGAGTTGAAGGATGTTCCGGCCTGACGAGATCGCGTCATTCCCTGAATGAGAGTGATTGATGAACTATCGAGGATCATACAAGAAGCTGCTCGCCAATGCCAAGGCCGCATTAGTCGCAAGTATCGAGATCTACAACAAGCCGGCATTCGAGTACAGAGATGAGTGCGTTGTTATTCTCCTGCTGAATGCGTGGGAGTTACTGCTCAAGGCAGTGCTCTCCAAAGGGCACGAGTCCATTTACTATCCTAAGAAACGCAGACTGCCATATCGAACGCTCTCATTACATGACACCCTCGCCAAAGTTAAGAACTACTTGCCAACCAAGATCGATAACCTTCCCGTGCAAAGAAACCTTGAGTTGCTAAGTACGTATCGAGATAACGCTGTGCATTTCTACAATGAGCGGGATTTTGGCACTATTATCTACTCTCTCGCACAAACCAGTATAGTCAATTTTCGCGACTTGGTAGAATCTGAGTTTGGTGAGCGGGTCGAAGAGCAAATCAATTGGCGACTGTTGCCGCTTGGATTTGACCCACCCATCGATGTGGTTACATTCATGTCTGGTAGAGCTGCCAAGGAGAAGAAAAAGTCGCATGCCGTTGAGCAGTTTCTTGCCGAACTTGCTGCATCGGCAGAGGAAGTTAGGAAGCTCGGACAAGATAGAGGCCGATTGCTAACTGTGTTCTCGATCAACCTCCAGTCGGTTAAGAAAATCGGCGATGCTGATCTCGTCGTTGGCGTTGCCCGAGATGCAGGCGAAGCTGGCCCGCTCGCGATCGTGAAAACGCAAGATCCGAATACAACGCATCCGCTGCGGGCGAAAGATGTCGTTCCCAAGATACAGGATTTTCTCGGCGATGAATTCTCCTCTCATACGTTTCAAGCAATTGTATGGAAACACAGAATAAAAGATAGTCTTCAATACTGTTGGAAGGCGAGAGAGGGACAACTGACTCTCTACTCGTATGAAGTCATCACCTACGTGAGGAGGCTGACCAAGTCCGACATTGAGACCGCACTTAAGGACTATCGTACTTTCATTCGGTCACGATCAAAGAAGTCGAAGAGGGCCGAAGTGAAATGATCCCCAAACCCTGTAATCGCCTATCATGGACTCGATGCGGATAAGATGGCAGGAGTGTATCAAGATTCAGCATTAAACATCCGATTTGTCGAGCCTTTTGGGGTTATCATGACAATTGACTTCGATACAGCATGGCGTAGCAACGGCATATGAGCACCTGGATCATACAAGGCAACCCAAAGCGATTCGATGTTGATGCCTATCTGTCGCGGCAATCAGACATCAATTGGTCTGTCGGGCAGAGCCGTTTGCATCGTCGAATTCGGGTTGGTGAAGCCGTATTCGTCTGGCGTTCAGATGGATGGGTCAAAGGAAGCGGTGGCATTGTTGCTCACGGCGCGGTGACTTCAGCGCCGCAGCCAATGAATGATGACGCTCCTGACCTCTGGCGAGACGGCCAGAAAGCGCGACTGCAAATACGAATCGAGCTTCACATTTCGGATGTTAGACTGACAGTTGAAGATGGCATGGTGCAGCGGGGATTGCTTGAGAGGCACCCGTTGCTTGGCGATTTGACAATCCTGAGATGGCGGAACGCGACATTGTACGAGGTCAAAGACGCGCACGAACTCGCACTCGACGAGCTTTGGGCTTCCTTAGGCAAGAATAGGTAGTCTTCTCATGATCCCTAAACAATGCAAACGCCTCGCTGAAGTCGATTTCCCGATTGCGGTGGTGTCGAAGCACTCGGCGCGCGAGAAATCGATCCGGCACGGGCATCCGTCGACGCTGCATCTTTGGTGGGCGCGACGACCGCTGGCTGCCTGTAGGTCGATGCTGATGGCGCTGCTGTTGCCGGATCCGGTCGACGAACACTGCCCGGATGATTTCAAAACTGCGGCGCGCGAATTGCTGCCCGAGTTGGTGGGTACGATCAAGAAGGACGATCTATCGCTTCGCAAGGCGTTGCTCAAGTTCATCGGCGATTTCGCCAATTGGGATCATTCGGCGCACCCGGTCTATCTGAAAGTCGCTCGCGGTCTGGTCAAGGCTGCCCACGGCAACGAACCGCCCCTGGTGGTCGACCCGTTCGCCGGCGGCGGCTCGATTCCGCTGGAGGCGCTCCGCGTCGGTTGTGATGCTTTCGCTTCCGACCTCAATCCCGTGGCATGTCTGATTCTCAAGGTGATGCTGGAGGATATCCCGCGCCACGGCCCAAAACTCGCTGAAGAACTTCGTAAAGTCGGCAAGGAGATTAAGGAGCGGGCGGAGAAGGAGCTGGCCGAATTCTACCCGCTCGACCCCGACGGCTCGCGGCCGATCGCGTATTTGTGGGCGCGCACGGTCACCTGCGAGACTCCCCATTGCGGGGCCGAAATTCCCTTAATGCGATCGTTCTGGCTGTGCAAAAAGGCAAAGCGATTGCGCGCTCTGAACGCCAAGGTTTCGCATCCCAAGGGCAAAACGCCGGTCGTCGGGTTTGAGATTTTCGAGCCCAAGTCGGAGGCGGACGTGCACGAGGGCACCGTCAGTCGCGCCAAGGCACGCTGCCTTGCGTGCGGCACAATTCTTCAGCCCGATCGTGTCCGCGCACAACTTGCAGCCCAACGCGGCGGCGCCGATGCGATCTTCGACAATGACGGCAATCGAATCGGCGGCGCGCGATTGTTGGCGGTGGTCACTGTGAAGGACGACGAAGCCGGGCGTCAATATCGGCTACTTGATGATAAGGACTACAGCTGTGCCTTGAAGGCTCAAGTAAGGCTCAAGGAAACTCTCGATAAGTGGGAAATCAGCGGCAGGAGAGGGCCTTGCCCGGTGCCAGACGAAGCAATTAGCCTGAATGAAATCCGAAGAGTGTCTGTGCCTCTATATGGAGCGACGACTTGGGGAGATATCTTCACAAATCGTCAGAAGCAATCTCTCTTCACATATTCTCAGGCTATTCGCTCTATCGAGACAACAGCATCCTGCTCAAGGTTATGCTCGCTCGCATTGGATAGGATTGTCATGTTATTGAGCGCTCACTGTAGATGGAAGCCCACTGGAGAGTCACTGATCGACATGTTCGGACGGCACGCAATCGGAATGGTGTGGGATTTCGCGGAGTCGTCACCAAGATCTGAGAACGGGAACATTTTCGATATCTGGGTTGAGAGATTCGCGACATTTGTAGAGACGATTACCTCACTGAAGCTAAAGCCTGGTCAGATTCAACAGGTGGATGCTACCCAGATCTACCTGCCTGATGAGTCTTGTCAGGTCTGGTTTACCGATCCGCCATACTATGACTCAATACCATACGCCCATCTGGCCGATAGCTTCTATGTCTGGTTAAAGCGTTCTCTTCCTGTCACCTTGACCGAATTTGCACAGCAGCTTTCTCCAAAGGAAGGAGAATGCGTCGTTGATCGCCCGCACCGCCTAAGCAACTCCGTCAAGGATGAAGCCTATTTCGAGAAGAAGATCGGCGACGCCGCAGGTATCGGACGAAATGTCCTTGTCGAGACAGGTTGCGCTTCAATTGTCTTCGCTCACAAAACAACCGAAGGATGGGAGGCTCTCCTGACCGGAATTATCACGGGCGGTTGGTGTATTGCAGCCTCCTGGCCAATAGCTACTGAAATGTCATCGCGACTGAATGCTCGAGATACCGCGTCACTTGCCACAAGTATTCACCTCGTTTGTCGGAAAAGGCCCCAATCGGCAATTATCGGTGATTGGGATGAAGTACTGAATGCACTCCCGAAACGCGTTGGCGATTGGATGGGGCGACTGCAATCTGAACGAATTCGTGGTGCGGATCTGGTATTCGCCTGCATCGGTCCGGCGTTGGAGCTTTACAGCCAATACTCGCAGGTTCTCGACTCGAATGACCGCCCGATCCCGCTCGGCGGCGACCCCGAGGCCACCGCACCGCACAAGCGCGGCTATCTGGCCTACGTTTGGGAAGCTGTAGGTCGTGCTGCTCTCCAGCAAGTTCTTGGTACCGACGAATCCAAAGCACGTAACGGTGCTGCCGGTGTGCTGGAAGAAGATTCTCGATTGACGGCCTTGTTCCTCTGGACTCTTCAGAGTTCCAATGGAGTTGCCGCCAACTCCGAAGAACCCTCTGATGATGAGGCCGATGGTGATTCCGACGATGATGATGCACCGAAGACAAAGTCAAAGACCAAGGGCTTCAGCCTGATTTATGACGTTGTTCGCCGGTTTGCGCAGCCGCTCGGGATTCACCTCGAAGACTGGGAGGGTCGGATCATTGATACAGAAAAAGGCATCGTCCGGCTCTTGGCCGTCTCCGAGCGTGCCAAGCAGCTCTTCGGTGATGAAGGCGCGTCCGCGATCGCCCACCGCATCGAGCAATCGCAAGCGCGCCCCCAGGACCTGCAACTCGACTTGCTCCTTGGCCCGGTTGCCGAAGCAGCTCCCCCGATCCGCAGTCGCGGCCGAAAAGCCAAAAAACCGGGCGGCAAACTCGAGTTCGACGACGAGAAACGCCGTCAGGCAACAACCCTCGACCGGGTTCATGCCGCGATGCTCCTTCAGTCGGCCGGCAAAACCAATGCCTTGCGCGCCCTGGTCAAGTCGGAAGTCGAACGCGGCTCCGACTTCGTTCGCCTTGCCAACGCCCTCTCCGCTTTGTATCCTAAGGAAAGCGAAGAAAAACGGTTGGTGGATGCCATGCTGCATGCGGTGCCGAAATAGAAAAGGACGGAAGGTATGACCTCGAAAGACGAACTTCTAAAGCTCTTGGGCGGGAATCAAATTCCCGACAAGGATCAATTCAGGGAACTGGTTCTTGAACTCGATAGCCACAAAATACTTGCCAAGGTATTCTTGCTTGAAGGCGTACCATACGTCTTCAAAGGTAATCCGATGAAGTACGTGGTTTTTAGAGAGCAAATTGCAGATCAATTTGATGTTGGGTCTCAGGACGTGTGCATTGTGGGGAGTGCCAAACTGGGCTATAGTCCGTCTCCGCACAAATTTGGCGACCCGTTCGAGGAGTCGTCAGACGTCGACGTAGTCATCGTGTCCGACAGCCTGTTCCAGGAAGGATCCCATGAGATCTTTTCACACATCGACCGCTTAAGTCCGAATTTGTATGAGATTAGACCGTTCTTGGACGCAAGGGGAGAAGATTCAGGGAATGGAAACGCTCCTGTGGTTGCCCTGAGTGACTGGAAGACCGTAAAGGAAGCAGTCAGAAATTTCGTCTACCAAAACTTCAACCCTGGGCTTCTGCCGTTCGAGAACCATCTTAGAAGAGAGATTTTTGAGAGCATTGGTTCGACCGCAGGACTATTCCTCGCCTTGGAACCGAAGGTCTTCGTCTCAAAGATAAGGGGGCGAATATTCAGAACTTGGAAGGCTGCCGAAGACTATTACTCAAACTCATTGCGGGAAACAAAACGAATACTGGGTGGCGATAGAAACATTGAACCTGAGATTGAAGATGCAGAGCCGATCGGAATTGCGTCGGTCGCAGCAAAGACAGATTGAGTATGGATCCCTGGTATAAGGTCGTAACACCGCGCAAAGAAGTCCGTGAAGGGCGCTCATTCAACCCAGATGAATTTGCCATCGCGCTTGAGCAAGTCGTAGCAGGAACTGCCCCGGAAGACTATCGCAAACCCGACCAGTTCTTCGAAAGAACTTGCTTCACCCGTGCCCTGCGCGATCACACCGGCATGGTGCTTCGTCGACTCTCCGGCAAGACTGACAATACGGCCCCGGTACTAACTCTGATAACACAATTCGGCGGCGGCAAGACGCACACCTTGACGACACTCTACCATCTTGCCAAGCAGGGCAAGAAGGCGCTCGGATTCAACGGTGTCGCCGATCTCATGCGGCAATCCGAGCTTTCCGAGCTCCCGCAGACAAAGGTCGCAGTTTTTGTTGGCAATGCCTGGGATCCGCAAGACGGCAAAGAGACGCCTTGGATCGATATCGCGAGGCAGTTGGCAGGCGACAAGGGCGTCGAACTTCTCGGCAAGAATGCTAAGGAGACCCCTCCGGGAACTGAAGCGCTCGGAAGGATCTTCGCCGAATCAGGTGGATCTTTCCTGGTGCTCTTTGATGAAGTATTGAACTTCCTGAATCGACATCGGAATCTGGCTGAACCATTCCATGCCTTCATTCAGAACCTGACAGTTGCGATGACCGGCACAACCCATGGTGCGGCTGTGATTAGCCTTCCGCGCAGCCAGGTCGAGATGACCGAATCCGACACCGTGTGGCAGGAGAAGATCACTCGAATTGTGCGGCGTGTCGCCAAAGACCTTATCGCCAACGATGAGGCTGAGATCAGCGAAGTGGTTAGGCGCAGGCTATTTGAAAACATCGGAACACCCAAAGTCCGAGCGACGATCGCCAAGATCTATGCCGATTGGTGTTTCGAACGAAGAGCCCAGCTTCCGCCCGAATGGACAGCTGTAGATACCGCCGTCACGGCGAGCGGATCACGTGATTTTTTACAGAGACGATTCGAGGGGTGTTATCCGTTTCATCCGGCAACACTTTCTGTCTTTCAGCGCAAATGGCAGCCTTTGCGTCAGTATCAACAGACTCGTGGCACGCTCGCCATGTTCGCGCAGTGGATCAACTGGGCTTATCAGGATGGGTTCAAGAAAGCTCGCAACGAAGCCCTAATCACCATTGGCTCGGCTCCTCTGGAAGTGTCTGGGTTTCAGAGTGTCGTGCTTGGACAGCTCGGAGAAAGCAAACTGACTGCGGCAATCTCGGCTGACATCGCTGGTGACAACTCCCACGCCACGGCTTTGGACGTTGACGCCAAGGGGCCACTTCGCGATATCCATAAGCGTGTGGCAAAGGCCATCCTCTTCGAATCATCGGGAGGACAGACTGATCGAGTCGCACATCTTCCGGAGCTTCGATTTGCCCTTGGTGAACCTCAGCTTGACACGACTTCCATCGACAACGCCGCAATGGCTCTTGAGTCTCGTGCTTTCTTCATCAGTCGCGTCGGCTCCGATGGATTCAAGATCTACCACAAGGCCACAATTCGTAAAGCTGTAAACGATAGACGGGCTTCTCTCGACGAGGAGTCGGAGATCCTTCCGGAAATGCGCGGCCTTGTGAAGAAGGAATTCGAGCGTGGTCGTTCGATCCCAATGGTTGTCTTCCCCGGGGATGCTTCGACCATTCCGGATTCGCCACGACTGACTCTTGTTCTCATGGATCCGACCAACGAATGGACCGGCGACAAGAAGCAGCGTGAGCAGGTTTCGAATCTGACGAGGCACAGAGGTACGTCACCAAGACTATATCCGGGCTCGCTGGTCTGGTGTTTCCGCAAGCCCGGCCGCGACTTCCGGAACAAGGTCGAAATGCTCCTGGCATGGCGTCGCGTGCTGCGGGAGTTAACCGAGGGTTTCCTCGGCTCTGACTACGATAAGACCGACAAGGCTGAAATCATATCGAGAGTCTCCGAAGCCGAAAACGCTGCCACAGACGAAGTGTGGGCTGAGTATCGCTATGCTGTGCTGTTCGACAACAAGAAACCGGACTCTCTTGAAGCGATCGATCTCGGTGCCGGCCACTCGAGTGGGGCAGAAACCCTGTGCGGCAGGATCATCGGGGCGCTGAAGTCGCAGTCGCTTCTCAATGAGTCGGTTGGTGCCGGATATCTCGAACGCAATTGGCCGCCGGCGCTGAAAGCATCAGGCACGTGGCCGATGGCAAGCCTGCGACAAAGCTTTCTCAATGGTTCCCTGACCCGACTGCTCGATCCCGATGCGGTCTTGAAAAACAAGATTGTCGAGTTCGTGTCCAAGGGCGACCTCGGATTTGCCTCAGGTCAACGGCCTGACGGGACATTTGAGCGATTGTGGTTTGGTGAGTTGCTTCCGCCAGACGAGATCACTTTCGAAAATAGCGTCTTCCTCATTTCAAAAGCTCGTGCGACCGCGCTCCGATCCAAGCCCGACGTTGGGGTGCAGACCCAAGGCACGATTCAACCTAAGCCTCAACCAGAGGACTCCAAGGAAGTTGCAGTCTCAGGCGATGCACAGCAGGCTAATGAGACCAGGGTGGCGGATCCACCGGTAACGATACGCCTTTCTGGGCAAGTCCCTCCAGAGCTCTGGAACCGCCTTGGCACGAAGATCATCCCGAAGTTGAAGTCTGGAGGAGGAGAATTCACGGTAGGTGTGGAATTCTCGCTCACAGTCACCAGCACGTCCGCAGATGGGATTGAACGCGAACTCAAGCAAATACTTGACGATCTTGGCCTTGGTGGAGATCTCAAAATTCGACGATAATGAGAGCGACAAGGTGGTCGGAAGCTGATCCCAAGATGGTCTTATGGTGCTATCTTCTTGGACCCGGCAATAGTGGGAAGCATTGCCAGCCTGATCACAAACGAGATTGTTGCTCATCGTGCCGGAGCTATCGGTTCCAGGGTAGAAGTCACACTCGAAATTGACACGTTCATCTCCGAAGGCGTATCGGAACAAGTGGTCCGAATCGTGACCGAAAACAGCAGAACGCTGAAGTTCAAGAGTCACGGGTTTGAAACGGAATGACTTTCAAGTTTCTCAGCCACTTCTGTGCTCAGGTGAGAGCTGAAAGTGGATGACTTTTGCGGAGTGATTCCCGCTATCCGCAAAAATCCCAAGTATCGCGAAATCGCCCGTAAATTGGCGTTATGACGCACATATTTGCCTTGATTTTCCCTCAATCGACTCCGCAATAATAGTTCAAGGATAGCTACCATATGCTACACTTGCGAGCGCGAGCGTGGCCAAATGGAAGCTGTTACAACGCACATGGCCGAAACACGTTGCTGCTCTGCAAAAGGCCTACTTGACGGAGCAAGTCCCTTCATCTAAATTCGAATTGACCTGTGACAGCAATAACATTGAGTTAGTCTCAATTCTCGAACGGACAGAGATGCAGGCAGATAGAAGATTCGCGTGCTTGACAGGCGAAATCGGACGCGATCACTGGATAGAGTTGCATGATTGCAGACGTGACTGAAAACCCCTATTGGGAACCAGATGAGACATTGAGTGGTCGATTCTGGCGCAACTTTGTCAACCGTCTGCCCATGATCGACGACCTTCATGCGGAAAACTTAAAGAGACTTATAGAAGAGTATGTCGTCGACAATGCCCTGCGGGACTTCGCGAGAAGGAACCTGGGAAAGTTCGAACCAAGATTCGAAATCGAGGGGATAATAAATCTCGCAGGCGGTTCGCGGGATTGGAGATCGAATGTCTTGTATTCATGCACTTTTGGGCTGTACGAGCTGCACCTTATCGAGACCTTCATTTCTTTGAACTACGATGATATTGCCAGTCGACTCAGACATAGCAAGAAACGTCACTACTGCGGCGCATTGGCGAGTGACCCGCGCAAGTTCTTTCTCAAAAATGTTGAGAACTGGATGGCAAGAGAGGGCTGTCCCTTTGCCCACGTTGAGTCCCTCTACGAAGGTCCTGAGTGGACGAAGATGCAAGAACAACTCAAGGAGCACGCCCGATCAGAGTCATGGAGAGACATCAAGAATGAAGTGAGGTCAGGAGTCATTGTACCGGACGAAGGAGGCTGGTTTGAAGCGGGCGTAAAAGCCATGGGTACGTTGCTCCGAATCGAGCGATTCAGAAACATCGTTCGCACAATCTGGTCGAGCAAATCACCACTGCAGAAGAGGCTCTCAAACGCCGATCTCTCATTCCTTAATCAATTGATGTGCAAGTCAACAAACCGGCTCACTGAGATCAAGCCAACAGGTGATCATAAGAAAGGCAGCTCTGTTTCGATCACTCGACTCTGTCTAAAGCCTAATTATAAAGATCCGCGAAACTCGCTCGCGATTGACGAGTTTCTTGACAAGCTCTTGGCTATTGCAGTCACGGACTTCGCTGTCAATCAGTCGGCATCCAACCTGACTACCTCAATCTCTGGCACCGGAGTGTGCCCGGCCTGCGGTCAGTTCTTCGAAAAGGACATTCTTGCGCACAGAAAGACATATTGTAGTGTTGTGTGCAAAGGAAGGGAAGCGAAGAGACGGCAGCGAGCTCGCAAAAAGGCCGAACTACATCGGAGACTCGCCGGCATCTGATTCAGGGTTGTTACGAGCTTAGCCAAAATGGGTGTCCACCTTTGGTCCTACCTCCCGTGTCCACTCTAAGTCATCTTTGAGAATCCTCGACGCCCCAATAAAATTGAGGCATGATCGTTCGAGACAAAACGCCTGACCGAGTGTGTAACGATGCACTCCTAACTGCCTTCCTCGAACTCTTTTTAAGCTGTCGGGACCTCGGTTGTTACTACGTGAAGGTCCCGACGGGCTGGCGCTGCGTGAGACGAGCGTGGACCCGGCGCATCGTATTCGATCATCTCACAGGACAGGCAGTTATTGGAATTCCCCCCGGAGTTGGCTATGATCTCCTGATCTTCGACATCGACAATAAAGGTGACCAGTCGGAGTCGGTAGATTCTCGTGTACGCCGCGTGATGAGGCTGTTCGATGCCGAACCACTGATCTGCACAAGTTCAGAATCAGGCGGCATGCGAGTCTGCTACTTCCTCGAAAGGGTGTATTTTCGAGATGACATATACGATTTCGCCAGGCAGCGCCTTCTCAATGCAAATGTCCAAGTTAAGAGTGGTTACATCGAGATCATGGCGACTCGTAAGAACGATCGCTTGCCCTTTGGCAAGGGCAGCTTCGTCGTCGATCCGGCGACTCTCGATCCCCTGTATGAGCTTTCGCTCAAGGGGATGATTAGGCATGCGCAGTCGATCAAGAATCGTTCGCAGCTCTCAATCGTTGGAATCAGCCGACACAGGGAACTGCGGAACCTCGGCAAAGGGGATTTTGGGGTTACTGTCGAGTTTCTGGAGGACTATGGACTTCCCTTCGGCATCTCGACCAATGAAGCGCTATTGCTCCTCAACCGCAAGCAACAGGGAGTCCTCAGGCGGACTCCCGCCGAAGCCGCACGCTGGCTCAAGAGCTGGATTCGCAAGCATCATAACGGCCGTTCTAATCGGATAAGTAACGGCGAATGGCAAGATGTCGATGATCAGATCGATCGCATTGTCAGTTCCTTCGACCCCTCGAAGTACAGTCGTCAGAATCTGACATCGATCACCCTCTCCCTAAGACTCACTATCCGAGACATCGAGACTCTGCTTGCTGCAGGTTTCGACTCGAAGTTGCTCCGAGCTGCGTTCTCGTTACTGGAATGGGTCAAGAACAGGGGCACTCTCGTTCTCAGCATTGACAGAGATGACTCTGAAGACAGCACAGGATACGTTAGGGACTGCCTTATACGTAATAACTATTTGGCACAACTCTCACAAGTCTGGCTGTGTCAGATTCCCAAAGGAGCGATGCGACAATTTTCCGGGTTCAAGAAGAGCAATCCGGCCGAGACCTTGAAGCGGTTGATTGATCGGGGATTGATCGAACTTGAAAGAGAGTACAACCATGCGCAGCATCGCTGCCGGACCTACCTCGTCTTCTTCACCTTCGTTCAAGAATCGCAAGAAGTTGTCTCCCTCGACGAGGCCCTCGAATTGCTGAAGGGGTCGGCAGACCAGAGTCTGTCTGCAACGGCGACGATGACTGTTGATGCCCCAAAGAAGAGGAGAAGAAATGGCCCTGATTGACCTCAGAGTTCAGTTCGGCGGTCGATACCGTATCGCCATCGATCCGGCGGCGCAGGGATGTCGCAAGGCAGATCCCATGTACTGGATCATTCCCTGCAAGATCGGGGAGATCTACGCACTTGGCGGTGAGTACCTCGCGCTTCTGGTTGACAAGCCGAAAACAGGGAATCGGCTCCGAGCCGTACCCGAGCTGATCGTGCACCAAGTTGCAGCGGACGTAATCGTCTTCGGGTTTCATATCCGTGATTTTGAGAAAATCACGAAACTGGCCGGTGCTCGGCGTAAGCGGCAAGTCAAGTCTGAGATCATGCGAGAAATCGGTTTAGGAACGGCGTACAGGGCGAGAATCCAGGGCGAGAATGAACGATCGATGGCCGGGTAGGGATTTGGTATGCCTGTTTTGAGAATGGGCGAGATTCTCGTTCTGATCGCCGCGAGCAGACTGGGAGCCAACTGAGCCATGAAAGAGCGTCTACTGACAGTTCAGGAGGTGGCGGAGTACCTGCAGGTGAAGCCGTCGACCATCTATCAGTGGACGCACGAAGACTATATCCCACACGTCAAGTTTGGTAACTTGGTTCGTTTCCGGTTGGACAAGATTCAGTCCTGGATCGAGAAGAAGTCCAAGCCCGGTCGGAGCACACGAGCAATCAGAGTCGATCTATCGCAGCCGAATTGTAGCCTCAAACAACCGTCAATGTAACCCTCGACGAGTCTTCGTTCAACCGTCCAAGAATTTGAGTTTCTCAACCGCTTCAGACAGATGATCCGGCGCAAGGTGGGCGTAAATCATCGTCGTTTGAATGTCCGAGTGTCCCATCAGCTTTTGCACGGTCGGCAGGTCGACGCCAGCCATCACCAGGTGACTTGCAAACGCATGGCGCAAGGAATGGACCTTGGTCAGCCCCGTGATTCCAGCTGCCTTCGCGATCTTGATCAATTCTTCTCGAAGTCGATCCTTCATCCTGCCACCAGTGCGCGATGGGAACACGTACTTGCTCTTGAGACCCTTATCATTAGCCTTCTTCAACTTCTGAAACAAAGAAAAGACAGCATCATTCATCGGTATCTCACGTTCTCCCGTCTTCGGGTGCCAATCCTCCTTCCTGCGGATCTTGATCTTGCGTCGTACCAGGTCGATATCGGCCCACTGAAGATTGATCAACTCCCCTTTGCGCATACCTGTGTTGAGGAAGGTGAAGAAAACGGGATGCAAATTAGCCGGTGTATGATCGAGAAACCTCCGACATTCCTCGGCATCGAGCAGGCGTGGCAACTTCGCATCGGTGTTCTTCAGCCGCTTCACTTGCTTGGTTGGATTTTCTCGCAAGTAGCCCCACTTGATTGCGACATTCAGAATCGTGCGAATAGTGCCGAGTTCAAAGTTGACTGTATTAGCCCGGGCCCCACGGCGAGAGAATGCCGAGACTTCATCATCGTTCTCGATTCGCATGCCATTTGGATTGACCCATTCAGACTTGCGAAACATCTTGTACTCTTCCAGCTCTTTGGACCCGATCTGCGAGATCATCACCACTTTCTCACGCTGTGCGATGAAGCGACGAAGATGGTCGATCACGGCCCGATAGCGCTTTTGCGTAGCAATCGTGTGATTGGCTGCAGAATATTCCAAATACTTGTCGAGAAATTTCTCCAGGGTGATATCTTGCTTGGCAAAGCCGAATTCCTCGCGCGCGATTTTTACCTCAACGTCCTTGAGTGCGAGTTCGGCAACCTGTTTTGAAGTGCCAACTCGTTTTCGAATTCGGCGACCATTGGCACGCACATCCATGTAGTAGATCTTTCCCCGTTTGTATAAGGAACCCATGAGATACCTCCCCCGTGGCCACAAAATGGACACAACGACGTTCTACCCATAATCTACTTCAGGTTTCGTTATTGTCAAGTAATAAGTTACAGTGCGGCACAAAATCAAATCGGAGAGTGAGGGATTCGAACCCCCGGTCCCTTGCAGGACAACGGTTTTCAAGACCGCCGCATTAGACCGCTCTGCCAACTCTCCGTCGCGAAAATAACCCGCCAGCGACTTTCCGGCAATCGAATTTTGTCGGGCGCGGAATCGAATGAAATCACGACGCGGCCGCCGAGAATCGAATTCCGCAACGATGTGATTGACACCGGCCTGAGATCGAGTGATCTTGCCACCAGTCTGAAGAACGATTTATACTTGAACTCATGATTCCCTCAAGGAGCTGTTATGGCGGAAGGATTTATCCTGATTCGAACGATCACGGATTTCGAGAATTGGTGGAACAACGAATCGAATGCGACGCGCAAGATCCTGGGGGCGATCACGGATGCCTCACTCGGTCAGGCCGTAAACAAGGACCACCGGACGCTCGGCCGCATGGCCTGGCACATTATTCAGAGCATGGGCGAAATGAGCGGGCGCGTGGGCTTGCAAGTTGATGCGCCGGCTGAGAGCGACCCGGTGCCAACAAGTGCCAAGGCGGTACAGGGAGCTTACGATAAGGCGGCATCTTCGCTGCTGGCACAGATCAAGAAGAACTGGAAAGATGAAACGCTGCTTCAGGAAGACGACATGTACGGCTCGATGTGGACACGCAGTTTCACACTTTTCGTGTTGATCGGCCATGAGATTCATCATCGCGGCCAGATGACAGTGCTGATGCGACAGGCCGGCTTGAAAGTGCCGGGCATCTTCGGGCCATCATTGGAAGAGTGGGCGGGCTACGGTATGCCGGCGCCAGCGATTTAGTCGCCTGACCCTTGGACCACGCGCGACGGATTGCAGGTCGGCATCAGCGCTTCTCTTGAGATGCGACTGCGGCTTTCAACGACGCGATCTCGTTTTCCAAGTCGGCGATGCGCCGGGAGAGATCTTTCTGCGATCGTGCGGCTAGCGATTCTTGTCCTGCATGTGCCGCAGCTACCGCCGCCAAGTCGATAACCGGTTCCTCGACACGCTCTTGCTTTGACGGTTGATAACGCGTCGGTACATACAAGAGCACCAGGCGAGCTGACGAAACCAGAGTCGATGCCGGCCCAGTTCTTCGGGCCGTCATGAAGTACTCGTAGGTGCCCGCTTCGTCGACGGTAAACTCGCCAAAAGCAAGCGCCGAAAGATAGTGCGTACCGGATTCTACGCTGGTACCTAATCCATACCAGGAAATGTTCGCGTAGGTCCCGGATGTTGGACCAATGCCGAAGTGAGCCAAGTCCATGTCATTCCATGCATGCTGCATCGAGAAGTTGCACTGCCCGAAAGCCAGGATATATCCCGGACCCGGCACTTCGATTGTTGACGAAACCAGATCGGTGGAGGTTTCTCCGAGGTAGATGCTTGGGATGGCCGTTGTCCACTGAGCGCCGGCTTCATCGGGCAATTGCGAGGAATTGATCAAGTTCGGGTCTAGCGCGCTCGCATAGAGCGTGTCTCGCACCTGGACACTTCCAGCGACATGCAGCTGTCGTGTCGGTGACGTCGTGCCGACTCCGACACGGCCGTTTTCCAGCCAGGTCATTGCTTCTTTGACTCCTCCGGACGAATAGAGCGATAGAGCGCCATCGGGAAAATTGCCATTGGAATAGCTATCCATGCGCAGATTCCAGGTATTCTGCGGAGTCTGAATACGCAGACCAGTTTGCCCAAAATTGGTGGCATGCGAGCCCTGAATCTTAACCCAGCAGGAGCTCGCCTGATCATTTTCAACATGCAACCGGTCATCGGGGTTGATTGTACCGATGCCAACCCGTCGGCTAACATTATCAAATTCCGCCCAGGTGTCGACGCCGTATTCAGTGAAATACACGCTTTCAGTGGACATCAAGCTGATGTCGGCGCCGTAGAGACGCATGTTGTTTCCGCCGAGAGCAGAAAGTCGGGCGTCCGGGGACCCGAATATGATCGAGGATGTGCCCGTGAGCCCAAGATCGCCATTGACGTTGAGTTTTCCGAGACGGGAGCTCGTGTTAAGCGCGACAGTATCGAGAGGGTCGGTGAGATTGACGACGGTCCCGTTGTCGATCCAGCCGGAGGTGTTCGATCCCTGCGCGTCGGCGGCGGGCGCCCAGGCGGAGCCGTTCCATTTCATCACCTGTCCAGAGGTCGCGCCATTTTGGCCGATGTCGGAGAAAGCGATCGCGCCGTTGGTGATTTTAGTCGATGTAACTGAGTTGTCGGCAATGGTCTTGGCGTGCTGCGAAGTATCGGCGTACAACGATTGAAAGGCCGTAGGGACACTTTGGAGCTGTTGCAGGGGGCGCATTTCGCTGGCGGATTCGACCGTGATTCCCAACCAGCGGGTAGTGCCGTCGAAAACAGGCGCTGTCAGCGGAATCGACTTGCCGAGAACTACCGAGAACAGGCCCTTAGCGACCTGGATGTTTTCCAACTTCTCCGACCAAATCGAGGTTATGCCGAGCGAATCGGAGTAAATGTTGAAGGTGAGCACAAAGGACCCGTCGAGCGGATCGTTGGCAGCATCAGTCAGCCGACCCTGATAGCTGATCGAGGTCGGCACGACACTGTAGGCGGAAATTGGGGTCAGTAGCACAAGGATGAATGCGAAGTGGACGAGTAAACTAGGCAGATGCAAGGCGCGCATATGATTCCTCCGAGGCGCTCAACAAAGACTCAGAATTTCAGATGAACGGGTCTAATATGTCGATTGATAATATCGACATAATAGTCTAATCATCAAGGGGATAAGGAAATGAGCTATTTTCTACCTGAGATAGCGACGATGGCTGCGTCTGCTATGGGCACGCCGCACAGGGTGGGTCCCCGCCGGCGAAGATGTAGTTGATCAGGTAGACGGCGTCGGTGATGTCGGTCTGATTAGAGCAGTCGACATCGCCATTGGCGTCGTCTTGTGGTGCTGGGCCGGAAGCGAAGATGTAGTTGATGAGGCAAACGGCGTCGCTAACGTCGATTTGCTTAGACGCGTCGGTATCTCCACAGGAAGGTGTTGGATTGTCGCAAACTGTGTTGATGCCGATATCGCACTGACCGCAGTGGCTGTACTGCGGCCGAATATCGAAACTTGCGTTACCATCAGCTGTATCCACAGCGAGAACCCATGGTCCGGCAGGGGGTACGAACGTGGAATCCATTCTGATTGTGGTTCCTGTCGTTGACTGGAGCAGTTTCATGTTGAGATGACCTATCAAACTCGTACCGGGCAGCATTACGTTCATTTGCGAATTAAGAGTAAATCCACCGACCAAGCAGCTATTAGTCTCTGGATGGGGATGAAATTGGCTGACCATCGCGCCAAAGAAGATGCTCGGGTTTGCCTTGAACGAAGTAATCTCGACGATATCCGAGTTATAGGTGAAGCCGCAGACGAACGCGATAACCTTGGTGTCGGACACGATATAGACCGGGATAGCCACTGAGTCGCCAAGCTGCATGTCTGACCCATTGATGGGGCAGCCAATCCGCACCGTGTCGGGAATTCCCGGATCTGGAAAAGGCTGGGCCGATAGTGGCGAGAACCCAATCGCAGTAATCGTGACGGCCAACAAACTCAGGTACCGCTGAATGATCTGAAACGAAGAATGCACTGCTGCCTCCCGAGAAAGTAAAATGGATATGCAATTCGAAGTTAGGATATTTCGGTAAGTCCGTCAAGCCTGATTGTGGCTCAGAATCCGGGCGACCATAACCTCTGTCCCGTAGGGGCGGGGCTTGTCCCCGCCCGGAAGCTGATTGCTGCACGACCGCGGGCGACCACAAGGGTCGCCCCTACGCACGTCCCCCATACCGATTGACAGCCATTCCCCGGCATGGTATGTTCCCTCCGGCATACATAGCGCGGCGCAAGATTCGCCGCCGGGAAAGGACGACGACTGTGGAGACCATGTGGGCCGGTGTCAAACCGGAACGGGCGGCGGGAGCCGATTTTCGCGAAGTACGCATCCCTCAAATCGACGATAATCACCTTCTGATCAAAACGCGGGCGGCGTCGATCTGCGGCACCGACAAGCATATCTACAACTGGGACAAGTGGGCGGAAGGCCGCCTGAAACCACCGTTGATCTTCGGCCATGAGTGTTGCGGCGAAGTGATGGAAATCGGCAAGAATATCCGCGGGATCAAGGTCGGCGATTTTGTCGCGGCCGAATCGCATATCCCCTGCGGCGTCTGCAAACAATGCCGCATGGGCAACATGCACATCTGCGACAACCTCGTAATTCTTGGCGTCGATACGGATGGGATTTTTGCGGAGTATGTCTCGCTTCCGGAAATCGTCTGCTGGAAAATCGACAAGCACATGGACCCGGCGATCGCCTCGATCCACGAGCCGTTCGGCAACGCGGTCTATACCACCATGTCCGCCAACGTCTCGACCAAACGGATCGCCGTCATCGGCGACGGCCCGACCGCCGCGTTCTCCTGCGGTATCGCCAAAGCCGTCGGAGCCGAGCGGATTTACAATATCGGCATGGCGGATTTCAATCTCGAGATCTGCAAGAAAATGGGCGCACACGTCTCGATCAATGTCGCCCGCGACAAGGATTTTATCCACCGCATCTGGGATGAAACCTCCGGCGGCGTCGATGTCGTCCTCGATATGGCCGGCAACCAGAAATCGGTCGAGACCGGCTTCAATATTCTCCGCAAAGCCGGCACGCTCGTGATGTTCGGCATTCCGCCGGATGCCGTGATGATCGATGTCAACAAGGCGATCATTTTCAAGGGCGCCACCGTGATTGGCATCAACGGCCGCAAGATGTTTGAAACCTGGTACCAGATGCAGGCCCTTCTGGATGGCGGCATGGTTGATCCGCGCCCGGTGATTACGCACCGCTACCCGTTCAAGCGCTTCCTCGAAGCCGTCGACATGTTCGCCACCGGCAAGGAACCGTCGAGCAAAGTGGTGCTGATGATGGAGTAGGGGGGAAACTGAACAGCCCTGAGTTCGAAAAGGAAGCTCGCGAGTGGCTTGCTACAGAGGATGTGTCCCGCAAAGCCGATAGGCTGGAACGGCTAGAATGGTTGATGCGCCAGACGCCTGCCGTGAATAACTTCGTGTTTACGGGCGGGTTCACGGCCTCTCTGTTATTTGAAGAGATCAGATACTGCTTTGTATATGGCCAATACCTGGCTGTCATTAATTTGGGGATGTCGTTCCTGGAACATTCGTTTGCAAGTCGCTTCTACATGGCGGGACGAAACGATCTGGAGAATGCTGGACTTAAGAGATTACAGGAGGAAGCGCTGGGTAGTAAACTGCTTCCTCTGGATGTATCCAAGAAGATTGACGCGGCGCGTGAGATCCGCAATCGAATCGCGCATTTTCGGGCGCCTCTCGGTGATGGCACAATCGAAAATCGAATGTTGATGGAGAATGAGAGAGTCGAGGCGATTTTGGAATCTCACGCACGTAATGTGGTCGAAATTACGATGCAAGTCATTGCCAGGGGAATGAATTGGTAACCAAACAAGTCATATTCAACGACTGTTAAATTCTAGAGGGAGCGGCTCCGTGTTTGGCTGGATAGTCTGGTTTGGATTCTTGCTTTCGACGCTCACGCTGCTAGCGACTTGGTCGTCGCGAAAACGGGATTTTCTTGATGGTGAGTCCATGAAGCTGGGAGAGATTGTAATGATCGCCGCTACGCCTCTGATCGTGGCTTTGGAGGGACTCGTTCTCTTGGTCATCCTCTTCATTGACGTGAGCAAACTTCACCTTCTGTGGGTCTCGCCAGCGATTGGCCTTTTGGCGATTCTCCGTTCAAGTCGTATAGTCAATCGAGAACTCGATTCAAGCAAACCGGTAAATGACAGTATTTCTCAATCTGACATTGAAGTCGAAGCGACATGTGATTGTTGTGGATCAAGCCTCGTGCTTGATGAAGCCGAAATCAATTGTGGATCATATGTTTGCCCGGTGTGCGGTAGTAGTAACCTAGTCAAGTAGGTCCGAACCCCCGTGGTTCGGACTCTTGTCGAAACTGAGGCAAGAAACATCTAATATGCACTCCCCCTCCCACTACCACCGCCTGCGCGAAAGATTCAAGCCACAAAAGCCGTCACTGATTCTGATTGCCGAGTCGCCGCCAGTGTCGGGGAACTACTTCTATGATACCTCCGGCAAGCCGAGCGAACACTTGTTTAGCGCGGTAATGAAATCGCTTCTGAAGATCCGACCAGCCAATAAAGAAGAGGGCTTGATTGCGTTGCGTGATGCGGGAATTCTCTTGCTTGATGCAACCTACGAGCCCGTGAATGACGGCCGATCAAATCGTGAGCGTGATGCGACGATCATTCGCGATTACCCGCAACTCGTGAAGCGCATTCGCGAGGCAACGATGGAGCCATGCACGCCACTGCTGCTGATTAAGGCAAATGTCTGCCGAATTCTCGATCCGTTGCTCTCGCGCGATGGATTCAGCGTGATCAACCGTGGCCGCGACGTGCCGTTTCCCAGCAACGGCCAGCAGGGAAGATTCGCGGCGGCGGTAGCGCTACTAACGGGCAACCCTACCCCGTAGGGCAGCCGAAACATCGACGAAGTGCTTGGACATGCCCGCATATCCGAACTCCCGGGGGCGACCTACTGCTTGCCAAACAGGGAGTGGGACAGTAGATTAAAGCTTCTGCAATAACTGAACCAATTAACGATAGGTTGAGAAACTATGAGACGAATTACCTTCCTTACTCTGGCGTTGGCGGCAGCATTCTGCTGTGGATTCGCCTTCAATGCGATTTTGGCTGACGAAGCGAGCGAAAGCAAACCACTCAAGCGTGTCACCGGCATTGGCGGCATCTTTTTCAAATGCAAGGATCCCAAAGCGGTGAGGGCTTGGTATCAAACGCACCTCGGCCTCAATACTAACCAGTACGGCACTGTCTTCGAATGGCGGCAGGCGGACGATTCCACCAAGAAGGGATTCTCGCAATGGAGTCCGTTCGGAGAGAAGACCAAATACTTCGAGCCATCCACTAAGGAGTTCATGATCAACTACCGTGTTGCAGACCTGGTCGCGCTGGTGGAGGAATTGAAAAAAGAAGGCGTAACCGTCACCGACACGATCGAAACCTTCGATTACGGCAAGTTTGTCCACATCATGGATCTCGAAGGCAACAAGATTGAATTGTGGGAGCCGAACGATGTTGTCTATGAACAACTCGGTATCCAGATGGGCGCCAAGACGACAAAGTAGTTTTTCCTCGCGCCGTCCAGCTTACTTCTTCGCGAAATCCTCGGTTGCATGCGAAAAATGCATCTGGACGATTTTCCATTCTCCGTGGCGCTTCTCCAGTACGCCGGTCCAGCGAACATTTTCCCAATTCGCCGGATTGCCGTTCCATTCGTTAAAGTCATCAAGGTAACAAGACCACCAGGCGCAGTCGCCGGAGCGGGAAAGGGTGATGCGCAAGTCTTTGAATTCCGCCTTGATTGCTTTGAACGCCGAGTTCATGAAGAGGTCATCGACCAATTGTCGGAATGCGTCGATCCCGGAGATGGTGCCGGCATTATCCGGGCTGAAGTAGAACAGCGTCGAATCGTCAACGAAGCTGCCGAATAGAAGTTCCTTGTCCTTGGTTTGCGCCCAGGTAATCGAGTTCTTGATAATTGCTTCGATACGGGATTTTTCCGCGGCCGGGTTAATAGTCTGAGTCATCGTACGACAACCTCCCCAAAGTGTAAACGCAGACAATAGTATCAGGGCTACGATCGCGAGTCTGCACATATCTTGTCCTTCCTGAGAGTTTTGTGGACATTATCGTTTACGTTGTGACTGAGTGACGGTTGCGAACAGGCGCCTCATTTCTGCGCTCTAAGGCAGGCAGGCCGGCGCCGAAGCTTGCCGTGGAATGCACAAACCTCTTGTCACCCGATGTTGCGGATGGCATATTTCGAGACAACTGATACATGACCAAGGTCACAGTGATGACAGTTACAAGTCAGCAATTTGCCCCCCTCGGCAGCCGTTTTTGGGCGCTGGTAATCGACTGGGCGCTGTTCTGCGCTGTTTTCTTCCCGATCACCAGAATCGTCAAGGGCACCTGGCTGATGACCTCTGCCGATCATATCTGGCGCATCGGCTGGATGATTTCCGATCCGCTCTGCGTGATTTTCTTCGTGGTGATCGTTGCCTACTATGTGCTGCTGGAGGGCTACTTCGGCTGGACAGTCGGCAAGCGTTTACTCGGGTTGCGCGTGGTGGCCTTGGGCGGCGGCAGACCGGGGCTCTGGAAATCGCTGATTCGCAATGCCCTTCGGCTTATTGACGGACTGCCGGCTCTCAGTATCCTGGGGGTCGTGCTGATTCTGATTACGAAGGAAAGGACCCGTTTCGGCGATCTGGTCGCGGGAACGCGCGTAATCATTGCGGGAAGGTCTGAGCAATCTCGTAGCGGTGCGCCGGCCGGTTCGTAGACTAAAAGCACCTCATCAACTGATTTTCTCGATTTTTAGTGCAACTTCTGCCAGCCAGATCGCGTAGGAGATAACCGATTTCAGAGTCCATTAACCGTAATGGGCAGGTAAGGTTCACTTTTCGTATTGGGAGAATGTCTCGATGTCCTCATTCAGTATCACTGACTTCCTGCACCAGCTTTTTACCATCGTCTGGATTGGCGGTATGATCTTCATGGGTCTGGCTTTCAAGCCGTCGCTCTCCGCTATCGACGCAGGACAAGCCGGCCGGCTATTCGGCGCGGTGGGCAAACGTTTCACAATCCTGGCCTGGCTAAGCATGATAATCCTGCTGGTCACAGGCCTGATGAAAACCCCGGATGGCGCCCTGTTTGACACTTCGCCGGGGTACGGTCTGGCGCTGACCGTCAAGCACATACTGTATCTTTTGGCGGTTCTGTTCGGAGCGATCATCACCTTCGTTCTTGTTCCGCGGATACAACGCAATATGCCGAAACCGGGCGAAACGCCCTCGGCGGCTTTCGTCGGCGCCCAGAAGGCCCTGGAAGGCCTCTCGATGACCAACATGTTCATTGGTGTGGCCATAGTCGCTCTGGCGACAATGTTGTAGTCGATCATTGTCATCGGGGTCGCGCGACCGCCGACCCCGATATCACCCAACCGAATTGCGATTGCCTCCAAAATTGTGCCGAGTTATCCTGCGCGCAGTCAACAATGGCTTTTGGACTTCGGAGGCATGCCATGACCGACCTTGAGATTATCCGACACACGCTGGCCACGCTGGCCTATCGTACCGCCAAGACGATGCGCGGAGCGCCGCCGGAATTTGCCTCGTTCAGGGCGGGTCCGACGAGCAAGACCCCCGTGCAGATTGTCGCCCATATGGGTGACCTGTTCGACTGGGCATTGACGATGGCGATCGGCGAGCCGAAATGGAAAACTGCCGATCCTCAAGAATGGACGAGCGAGTGCAGGCGGTTCTTCGAGAGTCTCAAGAAATTCGACGATTACCTTGCAGCGGGGCTACCGACGCGATACGAGCTACCGAAGCTCTTTCAGGGTCCGATCGCCGATGCGCTGACGCATACCGGGCAGTTGGCGATGCTGCGCCGCCTCTCCGGCAACCCTATGAAGGGCGAGAATTACACTCGCTCAGAGATTCTGATTGGACGTATTGGCTCGGAACAGTCGTTAGCGGATCCAAAATTCGAGTTTGATTGAAGCGAATGCGTGAGTACAGCCAATGGCACTGAGCGTTTTCGACGACAAGAGCGCACCGCCCACGGAAGCTGAGGTCAAGGCGGTGCTGGGGAAGACCTATCCGCAGTGGGTGCAAATTCGGGATTCCGTATGCGAGAAGTTCGCTCCGATTGCGGTTGAATGGGGATTCTCCGGAAAGGCCTACGGCTGGGGACTGCGACTCAAACAGGCCAAGCGCGCTATTCTCTACCTGACGCCATGTGAAGGGTACTTTCTGACTTCGTTTGCGCTGGGCGAAAAGGCGGTGCAAGCCGCTCGAGCTGCCAAGCTGCCGGAAAGCATTCTCAAGCAAATCGACCAAGCGCCTAAATACGCGGAGGGTCGTGGAGTTCGATTCGAGGTTCGCAGCCCGGCGGAGGCCAGGAATATGTTGCGGATGGCGGAGATCAAGGCGGCGAAGTAGCGCGATTTCCTGTTCAGAAACTGAACAGCAGATTGACAGACCGTCGGGGCAGAATCAAAAGGGTGGAGATTCAGCCGATATATATTGAAGAGCATCGGCAGACGCATAATCAGCTCCCATTCAGCTCAGCTCAGGAAATCGAGATCAACCAAACCTAAAGCGGAGGGATCCCGCAATATGGATGACATTAAACCCAAACTCAGCCGTTACATTTTCGGCTTAGCGGCGCTGGCCTTTTTTCTCCCGTTCATCAATTTCTCCTGCGCTGAGATGAAGGTCGCCGAAGTGAAGGGGATCGACATGGTGTTCGGGTCGTCGATCGAGGCGAACGGAGATCTGGACTTCAATCAGATGGCGGAAAACATGGGAACTGCCGGCAATGAAGAAGGCCAGAATTTTGATTTCTCAGGCAGCAACGCTTCCGGAGAGCACAAGGTCGAACCAAGCTTCCTGGCAATTCTGGCCCTGGGCTGCTGCGTTCTCGGTCTGTTGATGAGCTTCACGGAAGCTGATCGCATAAGATTGATGCGCATAGGTCTGGCCATGATTGCCGGCGGCGCTCTCATCTTCTTACGTTTTGCAATCGAATCGGAGATTGAAGAGCAGTCGATGGGAATCGTGCAGGTTGACACAGCCGTGGGATTCTGGATTGTCCTGGCTTTGCTGGCCGGAGCGGTCTGGCTGAACTACTCCAACGAGAGCAGCAATACGCGCGAGCCCTTCGTGCGGGCGCGCATCGAGCCGCGAGTCATTGGGAATCAGCCACCGAAATCAGATGTGCCCCACGTTTAGAAAGCTTCAAGAGCTATTCGGCAAATGAGCCAAGGGCGCGGACAACGCGCCCTTCTCTTTTTGGGAAAAGGTCTGTTTCAGCTACTCGTAGTCAGACTCGAGGTAGTCCATTGTTTTCTGCTGACGCTGGATGCGTTCCGACAGCCGCTTGGAAAGAGCCTCGGCCGCGTTCTCGCCGTAAACCTTGAGCATGTGATTCATCGCAATGACTTCGGAGATCACGGTGATGTTCTTTCCGGGCGAGATCGGGATGGTGACGACCGGTATCTCGACGCCGAGCACGGTGGTGTAGCGTTCTTCGAGGCCAAGGCGCTCATAGGTAGAACCGCCTTCCCAGTAGGTCAGGCGAACTTCAACTTCCACGCGCTTTTGCAGGCGAATCGCTCGAATCCCGAAGAGCTTTTCGATATCGATCACACCGATACCGCGCACTTCCATATGGTGGCCGAGCAGTTCGTTGCTCTGGCCGATGATCGTGGTCTGTGTTTTACGCGTGATTTTGACCATGTCGTCGGCGACGAGACGATGGCCGCGTTCGACCAGGTCGAGCGCGCACTCGGACTTGCCGATGCCAGATTTACCCGTATACAGCAATCCCACACCGTAGACGTCAACGAGCGTTCCGTGCTTCGTGATTGAAGGCGCAAAGACGTTGTCGAGGATCAAGCCGAGGCGGCCGATGAAGTCGGTCGTGGTCAGCCGGGTCGAACAGAGCGGCACCTTGGCGGCGTCTGCGACTTCCATCATCTCCTTCGGCGGGGCGATGCCTTTGGTCACGACCATCATCGGAATGGGAAATGCTGTGAGCCGACCGACCGATTCCTTGCACTGCTGTGGCGAGAGCGAGAAGAGATAAGCCAATTCAGTCTCGCCGAAGACCTGAACGCGCTTAAAGGCGTAGCGCTCGGTGTATCCGGTGAGCGCGAGGCCGGGGCGAAAGATTTCATTGGTCTGGATTGGACGCGAGACGCCATCGGCGCCGGCCAGCAGGGTGAGATCGAGAATCTCTTTACGATCCTTGATCAGGGCTTCGACAGTCAGAGTGGACATAGTTTGTACGACCTCGGCAGAATCGAAACGCGGCAGACACCGATGTCTGCCGCGCCTAATTTACCCGCTCAAGAACGCGGCGCAAGTTTAATAGTCGACCTCGTCAACTTTGGTGGTCAATTTGACCTTGGCCTTGCGTTCCGAAAGCCCCTTCTGGTCGCGCTCTTTCATTTTGCCCTTATGCTTCTTGAGCTGCGCGGCCATTTTGTCGGTGACCATCTCGATGGTGGCAAACATATCTTCAGTCGAGGCCTTCGACACCAGTTTTGATTTCGATACCGTCATTGTCAGCTCGCCTTCGCAGCGAAATCCGTCCTGCGACAGCACGAGGCTGGCCGAGACGATGTTGTCAAAGAACTTGCTCAGCTTCTCGATTTCCGAGAGCGCTCGCTCCCTGATCTTGTCCTCCACCTCGTAGCGCCGTCCAGTAACCTTGATTTTCATAACGGCTCCTTTCCCTTCCAAAAAAAAGGATTTTCGCCCACGCGGTGTCCTTACTCGGGACTCCCGTGGTAATGATGGTGTGTTTTTATGAAGCGAACCGTACGCGTTTTGAGGCGCATCACCACCGAATGGGTCGCAGCGCCTTCGCGGCTAAAGCGAACACCATCCAGCAATTGGCCGTCAGTTACGCCGGTTGCTGAGAACATCAATTCTTCTCCAGTCGCCAACTCGTCGGCGCGATAAATGCGGTCCGGGTCTTGGACACCCATTCGCATAGCGCGCTCGCGCTCCTCGGGGCTGCGGAATCGCAATCTGCCCTCGATAGCTCCGCCCAGACAGCGCAAGGCCGCTGCCGCCAGGACGCCTTCGGGCGCGCCGCCGACTCCCATGAGCACATCCACGCCGGTATCGGGCATGGCCGTGGCAATGGCTGCGGCGACGTCTCCATCTGGTATAAGCCTGATTCGCGCTCCAAGTTTCCGAATTCGCACAATCAGATCATCATGCCGCTGGCGCTCAAGCACCGCGACGGTGACTTCTTCCATTTTCAACTTCAGCTCTTCCCGGATCTGGTGCAAATTGGCTTCGATTGGCTGGTTCAGATTGACGGCATCGCGGGCCTGGTATCCCACAGCGATCTTTTCCATGTAAGTGTCGGGGGCATGCAGGAAGCAGCCGCGCGGCCCTAAGGCTACGACTGACATGGCATTGGGGCGACCGTAGGCTACGGAGTTTGTGCATTCCAAGGGATCAAGCGCCAAGTCCATCGCCGGACCATTTCCCTTACCCACGCGTTCGCCGATATAGAGCATCGGCGCCTCGTCGCGTTCACCCTCGCCAATGACGACGGTACCGTCAAAGTCCAACTCGTTGAACCGCGTGCGCATCGATTCAACGGCCGCCAGGTCTGCGGCGTCGGTGTCCCCGCGCCCCATCCAGTGGGCACAAGAGAGGGCTGCCGCTTCGGTAACTCGCACCATCTCTAATGCCATGTTTCTATCCATGAATCAGCCGCGAATATATGAGTTTGTTGAACTTGTCAAAAGGACAGAAAAAATATCGGGAAAGGCTGACTTGAAAGACACTTTCGTTTCATTCCACCAGGCGAATCTCGATGAACCCTCTTAGAAGATCTGGCTTGAGGCGAGCCGCTACCGAGCGCGCCCGCCGTCCCATCAGAGACGTCTGCTATACCGCACGCCGGCGAAATCGAGCGGGCTGAATCTTCATTTCTTCGCGATACTTGGTGACGGTCCGCCGCGCGATCTTGATGTCGCGCCGGTTGAGGAGCTCGAAGATCTCCTGATCCGAGAGCGGATTGGCAGGATCTTCCTTAGCGATTATCTCCTCGATTTGCTGCTTCACCGAGCGCTTCGCCACTTCTTCGCCATCCTGCATCTTGACACCGGAGTTGAAGAAGAACTTGATTTCAAAGACACCGTGCGGCGTCTGAACATACTTGTCGGATGATACGCGCGAGATGGTTGCCACATTCATGTTGACGATATTGGCGATGTCTTCCATGGTCAGCGGCTTGAGGAATTCGATGCCGTTTTCGAAGAACTCCAGTTGTTCCTGGACGATCGCTGACATAACGCGGATCATCGTGGTGCGGCGCTGGTTGATGGCATTCAAGAGCCAGCGTGCCTGCTCCAGCTTTTCACGCACATACTTCTTGGTCTCCTGCGGTGTATTATTGCCGCGCTTGAGCAGCTCTTTGTAGCCGGCATTGACGCGCAACTGAGGGACATTGCGATCATTATGGGAGATAACCCATTCTTCGCCGATCTTCTCAACGATGAGGTCCGGGATGACTGCGGCCGCAGCTCGCGAGAAGCGGCCGTAAGCCGGCCGGGGCGACAGGTTCTTGATGACTTCCATCGCTTCCTGAACGCGCTCGAGCGAAACTCCCATTGCTTTCGCCAACTGTTGGAAGCTCTTCTTGTCGAGTGTTTCAAGATGTTCTTCGACGATGCGGTAAACGAGATTGTTGTCGCAGTGGCGGTCGCGCAACTGCAACAGCAGAGATTCCTTGAGATCGCGAGCGCCGACCCCGGACGGATCGAAACGCTGAATCTTCGCCAGCACGCGTTCGACGCGGTCGACATCGAGTTTGAGTGTCTCGGCGATTTCCTCGGGTGTCGTGGTGAGATAGCCGGATTCATCGATGTTGCCGATAATGATCTCGCCAATTTCGAAGTCCTCCACGGGCAACTTAAGAAAGGTCAATTGCTCGAGGAGGTGCTCGTAGAGCGACTGCTCGCCAGCGATGTTGAATTCCGGCATATCCTCGTTGTCACCGCCCTTGAATTCACGAGCATTGTAATCTTCGTTATCGCGGAGGTAATCTTCCCAGTCGATCTTGTCGTCTTTCGCTTCGTCCTTCTTGTCGTTGAGAAGCTCGCTTTCCTGTTCTTGTTCGAGCGTTTCGACTTCTTCAAGCAGCGGATTAACTGCCAATTCGTGGCGCAGGAGCTGCTCCAACTTGAGGATTGGCATCTGGAGCATCTTAAGCGACTGAATAAGCTGTGGCGCAAGCTTCTGTTGGAGTCTTTGGGTAAGTTCCAGTCGCATATTATCTTATTGTCCGGTAATGTGTTATCTGGTCCTGATGACTTTCTTTTCTTATTATCGGTCGTTTTGGGAGTCAGTTTAACCGGAACTTCTCTCCCAAGTAGATCTTTCGCGCCTCCGGATCGGAAGCCAGGAACTCTGCTGTGCCTGATTTCAGGATCTTGCCGTCGCACATGATGTAGGCGCGATCTATCGTCTGAAGAGTCTCGCGCACGTTATGATCTGTGATCAGGATACCCAGACCCTTCTGCTTCAGAGCATTTATTATACGCTGAATATCCTCTACTGCTATAGGATCGATACCGGCAAACGGCTCATCGAGGAGAAGAAACTTCGGCCTCAATACCAGCGCACGAGCGATTTCCACACGACGGCGTTCACCACCCGAGAGCTGGTAGCCACGAGACTTGGCAAGGCGCAGCACGTCCAGTTCCTCAAGGATGGCAGTAACGCGAGCGGTTCTATCTGCTTTTCGCAATCCGAGGGTTTCCGCAACTGCCATAACATTTTGCCAGACAGTGAGTTTACGGAAGATGGATGGCTCTTGTGGGAGGTAGCCTATTCCCAATCGGGCACGACGATACATCGGCATTCCGGAGATAGTCCGCTCATCCAGCAGCACCTTGCCCTTGAGCGGCCTGATGAAGCCAATGACCATGTAGAATGTTGTCGTCTTGCCCGCTCCGTTGGGGCCCAGAAGCCCTACGACCTCACCCTGGTCGACTTCAATGGAAACGCCGTCGACCACGCGGCGTTTGCGGTAGGTCTTGACTAGTTCTGTGCAATGCAGTTTGGCCATCACAGTAAAAGTAAGCTGTTGAGCAGTTGGAGGCCAGATGTTTTGCATCTGACTCGAAACGAAACGAGCGGCAGGCTACCTGCCGCTCGTTGTGAGAAACCAAGACTTGAACGATTCTAAGTTGCCGATTGCTTCTTGAGCAGTTCTTCGGTCTGCCAGAGCAGTACCTGATCGGACGCCGGATCGTATCCGACATGGCGATAGCGAATAATGCCGTCCTTATCAATCACGATGAGTGTGGGGATCCCGCTGACTTGATAGTTGGCGGCCACTTCATTATTGCCGAACAACACGTTGAACGTGTAACCATAGTCTGCCAGATACGGCCGGACCTTGCTGGTGTCGTCTTCCCACACGTTCATTGAGATAAACTCGACACCGGCCTGCTTCAGTTCGACGAACTCCTGCAGCAGCGGCATCGTCATCCGGCACGGCCCGCACCACGTCGCCCAGAAATCGACGACAACCACCTTGCCGCGTAGGCTCTCCAGCGACACGGTCTGCCCGTCGAGATTAGTAAAGGCCCACTTCGGAGCATCGAGTTGCAACGGGTTGCTGACAGCCTCCGCGCGAATTGCCTCGGCATTGGCAATGACGCCGGCGAGCCGCGTTTCCCGCTGACTGGCCGCCGTAGCTTTGAGCTTGGACATCAGGTCGGCAAACTGCGGTAACTGCCGTACCGGAGCCAGGGTTTCGTTGCGTTCAAGGCGACGGAAGTCTCCGTAGCCCTGGTCGGCGGCGGCGGTCAGGTAAGTTAATGCGGAATCAGGTTGATTGTTCAGAGCATAGATCTTGGCGAGATCGACAAGCGCATCAGCCGGGCGGCGCGCGAGCCCGACAATCGTGTGCTGATACTTGAGAGCATCGGAGTAGCGCTTGTCACCCAAGTACATTTCCACGAGGCTGCGACGCACGCGTTCGTCCTTGGCGTGGGAATCCGCAAACGCCGTCAGGACACTCTCGGCTCCCGTCTTGTCTCCCATCGCCAGCATGATATCCGCCTGCGCCGAGACAGGTCGGTAGTCCTCTGGCGAGGTCGCCGCGAACGACTTGGCATACTTGAGCGCCTGGGGATAGTCTTTCCGGTTCATATAGATTTGCGCAACCTGAGCATAAGTAGCCGGGAACGACGGATCGATCGCGATTCCGCTCTTGTAATGCTCGATGGCTTTTGCGGTATCGGGGGGATTGCCGTTAAGATAGGACGAAGCAAGGCCGAAGTGACCCCAGTAGTACTTGCCATCCAATTCGACCGACTTCTGAAAGAAAGTCCGCGATTCCATCCCCTCCAAGCAACGACCGTAGAGGTAAGTGGCCATGGCTGAATTCGGATCTGCGTCGAGCAATTGCTTGTAGTAGTCGAGCTTCTCCTCTTGCTTGTTGTAGCCATCGAAGAGGCTTTGGAAATCCCGGTGGAGGAGCGTTGAATTCGGATGGAGAGCCAGGAAATGCTCGAACACCGGCTTCATATCATCAAATCCAATGTTGCCCTGTCTGGCGGCAGCAAGCGACTCGAGGGAGTCGTTTACGGCCAGGACTTCGGCCGGTTCTTCATAAACTGTGGCCGTAGGCTCGCTTTGCATCTTCGAGCAGGCGCTGAGAAGAAGGGCGAGAGCAATAATGGTGGCAAGGGCAAGTCTCATTTATCCTCCGATAGGTCGCGTTACGTTGTCTTAATATCAACTGCCAACTATACACTCTGAAACGCCGTTTGGCGACAAAAGTTTCTGTCAGGCGCAGCTGCACTGAGACAGAAACCACGTGCTTCGATATCCGCACAACTCCGCGCCATTAAGCGAACGAGCACACATGCTAGGATCTGACAGAATGAAAGAAGGCGCACCGGAGGGTGCGCCTTCAGGTGCGTGATCGGACTGCGGCTTAGAATCGAAGTCCGAGTGAAAAGCGATGAACCGACTCGAGTCGTCCGAAGTCGGCATAGGCATAATTCAGCGCCAAGTTCGTGTGTTCCCAGACCTTGAGATCACAGCCGGCGCCGACAGTCGCGCCTTCCTCCTGGTAGTTGAGCTTCCAGCCGCCGCGCAGGAAGAACATCTCGTAGAAGGCCACCTCAGTGCCAAGAGAGCCTTGTTGCTTGCTGTCTGCGGGATCGCGCGCTTCAACGCTGAAAGTGATTCGCGTATTGGCTGAGTAGTTGACATCGTACGCCGCGCCGATACGGAAGACCAGCGGCAAATCGTATGAATCAACGCTTAAGACTCCCTTGGCGTTATCGTAGCTGTCGTTGCCTTCCTGCGGATTGTAATTGAAGTTCAATTCGGGTCCCGACAGCTTTAACTCCGGCCCCAGATTCGAAATGTTCATGCCGATGCGGAGATTGCGGTAGCCCGGGTAGAGCAGGGTGCCGAAATCGAAGGCGATGCCGGAGGCGCGTTCTTCGGAAATTCGCTCCGTGACATACTTGGCCGACAGCCCAAATGAGAAGAACTCCGTCCAGCGACGGGCATAGCCCAGACTGATGGCATAGCTCGAAGTCGAAAACATGCGGCCGGTGCCATCGGGCTGCTCAACGGTTGTAATCTCCATATCCCCGGAGGACAGCGCGGTGACCGAGGCCCCAATGCTGCCGAACGAAAGAGGTTTGGCGAAAGAAACATAGTTCAGACTGACCCCGGCGACGTAGCTGATCGTCGTGAACTCGGCATGCGACTGGGTCAGGGCGCCGAGACCGGCCGGGTTCCAGTAGAGCGAGTAGCCGTCGGTAGCCATCGCGACGGAAGCTTCCGCCATTCCCGTATATCGCGCACCCATGCCGATCTTCAGAAACTGCGCACCCGCGGTGCCGACCTTGGAAAAGTCATCACCATGGAGCGCCGGCGCCGCGAGCATCAGGGCGAAGAGCGCCAGCATGATCTTTGAATAACGCATGATAGTCTCCTCCTCTGATGCCTACTTGATCACCGCGAACTTGCCCACCTTCTGGCCGGCGTCGGAATCGACGTGGTAGAAGTAGAGCCCGGGGGCGATGCCTTGACCATTGACCGTAAGCATATTCCAGACGCAGGTACCGGATCCCTGGTGCTCGAGTTTCTGCACCAAGTCTCCGGCCAACGTGTAAATGCTGATGGATGCCTGATTGGGAAGGTTCACAAACTCCATGCGGCGCTCACCCTCGACGGTTTCCCACGCGGCGCGACCGATGTAAGGATTCGGTACGACGCGGATCCGATCGAGCGACTGAGCGGCGGCAGACTTATCGATGCCAGGCACGGCATAGATGAACTTATCACCGCTGCCGTTGACGGGGGCGCCGCCGATTTCAAAGACATCGCCGACCTGGAAGTTATAGCTCGAGGTGTCGAGACGGAAAAACCAGCTGTGCCAATAGGGGAAGGCCTCCGGGTGCGATTCTCCATCGTACGGTACATTGACGATCGAGATGTAGTCGCGATTGCGCGGATCCCAGGCCGGGTTTTGCCCGTCGAGGTGGTAGATCTCCGCGAGCACTTGCTGATTGGTTGACACATTCCAGACTTCAAAGGGCAACTGAATCGGTGTAACGTCATCGTAGAACGAGTATCCGGTGGAACCGTTCTGCGTGAAACGCAATTGGTAGGTCGGGCGAAAATGCATGTCACCGCCCAACGGGAATCCAAAAACATCACCCATAGGACCGTAGCTGAAGCCGAGCTTCAGAGTCGTATCTGAGCCGGCCGCAAAATCGACTTGTTGATAGTGCGACGGCAGTCGCTCGCCGTTAGTCAGCAGCAACTGGACACCATCGACTACCGGTGCCAGGGCAAGGTTGCCGGTTTGATCTTCAAGTTCATTGGCCAGCGTGTCGCCGGTCGTCCGATTGACGACATACCAGGTCGTGTAGTAGGGTGACTCGGTAAATCCAACCTCGTATTCCTGTCCGGTGAACTGCTGGTCGTCATAGAGCACCGGAACAAGTTCGCCTGCCGATGCACCGTCCGGGCCGCTTGATTCATGTCGCAGCGAATTCTCGATCGGTACATAACCGGCAGGATTCGAGCGTGGTGTCGCGGCGGCGGCGTTGACGTCCCCTCCGGGTCGTCCATAAGCGGTTTGGAGCGGACCGACTCCGGCCGTTGTATCGCCCTTGTCAAACGCGACGATCGAGTACCAATACTCAAAGCCGTTGGTCAGGCTGGTGTCGACAAAGGTGTGAGGAATCGGTTCACTCGGATCTTCCACTCGCCAAGTGGCCAGCGGGACATAGTCGGGACCGAGGCTGCCGTCTGAGTTGCGCACCAAACGACCCCAACTGGCACCCTGGTCGGTAGAGCGATAAAGCTTGTAGCCGGCGAAGTCCTGAATGCCAAGCATCGGGTCAAGCGATTCGATCGCGGTGCGATCCCAGGACAAGCGAACTTCGTGTGCCATGGGGTAAGCTGTAAGATGTGGCGGCTGCGGCGGCGCCGGGCCGACAAAACGGTTGGAATAGACCGTTTGCGCGATCTTGGCCTTTGCGCGAAAATCGTCTTCATCGTAGCCGGCGATCAGGGCAAAGCCGATGCGAATCGTCTTACCCGCTTCAAGATTAATCCCCGAAGTTGCCTGGACATAATATTGATCCGTCGGCGGCAGGGACTCCTCGAAGAGATTCTCCGTTATGTAGGCGTACTTTTCCTGGTCGTCCGTATTGGCGATGCGTTCCCACTCGCCGGTACGGAACGCCGTCATGCCGATGCCGTCTGGCGTTTCGATGTAGCGCGTGCCCATGATGCCGGCGACGACATTCGCGCCCCAGCCGGGATCGTAGCCGTCGGCATCGTAAGTCCACGCCAGATTCAGCGAGGTATCCGATGCCACCAAATCGCCGAGGCGGCCGTTTTCGCCGGTGCCGTCGGGACCACCAATGTCGAAGTCGCAGTAGAGCCCGAAGGCGAAATTCTCGTAGTCGTTGTCACTGGTGTTCTTGATATCGAGCACGACGAAGAGAAAGTCCTCGTTATAGCTGTAATTCCACTGGTAGACCGTCTGGACCATCTCCAGTCCCAGCAGGGTCGAGCCCAAGCCGGCATCGTTGAAGCGATAGATGCTCTCTTGCAGCGACGAAGGTCCGCCCGGATAGTAGCTTTGGGTTTGCGGATCCCACACCTGGTTGTAGCCCCACTGGCCCGTGACCGGATCGTAACTCTGCCAGCCGTAGGCGGGGTGGCCGACGCCGAGTCCGACCGTGTCATTTGGATCGTACTCATAGCGATCGGGATCGGTCGAGAGGCGAATGCGGTAATCCAAGTCAGTCTGCAAATCGCGAATCGGCGCAAAATCGTCGTCGGTATCAGCCAGCAGTGTATCGCCACCGACAACGGAGGCACCCATCCAGTATTTGATTTCTGCCAGGTAGTTATGGCCAGACCCTTTCGGCCATTCACCGGACGGGAAGCCAAGGTGGCTAAGTCCGCCGATCGTACCCCAGTTGGAAATGGTGGTACGGATATTGCCTTTGTCATGCGTGATCAAGTCCTGCATTTCCGGCGAAGGAACTTGCGCCTCCGCGGACGCTGCCAGGAGCGACCGCACCGGGAACAAGGCGAGCATCACAACAACCGCTATCGCGAAGATTCGGAAGTTTCTGCTCATGAGTAAACCTCCACGTTTCCGAATGGTTAGAAGATCCATTCCAACCCCCATTGAATCGAGCGCGGTGCATCGAAGTTCTGCGGATCCCGGGCGAGCAGCCGACGCAGCGCGTTGACATCGTCGGCAGTTGCCGTACCGGGCGGGTCGGAGGTCAGGCTGAAGTCGTAGCCGTCGATGTCGGCCAGTCCGGTGCGCGAGTATACATTGATGACATTGCGCCGGTCGAGCAAATTGTTGACCTCGACAAATAGGCGCAAGCGGGTCGACGCGCTCTTGAACGGAAAGAAGTCTTTGTCAAAGCGCATGTCAACGCGGTAGTTCGCGGGCATGCGAGCCTCGTTCAGTCCGCCCAGGCGAGCGCCGTTTTGGTCGGTGCGCGTATACGGCATGCCGCTGCCGTACGTGAAGAACGCATTCGCGCCCCAGGCCGACGGCAGGGTCAAGCCGAAAGCCTTCAGCTTCTGGTGCCGCGGAACGCGGAAGTCGACGTTAACATTGAGCGTATGCCGCTGGTCGAAGGCGAGGGGGAACTCCTGTACCGGAATCACCGGAGCATCTTCACCCTGCGTGAAATAGTTGTAATAGTACTCGTTGGCGTTGGAGGAATTGCCCTCGGCAATCATGTACGAGTAGTTGACTGATCCCGTGAGGTTGGCATTGCCGGCACGCGTCAGTGAGAAATCGAGTCCTTTAACCGAGCCATAGTCGCCGTTGATATACTGCGTGTAGGTACCCGACGGCAGGTCAACCAGTTTCGCCGAGACGAGATTCGAAACGTCCTTGTAATAGGTCGTCGCATTCAGACGGATGTCGTCGGCGAGTCGCTGGGTAATACCAAATTCGTAGGAAATCGTGCGCTCCGGTTCCATGTCAGGATTCCCGACGATCGGAAAGCCGGTCGTCAGGTCGGCGCCCAGATTGGTAAACATGTACGGGTACTGCGGTACCTGGTAATAGTAGCCGTAGTTGAAATGGAAGAGAGTGTATTCAGAGACCGGATGCGAGAAGCCCAATCGCGGCGACAAGTGCGTCTTGCTCTTGGAGCGCAGGCGCGCGGTCTTGAAGGCCGGGTCATCCCAATAATCAACCTCGGCATTGAGATAGTCGAGGCGCAATCCGGCGTTGATGATCATGTAGCCGAGTTCAATCTTGTCCTGCAGATAGCCGGCGGCATAGCTCGGACCGACGTCGTACTTCTCGCCGTACGGGCGGACGTTGAAGAACTGCTTGTTGTCCCAAAGGAGTCGATTCTGACGATACTCGCCGCCGATAGTCAGCTGATGGTGCTTAGAGACTTGCGACAAAACGTCAAATCCGATCGACTTATAGGATGACTTCTTGTCGAGGTAGTAGGGATAGTAGAGAGTATCGTTGACGTAGCCGCTATAATGGTACAGCGAATCAGTCGCATAGTTATCCTGAATCGTGCCGTTGTAGAGCCCGTTTTCGTCCACCGAGTATCCCGGCCACTGATCCCAGTAGAGATCGAAGAGGTGATCGGGCGCAAGCTTGGTGCGGGTTTCGAAGTAACCGATTTTCATCGACATCATTGTATTGGCCGAGAGTTGCAGCGTGGCATTGCCGCCGACGCGGGCAGCATCGTTTTTGATCAGCCCGGAGTTGGTCAAGGCGAAATCGTAAGAGTAACCGTTAACATCGCGATGTTCGTAACGTTGTTGCTCGCGATTGTAGAGGTTTGAGTACAGCGTCAGCTTGAGCGCCTGCATCGGACGCAAAGCGAGCTTGGAAGTGACCGTCCAGCTTTCGGCGCGGTTGTGCGGCAGATAGCCGCCGTTGTGCGCGTACTCCACGGAATTGAAGAAATTAGCGCGGTCGTTATCTACGCCGGGGATCGGGCCGGCAAGATTGAAAACACCATAGTAGTTGTCGGTGCGCCGAGTAGCGTCAAACTCTCCGGTCTGCACGTTATAGGGCGTTGTGTAACCGTCGGCGAGTTTCAATTTACCGACGTAGTGGCTGGAGCCTTCCTGGGTCAGGAGATTGACCACGCCCGACAGCGCCTCGCCGTATTCGGCTGAATATCCGCCGGAGGTCAAGCTGACGGTTTCCAGCGCGTCCGGATTGATGCGTGTGCCGAGTCCGCCGGAGAATTGGTCTTGAACCGGCATGCCGTCGAAATAGTAGGTTACTTCGCCGTAGCGGCCGCCGCGCACGTGCAGACCGCCGCTATTATCGGAGACGGTGCCGTTCATGCGCAAGATGACCTGCTGGATGTTGCGGCTGTTGGGCTGGTTGTCGAGTTCTTCCTTGGTTATGGTCCGCATCGATGCCGTCAGATCTTTCTGAATCAGCGGCCGTTCGGCGACAACCGTCACGACAGTGTCGAGTTCTACGGTTGCCGGGACAAGAGCGATCTCGACCGGCGTGGTGAGATCGAGTAATACTGTCAGCCCCGATCGGACTTCGGTTTGGTAACCGATGAGTTGTACCGCGACGTCGTAGGAGGCAACCGGAAGGTTTAGAATGTAGAATTCACCGTCAAGATCAGTAACCGTCACGATCGACTGGCCCACAATGGTCACGGTAGCGCCGGCGAGCGGTTCGCCGGATTCAGCCGAGACAACCGTCCCGGAGATTTTTCCTGTCGTTTTCGCCACAAGGGGGTCGGCGAGACCCAGAAACCCGCTGGCGATCAGCACCGCTACTGCGATTATGATTGAATTCTTCAAGCGACCTCCGGTTGTTTGACGGTGAACAACCCGCAGTTGTGATCGAAGCAGGCGATCGCATTGACTGCGTTTGCGAACACACACCGAAGTTCATCGGGCCTGGTCAGAGCTGCGTGGATCAACGAGGCTGTGTGTGACCGATGACTCGGCATGTGGTGATCTCAAGAGCTTGTATCGGATTAGTGCCGGTTTTTTTAACGCGAAGACCGGAAAAAGGGGCTTGCCGCCGCGAGGATTTTCGTGTTGAAGCTCGACCTTGTCGGGAATCGCCTCGACCTTGGAAATGGCCGTGACCGAGCCGATGTTTCACATGGGAATGGGGCGGGCACGGCCTTTCCGGTAAGTCGAATATTTTCGTCGCGCGGTGTTTCAGAGCAGTGCAAAACGGGCGATTTATTGACTCAAGCGCGTAAAGCGTGGTAGCGGCATTCCGATAAAAGCTAAGTACAACTGTCGCGTGGCCATGAAACTCTGGGGTAGCCTCAGCTCCGACAGATGACCTCATAGCTTGGCTCCGCTTCGGCACGGGTTGCTTACAACCTTTGTCACCTTGGGAGGGTGTATTCGTGCCTACTGCATTGGGTGAATGCAGAAAGCGACGGAACGGTCTGCACAGCTTGTGCGAATCGAGGAGCGCCGGTCAGTGATCTCTCGCCGACTCGCGGTTTCTCTGCTTGGCCTGTTGCTCCTGAGCGTCGCAGCAAACGCGCAAGCATCGCGGCGCGTCGCGATTCTCTATGCGGACTCCACGAAGCACACGCTGCGCACCATCTCCGGACTGGAATGGTCGCTGCGGGGCTGTGACCCGCCGTGTACGCTCGTAACGCGATATCTGCGGAGTCTTGACGAGACACAGGTTGCTTCGATCGCCGCCGAGAAACCGGAGTTACTGGTTACGATCGGCACCAATGCGACTGCTTTTGCCAACCGCAATTTCCCCCAGTTACCGATAGTTTTCGCCAAGGTGTTGAATCCCATTGAATCGGGATTCATCGCCTCGTGGGACAAGCCCGGCGGTCGCATTACCGGAGCCGCGCTCGACATTCCCGTCAGCCAACAGATCAAGCGGTTTTCTGAAGTGATACCGCAACTCAAGCGGATCGGCGTGATTTACACCAAGAGCACGGCCCGACTGGTCGAAGAGGCGCGCCGGGCCACGTCCGCGTTGGGTCTTCAGTTGGTCGAGATCGTGGTCACGTCCACGAAAGAACTCCCGCCGGCGATTGACAGCCTCTGTCACTCCGTTGACGGCATCTGGACGGTGGCGGACGAAGAGCTATCGACGCCGCAGTTCATCCGGCATACCCTGATGGAGACACTCCGTTGCGGCGTGCCGATCATGGGGTTCAACCAGAACTTTGTCGAGACGGGCGCGCTCTTCTGCCTCGAGGCTGACTACAAGTTCATCGGGCGGCAGGCGGGCGAACTGGCGCTGCAGGTCCTTTCGGGGCGCGAGATTGCAAGCGTCAAGCCTACCACACCGGACGTGGTTTATCTTTACCTCAACTTGAAATCCAGCAAGCTTCTCAATATCGACCTGTCGCAGGAGCTGATCAGCGTTGCGAAGGAGACCTACTGATGTCGTTGTTTGAACGCATCCATAATCGGGTCGGTATGAAGTGGCGCCTGATCATCGGTGTCAGCGCGTTGCTGTTGATCAGTTCCTTGCTACTGTCGATGTTTCTGCTCGAGGAGTTCAGCGAGTCGGCGATCGACGGGCTGAAGGATCGGGGCCAGTCGCTGACGAGAAACATGGCGCACAATGCCGAATTCGGCGTCATGCTCGAGATCGGCAGCGAGTTGGAGGTATTGGTCAGCGGAGTCCTGAGCGAGCCGGAAATCCTCTTTGCGCAGGTATATGCCGCCAACGGCCGGGTCCTTCACGAAGGGATGCAATCAGGCATCGGTTTCGAGCTTATTCGCATGGACGATCCGCTCGCGCATTTTCCGGCAATGTTCGGTTCCGGCAGCGCGAACGCGGCGTTCCATGAACACACTCTAACCAATGGCGCAAGCTTTATCGAGGTTGTTGCCCCCGTCCGCTCTCACAAAGCAGAGGTGTCGCGCGAGGAGTTGGGCCAGACAACGCCGGCCAATTCCGACCCGGGCGAGATCATCGGATACGTACGCATCGGGATCGACACTAAGGAGACTTTGTCCAAGATCAGCGAAACGCGGCAGATGATCGTCTATTTCACGCTCCTGCTGGTGATGCTCGGCATTCTCCTCTCGGTTACGCTGGTCAAGATGATTGCCAGCCCGATCAACACCCTGGTCGAAGTCACCGAGCGCATCGCCTCCGGCGATTTGTCGCAGCGGGTGAAAATGCAGACCGATGCCGAATTGGAGCGCCTGGCCGAGGCCTTCAACAAGATGTGCGATTCTCTGCAGCGATCGCAAAGCGAACTGGAATTGCACAATCAGACGCTCGAACAGAAGGTGCACGAGCGAACGCAGAAGCTGGAAGAAGTCCAGAAACAGGTGATTCAATCGGAGAAGATGGCGGCCGTCGGCCAGTTGGCAGCCGGAGTGGCTCATGAACTGAACAATCCGCTGGGCGGTATTCTCGGATATGCCCAGTTCGCCATTGAAAAACTGCAGAACGGCAAGCTGGAGGAACGCGATTACGCCAACTTCCAGCGCTATCTGGCGGACATCGAATTACAGGCGCGGCGCTGCAAGATGATAGTGAAGAACTTGTTGAAGTTTAGCCGGTCGTCGGACAAAGCGGAATTTGATCTGGTAGACGTTAACGCCGCTCTGGAAGAGACATTTGTATTCACGCAGCATCAGCTCGGCATGAAGGATATCCATCTCAATGTCGAGCTTCAGCCCAATCTGCCGCGCATCCTGGGCAACGTCAATCTGCTGCAGCAGGTCTTTACAAACATTCTGATCAACAGCATGCAGTCGATGCCGCAGGGCGGTGACCTGGCGGTTCGGACGCGTCACAATCCGCCGGTGGGCGAATTCGGCGGTTCGATTGAGATCGAGTTCAGCGACAGCGGAGTCGGTATACCCGAGGAGAATCGATCCAAGATTTTCGAGCCCTTCTTTACGACTAAGAAGGTCGGGGAAGGCACGGGGCTGGGGCTCTCGGTATCGTATGGGATTATTCGCGATCACGGGGGCGATATAAAACTCGATTCGCAAGTAGGTGTGGGCTCAACTTTTACAGTGGTTTTACCGATTGTAAAAGAAAGAGCGAGAATACCCGGAGTCCAAAAGCCGCAACCCAACAAGGTGTTTGATGCCTGACCCAAAGAAGATATTAGTCGTTGACGATGAAGAAGTTATGCGCGAATTCCTCCTGGAGGTGTTTTCTGCCCAGGATCCGATGGGTGCGCACAACGGGGAGACGGCGCTGGAGATGATCCAGCAGAATCCTGTCGACTTGGTTATCACCGATCTGAAGATGCCCGGAATGGACGGGCTGACACTGCTTAAGAAAATCAAGGAGCATGACAAGGGAATCAAGGTGATCGTAGTCACCGGCTACGCGTCGCTGCAGACCGCTTCCGAGTGTATTCAGGCCGGCGCAGCCGACTTTCTGAAAAAACCTTTCTCGATCGCGCAAATCCGCGCGGCCGTACAAAACGCCCTGGGATCGTTATGAAGTCACAACGCGCCATACGCACGATACTCGTCGTTGACGACACCGAGATCATCCGCGATCTGCTGGTGGACGTATTGCGCAATGACGGCTATGAAGTTGAGAAAGCGGCGAACGGCATCGAGGCGGTGGAGCTGGTGCGGTCCCACCACTACGACCTGGTGTTTACCGACATGCACATGCCGCGGCAGGACGGCTTAACGACGGCAAGAAAAGTTCACGAGCTTGATGCAACCACCATGGTGGTTGTTACCGACAGCTACCCCGACAAGCTCAGCCGGGCCACGGAGAATCCCGGCGTCGTCGGCACGATTTGCAAACCGTTCGATCTGGCAGAATTGCGAACGGTGCTTCAGCGCGCTGAGGATAGCGCTCAGCGGCGCGGCGCAGCAGGCAAAGGAGAAACGCCATCGCAGGTGACTCTGCAAAAATCCTGATCGTCGATGACGAGGAAATCGTCCTCCACTTTGCATCCGACGCCCTCTCAACTGTGGGTCATACAATCCTGTCGACTCCCAGCCCGCAGGAAGTGCTGCGTCTGGTTTCACGGGAGAAGTTCGATTTTGTCCTGACCGACATTAAGATGCCGGACATGGACGGCATCACGCTTGCCCAGCGCGTCCTCGAAATCGACCCGGAAATCGGCATCATCTTCATGACGGGTTACGCCGACGTCGAGACGGCCAAGAAGGCGATTGCGACCGGGGCGTACGACTACATCATGAAGCCGTTTGAGCTGGCCGAGATCCGCAAGTCGATCGCCACAGCCTTTGCCAAGCGGCGCGACCTGCAGAAGAAGCAAGGAGCCGGCGGCTTGCAGCACCTGTCACACTTGATGGGAGCGCTATACACGGCCGGTGATAGTGAATCATTGATCAAGCTGATCCTACGGTTTGCCTTGTTCCACTTCGGGCTCAAAGAGGGCATGGTGCTGTTTTACAACAAGTCGGAGGAGCAAGCCCAGATCGTCCTGAGTTCGGCGGAGCAACCGATGCAATTTGCGCGCGCCGATGCGGTTTGCCTGCATGATTTTCCCGATGATTTTCTGGGAGCGAGCGAACTGGAGTTCAACGGGCGAATTGTGCAGCACCCGGTATTTGAGCGCCTCATTGAGCGAGCGGAACTCCAACCAATTTCACAGAACCTGCGCAACAGCGAAGGGAACTACTGCCTGTTTTCTCTCCCGGCCACCGAGAAACTGAAGTTGGTACTGGTCATTAAGTGTGAGCAGCCAACCACGGTGACCGAAGCCGACCGGCAGATGCTGACAGTGCTGCTGAGCTTGAGCTCGATTTCGCTCGATAATATCGTCCTGTTGCAGGAAGTGCAGTCGGCCATGGTGCGGCTCGAAGATTTCAAGGACCACCTTGTCGGCTTGGAGCGGGCGGCAACACAAGGCATGATGTCGTCGGAAATTGCCCACGAACTTAACAACTTCATCGCGATCATTCTTTCCAATGTCGAGCTGTTCGAAATGAAGGCGGCCGGATCTTACCCGGAAACAGCGGTCAAGTATCTGGAGAACGTGAAGAAGAACATCGGCAAGTTCGAGAAGTTTACCGCTTCGCTATCGGCGGCGGGCAAGCTGGAGACAAAGCGCCAGACGGGCGACCTGAACGAACTGATCCAGGAGATCGCGACGTTTGCGCGCCACCAGCGACGCTTCCGTAAACTGCGCATCGAATTGGATCTTGATGCGGCCTTACCGCCGATGTTGATCGATATGTCGCAGATGCAGCAGGTGCTCTACAACATGATCAACAACGCGGCCGATGCGATCGGGGCGGATCGTTCAGACGGCATTATTCGCATCCGCACGCGCTTCAACGCCGAAAAGCATGAGTTTACGCTTGTGGTTCAAGACAACGGAGCCGGATTCAGTCCCGAGAATCTGCAGAAAGCCTTCCGCGACCGCTTCACGACCAAGGAACACGGCCATGGCTTTGGCCTGACGGTGTGTCGGAAAGTGATCAAGAATCACGAGGGCACGATTTCAGTCGAATCTGAACCGGGTCAAGGCGCGAGCATAACGGTAACGATCCCGATTGTCGAACCGCAAACGGGCAGCGAACTCCGCGCCGATGACCTAACGACGGTGCAAGTCTGAACCACTTCTTAAGCCCCTAACTCTTTATCCACTATTGTTAGCAGCGCGAGCGACCGCTCACGAAATCAAGACTGTCAGGAGAACTTCGAATTTCCACATCCGCAACCTGAGGCCGGTTTGGTCGAGGTACCGGATGTGGCGAAGGTGCTAAAAAGCCGCTCCAGGCGGTCGGAAGCGCAATGGGGACAGTGTTGGTTGTTGGCCAGGCGTTCAGAGGGCACGAGCAGTTCAAACTTCTGCCCGCACTCTTTGCAGCAGTATTCATAAATCGGCATCGTGATTCTTGTCCTCGGTTAACCAGTAACCAATCAGCCCCCCCAGCACAGCACCATAAAACGTCGACGCCCACGGCGACGAGGTTATGCCTCACGTACTATGGCAACCGATGAAATGATAATACGCGTAGCCGGCTCCGGCAAGTACGATTGTGGACAAGATTACTACCGTTGATTTCTTCATGTTATTACCATCGACCGCCAGGTCGTCGCAGATTATTTAAATTTGTGCCACATCCGGATCTTTCGGACTGGGCGCTGAACTCCTTCGGCGGCGTCACGACGCTGAAGGAAAATCCTCTTGCTGCAACGGGTTTCAGGCCATATTGTGCCTGCAACCGGGGAGAAAAGTATGAAATTTGAGTTAAAACGAATTGCAGTCTGGCCAGCCGTAAAGATCTCGTTCCTGGTGAACCTGGTCTTAGGGTTCATCATCGGAATCTTTTATGCCTTTTTTCTGGCCCTTTTGATGGCGTTGCCCACAGCGATGGCCGATCCGAACTTTGCGCCGTTTTCCGCGATCTCGGGCGCGATCTTAGTGTTAGTGCCGTTTCTCTTCGCCTTCGGTGGAGCGGTCATGTATACGATTGCTGTGTTTATCTTCGTGATCGTATACAATCTCTTCGCCAAGATCGCGGGGGGAATGGAGTTTGAGTATGTGCAACTGGCCGAGATCAAGCCGGTAGCTACGCCTGCGGTGTTAACGTCGACGGCGCCTGCCGCACCACCGGTACAGCAGCCGGAGGCAGAGCGGCCGGCGACCCCGCATTCTCCGTTTACGCAACCCCATCAGGAGCCGCCGCAGGATAATTCGGTATGAGCTTTGCGGAAATACGTGTTCGCATTGCGCCCTCGCCGACCGGCTATTTTCATGTGGGCACGGCACGCGCGGCGCTCTTCAATTGGCTGTTCGCCCGCCGTAGTGGCGGCAAGTTTCTGCTCCGCGTCGAGGACACCGATCAGGAGCGCTCGAAGCAGGAGTTCGTCGATGTCATCCTCGAGGGCATGAAATGGCTCGGATTGAACTGGGACGGTGAAATCGTCTACCAGTCACAGCGATTGCATACTTACAAGCCGTATGCCGAGAAACTCATTGAACTGGGAAGGGCATACCGCTGCTTCTGTCCTGCGAGCGAACTACAGGGCAAGCGCGAAGCAGCCCAGGCCGCCAAGCAGGACTATCACTACGATCGAATCTGCCGCGCGCTGACGCCGGAGCAGAGCAAACTGAACGTTGAGGCCGGCAAGCCGTTCACCATTCGTCTGGCATTACCGACTTCCGGAACCGCCTGGTTTGACGACGTCGTCCTGGGCCGAATCGAGAAGGACTATCGCGACCTCGACGATTTCATCATTCTCAAGTCGGACGGCAACGCGATCTACAACATGGCCGTTGTGATTGACGACCATGACATGGGAATCAGCCACGTCATTCGCGGTAACGATCACATCGCCAATACATTTCTCCAGAAGGAAATCTACGAGGCCTTTGGCTGGGACCTGCCGACATTCGGGCATCTTCCCCTGATTCTGCGTATGGACAAATCGAAGATGTCGAAGCGCAAGGGCGACAAGAGCGTTGATGAGTACCAACATGAAGGCTACCTGCCGGAAGCGATGTTCAATTTTCTTGCGCTGCTGGGCTGGTCGCCCAAGGACGATCGAGAAAAAATGTCGCGTCAAGATTTGATCGACACTTTCAATCTCGAGGGAATCAACTCCTCCAATGCGGTGTTCAATCCGGAAAAGCTGACGTGGCTGAACCATCAGTATGTCATGGAGAAGTCGAATCACGAGTTGGCAGAAATGGTCGCACCGCTCTTGGTCGAGGCCGGGCTGACCACAAAGTACTATCTCGAAACGCGCTGGCAGTGGCTGATGAAGATCATGGGTCTGCTTAAAGAGCGCTGTCGCCTGTTGACCGAGTTTGTGCCGGCGGCGAGTTACTTCTTCACCGACAACTTCACGTACGACGAGAAGGGGGCACACAAGTCGTTCACTGCGCAAGGGGCGAACTATCTGACCAAGTTGGCGGATCGATTCGAAGCGATTGCCGAATTCACAGAGAGCAGCGCGGATCAGGCGCTAAGGGCATTGGCTGAAGAGCTTGGTGTCAAACCGGCAGCGCTGATTCATCCCACGCGCCTGGCGGTATCTGGCCTGACCGGCGGTCCATCGCTTTTTGCCCTGCTGGAAGCGATCGGCAAGGATCGAGTTGTCGCGCGCCTGCGACGGGCGGTGGAATTCATTCAATCGCGAAACTAGATTGATGTATTAAACGGGGGGGACTACTTAATCGAAGCTACCGTTGCCAGCACGAGCGAGTTGTACTTTGTATCCGCGGAATCGTGCGCGGAGGTGATCACGGCAGGCACCTTGCCGCCGGTGAGCACGATTCCCACTTCACTCTGAGTATAGAGCGTCAGCGCCTTGTAGATGCCGTAACTTGTGGCCAGGTTCGGGCCAATCAAGATGTCGGCTTTGCCGGCGACCTCGCCCTTGGCGCCCTTCTCGCGGGCTGCCTCCTCGATAATCGCGACATCCATAGAGAGGGGACCGTCAATCAGACAGTTCTTGATCTGGCCTTTATCGACCATCTTGGAAATGACCGCCCCGACGATCGTGACCGGCATCTGAGGGTAAATGACCTCGACGGCCGCGAGCATCGCGACTTTCGGCAGTTGGTTGCCCAGTTTGCGAGCCAAACCGGCTGCGCTCTGAGCGTAATCTACAAGATCCATCATTTCCGGCTGCGGATTCACGATCGGATCTGCAACCATCAGAAGCCGATCAACCTTATCGCTCTTGAACACCGCCACGCCAGACACCAAATTCCTGGCAACACGATACCCGAGGCGGCGCTCAAACAACAGCGACAAGAAATCTTTGATACCGAAGACTCCTTTGCAGATACCGCCAACCTTGTTATCGCGGATCAACTCCAGCGCCTGATAGGCAGAATAATTCGGGTCGGGAGAACGCACCAATTCCCAGCCGCGGACTTCGATATCGACCTCGCGGCCGGCCTTATAGATTGCCGTTTCGTCGCCAATCAGTACCGGTTTGACCAACCGGGATTTCATGGCACGATCAATCGCCTGGATCAGTTTCGGCTCGTGCGGCTCGACAAATGCCACCAAAAGAGGATCGGAGATTTTTTCACGAGCGAAGCGTTCGATATCGTTGAAGTTGCGAATCATGATTTGCCCTGCCGATTGTAGTGGGCCAGCAAGCATGCGATCGAAATCGACGCCAGCTTGTTTCGGGCAGTATCGGTTCGCGAAACCAAGCTTACCGGAACTTTCGCGCCAACGATCACACCGGCAAAAGTAGCGGGCGCCAACAAAATCAGGACTTTGGAGACGATGTTGCACTCTTCGATCGAATCGACGAGGAAGATATCGGCATCACCAGCTACAAAATTGGTAATCCCGCGTCCCATCGCGATTGTGCGATCGGTCGCGGCATCAAAGGTGAGCGGGCCGTACACTTCGCAATCTTTGATCAGCCCGTCTTTGTTCATGGCTGTCAACTGCGCGGCCTCCGCGGTTGCCGGAATCTTGGGATGAATATAGTCAACCGGCGCTGAGACCGCGACCTTAGGCTGATCGTAGCCAAGGCAATGAAAGAGTCGAACAGAGTTTTCGATCATTTGCAGTTTTTGTTCAAAGCTTGGTTTGACGACCATTCCGCCGTCGGTAATGCCCAGCAGTTTGTGATAGCCGGCAAATCCGAGCACGGCAACGTGATTCAGCGTGTCGGAGGAGCGAAGGGCGAAGTCACGCGAGAGCACCGTCTTGAGCAGAGCCGAGGTCGAGAGAAAACCTTTCTGGATAAGGTCCGCTTCACCCTTGTCGGCAGCCCGGGCGGCAAGGAAGGCGGACTCGGCAGCATCCTTGGTATTGACGATCGTGAATCCCGCGAAGTCAATTTTGTGCTTTTCGGCGATTTCCTGGAGTTTGGACTCAGAGCCAAAGAGAGTGAAGCGGGCCGTGCCAAGCTTGGCAGCCTCGGAACAAGCCTTTAGGACGTCATCGTCCTCAGCGGCGGCGACAGCGACGCGGAACGGACCATGGCGGGTGCCGAGCACCCGGGCGGCTTCGATAATGCCGTCGGCCGAGGTAATTGTCCCGTAGTCAGTCGTCATCGGCTGGAATGTAGCATTCTTTGAAACCAGAGTCAACCCTTCCGCGCCAGATCACAAAATCGACCGGATTTCGGGGTCGAGCGACTTGACTTGCGATAGGTTAGCGTCTATCGTTGACAATCAGGTACCGATAACTTCGTTGCTGACCAGCCCGAGGACCTGAACTGAACCGGCAATTGACATTCTACATAAACCCACGGAGGAACCGTGACATTCAAGAAAATCGGAATCGTTGGATTTGGGCAAATGGGGTCAGGCATCGCACAGGTCACCGCCGCGGCGGGATATCAAGTGATTGCCCGCGAAGAGAAGGAGGAGTTCCTCCAGAAGGGAATCAAGGGCATCGAGAAGCTGCTCGACAAAGCAATCGAAAAGGGCAAGGCAACCGCAGAAGACAAGTCCAAGGTGCTGGGAAACATATCCACGACCACACGACTGGACGATTTGGCCGACTGCGACCTGGTTATCGAAGCCGTTACCGAGAATCTCGAAGTCAAGATCCCGATCTATCGCGCGCTGGACAAAGCCTGCAAACCCCAGGCAATCTTCGCCTCGAATACATCATCACTGTCAATCACGGATATGGCCGTCGAAACCTCGCGACGCAGCCAGTTTGTCGGGCTGCACTTCTTCAATCCGGTGCCAGTGATGAAGCTGGTGGAGGTCGTGCGGACGGTTATGACGGACGAGCAGTCATTCAACGCTGCAGTCTCGTTTGCCGAGTCAGTGGGGAAAACGGTCGTTCGAGCGAAGGATTCATGCGGCTTTGTCGTTAATCTGCTGCTGGTACCCTACCTGATTGACGCGATTCGCTGGTACGAAAACGGCCTGGCCACAAAGGAAGATATTGACAACGGCATGAAACTGGGGTGCGCTCATCCGATGGGACCGCTGGAGTTGACAGATTTCATCGGCCTCGACACGATCATGTACATTGGCGATATCATGTTCGAGGAATTTCGCGAACCGCGGTACGCCTCGCCGCCGCTTTTGAAACGCATGGTCAAGGCAGGCTACTTGGGGCGCAAGTCGGGTCGGGGATTCTACGATTACACGAAGAAATGAGGATTTGATGGCATACAACAATATCATTGTCGAGGTTAACGGGGCGAAGGCGAAGATCACGTTCAATCGCCCCAAGGCACTGAACGCCCTCAACAGCGAGACCTTGAGAGAGATCCGGCAGGCGTTTAGCGAGCTGGAAGCCGGCGGGGTTGTCCGTGTTGTGATCTTCACCGGCGGCGGCGACAAGGCGTTCATTGCCGGCGCCGACATCGCAGAGCTGAAGGTACTGGACGTCGTGACCGGCAAATCGTTTGTGGAGTTGGGGCACGCCGTATTGGCGCAGATTGAGAGCTCGAAGATTATCTCAATTGCCGCAGTCAATGGCTTTGCCCTGGGCGGCGGCTGTGAGTTCATGATGTGCACCGATATTCGTATCGCCTCCGAATTGGCAAGAATGGGACAGCCGGAGGTAAATCTCGGCATTACCCCGGGGTTTGGCGGCACACAACGGCTGCCGAGGCTGGTTGGAAGAGGCCGTGCCAAGGAACTGACGCTGACGGCGCGGATTGTCAAAGCCGATGAGGCGCTGCGGATCGGGCTCGTAGAAGCGGTGTATCCACCCGATCAGTTGCTGACCGAAGCGGAGAAGATGGCGGATGCCATTCTCGCCAAGGCTCCGATTGCCGTCGCTTATGCGAAAGAGCTGATCAACCGCGGCTTGGACGTCGATTTGGACAGTGCCAACGCCTTCGAGATTCAGGCTTTTGCCGCGTTGTGCGCGACGGCCGATAAGAACGAGGGACTGGGCGCCTTTCTCGACAAACGGGAAGCGAAGTTCCAGGCAAAGTAAACTCAATCACTGCGACCGCTCCGCGCCCGGGGCGGTCGCCTGACTAGCCCCAAAGTTGCACAACGGCTCTTGACCCGTCGGGAACGATTGGCGTATACTGTCTTGCTATGATTGTTGGATTGATCGGACTCGGTCTTTCGGGAAAGACCACAATATTCAACGCTGTAACGCGGGGTGATGCGGAAGTCTCCAGCTTCCAATCGCAGAAAGGGGCATTTAATCGCGGACGTGTCCTGGTTCCTGACGAGCGTGTCGATTGGCTGGCCGTCCTCGAAAGCGCCAAGAAGAAGACGTTTGCGGAAGTCGAGTACATCGACGTTGCCGGTTTCACCGGCGAGAAGGAAGCAAGCGTCGAAAACGAGATTCCCCAGGTATTGCGCGAATGCGACGCGCTGGCGCATGTCGTGCGTGCATTCAAGAATGACGAGGTTCTTCACCCCAAAGGCTCGCTCAATATCAAGCGTGACATCGAGACACTCGAAGACGAGTTGGTTTTCGCCGATCTGCTTCTAATCGACAAACGCATCGAAAAGGTCGAAAAGCAGGCGAAGCTGGTGAAGGATGACAAGGTGCGGCAAGAGTACGAAGTCCTCAAGAAGGTCAAAGAGGCTCTCGAGCAAAATCAGCCCTTGCGCTCGGTCGAAATGACGGCAGAAGAACATCGAGTCGTTCGCGGCTTTCAGTTTCTCTCACTCAAGCCACTGCTGGTGATCATTAACATTGGTGAAGCGGATCTTCCACGGTTGAATGAAATCGCGCTCGAGCATGAGGCGATCAGAAACCGCGCCAATACTGATTATGCCGTCGTGTGCGGCAAGATCGAGATGGAATTGGCGCAGCTGGCCGATGAGGACCGGAACTCGTTTATGGCCGATCTTGGAGTCAAAGAATCCGCTCTCGACCTCGTCATCAAGAAATCGTATGACCTCCTGGGATTGATCTCGTTCCTGACGGCGGGTGAGAAAGAAGCGCGGGCCTGGACGGTCCGCAAAGGATCCACCGCGCCGACGGCGGCCGGGGTAATCCATGCCGATCTTGAACGCGGGTTCATTCGTGCCGAGGTCGTCCACTACGCCGACCTGAAACGCAGCGGGACGCATGCCGAAGCCAAGAAGCACGGCCTGGTTCGGCTCGAAGGCAAGAACTACATCATCCAGGACGGCGACGTCGTCCTCTTCCGATTCAATGTCTGATCAGACGCGCTTTCCGGCGCTTCCCATTATTCTTCTATCAGCAATTGCACTTTTCTTGCTGGCCGCGCCGTGGAATTACCCGGCATCCTGGTGGGGACTGAACATCCTGCAATTCTACGACTGGCCGGTGCGGGTAATCGTGCTCGTTGCCGCAGTACTCTGTGCCGCAACGATCCTGATTGGCCGCGAGAACTTCAAACTGGGTCAAGGTCGACAGAGGGTCCTCTTGTATCTTGGCCTCCCTGCAGCCCTGACATTGCTGTTTGTCGTGCTGCGTGTTCGCGCGCACTTTCTTGGAGATGGTCTGTTGCGAGCACGGGAAATTGAGGTCGGTGCCTCCTGGCTGCCTACGGAGCCGTTGGCGCAATTCGTCAATTTCGCCATGTATCGTCTAACGGCGGATTCACTTGGCTTCATCGGTACGGACGCCATTAGGATCGTCTCAATTGTCGGCGGAACTGCCTACTACTTCGCGCTGCTCTGGTTTGTGCGGACGGCATTCGTCGATACAGCCAAGCAGCTGTTGATGTTCCTGGTGCTGTTCTTCTCGGGTACGACGCTCCTGTTCTGCGGCTACGTCGAGACCTACGTGCTGATTCCGGCCCTCTTGGCGCTATTCTTCACCGCCGGTCTCAAGACGATACGCCGGGAGCTGCCCGCGCTGGCTGCGAGTGGCTTGTTCCTCCTGCTCGTGCTATTCCACTTCAAGTCATTGATCTTTGCCCCGTGCCTGTTGACGCTGGCATTTTTCGCATACCAGGACGGACAGAGACGGCACGTTCTCGTCTACCTGGCGAGTCTTCTCCTGTCATTGGCGCTGGTGGTTATCCTGCCGCGGTTCTCGATCCTGCCGACGCTCGGATTCGACAAGTTGATTTTTGGTTTGAGTCCGTCGGAGAGCAGCTATACGCTCTTCTCCTGGCAACATATTCTCGATATCATCAACGAGGTTTTCCTGACGGCCGCCAGCGGACTCATTTTGATTCTCTCGTCACTTTTCGTCAAGTCCAAGGGAGAGCTTCGAAATCAGCGCGGCTTGCTGTTCGTTGGCGCAGCGATACCGGGAGCAGTGGGTATGTTGCTGCTGTTACACTCGCGGCTCGGCTATGCGGCAGATTGGGATTTGTTTTCCGTCTGCGGCCTGACCTTGACCTTCTTCGGAGCCATGCTTTTCTCCGAGTACAAAGAACTTCGCACCTGTCGCGTGGCGCCGATAGCACTGGCAAGTGTCGGGCTGGCGACGTTTTTCGGATTTGCCGCTGTAAACGCGGACTTTGACAAGGCGACCGAGCGGCAGACGCAGATTCTTGGGCTCTATGATCTCGAGGGCGCCGTCGGATTCGAGGTCATGGGGAATCACCTGCGCGGCGAGGGCCGGATGGAATTGGCAGAGCGGATGTGGAAACGCTCACTGAAACTAAGGCCGCACCCGAGAATCTACGCAAATCTTGCGCAAGCCAGTCTCGATGAAGGTCGATTAACCGACGCCATGTACTACGCCAACAAGGGACTTGAACTCGATAGCCTGCAGGCGGCGCTCTGGACACACCTGGGACAGGTCTACATGCGACTTGGAGACTACAGCAATGCCGTAAGTTGCCAGCAACGAGCCATCGCACTCGACCCGAATGATCCGGTGTATTACCACAATCATGCCATCACTCTCGGTCTGATGCAGGACTGGACTGGAGCGGAGCGCTACGAACGGGAGGCGTTGTCGCGTTTGCCCAACGACTTGAAGGCGATGCTGGGACTATGTGTCTCGCTTATCAATCAAGGCAAGCTCGACGAGTCGGAAGGTCTCTGCCAGCGCATGATGGCGATCAATCCAGTGACTCCCGACCCGTATCTTTACCTGGCACAGATCTACTCCCGGCGTGAACAACCCGACCGCGCTCGCGCAGTGCTGATGGGCTACCTGCAGGCGTTTCCGACCAGCCCGGCGGTGCCGCGCATCAGCCAGATGCTTGACGAACTCAATCGACCGGCCCCTGATTCTGCGCGCTAAGTTATTACCACCAAATCAGTATTGAAGCTTTTCGTTTCAAGTTACGATAACGTATATATGGTTCCGGAGATCACGGGCGGTCTCTCGGGTCCAAGGCATTTGTCTTTGGCGCGTTGATCAACAGGAGGTTGAATTGCAGGCGACAGTTATGACCAAGAACGAACTCCCGCAAATTACCGAAAATGTCATGCCGATCCTGCCGCTGCGCGGTATGGTTGTTTTCCCCTACTTGATCATGCCGCTGATGATCACCGACCAGCGCCAGGCCAAGCTCATTGACGATGCCTTGATGGCCGGCAAGACGATCGGACTGTACACTCAGCGCGAAAACCAGGGCGAGGCCAATAATCCGCAAGATCTCTATCGCGTGGGTACCGCAGCAACTGTTCTCAAGATGCTGCGTTTCCCCGACGGTTCGGTACGGTTTCTGGTACAGGGGCTTCATCGTATTACCATCAAGAACGTCGTCGAGACCGAGCCATTCATCTCTGCTGAGATTGAAATTCACGACGAAAAGGACTCGACGAGCGTCAAGATCGAAGCGCTGAAGCGAAACGTGCTCGACCTGTTGAAAAAGGTCGTCGACCTCGCGCCGAACATTCCGGATGAAATCTACATCACGGCGATGAACCAGGAGAGCCCCTCGAAGCTGGCGGACTATGTTGCCTCCAACCTGAATCTGAATATCGCGAACAAGCAGGAGATGCTGGAGACCTTCGAAGTTCAAGAGCGCCTGGAAAAGCTGGTGCAGCACCTGAACAAGGAAGTCGGTGTGCTGGAGCTGTCGCAGAAGATCCAGAGCGAAGCCGCCCACGAAATGGGCCGCATGCAGCGCGACTACATCCTCCGCGAACAACTCAAGGCGATCCGCAAAGAACTCGGCGAAGAGGATGATCGCAGCAACGAGATCGAAGAATTCCGAACGAAGATCAAGGAAAACGCCCTGCCGAAACTTGCCAAAGAAGCAGCTGAGAAAGAGCTTGATCGTCTCGCCAAGATGAATCCCTCGGCCGCTGAGTACATCGTCAGCCGCACTTATCTCGATTGGCTAACGACTTTGCCGTGGCAACGATTCTCCGATGAAGCACTCGACATTGCCAAGGCCGAGAAGATTCTCAACGAAGACCACTTTGGATTGGAGAAGGTCAAGGATCGCATTCTCGAGTTCCTGGCTGTACAGAAACTCAAGTCAGAACTCAAGGGGCCGATCTTGTGTTTCGTAGGCCCCCCAGGAGTAGGCAAGACGTCATTGGGAAGATCAATCGCGCGGTCGATGGGACGCAAGTTCCAACGTATCGCCCTCGGCGGCATGCACGACGAAGCCGAGATTCGGGGCCATCGCCGCACCTACATCGGCTCGATGCCGGGTCGGATCGTCCAAGCGATTCGCCGCTGTGACACGAACAATCCGGTGATCATGCTGGACGAAATTGACAAGATCGGCAAGGATTTCCGCGGCGATCCGTCTTCGGCGCTTCTGGAAGTTCTCGATCCCGAGCAGAACAACAGCTTTTCGGACCACTATCTTGACGTCCCGTTCGATCTGTCGAAGGTGATGTTTATCACGACGGCCAATATTCTGGACACGATTCCGTCGGTGCTGCTTGACCGTATGGAGGTGATTCGCATTCCGGGATATACCGACCGGGAGAAGCTGGCGATTGCCAAGCGTTACCTCGTACCGCGTGAAATTGAAAACCACGGGTTGAAGAAAAGCGACATCCAGGTGGCCGACGACGCGATCCTGAAGGTCATTCGCGACTACACGCGCGAATCGGGATTGCGCAACCTCGACCGTGAACTGGCGACGATGTGCCGGAAGGTTGCCAAGAAGGTAGCGACCGGACGCAAGGCAAAGACCCTTATCAAAGCGACTGATGTCCCCGAATATCTTGGTCCGGAGAAATTCGTGTCGGATCGGATCCCGCGCGAAGGCGAGGTGGGCGTCGTGCCGGGCCTGGCATATACGTCCGTCGGCGGCGATATCCTGAATATCGAGGTGACGCGGATGGCCGGCAAGGGGCAGTTGACTTTAACGGGCAGTCTCGGCGACGTGATGAAGGAGTCGGTGCAGACCGCATTGTCCTGTGTGCGTTCTTCCGCCGGAGAGCTGGGAATCGACCCAGCCGTCTTCGACAAGACCGATCTGCATGTGCACGTACCCAGCGGCGCGGTCCCGAAAGACGGTCCATCCGCAGGGATCACGATAGCGACGGCCCTCGTGAGTCTGCTGACAAATCGCCCGATTCGTCCGCGGGTCAGCATGACTGGTGAAATCACACTGCGCGGCGTCGTGTTGCCAATCGGCGGACTGAAAGAAAAGTGCCTGGCCGCATTGCGCTACGGCTTCAAGGAGATCATCATCCCGCGCGACAATGAGAAGGACATTATCGACTTGCCCCAGGAGGTCAAATCGCATTTCAAGTTCCACTCGGTAGAGCGGGTGGATCAGGTCTTCAAGATCGTCTTCCCTCCCGGAAAAACTATCCGGAAGAAGAAATAGCCTTGCAGGGCGGAAGCGATTCCGCCCTTCTTTTTTGCGACGACCTGCCGCGGAAATGCAGAAATCGACCAAGAAGATCGTTATTGCTTACATAAAATCAGAGTGAATCTTAGGCCGTGAATTTCCGTATTATCTGATCATGCTCGAGTCGACGGCAAAGCCGAAAACCGATTTCACCGAGGGCTCGATTCTCGGCTCGGTGGTCAAAATGGGATTGCCGTCGATGATCGGCTTTCTGTCGCAGCACCTGTACTCGGTCGCCGACATGTTCTGGGTTTCGCGGTTGCCGGCGGGCGAAGACGCCGTTGCCGCGATTACATTCTTCACCAACCTGATGTGGATCCTGTTTGCCTTCAACAGCCTGATCGGACCGGGATCGGTGGCGATCATCTCCCGACGCTACGGCGAGAAGGACTACGATCGGACGGAAACGGCGATCAAGGAGACGTTGATTCTGAAGCTATTCTTCGGGCTGCTGATCAACATCGTCGGACTCATTTTCCTGGATGACATGCTGCGGTTGCTCGGCGCGCAAGGCGCCGCTTACGAACTGGGGATAACTTATGGCCGCATCGTGATTATCGGCTTGCCGATTTTCTACGCCGCCTACTCGATTTTCACGGCCTTGCGCGGGGTTGCCAACCCGGCCTGGGCGATGATACTCATGATCGGCTCCAATGTTCTGAACCTGATTCTCGACCCCTTGCTCATGTTCGGCTGGTTTGGCTTGCCCGAGTTCGGGATCGCCGGCGCTGCGTATGCAACGGTCGCAAGTTTCACAATCTGTTTCACCGTCGGGCTGGTGCTCTTCACCTCGTCGCGGGTCAATGTTCGCTTGCACTGGCGCAGCCGCGTTCCGGTCTCGTTGGCGTCAATGTGGAAGATGTTGTGGCTGGGGGTTCCCGCGTGGTTAGGCGAGTTGTCGTGGTCGCTGTCGCGACTGCTTATTACTCCGATTCTGGCCAGCTTCGGGACAGGAGTGATCGCGGCCTACGGGGCCAGTATGCAAGTCTTTGGGATCGGCATCGCCCTGATCGTCGGGATCGGGCTGGGTGTATCTTCCCTGATCGGACATAACCTCGGCGCCCTGAAATTCGATCGCGCCAAGACAACCGCGGACCATGCTGTATGGCTCAGTGCGGGCATCATGGGTGCTCTCGGCCTGCTTACCTTCTTGTTTGCCGAACCTTACATGAGAATCTTCTTTGAAAACGAGGAGACTATCAGGCAGGGGACGGTTCTCTTGCGGATTGTGGCCATGGGCTACCCATTTTACGGCGCATTTATCATGCTGGAACAGGTACACTTGGGCGTGGGTCTCAACACACCGTTTATGATCATCAGCATCGTCCATTCCTGGTTGCTTCAGGTTGTGCCGGCGTTAATCGTAACGCAGGCGTTGGGATTCTCTGAGGTTGCGGTCTGGTGGGTTTTGACAATCTCCGGGATCGCAACGACGATTGCCTTCTATTACTACTATCAGCGCGGACGTTGGCTGACCGTGAAAGTATAGTGCCGTCCAACTCTCTTGAAGTTTGACACGATCACTACCAGTTGATACTTTGCGGGGGAATGTTCGAAAAGCGCATTATCGGCATTGACTACGGCCGCAAGCGGATTGGCTTGGCATACTCCGACCCGCTGCGTCTGACGGCGCAACCGCTGACAACCCTGGTCTTGAAGTCTCCGCAAGAGGCTGCCGAGCGGGTCCGGGCTGTCCTGGTCGAGCACGATGTTGAGTTAGTAGTCATCGGATTGCCGGTATCGCTGAGCGGCGGAAGCGGTGGGCAGATGGCGACGGAGGTGCGACTCTTCGCGCGACGGATCGAGGAGTACGGATATCGCATACAACTTGAGGACGAGCGGTTCACTTCCAGCCAGGCCCGCGATGTCATGCGTGCCGGCGGCAAGCGGGAAAAGCAAATGCGAGGCAAGCTGGATACAATATCCGCGCAACTGATACTCCAGGACTACTTGAACTCTCATTATCGTAAGTGACAGATGGGAAAAGTTGGCGCATTCCTGCTTTGGCTGCTTTGGTCGCTCCTCCTGGTGTTGCTGCTGCCGCTGGTACCCGTAATCAGGGCGGTCTTCGCTTTTCTGCGATCACGGCTGTGGATCAAACTCACGTTAATCATCGTCGTGGCCGCAATCATTGCGGGGCTCATATTCACGCGCTGGATTGAAGCACCGGTAGGTACAAAGGGCCAAGTTTATCCGCTTGTCATTCGTCCCAACGATAGCGGTTCCGACCTGCGCCGAAGTCTCGCAGAGGCGGGATTGCCGACGAATCGACGCCTGTATAACTACTTCATGGATTTTGCCGGAGCCGATCGGCAATTGCAACCGGGCAAGTACCGGGTACCGGGGGGATTGTCCCATCGGCAGCTGGCGAACTTCTTCCGTCACACCGCACCAGAGTTGACTCGTGTCACGATTCGCGAAGGACTCACCCTTAGGGAGATCGCCCCGCTGCTTTCGCGAGGCATTCCTACCGACTCGACCGAGCTCGTGTCGTTATTGAGAGACGCCGACTTCCGACGCAGCCTGGGTATTGAGGCTCCGTCCTTTGAGGGATTCTTGTTTCCCGAGACTTATTCTTTCTATCCGTACCAGGAGCCCCGCGAAGTAATCGAAGAGATGGTGGCGATGTTTCGCCGGTCATTTTCCACAGAGATGGAGCGAAGGCGCAATCAGCTCAAAATGTCGCTTCTCGAGGCTGTCACATTGGCTTCGATGATTGAGGCAGAAGCCGCCGATGGCGCGGAACGGGCCTTGATCTCTTCAGTTTTTCATAATCGCCTGCGCAAGGGAATGAAGCTACAATGCGATCCGACGGTGATCTATGCGTTAGGGGGATTGGAGCGGCCGCTGCTGCGCGCCGACTTGGACATCGACTCCCCTTATAACACTTATCTCTACTATGGCCTACCGCCGGGTCCGATCGGCGCTCCCGGTCTGGCGTCGCTCGAAGCGGCACTCAATCCGGCCGAGACCGACTACTACTATTTCGTGGCAACGGGTGACGGCCGCCATATCTTCACATCGACGCTCTCTCAACATAACAACGCCGTCAGTCGGGCGAAGCGCCTGCAGCGACAGAGGCGCTGATTAGGGAGAAGTTCTACTTCCCGGCGTAACCGCGCAGTTGATCGTACTTCTTCTGCTGTTCAGCCGTCAAGACGGGTTTCATTAGAAGGTGAGCCCGCATATGCGCAAACCGCAGATCACCGCGCAATTGCGCAATCTTCTTGACAGATTTTTCGAGTTCGCTCTCAGTGACTTTGCCTGAGGCGCACAGCCGGTCCAATCGCTGCTCTTCTTTCACGATTTGTTCGCCCAATTCCAGGGCGCGGCGCTGCAAGTCATTGAAGATTTTCTTTGTCGTGGCAATCTGCTCGTTGGTGAGTTTCAACTCCTGCGTGAATTCGAGCGCCTGCTTGGGGCCGGGATAGTGGTTGAGTTCCGCAGCCTTGGCAAACCCCATGCCGTAGCCGTTCAGATAACCGTCGATCTCCTCCTGGCTGAGCGCTTTGATTTTGCGATTTTGCTGCCCCGCAGGGTTGGCGGACGAAGTCGAATCGGCGAGTATCAGCGTGCTCAACGAAAAGCACAGCACAAGCCCCACCCCGATCACTGCACGAATGCGTGCGGCGTTTACAGTCAGTTTCATATTCCTCCCGAGCTCTTGGCCAATGTCGAGCTTAATGATTTCTACCGCGATTGGACAAGCAAGATTCACAGCGCAGAGAAAAATCTTATTCGATTGATTCCGACCCCCGCGATCGATAGATTCGAATCCGAGAACGCGGAAAGCCATAACCTATACTAAGGACGCCGGTTGAATCTTCCGAATTTCCTGACGATGTCCCGCATCATCCTTGCGCCGATCTTCCTGGCCTTGTTCATTCTCGACAATGCGTGGGCGCGGTTCTGGGCGATGGTGATCTTCATTGTCGCGGCGCTGACCGATTTGTTTGACGGCTACTATGCGCGCAAGTATGGAATTTCGACGAGCTTTGGAAAGTTCTTCGATCCGCTGGCGGACAAGATCCTGGTCTCGCTGGCCTTTATCGCGTTTGTCACGCTCGGCTACGTCGAACTCTGGATGGTATTGCTGATCATCTTGCGCGAATTCTTGATTACGGGGCTGCGCACGATCGCTGCCTATCGCGGCGCCTTGATTACGCCATCGTGGCCGGCAAAGCTCAAGACCTTTCTGCAGATGTCGTCGATCGTTGTCATCCTGCTGGTAATCAATCTGCGGACGTTCTTGCCTGTACTCCACATCGACTCGCCATGGCTGCTGTCGGATGCGCCGGAGCGTTTAATCTTCTGGTTGATGCTGGCGACGGTGATCATTACCGTAGGCACCGGAATTGACTATCTCTGGAAGAGCCTGTATCTTCTGCGCAACACGATGAAGTAGGTGACGTGCGAGATTTCCTGATTAAAGCGATTGCGACGGGGCTGGGTTTCGGCTTGTCTCCGACGATACCCGGCACCACCGGCACAATCCCCGGAGTCGTCCTGGCGTGGTTTCTGTTTCCACTCGGTGCACCGGTTCAGGTCGTCAGTACAATTGTGATGTTGGCACTCGGTGTCTGGGTCGCGACGGAGGCGGAACATTTCTTCGGACATGATGGCAAGCCGATCGTGATCGACGAAGTGGCGGGAATCATGGTGAGCTACTGCTTTGTGCCAGTGACCTGGCAGAATTACCTCGCGGGGTTCGTCATCTTCAGGATACTCGACATCATTAAGCCGTTTCCTGGAAGGTACTGGGAGCGCACCTTGCCGCGCGGCTGGGGCATTATGGGTGATGATTTCGCCTGCGGCGTCTACACCAACCTCCTGCTTCAGGGGTTGATCTACTTGAAGCTCTGGTCATGAACGCCGAAATCATCATTATAGGCGAAGAGGTCCTCTCGGGTCAGACAGTCGACTCCAATTCAGCATTTATCGCGCGCCACCTGGCAGACATCGGTATCGAAGTCGTCCGCAAGATCACTGTGGGCGACCGGCCGGATGATATCAGAGAAGCAATCCAGGCCGCCTGGAAACGCTCGCCGGTGACGATCATGACCGGCGGGCTCGGTCCGACGACCGATGATGTCACCAAGAACGCGATTTGTGCCGCTTTCGATCGCAAGCTGGTGTTGAATGACGAGGTGCTTCGCCATCTGGAAGCGCTCTTCGCGAGTCGGCAACGGAAGATGCCGGCCATCGCCCAAAGCCAGGCACTTCAACCACAGGGGGCAGATCTGGTGATGAACCCGGTCGGTACGGCGCCGGCGATCGTGTTTCAGGACTCGGAGCGCTTCTTCGCGGCGTTACCGGGTGTTCCAGCCGAGATGGAAGCTCTGGTGGAACAAGCGATCGTGCCTTACCTGTCCCGACGCCCGGGACGAGGAACAATTATCATGCGGCGCATTCGCACAATCGGAATCACGGAAACAGAAATCGCTGAAACGATTGCCGAACTCGAACCGGTCAGCGACAAGCTGCGCCTGGCGTACTTGCCGAGCTACAAGGGCGTCGACCTGCGGGTCACTGCCATCGGGACAAACCATGACGAGACAGAAGCAGCGGCTGAACAACTGGCAAAAGCGATTGCACTGAAGCTCGGTGACTATGTCTACGCAACCGGTGACGAGTCGATGCCGGAAATCGTTGCTCGACTGCTGAAGGCGAAGGGGAGGACGCTCGCCACCGCCGAGTCATGCACGGGCGGGTTGATCGCTAAGCAGCTTACCGACATGGCGGGCAGTTCGGAGTTTTTTGTCGGCTGCGTAGTTTCGTATTCAAACAGCGTCAAAGAACAGGTGCTGGGTGTACCAGCACAACTTCTGTCAGAGAAGGGCGCGGTCAGCCACGAGGTCGCCGAAGCGATGGCTCTGGGTGCGCTGAGGCTCACAAGCGCGGATTACGCGATTTCCGTTACCGGAATCGCCGGACCGGGAGGAGCGACTCCTGAGAAGCCAGTGGGACTAGTCTATATCGGTTATGCCGATCAGAAGGGAAACGTGTCGGCCCATAAACTCAACTTGTTCGGAACACGCGAACGCATCCGCGAACGCTCAGCGACACAGGCACTGGACATCTTGCGGAGAAAGTTGTTGGGCTGAGAACACACCAGGATCGTTATGAGACTCTTTATCGCCGCACGGATCCCGACTGCCATTCAGAACGAAATCGCAGATTTCATAGACCAATTCCTGAAACTCCCCGGACGAGTTAAGTGGGTCGAGCCGCATAATATCCACATCACACTGAAATTCCTCGGCGAGACTGATGCCAAATTGCTCGAGTCGGTGATAGCGGCTGCGAAGAATGCTGCTACCGGTGTCGGCGCCTTTGAAATCGCGTTACGTGGCTGCGGTGTTTTCCCTAACATGCGCGCGCCGCGCGTGTTCTGGATAGGCATCGATGATCCACAGAAGAAGCTTGCGGCTATTGCCGCTGCACTCGATCGAGAGCTAACGCCACTGGGTTTCGAGCCGGAAAAGCGCGCGTTTTCGCCGCATCTGACACTGGGACGAGTCAAGGAACCGGAGCAGTTGGAAGCGCTAAAGGTTGCATTCACTAAGGCCACTTTCGGGCCTGTGGCGCTGAAGATTAACGCCATCCACCTCGTGGAGTCACATCTGAAGCCATCCGGACCGGTTTACAAGGATTTGGCGGAGTTTAGATTATAGTGCACGCCCCCCAAGGCGATGGCGCGTATCTGCGCGAAGTTAAAGAGTCGCTTAACGCAGCTTCTTCTTCAGTACCAGCTTGAATTTGGGATCAAAACGCGAGGGGGAGCATCGGCCGCAACTGGCGGAAATCAGACGTTTGCGGCGCGGGTATTCAGTCTTGCAGGCACGGCACTGATAGACGTAACGCGGTTGCATCCGCAGGCTCTGGTGGCTCTTGGCCTTGACCGACGCGCCAATACGAGCGGCTTCGCGCTTGAAATCGGTGCTGTGGTTGAAATGTATGATGTGAATCATCTCGTGCTTGAGGGTGTCGTCGATGTCTTGAGGAAAGACCTCGTGATACTTGCGCGAGAGCACGATCTCCTGTCGGCTGCGGATATACTGGCCGGCGCAGAGCATGCGCGGCGAGTAGCGGATGCGGGGCGTCGGCAACTTGCCCGCGAAATACTTGACATTGTATTGCTGGAAACGCTGGTAGAGTTCGTCGATGGTCGGCAACAGACCGCTATCGGAGTCGATAGTAACGCGCTTTTTGTCCTCGACCAAAAACGGCTGTTCGAACAGGTCGAGCGTTGTGGGCAGGACTCCAGATGAGCTTTTTTTCCTGTTCATGGTCGGCCAACTTAATTAGGTTAAATCCATCTCGCAAGCGGAGGTGTTATGCGTTTTTGGGTCTTCACGGCAGCCTGCCTGGCTTTGTTGCTCTGCGCTTGTGCCGAGCAGTATCAACCGCCCCATCGGACGATTTTCGTCAGTGCCACTTCCCCCGGCAGCGGCGACGGTTCGTATCGGGCACCGTATACCGATCTCCAGGTCGCGATTGATTCGGCGAAGTCCGGCGACAAGATCATTGTTCTCAACGGCACCTATAGTGCTGTATCGACGAAATACGCCGAAGACTTATGCGGGAACTGCACCGAAGCCCGCACTCTGGTAGACGCAACGCATGGCTTTCTTGTGAAAGACAAGGTCATCACAATCGAGGGCCAGGACCCTGATTCGACAGTTCTGATCACCAACGCCGGTTACGGCATACTTTTCCTGAATAGCTGGGGCTCTTTTATCGAAGGGGTCAAGATTACCGGCGGAATTCGCGACTTCGACGGTAACGCCACCGACGCCGCGATTGTCGCCAAGTTTTCCCGCGTCACTGTGCGAAACTGCCGCATTATCGACAACAATCAGCGCGATACGACTGTGGTGGTCGGAATCGGCGGTATTTTCGGGCGTGAAGGCTCCGAGCTCTTCGTTGAGGGAAATCAGATTATCAACGGCGGCTGGGATGGGATCGCCCTCTATCGCGGCGCCAAGGCGTTTATCGCCGACAACGTCATCACCAAGGGGCGTGGGGCAGGAATTGGCGTCACTTGGGACGCGCAGGCGACAGTCCTGCGCAACCGAGTAAGCGAGTTCTGGAAAGGCATCGGTTCGTTTGGGACATCGCGCGTCGTCGCGCGGAACAATATCGTAATGGACTGTCTCGGCTGGGGGATGATCGCTACCGGCGAATCATTCATGGAGGCCACCAATAATCTGATCTACCGCAACGGTAATTGCGGCTTCGCGAACTGGGGCGACCGCGCAACCAAGCTGGGGCCGCGCGGGGTGTTCGTCAATAACATCGTTTACAACAACGGCTGGCGGGCGCACTGGGTCTGTCCGTGCGTTGGTATTTGGATGCTGGGCAACCCGAATGACTTCGTAGTTGCAAACAACTGCGTTTATGTCGACCCGGAGCTCATTGCCGCCGAGCGCGCAACGCCGACGACCGAGCCGGGTAAGCCGCTGAAATATGCCGCCAATTACGAGGAGATTGCCGATTTGACCGGCAAGTTCCGGAATTTGTCGGTCAATCCGATGTTTGCGGATACGCTGACATTCCGGCTGCTTCCGAATTCGCAACTGATTGATGCCGGGGATTCGGTGTTGACCGATCTAGACGGATCAAGGTCGGATATCGGAGTTTGGGGTGGGAACTCGGCGAGATAGGGGTAAGGCACTCCATCAACTAGAAAGAGAGTTTTATGGCACAGGAAGCGAAAGAAGTGAGTTGGGTGGACGAAGTTAGGGCGCAATTACAGCCAAAGCTTGCAGTTTTGGACGCCAAAGGCATCTCCGTGAAGGTAGGATCTAAGAAGCGTCTAACGTATGCATTGGAAATCGACGAGTACTTGGACGACGAATTGAATCAAAAGAATTCTAAGTCGCGCGGCTACCAAACAGACCTCTTGATTTATGATCAAACCGAGACCGGAAGTTGGATACCGCGCCTGGTTATCGAGTGCAAGTATGGAGGGATCTCAACACACGACATCCTCACATACAGCGCGAAAGCGGTAACTCACAAACAAATTCATCCATACTTGCGATATGGTATCCTCATAGGGAATCATGGGAAACCTCTTGATATCAAGGTAGCCTGGCACGGCATGTACTTTGACTTTGCCATGGTCTGGACGGGAGAAGAAGCTACAGACTCGGAGTTGAATGATTTCATGGATATCGTGATGCAAGAAGTCAAATCCTCGCGAGTGCTTCAAACACTCATACAGGATCGGAGTAAGAAGAAGAACCCCTATCGATTCTTTCACAAACCACTAAAGTTCAAGGATTACAAATAGTCGGTGAGTATCAGCGCATGGCCCGGCAGTCGATGCAGCTGTCGCGGTCGTTGATCAAAATCGGGTCAACTGCTTCTCCCCCTACTCCCCCCTCAGCGCCTCCACCGGGTCGAGGCGGGCGGCGCGGCGCGCGGGGTAATAGCCGGCGATAACGCTGACGGTGATCCCCATGGCCAGGGAGATCCCGATGAGCCACCAGGGTAAGGCAAAAAGGTCTAACGGGTCTAATCCCTGTTTTTCCATGACCTTCTGAACGATAAACGAAGCCAGGCGCGCGATACCCCAGCCAAAGAGTATCCCCAGAATGGCTCCGGCCGTGCCGATCGCCCCGGCCTCAAAGAGGAAGATGCGCCGGATGTCGGAATCATCAGCGCCGAGAGCCTTGAGGACCCCGATCTCCCGCCGTCGCTCGAGCACCGACATGACCATGGTGTTCGTAATACCCAGCGAGGCTGTTACCAGCGCGATCAAACCGACCAGGCCCAGCGCCATTTCGAAGAACATCAGGAAGCGCTGAATTTCGGCGAACTGGTCAGCGAAGCTATAGGGGCGGAAGCCGAGTGCCTTGACCGAATCGCGCACGGTCTGAAAGGCGACGTGCGGATCGAGATCGAGCGTGATCTTAGGGTAGGTTTTATTGTCCGCTGTGGCAAACAGGTCGGGCAGTTCTCCGGAGGACAACGTGCCCATGAGGGCGGTCGGAGAGAGGGACAAATCGCCGGCCGTCAGACGTTGTGCCGTCGCCAGAGGCATGATGACGGGTTCAATTCGCAGCGGTGTCTGATCGCGCCCTGCCAACACGCCACAGACGGTGAGCGTCTCACTGACGACTTCGCGATCGTTAATCAGTCCGTCCATAAATCGCCGCAGCGCATCGGCAACTTCGCGACGAACAATCTTTTTCGTATAGTCGAGATAAAACAAGGAGTCAATATCGGTCTGCAACAGCCGTCGGCGGATTGAGCGGTCGGGGTCGCTCACGATGGCATAGAGCGCGCTGTCGATGCGGATGAGTTTCGATTCGATAACCAGGTTCCTACCGATCAACGAATCGGGTGAGTCGACGCCAATGAGTTGCAGGAGATCCTTCGTTACCATCACCTGTCGGGAGCTATCGGAGTCGAAACGAGTCCCGGCAACGAATTGCGATAACGCGCGGGTTTCCGTCACCTGCAGCGGGATCGTCTGCGCGTTAGTCGTGGTCGCGGTATCGCCGAAGATGGCCTTGACTTCGAACGATTCAAAGGGATAGGCGAGGCGAACGCCGGGAATGCCGCTGAGCAGTTTCAGGGCTGATTCATCGAGGGGACGCGCAAGTATGGTGTCGGCGGCCAGGGGTTCGTCTGATCGCAGGCGCGGCGGAACGCCCTTGCCATTGTCAGTCTTCGGAAACACATGGATCGTTGAAAACAACCCAAACTTCTCGAACTGCTCGTCAACGTACTCAAGATTTCCCGCTCCAAAGGAGAGCATCGAGACGAACGCCGCGATGGCAATTAGGATTCCCGAGACAGTCAGGGCCGAGCGGAGTTTCATACGCCAGAGATTCTCGGCAGCGGCGGCGACGAGATCGCGGATGTTCATGCTGCCCCTCCCGGCATATCATCCTGCAGCAACTTGCCATAGTACATCTTGACAACGCGATGGGAAACGGACTGCGCCAAATCGAGTGCGTGAGTCACCATGATCACGGTCAACCCCTGTCGATTCAGGTCGGCCAGCAGGGCGGCAATCTGCCGGCTGTTCTCGAGATCAAGATTGCCGGTCGGCTCATCCGCGAAGATTACCTCCGGCTTCTTGACCAAAGCGCGGGCGATGGCAACGCGTTGTTGCTCGCCGCCAGACATATCGGTTGGGCGGTGATGAAGTCGGTCCCCGAGCCCTACCTGAACCAGTATCTCCTCGGCGCGCCGCCGTCTCTCAGTTGGCGTAACTTCCTGGAAGTACAAGGCAATCTCGACGTTTTTCAATGCCGTATGGTGCCGTAACAAGTTGAATGTCTGAAAAATCATCCCGACCTGGCAGGCGCGGTAGCGCGACAACTCCCGACGGCTCAGATTACCCAAATCCAAGCCGGCAACACGTATGGTGCCGGAGGTCGGAGTGTCGAGTCCGGCAAGGAGATTGAGGAGAGTAGATTTTCCAGAGCCCGATGAGCCGACGACGGCAAGAAATTCGCCGTGGGCCACCGTGAGGTCAACGCAATCAACGGCATGAATCTCATTAGGTCCCCGGCCGTAGTAGCGGCAGAGGTTTTCGGCAGTGATGAACTCAGAATCCATGGCTATGCCAAGTTGACGATTTCAATCTGAAGCGCAAGCAGCGCAGAATCAAGCGTCGGCCCGGCTCGGCATTTGACATCGGGCGTCGAGTTTCCTATAATCGAGCGAACATCATAATGCATTATGCGTGATCCGGATGGGCTTGGTTGCGTGTAAATGAGAAAGCGAGCATCACAGTGACAGCAGCCAAGTCGGGCGATACGGTCCGCGTACACTACACCGGCAAACTCAGCGATGGGACGGTCTTCGACAGTTCCGAAGGTCGCGAGCCACTCGAGTTCGTCCTGGGAGAGAACCAGGTTATCGCGGGATTTGACCGCGCCGTGACCGGCATGAAGGCGGGCGATGAGGTCACGGTTACTATCCCTGTCGACCAGGCCTATGGCACTCGGCGTGATAATCTGGTGATTCAGGTCGATAAATCGCAGTTTCCGGCCAACATCACGCCCGAGGTCGGAATGAGCTTGCGCATGCAGCAACCGGACGGTTCCACCGTTCGGGTGCAGGTCACTGACGTCGAGGAGAAGAAGGTCACGCTTGATGCAAACCATCCGCTTGCCGGCGAGGATCTGACCTTCGAAATCGAGTTGGTGGAAATCGTTCCTGCATGACAGCCACTGAACATGCGCGAATTCTCGCGAATCGAACTTCAGAGCCTTGACCGTTAACTCCTTGTTGTTAAACGATCAACTTCCATTGCACGTATTGTCAATGCGCAGAATCTGCGGCTTTTTATCTTGGCGGAGGTTGCCCTCCTAACTGATTATGGCATAAAGCCTTGAAACTCGATTTTCCTGAGTTATAGGCATGCGATTTGAATAGTACGTAAAGAGGAGAATTGTGTCTCTGCGGGTCGGGTGAGGATGAGTCAAGTCTTGTGGGAAGAAACCCGCTCCCCGACTGTATAAATCGTGGAAGTGAGTAAAATATGGCCGCTGTTGAGAAGTATATCAGCCTGGCTTCGGTAGCCCTCGTCGCTTTGGTCGGGATCCTGGTTATCTCGGGCTACGTCGGCATGTTAGACACGCCGTACCGGCTCGGGTTCGGACTCGCGATCCTCGTCTACGCGGCCGTACGTTTGTACATGGTGCTTCGTCCACAACCTGAGGAGCGGGAAAGACCTTGACGCCTCCTCGGAATGAGGATATATTTGAAGTCTTTAGTCTTGTCGCCTGTCGATGATGGGAGTCGAAATCTTATGAAAACTATCCTGACAACCGCTGCGCTCATTTGCCTGATCTTTGGCGTCGGCACTTCGATTTACGCCGATGCGGCTTCAGACGCCGCCAGCCTGATCAGCCAGCGCAAGCTCGATGAAGCGATCAGCTTCCTCAACGAGCAAGTGGTCAAAGATCCGAGCTACGCCGACCTTCATTATTGGCTGGGCCGCGCTTACATCGAAAAAGAGAACTGGTCGGAAGCCGAGAAGGCACTCAACAAGTGCCTTGAACTAAAGAAGAAGCATGAAGAGGCCAAGGCCTACCTGGCTCTCGTTTACATTCACGACGAGAAGTGGGAAGACGCCAAGAAGATCCTCGATGAAGGTGTCGCCAAGAGCAAATCTGCCAAAGGCCGATTTCTTGACCATCTCGGGAAATATCACATGGCGCGCAAGGAGTTCTCCGAAGCCGACCTCGCTTTGCGCAAGGCGCAGCTCGAGGAGCCGGAGAACATTGAGTACCAACGTGACCTCGCCGACCTCAACTATGAAAATGGCGTGTACGCGGTGGCGATCCAGCTTTACCAGGAGATCTTAGCCCGCGACTCCATGGATGTCGCGACGTACTACCGCATGGGGCGCGCCTACTACATGCAGAAGCAGTTCACCGAGGCGCTGCAGAATATCAATAAGGCGATTGGCCTTGATTCCAACTACACGCATGCCTACCACCTCGCCGGCGATATTTACATGCTCAGCGGGCTGTCCAAGGTGCAGGCAGCGTTGGCGCAGGATCCGTCGAACGGAACGAGCAACGGCTACACCGATATCTTCAAGAACGCGATCTGGGCTTACGAGCGCTACCTGTCGACCGGCGGCCAGGAAACCGTCGATGTCGACTATCGCCTGGGGCAGGCCTATTATTATGTGGGAGCTTATGAAGTCGCCATCGAGCGATTGACCAAAGCGATCGAGATGGGAACGGACAAGTCGGTGGCTTATGACTTCAAGGCCAAGTCGCTGTTCCGGCTGAAACGATTTGATGAAGCGATCGCGGCTTACAAAGCTTACGAAGACAAAATCTCGAAAGGCGACCCGAATTTTGTGTGGGGCAAAGAGCATTTCGAATTCTTCCGCGACCGGGCGCTGACCTATCACCAGTTGTACTACGACGGGAAGAAGGAAGGCGTCGTCGACACCACGTTTCTGGTCGATGCGATACCGCATTATGTTAAGGCGATCGAACTGAACGACAAAGAAGTCTTCCTCTGGAACCGTCTAGCGCTGGTTTACTACGATCTGGGCCGCTATACCGACGCCATTCCGTTGCTGGAGAGGCGCATTGCCCAGGACTCGACGCACCTCAGCTCTTACCAGTACCTGGCTTTCTCTTACCTGAAGATGTCGGACTATCCGAGGGCAACGCAGTATCTCGAGAAAATGTACGAGTTGAATCCGAAGTCCGAATTCGTCGTGAAGACGCTGGCCATGACTTATTTGTTCCAGTTGAAGGACCGGGAGAAGGGCCGAAAGTTCATGAACCTCTGGCGGGAGATTGCGCCTCAGAATTATGAACCCGCCAAGTGGCTGGGTTACCTCGCGATCAGCGAAAAACCCGCCAACAAGGAACAGGCGATCAACCATCTTGAAAAGTCCTACCAGTTGATCGAAGCGAACGGTGTTGACAAATGCAAAGAGATCGACGTCATTGTATGGTTGGCGCAGGCCAATAGTTTTTACGATGATATCAAGCACGACGATGAAGCGTTAAAATGGATCAAGCGCGGCAGGGCGTGTGACCCGAACAACGAGACGCTGAAATCGTTGCAGGAGAGTCTTGAGTAGATAAACCTGAGGAAGTACCTGATGGCTGAACAACAAAATCCCGATCCGGTTGACGAGCGTTACCGCTATATCGGGTTTGAGGTCTTTCCGACCAAGACTGGTGCTTTTTGGAAGAGCGACGAAGAGCGCAAGGGCTACGTCGCCAGCATCAAGCAGCAGATCGGATCGATCTACCGCAATTCGGTGGTCTATTCCAGCGTCATCACGCCGGTAGACCGCCTTTTTATTATCATCGCGAGCGTGATCATGATCATCGCGCCCTTCCTGCCGTGGATGCAGGCGCACACGCTCTATGGTTCGAAGACCTTTGGCGGCATCACCGGCCTGCTGAATCTGGGCGGTTTCTGGTTCTATGTCGACAAGATGGGGGGCTGGGTTGTTCCGTTGACCGTCTATCTCTTGGGCGCCATGGCGATCGTCTCGCTGGTCCTGGGAGTCCTGGTGTTGCTGGCGGTTTTTGGCAAGGCGCCCAGCGAGGAGGCTTACGCCCAGAAGATGAAGAAAGTGCTGCGCCTGAATGCGATCGGGTTCATGCTTTTCCTGGCCATTGTGGTGCTCGGTCTCATCGGGCAGCGCATTCCTTTTGGACAGCACCTCGGGATCGAGGAACTGGGCTCGCGCTACAGCATCGTGACGTTTGTGCAGCTCGCGCACATCGGCATGTGGTTGTCGGTATTCGCCTTCATCATCAATTTTAACAAGTCCAAGGAGCTGTAAGGTTCTCTGGACACGGATATGGGAATTAGTCGTTTTCAATTATCTGAAATCGGAGGAATAGATCAGTGAAACAGTCGCTGTTTGTAACGCTTAATGCCCTCATCGCCTTCATGGTAGGGTACATTATTTACGGACCGATTCTGGGTTCGCAACCGAAGGGCACGATTGCTCATTCGGTCTACCAGGGAGGGCCGCTGGTGGTTATCCTGATCGCCATCTTCTTCATGCTTATCGCCTTCGTGGTGGAGCGTTTTCTGTCGTTGCGCGTCGCCAAGGGCAAGGCTTCGGTGCAGGTGTTTTTCAAGAATCTCATCGCCATGCTGCGCAAAGGCGACTATGAAGGCGCGATCGCGGCCTGCGACAAGCAGCGTGGCACCACCGCCAACGTCCTGCGCGCCGGTATCGACCGCTTCATGAGCGTGAAAGACGACCCCAAGCTTGACGGCGAGAAGAAGATCGCGCTGACGCAATCGGCCATCGAAGAAGCCAACGCCCTCGAAGGACCGCTGCTTGAGCGCAACCTGATCGCCATGTCGACAATCGCTTCGATTGCAACGATGGTCGGACTTCTGGGTACAACGATTGGTATGATTCGCGCGTTCGCGGCGACGGGTCACGCCTCGGGCGGCGTTATCGACGCCACGCAGTTGGCCGTCGGTATTTCGGAAGCGCTGGTGAATACCGCCGGCGGGCTGATCTCCGGTATTCTCGGCATCTTTTTCTACAACTTTTTCGTGAACAAGGTCGACTCGTTCAACTATACCACGGATGAAGCGACCTACGAAGTGCTGCAACTGTTCAAGACGGCGGCGGAGAAGTAACAGACCATGGCGATTAAGAAGAAACGGCGGATTGCGATCCGCATCGATATGACACCGATGGTGGATATCGCGTTTCTGCTTCTGATTTTCTACATGGCGACTACGCAGTTCAAGCCACCGGAGCAGAAAGCGGTATCGTTGCCGTCCTCGCACTCGCAGATCGAGTTGCCTTCCAAGGACAAGATCATCGTCACGGTGACGCCGGATGACTCGATCTTTGTCGACTACGTGGAACGCGTCGAGAAGGAAGTGGAAGGGCGAACGATCACGACGCTGGAGCGTTACTATGAAGAGGCGACTCCGTTTACGGTCGGTAGTATCATCAACCAGATTCGCGCGCGCAATATTGCTGCCCTGGTAATTATCAAGGCAGATAAGGACGTGAAATTTGGCACGATGCAACGTGTAATGGACACGATGGTGGAATCCAATCTGTCCCGGTTCCAGATCATTACTGAGCTGGAATCCGAAGCCATTTGAGGAGGTGACGCGCTATGGCCGGTGAAGTAGTACAAAAAGAAAGTAGTGGCAAAGGCAAAGGCCTGCGCCGGAAGAAGCGTCGTCTCGGCATTCGTATCGACATGACGCCGATGGTCGATATCGCGTTCCTGTTGCTGATCTTTTACATGGTAACGACCGTGTTTGCCATGCCGCAGGCGATGGAAATCAACCTGCCGCCCAAGTCGGACGAAACCGAAGAACGCGGCAAGGTGAAGCAGTCCAACCTGCTCAACATCCGCGTCGACAAGTATGGCGACGTCTATTACGATATCGGCAACAATCTTGAGACGGGTGCGGAGAAGATGGACCCCAAAGAGATTCCGATGGACTCGGTTCGCAACATGTTCATCCGTTACAATTGGGATCGCCCGAAGCTGAATACCCTGATTATTATTCATCCCGAGGCTAAGTACTCTGCGATGGTCGACCTGCTGGACGAAATCGAAGTCAGCGAAGCTTTGCTGCGCGCCAATGAAGATTTCATGCGCACGTACAAGGAAGCTAACCCGGACGAAGAGCGCTTCAGCTTCCGTTATTCGATCGACCACTGGGGACCGAAGGATGACAAGAAGATGGAAAGAGTCAGCGGTCAAATCGGAGGAGGTAGTTAGATATGGCCAACACATATGTCGCCAAATTTTCTCCGATCGGCGCCTACGAGCTGAAGAGCAGTTACCAGAAGAACATGCGCAATGCTACACTTCTGGTGCTTGGAAGTCTTACGCTTCTCATTCTCCTGGTGGCGCTGATCCGCATGATAACCGCCGAAGAGGCCATTCCGGCCGGGACCATCGTCATTCGCGATATCTCCGAGCTGGGCCCGCCGCCGTCGGTGGCGACCAAACCGGTACAAGTCCAGGTGTCGCAGGAACTGGCGGCGCCGAAGTTTACTCTGCCGGAAGCCGTACCTGATGAAGAGGTTGCCGAAGATTTCGTCGTGGTATCCCAGGAGGAACTGGCCGAGATCAGCTCGCCGATACTGAGCGAAGGTGATGGCTCCGGGGTAAACGTTCAGGTCGATATTCCGATCGAGGAGTATATCCCGACGCCGGACGAGTTCATTGCGGTCGAAGAGCAGCCGGTCAAGATCCAGGATGTCCTGCCCAAGTATCCGGAAATTGCCCGCAAGGCCGGTATCGAGGGTTCAGTGTGGATTAAGGCACTTGTCGATAAGACGGGCAATGTGCGCGACGCGATCGTGCTCAAGCCCTCCGGCGCCAATGCCGGCTTCGAAGAAGCCGCTCTGGAAGCCGCCAAGCAAACCAAGTGGAAGCCGGCGATGCAGAACAAGCAGCCGGTAATGCTGTGGGTATCGTACGAGGTCAAATTCAAACTTAAGGGCAGCTAACAGCTCTTGTCTTGCTTCTTGAAAGCCCCGGTTTCGACGCCGGGGCTTTTTGTTTTACTCTGAAACAACCGCCACCGAGTCTGCCTGATCGCCCTAAAGCGCTGGGCGGTACTGCCGAAGACACTAATAGACGGCTGTAAGGGGTCGTGTCTTAAGTCTGGAACGATGAACAGTCAGTTAGAAAACACATCAACGCGCTTGGACATTCCGGCGGTAGCTGAAGCGCTGGAGGATCAACGCGCCCAGCCCATGCTGGTGGTAATGCACGGCTCGCTGCTGGGCATGAGCTACCTGGTCGGTGAAGCGCCGCTACGCATCGGTCGCATGTCAACCTGTGAGATTCCGATTGACGATGACAATGTCAGTCGCCAGCACGCCGAGATCATCCAGCGGGATAACGAAATCTGGTTGCGCGATCTGGAATCGACGAATGGGACGATTGTCAATTCGCGGCGCATTACCGAAACGGTCCTGCGCGACGGCGACTTGATCCTGGTCGGCCGCGTCTTGTTCAAGTTCATTCGCTCGAACACGATCGAAAACCGTTTTTTCGGCCAGATGTACGCGTTAGCGACTACTGATTTTCTTACGGGCATTTTTAATCGGCAGCATATTCTCAGCCGGCTGGAGTCGGAGTTTGCACGGTCGCGTCGTTACCTTCGCCCGTTGACGATCGTGAGCTATGATGTCGATCACTTTAAGCAGATCAATGATTCGTTTGGACATCTTGCCGGCGATCAGCTCTTGATTGAGAGCAGCCGCTTGATCAGCCGGAATGTACGGGAGCAGGATTTCTATGGGCGGCTTGGGGGAGACGAGTTTTTGATCTTGTGTCCAGAGACTGACCTGAACAACACCGTGCTGATGGCACAGCGCCTGGCGCAGTTGATCGGCAAGTGGAGCTACGTCTACCAAAGTCGAAAGCTCGATTTTTCAGTCAGCATGGGAGTAGCCACCCTCACGGACGAAATCCGCACCCCGGCTGAACTGCTCGCACGCGCTGACGACAATCTCTACCGCTCAAAACACCGCGGCAAGAATCACATCAGCTTCTAAGCACCCGCCATCATCGACTCGACGTTACGAATGTGGCCCATCTCAAACTGTGTGAGGTACTCGAACGTCTTCTTGATATCGGCTTCGGTAGCAACCTTGGCCGCCTCGGAGTACATCTCGTAAGCTTCCTTCTCAAGTTGCAACGCGATCGCGAGGATTTCCTGCTTCGACTTGGCAGCCTTGACCGCCGCGATGCGCTTCACGTGCTTTTCACCCATTGATTCGTCAATGGTCGGCAAGCCGTCCTTGTTCATAATGTCACGGTAAGTGACCCACTTCTCCGATCGCACGTGCTGGTCATATTGGTGTTCAAGGGTCAGGAAATGTTTCCGTTCCTCGCCTGCAAAGTGGAGCATGGTCTGCTTGACGTCACTATCGCTGATCTTCTCCGCTCCGACTCGATAAAACACGTAGGCGGCGATCTCGGCCTGAATGCCGGCTGTCAAGAAGTTGAGGGCCTGCGAGCTGATTGTCATATTTCAAATCCTCACAAAAAAGATACCAATTTCTCCAGAATATAGGCGCGCATGGCTTGACGTCAAGATGATTCGGCTCGACACAAGGCTGTGAAATTGAGAGGCACCGTTGGAGGTTTGATTCAGCAAACCTGCTTGTGGCCATCAGAGTCGTTTTTCTGTCTCTGACTCTGACACAATATCTTGTGGCAAACTCTGACGAACAACCACTACATATTGCGAGTTACAGACGATGTGAACGAATGGCGGGTAGATCTCGAAAAATTCTTTGACATACATGGAGTTCGGACGTATACTTTACCAAGCGAATTAGGGATTCGACATTAACAGGTTGTCGTCTACAGGGATGTAGAGGGTAAGGCCAGAGTCAGGTATATCGGGCTAGCGCCTGATGGATAAAGAACCGCCGACGTATGTCGGCGTCGTGGTAACCGGTTCCCTTAGCTCATAGGAGGAGGTGACGGCTTTGTACAATCTCATCATTGAGGTGTTGGAGGAGAAAGTCGCCCCAGTTGGTTTCAGCCAGGGTGGTCAGTAGACTTCAACTCACCTAACCGGTTTAACGAGGAGGACCGCCGCAACGCGGTCCTTCTTTTTTATGCCACCAGGGCGGACATCTCCTCCAAACGTTCAGCCAGTGCGCGTTTTGACGGATCGGACAGGTAACGGGTGCGCAGCGATTTTTGCGGGATGAACTGCGCCGACTCGCGAATGATGCTGAAAGCCTCGATAAAGCACTTGAGAGCCTTTTCAAAATCGTGTTTCTCGCGATAGCAATCTCCCAGGGCCATCAGACTCGGCCAGACCGACTCCGGCGTCCCTAGTGTCTTCGCTCCCGTCACCGCATCATTCAAGAGGGTCAGGGCTTTCGCAGCGTTTCCGCGAATCAGCTCAACTCGGCCGCGCAACAAAGAGAGGCGGGCTCGCAGTACGGCGGAACCGTCAAAATCCGCAAATGCGACAGCGCGCCCGATCGTTTCTTCGCAGGCTTCGAGCCGGCCACCCGCCAGGTGAAACGCGGCAGTTTCGAGGAGCAACTCGAGTTTCTCACGCTTGACCGAGACACCGGCCAGCACCTGCTCCGCCTCGGCGAGAGTCGCGGCGATTTCCGGTTCCGGGCGGGCGATCGCCATTTCCATTTGCGCCCGGCGAATCAGGCAGGCCGCGACGCTGCGCGCATAACTCAGTTTGCGTCCGTTTTCGATAGCGACGGAGTACGCTTCAAGCGCCGGCACTGGATCCAGCAGCACTCGGTGATAATCACCGGTGATAACGGACAGGATAACCGTGAGCATCAAGTCGGTAATTTGCTGTTCGCGCGAACGGGCGGCGGCGATTAGCGAAGCCGCCTTGTCGTAACGCCCCTGCAAGATCGCAACATTGGCCAGGTGGCAGATCAGAATGCCCCGGGAAGCGTGCGCATCCCGCTTAGCCCGCTTCAGGCCTTCGATCGCCCAGCCGCGCGTCTCGGCGAAGTTGCCCCGCCGCATCTCGATCTCACAGAAATTCTCGAAATTGTACATCAACTCGTCTTCCGCGCCCAGCCGACGATTGATATCAAAGGCTTGCTTTAGGTACTCCTGCGAAAGATGAAGTTCGTCCTGCTCGAAATAGGCGGCAGACAAGTTGTTGTAGGTGCGAGCGAGTTCGGGCAAATCGTTAATCTCTTTCTTAATCTCAACCGACTCTTTGTAGAGACGAATGCCTTCATCGAACTGCCCGCGCAGGTATTTGACGGTGCCAAGATTGTTGAGCGTCGAGGCGGTGTCCTTGAGTGCTCCCAAGCGCTTTTGAACCTCGAGCGCCGTCTCGTAATTAACTTCGGCGCCTTCGAGATCGCCGGCGATCCAGCAGATATTGCCGATGTTGTTAAAGCAGTGAGAAAGCTCGAGTTCGTCGCCGATTTCCCCGAAATACCTGACGGCATGGTCGAGGGCACGGCTCCCGCGTCGATAGTCGCGCTTACCCTTGTAGATATCACCAAGCCGCTTGAAAGCATTGGCCACGGCGGCGCGGTCGTTGATGCGTCGGCCGTAGCGAATCACCGCGCTATAACAGGACAGGGCCCGATTGAGATCGCCAACCGATTTGTGGAGATCGGCCTGCAAGATCAGCAGCTCGACGTAGCGAGTCAGGTCCCGCGTAGCGCCGGAAAGGGATCGCGCTTGGAGCAGCAGTGCGATAGCTTCTTCGGTCTGCTGCTCACTCTGGAGAATTCGTGCCAGCGCGACCGCGGCAACGAGGGCGTTGGTGTCGTCACCGGCGCCGGCGAAGTGATGAAACAGGAGCCGCTCGCGTATAGACGGCTCCAGTTCATCGGAGTCCTGAACGATCTTAATCCAGTCAAGGTGATAGAGACGCCGCAGCTCAGATGAGGCCGTTCGGTAGACGTACTCGCTGAAGTAGCCGCGGTGCGTACGATAGGTCTTATCGTCCACCCAACCCCGCTTGATGTCGAGTTCGAGATCGGACTCGGTGAGTTTCCCAAAATCAATCAGATGATCCAACGGGTACATTCCGGGGTCGGCGGCAATTAGCAGTTCGGAAGGGCTATCGAGTTGGAGACCCGGCGGGAGCATCGTGGCAACGCGCTCGAGATAAGCTGAATCCGGTTGATAATTGAAGAGCTGGACCGGATCGCAGTTAAGCCTGGCGCTTTTGATGTCGATCCAGCCGCGGCTTTCCCAGTCCAGCAGCACAAGCCGCATAAGCGCGAGATTACCGTTTGTCAATCGCTTCATCTTTTGAAGAGTGAGGGGTTCGATTTCCCTGGTGAAGATCTTGCCGAGGATAGCCTCGAGTGCGAAATCGTCGATCTCACTCAATTCAAGTCCGGGGTTTGTCTTGAGTTCCCCCGTCAGGCATACCCGAAAATTGACTTCACCCCGTGTGAATTGCAGTTCATTTTCCGAACTTGCCAGAAGGTTAAAGCCAGCCATGCAGAGAAAATCGCTGATGACATCAGTAAGCCCGGCTCCGGGTTCCTGGTGATGATGCGCGATTGTGAGTTCGCCGCTTGATTCGCTCAATTCCTGCCGGCAGAAGCCGGAAAGATAGCTGTAGAAGTGGTGGTGCAGGAATCCGGCTATGGGGCGATTGTCGCACTCGTTGCGGTCGAGGAGCCGGTCGAGAGCAAGGCTCTCGGAGACATCGCGGATCGACTTGGGACGGTCCTCCGGATTCGGGGCCAGGCACTGCTGAACCAGTCGCGCAAAGCGGGGCGAAATCGTCAGTTCCAGCCCGGTCGTCTGCTGCTCCGAGAACGTCTGCTTTTGGGCAATCACCTGGAGCGGATCATCTGCGGCAAACGGGAGCTTACCGGTGGCGAGACGGAAGAGAATCACCCCCAGCGAGTAGATGTCAGACTCGATGCGCGCTCCGCGATTGTCGATGATCTCCGGTGCCATGTACTCGAGCGTGCCACCGCGCTCGCGATTGCCGGCATGCCGCGACGCGGCCAGTCCGAGGTCGCTCAGTTTCGGTCCCTCGGCGGCATGGACCAGGATATTCTCACCCTTCAGGTCGCGGTGAACGATCCCCAGGGCGTGCAAGTAATCAAGCGCAGCGAGAATCCCGGCAAGCGAGGAGAAACGTTGTGCGAGCGGCAGTCGGTCGGCAAAGGTATATAGATCCCCGGAGGCGCAGAACTGAGTGACGATCGCGGATTGTCGTTCGGCGATGGTGAAGAACGCGAAGGCACGCAGGATGGCCCGATGCTGCAGGCTGCGCAACAGTGTGTATTCGGATACGAAGAGCTGACGGTTCTCCTCGGATGTGTCGTTCGCCACCTTGACGGCAACATCCCCCCATTGAGGGTGCCTGGCAGCGTAAGCGAGACCGCTACCCCCTGCGCCGATTTTCTTCGCCCCGGTCAGCTGTATGAAAGCGGGAAACCTGGGCTCCATAAACGAACGTGCGTCACCGTTTGATCGGTAATACTATCTTAAACTCCGTATATTCGCCCGGCTTGCTCACAACCGAGATTTGGCCGCCGTGATTCTCGACGATGCGCTTGCAGTTTGACAGGCCCAGCCCATGGCCGTGCTGCTTGGTCGAGAAGTGCGGCTCAAAGATCTTCTCAAGATTTTCGAGCGGAATCCCGCAGCCGCTGTCGCGTACGGTAGCCACGACACTGGCGCCTTCACGCCGGGTCGTCAACACGATCTCCGACTTGCCGCCGCTGCCGTCGAGCGCGTCGGCGGCGTTGTAGAGCAGGTTGAGAAAGACCTGCTGAATCTGGCCGACGTCGATTTCGATCTCGGGAATCTCGGGGCTCATACGCACGACAAATCCAACCTTCTTGAATCGCTGCTGGGATTTGATGGTGAACAGCAAGTCATCGATCAGGTGGTTGAGATTGTAACTGACCAGTTCCTGGTCGAGCTTGGAGAGATCCATCAGGTTGTCGGTGAAGCGCTTGATCTTTCCAATATTGTCGAGAATGGCCTGCACCGAGCGTTCTGCTTTGTCCATCTCGTTCTTCTGGAGGCGAATCTGCAGCAGCTCGGCGTTATTGGAGATGATGGCCAGGAAGTTATTCAATTCATGTCCGATTGAAGCAGCCATTTCACCTTTGGCAATCAGCTTCTCGGAGATTGTGACGTAGTTTTCGAGGATGGTCTTCTCGGTAATATCTTCAATAGCGATGATCAAGCCACGGCCATTGGAGTCGGTATCCTCCAGCGGCGAAAACTTCGCCGAGACGACTTTCTCTTCCTCGCCTATCGTCAGGTAGCATCGGGGGAGATTCTCCGGCGTACCTGATTCAAGCACGTTCCTCATGGCCTGCTCCCAACGGGCAATGTTGGCGCTGTCGAGCAACGCGTCCAAGCCGGCATTGGGACTCGATTGTTGGCCGAAAATTCGCTCGGCGGAAGCGTTCATCGTCAGGATCTCGAATGTACCATTGACCACGACCAGGCCGACGGGCGTATTCGAGACGATATTCTCGTTGAATCGCTTGAGCCGGAGGATTCGTTCGTACAGCCGAGAGTTGTTGATCGCTATCGCGGCTTGTGTGGCGAACAGCTCAAACAGGTAAAGGTCACTTTCAAAAAACAACCGGCCTTCGCTGGAACTGTCGAGATAGATGACACCAATGACTTTGTCCTGAATCTTGAGGGGGACGCAGACGATCGAGCGAAGATTGAGGCTGCGAATCGACTCCTGTTTGGAGAAACGCTCGTCGTTTTGGGCATCGGACGTATATTCTGCAACGCCGCTGTTAGCGACACGGTTGGCGACGGTTCCGGAGTACTTGAAGTCCTCCTGCATCAGTTCTTCCTTGCACAGGTTGTAAACCGTGCGGAACTGCAGCTGATTGTTGTCGTCCAGCAGCATCAAGAAACCGCGTTCGGCTTTCAATAACTCGATCGCGCGCTTCATGACGATTTGAAGGATGTCATCGGTCACCAGCGTGCTGTTCACGGCAACGGCGACCTCCAGAAGCGTCTTGTAGTTGGCGATCTCTGCGCTGTTCGATTTCTCGGTTGCCAAGCTCGGCCGCGACTTGAGAATCTGATCTATGGACTTGGCGCCGCGCGACAGCAAATCGTCGGCACTTTCCAGAGGATCTTGCGATCCGAATTCGCGGTCCACTGGAAGAATGAACTTGTCCGTTCTCTCCAGTCCCTTGCTGTCCTTGTTAAACGGCATACGCTTCCCTCAAAAGACTACAGCCACATTGCCAGTCAATGTCTTCATGTTAGGTATCGGCGGAATCAGCGATTAGTTAAGCCGGTGGCGTCCCGTGGAAAGCATTTACGGTCATTCAGATGCGAGGATACATGGCGTTTCGATACAGGAAGCGCTGTTTCGGTTTGGAACTTCAGGAGTCAAATGCGGGAGAACAGCAGAGCTGAAGACTTAAGACTGTCGACGGAGAATCAAAAGCTCCGGCCGATGAGCACGCTGGGCCGCAGATCTTCGGAAGACCCATTAAAGGGCAGGGTAAGCTCGATTCGCAGAAATTCGCCCACGATCGCCGCCAGACCGAAGTCTCCGTGCCACCGCCCCCGACTCAGGATATCGCTCCGGTCAGCCGTTGTCCCGATATCGAACAGGACACCAAAATCGAGCACTGTGACCTCAGGATTGATCAGATACTCCAGATTGAGCAGCATCATGTGCCGCCCAGAGAACTCTTTCGGATCGTGCGCTCTGAGCGTGCGAATTCCGCCGAGATAGAAAAGCCGGTGCGGCGGTGGTGAACCGCTCACGCGGCCGTAAATCGCCCGGCTGTTTACGCTTAAGTAGCGCGTCAATTCTTGACAGCGGCGCAACTCCAGTCGCCAGCGATCGAAAGAAAAGTCCGAAGCAAGCGACTTGGAAGAATGCTGAAAGACAACCTGAGCCCACCAGCCGCTGACAGGCAGACGAAACTGTTCCGGAACCGTGGTGAACTCATAACGTAAACTCAACTCGGCACCGTTGCCGGCATAAGCTTTGAGTGCCTCTGCGCGTTCTGCGGCCGGAATTGAAGAGAAATTTGAGCGGAAGTTTGCCGGTCCGAATAGCGACCAGAGCCGAGGCTTCGCCGGAAGTGAATCCAGTTCTTCCACGACGTAACTGACACGGAAACGGTGCCGGGTATTAACCTGTTGTTCCACAAACAGCTCGGCCCCTTCCCCCTGGTAATAATCGCGGAAATCCTGTTTGAAAAGCAGCGCATAGACCGAATTCTCGTCCTGCCCGCACATCCAGTCATCAGCCGTTCGAGTCAGACGATGGACGGCACCGCCGTAAGCCAGTTGATGATAGTCAAACAGGCGGTGTTCAAAACCGAGGCGATATTTCCACACCTCGGAACTGAGACCGTAACCAACTTCAGCGAAGAAGCGCGGCATCGCGTTCTCTTCCGACTGAAATGAGATACCCCCGCTCATCGTGAGGCCATCGACGCGATCATAAGAAAGACGTTTCATCCACTCGACCGGACGGTGCCCGTAGAGCCTCTTGCGGCGACGGAAGATATCACTGCGTTTCCATGATTCAGTAGATTGAAAGGCTCCATAGATCCGGCTCTTAGAATGGCGTTCCAGGCGACCGCCGATGGCAAAGACGTCCCGGTGACAGGCAGCCGTCTCTTTCAACTCAATATCGCCGAAGAGCGCAACGACCTGGCCATTGATCTCGCCGTTTGACTCGATCACCCCGCCGACACACAGGACATTGCCGCGGACGAACTCACCTGAACCGATGACGAGACGATCGAAGGCGGCAAAGCGATCGGCGGGCGCGCGACTGCGACGCGACGATGTCGTCTCCTGTGCCTCGACCAAAACGACGCGGTATTTTCCCTCGACCTGATTGGCCTCTTCGATACGCATCTGCCGCAACCCGACCGCGCGATCGGCGACAAACAGGCTTTCACCGGACATCAAGGGCCGTCCGCGCAAGAGAATCTCGGCGTCGCCACTCTCGATCTCATCAAAGCGAAAGTCAAGCCTAACGGCAGCGCTGCCAGTGTCAACGGAGATCGAGCACTGATTGCGCTCAAAAACGATGAACACCGGTGGCTGTCCAGCGGCCTTGAGAGAACCACTGTAGAGCAGAGTCATGAGAGCAGCAAGGACAAGCCGTGACATGGAAACTAAACTCGCGAGTTAACGCTGTTAACGCAAGAGATTCGGAAAACGCCGCTGGAGATCAGCGATTGCCTGGCGGTGTGCCTCGAAAGCGATATTCGACGGAATCTCCGATAGTGAGCAAAAGCGCAGGTCTGAAGCGTCATCTCCCGCAGCCGCGGTTCCTCCCACCACGTCGCAGAAGTACAGAATCAAGATGGCATTGGTACGAGGGTCATCGGTTCCGGAATAGACTTCGAAGACTTCGCCGGCACGGATCTCGAGACCGGTTTCCTCCATCAGTTCCCGCTCAGCGCAGCGCCGGGGTGATTCGTCCCACTCCATGTAGCCGGCAGGAATGCACCAATCGCCCTTATACGGATCCTCGGCCCGCTCGACGAGCAGCAGCTTGCCGCCCTGGATCACAATGGCGCCGGCGGCCGGGACGGGATTATGAAAATCGACAAAACCACACTTCTGACAGCGGCGGCGCGGGCGGTGATTGTAAGGCTCCAACGCCAATTCGGTGCTGCATTTGGGGCAAAAGCGGAAACTCGAAATTGGGTCTTTTGTCTGCATGTTAGTGCACCTTCAATAGGATGAGGGTCATGTCGTCCTGCAAGGGCTTTGGTGCCGTGAAATTGCGGACATCTTCAACGATGTACTGCTGGATTTCGGCTGCCGGCAGATGCCGGTGTTTCTTGATCACGGCAACGGCACGATCCTCTCCGTACTGCTCGTCCTCGCCGTTATAGGCTTCATTAAGTCCATCGGTATAGATGAAGAGGATGTCGGTCGGCTTCAATTGGACGACGCCTTCTTCATAGTCGACGCCATGGAACGCCCCCAACAACAGGCCGCCCTGGTCAAGCTCGGTCTCAGTGGCGTCGTCTGAGATTATGATCGGATAGTTGTGGCCGGCATTTGAATACCTGAGGGTCCGATTGTCGGGATCGAACTCCGCGAGGAACAGGGTCGCGAATTTGTCGCCCAGCACCTCTTGTTGCAGCAATTCATTAACATTTATCAGCATCTGGCGCAGCGGGGTATTGTGCTTTATCTCCGTGCGGATGGCAGCCTGGATCTGGCTGACCAACAATGCTGCCGGCATTCCTTTCCCGGAAGCATCCGCGATGACAACGATCACGGTACCGCGGCTCGTGTGAATGAAGTCGAAGTAATCTCCTCCAACCTCCAGAGAAGGGTCGGAGAAAGCAGCGAAGTGGTAGTTGGCGCCGGCGGGAAAAGTCTTGGGAAGCAATTCCAGCTGGATGGCGCGCGCAAAGTTCATCTCTTCTTCCAGCCGTTGCTTCTCGATCGATTCGCGATAGAGTCGCGAGGTATTAATCGCCAACGAGAGTTGATCAGCCATTGTCGAGATAGTGGTGACGTCCTCGTAATTCAGCCGGTAGCCGGAAACTTTGTCCGAGATGGCGAGGCAACCCAGAAGTTCTTCTCCGGACACCAGCGGGGCAATGAAACGTACGCGACGTTGGGCCAGCGTCTGGAGAAATTCCGAGTCACGAAAGGCACCCAGGAGTTCGTCGATATTGTTGACACCGCTGCGGCGCGCGAGTTCGTGCTGCAACGCCGGGCCGACATTCAGTTCAGGGCAGTCGAGCACCAGACCTGTCTTGACGGGGCTGAGAGCACCGGCCTTGTGGTCGCGGACGAAGATGAAGACATGCTCGATTAGTAACTGGTCTTTCAGGACGTCATGAGCCAGCGTGAAAACTTCTTCGAGATTGAAGACCGAAGCGACCTTGCGGCTGAATGTCTGCGAGATATTGCGGAAATCCGACTTGTCACGGATAAAAAAGCGGCGGATCAGCTCATCGATCTGGCTCATGACCGGCTGAAACAGTATGAGTGCTACGATGATGAAGATGATGTCCAGTCCGGGTACGTCGAATCCGAAGAAGTACTTCACGACATCTTCAAATTGCCGGATCATCAGCACGTAGGCTCCGACCACCAAGGCGGACGAAAGCGTATAGACCAGCGACTGCCGGACGATCAGGCGCACATCCATAAACCGATACTTGACGATTGCCCAGACGATGGCGCCGCCGCCGATGATGAGGGCCAGCAGCGTGAAAACATTCTGCCAGGCCAGGGAAAGCTCTATGACTCCGATGGCGGGCAGAATAAAGGCGATGACATACATCGTCAGTGCAGCAATGATGCCCGAAATGACGACCCGCACCTGAGTCACCAGTTGTGCTGTGGTGACTCGCTTGGTGGCGTAGTAGAGAATCACGGCTGCGATGATCACGTAGACGAAGTTGACGATCGAGAACAGCTTGATATGCGAGTCCAGCAGCCACGAGAAGAATGTCGCCAGCACGATCGCGATCGGTTCGAGCGGTTCGAAGATCGCCTTCCCCATGGTACCGAAACGCTTGGGATCGACAAGCTTGACGAGTTTGTCCGGATCGGCAAAGACCGTGGTCAGGACCAGATGGAACAGGTGAGGAACGAATATGACGTACTTGAGTCGCGGGAACCGCTTATACGAGCGGACCTCGCTGGGGAATACCAGGGCGAAGAATACCAGTTGGGGGAAGAAGAGTTCCCAAATGTAAACGAGGTTATATACCGGACTGCGTGAAGCAACGGCGTCGCCGATGAAGATACCGAATCCGTAGAAGAGTGGTCCGAAGCCCGCAAACGCGAACATCATCGCGGTCACGCGATTGATCCGCTTTCGCGAGTCCTCTCGAAAAACAAGTACGGAGATTATGAAGAGCAGGGCTGCGCACGCCAAATAAATGACGCCGATAGCCAGTTCCAGATTCAATTCCCCTCCCGAGAACGGGATCAGGTGAGCTTCTTCACCAGAGTCACCATCGTGCCGCCGCCATCCGCCGGACTGATCTCAACGCGATCCATAAGGTTGCGGACGATGAAAATCCCGCGTCCGACCTCCCGCATCAGATTTCTGTCGTCTACCGGGTTTTCAACCGCACCGGGATCGAAAAATTCCCCTTGATCGGTGATCGTGACAGTGACTTCGCCATCCCCAAAGATCATCTCCAGGGTGACGGTTTTGTCACGGTTGTCCTTGTTGCCGTGGATAATGCCGTTGTTGACGATTTCGGTGGCGCAGATGGCAATGTCGGCGATAATTGAATCATCAACATTGCGGGCGCGCAATCGCGATTCGACAAAATCATCAACTTCGCCGATCAGGGTTTGATCGGACGGAATGACAATCTTGGATTCATGGATTTCGGGTCGTTCCATCCTCGTTCGGGCCTAATGCCGGCTTACTTGGAGGCCGAAATCGCTTCGTCAGTGGAATCGTAAGTGTCGAAAACCGTCACCAGCTTGGTGATGGTCAGCAACGACTTGATCTTGTCGGTGACATTGGAGAGGCGCAATTCGCCGCCTGACTCCTTGACCGTCTTGAGGCAGGAGATCATAATACCGAGGCCGGTCGAGTTCATCCAATCGACCTCCTTCAAGTCAATCACTACGCGTTTTTTGTCGGCGTTGACATAGTCGCGGATCGATTCCTTCAGGGCGGTGGCATCGGGGCCGCCCATGATCTTGCCCTTGGGTTCGAGGACGACCACGCCGTCCTGCTCGCGGCTGTTGAGCTTCATATTATCCTTTCCAAATAGAGATTTTGCCTTCTCAGATAGACCCATAGGGGCACCCGCACGGCACGGTTACGAAAACCCCTAATAGCATGTAAGATTAAGCAATTTGAGGACTTGTGTCAACGAATTTGGGAACAGGGTATCCCGCACACCGCCGGTGCCTGGTTGCCGGTGCCCGGCGCATTGAGGGTACGAATGTGATGGCTTTGAGGCTTGCACGACCGTAGCATTAAGTGAGATGTCACTCAGGGAGGGTAGATGACGCAAGCTGAGTTAGTACACTTTCGCGAGCTGTTGATCGAACGAAGACACAATATCAATAGCTGGCTGGAAACCGCGAGTGGGTTGCCCGAGACCGAGCTGCAGAAGGCTCGGAGGTTGTTGGGGCAGATCGTGGAAGCACTGCAGAAGGTCGAAGAAGGCGCCTACGGACTTTGCCAGGAGTGCCACGATCCGATCGAACTTCATCGTCTCGAAGTCCAACCCGTCACTCAAGTCTGCCTTGGGTGCATCAGCACGGAAGAGAAAGCACAGCTGGAAGAGGAGCTGTACCTTGCCAGCAAGATCCACCGCGCCTTGTTGCCGCAATCCGTGGCGCGCATCGAGGGCTTTGAGGTCGCTGTCCGCTCGCTCGCCGCGCGTTACGTCGGCGGTGACTATTATGATTTCCTCGGCCGCACTGAGGGCGGAATGTCGCGCATTGTGATCGCCGACGCGATGGGCAAGGGAATACCGGCGGCGCTGTTGATGTCCAATGTTCAGGGGGCGCTCCGCATTCTGGCGGAGGAAATCTCTTCGCCGGCACACCTGGTTGCACGTCTCAATAGCTGGCTCTGCCGCAACGTCCCAATAACCAAGCTCGTTTCGCTCGTCTGCCTCGGGATTGCATCCGGCATGCAACCTGATGTCCGGCTCGTCTACGCCAATGCCGGTCATTGTCCGCCTCTGATAGTGCGCGTGAATGGCAAGGTTGAAGAACTGGGGTCCACCGGGGGCATTCTGGGAGTGCATCCTCAGTTTGACTATAGCGAAGGCGAATGCACGCTTCACTCGGGAGATTTACTTATCCTATACACTGACGGTATCGTTGAGTGTGAGGACGATACTGGAGAGATGTTTGCCGAGGAGCGGCTGATGTCATATCTATCATCACATCGCAGCCAGGAACCGCAGCCGCTTGTCAACGGGCTCATCGAGCAGGTTGTTTCATTCGCGGGCAAACCGGAGGCTGCGGATGACATGACGGTGATAGCGCTGAAGAAGATCTGATACGCCTGCGTCGACAAGGATTTCGAGCAGAGTAACAGGTTGGATTGCTGTGAATTACTGTGTGTGTGGAAGTGTCGACAAGTCACTTTGTAATAGGTCGTGTTCCCCATCGCCGTCAATGCCGCAATCGCGAGCGGGGCGAAGCTGTGGCATGCCACGGGATTTGAAAGATCAGTTTGGCAGTCTGGAGAGCAGTGAGCCGGGCTTGACGATCTGAATCGTCCGGCGTGTTGGCAGGAAGAAGCGCTGTTGATTCGGATCTGTGATGGTCAGTGTGAGTAGATACTGGCTAGTCTTGAGATTGCGACTGAGCGGGCAAGAGACTTCAATGACATTGTCAGCGGTGTCCGAGGAAAACCGCTTCCGGTAAATCTCTATGACCTGACCAAATGTTGTGGTTGCCCGCAAAAGCGAGTCGAGTTGAGATTGTGGCAGCGAGTTAAAGGCGCGATTTTCAAGCGGACGGTTGAGACTGTCGGCGACCGCAATTGCGTTGCCGACTTCGATAGATGACTTGCGAGATCGAGTAACGGCGGGAATCGCGAGCAAGGTCACCGAAACTTCGAAGCTCCCGGAATACTCCTGAGGCAGCAGCGCCTCTGCATAGAGCGAGAGTGAACTTCCCGGCGCAAGCACCGCTTCCGGGTTGTTGTACAGCGAGCCGCGTGTACTTCGCACGATCCCCGTTTGTTCGGCATGCGAGGAAGCCGGCACCGGATGCAGAATCAGCAGATCACTAATGCGACTCTGCCCGGGGACGTCAACAGCGAGCCAGCGGTCGCCGTCATTGGCCGATGCTCCACACACGGTCACGTGCGCCTGGTAGGACCCGCCGGCGACCCCCGGGAAGACAACGTATTCCATCGCGCGAATGTACTGCCGACTAGCGCGATCGGAGGCTTCCAGCACCCCGCGCAACAACTGCAAGTCACAGAAGCTGGTCTGCTCGGCGATGAGTTTTGAGCGGAATTGATTGTATAGTTCAACCCTGATAGCAAGACGCGCCAAGTCCAGAGTCGGACGCGAGAGTTCATCTCCCTTCACCCAGATACTAAACCAAAGTTCACCGCTGCCCTCTCTTGTGGGAAAAAACGAGGATTGTACCAAAGGCTCGATCAGTAACGCCGACAGAAATCCGTCGCGATCGGGGGTTATCAATTGCGAAGGATACGCATCACCAGGCATGGACTTGCAGGAACTCGCGTGAGCGGTCTGGGCTGAGTCGGGTGCCAGCCAGGTATAAGTCCAGACAGAGCAAGGTGCGTTCATGCGGTCCTTCAGGGGCAGGACTCGTGCTTGCACGGGCGGACCATGTTCCAGGAACAAATCCCATCTCACATCACGTTGGGGCGAAGTCAGTGAGGTTGCCAGAGCACCAGTGGATTGGAGTCGACGGCAATAATCAAGTCGCGATCGCATTTCCGTCCAGCGTGACTCATGGTTCTTGATCCAGGCTTTGACGCAATCCCGAAAACGAGATAGGTCGGGGGCTTTCGACAGAGTCTTCTTGAAAAACTGCGGATCGGCGATACGAAAGAGGTGGCAAGTCTCGGCGTAGTATTCGGCCTCGTCACTACTCAGGTTAGCAAAGTTGGCGGCTACTCTCGTTTCGGCAAGTGGTGCCGTCTCAGAACGCACTTCTACAACTGCCGAAGACATGATCAAGCAGCCGAGCCCGAAGACCGGCGGCCAAATGACCCTACACAGCATCGCAATGTGAGAGTGTGGCGTCCTCACCCAAGCCTCGTAACAGGTCTTATAGCGGGTCGACGCCCCGCTTCAAGGCGGGGCATCGACTCAATGAAAAATGATGCCTCGGGTACGACGAGCTCTTTCGCATTCTGCGATGGAGACGATTCAAGCGATGGCCCGACGATTTACCCAAGCACCGGTAATACTTCAAACGTGCTATTGACCAACCGGCACTTCGTCGCACACGATACAGGTCCAGACACACCAACCCGAGATACTGAGACAGCATCCCCAGTGACAGTGGGTGTTGTCATTAGTGTTGACTGTCGGCGGACCGAATCCCCCGGTGCCAAACACGACGCCGCTCAGTAAAAGTGAGAGAAGCAGTCCCAGCAGGACTTGCCTCAGATGGTTCTTCATTGATCATTCCTCCATTTTGTTGGTGGTGCTCCAAGAAATTGGGTTACGCCTTCTGCAGAAAGGTTTTCGCTCTTAAGTTGCGCCAAGTGCCGCCCGGTGATCGGATCGAGTAACTCGCGCGTTATCTCGAACCGATTGGCTTTGGAAGCAGGGCAGGCACACTCAGAAACAAATGTCAATTCAAGAAAACTTGAGGAGTCGTTCTGAAAAACGATTCCGAATCTCACCGGCGCGCCGACAGCGCGACTCAGATCGCCGCTGCGCGTGCTCATTTCTGCAAGAGCACTCTCGACACCAGGTGTCTCGCGAACTAGCAGCTCCGGGGACACCACGGGCAATTCCAAGAAAGACTCGGCAGGATCAAACGTGTGCTGTTCCTTTGAATCAGAAAGGACTTTGGCCAGAAGCATAAAGACGCTGAAGAATGTCCACATCGAAGCCAGTACAATGAAACCACGCAACCCGAGATCACCCAATCGCTGCAAGCGAGCACTTCGCATGAACCGATGGCTCCTCTAGCCGTTGACGGCCAACCCAAAAGACAATCAGCATCTTCACGCTGATGACATATTAACGCTCTTCAGTAATCGACAACTCGCCGCAGTCAATGCGGCAATACTCAGTCAACTGAAGCGCTGTACTTGTGCAACATTATCCTGCGATGAACGGCCCTTTGTGCGTGTTGAGCCTGAAGATGCCGCCGTGCGAGCTGCCTGCCCGAAGTCGACTTTGGCCAATTCACTCAATGCTCCTGCTTGCCCCAAATCAGCCTCTCCTTGATACCGCGAATGATTCGACACTCAACCGAATTGTTCTTGCCCTTGGGTCATGCAAGCGTTCTCCTTCTATTATCGACAAAAACCGCACCTGTAACGAGTGCTGATCCGCTCATGCTCACAGCACTTTGTTACAAGAGACTCCTGTCTTGCCAAACAGTTGCCGGCACATACAGAGACACCCTGTTCAATTGTTGAATTGTCGATCTCTATTTAATACCAACATGCTAACGTCCAGTGATTTGTTGTCAAGGAAAAACTTCCGTAGTGGACAGGAATTTACGTCTTCAAATGAGTATCGACATCTGCTGCGGTGACAGAAACTGTCAGTGGCTTGCCTTCATCTCAGGAACTGGATCGTATTCGGGGGCCAGTGACAATACCTATCGAGACGCGTCTATTGGCAGCCACGCCGCGGCATCGACGGCTGCCTCGCGAATCGAAAATCCCAGGTCGTGGCGCGAAGCAAGCCGCGACCACGGTAAGCACGACTATGAACCACTTATTGTTCATCTTCTATTTCCTTCCAATGGTAATGGCCTCAAATCCAATATGCGGACTGAGGAACAAGTGCTTCTGAATGATCGCTGGACAGCAATCGATAACAAGTAGCGGCCCCTGACTACAGAATGTGCCGCAGCCTATGTACGCCCTTGAGGAGTTGGGGAGGCCAACTCCATGATAAGCCGTGAGCGGGTCCCCTGGCAATGCTACCAGAGAATCACACTCCAGGAAAAGCTCACCGACTTTCGCAAAGTTTCGGGTGTCATGAATCGGTAGCAACGGCGATGCGGGAACATCGCGACAATTGCCCGGCGACGTTATCGCCACTTTTCGACCATCGTCAAAGAAGACGAAATCCCCAAAAGAGCTGACAGATTGTTCGTGCAGTAAATGTCCTGATTGCAGGTCGAAGACTTGCCAGCTGCGGTCGAGCCCACCGCCTCCCCAGAAGCCGTAAATCAGATCCTTGTTAGGGGACAAAGTAGGCGAGGAGATCAGAGTGGGATTACCGAGAGCATCGGTAAGCGTCACTGTGTCCACAACTGCGCGAAGATGATAGTCGAAAAAGTAAACCTCGCGAGGAGCACTGAGAGAGATACCGATGACTAAGTGTCTCTCTGGATCATGATAAGCATCATACCAGGTATCTGAGCCTGGAATAGTATCGTACCCAATGATTCCACCCGTGTTCCCATCCATTATGTAGATCCGGCGATGCTCGATACCCACTAGTACGAAATAGGAGGTGTCCGTATCAAAGAAGGGAATCAGTGCCCCCAGTCCTTCAATCCTTCGTTTCTCCGACAGATCTGCCGTGTTCCAGACAACCGTCATCTGCGGTCCCATTCCCCACAGTTCCTTTCCATCAGGCGTGGTATGCAGGAACAAGAGATCGTTGGGATAACGTGTGGAGTCGACAACCGAGTCAAGATCGGCATCGATCTTGTAAATAAGCCCATAGTTTCTTGGTGAAGACCAATAGCCGTGCGCATAAACGTAGTACCCAGTAAGCTTGTCGTCGCCACCGTCGGTGCCCTTGTCCGAGCAAGCGTACAGGATTAGCGCACAACCCAGCACCGCCAGTATTTCAATCACATTCCGTGCCACTGTTCCTCCCTGTTCCACAATGATTGCTTAACATTTGCTAGCCTTCCGTCTCTAACGACGAGTCAAAAGTACACCTGTGCAAGCTGTTTCGGCTGCGATCCCTCCTGACCGGAACAGGAGTGATCTCAGCCTTAGTGCCCCGGGTCGACACGGCTGACCTCGGCGGCGTTTTTCTTGCGACCCCGTTCTGCGGGCGCGGATTGGTTACTCTTCGAGGAAAGCGTAAACCGTTTTCGGCGCGCCCGCTGTGAATGGGGTGTCTGCAACGTTACTCCGAAAGGAGCCACGAACCGTCCATCAAAGTTTGTGTCTGCGCTTCCAGATTCACGATCCCTTTGTCATGAGGTATCGCGTCTTGACTTCCTCTCATTGCAACCGACGTGCCGACTAAGTTGCAGACTCTGAAGGCAAAGTCGGAGTTTGCTAAGTCGTTGTTATTCAGTCACAGTTTCCTCGCGGGGGAGTGCGCGTGGTGCGTTTCGAGGGGAGAAAACGCGGATAAGTCAATGAAAGTGACGAAGGCACGTCGTCACTCGCCGTCAGCGGCCGTGTAACTTGTTGGGGGATAGTCTGAACAGGCGACGAAAAGACTTCGTCACTTTTTCGTCACTTCGTCAGGGGGATCAGAGATTGTATTTCTTGAGCTGGGAGTTGAGAGTCGTGCGTGGCAGGCCGAGTTCGTCGGCGACCTTGCTGATCAACGAAAGCAGACATGACGAAGTCAAATTAGCGATATTTGTCGGTCTCACTTATACAGTTCGTAGCCTGCAGGCACCTCGTAGTGACCGGGTGCCACCCGCACAGACTTGATCGATACGATTTCGTTTCGCTGGCCGCCAAGTTGCGGCATCAACGAACTAGAGTCACGCTGCATCCCGGTAACGGTGAGGATAGGCAATCCACTGATCTTCATCGTGTGTACTGGCTTCGAGAAAACCCTCATCTGGTTCGAGTGCGGGTTTGTTACCTTTTCATAGAGATCAGCGTCAACTCCGGTACTTTCTGTAGTCCAGATATCTGTGGTCAAGACTACCCCCATCTGCGGCATACTGTCCCGCTTAATCCAGTGCGTGCAATTCCAACTACCAATGACCTTTCGCTCCTGAGTCTCTTCGACGGTGCTAATCACCCTCGGGCTCAACGCAGCCAGCCCTTTCGAAAGGTCATGCGACGCGCTGCTATCCGGTAGATCGCCAAAGGGAGTCCCGATTCCAAACGAGTAGATCTCGAATTTGCGATAGATCGTAAGTATGGAATCAGTTCGCGCATCGTAAATAGTGCTGATATCTTGCGCCGCATCCATCCTTGCTTTGCCGTCACCAATCCAGACCAGCATGGTATCAAGAGATGCTGGCTTCGAAAGTGAACCAAAGCTGACGGCAGGACTGTGGCACGCCAAGGTGATAAGGGTATCGGCTGAAGCTGTCTGAACAGCTGTTCCGACCAGCAGCAGCACTCTGACTGCCAAGTGCACATTGCAGTACCAGAGTCGATTCCTCTTGCTCACTTCGATTTCCTCCAGTGCAACATCGTGATAGATTTCAATCTTAGTTTATGAGCGCCGCAACAAGTCCAGCCATGATACCTGCCGCCAGGGCTATAGCTAATGCCCGCCAAAAAACTCGGCGTTCCCTCGGCACGGCAAACCAAATCGGCACAATGCCGAGAGAACCGCCGATCAACCATGCAAGCCATGGATCCATGAACTGCGATAACCCGCCCCCAAGCAATCCCACGCACAGACCAGAAAGTGCGTAAAGGGCTGGAGGACTAGTTCGTGGCATGAGTCATCTTTCCGAGAAAGCGAAAATAGATTCTAAAGACTGTTTAAGATCACGATTACCGCCACGCCAACGACGCACCCAGGATAACAGTCCAAGCAAGCGGCTGCCGTGCAAGCAGGCCAGCCAGGTCCCGTCAGAATACACAAGACTGCGGCCGCGGCACAGCAAGCTAGTACACACTCCGAATAGTCCTTCCACAAGTTTCTTGCCATGACTGAGTCGGAAAGCTCACCATTTGGCTGCAGGATTCCACCGCGAACGAATTGCAGATTTGAGGTGCTGACGTCGCCTTCCATAAACACGCTTTGAGATTCTCCTTCGCTGCAAATCGTGAGAACAGCGGTATGCAAACCTGAATCTGCGACCGCGTTCTCAAATACCTGCCAAATCAAAGTGTCCGAACCAGCATGTTCGTAAAAGAAAGCACCTTCGGGGCAAACCTTGTTCACCACCTCGTCTTCGGGAACCGTCGCGCGGCGATAACGCTCTCTGATCATCACCAAAGATGCTGACTGTCGATAAATATAGCCCCAACTCTCAAGAGTGTCAACAAATGCAGAGACCACCTCGAGCGATAAGTTGTCAGCAAGCGCCTCTGCAGCGAGGTCACTTGCCAAGACCTGAGTCTTCTCGAGCGACTCCTCAGAAGCATCGGGATCAGCGGCAATTATGCCATGTGAAACCTGTGTCGTCTGTTGCTCGCATCCAGTTGTCAGGAGGGATGTAAGCCACACTGCGATCATAGCGCCGCAGACTAGTCTTTTCATGTTTTCTCTCCTTGCTTTTCTTGAGTAGATCTCGACCTAATTGGCGCGATACTGAGTTTTCGCGTCCAGCCTATCGCTTTCATCCCACCGCAACCCTCGTGCCAACTAAGTTGCAAACTTTGAAGGCAAAGTCGGAGTCTTCTAAGTCGTTGTTATTCAGTAACAGATTGTTCGTGAGGAGGCGCGGAACTTGTGAATCGAAGCGAGATTGAGCGAGTGGATCAGCGAAAGTGACGAGTGCAATTCGTCACCCATCGTCAGTGGTCGTGTAAGTTGTTGGGGGATAATCGCAAGAGGTGACGAAGAAACTTCGTCACTGTTTCGTCACTTCGTCAGGACGATCAAAGATTGTATTTCTTGAGTTGGGAATTCAATGTCGTTCGCGGCAGGCCGAGTTCGTCGGCGACCTTGCTCTTGTTGCCGTCGTGGCGGCGCAACGCTTCAAACAAACGCCTCCGCTCGCTGCCCTCAGCATCCTGGGCGCCAAGCTGCTGCCTGAGAAGTTTGACCACGTCGCTGTTGCCGTTTTCATCCAGCATGGCGGCGACGCGCATGATGATCGCATTGAGTTCACGGACATTGCCCGGCCATTCGTAAGCGATCAGGTCCGCGTGCATCGCGGCGAGCAACTGCGGGGTATCGCCGTTAGCGTGCAGACCATGCCGGTCGAGAAGCAACGCCGCGAGCGGCGCAATATCGTCCTGCCGTTCGCGCAGCGGCAGCAGATGAAGCGGCAATTGGCAAAGCCGGTGGTAAAGATCGGCGCGGAAACTTCCGTCGCGCACCATCGCTTCAAGATTGCGGTTGGTGAGCGCGATGAAGCGCACGTCGATCTTGGTGTCGCTGACATCGCCGAGGCGGCGCATGATCTTGGTGTCGATTATGCGCAGCAATTTTGCCTGCAGCGCGAGGGGAATCTCGCCGATTTCGTCGAAAACAAAGGTGCCGCCCTGTGCCGATTCGATCAGCCCCGGCTTGTCGCTCGCCGCGCCGGAATAGCTTCCCCGGCGATAGCCGAACAATTCCGATTCAACCAGCGCTTCCGGCAGTGTCGCGCAATTCGTGATGATAAACGGCCCGGCGGCGCGTTGGGAGGTCCTGTGCATATGCTCCGCCAGCAGGTCTTTGCCGGTGCCCGTTTCGCCGGTGATCAGGATGGTCAGGTCGCTGTCTTTGACTTTGTCAGCCAACGCGACAATGCGTTTCATCGACTCGGAAACGGCAATGATGGTGGGGGCAGTCGGTGCTTTCAGGGTCAGTCTCGATTTGGCTGGATTCCCGCCTTCGCGGGAATGACGCGAACTGATTGCGCGGGAATGACGGTCGGAAGGGACGTCGGAATGACGGGCAGTCACTGTCTCTGCAGGAAATTCCGCTTCGTGCTGCGCAATAACCGCGTCCACCTGCACGACGCGTTTGGGAACATCCATATCGACAAACAGCGTGCGCGCGGTGCGCAGATGTTCTGCGCGTTCGGAGGATGTAAACACCGCCGAGCGGCCGGCATCGAAGTGGCTCAATGCCAGTTCGTAGCGGGCGCCCAGTTGGCGCAGAAGCTCGATCGACTTGGTGAAGAACGCCCGCGCTTCATCGCGGTTGTCGTCGTGTGCGTGGATATGGCCGTAGGCACGCCACAGCGCGCCCAGTTCGATCCGCTCGGAAATCTTGTTGATCGCAACTTCAGCTTTGGCGGCCGTCTGTTTCGCCAACGACCAGTGACCCTCGGCGATATGCACATCCGTCAGCATGCGCAGTGTCTGAGCTACGGCCGAGGCGGTCGGTTCCGGCATATCGAGCACTTGCTGATAATATTCTTTGGCCTTTCTGTAGTTGCCTGCGAAGTACTCGTTGAGGCCGAGGTATTCGCTGCAAATATCGACATAGCGAAAATCACGTCTTGCTTTGAAGATTTTGGCTGCTCGTGCCAATGTCGTACTGGCTCTGGAGCTATTCAGTTTGAGCAGATCCAGATAACCTTTTCGATAACTAATCCTCGCTACTTCTATCATTTGTCTTGAGTTCTTCTCAATGGCCTCTAACTCGCTTGCACAGAATTTCAGTTCGCCTAGGTGAAGGGAGACTGATACTCGATTCAGCGTCGCTATAAAGGCCAAGTCATGCCTCTTATATGTGACGGCGTACTCATATGCTCGTGTGAGTTGGTCGAATGCTTCACGAAGGTTTCCGCGGAGAAAATGAGCTAACCCCAAGTTGATCAGCGATCCTGGAATTTCGACGAACTGCTTTAACTTACGTCGAAAAGCATACGCTTCCATGTACTCCTCGATTGCATCGTTGAGACGCCCCATCTGCTGAAGAATCAGCCCGAGCAGATTTTTGAGTCTACCGTGGAAGACGAGGTCCCTTGAGAGATCGCTTAGCCTTAGAGCGGCGCGAATGCTTGGAAGAGCACGTCCATAGTCACCCATGTGGTAGTGGACTCGAGCCTTCTGAAAGTAGAATTCAATCAAGACTGAGGTATCTTTGGAGTCTCTCGCTTCCTGCCTAAGCTGATTCAGAAGGGTACTGGCACCTATATAGTCCGACGCATCATTGAGCGCGTTGACCCTACTTATTCCCTGGAGTATGTCTGAGCAGCTTCTCGTCATCTTCAGTAGACACCTTCTCCGCCATTGTCCGATGCTACTTCCCACATATTCGGCTTGTTCGGCCCCGTCTGGCTTTTTACCGGCCCGTCTTCTGCCGGTGTAGTCACGACTGGTTTTCCGCCGTGTGTCACGGGCGGATCGATCTGAACTCCGAACCAGATTCCCAATTGTATCCGCAGCGCCTTCGTCAGCCAGCCCAGAGGCGCAGCAGTTTCCGTTTCTACCGTCGCCGGCGCGGTTATCGCAGCCGCCGGCCTCGCAGCAGTCGTCGCGCCTTGGCCCGCCAGGGCCGAAGCGGAAAGGGCAATCACCCCGCAGAGAACCAGGAGGGTGATGAGTTTCAAATGACGCTGCTTCATGTCATCTCTCGTCGTTTATGGTTACGCTTTCCTCGTTAACGTCGAAGCCGGATCTGGATTCCCGCCTGCGCGGGAATGACAGATTAACTCGCGGCCATCCTGAATCTCCACCATGACGATTATCGGCGCGGGCAGAGTTCACCCCAAGCGAATTCGGGGTCGCAACGCCGTGCCGTGTCATGTTCCTCCCTCAGGCTGATCAACTGCTGATCAACGCTGTTTCAAGTGTGATGGACTTGAGTACTTATCGAATAACGTTTTGTTTACCTTTTAGGTCTAATTCAAAGACGCATTCAATAGCGATTTTGTCAAGAACAATGTGCTGGGCAACCGCAAAACGTTCATGCGGGGCAAAAGGTTGGCCGGTGACAGAAATTGTCAGTGGGGATTTTTTATTCGCCAAAGTTGTAGGTCGGGTTCACAGCGGTCCTGCCACTCGGATCGAAGAATACCTCCACTGAGCGCTGAGCCCGACACTTAATCGCACTGCCCGACGAACTCCTCAGAGTTTGCTCCGCCAACATTGCATCGTAGTTGGCACAGCGGTTGCGGTACCAGTAGACCATGACGCGGTACCTCGACTCAAAGGGATCGCGACTCTGAAAGCATGGACACAAACTTTGATGGACGGTTCGTGGCTCCTTTCGGAGGAACGTTGCAACTCCGGTTGACGGCGGGCGCATTCTGGCACGCTTTCCTCAAAGGTTCGCCTTGGCGTCTGCCCCGACCGGAGAAGATTTTCGCGTCTATAAGCTGGTTTGTTTGAAAGCGCGTTGGGAAAGGAGATATCGATGAACCATTCCACAATTAACCGTTCGCCCCCGTCACTGACTCTGCCGTGGTCGTGAGCGGGGGCGACACTGGGTGCTGCCGTTCCTTCGACCTGTTGCGGAGGAGCGGCGCACCAATTGTACGTTTCAACGGGCTTGCGGGAGGAGGGGAAAGTGATCTTTCAGGAGGTGGGCAATGAAAATGGGAATCAAGATTTCTGACTAAGGAGGATGACTATGTCACGGCAACTGGTCACTATAACAATTCTGATTGTCAGTGGGCTTCTGGCGATAATCGCAGGCTGCTCCGAAGACTGCCCGACTTGTCCGACGGAACCGACCGTCGAGCACTATCGCGGCTATCTCTACTACGCGGAGTACAATCCGAGCTTCTATAGCATCTACAAACTCGATATGGAGACGGATTCGATCGTCGATAGTCTCGAATTGCCGCTGGGGGAAGACGGCGGAGTTTTCGATGTCTCCTCTGATGGCAAGTGGTTGGCGGTGCGGGACGTCGCGTTCGACTTCTACGCCGCGCGTACCTGGCTGTACGATGCGCGAGATTTCAGCTTGGTTGGAGAGGTTCCGACCTCGCCATCGCCGCACTTCGATCTCGCCCGGGGCTGGATCGTCGGATCGCGCGCAGACTCGCACTCGACCTACGTCACGGTGCTGACGTTTCCCGCGATGAGTCTCGTGTACGAGGACACCGTGGACGGCTTCATCGGGCTCTATCTTGATCGGGAGCGGGGGTATTTCTATGGCATAGGTTCTAGCGAAAGCGACTTGGCCTACAAGTTCTTCCGCTACGACTATGTCAATCGACAACTCGAGGAGATATCCATCATTTACCCGAACGGCGATACAATCCAAGTCATTGGTTCTTGCTTAGACAGCAAGCGCAAGCGGGTCTTCTTCAAAGGCATCGCCCAGCTCTCGCCCACCAGTGGTCTTGCGATTACTGGGGCGTATGATCTCGAGCACAAGGAACTTCTTTGGACGCACTCAATGATGACTTTCTCCGGCGGGCTCGCAGTATCTCCGGATGGCAACGAAGTCTATGTCACGGACTCAGGTCCTGGCATGTCTTCACTTAATCCGGGAGCATTCTTCGTCTTTGACGCGCATTCCGGGACGCTGTTGCAAGCGATATCGACCTATGGGTATCGCGATAATCCATATTCGCCATTGTCGACAACCGACGCTATTTTCTCGCCAACCGGCGAAAAAGCCTATGTTGCCGCCGGTGGTCAAGAGGGCCGTCAGGGAGCGTCGCTGCTGGTCGTCGATACCAAGACAAGAAACATCACAAAGATCATTTCATCGGACTTGTCCCGGATTCCCCGGAATCTGAGGATTGTCCCGAAGAATTAGAAGGAAATAATGAGAATTTTTGTTCTATCCCTGTTGATTGCGCTGGCACTCTCGTCGCTGACGGCGGCGCAGTCCGAGTTCTACTATTATGACACAGATGGCAGTCCCATCTATCTCAACGTTTTCGACACGCTGGTTGCCGTCCGCTTCTCGCCCGAGCATGGTGGAAGCGCCCAGGCATATGCCATCGAAAATCCGCTGCTGGCCGATGAGGCGGAGATTGAGTTCATCGGGAATCGCACCTACATTTTTCGCGTTGAGGACGGCATATCGCTGTCGCAGGCGCTCAGCACTCTGCGCTGGGAAGAGGAGGTCACAATCGTCAATCCGGTTGCGCACAACCGCTTCGGCGATCGCTGGAAGATGAGCAATCAGCTGCTCGTGGTCTACCCACAGGAACTGCCGCAGGCGACGATCGATTCGGTCGAACAGGCAGTGGGGCTGGAGCGTGTCGAAATGATCAGTGACAGCTTGCGTATCGTGGTGCTTGAAATTAACCAGGTTACGCCCCATGATATCACCAAAGTTGCGCGGGACTATTTCCAGACGGGATTCTGCCAGTCGGCGGAACCGGTGATCACTCTGCGAGCGTATCCGGCCTCGAACGATCCATTTTACACTCACCAGTACCAGCTCGAGAATGTCGGACAGGAAGGCGGGACCATTGATGCTGATATCGATTGGAACGAGTCAAATCATTACAACGGGCCGATCCTCACTTGGCCAATCGTTGCGTTGATTGATGCCGGTTTCACGCAAACTCACGAAGATCTGGCGGCGAACTGGTACGCGCATCCCTTCGATGCAATCGGCCCGATATCCCAAATCAGTCCGCCTGACTACGCCCCCTGGCCCGAATGCGATGGCCAACTTGACTTATGCTGGCATGGTACGACTGTTCTTGGTGTCTTGAAAGCGGCTGTCGACAATGCAACCGGCATTGCCGGCGTTGAAACACGACCGTACGTGATGCCGGTCAAGATCATCGACAATTCAAGAAACACAAATTCAGCAGCGATCGCTCGCGGTCTGGACTGGGCACGCCGATGGCATGGCGGCGCCAGCACCGGTGTCATTTGTATCACCTGGCTTTTCCCCGACCACCAGACACCGGCTAACAACGCAATTCTGAAATCATGTTATGATGGTGGAATACCGGTGGTGGTTTCGACTGGCAACTTCGGAGAGGTTGAGTACCCGGCAAATTCGCCCTACGTCTTGGCGGTCGGCTACACAAACCGCAACGATCAATTTGTTCCGGGATCAGGTGTCGGTCCGTCGCTTGATGTCGTTGCACCAGGCGAAGACATTTGGACACTCGACTTGATGGGCGAAGCCGGACTAAGCAGCGCGGCGAACAATTGCGGTGGGTCGGCCAATTACGCGTGCGGAATTTCCGGATCGTCTTATGCCGCCCCCTTGGTGGCTGGGACTATCGCCAAGATGCTGATAGCCAAACCGAATCTACTGGGGCCGCAACAGAATCGAGATTCCGCGGAAGTCGTCTACGAGATTCTCCGCCGCTCCGCTGATCGTGCTCCCTACGGGGTCTCCGGTTATCAACGCGTGAATGATCTTGTTGGTTGGGGACGTCTCAATGCCAACAAAGCCGTGTTGGCAGTCAAACATGGCGATGCCGACAACAACGCCCAGCGCAACATTTCTGACGCCGTCTACCTAATCACTTACATCTTCGGCGGCGGCCCGGCGCCGGTGCCGGAGCAGTTAACGGGAGATTGCGACTGCAATGGTATTGTCACAATCTCCGACGCCGTTTACATGATCACTTGGGTTTTCGGCGGCGGGCCGGAACCGGGAATCTGTGCCTTCTGACCAGGGCTGGAGCGACACATTGTATTTAAGTCCGGGTCAGAGTCCCTCGCTGACTGGGACGGTCGTGATAGGTATGGTTCCAGAATTGCCAGTGGCGTGTACTTTTATCGACTCACACTGGATGGACATTCGCAGACACGCAAGATGGAGTTGCTGAAGTAAATGATCAATCCGATGCGCTTCTTCACCCTTTTGCTCATGATCGTTGTGGCCCTATGCGCTCATACCGACGCTTCGACGTTCTCGATTCGCTATGGGTTGGGAATGCTCTACCACTCCCAGTGGGGCGGACGATTTTACATTCATCGTGGTAGCCTAGACGATGTTTTGAGCGGAAAACTCGTGAAGCGTCACACGCCCCGAACTGTGGTTCCGGTCTGTGTCGAGATTGGGATCGGTGTCTCCCGGGGGCGTTTTGGAAGCCTTGAAACTGCCGTAAGCTATAGTGGATACAGCATGCGGTTACGCGATCAATATCACTCGGTGACATTATTCTATTGGGACATCGGAATGGACCTTCAGACGCACCGAGCGACCATCGGTCTAAGGTACTCCTATGGAGAAGAATGGTCCGTTTCCGCCGATGCTGCTTTCGGAGTCTCTTACACTTGTTTGTGTACCTGGGATTACTTCAGGAATTTCGATGGGGATGGTGCGGACTTCTACGAGCAGCTGGGGAGTGACTGGAATTGGACGTCCAAGTTCGGACTCGCAGTCGGTCGCAAGATACGGGGATGCACCGTCTATGTGGAAGGTACAGCCTGGCTCTCTCCGAGCCAGGTTGTGCCGGTAAGTGAAGTGCGAGGTGGCGAGCGAGTCGCTAACCCGGAGTTGCTCAGGCAACCGACGAGCGCAAGAAACATAGATCTCTCCGGTCTGCAATTCGCGATGGGCATTTCCGTCCCCTTCTGAGTTCGCGAAGCTGTAGAGCAGTAGAAGCTGCGAGGGCAGTGACCAGTCGTTCTTCTTGCCCTCTCAGAGTTTGCTCCGCCAAACATTGCATCGTAGTTGGCACAGAAAGTGCCCCATTAGTAGCAAGGAGGTAGACAGAGTCCCCTAATTCGACACGACGCTGTCGCGCTCCTCAATAACGAACTCTTCGCGCCGACGATGCGTGGAAAGATAGGTGTACAAGGCGGGGATGACGTAGAGTGTTAATCCAAGCGAGAACAGCAAGCCGCCGATGATGACAATACCCATCGAGACGCGGCTCTTGGCCGCAGCGCCGAGTGCGAGAGCGATCGGCAAGACACCAAAGGCCGTCGCCAGGCTGGTCATCAGGATCGGACGGAAGCGTTGCGCCGCCGCATCGATGACCGCTTCGCGAATCGACAATCCCTGGTCGCGTCGCTGATTGGCGAATTCGACGATCAGGATGCCGTTCTTGGTGACGATGCCGACCAGCGCAATGATGCCGATTTGGCTGAAGATGTTCATGGTCTGGCCGAACAACCAGAGCGACAGCACCGCGCCGGCAAGCGCCAGAGGCACAGTGAACATGATGATCAGCGGATCGCGAAAACTTTCGAACTGTGCCGACAGAATCAGGTAGACGAGGACCAGCGCGAGTACAAAGGCGAACAACAGCGTGTTCGAACTTTCCGTGAACTCCTTCGAGACGCCCGCCAGACTGGTTGTAAATGACTCGTCGAGGGTCGACGACTTGATGTCGTCCATAGCGGCGATCGCCTGGCCAAGCGTGTACCCCGGAGCCGGGTTGGCGGATACGGTCGCTGCAACATAGCGGTTGTAGCGATAGAGTTGGGGCGGGCTCGAGCGGTACGACATGGTGACCACGTTGTCGAGCTGGATCAGTTCGCGCCGGCTGTTGCGAACATAGATCGAACTCAAGTCGATCGGCTCATCGCGATTGGTGCGGTTGGCCTGGGCGATCACGGAGTATTGTTTGCCGTTGAAGATGAAGAATCCATAGCGCTGGCCGGAGAAATAGAGCTGCAGCGTCTCGGCGATATCGCGAACGGTCACGCCGAGTGCGCGTGCGCGATCGCGGTCGATCTCGATAGTCAGCTCGGGCTTGTTGAACTTGAGATTCAGATCGACGACCGAAAACGCGGGATCAGCCTGCGCTTTCTCCATGAATTCCGGGATGACCTCCTTAAGCTTGTCGAACGTCGGGGCCTGAATGACGTATTCCACCGGCAAGCCGCGGCCACGATTGGCGCTGATGGTTTGTTCCTGAGTGACAAAGGCGCGGGCGAACGAGTAGTTGCGCAATTGGCTCGTCAGAGTATTTGCGAGATCTTGCTGGGAACGTTCTCGTTCACCGGGCGGGATGAGGTTGATGCGAACAAACCCGGAATTCACCGCCGACGATGATCCGAAGCCGGGCGCCGTCACGGACAGCAGCACGGACTTTTCCGGAATCGTGTCAACCAGCGCGATCACCTGACCGAGATAATCATACATCGCCTCGTATGACGTCCCTTCGGGCGCCGTCGCGTTGATCACGAGCCGGCTCTTGTCTTCGAGGGGCGCCAGTTCCGAAGGAACCATGCGACCGAAGATGAAGATGAGTGCCACGGAGACTGCCATAATGGCCAGCGCCAGGACGCGCCGCTGCACGAACCAGCGCAGCGAACTCTGATAAAAAGCTGCGAGCTGATTGAACCAACGTTCGCTCAGCTCGAAGAGCTTGTTCTCATGGGTGCTCTTGTGCAACGTACGCGCGCTCAGCATAGGAGTCAGCGTGAGGGACACGAAAGCGGAGATCAGGACGGAGCCGGCAACGACAATCCCGAATTCGCGAAAGAGACGGCCGGTGAGACCCTGCAGGAAAATGATCGGCAGGAACACGGCAGCCAGCGTGATCGTCGTCGAGATGATGGCGAAGTAGATTTCTTTCGCACCGCGATGGCCGGCTTCGATCGGGTTCATGCCTTTCTCGATCTTTCCGTAGATGTTCTCGAGAACGACAATGGCATCATCAACAACGATTCCAGTCGAGAGCACGATGCCAAGCAGGGTCAAAATGTTGATCGAGAAATCGGCGATGTACATGATGAAAAAGGCGCCGATGAGCGAGATCGGAATTGCCAGCATCGGGATAATGGTCGTCCGCCAGTGGCGCAGAAAGACGAAGATCACCAGCAACACCAGCACGAAGGCGATCAAGATCGTTTCGACCACTTCAACGATGGCCTTGCGAATACTGGCGGTGGTGTCGAGGGCGATGTCAAAACGCAGGTCGGGCGGTAGATCTCGTTTGATTTGCTCGGTTCTCTTATAGAATTCGTCGGCGATGGCGATGTGGTTCGAGCCGGGCTGCGGCGTAATCGCCACGGCAACCATCGGCACGCCGCCGTTGCCGCGCAGAATCGTGCGTTCGTTTTCCGGCGCCAGGACTGCCATGCCGATATCGCGGAGTTTGACGACGGCGCCGCCAAATTCCTTGATGATCAACTCGTTGAATTCCTCCGGTGTGCTCAGGCGACCGAAGGTCCGGATCGACAATTCGGTAGCGTAACCCTCGATCCGGCCGGATGGGAGCTCGACGTTTTCGCGGTTCAGTGCATCGCGTACATCAAGCGGCGTTAATCCATGAGCCGCCAGTTTCGCCGGGTCGATCTGGAGCTTCATCGCGTATTTTTTCTCGCCCCAGATGCGAATTTCACTTACCCCTGGGATCGTCTGCAGGCGCTCCTTGAAGACATCGTTGGCGATCGCGGAGAGCTCGAGCAGTGTCATACGGTCGCTTTGAATCGTCATCGAGACAATCGGGCTCGAATCGGCATCGGATTTCGAAACAACCGGCGGATCGATATCGGGCGGCAGGTTACGGATCGAGCGCGAAACGCGATCGCGCACGTCATTGGCCGCTGCGTCCATGTCGATGCCGAGTTCAAATTCGACCCTGATGGTACTCCGGCCGTCGCTGGAGGTCGAAGTCAGCGAGCGAATGCCGGCAATACCGTTGATCGACTCTTCCAGCGGCTCGGTGATTTGCGATTCAATGACATCGGCGTTGGCGCCGGTGTAGTTGGTCGTCACGGTGATGATCGGCGGATCGACGCTGGGGTACTCGCGTACGCCGAGGAACATGTAGCTGATCACGCCGAAAAGCACAATCAAGATCGACAAGACGATTGCCAGAACCGGGCGATTGATTGTGACCGACGAGAGATTCATGCGCGAGAGTCCCTAATTGCCTCGAAGCTGCTTAATGTCCACGCCTTTGCCATCGGCCATCTGCAGCAGGCCGGTCGCAATCAGGGTATCGTTAGCGGCAAGCCCCTTAGTGATTTGAATTTCGGTCTCGGTGCGAATGCCGGTCGTGACCCTAATCGATTTGGCTTTGCCGTTTTCGACGACGTATACGATCTCGCCGCTCAGTTCCGGAATCACCGTGCCTGCCGGGACAACAATTGCGTCGGCGATGTCTTCGAGTGTAATCTCAATGCGGGCAAATGCTCCGGGAATCAATCGTTCCTGCGGATTGGGGATCCGAGCGCGCGCTTTGATGGTGCGCGTGCCCTGGTCGATCTTGGCTTCGATGGCGTAGACGGTGCCCTCGTAAGTTTCATCCTTTTCACCCGTTCGTACAACCACCTTGGAACCGTCTCGCAAGAGCGAGGCGTACTTCTCCGGGATCGAAAATTCGACCTTGATCGGATCGAGATCCTGCATGGTTGCCGCCAACATGTTCGGTGAAACGTATCCACCTTCGCTGACGTAGCGCAAACCCACGACTCCGTCGAACGGCGCTTTGATCTCGGTCTTGGCCAACTGTGATTCGATCACCTCGCGCTCAGCCTGAATCATCTTGTACCGGTTCTGCGAGATGTCGTATTCTTCCTGGCTGATAACCTTTATGTCGAAGAGATTTCTCTGGCGGCGTTCCTCGTCAGCGGCGAGTTTCTCTTCGAGCTCTTTGCGTTTGAGCTGCGCGCGCAGCTCGGAGTCGTTGACTTTGAGCATCAATTGCCCTTCGTGGACGCGGCTACCCTCCTGGAAATTGACACCGGTGATTCGGCCGGAGATCTCAGAACGAAGCTCGACTTCTTCATTGGCCAGTAGTGTACCCGTAGAGAAGATTTTGTTTTGCAGGGGTTTGGGACGTACGACAAGCGCCTCTACCGGTACAAGATTTGCACCGCCACGGCCGGCGGGAGTCTGCTTGCCGGTACCGTCGGAACAACCGGCGAGCATAAGGGCGCCAAGAACCACAATTGCCAGAGTTCGAGTACTTTTCCAAGAAATCATGCTGATATATTTACCTGTCATTAATATGTATAGGTCTAATATCCTCATTAAGTTCCCGGTCGCATCTGCGCCGACAATGAAAATCGATGATTTCGCTCCAGAATCAGGTTACAAATCGATCAGGCAGATACGATTTGCAGCATCGTTGCCCGCCGAGGCGTGGGCCAGATATCCAACCGGTCGAGAAAGATAGCGAATTCCGTCAATTTTGCAGTCGATATCTTCATGGCGGTGGCCGAAGATGACATGCGTGACCTTCGGACAAGATTTGATGGCCGCCTCGATCAATTTGCTCCCCTGGTAGGCATTCCAGTAATCGCGGGCAGTGCCATGGTAGGTCAGGAGCTCGCGGGAGGGAACGAAGTGGGTTGCGACGACGACCTGGTCTATGGTCTCTGCCGACGCTTGATTCAACTGCGCCTGAAGCGCTTCGGCCATAAGCGATGCGATTTCATTGTCTGAACGGCACAGCCCGGCGCGGTCAAGGGATGGAGCGGCCTCGTGGGCAGCCTTGAGCCACCAGACGTATTGCATGTCATTCCATTGGAAGCTCTCACCGGTGCTTGGTTTCGTCCACTTGCCGCGCGCGTAACTCGCGAGGCTCTCGGGTGTATCCAGGCTCTCATTACGAAAACTGTAGTCGTACCAGCCCATAGAGCCGGCGATGGCTATGTTGCCCACAATGACTGAGTGGTCGTGTAGGAATATGAAGCCGTTCTCAGAAGCGATCCGCGGAAGGTGTTGGAAGTACTTGGCTCCGGAATCGAATCCGCTGAGTATGGCTTTAGGCGACTCGACCCAGATGTCATGATTGCCGGGAATAACTAACTTCAAGCAGTCCAGGTCGGAGAACTGAGCCAGCGTGAAGGCAAACTGGTCTAGTTTGGCACTGACATCGCCGCCGATGATGAATACATCGGGGTGAAGAGAGTCGATTGCCATCTTCAACCTGGAAGTAAACCGCGAGTTTGCAGGAGAATAGTCGGTGTGGATATCTGATACGAAAGCGATGCGGGTCATGGGAGCGAGATGAACGTCCTAATTCCGTTTCGACGAGATCGACCAGTTTACGGATTTTCTGGTCGAAGGCAATGAAAGAGATGCATCGAGCGTGGACCTTGCCAAGACATTCAAGCTTCCGGCTGCGGAATCGATTCATGGAAGAACCCTAACTTCAATAAAGTTGGAGACTTACGGCCCAGTCCAACATATGTGAAATCTTTCACAAAATTTTCGTTCCTGCAACCGCAAATCCTTGACAACCGACTCTTGTTTATCTAATTTGCGTCCCGACAGCGAGGAGCTTATGTTCCCCGCGTGTTTTTAGGAGTAGACACCGAGCCGCGCCACGAGATGCCAGACACGATCGACAGCAGCGGCTCTTTTTTTGTGGGCGGAATCGACCGTAGTCCGCGGCGAGTGGCCGCGCTCCGCCGACGCTGTATTTCTGCCGTGAGATTCACGGAAGGGAGAAGTTTTCATGAAGAGCGATTCGTTTAACCCCTTCGCGATGGCCCAGCAGCAGTTTGATAAAGCTGCTGACTTTCTGAACCTCGACGAAGGCACGCGCGGGCTGCTGCGCCAGCCGCTGCGTGAGTATCAGTTCAGCATCCCGGTGCACATGGATGACGGCAAGGTCAAGATCTTCCGCGGCTTTCGCGTCCAGCACAATGACGCCCGGGGTCCGAGCAAGGGCGGAATTCGCTTCCACCCGCAGGAAACCGTCGACACCGTCCGCGCTCTGGCGATGTGGATGACCTGGAAATGCTCGGTCGTGGCCATCCCGCTTGGCGGCGGCAAGGGCGGCGTGATCTGCGATCCGCATAACCTGAGCCAGCGCGAACAGGAACAGATTTGCCGCGGCTGGATTCGTCAACTGTGGCGCAATGTCGGACCGCTCGCCGATGTGCCGGCGCCCGATGTCATGACCAACGCGCAGCACATGCTGTGGATGCTGGATGAATACGAGCACATCACCGGCGAAAAGAGCCCGGGACTGATCACCGGCAAACCGGTCGGCATGGGCGGCTCGCTGGGCCGCACCGAAGCGACCGGCTACGGCGTCATGTACACCGTGCGCGAGGCGCTGAAGGAGATGAACCTTAAGCCGGAAAATACAACGGCGTCCTTCCAGGGCTTTGGCAACGTGTCGCAATACGCCCTGCAACTCTATCACCGCATGGGCGGCCGCGCGATTTGTGTATCGTGCTGGGACCAGAAGGATCAGACCTCGTACACCTATCGCAAGAATTCCGGCGTCAGCTTCGACGAGTTGATGAGTATCACCGACCGTTTCGGCGGGATCGACAAGGGCAAGGCCAAGGATCTCGGTTACGAAATCCTGCCGGGCGACGCCTGGATCGAACAGGATGTCGATATCCTGGTACCGGCAGCGATCGAGAATCAGGTGACGGCGGAAACCGTGCGCAAGATCTCGAAGAAAGTGCGCATCGTTGCGGAAGGCGCCAATGGCCCGACGACGCCGGAAGCCGATAAGGTGCTTGAAGAACGCAATGTGTTCATGATTCCGGATTTCCTGGCGAATGCCGGCGGCGTGACCTGCAGCTACTTCGAACAGGTCCAGAGCAACATGAACTACTACTGGGAGAAGGACGAAGTTCTCGGCAAGCTCGATGTCAAGATGACGTCAGCATTTTCGGATGTCTGCGAGCTGGCCAAGAAGAAGAAGCTCTACATGCGCGATGCGGCGTACATGATCGCCGTCAGCCGTGTGGCGCAAGCCTGTCGCGACCGCGGTTGGGTGTAAGTCATTCGATTGTTTACTTCTGGGAGATGAGCCGGAAACGGCTCATCTCTTTTTTTGTTGTCTCAGACGGATGGTTGGTTGATTCGCAGCGGTTGTGAGCGGCCGTAGGTAAGCGATCGCCATAGCCACTCGGCAGGGCCCATTTGATACCGTCTGAGCCACAACTGCGTGGCAAGGATGTTCACGAGCCAGACAGCGACCACAACACCAAAAAGGGCAGAGCGATTGAGCTGGGCGAAGAGACCGAAGCCGTAGCCGTAAAAGAGAGTCGTACAGATCAGACTTTGGAGTAGATAATTGCTGAAGGCGGTTCGGCCGACGGCAGCCAGCCGCAGCCGCAGCCAGCTCACAAGACCGAGTTTGGTGACGACAAGCCAGATCCCGACGTAGCCAATACCGGCAAGTGCGCTACCGAGGTATCCGAGTTGCTGGCCATAGGTAAACGACTCGACGATATCAAAGTCGCTGTCGATCATCACTTCTGCCCCGAGAGCTGAAAGCGGCAGTCCAAGCCCCAGGCCGATGGCGGCGAGAATTGCGTAGAGTCGCAACGACCGCCCACCAGTCAGCGCTCCCGATTTGAGGAGCGCCATACCGATTAACATCATCCCAAGCGATCGCCACAGCGCATAGAAGAAGAAGCCCTGGGTCTGCATCATCAGGGCATCGCCCGCGCGTCGTTTGAGCGTGTCGAAGTAGCTACCCCGGTAATCGGCGATTTCTTCCTCGAGGCGCTCCGGGGTCACGGTAAGCGCGGAGTCAATCATGCGCCAGGCATTGGCCATCGACTCTTGATAGGGTTTGACTTCGCGCTGCTCGATAGCTGCCGACTCGACCTCGCGCGCCGTATCCCGCAGGAATCGCAACTGGAGTCCGATTGCAAAGAACAAAAACATCCCGATCGCCAGAACGATCACGCCAGAAACGATGAGGGCTCGCGTCGAACGGTTGCGAAACAGGTAAAGCAGGAATGCGCAGAACGCGTAAGAGACGAGAATGTCGCCATGCCAGACGAAATAGGCGTGAAACAGTCCAATCACCAGCAGCCAGAAGTTTCGCCTGAAGAACAACCGTCCCGCGCGTGACACTCCCTGCGATTGCCAACGCTGGATCATCAAGAGCATTCCGGCGCCAAAGAGCATCGAGAACACAGCCATCATCTTCTGCAGGAAAAACGTAGCCGCGAATCTCCAGGTCAACAGGTCAAGGCCGGTGAAACCGCCGATAGCAGCCGGATCGAAGTAGATCGACGAGGGCAAAGCAAAGAATTCGATATTGATTACGAGGATGCCAAGTAAGGCGAAGCCGCGCAAGAGATCGAGTTCTGCGTACCTCTCGCCTGGCTTCACCGGGTGAGCGATTGCCGGTGCTGCAGTTTCGTTTGAATCTGGAGAGGATGGAGAATCGTCCATGTCCGTCGCTTAAAACGATGAAACTTCAAACAGGATTATTAATACTATATTCGCAGATTAGCGGCAAAAAGTTTCCCGGTCAGAGCAGATTGTCGGACTTAGCGGGCACTTTGAGTTGTCCTTCTGAGCGCGCGACATAGGTAGCGGCGGTTATATCACCGGTAACATTAAGAGTTGTCCGGCACATATCGAGGAAGCGATCGACGCCAAGGATAGCGGCGATCAATCCGGGGTTCACCCCAATCGTTACCAGCACGACGACAATAAACGGGATCGAAGCCGCCGGGACACCCGCAGTTCCAACTCCGCCAAGGATCGCCAGGTAGGCGACCATGATCTGCTGTCCCAACGAGAGATCAATGCCGGCAAGTTGGGCAAGAAACAGCACGCTGACGCCCTCGTAGAGCGCGGTTCCATTCTGATTGGCGGTCGCGCCGATCGTCAGCACGAAATTGTTGATGTGCGGCGGTACCCCGAGGTTGGCCTCGGTCACCTTGATCGTGGTCGGCAGGGTGGCATTGGAGGACGAAGTGGAAAAGGCGGTCAACATGACAGTACGAATCCGATCGAAGAACATCACCGGCGACAGCCGCGACAGCAACCGAATCGACAGCGAATACACCACGAACATGTGAATGCCGAGCCCCAGCAAGACCGTGAGAATAAACCAACTCAGCGCCTGCAGCAGGTCGAGACCAAACTGCGAGATCGAATTGAAGACCAGGCAGGCAACCGCAAGCGGTGCAAACAACATGACGACGTCAATAACCCGCGAACAAATCCGAAACAACGACTCGCAGAAGCGAACGACCGGCGCTGCCGCCTCGGAGGGTACCAGCGTAATCGCGATGCCGACAATCAGGGCAAAGAACATCATGTGCAGCAGGTTGGGCGGGTCGGAGGCGACTGCCGCTATCGGGTTAGCCGGCACCAGCGTCTTGACAACCTGCATGAAGGGTGAATCGGTTTTGGCGGTGGCCTGCGCTGCCTCGATCTTCTTGGAGGCATCACCCCCAAATCGATCCTGAAGCGCTTGCGCCGTCGATGGATCGACGCGCTCGCCGGGGCGAATTGTGTTCGCCAATCCGATTCCGATAAAGACTGAAATCGCCGAGATGACCAACGTATAAATGAAGCTCTTGAGTCCGACCCGACCCAGGGTGCGAATATCACCGATACCAGCAATACCAGAGACCAGGGACGAGAAGACGAGCGGTACGACAATCATCAGCAGCAAGCGGAGGAACAATTGCCCGATCGGCTCGGTGATGTGGCTGACGACCCAGGCGATTCGCGAATCGTCTCCCCCGACCGCGATGTTGGCAATGAGCCCGCTCGAGACTCCAACGATCAGCCCTGCCAGAATCCACCAGTGCAGCCGCCAGCGCAGGATGAAGTGTGATTCTCTCATCGATCAGGCGAATATAGGTCAATTGCATCGAATTGGGTATCGCTAAGTGTTTGCTGACAGAATCCGAATTGTCGCTCACCGATAATTTCATCCCCCTTCTCGGCGATTTTCACTTATCTTGAATCACAGATGACCGACGGATCGCTGCATTCTCGTAAAGATGCGCTGACCCCCTTTGACCGCAAGACCTTTGATTCGTCCGGCACAATCTCCGTGATCGGCTCGGGATCGATCGGCGGCAAAGCCCAGGGCCTGGCCTTTGTCAAAGATGCCGTCGTGCCCAAATTCGATCAGACACTGTTCCCATCATTGAGCGTCAAGTTGCCCACGCTTTCGGTGCTGGCCACCGGAGTCTTCGACGAATTTATGCAGGAGAACAAGCTCTACGAATTGGCCATGCAGAACGATGTGCGCGACGATCAGATTGCGCACGCCTTTGTCGAGGCGAGCTTGCCCGCCGATGTCGTCGGCGATTTGCGCACTCTGGCCGAGCGCGTCCACAGTCCGCTGGCGGTGCGCTCTTCAAGCCTGTTTGAAGACGCGTTGCGCGAGCCGTTTGCCGGGGTGTATCGCACCAAAATGATTCCGAACAACCAGGACGATACTGATTCGCGATTTCGCGCCCTGACCGAGGCGATCAAGTTCGTTTACGCTTCGACGTTTTTCCGCGACGCGAAGAACTACATCAAGACGACGAGACAGGACCCGCGCCAGGAGAAGATGGCGGTCATCGTGCAAAAGGTCGTGGGAGAACGCCGCGGGAGTCGTTTCTATCCTGTCGTTTCCGGAGTTGTCCGGTCTTACAACTTTTACCGCTCAGGTCACTCGAAGCCGGAGGACGGAATCGTCAGCCTCGCGCTCGGCTTGGGCAAGACGGTCGTTGATGGCGGCACTTGCTGGACTTACTCGCCGGCCTACCCGCGGGCGAACCCGCCCTACAAGTCGTTCAAGGAAATGATGCAGGGCACGCAGAGCAAATTTTGGGCGATCAATCTGGGTCACGTCGAACACGACCCGCTGGAGGAGACCGAGTTCCTGATTCACACCGGCATCGAGGAGGCTGAGGCGGACGGTACCTTACGATTTGTCGCCTCCACTTATCAAGCCAACAATGACCGGCTGGTAACAGGCATCCAGGGGGAGGGCCCGCGGCTGGTGACTTTTGCACCCCTGCTCAAGATCACTGACATCCCTCTGAATGAGATGATTCGCTATGTACTAAAGCTCTGCGAGGAGAGTGTCGGTCACGAAGTCGAAATGGAATTTGCCATGACGATCGACACGGCCGGCGACATGGCCGCAAAGTTCTGGATTCTTCAAGTGCGCCCCATGTTTGTATCGCACGCCCGGGTCGATGTCGACGAAGAAGAGCTTGCGGTTCCTGGCGTGATTGCAGCTTCAGAGAAGGTACTCGGCAACGGCCACATCAATACGCTGCGCGATGTCGTATTCCTCAAACCTCGGCTATTTACCGACAGGGAGTCTTACAACATTGCTTCCGAGCTGGAGGCCATCAATCACCGCCTGGTTGTCGACGGCCACCCCTATCTGTTGATCGTGTTCGGACGGTTGGGAACGACCGACCCGCCGGCGGGTATCCCGGTCCAGTGGTGGCAGATTTCGGGCGCCAAGGTCATAATTGAGACCTCGCTCGCCGAGATGCACGTCGAGATGTCGCAGGGTTCGCATTTCTTCCATAACGTGATAAGTTCGCAAGTCGGTTATTTTTCGATACCGCACACGGCGAAGTATCCGATAAATTGGGAGTGGCTCAATAAGCAACATGTTGTCAGTGATAGTGAATTTGTGCGCTACGTCAAATTGGCTGCGCCGCTTGATATCAAGATCGACGGCCGGCGGGGCCGCGGAGTGATTACAGCATGACCGATCAGAAACCCAGCACCGACAAACTGCTCTGGTTCCTGCGCGAACGCGCCAAGGAACTCAACTGCCTTTATCGGATTGAAGAATGGCTGAACAAACCGGGGACGACGATCGAACAAGTCTGCATGGGGATCATTGAAGCGATCCCTGCGGGCTGGCAACATCCTGAAGTCTGCCAGGCGCGGATTATTCTCGAAGATGCGACCTTCACAACATCGGGGCTGAAAGATACTCCCTGGGTGCAGACTTCCGCGTTAAAAGTCTTTGACGAAGTCATTGGTACTATCAGCGTATATTACGGCGCGGAAATGCCCATTGAAGACGATGGTCCATTCCTCAAGGAGGAAACCAAGCTCCTGGCAACCATCGCCGAACGCCTCTCGAGTTTCATCACCTTCCAGAAGATGCGAGCCGTCTTTACGCAGTATCGCACGGCGGCGCAGGAACTGGTCGAGCAGGCCAAACCGGAGTGGCGCGTAGTCCTCGATCTGCTCAGTCGCACGGATCGCAATCTCTATTACAACATCTCGACAAAGATGCTCAACTACCTCTGTTGGACAGGCGTCGAGGAAGCCAAGCGGCTGGCTCATTACTACGACCCCGATGACGCGGGTGAAGCTGAGAGCATTTTCAAGGATTCTAACGTTCCCCACCGCAAACGCCTCTTGCTCGAAGGCAGCGACTTAATCAGCGACGAAACATTCAAAATCGCCGCCGACCATCTGGCTCCGAGCGAGATTCTCTCGTTCATCCAGCGGTGGATCCAGCAGGACAAACTGAGTTTCCTGATCAAGACCCTGGCGAATATCAATACCCCGATCTCGGAACTCAATGAAGCGGTACGCCGCTACCACCGCATGGCGCCGGAAGGCCACGATATTCCCGTCAATACCAAACGCGGATTAATGGTCTCGTTGATTCGGCGCATTTTCTCGGAGTCGCTGGAATATATCAACATCGCGAAGCACTTCGTCGAAGTGAACGACATCTTTGACGTCATGCATCGCGTGATCTACTTGGCGGAATCGCAGGGGAAATTAGGGGGCAAGGCCGCCGGCATCTTCCTGGCGGGTCAGATCCTCAAGCGCGCCGGTGAGAGCAATGAACTCTTGTCGCAGATCAAGACACCAAAGGCGTTCTACATCACTTCCGACGTCGTGCTTCACTTCATGAGCTACAATAACTTCGAAGAAGTGATCGAGCAGAAGTACAAGGAAATCGACCAGATCCGCCTCGAGTATCCAAATGTCGTCCAGACTTTCAAGAATGCCGTTTTCCCTCCGGACATCATCAAGGCCTTGTCGGTCGTCCTCGACGAATTCGGCGATCACCCGCTGATCGTGCGCAGTTCGAGTTTGCTCGAAGATCGCTCGGGGTCGGCGTTTTCCGGGAAGTACAAGAGCCTGTTCCTTGCCAACCAGGGGAACAAGGAGGACCGGCTGATCGCGCTTATGGATGCCATCGCCGAAGTCTACGCGTCGACTTTCGGGCCCGACCCAATTGAATACCGGGCCGAGCGCGGATTGCTGGATTTCCATGAGGAGATGGGCATTATCATTCAGGAAGTCATCGGCACACGCGCCGGGCGCTATTTCTTCCCCGTCTTTGCCGGAGTTGCCTTTAGCCGCAACGAACTGCGCTGGTCACCGCGCATCAAGCGCGAAGACGGATTATTGCGCATCGTCATGGGACTGGGAACGCGCGCGGTCGACCGCACTAGCGATGATTACCCGATACTGGTCTCGCCGGGTCAACCGGGGCTGCGGGTAAATGTGACGGTCGAAGAAGCAGTGCGCTACTCGCCGAAGATGATCGATGTCATCGATCTTGAGACCAACACGTTTGAGACCCTGTCGATTGCCGACTTGCTGAAACGTTTCGGCGATCAGATCCCGATGATCGAGCAGATTGTCTCGATCGACAAGGGCGACCGTCTCCAGCGGCCGGTAGGCGTGAATCTCGATTTCTCCACTGAACACTGCATTGTGACTTGTGACGGACTGCTCTCGAACACCCGGTTCATGACTCAGATGCAGTCAATCCTGCGTACGCTTGAGGAAAAACTCGGGACGCCGGTAGACATAGAGTTTGCCCACGACGGCAAAGATTTCTATCTGCTCCAGTGCCGTCCGCAGTGCCACTCTGACGAGAGCGCGCCGGCGCCGATTCCCAAAGAGATTCCGGCAGAGAAGACAATCTTCACGGCCAATCGCTACGTTTCCAACGGCCGCATGCCGGACATTACGCACATCGTCTACGTCGACCCGCAAAAATACAGCGAAGTTCGTGACCGCCAGACACTGCTGGCGATTGGTCGCGCCGTCGGCCGGCTCAATCAGCTCTTGCCCAAGCGCCAGTTCATTCTGATCGGGCCGGGGCGCTGGGGCAGCCGCGGCGATATCAAGCTGGGTGTAAACGTCACCTACTCGGATATCAATAATTCCGCCATGCTAATCGAAGTTGCTCGCAGTACGGGCAACTACCAGCCCGATCTTTCTTTTGGCACCCACTTTTTCCAGGATTTGGTGGAGGCGCAGATTCGCTACCTGCCGCTGTATCCCGATGATCCGGGTATCATTTTCAACGAGGGCTTCCTGCACCGCGCGCGCAATATCCTCGAAGACATTCTCCCGGAATTCGAGTACCTCAGGGACGTCATCACACTGATCGATATCCCGCGGAGCGCTGCCGGCCAAGTCGTGCAGGTCTTGATGAATGCCGACCTCGACTATGCTGTGGCTATGCTCTGTAATCCGCGCTCGCGCTTTCAACTTCTGCAAGAGGAGCACGAGCATCCGGAGTTTTCGGGCGACCACCATTGGCGCTGGCGCCACGCCATGGCCGAGCACATCGCCGCCCGCCTCGATCCCAATCGATTCGGGGTCCAGGGAGTTTACCTGTTCGGCTCAACCAAGAACGGTACGGCGGGCCCCAACAGCGATATCGACTTGTTGATACACGTGCGTTCCTCGGCAGAGCAGCGCGGCTGTCTGCTGCAGTGGTTGGAGGGTTGGAGTCTCTGTTTGGCGGAGATCAATTACGAGCGCACCGGTTTTCGGAACGACCACTTGCTTGACGCGCATATCATCACCGACGAAGACATTGCCAATCGCAATAGCTATGCGATCAAAATCGGCGCTGTAACCGATCCGGCCAAACCGCTGGCGATGATGAAAACGGGAAATTAGCTCGGATCGAAGATCTTTCCGGGGTTGAGAATATTGCGCGGGTCAAAAACGCGCTTGATCTGACGCATCAAGTCGATTGATTCAGCGTGCTCGATTCCAAAGATTGCTTTGTGGCCAAGGCCGATGCCGTGCTCCCCGGAAATCGTCCCGCCGCATTCGACCGCTTTGAGAATGATCTTGCGATTCACTTCGAGACCCAATTGCCACTCCTCGGCAACTTCGCGGCGCGCCAGGATCAAAGCATGGATTAGCCCCATGCCCACGTGCCCGAAAGCGTGAATGAGCAGCCCCGACTCCTGCGAGAGCTGCCGGCAATAATCGACAATCTCCGGAAGACGCGAAATGGGAAAGGCGGCGTCGTTGCGAATAATCGTATAGCCGGGACGACGCAATTTGATGGCATTCGTGACATAGTGGCGAATTTCCCACGGGTTCTGTCCGGATGCCAGCAGCAGCGGTTCACCTTCGAATTCTGAAGCCAAATCGGCAGCCGACTCAGAATTACTGGCGAGCACCGGCTCGGGACCATGAACCTCGAGAAACAAGCAAGGGACTTCCTCAAGCCCATAGCCGTTCAATTGATTTAGCGCCCCGATGACTTCGCGGTCGAGAAATTCCACTGCCGCCATATCAAGACCGTAACGCATAATCTCAGAGACACAGCGCGCCGCGCTGACCTCATCGGGAAACTTAAAGGCGATTTTGCGGTTGCCCTCGGGAATTCCCTGGAGTCGCAGCGTAACCGATGTAATCACGCCGAGCGTGCCTTCAGAACCTGCGATCAAGTCAATCAGATTAAACCCCGAGGAGCGCTTGACTGCCCGGTTCCCCAAACGATGTTTACACCCCGTGCCGTCGATCAACTCCAGTTCGAGCACAAACGACTTCGTGCCGCCATATTTCACCGAGTAGATCCCGCTCGCGTTGGTCGCCACCATGCCGCCGATGGTAGCCACGTCGGAGCTCCCGCCCGGCGATGGCGGGAAGAACAGCGATTCTCGTTTCAGGATCTCATTGAGTTTGTCGTAGACTATCCCCGGCTCGACCCGTACCTGGAGATCCTCCGGCCAGAAATCGAGGACGCGATTAAGCGCGGTTACATCGAGGACGATTCCCCCCGCTACCGGCACGGTGCTGCCTTCGAGGGCTGAGCCCGCTGCGCGCACGGTTAATGGCAATCGACCTTCGTAGCAGTACCGCACGGTAGTCTGGATATCCGCAACGGACTCTGCTTTCACGATGGCCAACGGTAAGACAGGCAACATCGATGATTCGTCGATCGATGCGGCCTCCAATGCGGTAGGATTGGTAACGATCTTCTGATCACCAAGAAGACTCTGCAACGCTGAGACAGTATTCATGAAAGGAAACTATGCAGAGAATGCGCGCGAATCAAGTACCATCACGACGGGATGAATCGCAGCTTGATTATGGTTTGACAATCCTCTATCTTGACGAACCGTTATGCTGGAATGTCTCAAGATAACCAGGCAACTTCGACATTTTCGCGTCTTGCTGTGGAGCGCGCTGCTTCTCGTGATTCTCGTAAACGCGGTGCCGGTCCTGGCGGCCGCTACGGCTGATGAACATCAGGAGTTGCTGAAATCGGAAGAAGTAAAGGAGTCACTCGGAGCGCAACTGCCGCTCTGGAGTTGCATTCCCTTCGTTGGACTCTTGCTTTCGATCGCAGTGCTCCCGCTGATTGCACCGAGCTTCTGGCACAAGCACTACGTCAAAGTGTCTCTCGCCTGGGGTGTGGTGTTCGCCATTCCCTTCATCATAGCGTTCGGCGGTCTCGGGCTGTATGAGATCGCCCACGAAATGCTGCTGCACTATCTGCCGTTTATTATCCTCCTTTGGGGACTTTTCACGGTTTCCGGCGGCATCTACCTTTCCGGAACCCTGGCCGGCAAGCCGAGCACCAATGTGGTGTTCATGTTGGTGGGGACCCTTCTCGCGTCTTGGATGGGTACGACCGGCGCCGCGATGCTGCTGATTCGGCCGTTAATCCGGGCGAATAAGGGTCGCAGCCGCAAGGTACATACAGTTGTCTTCTTTATTTTCCTGGTGGCGAATATCGGGGGACTCTTGACGCCGTTGGGTGACCCACCGCTGTTTCTCGGGTTTCTCAACGGCGTGCCCTTTTTCTGGACTTTCCAGTTCTGGCCGAAGATGGTGGTCGCAATTGTAATTCTGCTGGCCGCTTATTTTGCCCTCGACAGATATTTCTATCGGCGCGAGTTGACCCCGCCGGAAGAGGAGTCAGCGACACGCGAGCCGCTGCGCCTGCACGGAGCGCACAATTTCGTGATTCTTCTGGGTATCATCGGGGCGGTACTGCTCTCGGGCACTTGGAAGATCGGCGAGTGGAATATCCTTGGACTGCACTTCGAGATCCAATCGCTGCTGCGTGATGCTTTGATCGTGCTCCTCGGTGTTGTCAGTTTGATTTCAACAAAGTCGGCTTATCGCGAAGCCAACGGTTTCGGCTGGTACCCGATCAAGGAAGTTGGATTTCTGTTCATCGGGATATTCATGACGATCGTTGCGCCGCTGAAGGTCTTGCAGGCCGGAACGGCGGGGGCTGCCGCACCGCTATTTACCATCATCGGCTCACCGGCGAGTTATTTCTGGCTTTCAGGAACGTTGTCCGCATTTCTGGACAATGCTCCCACATACTTGACGTTTTTCAATCTGTCACTGGGAAGCCTTGCAGTGGCCCCGACGGAGGTTACGCCGATACTGAACGGCCTCCTGAATCATCCCAATTCTGCCGCTTTCATTGCGGACTTGACCGCCCTTTCCGTCGGCTCGGTGTTCTTTGGGGCGATGACTTACATCGGCAATGCGCCAAATTTCATGGTGCGATCGATTGCCGAAGAGGCGCGGATTCCGATGCCGAGTTTCTTCGGTTATATGCTCTGGTCTATTGCTTTTCTCGTACCTGTATTTCTGCTGTTGACGATAATCTTTTTCCTATAGAGCGAGGTTGACCGTGTTCAAGAAGATCCTCGTCCCCTCTGATTTGAGCGAGCAGTCGATGCCGGGCGTCCGGCAGGCCGTCGAATGGGCGAAGCTCTGCGATGCCGAATTGGTTATGCTCAATGTGCGGCCCGAATTCATGTCCAAAGAAGAGATGGTGCTGTTGCGGGTATCGTCATACGAGTTCCTCAAAGATGAGCGGGACATCGCTGTGGCGGCGAAAAGTATTCTGGAGGAAGAACTGGCACGCGCCGGTGGGACCGACATCAAACACCAGGTGTTGCTGCGCGAAGGCGATCCCGTACACGAAATTCTCGAAACCGCCGAGAAGACCGGCTGTGACCTGATCATCATAACAACGACGGGTCGCACAGGATTACTTGAGCACCTGCGCGGCAGCGATGCCGAGCATTTGGTGAAGGAAACCGAGATCCCGATTCTGGTCTTGCCGGTGCAGAAGTCCAGTTAGCTCATGTCTGATTTGATGCGTTCTATCGTAATCATCCTCGGAATTGTGATGTCCTGGAGTGGTCTTGGAGATAGGGGTGTCATCGCTCAGCCCGCACAGGACAATCTCGAAGAACTCAGTTCGGCGTTCCGCGGCCTTGCCGACCGCACAACTCCTGCCGTGGTGGGAATCATGGCAACCGGCTATGCGCCCTCAGAAGGCGGCTTCTGGTCGGAAGAAGGATTGCTCACCCGCCAGCAGGCTGGCGGTTCCGGAGTCCTTGTGTCGGCGGATGGCTACGTCATCACGAATGCGCATGTCGTCGAAGGCGCCCAGCGCATCCAGGTCGTGCTCTCTCCCGATATCGGGGCTTCAAGGGCTGGCCGCTCGATCGTGCGTCCGCGCGGGAGAATTGTCGGCGCGCAGGTAGCGGGCATCGATTTCGAAACCGATTTGGCGATTCTCAAGATCGCCGAGACCGGCTTGCCTTTCTTGCGACTGGGAAATTCGGATGATGTGCACCAGGGGCAGTTGGTGTTTGCCTTTGGATCGCCACTGGGGCTGGAAAATTCAGTGACAATGGGCGTCGTCAGCGCTGTGGCACGGCAACTGCGGCCCGAGAGCCCGATGATATATATCCAAACCGACGCCTCGATCAATCCCGGAAATTCGGGAGGTCCGTTGGTGAACGCACGCGGCGAGGTGATTGGCATCAACACATCGATTCTCTCGCAGTCCGGCGGCGCCGAGGGAATCGGTTTTGCCGCTCCGAGCAATATCGTTCGGAGCATCTTCACTCAGATCAAGGAACGCGGCTACGTCCGGCGCGGCGAAATCGGAGTCAATGCGCAGACCGTCACGCCTCAGCTGACAGCGGCGCTGGATCTGCCAACCAACTCAGGCGTGATACTCTCTGACGTCTATCCCGATTCTCCCGCGGCGGAAGCCGGGCTGCAAACCGGCGATGTCGTGCTCGCTCTCGACGGCAAAGCGATGGAAAACGGCAGACAGCTCATCGTGAATCTCTACGGCAAGGCGGAGGGCACCCAGGTGAACGTGGTAGCCTTGCGCGGCCAAGACACGATTCACGCCAGGATAACGGTCGTGGAACGTCAGGACTACCAGTCGATGCTCTTCAACATGGTCACGCCGGAGCGGAATCTGATCGCGCCGCTGGGAATTCTTGCGCTGGATTTGACTCCCGCCATGGAGGAGTACCTGGGTCAGACCCGGTTCGAGACTGGCGTTGTGGTTGCCGCCCGTTCCCGCAACAGCTTGATGTGGGAGCACACAATTCAACCCGGCGATATTATCTACTTCGTCAATAACAAACGCATTGAATCCCTCGATCAACTGCGGACAAGCCTCACGGAGCTGTCCTCCGCGCAAATTGTCCTTCACGTCGAGCGGCGCGGGCAGTTGATCTACGTACCAATGGAAACCCGGTGATTCAGACTCCCGGAATACGGCGAAACTCAACAGGTTCAGGAGACGGCGCATGATGCAGATTACTTTCCACGGTGCGGCCGGAACGGTAACCGGCTCCAAGTACCTTGTGCAAGTCAACGACCGCAAGATTCTTGTCGATTGCGGCATGTTCCAGGGACCGAAGGAGCTGCGCGAGCGCAACTGGTTGCCGATCCCGTTCGACGTTACGGAGCTGTCAGCCGTGATCCTGACGCACGCCCACATCGATCACATTGGATTTCTGCCGAAAATCGTGCGCGACGGATATACCGGACCGATCTACGCGACGCCCCCGACCGTCGAGCTCGCTCATGTTTCGTTGATGGATAGCGCGATGCTGCAAATGGAAGATGCGCAGTTTCGCCAGAAGAAACATTTGTCGAGGCATGAAGTTGTCTTGCCGCTGTTCGACACTGACGATGCTGAAGCAACGAAGAAGCTCTTTCGCAAGGTGCAGTTCAACGAGTGGATATCGATCGGCGAGGAATTCCGCTTCCGCTATCATGTCGCCGGCCACTTGTTGGGGGCAGCCGGCGTCGAACTGGTGATGGACGACGGGCCCAATCGCAAGTCGATCTTCTTCTCCGGCGACGTGGGTCGTTACGGCAATCCCTTGACGACCAACCCGGTGATGCCGCCGCAGTGCGACTATCTGGTCTGCGAATCGACTTATGGCGGCAAGGTCCACCCGGCAGAGGATGCACACACGGTTTTCGAGGAACTCATCAACGAGGTCAATCGCGATCGCACTGTGCTCCTTATCCCCGCCTTTGCCATTGGCCGTACTCAGCAAATCACCTATCTCGTCAATGACCTGATCACGAATGACTTTGTGCCTCCGATTCACATCCACATCGATTCACCGATGGCGATCTCGGCAACCGAGATCTACATGCGCTACCCGACTTATCATTCGATCGACCTTAACAAGCTCGGTGGTGCGAAGTGCGTACTTAACGGAAACAACGTTACGCTGCATCGCACGCGGAAATCGTCGCAGACCCTGAACGAACTGAAAGGGCCCGCAATAATCATGTCATCGAGCGGCATGATGACCGGCGGTCGCATCATGCATCATCTTCTCAATCGGCTGCCGGAGCAGCGCACGACAATTGCGCTGGTCGGCTTCATGGCTGAAGGGACCTTGGGACGAAAGCTGGCGGAAGGTGAAGAGTTAGTCTACATTCACAAACAGCCGGTTGAGGTGAAGGCAAAGGTCGTACAGTTTCAGGGAATGTCTGGACATGCCGATTGGTTTGAGCTGATGCATTGGCTTGAGCCGGTCAAGTATCAGCCGCGCAAGGTGTTCATCACGCACGGGGAATCTACCCAGTCAGCCGCAATGGCGCAGCACCTTAAGGAAGAGCGCGGTTGGGAGACTATCATTCCAAAATTGGATGAGACGCACCCTCTTTAATAGTTCACCTTGCCGCTAAGGGTCTCGTCGTCAAGGTTTTAGCAAACAAGTCGCACGCTAAGACGCCGCGAGAAACGTCGCTTTTTGCTTGCCAAATCGTTGAATCGCTGTATCTTGTGAAAGAGCTGTTACTACAGAGATTGGTACACCACCTGCCTGATGCAACTCGCAAGAGCTGTGGGAGATAAGATGTTCAAGCCGCTAAAACTGATCTGCCTCCTTGTGCTATTCAGTGTCGCCGTAGCCTCGGCTGAAGAAATCCATCAATACTACTTCCGTTTCGATATCCAAGACAAGAAGGAGCTGTCTACCTTAGGCAAGATCATCTCGATCGACGAGTGCTCTCCCTTTGATGGCAAGACGGTGTATGCCTACGCGAACGATCGCCAGATGACGGCATTCCAGGCACTCGGAGTTCCGTATGAGCTTCTCCCGAATCCGGGCGATGTTGGACCGGTTGCCATGACTGATAATGCCCGAGACGCTATGGCCTGGGATGTCTATCCGACTTACACGGCCTACGTGCAGATGATGAATGACTTTGCCACTAATTATCCAGGGCTTTGCCAGATCGAGAATATCGGCACTTCCAACCAAGGTCGAGCTCTCCTGGTTGCGAAAATTTCGGATAACGTTACGACCGACGAAGGCGAACCCGAGGTTTTCTATACCTCTTCAATTCACGGCGACGAGACCACAGGGTATGTTCTGATGCTACGGCTGATCGATTCCCTGCTGGTCGGATACAGCGCCGGCAACACGCGCATCCAGACCATGGTTAACAACATGGAAATTTACATCAACCCGCTGGCAAATCCGGATGGTACCTACCGCAGCGGGAACACGACTGTCTCAGGCGCCTGGCGTTACAACTCAAATGGTGTCGATCTTAACCGCAATTACCCCGACTTCCAGGATGGCCCGCATCCGGATGGCGAAGCCTGGCAGGTCGAGACTCAGGCGTTCATGGCGTATGCAGCGCAGCGCGATTTCGTAATCTCCGCAAATTTCCACGGCGGGACCGAGGTTGTCAACTATCCCTGGGACACCTGGGTGACAAGACATCCCGATGATGCCTGGTGGCAGACAATCAGTCATCAGTTCGCCGACACTGCGCAAGTCGCGGCCGGCGCCGGGTACATGAATGGTTACGACGATGGGATTACAAACGGTTTTGATTGGTACGAGGTGGACGGCGGTCGCCAGGATTACATGAACTACTGGCATCATTGCCGCGAGGCAACCATCGAGATCTCCGATACAAAGCTGCTGTCTGCCTCGCTTCTGCCTGCGCATTGGGGCTATTTGCGCCTGTCACTCCTTAAGTGGCTGGAACAGGCGATGTTCGGAATCAAAGGCACAGTCACGGATGCCACGACCCTGCTGCCGGTTTCGGCGCTCGTCACGGTAGTTGGCCACGATGTTGATTCGAGTCAAGTGCGATCGGATGCAGCGTCCGGCAACTACTTTCGACCCATCGCTAACGGCACCTGGAATTTGAGCTTCAGCGCGCCCGGGTACCTGACACAGAGCGTCAACGGCGTCCTGGTTCTCAGCAACGGCGCCACCGTCGTTGACGTGCAACTGCAGCCCGTTCCGACGATTCCGGTGGTGAGCTACTTGGACGACACCGCTCCGGCAATGATAGAACCGGGCGAGGCCGTAACGATGTTTCTGACATTGAAGAACGAAGGCGGCGGAGCGGCGACAAATGCGCAGGGCGTGCTCTCGACAAGCGACTCCTATGTGTCGATTACGCAGGGTACCTCGATGTATCCGACGATCCCACAAAACGGCGGAACCGCTCAATCACTCTCTCAGTACGCCTTCACGGTCGCGGCCAATTGTCCGCAGGCTCATGTTGCCGATTTCCGCATCGATATCACGGCCGACGGCGGCTATGTTGACTCGGCTTTCTTCTCGCTTACGCTCGCGCAGGCTGCAGAGGATTTCGAAAGCGGCAATTTCACCGGATACGATTGGGTCCTTGGCGGCAACCAGCCGTGGACGATCGTGAATTCCGGAATGTATGAAGGCGCTTATGCGGCTGCCTCCGGTACAATCACGCACAGCCAGAATTCGACCATGACTGTCACGCTTGATGTCGCTGCGACCGGCGTGATCTCGTTCTATTACAAAGTTTCCTCAGAGACCAACTGGGACTTCTTGAAATTCTACATCGATGGCGTCGAGAAAGGATCGTGGTCAGGCACCGTAGGTTGGGCGCTGGCCTCGTACGCTGTGACTGCCGGTTCGCGGACGTTCCAGTGGCGCTACGTCAAGGACGGCTCGCAATCGATCGGTAGTGACAAGGCGTGGGTTGACCTGATCGTATTCCCGCAATTGCAGCAAGCCGCACCACTGGTGATCACGACAGAATCTCTGCCGGACGGCACCGTTGATGTCGCCTACTCACAACAACTGGCAAGCACTGGCGGAACTGGAGCAATCACTTGGACCGACTTGAATGGCGACCTTGCCGGCACCGGGTTGACGCTATCATCCGCGGGTCTGGTTTCGGGCACACCGACAACTTCAGGACCGATTGATTTCATGGCGCGCGCGCAGGATCAGGCAGCGGTGACGACCGACAAGAACTTCTCGATCAACGTGATCGAGAACGTGATCTGCGGTGATGCGGATGGTTCGGGAATCTTGACGATTTCTGATGCGGTGTATTTGATCGCTTATATCTTCTCCGGCGGTCCGGCTCCGGGGTCAATCACCGAGGGTGATCCTGACTGCAATGGCATCATCACGATCTCGGATGCCGTCTACATGATTGCCTACATCTTCTCCAGCGGTCCGGCGCCCTGCGCCAATTGTCCGTAGGCCGAAATCCCATTGATTAAATGACCGGGCGGATCATCTGATCCGCCCGTTTTCATTTTGACTTTGCTTAATTAGAGCGAATCTTCAAGTAGGGCAGGTCTCTGATCGTAGTCATGCCATTGAGTCTCGAATGATTGCTGGAGACCTGCCAACTTAGCGGGAAAACACTCAACTGACTGGCAGGTCTCCAGCCGAGTTGCTCCTTTAAACCACGAACCTTGATCAGAGACCTACCCTTGTATCTTTCTTTTTTGTTTTCCCTTTGTTCATTTGGTGAAGAGACCGGGA
>CAZOYE010000007.1:0-164989 GCA_964584025.1 uncultured Ignavibacteria bacterium
CGTGTCGCCGCCGTGAAAGGGCGGTGTCCTAGGCCACTAGACGATAGGGACGTCCGAGGTCTGTCGAGTATACTCCGAGAATACGAATTGTCAAGATTTTTGTTGGCTCGATGAAGATGGCCGGTGCGCGTTAGAATTTGATCACACCGGTGAGAACCAGGATTGCCAGAACCAGCCCGACGAGGAAGAGTCCGCCCCACAGCAGGAGCCTGACCAGTTCGGGGCTGATGATTGCGGAGTCTTCCGCCGGCTTTTCATCCGGACCGAGAGACTTCTCGCTGTTAAGCACTTCGATGACTTCCGCAAACGACTTGCAGCGATCGGACGGGGTGGTCTTGATCATGTTTTCAATCAGGCAACGTTGGAATTCTCCGGTGGTGCGGTTGGAATCGATCCACATGAACTTGCCGTGGGTATCGAAAGTGGGGATGCGATTCGTGAGCAACTGGTAGAAGATGATTCCCGCCGAATAGATGTCGGCTTGCTTGCTCTTGCGGCGCTCGGGAGCCTGGTACCAGTTGACGGCATTCTTTTCGACGTTGGCCATCAGCGCGAAATCGGAGATCTTGACGGTCTCGTCGCGGTCGAAAAGTATGTTCGAAGGCTTGAGATTGCCGTGGACGATGTTATTCTTGTGGGCAAAGTCCATGCCCTGCGCGATCTGGAGCATCATGCGGCGGGCCTCGCGCCACTCGAGCGGCTTAACCAACCGGTCTCCGAGCGAGCCGCCCTGGGCATAATCCATAACGATCACCAGCTTGGCATCATCAGCACCGGCGCCGTGGATACGCAGAATATTCTGGTGCGTGAGATTCGAGAGCAGCTTGGCTTCGCGGAGGCCGATATCGGGTTTGTTCTGTTTCTTGATCACAAAGAGCGCGCGGGTGAGTCGGTCTTCGACGAGATAAGATGAGCTATAGAGGCCGTCTTTAAGCGTTTCCAGGAAGGCGCAGTTGCCGACGAAGCTCTTGATCTTGGTGGTCGGCGGATCGGTCGACGGGTTTTCCACTTTGTGATGCATGACCGCGAGCAATTCGTCCTTCATTTCGACGGCTTTCTGATAGCGATCGCGGCGGTCGGGTTGAAGAGATTTCTGCACAATGTGGTCGCAACCCTGCGGCGCGTTCGGATTGAGCTCGGACGGTAGTTTGAAACGGCCTTCCGGTTTGCGCCCCGTGAGGACTTCGTAGAGCATGACGCCAACCGAGTAGATGTCGGTGGTCTGGTCGACGGCAGCGGAGTTTTCGCGCTGTTCGGGAGACATGTAAGCGTAGGTGCCCATAATCGTGCCGGATTCGGTGCGTTCCGACGGGTCGAATTCGAGCAGCTGCGCGATACCGAAATCGGCGATGAGAGCGTTATCGTCCTTGTCGATCAGGATATTCGCCGGTTTGATGTCGCGGTGGATGACGCCGTTTTTGTGGGCGTAGTCGAGCCCCTTGAGCACCTGCACGATAATCTCGAGTTTCTTCTCGATCGGCCAGTTGGAATGCTGCAGGATTTTCTTGAAATCGGTGCCTTCGATGTAGACCATCGCGAAAAAGAGGCGGCCATCATCCTGACCGCGATCGATGACGTGGACGATGTTAGGATGATTCATCTTGGCGAGTGTGGTGGCCTCGCGCTCGAAACGGCGGACGATCTCCTCGTCGGCGGAGATCTTGTTTTTGAGAACTTTGATCGCGATAAGGCGATTGAGCGAGCGCTGGCGGGCGAGGTAAATTTCGGCCAAGCCGCCTTCGCCGATCTGGCGGATGATATCGTATTCGCCGATCTTCTGGGTCGGCTTTTTAACAGGGGCACTCTGAGTCATAGTTCGAGCATTGGGCGGCACTCCCGCCCCATATCTGTTTTTCGGCTGAAAGGTCGAGTCTCTTGAGGGGGAAGGCGGTGTAACTACTTGATTAACGTCATTTTACGGGTCTGGCTGTCGAACAGGGTCTCGAGGCGATAGAAATAGACGCCGGAGGGGAGTTGGGAGGCATCGACAGTGATGACATGGGTGCCCGCGGTGTAGCTCTGCGAGGTACGGTGCAAAACGGAACGGCCGAGAATGTCAACGACCTCGAACTCGACGTCTGAAGAAGCGGGGAGGGAGAAGAGAATCGAAGTTGACGGATTAAATGGATTGGGGAAGTTCTGAGAAACAGCGAAGGCTGAGGGCAGGACCGTGGATTCATCAACCACATCGGTGGCACGATCCTGGATATAGATGCCGCCCCAGAGGAAGTCGGGATGCGTGACGACGCCGTATTCATCGGATGCCTCCATCTGATCGTACCAGACTAGCTGGCCTATCTGGTTGCGGACGATGAAGGTGTCGATGACGACCAGTCCGGGGAATGAGATATCTTTGACGCGATAGTGGATGCGAAAGAGCTCGTCGTCATCGGGGGTGAAAGTGCTGATGCCGCTGAATGTGGGGACGATATTCGTGAATCCCCTGCCGGTCGCTTCCGAGAGCTGCGTCGAGTATTCGAATTCGGGGCCGGCGATGCTGTTGGCGTAGGAGATCGAATCAATGATGATATCGGGATCATCGAGAATGAGCGGTACGCGAATTCCTGCCAGCGGAATATCGGAAGTGCAGAAGACGCCGACAGAACCGGCCTGCCCCATGGGCGTGTTGACGATTTCGACGGCGACGGTAATCTGTTGTGACTGGACAGGAAGAGAGAGCGCAAGAATCGCAATGAGGAGGATCAGCGGATACTCGCGCGGTATTGCCATTGCTGATTGCGAATTCAAAGTGACTCCGGTTAGATCAAGTTCCGTGTGCAGTAGCTATGAGATTTTAACACGGCGGGCTTGCTTGAGTTCCGCAGAATCGGGTTGAATTTCACAAAGAAGGGATGGAGATTCAGGCGGATTGGAGGGGAGCTACTTGTTATATTGGAGCGGGAGAAATCAAGATTGATCGGCAGAACAGCAGGATGCACTGACACGGAATCCAGGGGGCGTCGGTTCACAATTTCGCGCGGGAGCGTGAAAAATACTGGGGCGATAGCGGCAAATCGCGCGAAATCAAGAACCGACGCAACCGATCGCACGGAACTTGAGGAGTTGGGTTATGGCGAATAGGAAGACGCCCATGTCGAAACCGAGTGGTGAGAAAAGCAGCGTGTTGGTCGCGCTTTCGGGCGGACCGGACTCGGTGGCGTTACTGCATTTGCTTCTTGAACAGGCGAAGAAGAACGGGGGGAAGGTGTATGCGGCTCACGTCAATTACCGGCTGCGCGGTGCGGAATCGGATGGAGATGAAGAGTTCTGCCGGGAGCTTTGCCAACGGTTGAAGGTGCGGCTGTATGTCAGACGGGTCAAGCCGGGGGAAATCAAGCAGGGGAATGTTCAAGCGCAGGCGCGAAGGATCCGCTATCAGTATTTCGAAGATGTATGCGCGCGGTACAAGATCGAGCGCGTGGCGATCGGGCACAACAAGTCAGACAATGCCGAGACCTTTCTCATGAACCTGGGGCGGGGCGCCGGAACGTTTGGACTGGGTCGTATGAAACAACCGGGGAATGTGCTGCGACCGCTGCTGGACTGGACAAGAGACGAGATCGAAGCGTATCTCAAGAGACATCGACTGAAATATCGTATCGACGAAAGCAATCTTGCGGACAAGTACCTGCGCAACCGGGTGCGAAAGCGGTTGCTTCCGGCTATCGCCGAAGTGCTGGGAGAAAAGTCGCTCGATGCGATCGACCGCTCGGGACGGATATTGGCCGAGCAAGAGGGATTTTTGCGGCAGTTCGGCGAGGCGATTATCAAGGCGGAAGTACGGACGAGCGCGTTTGGGAAATTTATCCTTGATTTGACCAGTTTGCGCGCCTATCATCCATTGATCCGGCGGATTGTCCTGGCACTGCTTTATGAGAAACTCACCGGGTCATTGGCTGACTTCGACTTCGAGGCGAGCGAGCGCTTCCTGGGATTGATCGAATCCGGCACGGGGACGGTTGATCTCAAGCGCGGTATCCTGGCCGAGGCCGCTGGAAAGAGCATCTACATTTTTCTTCCCAGCGACAAGGTCAAGCCGGTTTTCGTCAAGCCCGAGTCGACGACGACGCTGGGCGCGTTCGGGATGACACTGAAGGTGACGAAGTTTCACGCGCGCCGACCGGCAAAGTCCGAACTCGAAGGCGGCAACAATCGCCGTGTATATGTGGATGCTAAAGCTCTGCGCGGCAAGTTGCGGGTACGGGCAGCGGTGGCAGGAGACCGGTTCCGACCGCTCGGCATGAAGGGTGAAAAGAAGTTGTCGGATCTCTTCATCGATCGCAAGGTCGACCGGCCGCTGAGAGAAGAGACGCCGATTCTTGAGGCGGGGGATACGATAGTCTGGGTGATTGGCCACGCGCTGGGGGACGGGGTCAAGATTACCGATAGAACCAAGAGTGTACTGAAGTTGGAGGTTGAGGAGTATCGAGGCCATTGATATCGCGCGCAAACATCAGATCTTAATCACGGAAGCGCAACTCCAGGGGCGGATCGCCGAACTGGCGGCGGAGATTACCCGCGACTATCGGGGCAAGAATCCGATTTTGCTGGGGACGCTGAAGGGGAGTTTTGTTTTCCTGGCAAGCCTGATCCAGAAGCTGGATTTTGACCTGCAAGTGGACTTTATTTCGGCGCGATCGTACGGCAATTCGGATACCACATCGGGGGTTGTTGATCTTTACAAGTACCTGTCGATTGACATTCGCGGGCGGCACTTACTGCTGGTGGAGGATATCGTCGATTCAGGATTGACGCTTCGTATCCTGCTTGAAGATTTCGGGTTAGCCAAACCGGCGTCGGTTGACGTAATAACATTGCTGAACAAGAGGGCGAATCGGAAAGTTGATGTGCCGATTCGTTACGTCGGGTTTGACATCGCGAGCGACTTTGTGGTCGGGTTTGGTCTTGATTACGGCGAGAAGTACAGGAACCTGCCGTATATTGCGGTGTTAAACCGTGAGAGTGCTGAGGAAAAATCGTAGCTGGAGTATAAATTGAACGATCACAACATGTACCGGCAGCCGCCGCTGCCGCCGCAACGACCGAAGAAGGGTGACGACCCCGGCAAACGCGACGACTCGGGCTGGAAACGCAACAGCCGCAGCATCGTGTTTTGGCTGGTGTTTTTGCTGATCGTCTTTGTCGTCGTGCGTTTCATCTCTTCGCCGACGGCTGACCGGGCGGAGATCACCTATACCGAACTTTTGCAGCAGATCGACCAGGGGAATATTTCGGAAGTGGTGTTCGTGGACCGAGAAGTACGCGGCAAGTTCAAGGCGAAGTATATGCCGGAGAACGCCAAGGGCCGCACGGAAGGGGTTTCGGGATTTATTGCCCGGATTCCGTTCGCGGATACCGAGCTGGTGGCGCGCATCAGCGATGCGGACGTGAAGATCAGCGCCGAGAAATCCGACGAAGGCTGGGTCGGCTATCTGATTACGCTGGCCCCATTCCTGCTGATTATCCTGCTCTGGGTGTTCATCATGCGCCAGATGCAGGGTGCCGGACCGAAGGGGCTGTTTACCTTCGGTAAATCGCGCGCAAAGCTGATGACGGAGGACCGCCCCAAGGTGACGTTTAACGACGTCGCCGGTTGTGACGAGGCAAAGCAAGAGCTGTCAGAAGTCATCGAATTCCTGAAGGAGCCGGGCAAGTTCCAGAAGCTGGGCGGAAAGATCCCCAAGGGAGCCCTCTTGGTCGGTGCCCCGGGAACCGGCAAGACGCTGCTGGCACGCGCGGTCGCGGGCGAAGCGGGTGTGCCGTTCTTCTCGATGTCGGGTTCCGATTTTGTCGAGATGTTTGTCGGCGTGGGCGCTTCGCGGGTGCGCGATTTGTTCGACCAGGGCAAGAAGAGCGCACCGTGCATTATTTTTATCGATGAAATCGACGCCGTCGGACGCCTGCGCGGCGCCGGTCTGGGCGGCGGGCACGATGAACGCGAGCAGACGCTGAACCAGTTGTTGGTCGAGATGGACGGATTCGAGTCAAATGACGGCGTCATTCTGGTCGCAGCGACCAACCGACCGGACGTGCTTGATCCGGCACTGCTGCGGCCGGGACGTTTCGACCGGCAGATTGTGGTGAATCTCCCCGATATCAAGGGCCGTGAGGGGATTTTGAAAGTCCACCTGAAGAAGATCAACGTCGCCGAGGATGTGGACGTGAAGGTGATTGCGCGCGGGACGCCGGGAATGTCGGGCGCGGATCTGGCCAATGTCGTCAATGAAGCTGCCCTGCTGGCGGCGCGACGCAACGCCGAGAAGGTCGGCATGATCGACATGGAAATGGCCAAGGACAAGGTGATGATGGGCGCCGAGCGGCGTTCGCTGGTGATTTCGGATGAAGAAAAGCGCACCACGGCGTACCACGAGGCGGGCCATGCCCTGGTCGGCAAGTTGATTCCCAAGGCTGACCCGGTCTACAAGGTGACGATTATCCCGCGCGGACTGGCGCTCGGAGTGACGAGCTTCCTGCCGACGGAAGAGAAGCATACTTATTCGAAGGAATATCTCGAAACCAAGCTGATCTACTTGATGGGCGGGCGCGCGGCGGAAAAGCTGGTGTTTGACCAGTTTACGACCGGCGCCGGCAACGATATCGAGCGCGCCTCGGATTTGGCGCGGCGGATGATCTGCTCGTGGGGGATGAGCGAGAATTTGGGGCCGATCACCTTCGGCAAGGCGCGCGAAGAGATTTTCCTCGGGCGGGAGATTTCGCAGCACCGCGATTATTCGGAGAAGACGGCGCAGCAGATCGACGACGAGGTGCGGCGGATCGTCGAGCGTTCGTATTCTCAGGCGGAGGAAATCCTGCAGTCGAATCTCGATAAGCTGCATCTGCTGGCGACTGCGTTGCTCGAGCACGAGATTCTCGATTCGGACGAGATCGACCAAATCCTGCGCGGCGAAAAACTGACCAAGGTGCCGGTGAATTCCAAGCAGCCATGATTTCTCGCGGGGTAGACAGATCAGCAACTGAGTTGATCGATTTATTTCAACGCCAAGATCGTACGATTGTGATGGGAGTGGTTAACGCCACTCCCGATTCATTTTCGGACGGCGGGCGCTATGCCGACTCTGATGCCGCAATCGCTCGAGCGCTCCGTCTGGTCGAAGAGGGCGCAGATATTATCGATGTTGGCGGGGAGTCGACGCGGCCCGGCGCCGCGCCTGTGGCGGCAGACGAAGAGCTGCGACGGGTGATGCCCGTGATTGCCGCCCTGGCCGAACGCAGCCGCGTGACGATTTCGATTGATACCTACAAAGCGACGGTGGCGCGCGCGGCGCTCGAAGCGGGGGCGACGATTGTCAATGACATCACGGCGCTGGGCGGTGACGAAGCGATGACGGCGCTGATCGCTGAAGCCGGGGCCGGCGTGGTGCTGATGCACAAGCGCGGCACGCCGCAGACGATGCAACAGGACACGAAATACAGTGACTTGATCGGGGAAATCGTCGTATTCTTGGAAGAAGCGATACGGCGAGCCGAAAGCGGCGGCATCGACCCGCGGTTGATCATGGTCGATCCGGGTATCGGATTCGGCAAGGATGTCGAAGGGAACCTCGAGATCATCCGGTCGGTAGGCAAACTGCTGGAGCTGGGCAAGCCGGTGTTGATCGGGGCCTCGCGAAAGTCGTTTATCGGGCGCTTGAGCGGCGCCGGAATTGAAGATCGACTTGCCGGGTCGCTGGCGGCTGCGACGGCGGCCGTCCTCAATGGTGCAGCGGCCGTGCGCGTGCATGACGTGCGCGAAACGCGGCAGGCGGTTGACCTGGCTGTGAAGTTGCGCGGAGCAAGGTGATGGAACTTTTCGGGTACAAGTTTCTCAAGTTCACACTGATCGATCTCATCGACGTCATTGTCGTGGCGGCGATCTTCTACAAGTTCCTCTCGCTGCTGCGCGGGACGCGGGCGGCGCAGATGGTGACGGGCCTAACGCTGCTGTTCGTTGTGGCGTTTTTTGCTTACTGGTTCCAGTTGCAGGGGCTGATGTGGCTGTTCACCAATTTAGCGACGGTCGGGTTTATCGTGCTGGTGATTCTCTTTCAGCCGGAGATTCGCGGCGCGCTGGCGCAGATCGGGCATTCCCGGCTGGTGCGTCTGTTCTACCGGGGCGAATCGACAGCGAGTGTCGACGAGATCGTGCGGGCGATGGTGCGGCTGTCGGTGCTCAAGCATGGGGCCCTGCTGGTGATCGAGCGCTCGGTGGGATTGAAAGATTTCATTCAGAGCGGCAAGGAACTAAATACGCAGGTTTCGGAAGAGATCATTACGACGATCTTCACGCCCTATACGCCGCTTCACGATGGGGCGATTATCGTGCGGGGCGACATGATAATCGCGGCGGCATGCACGCTGCCGGTGTCGCAGAATCCGGCGTACCAGAAGTTATTCGGGATGCGCCATAAAGCGGCGATCGGCATCACCGAGGAATCGGACGCCGTCTGCCTGGTGGTGAGCGAAGAGACGGGGGAGATTTCGATCGCTTTTGAAGGGGCGCTGCGGCGCGATATCGAGCACATACAACTCAAAGAGCTGCTGCTGAGATTCTTGAAGAGTTAGGCGAATCTGTTCAAAGCGGGGCAATAGCGATTGCATCACGGGCGGTGATGCATGTATCTTCCGGGGCATATGGAATTCATGTCAGTCGTGATCTTTGCAGCGGGCGCGGTGTTTGGGGCGATTGTGGTGTGGATCGTGATGCGCCGGCAGAAGGTTGAAGCGCGCGCGATCGCTGAGGAGCTAATGCGCGACAGCGAAGTCCGCAAGCAGGCGGAACTGGATCGCGTGATCGAGCATGTGAAGTTGAGTTTTGGCAGTCTGTCGACTGAGGCGCTGAACAGGGCCAATGAGGAGTTCGTACGCCTGCGGAAATCGCTGTTGGAATCGGACCGAACAACGCACACGCAGGAACTGGATTCGAAGAAGGCGCTGATTGACGAACAATTAAAGTCGATTGCCGGTGAACTGACCAAGGTCGAGCAGGTGGTCAAGGGATACCAAAGTGAAAGCGCGACGCGCTTCGGGCAGCTCGATTCCGGCCTGAGAGCGCAGAATGAGCAGGTTCAAAAGCTGGCACTGACGACCGGATCGCTGCGGGAGGCGTTGTCATCTACGAAGGCGCGCGGACAGTGGGGGGAACGGATGGCCGAGGATGTCCTGCGGCTGGCCGGTTTCGTCGAAGGAATCAACTACGAAAAGCAGAAGACGCTGGGCGCCGGGACGCGGCCTGATTTCACGTTTCCGCTACCGCAGGGGCTGATGCTCAATATGGACGTCAAATTTCCGCTGGACAACTACAGGGGCTATATCGAAGCAACTTCGGAGACGGACGCTGCGAAGTACCGGGCGGACTTCGTTCGAGATCTGCGCAATCATGTCAAGGCGGTGAGCGGTCGGGAGTATATCAATGCCGCCGAGCATACCGTGGACTATGTACTGCTGTTTATTCCGAATGAGCAGGTATACTCTTTTATTCACGAGGTTGACCGGTCGTTACTGGACGACGCGCTCAAGAGCAAGGTGATTCTTTGTTCGCCGCTTTCGCTCTATGCGATTCTGGCGGTGATCAGGCAGGCGAGCGACAATTTTGCTTTTGAGCAGGCATCAGAGCAGATACTCAGTGCGGTTGCAACCATGCAAACGCAATGGCGGAAGTTCGTTGAAAAGATGGATGTGATCGGTAAGCGCATCGAAGACTCGCAGAAGGCGTTTCAAGAGCTGATGACGACGCGCAAGCGGGCCCTCGACCGCGCTTTCGACAAGGTCGAAGACCTGCGCAGCCAGCGGGGCTTGCCGCTTCTCAGCGACGGCAGCGAGAACGAACAAAGCCAATAAATAGAAGCGCGCGCCGGTAAGACCGACGCGCGCGTGAGAGAATCAAAGTGGGCGGGCGAAACGCCTATTTCACCTTGCCGGCGACACGTTTGGGGATTGGAACTTCATCTTCCGAAGGCAGCGGCGGCGTCGTCGAGATCGTGTTGCGCGGAGTCAGTTGGCCCTGTGCAGACAGATCGAAGACGTACCACCAATGGCCGGTCCCGGTTGTGGGCACGGTGTAGGTAGCGATCTTCTCGGCGCCGCGGTAGACCTCGACGATCGCGTTTGATTCGGTGATGGGCGCCTCCTGCGAGTAGTTTTTCACGGCAAAGACACAATCGCTGACGAGATCGAAGATGGTGATGGTCTCGGGACCATAGCCAAGAGTTTCGTCAACATCAAGCAGGATGTAAGGAGGCGTTTCGGGATTACCCTCGCCCTCGTACGGGTAGTAGACTTCGAACAGGCTGTCGTTGATTGTAGTCCAAATGTGCGAGTCGAGGTCCTGAGGCGTCTCACCCCAGGTAAGCACCACGCGGTATTGACCGGTCTGCAGTTGCTCAGAGAGGGTAATGCGCTCAGCGGTGACGCCGGATTGATGGACGACGGTACGCTGGGCTGTGATATAGCCGGAAAGCTGCACCGTCATCTGATAGGTGCCGTACGGCATGTTGGTCATGAGGAACGAGCCATCAATCGTGGTCGTGGCCTGGCGGTTGGCTGGGCCGGTGACATTGACGGCGGCGCCTACCAGAGGGTCGCCGGTACGGGCGTCGGTGACCACACCGCCGATGACGCCAATTTCGCTGCCGGCATCGGTGATGCGAACAGTCTGGTCGTCGATTTGCAGCAGGCCGTCGGCCAGTTCCGGCACGATGCCGTCATTGTCAAGGAGTTCCTCGACGCCCAGGGTCAAAGTGGCCAGGCCGTCAGCCTCGGCGAGAAAGTTCACGCCGTAGAGTTCGACCGTTCCCGCGGGAATGTTTTCGACACCCTCGACACGGCTAATGATCATCTGGACTTGCCCCGTGATGGTGCCGGCGTTGATGGCCAGCGTTCCCCAGTTGGTATTGAGTTGCTGGGTGCCCTCGAAGGTCAGAAGCAAGGGATCGTAGTCAATTGTGAAGGCACCGCTGTTGAAAGCCTGGAGATTCCACAATTCGATCTTGACTGTTATCTCCTGGTCTTCTGTCGTTTCGACATGGTAGGGCGAGAGCCGGACCATCGGGACGACGGGGACGAGTTCAAGATCGACCTCGATGTTGCCGCCGGCGGTGATTTCCCGTTCGGCTGTGACGCCATAGAGGAGTATCGCCTCGTCTTCGGGGCCGATCTCGTAGGCGGAGAGATTGAACAACACGGTGCCGACGGGCAACTCGATTGTGCCGAAGCTGAATTCGCCATCGGTTAGACCGGTTGATTCTTGGTAGATGATTTCGTCCTCGAAGACGACCGAGAGCCGGACTTCATCGACGCGTTCGGCGAGGGAGGTCTTGAGGAATCCGACATTAAGCGAAGCCTTCGACTTGCTCGACGGGTTATCGGCCTTGTCGCTGCAGCCGGAAACGAAGAGCATCAGGACGGCGGCGAACAGGCTCAGAAAGATCAACGTAGATATTCGATTCAGTTTCATGGCGCACCTCCTCACATGACCCGATAGGTTAAGGCGAACAGCAGTCCGAGTCCGGAAAGATCGGCGTCGTTCTCGCCCAGATCGACGGACCCGGTGTAGAGTGTCAGCAGGCCGCTGCCGTAAAGCATCTCGGTCAGCGCGTAGCTGGCGCCGCCACTGATGCCGAGGTAGTTGGACTTGGGTCGATAGAGGACGCTGTTTTCCGCGTAATCGTTGGACGAGAAGTTCTGGAATTCGAGACGGCCGTTGACGCGCAACTTCTCCGTGGCGAGGTAGCCGCCACCCAGGTAAAGGAGGAATTCGTTGCGTCCCGATTTGGAAGCCTCTTCGGTGAGGTTTTCCTCGCCGGCATCGTTACGGACTTCGGCCTTCGAGCGGTTGACGAGCATGATTCCGGCGTAGGCGGTGTGATCCTGCGTGTAAGAAACTTGCGAACGCACGATGATCGTCGGGCCGGCCTTGTAAACCTTCTGGTCGCCGAATTTGTCTTCGAGATAGAAAGCGTAGGTGCCGTCGACGAGAAAGTGAATCGCGTCGGCGTCGACATTCAGGCCGGCGCGGCCGGTGATTTCGTCGCCGTACTTGTACTTTTCGGTGTCGGCTTCGCGAAGCTGGTACTTGCCTTTATGCATGAAGCCGCCGCCGAAGTGGAAAGTGAGATTGCCCGATTGCGGATGCACAAGCCCCTCGACACCGAGATCGAGCCCTTGACCATAGCGGCGCGTGACATACTTGCGCGTGTTGTCGGCGACCGCCATGGCGACCGAAAACTCTTCGTCGTCGAGTTTGGTCTTGCCGGTAGGCAGATTGACGATGCCGCTGAGCGAGGCGACGCCGGAAGCCGTGTAGTAAGTTGCGACGAGACGGGTATCGTTCAGGGACGAGAGTTTGCCCTCTTCAGCGCTGCCGTCGACTTCGTACTTGGAAGAAGAGAGGCGGCCATTGAGGGCGAGGCTGAAGCGGTCACCGGGGGCAACGAAGGCATCGAGGCCGAAAGCGCCTTCGTTGAGGTCGTACTGGTCAACGTCGGGAACTTCGGTTTTCCAGTTATTCATCAGATAGTAAAGCGTAGCGCGCGTCTTCAGTGGCTCCGCCGCGGCTGGAGTAATCATCAACAGGGCGAGCAGCGCCGCAACCAGCGAAACAAAGTATTGCGATTTCATCGGCTCCTCCCTACCTGATCGAACCGCCGACGGTGGCGGTACCATTGTTGATTTGTTGCGGCGTGTCCTGATTACGCGGATCGTCGACTGGGGTGACAACGCCATTGATGACAAAGGATGGATCGTAGGTTCCGCCGGGAGTGTCCGGCGTGAGATTGGTTACGACCACATTCTGAAAGGTCGTGAGCGGACCGGAGTTTTCTCCGATCAGACCGGCTTCGGTTGCAAGGTCTGAGGCGAGAGTGAAACGCGGATCGATCTCGGCGGCGCGCTCGAACATCGCCTTGGCTTTGAGGTAGTCGCCGTCATCCTGAAGTTCGATGCCCTGGCAGAACGCGAGGAAGGCGTCGTAATTTTCGGTCGCCGGTTTCTTGAGTGCCTGCCGGCGGCTGCCTTTGATTTCGATGCCGAGGCTGTCGAGTACGGCGAGCACCATTTCTTTCTGCAATTGCATGACTTTCTTGAGTTCGCCGTCCCTGCCGTAAGTTGGCGAATAGGCGGCGGAGCCGGCATCGACAAGAGCGGTGTTCAACGAGAAATTCTTGTCGGAAGGTTTGTCGACGCTGGCATTGAGCAAGGTGGCGGCGCGCACGATTTTCCCGACGCGCGGCGCTGTTGCCGGATCGGCCAGGCCCTGCTCGGTGAGCTTGAGTTCCTCGGCGAGGAAGGCAAACTGCTCGCGTTCGACGACCTGCAGCTCGGGAATCGACGAAAGATCGTACCACGTGACTGCCTGCAACCCGGTGGCGAGCGAGCGGGTGGTTTCGTCGACGCCGCGATGGGTGACGAACGGCAGGATGCCGATGGTGTTCGGCGCGGGAGCGGTTGCCGCGATTTCGGTTTCGCGCTTCACGGCATCGGCCACTTGCAAACGCAGGGCTTCACTCTGAACATACAGCAGGCGACCGCGAATCGAGGGCGCGGCTTTGGACTTGCCGTTCTTGTCAAGGAAGTTGCGATAGCTCTTCTCGGCCGCAGCGAAGTCGCCCCGCGATTCGGCGATCATGCCGAGATAGAGAGTGACCGTGGGGTCGTTGGGCAGCGATTGCTGCGCGGCAGAGAGAAGTTTCTCCGCCTGCGGAATGTCGTTCTGATGGTAATAAGCCCGACCGAGCGCGCGCTGGACGCGGGCGTCGTTGGGCTTATTCTGGAGGGCGACCCGCAGGTGATCGATGGCGAGCTGATAGTTTTGGCTATCGAGCGCCCGCTCGCCCTGACGAAGGGCGCTTTGGCTGCAGCCAGCGACAATGAGCAGCGCCGCTACAACCGAAAGCGAGAGTACAGCTTTCAGCCGATTCATATTTCTCCCGGGAATGTGATTTAGTGCGCTTTCAGACCGGCCGAGCGTGCTGCCGACCGGGTGTTTTCAGATCTCGCGGCAGAATAAACGAAGCGGGCAGTCAACGCAACATCAAAACAAACAATTGCGGAGAGTTCAACTCGATGATCCGATGCGGGAGATCCAGGGAGGTCCGGCAGTCAGACAATGCCGACATGCGCTATCCTGTATCGTTGTCAAGAGCAGAAGCCGATCAGTCTGAAGGTTTTGGAGCCACATTACAATCTACCTCATGACAATTGCGGGCGGCATCTACAATTTCGCGCGGCGGGAGACGAGAGTAGAATCGAGCAGCGTAGACGCGCGTGAAATCAAGAACTGCCGCAACTTCGATTGCGGGAACCCATGACACGGTGAGCGTTCAGTCTAATCTTAACGGCAGCAACGTGATCGTTGGCTCTTGAGCCGTGAAAACGGGCAGAATTCCGTTGACTAAAACATTGAATGCGCTATATAGAGAATAACGAGCTAATCAAACTGCCGGCCTTGTGCCGATACTTGTCGATTAAGACCAGGTCCTTTCCACGCATTATTGGAGGAGAGCATGCTTCGTGGACGTTTAGATCAAGCCTTCGCATTTGCGATGGTCCTCATCTTGGCGGCGTTTGCCATGGGAGCGACAGATGACGCCAAATTCGGTCCGAACCTTCTGCGGTTCGACCCCAGTCTAACCTTGTATCATCAGGATGATCGGGGGGTGCCGACATTCATCAAGGGGAATCTGGCGCCGGCTTCGCGGGCCGGGAATGATCTGGCAACGGCCGTCGAATTCTTAGAGCGCCACAAAGGCGCGTTTCGCATTGCGAATCCGGCGGATGAACTGCGCGTTCGCAAGACATATATCGAAGAAAACGGCGCGCGCCATCTGCGACTTGACCAGTATTACCAGGGCTTGCGCGTAATCGGCGGCGAGTTGGTTGCGCATTATGATGCCGGTGGGTCGTTGCGCGTGATAAACGGTTATGCGGAGCCGGAGCTCGAGTTGGACGTAAACGCAGCCGTGAACGCTGCGACAGCGACTGCTCGGGCGGCAAGCGATTTGAGCAGCTTCTTTGGAACCGGCAATCCGGGCGAGCCGGAATTGGTGATCTTCCCGTGGGAGCGTAGCAATCATCTTGCCTGGAGACTGTTCTTAACCTCCGACACTCCGATGGGGCGCTGGGAGTACTTCGTCGACGCGAAGTCCGGCGAGATCCTTTTCAAGGCGAATCGCATCATGGATACGGACGCCATCGGTACAGGCATCGGTGTGATGGGCACTGCGCGGAACCACCTCGATACCGATTTTACCGGCAGCACCTACCAGATGAAGAACAACACCCGCACGGTGACGAACAACCCGCATGGACACGACGGTCAAATGCCGACGGGCAACTATTTGCAGACCAATATTGCCGGCGCGACGCTTCCGGGAACGATAGCGACAGATGCCGACAACATCTGGAATGCGGGTGGTTCGCAGGCCGCGGCGGTGGATGGGCACAACTATTCCGCGCTGTTTTATGACTGGCTGCTGGCCGAGTTCAATCGCAATTCGTACACCGGAACCGGCACCTCGATGTTGACGATTGTCAACTATTCCGGCGAAGGGAACAACAACGCTTATTGGGATGGACAGCGGATCGTGATCTGGTCGGCAGGGACCGGCTGGCGTTCGCTCGCCGGGTGTCCTGATGTGATTTCGCACGAGTGGGGACATGCGGTCACCGAGAACGAATCGGATTTGATTTATCAGAAAGAGTCGGGTGCGCTCAACGAGTCGTTCTCCGACATGATCGGGGCCGCCTTTGAGTTTGCCTTTGACTCACTCGACACGCCGGACTGGCTGATGGGGGAAAACGGGCAATTGTCGGGCGCGGGTTTTCGCGATATGTCGAACCCGCATGCCAACGGCGACCCCGACTATTATGGAACCAGCGATCCGTACTGGATCGATGTCGAAAACTGCACGCCGTCATCGTTCAATGACTGGTGCGGTGTGCACACCAATTCCGGCGTCGGCAACAAGTGGTTTTTCCTGTTGTCCGATGGCGGCACGCATCACAGCATCACGGTGATGGGTATCGGCGTAGAGAATGCCATACAGGTGGCGTACCGCGCGAACCAGATGTACTGGACGTCGAGCATCAACTACTACAATGCTGCTCTGGCCACGGTGACGGCCGCCGAGGATCTTGACGGAACCGGCACGTGGGCGACGCAGGTTTCCAAGGCCTGGAATGCGGTTGGTGTGGCGGTGCCGCTGGCTTCGCTGGGCTTTTCGTATCCGAACGGCGTACCGACAACGCTGGCGCCGGACCAGCCGACAACCTTCCAGGTTTCAGTGAACGGCGCTGTGGGCGGCGTGCCGGTTCCGAATTCGGGAGTGCTTTTCTATCGCGTGAACGGCGGATTGTGGACGCAGATTTCGATGACCGAAACGACGCCGAACAACTACGATGCGACGATTCCGGCGGGCAGCTGCCTGGAGAATTTTGAATTCTACGTGGGCGCCAGCGAGCAGACCAACGGTTTGTTTACCGATCCGGGTCCATTAGCTCCGTTTGCGGCGCTGGTGTCGACGGGATCGACGGTGGCATTCCAGGATAACTTCCAGACAAATCTTGGCTGGTCGGTTTCAAGCACGGCGACAGCCGGCCAATGGGCACGCGGCGTGCCCGCAGGCGGTGGCGACCGCGGCGACCCGGCGAGCGACTATGACGGCTCCGGCCAGTGCTATCTGACGGGTCCGGCTGACGGCGACACGGATGTGGACGGCGGCAGCACGGTGTTGACTTCGCCGACGATCGACTTGTCAAGCGGTGATGCGCGCATTAGTTACGCGCGCTGGTATTCCAACAGCTTTGGCGCGGCGCCGAACGCCGATGTCATGACGATTTCGATCTCCAACAATAACGGCAGCACCTGGACGGTGGTCGAGACTGTCGGTCCGACTCAAGACGCCAACGGCGGATGGGTTGAGCACGGCTTCTTCGTGTCCGACTTTGTGACGCCGACGGCGCAGATTCGCATGAAGTTTGACGTCGGCGACCTCGGGGACGGCTCAGTGATCGAGGCGGCCGTCGACGCGTTCAACGTGACGCAGTACGAGTGCGAATCAACGGAATTGAATATCACGACAACGGATCTTCCCGACTGGACCGTGGGCGTGCCGTATTCGCAGCAGTTGCTGGCGGTGAACGGGCAAGGCGCGCTGACCTGGCTCGACGGCAACAACGGCTTAGTCGGCACGGGTTTGACGCTCGGCGCCAACGGGATTGTCTCAGGCACGCCGACGACGGCCGGACCGATTTCATTTATGGCCCAGGTCTCGGACGAAGCTTCGGCTTTTGACAATCTGAACCTGAATTTCACGATCAACCCGGCGCTGAGTATCACGACGGGTGCATTGCCGGATTGGACAGCCGGGCGGCCGTATTCGCAGAGCCTGGCGGTTACAGGTGGCACAGGCCCGAAGGGTTGGGAAGATAAGGATGGCGATCTGGTCGGGACCGGATTAACGCTATCGCCGACGGGAGCGCTAACGGGAACGCCGGCAAGTGCGGGAACAATCAGCTTCACCGCACAGGCGCAGGACCAGATCGGTGCGTTAGCAGAAAAGGCGTTTGAGGTCGTTGTCAATCCGGCCGTAAATATTACGACGGCGATTCTGACAAATGCCGTCGAGGGTGCGGTCTACTCTTCGAGCTTGACCCACACAGGCGGTACCGGCGCCAAGACCTGGAGCGACAAGAACAACAACTTGTCGGGTACAGGACTGACGTTGTCGACCGCGGGTCTGTTGTCGGGCACGCCTCTGAGCGCCGGCACGATCAACTTCACCGCACGGGTGATTGACGCTACCGGCAGCTTTGATGAACAGCCTCTGACGCTGACCGTGGAAGAGCCGTACTTGTGCGGCGACGCCGATGGAACCTTGACGGTCAATATCTCGGACGCGGTGTACATGATTCAGTACATCTTCAGCGGCGGACCCGCACCGGTGCCGGTAGAGGCCGGGGACGCTGACTGTAACGGTATCTTGACGGTATCGGATGCCGTGTACTTGATCGCCTACATCTTTACGGGAGGCCCGGCGCCTTGCGCTTCCTGCCCGTAATGGACAAACATCAGGTTTGAATTGAAGACATGCCGCCGGAATCAGAGATTCCGGCGGCATGTGGTCTTTGGGGATAAAAAAGCAACCGGTGGTTGCTTGGAAACCACCGGCTACTTGACCCCCCGTCGAATACCTATGCTGCGTTAGGGAGTAAGTGGGACTCCCGCCAGGTCTTCCTGTCGAAGTGAACGCAGTTTACTCGGTATTCTCGGTTCCACCCTGCTCCAACAGACAGGCTTTGTTGCCTATTCTCCCTCTCAGTACACTCGCGAAGAGTGAAGGAACTTATGATCGTTACCAGTTGCGAGTTGCTCGCGTCATCTCCCGATCAAAGATCGGTAGATAATCGTTAGAAAGATCGGCTTATAGCTCGTTTTTGTCAAGTGGTTCGTGTGCGAGTAAAAATCGTACCTATTGCGTAGATTGGCTACGCAGTCTATAGATTCTTCAGGTAGGAAGTAAGATTAGTTTTGCCTCCTTTTAGTCCGAGCTTCTTTCTAATCGACTGCCTAAATTTCTCGACAGTGCGCCGCGAAAGGTCGAGCTTTTGAGCCATCTCCTTGTTGTCCATATCGAGCTTGATCAATCTGCAGATTTCCAGCTCTCTGGGGGTCAGTTTCGTCGCTAAGACTCGGGAGAGTTTGCCGTCGCCGGTAGACAGGTCGGAGAGCAGCGACTCCAGCAAGTCAATGTCGACCAGATCGTGAGATTCAGCCCGGTGGCGCATACGGGAGATAATCGGAAGGATATGTGAAGTAACAACTTCAGAGATCTGCTTACGCAGCTCAACGCGCTCTTGGACGCTTTGCTCCAAGAAGACTCTGAGGGCGGCGTTGCGGTCTTCCAGCGCAATATGTTTGAGGCGCAATTCGCGGTTGGCGATTTCCAGTTGTTGTTCAGCGAGGCGACGGTCGGTGATGTCGACGAAACAGACAACGACGCGGAGGAGCGAGCCATCAAGGTCGAATTCAGGAAAGGCATTGACCACGGCCCAGATTTCGTCCCCGCCGTGCTCACGTCTAGTTCCCACGACCATATTTTCGATCGGCTTGCGAGAAGCGATCACGCGGTTGACGGGGTATTCGACGGGCGTGAGCCGGTGGCCATCTTCGGCGAGCAGTGGCCATTCTTCGGTGTCGGCTCGGCGCCCAAGTAGCTCATTTACGGCCACTCCCAGCATACGCGCGGCCGCCAGGTTGGCATGGATAATAGCGGTATCCGGGCCATGAACAACGACGCCGGCCTGGAGATGATCGATCAGAAAGCGCAATTCGCTTTCGCTACTGCGGAGGGCGACTTCCGCAGCCCGGCGTTTAGTGATATTACGGCTGACGACGACGCATTGATCGTCGCCACAGCGGGCGATGCGGGCTTCGAAGATATTCAACCCGGAGGGCGTTTCCAACTCGTATTCAAGAGTCTGCGTGATATCGGTAGTGAGTGCCTGCTCGATGCAAGCGATCAGGCGATTGCCGAGTTCGACGCCGAGAAGCTCGGAGACAGTCTTTCCGAGGAGTTGCTCCGGCGGGGCATACAGGTCTTCGGGTTTACCGCCTTCGAATTCGAGGTAACGGCCGTCCCGATCGAAGATGAAGACAAGGTCGGGGATGCCGTCGAGGACGGCGCGGTGGCGAAACTCGGCGGCGCGCAATTGCTGGGCAAGGCGGTGGCGGTCGGTAACATCGACGCCGATGGCGATGGCGACCAGTTCGCCGGTATCTTCAAGGGTGAAGGACGAGTTCGACCAGAGGATGGTGCGAGATTCGCCGGACTTGGTTAGGATACTCCCTTCGTAAGAATCGGTGGGATGCGCCTGTACCCAAGAGGCGAAGTCTGAGAGTCCATCGTGTTGCGTGTCGGGCGGCAGGAAGGTAGATGGCCAGTGGCGGCCGATGACCTCGGCAGCGCTGTAGCCGGTGACGAGTTCGCACTCGCGGTTGAAGACCGTGATCCTGGCGCGGGCATCGAGACAGATGATGAGGCAGTTGGCGGTCTGGAGAATCGAGTTGGAAAAGTTACGTTCGCGGCGCATTTGCAGCGTGGCCTTAACGCGCGAGTCGATATCGGTGGCTTCCAGCAGAACCGACGCGCAGGAGTTGTCGGCTTCGATCAGAGGCTGAATCTGGGTCATGAACCAGCGATAACTGCCGCCGACGAAAGATAGCGATTCGATTGACTCGGGAGTACGGCTGTCGATGACGCGCCGTATCGACTCGTATTGGCGATTGGCGATTTCGGGCGGGAAGAGGTCGAACATGGACTTACCGACGAAGTTTTCCGGTTTGCCGCCGAGGGAACGGGCGGCCACGGGATTGAGAAAGAGGAAGATGCCCTCGTAGCTGATCGAGGCGATTGCATTCCGCGCCATGTCAACCAGAGTTCGATAACGCGCTTCGCTTTCGCGCAGGGAGGCCTCGACGCGGCGGCGTTCTTCTATCTCTTCCGCGAGCAGCTCGCGGGCACGCAGAAGATCCGATTTCTCGCGGAAGACGCGATCCTGCAACTGGCGAACGGCCCGGTCCTTTTCCTCCTGCAGCGATTGCAGGTTGCCGATGTCGTGGCAACTAACGATGGCGGCGACGACTTTGTCATCGCGAATGATCGGTGCGGCGTTTGCCGACCACCAGCCGAGGGTGTTATCGGTGCGCAAATGAATAAACTCGACTTGTGTTTCGCGGCGTTCTTCAAAGACGCGCTGGAGGTGTTCGCGCAGGGAGCGATGAAAATCAGGGAGTGACTGGTCAAAAATCGTCGTGCCAATCACGCGATCGAGGGCTTCCGGAACGTGGATGTTGCTTACGTAGAGGACCTTGCCTTCGTGATCGACGAGGAGAATGACATTGGGGGAGAGTTCAACGACTTGTTGCCAGTCGAGAAACGGCAACAAGTTGGCCGGAAGCGGAAGTTTCGTACTACTCAAGGCTGCCCACCCGTACTTGGCAAGTGTCGGATACTCCTGTCCTCAGCCGCTTTAGCGATTGGGACATACGCAATTATACGCAATTTGGGTCGTTTGTCAATTCTAAAGCGACAAAAGGGCCGTCAGACTGGATGAGGCCGTGTCATCAGCTACCGCAACGTACCGCTGGGATTTGCGGGATAGCCTTAAAATGTCGAATTTTCTTGAATTCTGTTGACAGCATCTGGTGCTCAGTATAAGTTAGTAGTTATACTGACCGATGGTCAGTAAATGACCAATAATCTTATTTGCGGTTAAGGCGAGAATGACGACGGCAGAACGACGCGAAAGAGAAAAGCAGAAGCGGATCGAGTTGATTATGGATGCCGCTCTTGAGGTCTTCGCCGAGAAAGGCCTGAAGAACGCCAAGATGGAAGACGTGGCGGAAAAGGCGGAGCTGAGCAAGGGGACGATCTATCTTTATTTCAAGAGCAAGGAGCATCTGTTTTTCGCGATCGACATGCGCGCCGGCAGGATGTTGCGAGAGAGATTCTCGACCGCTTACGATTCGGTTAGCACCGGCCGGGAGCGAGTGCGCGAGATCGGAAGAGCGTATTACAAGTTCTGCTTCGAGTACCCGAATTATTTCCGGGCGATGACGTACGTCGAGGCGATGGATCCGCAGACGTTTGGGACGATCGCCAACGAGATGCGTGAAAAGGGCGCTGGAGACTACAAGGATTCGTCGCTGGCGATTCTGGCAAAAGCAATTGAATCGGGTCACGCTGACGGCACGATCGCCAAGGATGTAAACCCGTGGATGTATTCGATTCTGCTGTGGTCGACAAGCAACGGTGTGATTCAGATGATCAAGAATCGGGGAGAGTTTCTCAAGCTCATGGATCTTGACGTTGAGTTTCTGTATCCCGCGAAAGAGCAACTTGTCGATCGCGGTCTGGCACCGGTGAAGAAAGACAAGAGTTAGCAGGTAGTTTTTTTGATCATTCACTGACTCATGGTCAGTAAATAAACGATAGTCAAAGGAGTCGATGATGAAGAGAGTTTTGGTCGCAGTGGTGATGCTGTTCCTGGTTGTCGGCAGCAGTCGTGCCGCGGACTCAACGCGAGTGGAGGTGGCCTTCGGGTCTGCTGTCAAGACCGGAGCACTTAAGGGTGTGGTGACCGATGCCGAGACGGGTTCGCCGCTTCCCGGAGCGACGGTACGCGTTGTCGGCAGCGAACGCGGCGCGGCGGCAGATCAGGATGGCGTCTTCAGGCTAGAGAAAGTGCCGGTGGGGAATTACTCAGTGCAGTTCAGCGCCATCGGATACGAAACGCGGACACGGACCGATGTGATCGTGCGGGCGGGACGAACTTCTGTCGTTGAGGCAAAGTTGACGGTGCGAGTGACAGAGGTGGAAGGCGTGACGGTGGATGCGGGGTACTTCAACGCTTCTCCCAGCGAGCCGACGGGCACGACGCAGTTTTCCGCCGAAGAAGTGCGACGCTCACCGGGATCGGCGGGAGATGTCAGCCGGATCATGTTCAGCCTGCCGAGCATCGCCAAGGTCAATGACCAGGTGAACAACCTGATCGTGCGCGGCGGGAGTCCGACGGAGAATTCGTTCTACGTCGACAATATCGAGATTCCGAATATCAACCATTATCCGCTGTTCGGGACATCGGGGGGACCGATCAGCCTGGTGAATACCGATTTCATTTCCGATGTCAACTTCTCCGCAGGAGGATTTTCGGCGGCGTACGGTGATCGGCTGTCTTCGGTGATGTCGTTGTCGTTTCGCGAAGGGAACCGCGATGAGTTTGACATACAGGCGGATCTGAACTTTGCCGGCGTCGGCTTGATCGGCGAGGGGCCGTTGGCGAAGGGGAAGGGGTCGTGGCTGTTTTCGGCGCGGCGCAGCTATTTGGACTTGCTGGTGGATGCGATTGGCGTGGGAGTGGTGCCGAAGTACTCGGACTACCAGGGTAAGTTGGTGTACGATATTTCGCCGAAGCATCGCGTGTCGCTGCTGGGAATTCTCGGTGTGGACTACATCAATTTTGAGCGGGCGGACGCGATCGAAGACGGCAATATCACCGACGGTTGGTCGGACGGGTACGAGTACTCGGCCGGCGCGAATTGGCGGTATCTGTGGGGCCAGCGCGGCTACTCGAATACGTCGTTGTCGTATCTGGCGACGCAGACGAAGGCAAACTACTTCGAAACCAGCACCGGCAAGGAACTGGTCAGGCAAGACAACCGCGACGGCGCGGCTCAGTTACGCAACACAAATTTCGTGCGATTAAGCGAGCATCATGAATTGGAGTTCGGTGTCGAGGGCAAGTATGAGCTCGACCGGTATGACTACTTTGCTTCAGATTACACGGACTATTTTGGCGATTCGATACCGGCGCTGATCCTGGCGGATGAGATTGAAGCACCGCGTGTAGGAGGATTTGTCAGCTATGTCCTTCGGCCATCAGAACGCTGGGCGGCAACGCTCGGAGCGCGCGTTGACTACTTCGAGTACACCGAGAATGCGAGCGTTTCGCCGCGAACGGCGCTGAGTTACCGGGCCGGGGAGAAAACGACGGTGAACACAGCGTTCGGGATTTACAGCCAGACGGTGCCGATTGTGTTGTTGTCGCAGCAGGAGAGCAACCGACAATTGAAGGACCCGCGCGCCTATCACTACGTGGTCGGGCTCGACCAGATGCTCGGCGAAGATACACGCCTGCGCTTGGAAGGATACAACAAGCGCTACCAGAATTTCCCGATGGATACCGACCAGCCGGAATTGTTCATCATCGACGAGATGGTTTACAGCAACTATTTCCAATTCCACCCGAACCTCCGGGACGTGGGGCGCGCGCGGTCGTACGGAGTTGAGTTGACGCTCCAGAAGAAGCTGCGGCAGGGACTGTACGGGCTGGTCAGCGGCGCGTGGTTCCGCTCGCAGTACGAGGATCTCAACGGCGTCTGGCGCAACCGGGCGTTTGACAATCGCGTGGTGCTGAGCGCCGAAGGCGGTTATAAGCCCAATGCCAAATGGGAGTATTCACTGCGCTGGGTGTTTGCGGGCGGCGCGCCGTACACGCCGCTGGATTTGGAGGCCTCGCAACTGATTAATCGCTCGGTCTATGATCAGATGCGGGTGAACGAGGCGCGCTATCCGGACTATCACTCGTTGAATCTGCGCGTCGACCGGCGGTTTAATTTTACGAACTCGAATTTGATCGTGTACCTGTCGGTGTGGAACGCTTACAATCGTGCGAATATTGCTTCTTACTACTGGAACGAACACGAGAAGCAGCAGGACGAGATGCTGCAGTGGAGCATGCTGCCGGTATTCGGGCTGGAATTCGAGTTTTGATGGAGACAAACGGTTGAAGAATGGGGTGGGTGAAGGGATTTGAACCCTCGGCCCTCAGAGCCACAATCTGATGCTCTAACCAACTGAGCTACACCCACCATCCGGGGAGTGACGAATATACGGGCGGATCGGGGAGAATGTAAAGGGCAAAATCGGCGAAGGGGCTGACGCGCCGGGCGGCCGCCATGAGTAGTCTTGATCTGCCTGACGCAGACTCCCCACACGTGCCGACCGGCGATGTGTCAACCAACGCGGCGAGTGAATGCCGCCTGCGGTACTCCCGGATCGGCCGCCAACCACCACGGCTGCCGCGACTCCCGAAGCGCCGGGATTTGGGCTCAGTTGTGTATGAAGGCTGAATTTTGCGTCCATCCTTGGGCGCTCAGTCCGGTACAGCCCACTTACCACCGGACTTAAGCGGCGATGTGTGAGGGCAGCATCAACCGCAAAAGGGGCGTCGACAGTTTGATTATATATGAGACAACGGGAGGGGAAACTCCAGCGGTCGACGTCCATGTCTTCAGGGACAATATAGTCCGCGCCGGTGATTTTTAGCAACCGGCAATTCTCTAACAGACGAGGATCGGAGGGAGTTCCCGGACGCAAAGACGACGGCGAGGACAAAAAAGGACGGCGCCGGTTCGCGCCGTCCTGTGATCAGCGTAATCAAGAGGAATTGGATGGCCTACGGTTTCCAGTGTTCCCAGACGTGTCCCACGAGATCGGGTCCGGGGCGCAGAGTCGGTTTGCCGGGAGTCCAGCCGGCGGGAGTCACTTCACCGGTTGCGCGCACATGTTGGTAGGCCCGAACCTGCCGGATGAATTCGTCGATGTTGCGGCCCACGGGCGGCGTCATGACCTCCATTGCCTGAATGACAAAGTCGGGATCGATGAGAAAGCGGCCGCGGATATTGACGCCGCTGGCATCATCGTAGACGCCGTAGACGGTACCGATCGAGCCGCCGGGATCGGTCAGCATCGGGAAGGGCACACCGCCGGGAATCATTTTCGAAAGTTCGGTTTCCTGCCAGATTTTGTGAGTGAATCGGCTGTCGACACTCATCGAGAGCACCTGGACGCCGAGATCGACGAGTTGTTTGTGCCGGGCGGCAACTGCCGCCAATTCGGTGGGTCAGACAAAGGTAAAATCGCCGGGATAAAAGCAGAGGACAATCCACTTTCCCTTGAAGCTTGAGAGGCGAATGTTTTCGAAGCCGCCGTTGGCAAACGCGGTCGCTTCGAAATCGGGAGCGGGGCCGCCGACCTTTGCCGAAGGGGCGACAACCGACTGAGGCGAATTCATAACAGACTCCTTGGGGTGATTGTTGAGGAGCGGGCCGCGTGCCGGCTGTGCGCACTTGTCTTTGGGTTTATCCATACCAAGACCTCCTTGCCAGACCGCCGGGGTGACGTTGAAGACGAGCGGCGATCAAGTTGTAGTAACTGCCTCCGGGGAGTTTTGTCAAGCACCAACGTAGACAGAAACGGCGATGCAAATCGATTTGCGAATGATTTTGAGCAGATAGTATTTGGGGAAAATCGCTAACGAGGAGTAGTGAGTGATGACTAAGGCGTGGATAATCATCAGCGTGATGATCCTGGTAAGTTGCGCAGGTACGGCGCAGTGTGAGTTACGAGAACCGTTGCATCCGGTGACGACGTATTCGATTGTGGCTTATGACAGCGTCACTGGGCAGTTCGGCGCGGCGGTGCAGTCGCACTATTTCAAGGTGGCCGATGTGATCTGGCTTGAGCCCACAGTGGGGGCTGTGGCAACGCAATCGCTGGTGGATTTCAACTACGGGCCGCTGGGGCTGGACTTGTTGCGGCACGGCAAGACGGCGGCGCAGGCGCTGGGGGGACTGTTGGTCACCGACCCGCAGCACCAGGTGCGGCAGGTGGCGATTATCGATCGCAGCGGTGCGGTGGCGACGCACACGGGTGACATGTGCATTGCTTACGCCGGGCATTACAAGGGGCACCATTACAGCGTGCAAGCGAACCTGATGCGCGATTCGACGGTCTGGGGTGCGATGGCGAAGGCGTTTGAAACGACGAATGGTGATCTGGCCGAACGAATGATGGCGGCGCTGGAAGCGGCCGAGGCGGAGGGGGGCGATATTCGGGGCAAGCAGTCGGCGGCGATGGTGGTGGTCACGGGGAAACCGACAGGATTACCGTGGAAGGACCGGCTGGTCGATTTGCGCGTTGATGATTCGCCTGAGCCTTTGAAGGAACTGCGACGCCTATTGAATATCAATCGAGCGTATGATCACATGAACAAGGGGGACGACTTTATCACGGTCGACGACATTGCTTCCGCCAATCGCGAGTATGCGCGGGCGGCGGAACTGGCGCCGGGGAATCCGGAGATTATCTTCTGGCACGCGGTGACGCTGGTGAGTGCGGGCAAGGTGGAGGAATCGCTGCCATTGTTCAAGAAGGTGTTTGCGGCGGGAGAAGAGTGGCGCGTGCTGGTGCCGCGCCTGGTGAAGAGCGAACTTCTGCCCAATGATCCGAAGTTGATAGAGAGGATTGTGGGGCAGTAGGGTTATTGGGGGCGGCGCTGAAAGGAACATGGTGTCTTCGCTTTTTGGCTGACGCCATTGCGATAACTGATGTAGTCACTGAACTCCAGCGTGTCTACGATGCCTGCAGGGCGAATCAATGTCCGCGTGACGATGAGAGTGTCGGCCAGGAGTTCAGAACGCAGGTTGAATTCACCAACGGCGGACGTCAAAGAGGCGGACTCGGGCAAGGATTTCCAGGCAAAGCCGACGGGAGGTAGAATGCTGATAGAGTCGATTATCGTGCAGGGCGAGCCAGTCTCGAGCGGATAGTGGCGTCGCGTTAAGTCGCTCATTTCCGCAGCACTAAACACCGCAATGGAGCTGAGGTCAACGATGTTTCCGTCGCCGACGGCGCGGACGGAGTTGCTCATCCTGCAGTTGAAGGCGACTACCACACGGCTCAGATCTTGCACGAGAAAGCGGGCGGAAGCGACATCGATCTCACAGCCGGTGCCGAGACCGGCGATCCCCCGGATTTTGCGGCGGGCTGTAGCCGGGTCGGGGTCTCCCATCCAGGCATCAAGTGAGTGCGCGTGGTTGCCAGTGCGTTCCACGGTGACGGCGGCGTTTACGGATAAATCGGCAGCGATCGTCATCGCAATCTTGCGAATGATGAAGTTGTCGGCTGGTCCGGACGAGGGCGTTGTGACCAATCTGCCGTCCAGTGGATCAATAATCAACGCCACCAATCCTTCATCGGAATAAGGTAAATCGCCGATAGCGCAATCGAAGCAGGTGGGATCGATCCAGGTCGTATCGGATCCCGAAATCATCACGAGAATGACGTGATTGAAAAGTCCAAGCGTGGGGAATTCGGGAGAAACAAGCTCGCCGCTGCGGTTGGCGAGGGTGACAAGGCGCGTTTCAAATCCGGCACGGTTGAGTAGCACCGAGTAGAGCGTCGATAGGTCTTTACAGTCGCCGTATCCATTGGCAAAAGTCTCGGTTGCCGGATGAGGGATCCAGCCGCCGAGCTCGGGATAGATTGCGACATAGCGCAGGCGCCGTGCTAATGCCCTGTGAATATCATCGGGCAATGACCCTGATCCGGATTTCTGCGCCTGTTCAAGAAACTTCTGCTGTTCACCGGACGACTTAAAAGCGTCCTTCACCACCTTGGCATAGCCAGCCGAAAGCGATTGCCAGGAATCGCCGATCATGCGCTCACCGCCAAACTCGAAACTGCGGGGCGAGATCAGGACGCGTGACAAGTACTGGTAGGGCCAGGGAACCTCCGCCTCCCACTTCAGAGGCGCCAGATCAGTGACCTGCCATCGCAAGGTCGTGCGGCCGTTTGCTGTGACGGAATCGACTGTCTTCACTGCGCCCAAGGCTCGAAATCGCATTGGATTGGCGTCCGCATATGAAAATTCACAGAATCCCTTCTGCACAAAGAGATGCTGTTGCGGCACCCAGCCGGACCAAAATGCCAGCGACTTGATATCTGCTTCGTATTCCCAGTCGACAATAAACGGAGGGGCGACATCTTTAAAGTGGCCGTTGTATGTGCAAACGTCGGTGTAAAGGGCAAACTCTGGCCCGAAGCCGCAGACTTTGAAGAAGTCCTTTAGAAACGTCAGGGAGTCAAGGAGCTTGCCTGTTTGATCGAAAAGACGGCCCTTGGCGGCAGTAATCCGGAACAGTTTGCTTTCATCGATGGAGAAGCGGGCGCCATCGCGACCTTTCGCTGAGTTCACGCGAACGATAAACCGATTCCGCAGCGTCCCGCGCCCTTTCTCATCGACCCGGATGAATGTGCTGTCCGCGACAATGACGGCGGCAGCCGTATCGACAACGGCAATTGTAGCGGTCGGAGCCAAAGTCGAGTCGAGACTCTCTTGTGAATCAGCACTTGCCGCCGCTGAAAAGAGCCCAATCAGGACAAGATTCAAGATGCTAGCTAACCGACGCACAGTGAGTCCCACCTATTCGGTCTTCAGAGTCAGCGGTTCCCGCGAATGGCGCGCGATGTCATCGAAGAATTTCTTCACCGTCGGATATTCTTCCGGTTGGTAGATCAGGTTCTTGATGAAGAACGAACTCATCGCACGGATTGCTTTCGGGGTTGATAGCGAATTGCGCGAGTAGAGCAATCCCGGAATCGAAGCTCGAGCATCGCCGGGGACATCGAGTACTGCTGTATTCTCGGCGAAGCGCACGTCGATGGTCTCACTGACCGATGTTTGGAAACTGAAGTCGACCGGAAACTGCCGGGTCTCGCTTGGAAACGTACTTTCGCCGGTCCAGATCAGGCTTGGCGTGCAGACGATGTGCCCGTCGCCGACAATACCGAAGTCAGCGACCTCTATGACCAAGTCGAGGGAGGTGCTGTCGCCGGTCGAGTCAATCGATCGCACGACCTGCGTTAATTCAATCGATTTGCCGCGAAGAGCCGGCAGCATGGCAGCGATGTCATCCGCAGTGGGATCCTGCTCTTCGGCAGCCCGGTAGCGTTTTTGGAGGTAGCCCGTCAGATTGACGTGGGTCGTGCAAGTGGCGGCTCCGTCGGGACGGACCCAGATGGCCGCTTCGCACTTTAGTCCGGAGGGCCAGTTGGAGGATTCGACTTTTAATGTGTCCCAGCCCGCCGTGCCGATGCGCAATCCACCCACGGCTCGCAAATGGGGCGGAAGATGCGGAAATGGGCAGTCTTTGGTGGAAGTGTCCAGCAAATAGCTGGTAGCCCCGATAGTGCAAAGGCACAACGCATGATTGAATTGCGCGGTGTTGAGAATGCGCGGATTGAAATACGCATGTTTACGGTCGGCACACATATAGACATCTGCCTGAAACTGCGCCGTACGCAGCATTGCGATGAGCAACATGTTCTTGTCGATGGCAGTCCCGACGCGCTCGCGCAGGCAGTCAGCGACAGTGCGAGAGGGAATGGCCATTTCGGTGGCTTCCGCTGTCGTAGCAATGTTGTCGCGAACCCAGGCATGCAAAGTGCTGATTTGGCGGCCTGCATTTACACCTACGTCCTTGAGGAGCGAATCCACCAGGGGCTTGACGCCATCAAGTGAGTCGAGCGATGTACGGAAGAAATCGACGAGGTACTCGCTCATGTCCGCCCAGTCTTTGATGTAGTCGGTCCCAATCCAAAAACTCTTATATCCGACGAGTTGCAGGTAGATAGAGGGGGCAAAGTTAAGGTGTGCCGCTGCATACGGCTCTTCGACCCGGGGTGATACATTCTGAAGCGACCACGTGAATTTCTTGCTGCCAAGGCGGTCGATGCGCACGTCCTCTTCAGCCGGTTTGCGCAGCGAGTCCGGCACGCCAACCAGGACGCTGTTGTATATGAGGTAGCTGGCAGTTGCGAATGAAAATTCCGAAACACAAGTGTAGTAGTCGTTTTGAAAGCTCCAGTGGAAAAACCAGGCGTCGCGTGACCCGCTGATATCGTACTGGTACTCGATGATAGAGCCGTCTTCAACGCGCGGGAAGGCGAAGGAATAGACTTGGTAGCTGTCGCCGATTTTCTTCTTCTTCAAATCGAAGATTTTGATGGCGTATTTCTTGCCACCCGGAAGGATCGTATGGGCCCGAAAATCGCCGAAGTGTTCGTCCCTTCGGACGGGTATCTCGACATTTATCAAATCGTCGACGGCGAGTCGGTTGAAGATCTTGAAGCGCAAATGGCGCTCGGTCTTGGCTTCACCACCGCCGATGCGCAACGAGCCGCCCTCAAAGAGGACAATTGCGGGCGCTTGGCCGGAAGCTGGAGGGAGTTGCATTTCCCATTCTTCACGACTGATATCTCCGAACTTGACGGCCTCCAAAACGGGACTGGAGGCGGCGAGAACCAGGAGAAAGATGAGCTGTTGCCATCGTGGTGAGTTTGCGGTGAAGTGGATCATGATCGGCTCCCTGCTGCGTCGACTTGAGTCGACCGTGGCTTTCCTGCAATGGCGGCGACTATCGTCCCGCGGACAACCCCCTGCGGGAACCGTCTGCCGAACCAAGAATGGTTTAAAAGGTCGAGGTTGTCAAGAAGAAAGAAATTGGCCGTCCGTCCGGGTCACGATTTCAAGGAAATGTGCGTCTTCACAAATGAAACGTGCGTGCGACAGAAAATCGTTCGCAGTTCGCGACGAAGCACCCACCTGCATACCCGGTGGGAGAGGGACAGAACGGAAAGGTTAGACAGAAATTCATGCCGGTCGGGGGAGCTCAAGTGATGTCAGATAAGATTGTCTAACCTACTGGATTCCTTTCGCGTCAGGTCGCCCGACTCGGCGCGTGAAGGTACTGCGTAGAACGGATGTCGCGAGCGCCTCGACGGAAGACCTGACGCAACGGGCAGCCATAAACACAACCCCCTTGCCCCCTTTGCTAAGGGGGAATAGACCGTAATCCGAAGCAAGCGATTCATGTAACAAGAATCCGACTGAAGCCGCATCTACAGGGAGTCTTCAGAGTCGTCGGAATCAGATTGCTCAGTCGGGCTCAGGGTTAGCTCCCTGGCCAAAAGAAAACGGCGGCCTTGAGGCCGCCGTTCAGTTATGATCGATCTACGTCAATTACGGAACGAGATATTCCGGTGAGCGGGGGAGTTCGACGGCAGCTTTGATGCTGACGCCATTCTGCTGGGAGGCCAGCACGGACTGGACAACACGTTCAAAGCCGATGCCGCAGCCGGCTGATTGTCCTTCGCCGGACGCGAGTACCTGGAAGTACCACTCAAATTGCTTCGGGTCGACGCCGCGTTCGACGAGGTGATCGAACATGTAGGATTCCTCGAACTGCTTCTTGCAGACTTCGGCGTTGCCCTCGCGCACGGCTCCGCCGACCGATTCGCCGACGAAGGGAAGCAGCAGGTCGCAGCAGATCGTTTCATGGCCGCTACGCTTCATCGAGAAGAATTTGATGACGCCGCCTTCGCGCGGTTTCGGGTCGGCTGGGTAGTGGGTGACGAAGGTCGGCAGCGTGTTGAGCGCGGCGCAGAGACCGAGTTCTTCGTTGCTGCCGAGGTCGTCGCCGTACTCGAGGAAGTGGCCGTCTTTCTGCAGGACCTGGACAGCGTCGGCGTACTTGATGCGATTGAACGGCAGGTTGATGTAGTTGGTCAGCAGCGGCGACGGTGAGATTGCGGCGGCCGCTTTGTACATCTCCTTGACGACGGCTTCGATGAGGTTCATCAGGCCATCGAGTTCAAAGTCGCGGCCTTCGAATTCGATCAGAGTGAATTCGCACAGGTGGCGATTGGTGACCTTGCGTTCCTGGCGGAAGCTGGGGCCGATGGTAAAGACGCGGTTGTGAACGTGCGTGAAGGCTTCGAGATAAAGCTGGCCGGTCTGGCGCAGGAACATCGACTGCTCGTTGCCCTGCTCGTTGTACATGGTAACCGGCATGGCATTGGGGAACCACTCACACGAGCCGGTCGCGCCGGTGATGTGAGGGACGTTGATTTCGAGAAAGCTGTTCTTTTCAAACCACTGGCGCGCGGCGCGCAGCATGTGCGAGCGCAGCATGGTGGTGTTAACGAACTGGCCGCTGAGAACCTCGAAATGACGCATGTTAGACCTCCGCAACTTGGGTAGGGGATATAAAAAAAGCCACCCGAAATGAATCGGGTGGCAGTAACGCCAATTGAATGGGGGTGACAATGGCCTCAAACACCCTGGCCATCGTTGACCCTCGTGCAGGCTGCGCCTGCGTTGTTGTGTACAGCGAAGATGATCGTGCTCCTCCTGAGCAGTGTCCCGGACACGGATTTCCCGGTGCCGCGATCGATTTTTTCCTCAGCCCGCCCTGAAAGGTTCGTTCAGGTTCTTAAAGCGGCATGTTAGGGGGGCGTTGCGGATTTGTCAATAAAAAATTTTGAGAAAGTGGATTTTAGGGGTCGATGCAGGGCCGTGACGCAACGGGGGGTCGGCAGGGAGAGATTGCTTCGTCGCGGTCGAGTGGAGTGATTGTTCAAGAGAGTCGTTCGCTCCTCACAATGACAGAGACACGATTGGTGGCGTCAGGTCACAATCCCGTCGTCGCCGGCGCTCGGTCGGGATCAAGACCTGACGCAACAAAGGTAGAAAAGAATCCGACTGAAGTCGGACCTACGGGCGATGTGGTTGTGTGATGTTTGCGTCAACGAAAGACGGTTACGCCGCGGGCCTCCAGGGTCGGAATCTGCGTGTCAATTGCTGACTGTGAAAGCGGATTGTTTTGCAGCCAGAGCGAATCGGTGGGTCCAATCCCGGGGTTGTCGAGAATCGCCGTCAGATCGGTAATCCCGCATTGGGTCAGGTCGAGCAGATGTAAGTCGGCAAGACCAGACAGCGGGGTCAAGTCGGAAAGCGCGTTGACGCGCAATGTCAGCGTGATCAAGAGCGGCATCTGCGAGAGCGGCGAAATGTCGGTCAGTTGATTGTGGCCGACTTGAACATGACGCAAGCGCGGCAACGTCACCAGCGGTGAAAGATCCGCAATCGAATTTCCCGAGGCGAAAACAACGTACAGGGCGGTGCACGATTCGATGCCTGCGAGAGAAACGATGCCGGCGGAGTTGGCGTCAAGGCCGGATAAATTCATGACGTCCATGCGACGGAGTTCTCCGGTCGGTTTATCGACCATGACGCGGATGACGCTGTCTAACTGCGGGTCGGCAAAGGTAATGAGACGGTTTTCAAAGCAGATCGCCGGGCCGCAGAAGCTGGGGTAAGGGCAATTGCCGGCCTCGTCGCAGGCGAGGAGTCCGAAGAAGTAGGTTGAGTCATGGTCGAGGCCGAGGACTTCGAAGGTCTCGGCCGTGCCGGCAACTTTTGGTGAAGGCTCACCGACAACTTGGGTGGCTTCTTCCCAAGTGTCGCCAGTAATGCCGTTCAGTCGATAGCGAATGTCGTAGGTTGCAGCGGCGCCCTGGTCGGCGTCGTCGCCGGTTGCCGTCCAGGCAAGTGTGACTGATGAGTCTGAGACGGCTATGACATGAAGATCGAGGATGTTGTATGGCGAGTTGCCGTCATCCTCATCATCGCCGCCGCCTTTCTTGGAACACGAGACTAAGAGTGAAAGCACGAGCGCGGCCACGGCCGTACGCGCTATCCAACGTGGAAACATCCTGCACCTCCCATAATGTAGAGCTATGGGTATATGATAACCGATCGCGGCGCGGAGACAAGGACGAATTTTGTGACGGTACGGGCGGTGCTAATCGATCAGATAGAAGATCACGCCGAGAATGCCGCTGGCGAGGAAGCAAATATACCCGATAAACGCGACCATGCCGCCTTTGGGCCCATAGTTGGCACGCGCCTGTGATGGAGTCGTGGCGGGGGGTGGACTTTTCTCGCCATTGTCGGTGCGGTGGTTGAGCGCCCAGAAGAAGCAAACCAGACTTCCGACAAAGGACACGAAATAGAGGGCAAACAGGAACCCTTTCATGGGTGAACCTCCTTAGTAGACACGGCCGGAGTCGTCTTTCTTCTTGCCCATGCGGCCGAAGACGTAGCCAAGAAAGAAGCCGAGGCCGAAGATGAGTGCGACGACGATCAGGCGTGACATCAAGAAAATCAAGCGAATGCGTGGGCGCCTGTCAACAAGAACCGTTTGGGAGGCGCATCTACACCCTCACCCCCGACCCCTCTCCCAGCAGGGAGAGGGGAGAAAAATGGCGGGCCCGTCTGTCTCGGCGCGATTTGAGGCAGTGAAGACCGGGTGCGGAGTGTGAATCGACAGAAGGGATGAGGCGACGGGGAGGCTCCGGCGAAGATTGCTTCGTCGCGAGAGGGGGGAGATTCGATAGAGATTCGTTCGCTCCCCGCAATGACGCCGCTCCTTAAATCAAGAGGGGGATGGTTTGAAAAGCGGACACACGGAGACTGTCGTAGTCCACTAGGGGTCACGTCGGAATCCGCGAGCTTGCGGGAAGGAACCGATCAGAAGTGGCAGCGCGTCGGTTCACAATTTCGCGCCTTGATGGGGCTGACTTCGACCTGGCCGGCTACGATGCGCGAAATCAAGAACCGACGCAACGATTCGTAGAACTCCTGGCTCTGTTTAATTCGAAGGAAAGGCAGCTCGTACCTAACCGCTATTGTTATGCAATCGAGTGCAAAGAGAATCGCAATGCAGGTCGAATTGGACTTGAATGCTCATTCCAGCGAACTGATTGGAACTCGCGCAAGGCGCTGTGGTTACAACATTTGGCACTTCTTGATAACGTGAATCGAAATCGTCTCACATTTGGGCAGGAAAGTTGCACGAGTTGGTTGACAAACCGGCGGGCAATTGGTTAAATTATTCCGTTAGTCCAGTAAGAGGAAAGGACAAGCAGAGAGGTTTTATCGACCGATAGGTAATGAAGAAATTCTGCCCGCAGTAGCGGGGGAGACATTACGAATCAATTCCGGTTAAGTCGCGATCAACTTTTCAGTTGCATTGAAGATTGACGCCGGTATACTCGACATTTCGAGATAGGTCGATAGAACTGATGACGCTTGTTCGCCCATTTATATTCTTCCTTTTCTGCGCTGTAGTCTTCTATTCCAGTCAAATCCAAGCTAAGGACGCCAAGATTTCGGTCATTGGCGCCAGCAGCGAGCGTCTGGGACTGCGTGTAGTAACGGGCGAGGCGACTCCGCCCGCGCAATCGACCGCGACTGCTGCGGTTAAGGCGGAGCGAATCGCGGTACCGGTTTCCGACAGCCTGAGCCGGGACGCATTCGTTGTCTGCTTCTATTGTCCGAATAGCAAAAAACCGCAGGTCCTCAGATCGCAGATTCAGACCGGAAACAAGGCGGTGATGAGGCTTGAAGCGACTGAATCGGCTGGACTCGATCCGGTTACGGTGACTGAGCCGGTGCAAATTCGCGGGCGCTGGCTGAGCAAGGTGATTATCGCGGCCGAGAGCCGTCAGGCAGATGGCTGGCATGATCTGGTCAGCGCCGAAGTGCAGTTGGCCTTCGCGGGTGAGCCGGAGGGGTATTTGCCGATGAGTGGAGGTCCGCTGGATGAGATTATCGATGATCTGGTCGTGAACTCAGATGAAGCTGCGCGTTGGTGGGGCAAACCGACCGTGACTCGGGAGGCTTCTGCCTACAACCCGTTCGCGCAGTCATCGAACTGGGTACGCATCGCGATCCTCGAGGATGGAATCTACCGGATTACGCGAAACGACTTGACTGGCGCCGGTGTTGATGTCGGCAATCTCGATCCGCGGACGCTGCGGATGTTCCACGCCGGCGGCAAGCCGTTACCGAAGGCTGCGGGCGATGCGCGCGATTCGCTGGTTGAGATCGCGATAACCATTCCGGGGGAAGAGGACGGCAGTTTCGACACCGAGGACGCGATTCTGTTTTTTGCGCAGGGCGGGGATTTCTGGTCGGTTGACTCGATCGCTCGGTTTGTCCGGCATCCGTACAGCGACCGAAACGTGTACTACCTGGCGATCGGGGGGAGTTTTCCGGAAGCGGCCAAACGCATGGAGACTGTCAGCGGGCAATTGTCGAGCGTGGTCGACACCGTGACGCGCTACAATGACTATCTGCATTTTGAAGAGGAAGCGCAGCTGGCGAGTTTCTCCGGAGATATCTTCGATTACTACAATTGGTATTGGGGACTGGCGGGCGACATCTCGCTGTTTGTGAATCTGCCGCAGCCGGCGTCGCAGTCGGTGAATCGTTTTCGCATCGGCACCCGCAGTCCCAACTCAACGAGTCTGCCGGTATTCAACCTGACGGTGAACAACTTTGCCATCGACTTGGATTCCGTGAGTAACGGCGGGCTGGTTTCGCATTTTACGAGCAATCGCTTCACGCTGGGCTTGAACCAAATCAATCTCGATTACGTTTTCGGGTCCGGTTACACGGATTATGTAGAGATCGAGCTGGAGCGCACGCTGACCTTGCCGGCGACGGGGCAATTGATGATCTACGGTCGCAGCGACGGGGAGGCGCACAGTTACCGGGTCAACGGAACGTTTGAGTCGCCGCTGTTGCTTGACATCTCCGATCGGCGCGCGCAGCGGCTCATCAGTCCGGTCGACCAATCCGGTTCCAACCTGTACATTGATTTCGCAGGAAGCGACGAGCGGCAGGCGGTCCTGGCGGTGAGCAATGGCTCCGCGTTCAAGACGCCGTTTGCTTTCGTGGCGACCCAGATCGACGATCTGCGGGCCAGCACGAATGGCGCGGACTACATCGTCATCGCGCACGACAATTTTTATGCCAGCGCCCAGGAGTACGCGAACTATCGCCAAGAACACGACCAGTTGCGCACGCGGGTGGTGCGGATATCCGACGTGTATGCGCAGTTCGCCGGCGGGCGGGTGGATCCGATTGCGATCCGCGATTTTCTGCGATTTGCGCACTTCAACTGGAGCGGCGCGAAGCCGTCCTACTGTCTGCTGGTGGGGGACGGAGTTTATGATTTCCGCAACAATCTTGGTACGGGCGGCATCAATTACGTGCCACCGTACGTCGCACCCGGCGACGAGACGGTTTCAGACGAGAATTTCGTGTATCTCGATGAGCAATTCGACCTCGACTCTGACGATTCGTATGGCGTCGATCGCGGGGTTGACATGGTGATTGCACGCTGGGCGGTAAAGTCGACGGCGGAATTCCAGGCGATCTTCGACAAGATGAAGAGTTACGACCTGGCGGAGGATGCCGGCAACTGGCGCAATATCCTGACGATAATAGCGGATGACGAGAATCACCCCGAATCAAGCTTCCCGGAGATATTCCACACCGAGGACAGCGAAGAACTGGCCAGAGAGATCATTCCCGCGTCTTACGTGCTCGACAAGATTTACGGGATCTCGTACCCGTACGGCGCGGCGAGCGAGAAGCCCGAGATGCGCGAGGCGATCATTCGCGCAATCAACGACGGGCGGCTGATCGTCAATTATACCGGCCACGGCAATCCGAATCTGTGGGCCGATGAACGCATCTTCCGGCGCGTACAGGACATTCCCCGCTTGAACAATGCCGACCGCCTGCCGCTGATCTTCAACGCGTCGTGCTCGATCGGGTTCTTTGACGACCCGAGTTCAGAGGGGATGGCGGAGGATCTGCTGCGCTTTGCCAACGGCGGGGCGGTAGGAACGATCTCGGCCACGCGGCTGGTGTACTCGCGACCCAATTTTGAGTTCAACAAGGCCGGCATGACGCAACTTTTGGGAGACAAGAACTACACGATCGCGGAAGCGGTTTATGTGACCAAGCTCTTGCGGCAAGGGATACCGAGCGTCGGCGACAACGACCGCAAGTACATTTACATTGGTGATCCTTTAACACGCCTGGCCGTCGCGCCGAATGCCATCAACTTCACCGGCCTGGCCCCAGATTCTCTGGTTGCGCTGACGGTGACGGAATTGGCCGGTCAGATTGAAGACAAGAACGGCGTGAAGCAGAACGACTTCGCTGGCACGGCGACGGTGAGCGTGTTCGACAATCAGCGCACGCGGACGCTCGCAGTGCCGTTTGGCAACACCTCGGTGCCGGTGAGTTACGTTGAATACGGCCCCGAGATTTATCGCGGCCGAGTGGATGTGACGGCGGGTGAATTTGACCTGAAGTTCGTCGTACCGAAAGATATCACCTACGGCGGTCGCGAAGCCCGGATCAACGGCTACGCGGCATCGGCGAGCAGCGGAGCTTCGGGCGTGATCTACCCGATCGCGATCGGGAGCATCAATAAAGATATCGTTGATTCGCTGGGACCGGAGGTCAGCATTTTCCTTGGCGGCAATCCGGCGGGCGGCAGCGTAGCGCGGGTCGGCCAGAACGCCGAAGTGACCGTGGAGTTGTTCGACTCGCTGGGAATCAATCTCACCGGAGAGATCGGTCACGCGCTGGAGCTGACGATCGACGACTTGCCGGAGTTTGCTTTTGATCTCACCGACAGCTTTGTCTATAATGCCGACAGTTATCAAGAGGGGAGCGCGAAGTTCACGCTGCCCAACCTCACGAACGGCGACCATCGAATGAAGGTCAAGGCGTGGGACTCGGCGAATAATTCGACGCTCAGCGAGGTCGATTTCAGCGTGAATGCTGCAGGCGGGATCGCGATTACGGAAGCGCTGTGTTATCCGAACCCTGTGAAGAGCGACTGCGAGTTCAGCTACGTGCTTTCGGACGATGCCGAGCATGTCATTTTGAAACTTTTCACCTTGTCAGGGCGGGAAATCTGGTCAAAATCAGGACTTCCGACAACTCGTGGAGCGCACCAGGGAATCTACTGGGACGGTCGGGATGCCGACGGCGACCGGCTTGCTAACGGCGTGTACCTGTATCAGTTATCCGCCCGGGCGGCGAGTGTTGCGGCCGAGAATGACGATAACAATAAAGCGGTCGCTACCGGCAAGCTGGTAGTGCTGAAGTAAGAAGATATTTTGGTTTGCGATAGGTTAAGGAGAAACGAATGAGACGACTTTTGCTGATCCTCATAGTGATCGGATTAATCCTGCAACTGGGAGCGACGACGTCATACGCACAGATCAGCGACGCCGCCGTACTTTTCCTGCGCATCGCGCCGAACGCGCGCAGCGCGGGAATGGGCGAGGCGTTTGTGGCGATCGCGGACGACGCTTCCTCGACGCATTGGAATCCGGCCGGCCTGGGCGAGTATCCGCTGGCGCATGCCTGGTACCAGGTTTCGCTCGGCGATGACTCGCGGTTGAAGGAACTGGCCCAGCAGGCGCTGGAAGGCAAGTTGTCTCCGGAGTTCTACGAGCAGGTTCAAACCTGGCAGGTGAAAGGCAACGCGATTAGCCGCCTGGTGGGTGAGGAGTGGCGCGAAAGCGAGACGATCGCGATCGATCCGAATCGCGAGCTGCTGGCATCGCTGTCGCGGCGCTTGATTGCTTCCGACAAGGAGCGTTTCAAGCTGGCAGTGCGGCGGATCTGCCTGGCCAATACCAGCATCGCTTTTGAGGACATCAATGGCATGCGCACCTCGTTGCTGCGCGCGAGCGGCAAGGAGCACGCCGACCGGATCAATGTGATGACGGAGGAAGTGCTGAAGGTGTGGCAAGACCTGCGCTTCAACCTCGAAGCGTTCGATAATCTCAAGCAACGCGCGAGCGACGCGGCTGCCGACGCCCAGGTTACCGCCGACGAACTCGGCGAGCTTGAGGGTTTGGCGACGGCGTGCGCAACCGAAGCGCGGCCGGCGGAGATTCAAGTGCCGTATTCGGTGCTGTTGAGCGCTTGGCGCGGCTGGGACGTGCCGTGGGAGCGCCAGATCCAGAAGATCGCCGTGATGGAGAACGGCGTGCCGAACGACAACTACACGCATTTCGACATCTGGGCTTTGACCAATGAAGGACTGATGCGTTACAACGGCAGCGAGTGGGTGAAAGGCGATTACATCCAGCCACGCCGCGGCGACAATCTGAAGGACATCGTGGCGCGAGCGATCGGGACGGCCAAGGACGAAGCGGTACTGCCGCGGCTGGAGCAGGTGGCGCGCGCGAATAATCGCATGCCGCTGGAACGCTTGCTGGAAATGCGCGCGGCGATCGAGGCTGCCTTGCCGGAAGATCTGCGCGGACGCACCGAGCTTCTGAATAGCCTGGGCAAACTCGAAGAGAATTGGATGGGGTGCCGGTTAGATAATCTCCGACTGACGAATTTCGTGGATACCTACAATAAGGCGCTGGCTGACTCGACGATCACAGAGACTGAAGGCGACCGGCTGCTATTTGCTTTGGAGAAGTCGTACCGCGATCAGTTGTCGAATGATCTGCAATTCCCGTTCGGGGCGGTGTTTGACGGGAATATTCTCGACATCGGCGTGGACCACAAGATGCTCTATGTCGGAACGACCACCGGTTTGTACCGTTACAACGGCCGCAGCTGGGAGAAGTTCTCGACGGGCGGCGACTCGACGGCGGTATGGGCGATCGAGGTTTTCAAGCGCGGACATATCTGGATCGGCACCGATACGGATGTGCGCGCACTGCGCGACGGCAAGTGGACGACTTACGGTATGGCTGAAGGCATCACGGCCGGACCGATCAAGCATATCTATGTGAAGAACGAGCGCCAGGCCTGGGCAGCGACCGACGATGACTTGTTCGGATTCGACGGCACGAGCTGGTCAAACCAGGTGACTTACACGACCTCGGTCAACGACTCGGCGCACACGATCATGTCGAAGTTCTACGGCGCGACAGACGCGCTCCGCACCGAAGTCGAAGCGGCGCGACTGCAGGCCGCGAATCCCGAATTCTACACATCGCCGAAGGCGGGCGTGGCGCTGAAGCTCGCGCACAAGCCGGTGTTTGAAGGCAAGATCACGGCATTGGAGATGCTGGACAACGACCTGTGGGTCGGCACGGAACTGGGTCTGAAGAAGTTCGACGGCCGGACGTGGACGAGCTACGGCTACAAGGCGATCAAGGTCGAGAAGGCGATGAGCATCGAGGAACTCGCCCAGGAATACCTGAAGACGACCGACCCGGACAAGGTCAACAGCTTTGTCGGGATCTTGAAGCAGAAGAATATTCTGCAAACGGGCAACCTGCAATTGGGACGCGTTGTGTATGTTTACGCCAATCCGGCGGGCAGCACGATCAATTCGCTCCATGCGCACGGCGGCAAGCTGTACATCGGGTCGATTTACGGCACCTATACGCACGATGACGGCCGCTGGGAGCGCTACTATCACGAGAACCTGCAGCAGGCGAATACGCGTTCGATCGCTGGCGCGGGCGGGGAAATGTGGTTTGCCACGGCCGACCGCATCGTGGTCTTCGCGCAGGGCAAAACGGAATTGACTTTCACGCACGCGAACTGGCTGCCGGAACTGGCGAGCGATCTTTATTACGAATTTCTCTCGTACGTGCAGCCGATCGGTACGCTCGGCACGGTCGGAGGGAACGTGACATTCCTGTCGTACGGAACGATTCCGGTGACGGGTGAATCGTCTTCGGAGATCACCGGGGAGATTAATCCGTTTGACGTGGCGCTGACGTTATCCTACGGCACGAGAGCCTCCAAGTCGCTGGCGGTGGGCTTGTCGGCGAAGATCATTTACAGCCGACTGTCGGTGCAGGGGGCGGGTCGCGAAGTCGGTGAAGGATCGGGGACGTCGTTCGCGGTTGAAGGCGGTATGCTGTACACGATTACGAAGCGCCTGCGATTTGGCGCGGTGCTGACCAACCTCGGACCGAACATGAGCTATATCGATGCGGCGCAGTCGGATGCATTACCGCGCAACCTGGCGGTTGGGTTCTCCTACAAGCTGCTCGACTCGCCGTACAACCGGCTGACCCTCGTGGGTGAGATCAACAAATTGCTGGCGACGGTCAACGACGATTTCTCGACTGAGTTTGAAGAGGCGGTGGAGAACGTCGGTCTGGAATATTGGTACGGTTCATTGCTGGCGCTGCGCGGCGGCTATATTTACGACCAGAAGGGTGAAATCAAGACGCCGACGCTCGGTGTCGGCCTGCAGTACAAAGGCCGCTACCGGCTCGACTTTGCGTACATTCCGTCATCGGAGAATTTACCGCTGGCGAATACGCTGAGAACGTCGCTGACGGTGAAGCTGTAGAGGAAAAAGCCTGACGATGCGAGAAGTGCTGAACCTATTGATTGTTGTTCTCTTGCTGACTACGGCGGCTTCGGCCAACGTACTGACGATCAAGGGCAAGAAGCCCGCGGAGAGATCGCCGCGCGGCTGCATCGGTCACGTTGCTTCGGAGCGAAACCTGTTGGGCTTGCAGAGGGCGAGCAAGTTCGCGCTTCCCGATCAGGCACTGGCAGCCGGGGAAGTGAAGACAATTCGCATTCTGGCGATCAAGGCGCAGTTCAAGAAGGAAACGCCGGATGACTTGCGCACCACCGGCGACGGGAACTTTGATTTGCGCACGCGGGAGCAGTTCGAGGCGCAGGAAGGGCATATCATTGATCCGGCGCCGCATAACAACGAGTATTTCCTGGCGCACTTGACCGCGCTGGCGAGCTATTACGAGGTGGTCTCGAACGGCCGGTTGACGTTGACGTTTGATATCTATCCGCTTCAATCGGAGGCGGCCTACGAAGTGGACTCGGCGATGGCCTACTACGGTTTGCAGCCGCCGGAGTTCGGTTTGACCGAGTTTTATCAAGACGCGTTTGCGGCCGCCGACCGGGATTTGGAACTGAGATTCACCGATCCGGTCACGGGCGAGCCGAAGTATGATGCCTATATCGTATTTCATCCCGGTTCCGACCAGCAAAACAATCTGCCGAATTTCGGGCAGGAGACGCCGGGAGATTTGTTCACAGGCTACTTGAAATTGGGTGCTCCGATTTTTGTACAGAACGATTCGGTGGTGATCATCGACGGCATGGTGATGCCGGAGACGGTGTCGCAGGATGGCCGGGTGACCGCGCTGAATGCGGTGATGGCGCACGAGTTCGGGCACCAACTGGGACTGGTTGATTTGTATGACAGCCGGACGTTCAATACCGCGGTCGGTGATTTTTCGCTGATGGACAACAACGGCTTTGGCGTTAACATCGATTTCGGTGAGACGGTGCCGGTCTTGGTGCAGGGCGTGATGCCGGTGTTTCCCGATGCCTGGTCGCGGGCCTATCTGGGATTTGTCGATGTCGCGACGATCAGCAGCGGCACCAACGTACGCGTGGAGGCGGCGGAGGTGTTGGCGACGGAGACGCAGGTGGTGAAGGTGCCGATCAGCGCGGAAGAATATTTCCTGATCGAGAACCGCCGCACCGATATCGACGGCAACGGCACGACCAATCTGCGGGCCGATGAAGCCACCGGCGTGATTCTCTGGCCGGTGACAACCGAAGGCGGTCCGAATAACCGCGAGTACGATTTCCTGACGCCGGGATCAGGGATGTTGATCTGGCGCGTTGATGAACTGGTCGCCCGGCTCGACTACGATGGCGACGGATTCAATAACTTTGATGACAACGACCTGCAATGGTTCAATTTCTCGTCCGACCCGCGGCAGTGGGACAATCGCCGGCAATTTCTGGCCTTGATGGAAGCGGACGGGCTGGTGCAATTCGGGCGCGAGTACTTTGCCGGTTTCGGTCGCCAGAGCGACTATTTCGAGATCAACGGCAATCGCGAGTTCGGGCCGGAGACGAATCCGAGTTCGGCAGCGGCGAACGGGGCGTATACGGGGATCACGATCGGTAATATCTCGGCGGCGCTGCTCAAGATGACCTGCAACATTCGCACCGAGGGCAAGGTCGCGAACTGGCCGAACTTCGTTGGTCGGGGTGCGACGCCTCTGCGGATCTTTGATCTGAACGGCGACGGCGCCGATGAGATTCTGACGAGCGTGGACAATTATATTCTGGCGTACAAGCTGGACGGCACACCGCTGTTCACGGGGACGCGGCCGGAGGTCGAGCGGACCGACTATTCCGGGGAGCGCAAGGCGATTGACACATTGGCGGTGATGCACAGCATGGCGGCAGGACGGAATTTCGTGATGCCATTGGCGATCGGCGATCTTGACGGCGACGGGTTCGCGGAAGTCGTCTCGGGGACGAGCGATTTCTATATTCGCGCGATCGACTCGCGCGTGCTGACGTTCACAAGTGAGGCGCCGCGAAAGTTTGAGACGTTCATCGATGAACCTCTGGCGATCGCGCCGATCATCGCCGACGTTGAAGGCAACAGTGCGGGAAAAGAAATTCTCGTTTATACGATGACTAACCGTCGAATCGTAGTCGGAGCGAGTGGTGCGATCCTCAGCAATACCGAATCGCCGTGGCCCTTCCGCGTGTTGACCGATTCGCTGCATCGGTTTGAGATTGTTTCGCCGGTGGGCGGGATGCGCGCCAGCGGGACGGCGGTTGATCTGCGCGGCGCTGCTGCGGCAGATTTTGACCGCAACGGGAGTTTCGAGAGCGCAGAAGTCTATCTCGATGGCACGCTTAGGATTAACTATGCCGGCAATCCGCTGACGGTCGACGTGGGCGGTTCCGTGTTTTCGGAGATTTCCCTGGGTGACATCGACAATGACGGCAATATCGACATCCTTTTTGGGGGCGATAATGTCGTTTATGCGTACAATTACAACGGAACTTCGGTAGACAATTTTCCGCTGACGGTTAACGCCGCCAACCCGGTGGGCCCGATCCGTTCGGCGCCGGCGCTGGTCGATCTCGACGGCGACGGCGTGATGGAGATCTTCGTGGGCACGCGAACCGGCGAAGTTGCGGCGCTTGACCTGCAAGGGAGACGATTGACGAATTTTCCGCGTTCAGCCGGTGGCACGATTGAGTTGCCGCTGGCGGTCGCCAGAAATGCCAATGCGGGGGCGGTGCTGGCGTTGACGCGCGAGGGCGAGATCAGTGCCTTCAGCCTGAGCCGACCGCGCGACACCGACTGGAACGCCATCTACGGGGGGAGCTACAATCTAGGCAGTTACGTTCGAAGTCTTCCGGCCGTTACGACGCCGGGCGAGGCGATCGGCTATCTTTACAATTATCCCAATCCAGCCAGTGTCGCGACAACGCTGAGATTCACTCTGCGCGAGAGCGGCAGGGTGAATTTCAAGTGGTACAACACCGCGGGCGATCTGGTGATGGAAGCGTCGGCCGAAGGTCTGGCCGGTGTTGATAACGAGCTGGATGTGGATACTTCGCGGTTGGCATCGGGAGTGTACTTCTGCCAACTGGAGACGAGTTCGGGCGAGCGCAAGCATTGCTCGATTGCGATTGTGAAATAATGTATTCTTTGGAGGATAAGTAGATGATGAAGACCCTCACCGCTGCGCTGGTATTCGTTCTGGCGGCGTCATTGGCGGCTGAAACGGGCGCGCGACTGACGACCGGGGAGATCGGTTTGGCACAGGTCGAGCAGGATCTCAGGAGCTACCAGCGGATGCGGCATTTGACCGACTTCGAGCTGGCCGCCGCTGGATTCGAAGACTTCCCCATGACCTCGGATATTTTTGACATCGACTACAAGTCGCCGGGCAAGGGGTTCCTCTACTCGCTGTCGATTCCGGGCGCCGGGCAATTGTACACCGGCTCCAGGACGAAGGCGTTCATGTTCATGGGCATCGAAGCGTTGGCCTGGACCGGTTACTATCTCTACCACAAGAAGGGTGTGAACCAGGAAGACGACAACAAGCTGTATGCTAACCAATACTGGGACCCGGAGCGTTACCACAATTACCTGGTCGAAGTGCACGGAATTACGGATGACGAGCAGGAGTCGGAGATCCTGGAAGGGACATTTACGCACCACCTCCCGGATACGAAGACGCAGCAGTACTATGAGATGATCGGGAAGTACGAGCAGTTCAGCTACGGTTGGATCGACACCGACTATCGCACCGGCGACTCGACCTCGGCGTACCGCGAGAAGTATTTGGTCGATCGCGACGAGGCCAACTCGCATTTTGACCGCGCCAAGTTAGGGGCGATCGTGTCGATCGCGAACCACCTGTTGTCGGCGTTCGACGCCGCGCTTTCGGCGCGCCGCTACAACCGGCAGCAGGATAGTTTCAGCGAGTATTCGCTGAAGGCTCGACTCGCGAAGTACGAAGGCGAGCAGATACCGAAACTGGTGTTCACCTACAAGTTTTGAGCATGATCAGACAACTCGGTATATTCGCTATCAGCATCGGCCTGGCGGCCGGCGCGCAAGCTGAGATCTCGCTGGAGCCGTCGGCGCTGGCGCTGTCTCCGCAACCCACGATTCAATACCAGGTCGAGCAAGGCAGCGGATTTAGCGAGGTGAAGCAGGAAAGGGAGAAAATCCGCAAGAAGCCGTGGCAGGCATTCCTGATGTCGCTGGTGGTACCGGGCACGGGAGAGCTGTATGCCGGGGCCGTCGTCAAGTCGCGCATTTTCATGGCGGCAGAGGTTGGCGGATTGGCGAGTTTGATTTCGTTCAAGCATCTCGGCAAATGGCGGGAGGACGATTATCGCAACTATGCGGCTCGCGAAGCGGGGGCGGATGTCGAGGGCAAGGACGACCGGTTCTTCGATGTCCTCGGCTTCTATTCCTCGCGCGAAGAGTACAACAAGGTTGGCGGGGCCTTTGACCCGGCGCGGGAGTATTACCCCGATACCGAGGCTTACTTCTGGCGCTGGAGTTCCGCCGATGCGCGCAACCATTACCGCGATCTGAAGAACGACAGCAAGTCGTTTTATCGGAATGCGGACTTTGCGCTCGGTTTTTTGATTGCCAATCATGTGTTATCAGCCGTGGATGCCTACTGGAGCGTGAAGCGGCATAATCGCGGTATCGAGTCGGGATTTTCCGGAATCGAGTTGGAGCCGCGCGAAGACGGCTGGCAAATCACGCTTCACGGGAGGTTTTAGATTCGTGCGCCGTGTCGCTCGAATCGTGGCGGGGGCATCTCTCGGCATCATAATATTCGTTATCCTGGGGTGCGCAGCACGTTCGGTGCCGAGTCCGCAGTTGGCGCCTGCTTCGCTGACATTGCGGCAGGTCGGTGTCATTGAAGGAACGTTCGGGACAAAGCCGCTGGCCGCGCCGATTGCGCTGGCGTTCGATATCAGCAACAACCTCTATATCCTTGATAAGGGCAACAATCGGCTGGTGAAGCTTAATGCCGATTTTTCATTTGCCCTGGAAAATGGCGGTTACGGGCTGGGAATCAACGGCCTCAACAACCCGGTATCGCTGGCGACGGATGGCGGAATTGTTTTCTACATTCTTGACCAGGGGAACCACCGGATCGTGCGCAGCGACTACAACCTGGTTTTCTCGGATGAAGTGCGCTTCAATTTTGCGCCGGAATTGCAGGAACTGGGGAAGGTCGCGGCGCTGGCGTGTTCGCGTTTCGGCCAAATGTACGTGCTTGACCCGGACAATCTGAAGGTGGTCGTGCTTGACAAAGACTACGCGCGGCAGCAGGAGCTGTTTCCCGCGGGTGGTTTCGGCCGCTGTGAAGCGATCAGCGTCGGCGCCGAAGGCGATGTGTTTGTTTACGACAGCGAGCGGCGGGCGATATATGTTTTCGACAGCTTCGGCAATCTTGACGATGATATTGACCTACCCGAAACAGGCCGACTGGGGGGATTTGCACTCACCGCCGACCATATTGTTGCGACAGATGCGCAGCGCAATGAGCTGATTGTCTTCGATCGCGAGGGCAACACGATTGCTGCGACCGGAAGCCTGGGGTCAAGCCCGTTGCAGTTTTCAGCGCCGGCGGGAGTCGCCGTGCGGAGCGACGGCCGGATCTTCGTTTGTGACAGCGGCAACAATCGCATCGTGATGTATGAGATTGCGGCAGCCTTGCCGTGATCCTCGAAGGGTGTTGCGGCGCGCCATCGGCAGCATCCTGCTTTTGCTACCATTCCTCCTGTATTCAAAAACGTGTAACGCCGGTTTTCTGATCGAGCGCGAGTTGCGGTCGGCAGACGGGCCGTGCTATCTGATTGTTGCAGCGGTTGACTCTCTTGCGGGAATCACCGGGTGCGACGGTCGCGCGTTACGCAGTGGCGAGGAGTTCGAATTGCGGGGTGATACAGTTTGTCTCAAGGTTGACCCCGATGCATGTGAGCGCTATACGCTGATTCTTCACCGCGACTATCCGCTGCTCGGGCGGACCTTCTCGCTGCGACCGTATGCAACCACGGGCGATCGACTGCTGACGGGAGAGCCGCCAAACATCGTGAGAACAGAGACGAGCCGGAGTCGCTCGAATCTGCAGATCACCGGCGCCAAGAGCTTCTCGGCTGATCTCTCAGACCGGGGCGGGACAAGTCTGTCGCAGGGCCTCACGATGACGGTGACGGGCGATTTGGGGAAGGATGTACTGGTGCGCGGGAGTTTTTCCGATCGCGGCTTGCGTGAGAATCGGCTGGTGACGAGACGGTTCTCGGAATTGGAAAGCATGTACCTGGAGGTAGAGTCGCCAAGATTGCGCAGCGTCTTCGGGAGCTTCACGCTGCAGCGCGATCGTTTTCGCTTCCTGAGTCTCGAGCGGAAGGTGCAGGGGTTACAAGTGGCGTATTCCGGTCGGCAGACCTTGACAGAAATTGCTGCCGCAGTACCGCAGGGGAGATTCGGTAGTCACGAATTCACAACCGAGGACGGCAACTACGGGCCGTACCGCTTGCGAGGTGAAAACGGCGAAGTGGGAATCGCGGTTGTCGAAAACTCCGATCAGCTATGGCTGAACGGGGTCAAGTTATCGCGCGGACGCGACCAGGACTATTATATCGATTACCTGCAGGGAGAGTTGTACTTCACCGGCAGGCGCATCATCGACAACGGCGATCGCGTGCGGGTTGAGTATGATTTTCAGAAGCTGGAATATCGCAAGACGCTCCTGACAGGAGCAGCGGTTGTCCAAAGCCGCGACTCCAGTCGCAGTGTCGCCGTCGGGTATGCCGGTCAACTCAGCGCGCGCAATGATCCCGAGGACTTCGTGCTTTCTGACAGCGACCTGGCAGTCCTGGCTGCCGCCGGAGACGATCTGGGGGCTGCGGTGATATCGGGGGCGAGCTTTGTCGGAGCCGGACTGGGGGATTACCGGGCCGAGAGTGACAGCAGCGGAGTTCGCTACGACTACGTTGGCGACGGGAACGGAGAGTATCGTGTGGTTTTCAGCGAGGTCGAGGCGGGAGACTACAGCTATCTCGGCGGCGGCCGCTATCAATATGTCGGGAGTGGATTGGGCCGATTCTTACCAGTGCGGCGACTGGCGTTGCCGGAATCGGCTCAACTTGCCGGAGTGAAGTCGGAGGCGATCCTAAGTCGTGCACTCAAGGTCGGCGGCGAGGTGGCTTACTCCAACTATGATCGGAACAGGTTTTCGTCGCGCGACGATGCGGATAACTCGCAGATCGCCGGGTTTGCCGCGCTGCGAGCCGGAATGCCGCGATCGGTGCACAGCGCGGGCGTCAGCGCCGAATACCTACCGGCGCAGTTTTACCGGTTCAGTCGGCGCGATGACGTTGATGCAGCGTACTTGTGGCAACGCCGGTCGAGACTGCCGGAGGATCGACGGCGACTCGACGGCTATTACGAGGTTACCGCAGATTCCGGACTCAACGCGCGTCTGAGTGGAGGCATGACGCGCGAAGGGAGTGAGTTTCGTGCGGAGAATGCGGGTTTGAGGAGTCGGGCGCAAATCGGCGAAGCAACGGACTTGAGACTGATCGCCGATTGGGCTCAGTCGAAAGAGGCCGGGAGCGCGCGGCGCCTTTTCAGATTACTGCCGAGCGTCAGCCAGGGAATCGGGAGTGTCGCTCTTGAGGCGGGCGGGGAATACGACCAATTGAGAACGGCAGGGGAAACCGCGTCGGCCGGTACATCGAGCAAGCGTGAGGTGGTTCTGGGTGCGGGCTACGCAGGAATCAAGGTGAGCGGCCGACTGCGCGAAAACTGGGAGAATACGGCGAGTTGGAAGCTTGTGGATTCCAAGCGCAGCGCAGTCTTCCAGATGGTTCGCACCCTCGGGATAGGGCGCAAGATCTCGGCGACGGCGACAGCCAACCGGTTTCGCAATACAGTGGGACGTGAAAATTACCAGACCGGCGTCGTGGACTTGCTGGCGCCGCGCATCTTCCAGGCAATCGACCTGACCGCCAACTACCGGCTGAATCGCCGCGGTGTCTCGCAGACGAATGAGACCTATATCAAGGTGGATGCAGGAGAGGGTGATTATGTGTTGATCGATTCGGTCTATGTAGCGCAGAGTCGGGGAGACTACATAAGAGTAACCGAAAATGTCGGGGTTGCGACGCAGAGCAGTGACGGCGAGAAGCGCATCTCGATAGAGGGGCGATTGGAAGAGATCTATCGAGTTGCACCGACGCGCGGAGTTACGGTGCGCTACGAAGTCAATCTCCGCGAGATCGGCGCGGCGCTGGACCGTGCGCCGTGGGAGTGGCTGGCGCCCCAGAAGAGGCTGTACTCATCGACCGCGCGATTCGCCGAACGAGATGATGTCTATCGCGTGCAGCGATATGATCGGGCGTTACGCCTGCGAACCGAAGTCGAGTATCGGCGGACGAGCGACGACAACCTGCTGGATATCAGTTATCCAAGCCGCCGTCGTGGCGAGGAATTCAAGCTTGGTATCAACCAGGGACTGAGAACTCGCGACGTAGTGACCGCGAGCGTCGGGGGACGCAACCGCAGTTGGCGGGAGCCGAATCGACTCAACATGTTCCTGCGCGAGCGCAAGCTTGAATTGGGCGGTGTACGTTATGAGGGAATCTTCGAGTTCGCCGTAACCGGCAGTTGCGCCCGGGAGCGATCCGATTCGCTGGGGCTGGAGAGCGTTTCGATCAAAGTGAGTCCGGGGATCAATTGTAATCTGGGCAGTAGAGGGCGACTTGAGTTTGCGAGTTTCGTGCTTGCGATTAGAGAGTCAGCAAACCGACCGATCCTGCTGCAAATGGCGGAGGGATTTCCCGTCGGCACGCATGCGGGAGGAAGGTTGCGCGTGGAACTGAATCTGTCACGAAGTTTTGTGTTCAAGGTGCTGGCTAACTGTGAAATTCGCGAGGGTGAGGCTGACCGGTACTTTCTGCGGAGCGCGTTGATCTCGAAGTTCGAATGATGATGCGTTTACTTGCGATATTGGTGCTGCTGTGGAGCGGAAGCGCGGCAGGGATTCGCTTCGAAGGTGCAAGGCACTTCAAGACGGCTGAACTTGAGAGAGTAGCCGCGCGGGCGCAGTCGTTGGGGGAACTCACCCAAGCGATCGCACAGGGATATATCGAAGCCGGCTACCTGGAGGCGTCGATCGGGCTCAAAACTGCGGCGGACACGGTTCTCGTGATTTCCGAGGGCCACAGGTACACACTCGGAGAAACGGAGCTGGCCGGGCTCGACTCCGCGGTCGCTTCCGAGATTAGCCTGTCTGACAAAGAGCCGCTGACGACGGTCGCCATAGAACAAATCGGCATTGCCGCGGCGCGTGTCTATGCGGATCAAGGATATCCCTTCGCCAGCGTCCTCTTGCGCGATGTGCGAATTGTCGAAGGTCGCGCCCGTCTTGAACTGAGCGTGCTTGCCGGACCGCAGACACCGCTGGGAGAAATTGAATTCTCCGGGCTTTCAGCGACTCGACCGACGACTCTTCTGCGGCGGGTCGATCTTCGTCCGGATTCACTTTACCGTGAAGACGAGATTGCGCGCGCGCAGCAAGCGCTCGACAAGCTTGATTTCATTGTGATGCAGCCGCCGGCCACGGTGCGGCACGATGTCGCGCGAAATCGGGCCGACGTGGAGTTCGCGGTCAGGGAAAAGAGGGTCATAGAGATCGAAGGAGTCGCGACACTCGATCCGGATAATTCCGTGGCGGGGCAGCTGCGCCTTGGGGTGGTCAACGCGCTCGGCTATGGTGAGCGCTTTTCGTGGGATTGGGAGCGCCGCAACGAATCCTCGCGCGCGCTGGCGATCAAAGCGTTTGTGCCATACGTGGGCGGATCGGCGTTCGATGTCGGTCTGACGGCCCGTCAAAGTGATCGTGATTCGAGTTTCATCAGTGCACGGCTCGGCGCCGCAGTCGCGTACCATGTAAATCTTGATTGGCTGGTGGGAGGCGAATTCTCGTGGCAGAAGATCACACCGGAAGAAGGCCGAAGGTCGCCCTCGGCACGGATTGTAGAAGCCGCGCTGAGCACGACCTTCGACAGCCGCAGCTCCGTTGATCCGGGAGTACCGGGAGCGCGGCTGGCGAGCGAGTTTGCGACTTCTTATCGCAAATCGTTTGCATCGGGACAGTCGGTAGAGACCGGCTACACCAAGCGGTTTAAGCTTGATGGAACCGGTTGGCTCAAATTGGGTCGATCGTGGGTGATCAGTCAAAGACTGTTGGCGTTTGAGGTGCGGTCGGATTTTGACCCGCTGCCGAGCGAGCAGATGATTGAGATCGGGGGTGTTGGGTCGCTGCGCGGATACCGGGAGCGCTCGTTCCTGGTGCAAGAAGGGGTCGTGGGCAACAGCGAGTTGCAGTATCTCGTTTCAAAAGAGGTGATACTCCGGACATTCAGCGATAATGGCCTTCTCAAAACGCGAACCGGCGAACTGCGCTTGAGCGGTTTCGGCGCGGGTGCCTCGCTGAAGACATCGCTCGGTTGGTTTCGGCTGGATTTGACGTTGGGCGAGTCCAAACAACTTGATAAACTACTTGTTCATTTTGGTTTTGACTCTCTGTTATGAAGAAGGCTGTAGCTGGAATCAAGTTAATCCGGCCCGTTAACGGGATGGTAGCGGCATTGTCGCTGGTTGCGGCGCAGGCGGTCGCATTCGGCACGCTTGAACTGCCCCGCGAAGCCGCGCTGGCGGTGTTCTTCCTGGTGTCGTTCGGTTACGCGATCAACGACATTTTCGATGTGCGGACGGATACGATCAATCGGCCGGGACGAGCACTGCCGTCCGGGGTCATCTCGCGCAACGAGGCGTGGATGATTGCGTTAGCGATGCTGGCAGCGGGATTCGTGGCCGCAATCCTGGGCGGCTGGATTCTCACGCTTTACTACCTCGTTGTTGCCGCCTGCTTGTTCGGTTATGCGACGGGAGTATCGGGAGTATTGGCGGTTGCGAATGTGCTGGTGGCATTGTTGTGTTCATCGGTGTTTCCTTTGCTGGCGGTGATCGGCAAGGGGCAGCACCCGGTCTGGACTTCCGTGATGGCAGCCACGGCGCTGACGTTTTTTTACAATCTGGTACGGGAGATCATCAAGGATATTCAAGACGTTCCGGGAGATCGCGCGGCGGGCCGCGCTACACTGGCGCTTCGATTCGGTGCGGCGCGGGCGCGGCTGATCGCGGCAATGTGCGCGTTTGCCATGATCGTGATCAGCTACTCCGGGTGGGCAGAAGTTTTGCGGTCGCAGGCATATCTTTGGACGGTCAGCCTCGGAGTGAATTTGCCTTTAGCCGTCATCTTTGTTATCTACTTCCGCACCGAGGCGATTGCGGGAGCGGCGCGGGTGTCGTTGGTATTGAAAGTGCTGATGTTGCCGGCGCTGGCGGCCCTGATACTCGGCAGTGTTAAATAATGTTAAGGCCGGAAACGCGGCGAGAGAAAAGCGTATGATTTCAGATATGAAGCGGCTGGGGTTCTGTTCGTTTCTGTTGGTCCTGCTCTCGGCTTTGACAAGCGCCCGGGCGGAGGTCGGTTTTCAGGCGCGTGTCGACAGGACCGAGGCGGCATATGAGGATGAGATTCAACTGACGCTGGAGGTCAATGTTGACGATCCGGCGATCAAGACGACGCCGTTGCCCCCGCCGGAAATGATTGCCTTTCGCATCGGCGGCTCGGGCAGCAGCGTGGAGCGGGCGGGTGAGCGCATCGTGAGGAAGTATACCTTTGTGCTGCGGCCGGCGCGCAGCGGCGAGTTGACAATTCCGGCCTTTCAGGTGGAGTTTGTCGGAAGCGTCACGACCGATACGCTACGCTCGGAGCCGATCGTGATCCAAGTCGCGCAGCCGAAGCCGGTCAAGAAACCAAGCGGCAGTACCGGAATGCTCTACGGAGGGATCGCCGTCGGCGTCGCTATCCTGGCGGCGTTAGGTTATGCGCTGCGACGGAAACAGAAGAATGTGGAGCCTGACGCCCCGGACTGGCGAATACAGGCGCAGGCGGAGTTTGAGGGGATTGTAAAGCTGGCCGACCGCGAGGATTTCGCTCCGTTTTCGGCTGAGGCGAGCAAGTTCGTCATTCGCCTGCTGGAGAATGAGCACGAAGCCAAGTTAAGCGGGTACACTTTCGCCGACGTGCTGCGCTGGATGGAAGAACGGGCTGTTGATAGCGAACTACGGGCGGCGGTGCGCGACCTTTTTGCTTATTGCGAGGAGGTCAAGTTCGGCACCGGGAAACCTGACGTTACGAAAGGCCGCGCGGCCGCGGCGACAGCGCAAAAAATCGTGGAACTGCTCACGAAAACAGGTCGTACAACTTGATCGAATTGACTGGACGCAACTAAGTACTTGGGAGATAAAGCGGTGGATCAAGACATCAAACAGATTCAAGCAGACGTCGAGCGCAACTATGAGTTTGTGCTGCGGCTGAAGGCAGAAGTAGGACGGGTCATTGTCGGGCAGGAATACCTGGTCGATCGGATGATCATGGCGCTGCTCGCGGACGGGCATATTCTGGTCGAGGGCGTGCCGGGATTGGCGAAGACTTTGGCGATCAAGACGCTGTGTCAGGCGATATCCGCGAATTTCCAGCGCTTGCAGTTTACGCCGGATCTGCTGCCGGCGGATTTGATCGGAACGATGATCTATTCGCAGGCCGATGGGAAATTCTCGGTGAAGAAGGGACCAATCTTTGCCAACATGATCCTGGCGGACGAAATCAACCGCGCACCGGCAAAGGTGCAGTCAGCGCTGCTGGAAGCGATGCAGGAACGGCAGGTGACGATTGCGGACACGACGCATCCGCTGCCGAAGCCCTTCCTGGTCATGGCGACGCAGAACCCGATCGAGCAGGAGGGGACATATCCGCTTCCGGAAGCCCAGGTCGACCGCTTCATGTTCAAACTCAGGGTCACCTATCCTTCGAAGGCCGAGGAGTTGGAGATTCTCAACCGGATGACGGTGGGGGCGAGCTATGCAGCGAACGCCGTGATCTCGCCGCAGGATATAATCGCGGCGCGCGCCGTGATGGACCGGATCTACGTTGATGACAAGGTCAAAGAATATATCGTGAACATCGTCTTCGCGACGCGCAATCCAGAGGCTTACAACCTCAACCTGAAGGGGCTGATCGACTATGGCGCCTCACCACGCGCGACGATCAACCTGACGCTGGCCTCCAAGGCGCATGCGTTCATGCGCGGCCGCGGCTACATCACGCCGGACGACGTCAAGACGATCGGCATGGACGTGCTACGCCACCGCGTGATTCTCACTTATGAAGCGGAAGCCGAAGAAGTGGACTCTGAGGCGATCGTGACAAAGATCTTCAACGAGGTCGAGGTACCGTAAGCGTGCTACCGTCCGAGATTCTCAAGAAAATTCGCAGGATCGAAATCACGACGCGTCGCATGGTAAACGACGTGTTCGCCGGGGAGTACCATTCGACGTTCCGCGGCCAGGGGATGGAGTTCGAGGAGGTGCGCGAATACCAGGCGGGGGATGACGTCCGCTTGATCGATTGGAACGTGACGGCCCGCACGGGCGTGCCGTTTATCAAAAAATACCGCGAAGAGCGCGAGATGTCGGTGATGCTGCTGGTGGACGCGTCATCCTCGGGGCAGTTCGGGACGCGCGGCCAGCGCAAGGATGAGATGGCGGCGGAGATTTGCGGTCTGCTGGCGTTTTCGGCGATCCGCAACAACGACAAGGTGGGGATGATCATCTTCACCGATGAGGTCGAGAAATTTATCGCGCCGCGCAAGGGGCGGGGGCATGTACTGCGATTGATTCGCGAGATTCTCTACTTCAAGCCGGTGGGCAAGTCGACAAACATCGGCAAGGCGCTGGAGTACTTGAACCGCGTGATCAAGCGCAAGTCGGTGGTGTTCCTGGTCAGCGATTTTCTCAGTTCCGGTTACGCCAGCGACCTGATTATCGCCAATCGCAAGCATGACGTGGTGGCGATCAAGATCAGCGACGAGCGCGAGGCGCAGATGGACAATTTTGGATTGATCGATTTTGAGGACGCCGAAACGGGGGAGATCATCACGATCGATACTTCCGACGGTGCGTTTCGCCGGCGCTTTGGACTGCAGGCAGGGGAACTTTCGGTAGAATTGGAAAAAGCGTTTCGGCGCATGAGCATCGACTTCGTGCAACTTACGACGGGGCACGACTACTTCATTCCCTTGACCAAGTTCTTCAAGATGCGCGAGCGGAGGTTTCGGTAGGTGAGTTGGTTCCGGGAACATCGCGCGCTCGTCGTGATTCTGGCATTGCAGGCGCTGCTGTCACTGGCGTTTGTTTACTTGCGAGTCGTGGATGCCGACGAAGGCTTCTACCTGGCGGCCGCGCAACGGGTGGCGGACGGATTGACACCGCACGTAGATTTCTTCTATCCCCAAGGGCCTCTGTTTCCGACGATGTTCTCCGTGCTGAGCGGTTGGGGGTTGGATTCGCTGGTTGTGCTGCGGTTACTGGCGGCACTTTGCGGTATGATACTGACCTACATCATCTATCGGTTTGTTCTTGCGAGCGCGAATGATAAGGGAGCGGCGGCTGTGGCGGCGTTCCTTGTGGCGCTGGGCGGGCTGTCGCTGACGTGGCACAGCGTGTTCAAGCCTTATGCGTTGACAGATCTGTTAATTGTTGCCGGATTTGCGCTGACATTTGCCGATCGGAGCACAGACAAGGGCGCCTTGCGGTCGGCGTTTGGGGCGATGTTCTTCCTGGCTTTCGCCGCGAATCTGCGCTCGGTGCTCCTGGTGTTGCTGCCGATAGCGACATATTTCATTTTCAAGTCGGACAAGAGCGCGACAAAATCAAAAATCAGACTATTCGCGGCGATGGCGCTTGGAGTGCTTTTGCCTTCGTTGCCGACGTTGTACCTGGCGATTACGGCTCCCGGAGAGTTCTTCTTCAACAATCTTGGATTTCACCTGATGCGCGAGCCGATCGAGCCGCTTTCGGCGCTGATACTGCACAAAGTCGTGAATTTCGGCAAGTTCCTGGTGTTGCCCCAGACGATTCTGCTACTGGGAGCGGCGGCGGCCTCGTGGTTTCTGATTCGGGCCAGATTGGCGGAACGTCCGAGCTGGTTTGGCGCGTCCGCGCTTTTTGCGCTGGCGATCGTGGTCTGCTACCTGGCACCGACGCCCGTGCACATGCAATATTTCCAGCAGGCGGTGCCGTTCCTGGTGCTGCTGACGATTCCGTGTGCGCAGTTCATTTTGCGGGAGGCGCGTTTACGGCCGATTCTGCGGTCGGCAGGAGTGCTCTATGTTGTCGGGCTGGTGCCCTTCGTGGCGCTCTTCATCGTCGCGCCACGCGACGAGAATCTGCGGTTTGAGTGGCGGCAACTGAACACGATCGTTGATAAAATTCAGGCCAACTCCCGCGAGCAGGATACGCTTCTGTCAGAGTGGGCCGGGTATGCGGCGCTCTCGAACCGACCGCAGTTGGCGGGGTCGGAGCACGTCGGGTTTTACTTTCCCCTGGAATTGAGCGAGTCAGAATACGCGGCGATGCACCTGTTGACGAATACCACGATTAACGAGGCACTGGCGGCGCAGCGGCCGGAGTTGGTAGTGGTGGATTATCAAGTATATCCGGAATGGCGTGAAGTGTTGACGGCGAATTACCATCCGGTCGACAGCAGTGCGCGGACATTTATCTATAAGAAGAATGATGCCAGTCTATAAATCATTGATCATAGTGCTGCTTGCCGCAGCGTTTGCGTTTGCGCAGGAGCGGATTTCGGTCGAATCGACGATTGACAAGCAGTCGGTGACGATCGGCGACGTCGTGCGCTACACGGTGCAGATCAGCGCCGACACGTCTTTGGTGGTTGACTCGCTGGCGGTCGGCGGAAATCTGGGCATGTTCGAGGTGAAGGATTACTCGCCGCGTCAGAGCAAGATTGAGGACGGGATGCGGAAGAGCAGCGAGTCGTTTGATATCACGACGTTTACGACCGGCGATTACCAGATCCCGCCGATAACGATTCGTTACCTGACGCCGCAGGGGGAGACGAAGCAGATCAGCACGGATCCGATTGCGATCAAGGTTAACTCGCTGCTGAAAGGCGAAGAAGGCGAGGACATCAAGCCGTTGCGCGGGCCGCGGAGTTTCGAACGCGATTTCCCGTGGTGGTGGTTTGTAATCGGGACGGTGGTGATTGCCGCGGCGGTGCTTTTCTATCTGATGTATCGGCGTGCCGGGCGACCGATCGATTTGGGTCGCGAAGCTGTAGATACGCGGCTGCCCTGGGAGATTGCGCTGGACGAATTGGGCAAACTGAAGAACAGCGATTGGGTCGCGCGGGGGCTCTACAAGGAGTACTACCTGCGCTTGTCGGAGATTTTTCGCAAGTATCTCGAACGCCGTTACGGCATATCGGCGCTGGAGCGCACGACGCACGAAATCATCATGGAGTTTCGCGGGCTTTCGCTCGAGAAGCGCGAGGAGGAGGCGATCCGGCATTTTCTCGAGGAGTGCGATCTGGTAAAATTCGCCAAGTACGATCCGACGAGCGAGGACATCGAACGGCATTTCCAGATGGCGCACGATTTTGTCATGCAGACGCGGTCGCTGCCGTTTACCTCGGCGCCGCAGGCGGAGGTAACGACCTGATGTTCCAGTTCGCGCATCCGCATTATTTGTGGTTTCTGCTGCTGGTGCCGCTGATCGGCTACCTGATGTTCCGTCGACGCAAGGAAGCGGCGATCAAGTTTTCGGACATCACGCTGCTGCGCAGCGTGCGGCGGTCGAACAAGGCGCGTAACCGGCGCATCCTGACGATCCTGCGGCTGCTGGCGCTGTCGCTATTGGTTATTGCCATGGCGCGGCCGCAGTCGGGGAAGAAGACCACCGAGGTAACAGCAGAAGGCATCGATATCATGCTCGCGCTCGACGTATCGGGCTCGATGAAGGCGGAGGATTTCAAGCCGCAGAACCGCCTGACGGTTGCCAAGGAAGTGATCAAGGATTTCATCCGCGGACGGCAGAACGACCGTGTGGGGTTAGTGGTGTTTGCGCGGCAGTCGTTCACGCAATGTCCGTTGACGCTGGATTACGGGGTGCTGGTCAATTTTGTCGACCAGGTCGATTTCGGGATGGTTGAAGACGGAACGGCGATCGGGATGGGGATCGCCAATGCCGTGAACCGACTGCGGGACTCGAAGGCAAAATCGCGGATCATCATTGCACTGACTGACGGCGTCAACAACGCCGGCGAGATCGACCCGTTGACAGCCGCCGAGATCGCCAAGTCGCTCGGCATCAGGATCTATACGATTGGAGCCGGAAAGCCAGGGAAGGCGCTGGTTCCGATCGATGATGCAATCTTCGGGCGCCGTTATGTGCAGATCGACCACGAGCTGGATGAGGAGCAGTTGACCAAGGTTGCAGAGTCGACCGGCGGAAAGTATTTCCAGGCGCGGTCGGAAGATATGCTGAAGAATATTTATGAGCAGATTTCGGAGCTGGAAAAGACGAAGTTCAAGGTGAAGGAGTATCTTCAGTTCGACCAGTTTTTCCCTTATGTTTTGATGATCGCCGGGGGGCTATTGTTGATGGAATTGCTGATGCGGGAGACGATTTTCCGCAGACTTCCGTAGCAACAACTCGGTGGTTAACGAGTATAACTGGTTAGAATAGAAAAGCTTATGAGATTTGCAGCCCCGGAATATTTCTATTTGTTGTTTGCCGTTGCGGCGCTGGCCGTGTTCTTCATCTGGAGTGCCCGCAAGAAGAAGCGCTTGCTGGAGTCATTTGCCGATCGCGGGCTTCTTAGCAACCTGGTGCAGAACTTCTCGCCGCGGCGCCGGCGCTACAAGATCGTATTCCTATTTATCGGACTGATCTTGCTGGTGGTCTGCCTGGCGCGACCGCAGTTCGGGACGCATATGGAAGTGCTGAAGCGCGAAGGGCAGGACGTGATGATCGTCGTTGATTGCTCCGCCTCGATGCTGGCGGAGGACATGAAACCGAATCGGTTGGAGCGCGCCAAGCAGGAAGTGCGCGGGCTCATCTCGCGACTCCAGGGTGACCGGGTGGGACTAACGGCGTTTGCCGGCGGCGCGTTCGTGCAATGCCCGTTGACGCTCGACTACTCGGCGGCGGAGTTGTTTGTCGATGTGTTGAGCACAGACTTGATTCCCTATCCCGGAACGAATCTCGCCGAGGCGATCACGACGGCGAGTTCGGGATTTGTCGCAAAGGAACGCAAGAACAAGGTGATGATCGTGATCACCGACGGCGAGGATTTTGGCGAAGACCTGTCCGCCGCGATCAATGAAGTCAAACTGACGGGCGTGCGCATTTACACGATCGGCATCGGGCGCCCGGAAGGGGAACCGATACCGATCAGGAACGCGCGCGGCGAGATGGTCGGCTACAAAAAGGATGAGACCGGCGAGCTGGTGATGACGCGGCTCGATGAGCGGACGCTGCAGCAGGTGGCGGCGGAAACGGACGGGCGCTACTATCATGCTGCGCAAGGCGAGATCGCGCTGGATGAAATCTATGCGGAGATATCGAGCATGCAAAAGAAGGAGTTGCACGATATCCTGATGACGCAGTACGAAGACCGGTTCCAATACGTATTACCGGCAGCGATCGTGCTGTTGGCGGCCGAGTCGTTGCTTTCGGAGAGACGGCGGAGAAAGAACAACGGAGGTGATCGTAATGCCGTGGCGTAACCTGTTCTTGGCGGCGATCGTCCTGTTTGGGGCGACGACGGCGCTGGCCGACTACCGCAAATTGATCAAACAGGGGAATGAAGCTTTCGCGAAGGGCGATTACGAAGCGGCGGTCAAGGCGTATCGCGAGGCGGAGATCGAGAAGCCGCAGGAACCGTTGATTGAGTACAATCTCGGGACTGCGCTTTATGGGCAGGCGGGGTTCGAGGACGCCGTTAAACGTTTCACCAAGGCGTTGGAGACGCAGGACGAGAAATTCCAATCGGACACATATTACAATTTAGGAAATAGTTTCTTCCGTGCCGATCGCTTTGCAGAGGCGATTAACGCCTACAAGAAGACTCTGGAGCTGAATCCTGAAGACACCGAGGCGAAGTACAACCTGGAATTGGCGCGCAAGCGATTGAAAGATCAGGCGCAACAGCAGAACCAGCAACAGCAGCAACAACAACAGGATCAGCAGCAAGAGCAGAATCAAGAGCAACAACAAGATCAACAGCAACAACAGCAGCAACAACAGCAGCAGCAGAATCAACAGCAGGATCAGCAACAGCAGCAACAGCAACAGGATCAAGGCGGCGACGACCAGCAGCAGGAACAGCAGCAGATGCAACAGCAACAGCAGCAAGGTGAACAAGGCGAAGAGCAGCAACAGCAAGATCCGCAAGGCGGCGAACAGAATAAGGATCAGCAGAAATCTTCGCAGGCCGAAGAACAAAAGATGAGCAAGGAAGACGCGATGCGGATCCTGCGGGCGATCAGCAATGATGAAAAGGAACTGCAGAAGAAGATGACGCGCAGTAAGATGAAGCTGCCGGGATACGATCCGCGAAGGGATTGGTGAGATGATGCGAGTACGATTGCTGAGCGCTGCGCTTCTGAGTTTCGTCTGGGCTGCCGTTTGCCTGGCGGCCAATGCCAGCGTCAGCGCCAGTGTCGATCGGTCTCAGTTATCGCAGGGTGAGACGCTGGAGTATTCGATCGAGATTTCCGGCGACGTGAGCCGTTATCCCAATATTCAGTTAGCCGAGCTTCCGGACTTCGATATTTACTCGAGCGGGACCAGCCAGAGTTTCACCTGGGTGAACGGGCAGTCGCAGAAGTCAAAGCGCTACGTCTTCCGGCTGTCGCCAAAGCGCTCCGGGAAATTGACGATCGGGCCGTTTGCGCTGGATATCGACGGCGTGCGTTATCAGACCAAGGGGGTCGATGTTCAGGTGCTCCCGGCCAGCGCGTCGCCGCAGGCGCGCACTAATGATCCGCGCCAGGACCGCCGCTTGCAGCAACAAAGCTCGGTAACCAAGGACGATCTCTTCGTGCGGACGTCGCTCGATCACGACACGGTTTATGTCAATCAACAGGTCACGCTGACGCTGCGGTTTTTCGCAGGCATTGATCTGTTGCAAAACCCCGACTATAACCCGCCGGAGCGGACGGGATTCTGGGTGGAAGAGCTGGGGCAGCAGAAAGTAGATTTCCAGACGGTCAACGGCCGTGATTACCGCGTGCAGGAACTCAAGACCGCTTTGTTTCCGACCGGGCCGGGATTGCAGACGGTAGGGTCGGCAGAGATTACCTGCCTGGTTCAGGAACGCCGCCGCAGCCGCGATCCTTTTTCGATTTTCGATAATTTTGGCGGCTTCGGTGACACGAAGCAGGTGCGGGTAACCTCGACGCCGCTGCGTGTTCTGGTGCTGCCGCTGCCGGAAGCGGGCAAGCCGGCGGATTTTTCGGGGGCCGTCGGGCAGTACCGGATCGCCGCCACGGTAGACAAGACGCAGGTCGAGGTGAACGAACCGATTACGATGACGGTGAAGATCTCGGGGACGGGCAACATCAAGACGGTGGCGCTTCCGGAAGTCCCGCCGCTGAACGATTTCCGTTCTTATCAGGCGGGGGACTCGGAGAATATCGAGAAGGCCAGTTACCGCATCGGTGGCACGAAGACCTACGAGCAGGTGTTTATTCCGAAGCGCGCGGGGTCGTACCTGCTGCCGTCGCTGAGTTTCTCGTATTTCGATCCGGAATCGCGGTCGTACAAGATTGCGAGCACCGAGCCGGTGCGGGTCGAAGTATCGCCCTCGACAGACCGGTTTACGTCGCAGATGCAAAACCTGCAAAGCAATCGCATCGATCCGACGGCGGGCGCCAAGGATATCCGCTACCTCAAGGCGGAGGTGGGGAATCTAAATTCGCGGCGCAGCCGGCCGCTGGTCTTAAGCCCGCTGTTTGCGGCGCTTTACCTGCTTCCGGTTGCGGCGTTCGTGTTCGTCGTTCAGCAACAGCGGCGCAAGGAGCGGTTGGAGTCGGATCATGGTTTCCGGCGGCTAAAGCAGGCGCGCAAGATGGCCGAAGGGCGGTTGGCGAAGGCTAAGGAGCAATTGAATGTCAAATCGGCGGACGGATTCTATAATGAAGTGAGCCGAGCATTGATTGACTATTTTGCCGACCGCTATAATTTGCCGGGATTCGGGTTAACTGCCGACCAGATCAAAGCGTTTGCGGCGGGCAAGCAGAGCGATACACAGATCGAGAAGATGCTGCGGTTGCTGGAGCAATGCGATTTCGGGCGTTTCGCGCCGGGCGGCTCCAGTTTGTCGGCGATGCAAAAGTTGTGGGAAGAGGCGCGGGAGTTGATTATCGATTTGGAGAAAACGCGGTGAGGCGACTGCTAACGCTGCTGCTGATTGTGCTTTTGTCGCAAGCGGCGATCGGAGCGATTGAAGACGACTTTCGCGGCGCGGTGAGTTTGTACGACCAGGGAAAGTTCTCCGAGGCCGCGCAGGCGCTGCAGCAGATCATTGACCGCGGCTACTCTTCACCACAATTGTTCTATAACGCGGGGTGCGCTTATTACAAGTCGGGGCGGATTGGTTATGCGATCGCCAATTTCCGGCGCGCGCAGCGGTTGGCGCCGGAGGATGAGGATGTCAAGGCGAATCTCCAATTCGCCCGGCTATTCACGGTCGACAAGATCGAAGCGAGCGACAAGGCATTGATGCAGTCGCAAGCAAGCGCGATTTTCAATGTCCTGTCCCCCAATCAGTATTTCTTCCTGAGCCTCGGCGCCTTCACTTTGATTTTTGTTCTCCTGGCACTGCGGCGGATGGGAAAGATCGCGCGCACACGCGGCTGGGTGATCACGACGCTGGTGCTGATCACGGTTGTGTGCGCGGGGGCGATGATCTGGACACTGCAGACCAATTACCTCCTGGAAGAAGGCGTCGTCGTCGTTGACCAGACCGATATCCTTTCCGGGCCCGGAACCGACTTTGAAGTGCAGTTCGAAGCGCACGAAGGTCTGACCTTCCAAATCCTCGACAGCCGCGCCGATTACTATCTGGGGCTGTTTGCCAACCAGCTCAAGGGCTGGGTACGGCGGTCCGATGTGATCGCCATCTGAGGCACCAAGGCCAGCCGATTTTATTGACACAGAATCCAACGGGGGGTATCTTCAGTGTTCCATCGAAACGCTTTAGGCGGGAGCATTGAAAGTTAACTTTGACTGGAAGAAGGGCGCCGGCATCGTGATCGCGATCGGCCTGCTCTTCCTCAGCTTCTATCGTATCAACCTCCGCGAACTCTGGCAGACGTTGGCCGGAGTCAATTTCCTTTATTTGCTCGGGTCATTTTTGTGCGCCGTGGCCATGAACTGGGCCAAGGGGATGCGTTGGCGGGCGCTGATCCGGGATTATCGGCCGATCACAAAGACGCGCGTGTTTGCCCTATTTCATGTCGGCCAGATGATCAACCTGTCGCTGCCGGCACTCACCGGGCAGGCGGGGCGGATTGTGATGCTGTCGAAGCAGGAGAATCTCTCAAAGACGTTCTGCTTTACGACCGTGGCGATGGAAGTGCTGTTCGACGGCATATCGCTGATTGTGCTGGTGTACGCCGCCTCGTTTATTTTCAAGTTTCCACTCTGGATCCGGCAGGCGGAAATCTATGCCGCGATCGGCGTAGCGATTCTGTTGATCATCGCGTTCATCATCTGGCGCAACCAGCGGGCGCTGGAGTATTTTGGCAAGACGCGGATCCGGCGGCGATTTCCCAAGTTGTACAAGAAGCTCGAGAAGTGGACGGATTCGATGATCAATGGCATGGCCTCGTTCAAGAGCGCCAAGCGGATTCTCGAAGTGAGCTGGTATTCGATCCTGGTGTGGTTATTCCACGTGATGATTGCCGTGATGCTGATTCTGGCGTTTCAACTGGAGGTTCCGGCCTGGGCCGGCGTTGTGGTGGTGATCATTAACTCCTTCCTGTTGATGATCCCGATCTCGCCGGGGAATATCGGGTCGTTTCAGTTTATCGTGATTAACGTGTTACACGAGTTCTTCGGTGTCCCCAAGGCGGAGGCGGCGGCTTTCAGCCTGGTGCTGCATTTTATGGACATTGTGCCGGTGTTTGCGATCGGAATCTACTTCCTGTTTACGAGCCACATTACGTTCAAAGCCCTGCGCAAAGAGGCGGAAGTCGAGGCGCAGGAGCCGCATTTCGTGCCCTGATTTCCGGCTTGACTTCGATATTGAAACCTCCTATTTACGGGTCTTTGCAGCGGCGACGTCCACGGCCGCGGACGCGCTTTGGGACAATCGCTTAGCAGCGGAACACCACCGCGAGAGACACGGCGATGATCAGGTCGTATTATTACACATCCGATGATGGGCTCAGCTACTCCGAAGGGGTTCGCGATTTTCGCTCGATGATCGCGCGGCCGGACTCGGTGCTGTGGGTCGATCTGTCTGCGCCGACCGACGAAGAGTCGTACGTCCTGACGTCCGATTTCAAGTTCCACCCGCTGGCGATCGAAGACGTCCTGTCGGAAATGTCGCATCCCAAGGTTGACGATTATGATGATTATGTCTTCTCGATCGTCCAGGTGCTAGGACCGCCGATCCAGGAGACGGAAATCGAGGCGCGCGGCATCGGATTGTTCCTGAGCCGCAATGCGGTGGTGACGGTGCATTTCCACCAGGTAAACTCGCTGGAGTCGGTGCTGCAACGCTTGCAGCGCGACAGCCGGCTGATTGCCCGGGGGGCGGATTTTCTGTTTCACACAATCGTTGACTATGTTGTGGACACGTATTTCAGCGCGTTGAACACGCTGGAGAAGGAAGTCGACCTGGTGGAGGCGCAGGTTTTTGAAGATCCCGACGAAAAGGTTCTCAAGAAGATGTTCCGGATTCGGCGCGACTTGTCGATTATCCGGCGCGTGATCGTGCCGCAGTCGGAGGTGATGTCGCAGTTTACGCGGGAAAAGTTCGATGTCATCAGTTCGAAGGCGGCGATCTACTTCTCGGATATTAACGACCATTTGCACGTGATGATTTCGACCGCGGACAACCAGCGGGATTCGATCAATTCGGCGATGGACTTGTATTTCTCGATGGTTTCGACCAAGACCAACGACGTCATCAAGTTCCTGACGATCTTATCGGCCCTGTTTCTACCGGCGACGTTTATTGTGGGCTTTTACGGCATGAACTTCGACACGATCCCAGAGTTCAGCTGGCGCTTTGGTTATCCCTTTGCGCTGCTTCTCATTGTCGGGGTAATTGTCGGCCTGCTGATATTCTTCCGGAGAAAAAATTGGATTTAATGGTATTTATTTGGGAACAAACGGACTGACCAGTCCGTCTAATAGACATGGCTGAGGACAGACGGCAGAGGAAGCGCCGGGTACTTCCGGCGGGCGAGCGTCAGGCGATGATCCTCGATGCCGCGCTGAATGAATTTGCGCGGTACGGGTTCGAGGCGTGCAACGTCGATGCGATTGCGGCAAAGGCGGGGATCGGCAAGGGGACGATATACCGGCAATTCCCATCGAAGATCGAGCTTTTTGCAGCGGTGGTGAAACGCGGGCACGATCGGCTGCACGGGCGGATGGGGGGAGTAAATCACTGCGAGTGCCGCTTTGAAGAACGAATCCAGCAGGGACTCAAAGAATTTGTGGACTTTTTCGTCGCGAATCCCAAGTATTACCGGGTTATGCTGGTCGAGCGGCCCGACCGCCGGCCGCAGTTAGCCAAGGCGATCGCGCACGGCGAAGCGCATATCGCCGAAGCGATTGCCGAGCATGTGCGGGAGGCGATTGCGGAGGGCGAATTGCGCAAGCTGGACCCGCAGTTTTTGGCGCTGGCTTTTCTGGCTCTGGCAAAGGTGATTATCGAGCGACAGCTTTACGGCCGCGGGCATTCACTGCAAGACGACACGCGGACGGCGGCTGAGATCTTGAAAGGAATACACACGTGATAAGGACAACGGCGCTATTGGCGGCGCTCTTGATCTGGCTGATTGGCTCAGGCGCGGCGGCGCGCGAGTTGACGCTGGAGCAGGCGGTCGACGAGGCATTAGCTCACAATCAGGATTACTTGATCGCGCGCGCGGAGTTGGAGCGAGCCGAGGCGGAGATCAAGCGGGCGACGGCGGAGGCGCTCCCCAACCTCTCGCTGGGCTCATCCTACACCAGAAATCTGAAAATACCCGAGGTCGTGTTTGGCGGGATGAGTTTTCGGCTCGGGACGGAGAATACGATCGACGCCGGGCTGACACTGACGCAGCCGATTTGGCAAGGGGGCAAGGTAATGGCGGCGATTAAGATTGCACGCTTGTACCGCAAGTACACGGAATCGGCCGTGCACGAGGCGGAGGCCGAGATCAGGTACGGTGTTCGCGAGGCGTTTCTAGGAGCGATTCTGGCACAGGATGTGGTGCAAGTCTATCGCGATGCGCTGGCGACGGCGGAGTTGAATCTGGAGATCGTGTCCAAGATGCAGTCGCAGGGGGTGGTTTCGGAATACGAGAAACTGCGCGCCGAGGTGGAGGTTGCCAATCTGCGCCCGCAGTTGTTGAAAGCGGAGAATGGCTCGATCCTGGCGCTGAACGCACTGCAAAATCTGATTGCCGGAGAAGCACGGGAGCCGCTCGAGCTGCGCTATCAATTTGATTCGACGCTGGCTGACGAGCAGTTCCACCTGGAAGCGCTGTTTGATGCGGCTCTGGCCAGGCGAGCGGCGCTGAAGCAGCAGGAGCATTTGAAAGAAATCACCCAGCGGGCGATCGGCGTGGCCAAAGCGGAGCGGTCGCCGAAGTTCGATCTCATGAGTCAGTATGGCTGGCGTTACCAGGCGGACGATTTCGGCATGGACGGCGACAAGTGGTCGCCCAGTTGGACGGCTTCGATCACGTTGTCGATGCCGATCTTTGACGGCTTCACTACCAAAGCCAAAGTGCAGAAGGCGCGGGTCGATCACACCCAGGTGGAACTGGGGTACGAAAAGCTGCGCCGGCAGATCGAACTTCAAGTGCGCGATGCATTCCTGCGCTATACCGAGTCTACCGAGCGGCTGCGGACGCAGATCAAGACGATCGAGCAGGCGGAAGAGGGGCTGCGGATTGCGCGCATTCGCTACCAGAACGGCGTCGGCACGCAACTGGAGATTCTTTCTTCCGAGACGGCCTTGACGCAGGCCAAGACCAACTATGTACAAGCAACGCATGACACCGCGCTGGCGGCCTATCGCATACTGCGCGTCACCGGGGTCGAGACTCTTGATGAGCTAAAGGAGCAATAGATGAGACGGCAGTGGATCATAATTCTGGGAAGTCTGGCGTTGCTGGTTTCGTGCGGCAAGAAAGCGGGCGAGAACGCGACGCCGTTACCAACGATTCCGGTGAAGACTGTGGTGGCCGAGATCGGGACCATCGAGGCCGAGCGCGAGTTTGCGGGTGGACTGGAAGGGATCAAGCAGGCGGATATTATCGTCCGCATTCCGGAAGCGGTCACGGAACTGCCGTTTCGGATCGGCGAGAGGGTGAGCGCCGGGGATGTGCTCATCTATCTCGACAAGGGAGGAGCCTCCTCGCAGTATTTCCAGGCGAAGGCGACCTTTGAAAACGCCGAGAAGAACTTCAAGAAGATGAAATACCTCTACGACGAGAAGGCGATCAGCGAGACGAGTTTCGATGCCGCGGAGAGTCATTTCGAAGTGGCGCGGGCCGATTTTCGCGCGGCACGCGAGCTCGTGGAGTTGACTTCGCCGATCAGCGGCGTACTGGTTGAGTTGAATTCGAAAGTCGGCGACGTACCGCAGGCCGGGACGATTGCCGCGCGCGTGGCGAGTATCGAAAGTTTGCGGATGTCGTTCGGCGTGCCGGCGGACCTGGCGGCGTTGTTCTACAACGGCATGAGCGGAACTCTGCGCGTTGCCAAGGACGACAGCGTCTACGCCTGCAAGGTGACGCGAATTTCGTCGGCAGCGGACCCGCAGACACGCACATTCACCATCGAGGTTACGGTGCCGAATCCCGCCGGACGGCTGCAGCCGGGCACGTTTGCCAAGGCGCGCTTTGCCATCGCCAGTTCGACAAGCGCGTTACGCGTGCCGCAGGAGGCGCTGATTTCCGAGGAGGGCATTCATACGCTTTACATCGTCAAGAATGACACGGCGCGCGTGCGGACGGTAACGGTGGGCATCTACAACGAGACGACGGTGGAGATCCTTTCGGGCGTGGTTCCGGGAGACGAGGTTGTCTGTCTCGGCCAGGGTTTTCTCTCCGACGGTTATCCGGTGGTAAGGAACACGAACTAATATGATACTCTCTAAGATTGCCATCAACCGACCGGTGTTCACCGTGATGGTAACGCTGGCGCTGGTCGTATTGGGCCTTTTCGCATATCGCGACTTAAGCGTCGAGATGTTTCCTGATATCTCATTCCCCTTCGTGGTCGTGACCGTGCAGTATCCAGGGGCGTCGCCGGAGACGATGGAGACGGAAATCGTTACGAAGATTGAGGATGCGATCAACACGGTGGCCGGCGTCCGGCATATCACGTCGACTTCCTACGAGGGCTACGCCTTCACCTTTGCCGAGTTTCAGTTGGAGATGGACGAGGATGTGGTCACGCAGGATGTGAGAGGGAAGATTGCCGGCATCCGGGCCGATTTGCCGGATGACATGGAAGAGCCGGTGATCCAGAAGTTTGACCCCATGGCCCAGCCGATTATTTCTCTGGCGATCGCGGGGAATCGCTCGGCGCGCGAGTTGACGCTGATTGCCAAGGAAGACATCAAGAAGGAGTTGGAGAACACGGCGGGCATCGGCAACATCGAGTTGGTTGGTGGCGAGGAGCGGGAGATTCTCGTTGAGCTTGATCTGACGAGTCTCGAGGCCTACAACCTGTCGATCTTCGAGGTGCAAAATCGCGTGGAGGCGGCGAGTCTGGAACTGCCGGCGGGTAAGCTGGAGCGAGGCGACCGGGACTTTTCGATTCGGACTTTGGGCAAGATCACTTCGGTCGAGCAACTGGCCAATACCGTGATCAAGAACGATCACGGTGTGCAAGTGTTGCTGCGCGACATTGCGGCGATCAAGGACACCACGAAAGAAATCGAATCGATCTCGCGATTGAACGGCAAACGCGCCGTGGGGCTTGATCTCGTTAAGCAGTCGGGCGCCAATGAAGTTGACGTCGCGGCGCAGGTGAAAGAACGCTTAGCCGAGTTGCGCAAGACACTGCCGCCGGATATCGAAGTGACGATTGCGGCCGACAAGTCGAAGTTCACCGAGGAAGCCGTGCACGACGTGATTGTCAATATCATCTACGGCGGCATCCTCGCGGTGATCGTGATCTTCCTGTTCCTGGCCGACACGCGGGCGACGATCATCTCGGCGATTGCGATTCCCACATCGATCGTGGCGACCTTCCTCTTCATGGGGGCGTTGAATTTCACGCTGAATTTTATGACGCTGCTGGCGCTGTCGCTGGCGGTGGGGTTGTTGATCGACGATGCCATTGTCGTCATCGAGAATATCTATAGACATCTGGCGCAGGGGAAAGCGCCGCCGGAGGCCGCTTACGACGCGACGCGCGAGATTGCGCTGGCGGTATTGGCAACGACGCTGACGATCATCGTGGTGTTCGTGCCGGTGGCGTTTATGAAGGGGATTGTCGGGCAGTTCTTCTATGCGTTCGGAATCACGGTGGCGGTGAGCGTGGCGGTGTCGCTATTTGTCGCGTTCACGCTAACGCCGATGCTTTCGTCGCGCTGGCTGACGCAGGAGCACGAGTTTCACAAAGGGACGAAGAATCCCATCTACCGCTTTACCAACTGGTGGAACAGCCTTTTCGAGAAGCTCAACGATCTCCTGAAGACCGTGGTTCAAGGAGCGCTGAAACGCCGGGCGCTGGTGATGCTGGCTGCGACGTTGACTTTCGTGGGGAGCCTGATGCTGGTGCCGCTGATCGGTACGGAGTTTATTCCGGAGTACGATCGCGGCGAGTTCTTCGTGGCGTTCAAATCGGCACCGGGGACAAGTCTGGAGGCGACATCTGAATTGGCGCGCGGTGTCGAGGAAGTGCTGCGGAAACAGCCGGAAGTGAAGGACATCTATACCACGATCGGCACGGGGATCAATCCCGACAACGAGGGCAGTGTTACGGTGCGGATGGTGGAGATGGACCAGCGCCAGCGAACGTCGTTCGAAGTGATCGAGACCGTTCGCGAGGAGTTGGCCAGTTACCCGGGCTTGCGGGTGAGTATCACCAGCGAGCAATCAGAAGGCGGCGGCGCTCCGGTGGAGATTTCCATATCGGGCCCGCGCATGGAGCAACTGAAGGCATTGGCAGCGATGGTGGAGGATTCGGTGCGCGCGACGGCGGGAGCCGTCGAGGTCGACAATTCCCTGGGCGAGGGCAAGCCGGAGTTGCAGGTGGAGTTGGAACGAGAAAAAATCTCCGATTTGGGCCTTAATGTCGCTCAGATCTCGCTGGCGTCGCGGTACCTGGTCAACGGCGTAGTTCCGTTTAAGTTTCAGGAGGGTGACAAACAGGCGGATGTACGGCTGCGGTTGAAGCCCGAAGATCGCAATGACATTTCCGACCTCTCGCGCATCCTGATTCCGAGCGCAAAAGAGATCGACGGTCAGCATGGGCATCAATTTCCGCTCAGCTACGTGGCGGCGTTTCGGGAGGCGAGCGCAGTGTCGGAAATGACGCGGTTCGACCGTCAGAAGACGATAAAAGTGACGGCGAACAACGCCGGGCGATTTGCGGGCGATGTGCGCAATGAGGCGATGGCCCGAGCCAAGGCAATTCAAACGCCGCCGGGGTACCGCATCTATGCGACCGGCGAGGCGGAATTTCAGGCGGAGTCGTTCGGATACATCATCGAGGCGCTGTTTTTGGCGGTGATCATGATCTACTTCGTGCTGGCTTCGCAGTTCGAGAGCTATTCCGACCCGTTCTCGATTATGCTTTCGCTGCCGATGTCGCTTCTGGGAGCGTTCCTTGGCCTGCTGCTGCTGGGCAGCTCGATTTCGATTATGTCGCTGATCGGTATCGTTATGCTTATGGGATTGGTGACGAAGAACGCGATTCTGCTCGTTGATTTCGCCAAACAGGCGATGCGGCGCGGCGAAGAACGGGCGGCCGCGCTGGTGCAGGCCAGTTCGGTGCGGTTGCGGCCGATTATCATGACGACGGCGGCGATGATTTTCGGAATGCTGCCGCTGGCACTGGGAATCGGGCCCGGGGCGGAGCTGCGCGCCGGTATTGCGCGGGCGGTGATCGGTGGGTTGATCACCTCAACCGGATTGACACTGATTGTCGTACCAGTCGTATATACTTTGCTGGATGACCTGGTGAAGAAGTTTAGCGGTAAAAAGCAAGTTGCAGTCGACGTCAAAAATTAATTTCGAACAGATCCCGGGGAGCCGTCGGTTGTTCCTGGATTACCTGGCCGGCAAGACCGCAGACTACTTTCACTACGACTTCAACTCCGACGACGCGCTGCGCCAGGTTCAGGAGCGGGTCAGCCGTCGCAGCTACCAGCGTGAGCGTCTGGTTTCCGTGCTCTTGCGCCAGAACCAGAAATATGGCGCGGACGAGCGCACGCTCGAGAACATCCGCAAGCTCATTGATCCCAAGACATCCGCCGTTTTTACCGGGCAGCAGGTGACGCTCTTTGGCGGTCCGATGTTCGTGTACTACAAGGCGGCATTGGCAGTGAAGCTGGCGGCAAGCCATTGCCGCAAGATCGAAGGCAATGTTGTGCCGATTTTCTGGATGGCGGCCGATGACGCCGATTTCGAGGAAGTCGCGCGGATTCAACTGCCTACATCAGAGAATAAGCTGGCGACGCTGGAGTATCGGCCGCGGACTCCGGTGTCCGGTCAGCCGATGTCTGCGGTAGTCCTCGATGATGGAATCACAGCTTTGCTTGACGAATACGCGGGCTTGTTGCCCGCGAGCGAGTTTCGCGAAGAGCTGCTGGGGCACCTTCGTGAAACCTACCGACCGGGAGTCTCGATCGTTACGGCATTTGGGCAGTTGATGAGCCGGTTCTTCCGCGGCACCGGCCTGATCTTTGTCGATCCCAGTGATCCGGAGTTACGAGAGCTGGCCCTGCCGGTGTTTCGACGGGAGTTGGAGCAGGGGCATGACTCGGCGCGGTTGGTTGAGAAACGAAATCAGCGCCTGGAGGAGCGGGGGTATCATCTCCAGGTGGCGCGCCCCGGTCACTATTCAAACCTGTTCTTTTATAACGGCAAACGGACACGGCTTGACCTGACGGCAGACGGTTTTGCGGTCGAGGGGAAGACTTATGCGAAGGCGGAGATGCTCGAGAAGCTCGCGCAGGAGCCGGCGTTCTTTTCGCCCAACGTATTCCTGCGCGCGATCGTGCAGAGCCATATTTTCCCGACGCTGGTCTATTTTGCCGGACCGGCGGAGACGGCGTATTTCAGCCAGATCCGCGACCTGTTCGAGTTATTCGAAGAGGAGCCGCCGATCATTTATCCGAGATTTTCCGCCACGATTATTGAACCGGCGATCGGACGCCTGATGGAGAAGCTTCAGATCACGATTCCGCAGACGTTTGGCGATGTCAATCAATTGGTAAATCGAATCCTGGAGCGGACATTTCCCGACCACTACGAACAGCAGTTTGCCGCACTGGCTTCGGATGTCAAAAAGCGGCTGGAAGAGATCATTGCCGGGCTTGATCAGACGGACCATGGATTGATCACGAATGCCAATCGTGTAGCGGGGAAGATCGACCTGGAAATCAAGAACCTGCAGGAGAAGGTGTTTCAGGCACACCGCAAGAAGAACCAGACGCTGCGGTCGCAGATCGAGCGGGTGGCTTTCAGTGTCTATCCCGAAGGGCAATTGCAGGAGCGATGTTTTCCGCTGACGTACTTTCTCGCCAAGTACGGTTTTGGGGCACTGGAGCGCCTGGCAGAAGCGATTGACTGCGACACCAGATCGCATTACGTAATGGCATGGGAGTGAAGCGCGAGTGAAGATCGGCATAACGTGTTATCCGGTTGTCGGCGGGTCGGGGATCGTGGCAACGGAATTGGGGATGGCGCTGGCGGCGAAGGGGCACCAGGTGCATTTCATCTCGTACCAGCTACCGTTTCGGCTCGATCAGTTTCGCGAGAATGTCTATTTCCACCAGGTTGATGTCTCGAGCTACCCGTTATTCAAGTATCCGCCGTATACGCTGTCGCTGGCAGCAAAAATGGCGGATGTGGTTTGCCGCTGGAAGCTCGATTTGCTGCACGTGCACTACGCGATTCCACACGCGACGGCGGCGTTTCTCGCCAAGCAGATCGCGCGCGATTGCCGCATCAAGGTGATCACGACGCTGCACGGCACGGATGTCACGCTGGTGGGCAGCGAACGGTCGTTTTTTGAGATCACGCGATTTTCAGTGGAAGTCTCGGACGGCATCACGGCGGTCTCGCAGGCCATCAGCCGGCAGACGAAGGAGATGTTCGGGATCAGCAATCATATTGAGGTCATACCGAACTTTGTCAATGTCGAGCAGTTCAAGCCGGAGATCCGGCACTGCTCGCGAAGGACGTTTGCCGCAGAGGACGAGAAGATCTTGCTTCATGCATCGAATTTCCGGCCGGTTAAGCGAATTCCGGATGTGATTGAGGTCTTCCGGCAGGTGCGATCACAGATGAAGGCGAAGCTGATTCTGGTGGGCGACGGGCCGGAAATGAGTCTGGCAGAGCATATGATTTCGCAGCACGGGCTGACCGATGATGTGCTGCTGCTGGGGAATCAGGATTCGATAGCGACGATTCTGCCAGTGGCAGACCTGTTTGTACTGCCGTCGCAGACTGAGTCGTTCGGACTGGCGGCGCTCGAAGCGATGGCATGCGGTGTGCCGGTATTGGCGAGCGATACGGGCGGCTTACCCGAGTTGGTAACCAGCGGTCGCGACGGGTACTTATTGCCTGTCGGCGATGTGCCGGGCATGGTCGAGAAGGCAACGTCAATCCTGAAGCATGACCAGAGGCTTAGAGAAATGAAGAAGGCCGCGCGGCAGACGGCGATGGAGCGTTTCTCCGAGGAGCTATTGGTGCCGCGTTATGAGGAATACTACTTGCGGGTGATTGCGGGAAAGGGAAATGGGAACTAACGTAGACTGTCTGGCGATTGCAGCGCATTGCGACGATCTGGAGATTACCTCCGGAGGGCTGATCGCGAAACTGCTGGATCTGGGGCACTCGGTAGCGATGCTCGATCTTACGAGCGGCGAGATGGGTTCGCAAGGAGATGTTGCGCTGCGCGCAGCCGAGGCGGCCGCAGCGGCGAGAGTCCTAGGCGTGGCAACGCGGATGAATCTCGAATTGCCGGATGCCTATCTGCAAAACACGCTTGAGTATCGGGCAAAATTGGCGCAAAGAATCCGCGATTTTCGACCTGAATTAGTCATTTTGCCGCACTGGCAGCAGCGGCACCCCGATCACCGGGCGGCATCGGAAATGGGATTTGACGCGTGTTTTTATGCCGGGCTGAAGAAGGCGAAGTTGACCGGCGAGCCGCACCGCCCGCGCAAGATTCTCTACGCAGTGTACTATGGAACGGTGGAACCGACATTCGCCGTCGATATCACGAACCAATTCGAGCGCAAGCTGGAATCGCTGCGCTGTTACAAGTCGCAATTCAATGAAAACGACAAGAACAACAAGGTGTTTTCGCCGGGAGTGGACGTGTTCGAAATGGTACGGGTTCGCGATCGGACGCTGGGAATGCGGATTCGCGCAGGTTACGCCGAGGGCTATGTGCAACGCGACTTGATGGAGGTTGTTGACCCGCTGCACCTGGGCGGGCATTCGATCTAGCGGAACAATCCGGCAAGGGGGATCAATCCAGGGGGATTTCGGAAGACGGGAGTGGAGCGGCAAGGGGTTAATTTATGGACAAATGAGGCCGATCTATTAGAAAGAGACAGAAACGGGCTAACGTGCTGTACCCTTCGAGAGGGGAACTCTATGCAGGAACGCCGCAAATCGCAGCGCCGCTTACCGGAATCAGACCTTTACGTGATCGACCAGTTGACCGATGAACCCCTGGGGGTGATCCGCGATCTGACTTCGGACGGCTGCCAGCTTGAAGGGGCCAAAGCTGTCGACACAGGGCATCATTTCCAGTGCCGGATGGCGCTGCCGGAAGCAATACTCGGCTTCACGGAATTGCAGTTTCTCGCCGAGAGCCGATGGTGCACGCCGTCGGAGAATAACGGGCTCTTCTCTATCGGGCTGGAGTTCCGTTCTTTAAGCGACAAAGAGAAGATGCTGATCAAGATGTTGACGGTGCCGTGGGAAGAATCGCGGGAGGCCGCAGATCCCCCGGTGAGCCAGAAGTCGCCCAAAGCGTAAGCTTACGCTCCTACCAGACTCAGTTAAGCATTTCCGGAAGACTCGACTCGTCCACTTCACAGTCCGGTCGCTTGATGTCGCGAGCGGCCACTCTCTTACGCCCTGTTTAGCTCAACGGCTGTCGCGCAATTTCGCGCAGCAATTGCGCGCGGGTGTTGAGGAAACGCACAGGGGTGAGTGAATTACCACGAAATGGCCTTTAGCGATCCATTTTTATTAAGAATAGCTCGCAGCGCGACGATGATTTGCCACAGAGACACGAACTAACGCAAGTAGCCCTTGTCCAGAAACGCGAGGCTCGCCGCGAGCCTCGAGTAACGGAAGGAGAAATCTATGAGCAGGGCAATCACACTCATTGCGATGCTGATGATGCTGGGAAGCGCCATCAAGGCTGAGATGGCACCACCGCCTTTGGCCTCCAGCTCACTGTCGTCGCGCTTTTTCACCGGAACGATTCACATGGGTTACTACGGTGGCATGGGAATTCATGCCAGCGGAACGATTTCAAACCTATCGCAGGCTTTACCGATCGAGTTGCGTCTCGGGCTCGGCTACAGTTGGGTGCCGACGGGCGACGCCGAACGGGCGCGCCGCGTGTTCATTGACCAGGCGACCAACGGCAGCGCGCGTTCGCGCGGCAAGATGTGGGACGGCCGGCTTGACGTGATGGTGCCGGTGAAGCTGTTCGGGCTGGAGCACTCGAAAGTGTTCGGCGGACTGCGGCGCAACCACTATACGGCGTACTTCGAATACATCGGCGGCAATGAAACGTTTGACGTCAATTGCAACCAGTGGGGTACCGGTGCCGGTGTGGAAACTTCATTCAATGTCAGCCATCATGTCGATATGCTCCTTACGGCGGGCGCAGACTATTATTTCCGCAGCACGTTGTCGGGGCACGATACCTACTACCGGCCTAACGGCGATGACCTGCACGCGAAGGAAGACTTCACCTACAAGGACGCCGACGCCACCATCGAGCAGCCGGACTTCAACACACGCATCATGTTCGGAGTGGCGTACAGATTTTGATCCTGTCTGGAGGCACAGAGAACGGAAGACAAGGAGCGAAGATGAAGCGATCGACGAGGAACAGCTTTGGATATATGGGGGTGCTGGCAATCGCGCTGCTGTGCGGTTGCGCTTCCACGGGGGTCGAGGTTTGGGAGCGCGACATTCTGGCGCGGCCGGAGATGCAGCTCGACCACCGGGCGCACGATCTGGCGATTGACGATCACATCTATTTCAGCAAAGAAGCATCGAGCGGCGGCCGCGGCGGTAGCGGCGGCGGATGTGGGTGCAATTGAAGAGAAGCTCGATACGCCAGGCTCTGGCGGCGGTAGCGGCGACGCTCGTGGGTTCGGCGGTTACACATGCCGCCGGGCCGAATAAGACGGAGACGTCGATACTGATATACTCGGAGCGCCAGCGTGTGCGCGCTACCGAAGGCAATTTCAGTCTGTCGAAGCAATTGAAGAATGACTATGCGCTCAACCTGCGGCTGACGATTGACGGGCTCACCGGCGCGACGCCTACGGGAGCTTCGCCATCGAAGTATGCTCAGACGGTGACGCGGCCCTCCGGAGGGAAGACGGTAACGATACCGGCGGGCGAGTTTCCGGTCGACGAGTACTTCAAGGATACGCGTTTCAGCGCCGAGGTCGGTGTTTCGAAACCGATTGGCAGCTTCTCGACAGTCTCCGCCACTGCAGTGGGTTCAAGCGAGCATGACTACAAGTCAATCGGTCTGGCGCTGGGGGCGACGCGCGACTTCAATCGCCGCAATACGACGATCGGGATCTCAGCGGCTTATGCCCGCGACGTGATTACCCCGGTCGGCGGATTTTATCCGGAGTTTTCAGAAGTGGGTGAGGAACTTCCCGATGACAGCGAAGCTCGCCTGGCGCGATTCGAAGGACGAAAGAAGAAGGTGACAGACTTCGTCCTGAGCATGACGCAGGTGGTTGATCGCAAGACGCTGCTTCGAGTGAATTACGCGCTGGGACGATCCTCGGGATATCATACTGATCCCTACAAGATTTTCAGCGTTGTTCAAGGGGCGGACTCCACCGATCCCGGCGAGCCGATGACGAGCTATTACGAGCGCCGGCCGGAGCGCCGGAGCAAGAATGCCGTGTTTGCGGAACTGCGCCGGCATTTGCTGGGGAGCGTGACGACGCTGTCATACCGGTATTTCTGGGACGACTGGAACGTGGTCTCGCATTCGATCGACGCCGGCGTAATGGTCAGCACCAAGCGGGGCCTGTCGCTCCTGCCGCGCTTGCGCTGGTACTACCAAAGCCAGGCGAAGTTCTATCGTCCATTCGTCGTTGACGGACAGCCGCTGCCGGAGTTTATGTCTTCGGATAGCCGCTTGGCGGCTTTTACAGGGATAACCGGGGGACTAACCGTGGGTGTCCCGGTTAATGCTGCGTCCAAGGTGACCGTGACCACGGAATACTACCTGCAGCGCGGCGACAGCAGCCCGCCGAATGATCTTGGTCAGCCGTTGCCCTTTGACTTGTTCCCCAAGCTGGATGTGGTCATGGTGCGCGTCGGCTATGTGCACAGTTTCTGATGGCGGCAAACACGCCGCGATAAATCCAAACGAGACGAGACGGGCCGGGTGCCAGTATCCGGCCCGTTTCTTGTTGATAGAAGCCGATCTGGGAGAAAACAATCGAATTTCGGTAGCGGCACCGCAGTTGGAGTTTGCAATGTAGATAAAAAATATTATCTTTGCGACTGACCTTACGGGCAGACACCGGGGTGGCAGATGACGAATCGTGACTCTCGCATAACCTTCACACTGAGCATTATCGCTTCGATCCTATTAGTCGGGGCAGTATCGGCTTTCGGCGTCGAAAAGCTTGAGATCAACGTCAGCCGCGACCACCGTTACCTAGCCTATCGATTGGATACTCTGCGGACGATTCTCGATGGGGATCAGGGATTGGGGCGGTCAACTCCGGTAAAGGTGGCCAGGGCGGCTTGCCACCCGTCTGACACAATTCTGCTTGCACTCACAAAGACCATGACAAAAGAGGGAACGCCAGCCGGTGTGGGGTTTATTCCTCATCCGGGAACGACCACGTTGGCCGAAAAACCATTCTATCTGCAGTTGGGCGGATTTCTGGTCACAAGCGAACGCCCGGGGGCTGCCCCAGTGGTTGTAGGCACCGGCGTTAGAAACGACAGCGTATTTGTCTACAGCGTTTCCCTTGATAACGAGCGCCCGCTCCTACGGCCGTTATGCGCCCTGGTCGAATTGAGCGGGCAAGCCGGCTGGAACGGAAGCCTGCAACCGCTGTACGACGGCGATTACGACTTTGACGGCGTCACCGAGGTCGTGCTCTTGGTGAACGGCGGCCGCGACGGACCGCGCCGACTGTTCTCCGTAGAGGTCGACTCGCTAAAAACTGAATGGGAACTAACGCTATCAAGCCCGATCTCCGATCCCTGGATCCTGGATTGTCGTGATCCGACTTCGCCCGGAATCCTGTTTTCGACTTATGCGAATGCCAACGGGTTCAGTGACTCGCTATTTAGCGATGCGCACTCCTACCTCGTCAGGGTCAATCAGCGCGGTGCGGTCGAGTTACGCTACGTGATCGGAAATTTCGCGGAAAGTTGCCGTTTGGTGCGGGCCGGCAGCGATTCGACTTTCTTTCTGTCGTGTCACGACTTTACACCGGCTGAAGCGTTTGTCGAGGGGCGGAGCGATCGTCACCGGCGACTGCTTCGAATCGACCACCGTGGCCGCGTGCTGAACTGCTACGAGGAGCCAGAGTTCGATGGAAGCTATCTTTGGACCGGCGATTTCGAGGAGGACGGCCAGATCGATCTCTATTGCAGAGACGGGCAAGGGCGGGTTTCCATCTTTGACGAGCAACTCAATCTGAAGGCGAGATCAGAAAGGACGACGCTACTGGATTGGTTCGGAAGCGTCGAGGCGTGGCCGCAGGAAGGCTTGGTTTTCTGTCTGATCGAGGCCGGCGGCATGGGATACTACAATCGCAGGCTTGAAAAGATCGCCTTCTCATCGGGAGGTCTTCTGCAAACAGCTCGTTACGACGCGGACTCGAGCGCGGTACAATTGATGATTCACAACAGGTTCGGTGCGGCGCTGGTGGAGATCCGCCGAAAGAATCTCGTCGACTTCGTAGGGATTATCTACCATGACTACCAGTCTTATATACTGGCCGGGATGGTCGGGCTGGTCTTGATGACATTTATGCTCAATCAGAATCGGCGTCGCGCGCGAGCCGACCTGAATGTCATTAGCAAGCAAAAGGCCGAATTGGAGCAGGCTTACAAGCGGTTGGAAGAGGCCACAGAGGCGATCACGCGCGAACGCGCCAAGGCAGCGGCGGCGGAGCAGTATCGCGTAGCGTCGGGCCAGTTCCGGCACGAGATCAACAACGCGTTGGGGGCGGCCAAGATGTACCTGGCCAGCGTGGTCGGCAAGGCTGGCAGCGGCGGACTGAAGAGACGACTTGAGGAATCGCAGGCAGCATTGACACTTAGAGTAACTGCGCTGGTGGAAAGCGCGCAGGCAACGACGGCGGCAGACAGCGAGGCGATCATGGCTGCACTGGTCTCGGAGAAGGAGCAAGTCACCAGGCTGCTCGGCGACCTGGAGAATGTCGTGATGAAAGGGATTGATCGCGGGCTGGGTTTGACTGAGCGGTTGCGGCGCTTTGAGCGGATCGATCATGACGACGTGCTGGAGGATCTCGACCTGGTTACGGCAGTTCGCGAGGTCGTGGCAGACCATTCGACCGTGCTCGAAGCAAAGAAGATCGCGGTCGAGATTGCGGCGGATTGCCAGGTCAGATTCAAGTGCAGTCCCGAATTGATGGAAATCTTGATCAGAAACCTGCTCGACAACTCGATAGATGCCTGCAGCGAGGACAAGAAAAGCAAACACCAGATAACGATTCGCTTGAAGCAAACCGGCGACCGCATCGAGATAAGTTGGCACGACACGGGCGCGGGAATCAAGGCGGAGAACCTGGGACGGATTTTCCAACCGTTCTACACCGAGAAGCCAAGCACGGGCAGCGGCCTGGGTCTCTCGATGGTGCAGAGCATCGTCGAAAAGTATGGCGGAACAATCGCGGTGGATTCGCAATACGGGCAGTACACGCAGTTCGAGATCGAGTTCAAGAAGTGATGAGACAGAACGCAACGAGAAACACTCGCCGGCAGCGGCAGAAGCACGGCAACGACAGGCGACAGGGTGAATTGAGATGACGACCATTCAGAACCAGGTTTTTCACGAGCGCGGTACGTTGGGGCGAGCCACGATTCTCACCGTGGACGACGACGACCTGATGCTGGCGGCACTCGCAAATCTCTTTGCGGATGACTACGCGATTTTCCAGGCGCGTTCCGGTGAAGAAGCCGTGCGGCTGGTGCAGGCGAAGCCGGAGATTTGTTGCGTCGTCATGGACATCAAGATGGCGGGGATGAACGGGATCATGGCGGCTCGCGAAATCAGGGCCCTGAAGCCGTCGCTCCCGGTGATCTTTCATACCGGCTATGCCGGAGAGTACTCGGAGAGCGAGATTGACCGCAACGAATCGCCGTTTGACTTTGTCACCAAGGGCGAATCGATCCAGAAACTGACCCGTGCCGTGCGCAATGGTGTGGAGGCGTACAGGCTGCGAACGGACGCCCGAACGTTCATCGAGCGCGCGGAGAACGACTTCGGAATAGTCTGCCGCTCGACGGTGATGCGCGAAGTGATCGTGCGCATTCATCAAGCCGGGCTGAGTGATACGCGGGTCATGATTCTCGGCGAGACCGGCACGGGGAAAGAGTTGGTCGCGCAGGCGATTCATCGCACCAGTTCGCGGGCGCGGCGGCCTCTGGCGACATTCAACAGCCACGACAAAGTGACCGGGCTGGTTGAGTCGGAGTTGTTCGGGCACGTCAAAGGGGCATTTACCGATGCTTTTAGCGACCGGATGGGTTTGTTTGAGTTTGCCGATGGCGGCAGCGTGTTTTTGGACGAGATCGGAGACTTGGACCTCCCCAGCCAGGCAAAGCTGCTGCGGGTTCTTGAAACCGGGGAGTATCAGCGCCTTGGCGACAATCACGTAATGAGACGCTGCAACGTGCGCGTGATCAGCGCGACGCACCGCGACCTGTCGCAGATGGCTGCGAAGGGGGAATTTCGCGAAGATCTTTACTACCGATTACGGGGTGTCGTCATCACGCTGCCACCGCTGCGCGAGCGCCGCGAGGATATCCCCTTTCTTGTTGAACGATTTCGCTCTATCGTCGCGGCCAAGATCGGTGTTTCTCCGAAAATCTTCGACACTCCGGCGATGGAAATGCTGATTAATCAGCCCTGGCCGGGCAATGTCCGACAGCTCCTGTACGTGGTCGAGTCGGCTCTGGCGATGACCAATGCTGATCTGATCATGGCAGACGACATTGTCAAGGTCCTGCAGGTGGGAGCGGCCCAGACCACCGGTCAACCCAGGGCGCTTTCGCAGCGGCTTCGGGAGATCGAACGCACGTACATCGTTGCGGCCCTGGTGGAATCGGGTCTGAATATCAAGAAAGCGGCCGAGATCCTTGAGATCGATCCGTCGAATCTTCACAAGAAGATCAAGAGCCACGGGCTTGACGTGGCCGCCTTGAAGCAGCAATAATCTCCGGCTGGAGTGGCAAATCTACCCAGCCAAAGTGCGGTAACCTCGCTTCGATTTTCCCAGTCATCAAACTTTGCAATTTTCGCCAATCGTAAGTCTCTGGCTGGCAATGCTGACGATTAGCCAGGCGTGTCGGCATGATTCTTGTTTTCATCAACAATCAGTAAGAGACTGTCGCTCCTTAATGACTGACGTCCTTGCTGGAAAAGTCAGATAGAGAGTTGCTGGGAAAGGGCGGGCAGGACGGGCTCGGCGCACGCTGGGCCCTTTCTCTTTGCACCGAGAGGGCGCAGCGGTGGGTGTACAAGCAGCCAGGAGCGGTCAGGACTTACTGGAGGTGGAAGCTGCCGTCTCGGCGGCTTCGCGCGAGTTTTCGTCGATCAAACGACAACCTTCCATGAGGATGAATTCGTTCGGCAGATTGTTGTTCGGTTCGGGCAAGTCATCGTCTGTGATCGGCTCGAGCAGCCAGGTGCCGCGACTCCAGGCGAGGGCTTCGTAGATAGCCTTCTCCGCCAAGAGATCGCCGAGTTTGGCAAAGGAGATGTTGCCGCGATTGAGATAGACAAGCAGCGAGCCGAGCGAGGCATTCTCGGGAGTGACGGTGATACGCGTCGTCTTCTGGCTTGGGCCGAGCGCTTGGATTAGGTCGATGATGCTCATATCAGTGAGGTTACCGCGCGAACCGGATTGCGACCGAGGCTGATCGTTGTCTCCGTTGGCAGAGTCCGAAGAGCGCCCGCGCAGCTCCTTGATTCGGCTCATAAGAATCTCGAGGCCCTCATCGAGGTCGATGATATCGGCCAGGCCGATTTCCAGCAATGGCGTGAGGAATTTTGCGACGTGGCCGCGGACAAGCAAGAATGTCGGATAGCTGCTGAAGTTCATGCCATTGGCGGAGAGCTGCTTGAGAATCTTGACGACTTCGCGCGGCATTGCGAGCGAGCGAACAATGACGATATCGGGTCGATTGCGGCGACACAGGGCAACTAACGCATCCAGACCGCGCGCAAAGGTCAACTGGAAGCCCTCGTTGGTTAGGCGGACTTTCAAGGCGTAGTCGCGGTCCGTGCTATCCGAATAGATGATCGCCTGCGCTGTCTTGTTGTGCTGACGCGGATCGGGCAACGATTTCTCCCACTGCCCGCCTCGATTCTGATTCGAGGTGCGGGCGAAAGTTCTACGGCTATGCGCCGTGGGTAGCGTGCTCCCAGCGACCTGGAGATGCTCCAACCCACAAGCGAAAACGAATCGGACGGGAGGCGCGGTTCGCTGTGTCGGCGAAGGCGCCCCTCGCTTTATAGGTGCTTTCGAAGCTCCCCTAATATTGTCGGAAAAAGACTACTTGGCTTGAGGAGCCCAGCAGCCTCGGCGCGGGCTAACAAGATGTGTTTCATGGTCTTTACGGGAGTCGCTGGAACAGTTTCCGGGATCCAGGCGACTCCCTTGAGAACGCTCGGGCATCCTTCTGAACGCTCGGATCGTTTGCCCGCGACGAAGTGTGTCACACGGCAATTGGTTAGATACATCAGTTTCTGGACTCTCTTTACGAAGCAAGAATCGATCAGAGTCAATACGTGAAGCGTCTCTGCGGCGGCTGCGAGTGTGACGATTGAGCGGCTACGCCTGCAGCGAGTGCGTAGTTTTTCTACGCAATTCTTACGAGGTTTTGTCGCAGCCGTGCGGCTTGACAATGTGGAGATAATCAGCGAAGTTGACCTCATTACTTCTATCAACCAGGTGCTGTGCCAATGAGGGTGGATGATAAACTCCTTCGAGTTGAGAGCCACATTGAGGTGCCGGACGGCCGCATAATCGAAGTGGCGCTGGTCGAATAGACTATGCGCCTTGTGGCGTACGGCTTTTCTCAGGCAGAATAGCCGGGTTGCAACTACGGCATGGCACCAAACGTGACTTGATGTTTGAGAGATCCTCACAGAATCAAGTTTGCGGGAGGAGGTGAGGCAAGCAATCGCGATTGAGATCGCTTCGCAAATCAAGAAAATCCAAAGCAAGTTAATCGGTGAATCTCAGGCAGCACGTGCGCAATTGCCGGTTTAGTCTGTACTAGAGCATCACCCAATGAACCACGAACTTCCAGGAGGGGTAATCAAGATGAAATCGAATTTACGCTACGCCTCTGTGTTGGCGACAATGTTTGTATTGCTGCTGGTCTGCTCCTTGAGCGCAGCGGTGATGCAGCCGCCTCCCGCCAATATCACAGAACCGAAGGTCACGGCAGATAATGCGGTTCGACTGGATCGCTCGTTGCTCTCAGACGTTCTGGCGGGAGCTATTGGCTTGGCCAATGAGGGTGAGGCCGTACCGGCGCAAGTCGACGAGGCCGGCGCCAAGCTTTGGCCGGGTCGAACGACAGCGGCGACCGCTATCAATCACGGCGTATTTGGCGGTGCGCCATACGCCAAGGTTGACGCTGCTGCCGTGGCGGCTTTCAAGGCCGAGGCGGGCAGCATTGCAGCCGGGGGGTATGTATCGGACACGGAATATCAGGGACTCGATGCGTGTCTGATCTCGTTCGACAATCACTCGACCTATGCCACTGATCGCGGAGGATGCATCTACATCCTGACGACTGTGACCGGCCTGCAGGCGGGTGATATCGTGATGGTGGATAACAACTACTTCTACAACGATGGAACGGGTCACGCGTCGTACTGGGATCAAGCTGCCTACTGGGTATTGATCGGGACGTACACCCATAATGCAACCACCACGATTAACAACTGGCTGATCTACGTCGAGCCGGATGGACTCGGCGGCTATACGATGGTGATCGGCTCGGGCGAGTACAATCTGGCGCTGAACAATGACGACCTGACGACGATCATCGGCGACCAGTTCAAATTGACGCGCCAGGTGCGAGTCTACCAAGGAGCCACATTGGTCACCCCGCTGGTCAGCGGCAGAGGATACACCTATTCGTCCTCGGGGATCACCGGCGGAACGGAAATCGACAATAGCTATCTTGACACACCGGATCTTGATCTCGCTGGCTCTGATCCCGTGTGGGTCGATGATGATTGGGCCGGATCGAGTAACGGCGACATCGTCGGCGGACATATCTATGGACAGGATGCCTTCGACAATATTCAGCAGGGAATGAACGGTGTCTCAGCGGCCGGAACGGTAAACGTCGCGGCCGGCACTTACACGGAGAACCTCACTGTCAATCAGAGCCTGGCCTTGATCGGCGCAGGTGAAAGTGTAGTGACCGTGTACCCGTCGCTTTCGGCGCCGAACCCGGGAGGCCTTGGATCGCTTCCGCCCGGATCGAGCAATATGCTCCTGGTCGGCGCAAATGACGTCGAAGTTGCGGGGATGACCTTCGACGGCGACAATCCGGGCCTGACCAGCGGCGTCGTGGTTGGCGGCGCCGATCTCGATGCGCGCAACGGGATTATCACCAATCACCCATTAGGCCTTTTCAACGGGCTTTCGGTGCACGATTGCACCGTGATGAATATCTATCTGCGCGGTATCTACGCCTCCTCAGGCGGGACCTTTGTCTTTGACAACAATACGGTTGATAACGTGTACGGGGAGACTCAATCGATAGGCCTGTTCAATTTCGGTGGCAGCGGATTGTTTACCAACAATACCGTAACCAACTGCAATGACGCTATCGCTTCGAACCACTCGAAAGGTTGTCAATTCCTTGATAACGTCGTGAGCGGTTGCGGCAGCGGTATTCATACCGACAACGCCGGCTCCGGCGGCGGCGTGGCCGACCTGATCGACGGGAATCAAGTCTCCAACAGCGCACTCTACGGCTACGGGATTTTCACGTTCGTGCCGTACCTCGTGCCGGTGGTGCAGAACAATATCATCACCAACGTGGATGTGGGTTTGACGGCAGCGGGTTCATACAGCGCCGTGACGCCGCAGTTCTTGAACAACACGGTTGATGGGCAGAACAAGGCGAACAGCACGGGGCTCTATATCACGACCGAGATCTGGGGGTACACTTCCGGAAACGTTACGGTGCTGCTGGAGAACAACTCGATTCTCAACCACACGGATGGTTGCTATGTCGTAGCGGAAGCCGGCTTCACGAACACGCTGACACTCTACGACAATGAGATGCGCGGCAACTCGAATCTGAGTGTTCTCACTTCAGCAGGCGCTCATAGCGCCGGCACCTTCAATTTGAATTTCTCCGGCAATTGGTGGGGGTCGACCGATCCGGGAGTTGTCGGGGGAGCGATTGCGGTCACCGCGGACTATACACCCTGGCTCGGTGGCGGTACAGCGACTGCGCCGGGCTTCGCCGGCGATTTCTCGCAGCTGTGGGTCGACGACAATTCTCCGCAGACGGGTGCGACGAATCGCATCCAGGAAGCCGTTGACTTGGTTTCGGGCAGCACGATCTACGTGATGCCGGGGACCTATGCCGGGCAGGTGGTGATTAGCGGTTTCACCGATCTGGACCTTATCGGCTCGGGAATGAGTGTCAGCACATTGCAGGCAACGGCTTCGATGCCTCATTCGTTCAACAGCGGATCAAACAACAACTTCGCGATCGTCTCGGTCGAGAATTCGACCGGAGTTGACATCTCCGACCTGACGATTGACGGACTCGGTTTAGGCGCGACCAATTATCGCTTCGTGGGTGCGGCCTACTTCAATGCGGGCGGTACCATGACCGATGTCGAGGTCAAAGCTGTGCGCAATAATCCGCTCGATGGTGCGCAACACGGGATCGGTGTCTATGCTCTGATCACGGACAGCGTTGATCGGTCGCTGGATCTGGTCAATTGTACGGTGACTGACTTCCAGAAGAACGCGGTTACCTTTATCGGGACTGATCTGAGCGCCAGCGCCACGGACTGCACAATTACCGGCGCCGGGCCGCAACAGCTCGGCTGGCCGGCGCAGAACGGAATTCAGTTCAGTACAGTAGCGGCGGGTACCGCGACAGGAAATCAAATCAGCAATATCTCGTATGTACCGGATAGCTATGTAGCCACCGCCTTCTTGCTGTTCGGGCCTGAGACGGTGACGATCGATGATAACGACATCAGCGAGTGCCAGGTGGGAGCGTACTTCATTGACGCTGCCGGCAGTTTCTCCGGCAATACCTATGTCGGGACACCGCTGGGTATGGGCCAGGAAGACTACTTTGCGCTCTATGCGCTCTCTCAAGTCCCGGCAAAGGGAAGACAGCGGAACGCCCAGCCGTTGGATGCAGACTTAGTTGCAGCCGCGAAATCCGACTTCAACTTGGCCGCGTTGGCGCCCTCTGCACTGACGATCGTGGCAGACGACAATATCTGCGACGGCGGCGGCGGGACATCATCGCAAGCGCTGGTGGCGTACTCGTATACGAACGGCAATTTGGACTTCCAAGCGAGCGGTAACCGCGCGACCAATTTCCAGTGGGGTGCGGGTACCTACGCCGGACCGTCGCCGGTGACGGGAGTCTTCGAGGACAACGAGTTCCTCTACAACGTCGTCGGGTTCGAAAACTACGGCGGCACTGTCACAGTGCAGTCAAATACCTTCCAGAACACGACGAACGCAACGGACGACACACCCGGCAATACCTACGCGCAGAATTGTTGGCACGACTGGTCGGGGATCGGAACCTACGCGATCGGCGGCGGGGGTAACAACGTCGACAGCAACCCGAGTGCCGACTGTGGACTGGACATGACGCCGGACAATATTGTGTACAATTGCAGCGGCAATTTCACGTTTGATGTGGCTATCGGCAGCGCCGTTACGGCTTTGGATGCCGCCAATATCTGGCTCGAATATCCGGCTGAGCTGACGGTCGCCAACGTGACCGGCGCCAGTGGTAACTACTTTGTGGCCTATACACAATCGACCAATGTCCTCAATACTCGCGACACACTGAAAGTGAATCTGGGTGTGCTGACGGGTGTCGAGGATGGTCCGGCCACGCTGTTTACAGTGGCGATGAACGGCGCTGTTTCGTGCGTGCCAGGCGACATCATGATGATCTTCCGCGACCTGCGCGACAGCACGAATTCACAGATCCTCGCGCCACTGGCATCGCCGATTGACTTCCAGTCGAATTGCGGCGACCCGGCTGTGGTCGTGAACTCGCCGGCTGCAGGCGGATTCTACAATATTCCGCCGGTACTCAGCCTGACGGCGACCGATGACTGTGACCTCAACGCGCTGTATTACCAGGTAGACGCTTGCGTACCGGGCGGCTGGTTGCCGATTGCCACCGGCTTGACCGGTACCGTCTACAACAACGCGGCCTGGTCGCTTTCCGGGCCGGAGTTTGCGGCGCTGACGGAGGCTTCGCACTGCATTCGCTTCAAAGTGACGGATGACTATGGACGCGGCAACGCGGACTCTTGTTCGTTCAGCTGGTGCTTTACGAAGGATGTGACCGCGCCGAATCCGCCGACAGCTTTTGTGGCCCAGCCAGGGCACAACAAGGTGCAGTTAAACTGGACGAATTCGAGTTCCGGCGACGCGATCGGGGTCCAGATTCAACGCGTACCGTGGACCGACTATCCGGATTACGGCAGTCAACCGACTCCGACCGGAGCTCCGGCGTATCCGGCGAGCGAGACGGTGGGCACGACGGTATTGAACGCAGCGGCAACGCCGAGTTCTGCTGCCAGCCATACCGATGTGATGGGCTTGAGCAACGCGACGCGTGATATCTACTATTTCGGTGCGTTCGCTTACGATGCTGCCGGGAACTACTCGATTGCTGCGGCATCTGCGCAGGGGAGATCGACTTCGTATTGGCTGGGCGATATTGCCAATGAGGCCGTCGTCTTAGGCAACTACGACGGTCTGGTCTACTTCGGCGATCTGGTGCATTTCTCCTCAAGTTACGGCTTGAACGAAGGGCAGCCGGGATATGTGAGCCGGGCGGACTTCGGCCCGACGCACAATAACAGCCCCAAGGGGATCCCGCTTCCAGATGACAAGGTCGAGTTCGAAGACCTGGCGATTTTTGCGATCAACTTTGATGATGTGATGCCGCTCGTTGCCAAGGCGGTTCCCGAATTGTCCGGTAGCGCACAGTCGCAGTTCACAGCATTGCGACTGAACGCGCGCGACGCCGCGGACGGCTATTTCGTCGATGTTTGTTTGGACAATCCAGGCAACATCGCGAAGTCGCTTCTGGCGGAGATCCACTTCAACGGCGACAACTTGAACCTGACCTCAACGACATTGTCTGACAACTTAGCGACGCGCAGCGTTCCGGTGTTCTTCAAGGCGATTGAAGGGACGAACCAAGTTTCCGTGGCGGTAGCGGCTCTCGGGAACAGCGTCGCCTTCAAGGGCTCCGGAGTAGTTGCGACGCTGAAATTCCAGAAGCGGTCAGCTACGGTCGGCGCGGTGTTGTTGAAGCGGCAGGAAATCCGCGATAACGACAACATCTCGATGGTGCCGACGTCGGCTCCGATTGAGGAGGCGGCCGCTATAGAGCAGCCTCTGGAGGTCGAAGACTACGTCGTCTATCAGAACGCGCCCAATCCGTTCAACCCCGACACGAAGATCGCTTACGCGCTGCCGCGCACAGAGCGGGTAACGGTGAGAATCTTCAATGTCATGGGACAGGTTGTCCGGACCCTGGTTGATGGCGTGCAACCAGCCGGCCATCATGAGTTGACCTGGAATGGACGTGACGAAAGCGGCCATGCGGTTGCTTCCGGAGTGTACTTCTATCGATTCGAGACGGCGGACTATGCCCGGACCGTCAAGATGACTCTTCTGAAGTAAATGCACTTAGCGGATCGGGCTCGTAAGAGCCCGATCCTGGATACGGAGCGACAGCATGACGTACATCATGAGAATATTGCTGGCGGGGATGGTACTGCTACTTGCCATTCCCGCAGTGGCTGCGGGTCAAAACGACAGCACGGGCCACATCTACATTTTGCCTGAGGAAAAGATTGTCGAACTTAACGACACGTTCAGTCTCTTCATTTACGTCGATACGATTGCGGATCTCAAGTCCTTCCTGCTCGATATCGAGGTCGATACGTCGGTGATCGCGCTGGTCGCAGCCAGCCGCGAGGCGTTTTTCAACGGGCCTTCGGGGGCCTTCTTTTTCTGGAAAGACACGGTACAGGTGTTTCAGAGCCCCGAGTCAACGTACGTCTACGAACTGCTGGCGTCGCTGTTTGGGCCGACGGCGAGCGTCGACGGCCCCGGGCATCTGGTGCGGCTCGACTTCGTTGCGCGCGGCCACGGATACAGTGCGGTCGTGTTTCGGCGCACGCAGCTTCTGGACGTTGCCAACGCCGCGATAGTCCCTAACGACTCATTGAATGGACTGGTCATTGTTTGTCCGACTGCTTTTTATTTCGGCGATGCGGACTTCAACGGCATCGTCAACATCTCGGACTGCGTCTATCTCATCAATTACATCTTTGTCGCGGGGCCGGCGCCGTATCCGATCAAACTGATCGGCGACGCGGACTGCAATGAGGTGATCAGCATTTCCGACGTTGTGTACATCATCAACTACATTTTTGCCGGCGGCCCGCCGCCCTGCAATCCGTGCAACTGAGGAGGAAGTCTCGATGAAGTCGATAGCAGTTGTTTGTTGGCTTGGGTTGATTGCGCTGTTACTGCCGCACTCGTTGAGCGCCACGCCGCAGATGCAATTGGTTCCGGATAGCACGCTGATTTTTCGCGACTCGTTGTTTGCGGTGAACCTGACAGTTGACGTTTCGTCGGTACGGCTGAAGGCGTACTCGATTGAAATAGCCTTTGACCGATCAGTCGTAAGGACCGACTCCGTTAGTGTCACCGAGGGACCCTTGCTGGCCACCGCCGGGCAGCCGACGTTTTTCTGGACGGAGTTTTCGAGCGACTCGGCTACACTGTTTATTGACGGTGCCATTCTGGGCGACGGAGTAATCGTCAACGGAGCGGGCACGCTCGCGAACGTGACATTCTACACGATTGGGTTCGGCGAAAGCGATCTGTCGATCGTTTCGCTGCGCGCTCGCGATGGCGCGAATCAGCCGCTGGCTTACGCGACGCAGGACGCCTGGGTAAAGGTGTGCCAGTTTGTCGGTGACGTCAATGCAGACAATCGCATAACCATCTCCGACTGCGTTTACTTGATCAACTGGATCTTCGCCGGCGGTCCCGATCCGATTCCCGATCCTCCGGTCGGGGATGTCGATTGCACGGGATTCACCAACATCAGCGACTGCGTCTACCTGATCAATTACATCTTTGGTGGCGGCCCGGCGCCGTGTGATGATTGCTACTAGACGATCCGGCCGGGCGAACATCGTCGGGTGAAGGCGAATTCCGTTTCTTGGTCGGGTGCGCGGTCGAGCAATCACAGGAGGTAGTGCGGGCAGGTCTGGCGGTCTGAGATCAGCGAAGAATTGACGCAAAAAGTCGCGGCACTCGGCGGCGAGATTTGTTAAACTGCGGAGAAGTCTTCCGCAATAGACGTGCGGAAGAGGATGAGATCCGGTGGTCTCCGCGGACTTCAAATCCGTTGGCGGGTGCTTGTCATCCGCGGTGGGTTCGACTCCTACCCCTTCCGCCATTTTTCTCGTCTCAGCCGGATGAAGCGGGTGCGAACCGTCAGCGCTACAGCCGCGTACGATTCTTCAGAAGTAAATCCGCATCGCGACCCTTGAGAAGTCTGTTAAGAGCGACTAAACGGTTGACTTTGGCGCGCCAAGAACTATACTGCGATTGACAACTGGGATCATCAACTTGGTCCGTAATGTTTCGGGATCTCGGCGCCGATCGAGCACAAAGCCGACTCGGCACGCGCGACACCGGAATGAAGTTGCTCGCCCGCTTGGGAGGCAGGCACTCTTCGACCAGTACTACTTCTGTCGCTTACGTTCGATGGCATTGGGAGGATAAGTTCGCATGTCGTCACGACTGATTCTGCTGGCGCAGTTTCTTCTGGTTCTCTGTTGTCCGCAGCTTGCGCCGAGCGGGCAACGCCAGGCGGTTCGCATCATGCCGCTGGGGGACTCCATAACATGGGACATCACGTTCGGCGATACGCGCCCCGACGGACTTCGCACCGGCTATCGGCAGCCATTGTATCTGGCGTTGCAGGCGGAGGGCTTCGATGTGGATTTTGTCGGAAGCCTGAAGGCGGGTCAGGATGCGGTTCCGGCCTTTGACCCGGACAATGAAGGGCATTCCGGCTGGACCGACGCGCAGATTGCCGCTAACATCTACAATTGGCTCGAGGCCAATCCGGCGGATGTGATCCTGTTGCACATCGGGACCAATGGGCTCGACCCGAGTCCGAATGATGTGGCGGCGATTCTCAATGAAGTCGACCGCTATGAAAGCGACCACGATATGGTCATTACGGTATTCATTGCGAGGATCATCCAACGAGTTCCTTACAGTGGCACGACGACGCAATTCAACGACAATGTGGAGGCGATGGCGCTGGCTCGAGTCGCCGGCCAAGGGGATCGCATCGTTATGGTGGATATGGAGGACGGAGCGGGGTTGATCTATCAGATCGATACCTCGGCTCTTGTCGGCGACATGTATGACTATCTGCATCCGAACTCCAAGGGATACCCGAAGATGGCTGCGCAGTGGTTCAGCGCGCTGAGGCCGTTCCTGGCGAGCGGCAATTGTCCGGTCGGGCTGGCGCATTACTGGCCGCTGGATGAATCGGGAGGCGCACCCTATGAGGACCAGGTCGGTGCCGCGGATGCAACCTGTTCGAATTGCCCGGCACCTGCAAGCGGCATTGTCGGCGGCGCGCTCGAATTCGAATCATCAGACGAGGTGACGATACTGGCAGAGAGCAGTTTCGATTGGTCGGCAAGCGACGATTTCACGATCGAGATCTGGTGTCGACCAACGGCGATTGGCGTCGCTCAAGCACTGATCGGGCGGCAAGGTGATGGCTCGTTCGATACCTGGTCGCTGCTGCTGAATGCAAGCGGAGCGCCCGTGCTTCACCTGCAAAACGCTGGGCAGTCATTCGATCTCGTTTCGTCGGTTGCGCTGACGAGCGGTTCATGGCATCAGGTTGTGGCAACACGGGAGGGAGCGAGTGGATCGACTTCGATTTACGTCAACGGCTCCGCCACGGCTACCGGGACTTTCTTGTTCGGAGCGGGATTCGCCTCGACTCAACCATTGACAATCGGCTACTTCGCAACCGCATCAAGCGGTCCTTTTGCCGGCGGCCTGGATGAAGTTGCCCTGTACGATTCGGCGTTGACGTCAACAGCGGTGGCGGCTCGTGAATTCGCCGGTCGCGGAGGGATCGGCATCTGCGGCGGTACGCCGAACGCGGCCGAGATTATCAGCACGCCCGGGTTGAGCGGCTTCGTGGGATCGCACTATAGCTATGATGCGGCCGCAACGGGGAATCCAACGCCGCATTATTCGCTGCTGTCGGCTCCTTTCGGGCTGACGCTTGACAGTATCAGCGGCGTCATAAGCTGGACGCCGAGTATCGCGGGCAACTTTGGCATCAGTCTTAGGGCGGCGAACTACTTTGGCGCCGATACGCAGTCGTTCACGATCAACGTGACGCAGTTACCGTCATGCCCATCGAACCTATTGCACTACTGGACGCTCGACGAGCTTTCCGGGTCGTCCTACACAGACCAGATGGGCTCGACAAGCGCGACCTGCAGCAGTTGCCCCACGGCTGTGCCGGGAAAGATCAATGTCGCCAAGGATTTTGACCGTATCGACGATGCGGTCAGCGTCAGCAATGACGGCAGTTACAATTGGGGCGCAGCTTCAAGTTTCACGATCGAATTCTGGATGAAGCAGGCCACCGGCTGCGCGGGGGCGTCGCAACCCAACAACGAAGTCATTGTTGGTCGTGCCGGCGCCGGCTGGTGGATCGGGATCATGTGCGAGGCCGGTGGGAACAGCGGCAAGCTGCGCTGCTATTTTCAGGGCACTGACATCTATAGCACGCAAGTGGTCAGTGACGGCGAATGGCACCATATCGTGTTTGTGCGAGACAACAGCGCCGGGCGGTGGCGCTTGTATATCGACGGATCGTTGGACCAGACGGTCTCCGGCAGCGGGCACAGCTTTGTAGCATCCGATCCGCTGAGTCTGGGCTGGTTTAACGGGCCGGATCCGGGGAAGTACCGGTTTGCGGGCGTGCTTGATGAGCTGGCGCTTTATGATGGAGTGCTGCCCGAGGGAACCGTCACAATGCACTATAACGCCGGACTGGGGACGAGCTACTGCTTTGACTGTGGTGATGTTGATGCCAACCGGATAGTCTCGATTTCTGATGCTGTTTACCTGATCAGCTTCATTTTCGGAGGTGGTCCGCCGCCGGTATCGATGGCAGCGGCCGACGCCGACTGTAATGGTTTTGTCACCATTTCAGACGCCGTGTACTTGATCGGCTATATTTTCGGTGGTGGACCGGGTCCATGCCAGAGCTGCAAATAGGGCGCGGTGAGATTCGACTGAGTCCAGAGCAGGGCTCGGAGCGGGAGATCGCGTCGAAATAGGTGACAGCGTCCATCCATATCGGCGGTCGTGAATTTGCGCACGCCCGTTATGGCTTGCAAGGCAATAACTTAGAGCCAAACAACGCCACGCCGATCGATTGCAAGAAAAAGGTTGAAGTTGTATTAGTTATCTGACAAGTCCATGTTTGGCCTTGACAAATAGATCGGTAATACTATCTTTACGGTACGCTTGGGTCTTCCAATCTTTGCCGGTCACCTGACCCGGATACAATCGAAGTGAAGAAAATTACAATGCCCGACAGCGACTGAGAGAGTCGCACAGCGGTGGGGCTGTCGGAGGGCGGGAGCATAATTCACGTTTTCGGCGTCATTATCGTCGGGAGCGTTTCCTGTGGTTATGGTTGCGAACGTGGTTCGCGATGGTTTCGCATTTGCTGAAGATGCTCATGCCGACAACAATTTGTTTCAGAGGAAATTCTTCCAAAAGTGGAATTGGGCACCTATATGCAAAGAGGAGGTAGGAGTCATAACACGAGAGAATAAGTTGCACGCAGAATTACTTCAAATCGGCGAAGACTAACGTCATCGCCATTGAGCGCCAGCCACCTTTCAGGGTCTCATAAGGCGGGTTGCCGGCGCCTCAAATCCAGGACTGAGCGCAGGCTGCCGGGGCAGGTTCGCGGCGGTGCCCAGGCCAATACAATAAAATGTTGGAGGAGCAGATGAAGTTCGATTTGAGAACGAGTGTTTTGTCGTCATTCCCACTCAAGTTCATGCTGATTATTGCGCTACTGCTCGCGGGGGCGGTGGTAGCGCAACCGGTCGGCTGCCCACCGGGGATGACGCACTACTGGCAATTTGAGGAGTCGGCAAGCCCGTACAGCGACTACTATGCCGAAAGTGACGCAACCTGCACCGCGTGCCCTGATCAGATTCTCGGTATAGTCGGCAATGCGCAGCAGTTCAATCTGACCGACGACCAGGTGATCGTCAGCGACGACGGTACATTCGACTGGGGAGCCGCGAGCAATTACACGATTGAGTTCTGGATGAAGCGCGACGGCTGCGCCTGCACACAGGGCGGATTTAATTGCAACGAAGTTATTGTTTCACGATTCGGCGTTTCAAACGCCTGGTGGATCGGCGTGACCTGTCAAACGGGATTGCCGGCTCCGCCGGGGCGGCTGCGCTGCTATTTCGGCAGCGTTGATATCTTCAGCACGGTCGATGTGGCCGACAATCAGTGGCATCATGTCGTGTTCCTGCGCGACAATGTGCTGAACGAGTGCCGCCTGTACGTTGACGGAGTGCTTGACGGCACCGCTGCGGGAGGAGGTGCCGACCGCTCAGGGACAGCGCCGCTACAAATCGGCTGGGCGAATTCGACGCCTTTCTACCGCTATGGTGGAGCGCTTGATGAGTTAGCCCTCTACGATGTGGCCTTGGACTTGCCGCAGATCACAGCACACTTCAACTCAGGATCTGGACAGAACTACTGCGACGCAGAGCAAGCCCCGATCATTACTTCGACGCCGATCACAACGGCCATTGTCGGCCAATCATACAGTTACGACGTTGACGCCGCGGGAAGTCCCTCACCGACGTACGCCCTGCTGACCGCACCGAGCGGCATGACGATTGACGATGTCACGGGCATCATCAGTTGGACACCGACGTCTACCGGCCCCAACGCCGTTGAGGTTGAAGCAAGCAACACCGAAGGGAGTGATACCCAGGCGTTCACAGTGACGGTCGACCCGGTGCGTATCTGTCCGCCGTCGCTGACCAATTATTGGAAACTCGATGAAACGAGCGGATCGACTTATGTCGATTCGAAGGGTGGCCACGATGCCCATTGCGCGAATTGCCCGATCCCTGCCGCGGGTCGCGTCGGCGGCGCCCAGGAACTCGATCGCATCGATGACGGCTTCAACGCGGCCGATCACCCCAGTCTCGATTGGGGTGTCAACGATAGCTACACTATTGAATTTTGGATGAACAAGACTACCGGTTGCGTCGACAACACGCAGCCCAGCAACGAGGTCATTGTCGGCCGCTCCGGCGCCGGCTGGTGGATCGGAATGAACTGCGAGGCGCCGCTGGCCTCACAGAAAATTCGCGCCTATATCGCCGGCACGCAGTTATTTAGTTCGACGACGGTCAATGACGGAGTGTGGCATCACATCGTGTTCATTCGCGACGCGATTGCCGGCAGCTACAGCCTGTATGTCGACACCGTGCTCGAAGCGACACTGATTGCCGCCGGCCACAGCATGGCCGGAAGCGATTCACTGACCTTCGGTTATTTCAACGGACCGGCGTCCGGCAAGTATCGCTACGGCGGCGTTGTGGATGAAATTGCTCTCTATAACGCACCGCTTGCGGAATTGGAAATTCGCTCGCACTACAACCAGGGATTCGGCGGCCGTTACTGCTACTTATGCGGGGACGCCGACGCCAATGGGATTGTGAGTATCTCGGATGCCGTCTACTTAATCTCGTTCATTTTCAGCGGCGGCAATCCGCCGGCGCCACTCTTGGCGGGCGACGCCGACTGCAACGGCTTCATCACCATTTCCGACGCGGTCTATCTGATCAGTTTCATCTTTGCCGGCGGCCCTGCGCCTTGCGCAGCCTGCCCGTAAGAGTTGAGGATGTCTGGCCGAACCGAGCATGACCAGCCGGTTCGGCCGACGGACCGTCGCAACCGAGCGACGGCGCTGACAAACAGGAGAGAACAATGAAATCAACGCTAACTAATGCACGTAATCGGTTCAGGCGCGCAACGCTTCTGGCCGCGGTTGTCTGGCTGATTGCGCTGTGCGTCACCACGCTGGCACAGCCGGCCGGCTGCCCGAGCGGCATGACGCACTACTGGAAATTCGAGGAATCGGGAAGCCCCTACGATGACTACTACGCCAGCAGCGACGCTACCTGCACGGCGTGTCCGGTTCAGGTTACGGGGCGCGTGGGGTTTGGGCAGTCGTTCAATCGCGTCGATGACCAGATCATCGTTACAGACGACAATACTTTCGAATGGGGGACGACGAGCAGCTACACAATCGAGTTCTGGATGCAAAGATCAGGCTGCAGCTGTACTGAAGGGGGATTCAATTGTAATGAGGTAATGATATCACGCTTCGGGGTCAGCGCAGCCTGGTGGATCGGTGTTACCTGCCAGACCGGGTTGCCGGCGCCACCGGGGCGGCTGCGCTGTTACTTCGGCGGCGTAGATATTTTCAGCACTGTCACCGTAGCGGACGGACAGTGGCACCATATCGTATTCCAGCGTGACAATTCTGCAAACCAATGCCGCCTATATATTGACGGCAATCTGGATGTAACGGCCGCCGGCGGCGCTGGCGACCGGACGGGATCAGCCCCACTCCAGATCGGTTGGGCAAACGCCTCTCCATACTACCGGTATGGAGGAATTCTTGACGAAATAGCCCTCTATGACGCTGTGCTGCCCCTGACCGATATCCAGGCGCACTACAATTCGGGCAATGGCCAGAGCTACTGCGCTGCAAATCAGCCGCCGGTAGTGGGTGACATCCCGGATGAGAGCGTAGCAGAGGGAACAGCCTTCGCGACGATCACCCTCGACAATTATGTCAGCGATCCGGATAATCTCGACAGTGAGATCTCTTGGTCGTATTCAGGGGATAATAACCTGACGGTGAGCATTGTCAATCGCGTGGCAACGATCACGGTTGAAGATCCGGAATGGAACGGCAGTGAGACGATAACCTTCATCGCCTCCGACCCGGGCTCACAGACCGATTCGGATGCGGCCACGTTTACAGTCACAGCGGTGAACGATCCGCCGGTGGTGGGTGACATTCCCGATGAGACCGTAGCTGAGGGGACAGCCTTTGCGACGATCACCCTCGACGATTATGTCAGCGATCCGGATAATCTCGACAGCGAGATTTCGTGGTCGTACTCCGGCGATGTGAATCTGACGGTGAGCATTGTTGCTCGCGTAGCCACGATCACCGTTGATGACCCGGAATGGAACGGCAGCGAGACGATCACGTTTACGGCTACCGATCAAGGATCATTGTCTGACTCGGATGATGCGACATTTACGGTGACGGCAGTGAATGATCCGCCGTTGGTGGGAGATATCCCCGGTGAGACTGTTGCCGAGGGTTTGAGTTTCGCAACGATTAATCTTGACGAATACGTGAGCGACCCGGATGATCTGGACAGCGAGATTTCGTGGTCGTATTCGGGAGTTGATCACCTGACGGTGAGCATTGTCAATCGGGTGGCGACGATCACTGCAGAAGATCCCGAATGGAACGGCAGCGAGACGATCACGTTTACAGCTACCGATCAAGGATCATTGTCTGACTCGGACGATGCGACGTTCACGGTGACAGCGGTGAACGATCCGCCGGTAGTGGGTGACATTCCCGATGAGACCGTAGCTGAGGGGACAGCCTTTGCGACGATCACCCTCGACGATTATGTCAGCGATCCGGATAATCTCGACAGCGAGATTTCGTGGTCGTACTCCGGCGATGTGAATCTGACGGTGAGCATTGTTGCTCGCGTAGCCACGATCACCGTTGATGACCCGGAATGGAACGGCAGTGAGACGATTACGTTTACGGCAACCGACCAAGCTTCGTTGTCTGACTCGGATGATGCGACATTTACGGTGACGGCAGTGAACGATCCGCCGGTAGTGAGCGACATCCCCGACCAGGGCATTGCCGAAGGCTCGACATTCACGACGATCAACTTGGATGACTATGTCCTCGACGTTGAAGACCCGGACGGCAGTATCATCTGGACCGTGACGCCGAGCAGCCAGAACGGGATCAGTGTCTCGATCACCAGCCGGGTTGCGACAATCACTCACCCGGGCGGCGACTACAACGGCAGCGGGACATTCACGTTCCGCGCGACCGACACCGGCAGTCTCTTTGATGAAGACGGCGCGACGTTTACGGTGACGGCAGTGAACGATCCGCCGGTAGTGAGCGACATTCCCGACCAGGGCATTGCCGAAGGCTCGACTTTCACGACGATCAACTTGGATGACTATGTAAGCGACGTTGAAGACCCGGACGGCAGTATCATCTGGACCGTGACGCCGAGCAGCCAGAACGGGATCAGTGTCTCGATCACCAGCCGGGTTGCGACAATCACTCACCCGGGCGGCGACTACAACGGCAGCGGGACATTCACGTTCCGCGCGACCGACACCGGCAGTCTCTTTGATGAAGACGGCGCGACGTTTACGGTGACGGCGGTGAATGATCCGCCGTTGGTGGGCGATATCCCCGGTGAGACTGTTGCCGAGGGTTTGAGTTTCGCAACGATCAATCTCGATGATTACGTTAGCGACCCGGACAATCTGGACAGCGAGATTTCGTGGTCGTACTCAGGAGATGATCACCTGACAGTGAGCATCGTCGCTCGAGTCGCCACGATTACTGTGGAAGCCCCCGAATGGAACGGCAGCGAGACGATAACCTTCACGGCTACCGATCCGGACTTGCTAAGCGATTCTGATGCTGCGTCATTCACGGTAACGGCTGTCAACGATGCACCGGTGGTGGGAGATATTCCTGGTCAAACGGTCACTGAAGGGACGGCATTCGCCACGATCAATCTTGATGACTACGTTAGCGACCCTGACAATCTGGACAGCGAGATTTCGTGGTCGTATTCGGGGGCTGTCAATCTTTCGGTTTCGATCGTCGCCCGTGTAGCAACGATCGCAGCGATCGATCCCGAATGGAACGGCAGTGAGACAATCACGTTCACCGCGACCGATCCGGACTTGCTGAGTGATTCTGATGCCGCACAGTTTTCGGTATTGTCCGAAGGATGTCCTCCGGGAATGGCACACTATTGGGAGTTGAACGAAACGGTCGGAGGCACGTACGAGGACTCCTTTGATGCTCTCGACGCAACTTGCACCAACTGCCCGACTCCAGTTGCAGGAATCGTCGGTGGGGCGCAAGAGTTTGATCGCTTAACCGACCAGGTAAACATTGCCGACGATAACAGCTACGATTGGGGCGTCAGTTCGAGCTTCACGATCGAGTTTTGGCTGCGCAAATCAACCGGCTGTGCCGGCTCGGCACAAGCGAACAACGAAGTGGTAATCGGACGATCGGGCGGCGGCTGGTGGATTGGTGTGATGTGCGAAGCGGGTGTCAATCAATCGCGGATTCGCGCCTATTTCCAGGGCGTGGACATCTTCAGCACTTCAGCAGTTCCCGATGATGAGTGGCACCTAATCGCTTTCGTCCGCGACAACTCGGCCAATCAGTGGCTGCTCTATTTTGACGGCAATCCCGAAGCGGTGCAAACGTCTGCCGGCAAGAATCTGGCGGCTGCCACACCCTTAAGCGTGGGGTGGTACGACGGACCCGATGCTGGCAAGTACCGGCTGGGCGGAATGCTTGATGAATTGGCTATCTACAATTCTGCGCTGACGCAGGCAGAGATTGAAAACCACTATGCGCTTGGCCAGGTCGGGTTGGGCTATTGCCAGTTAGGGATCGCGCCTTTGATCACATCAACGCCGATTACGACGGCGATTGGGAACAAGCTGTATACTTATGATGTCGAAGCCACCGGAGCCCCAGCGCCAGCATTCTCCCTGGCGGTCGCGCCGGACGGCATGTCGATTGATGAAAACAGCGGTTTGATTTCGTGGGTACCCGATAGCGTTGGTAACTTCTCTGTCGAAGTCGCAGCGACCAATTCCGTCGGCTCGCATTCGCAGCCGTTTACGATCAGCGTATCGCAGTTGGCACCGTTGATTACGTCGACGCCGGTGACAGAGATCGAGGGCGGCAAAAACTATATCTATGACGTAAACGCTATTGCCATACCGACGGCGACATATTGGCTGTTTGCAATAATGCCGAATCTGCTGCCGCCGGGGATGACGATCAATCCGTCGTCGGGTCTGATAGAGTGGCCCTACGCAATTCCGGGGACCTATCACTTGAATGTTCAAGCGTTCAATATTGCCGGCGCGGATACTCAGTCGTTTGTTCTTCATGTGTCGTCGGTCGCCCCGGATATCATCTCCATTCCGATCTTGAACGGCCGGACCGGCAAGGTCTACACGTATGATGTCGGCGCGAGCGGTGTGCCCAATCCGGTGTACCACTTGCTGGTCTCACCCGCCGGAATGGAAATTGACTCGCTCAGCGGCATGATTACCTGGCTACCGACAGGAGTCGGCGTTTTCTCGGTTGAGGTTGACGCGGTCAACAGCGGTGGCGTCGACACGCAGCCTTACAGTCTGACGATTGCGGAGGGGATCGTGACTTGTTCGCCTGCGCTGGTGCACTACTGGCGACTTGACGAAGCGAGCGGTCCCACTTATGCCAACTTCACAGGATCAGTCTCCGCCACTTGCACGGGCGTCTGTCCGCTCTCGGAGCCGGGAAAGGTGAATCGCGCTCTCCGCTTTGGAGCGACGAACGTCGGCGTCAGCGTCGCTGATAACGGATCGTTTGACTGGGACAGCGATGACGACTTTGCCATCGAGTTCTGGATGAACCGCGCTGCGGTGCCCACTATCGATTCCAACGAGATCATCATCGGTCGTTGGGGACCGCAATGGTGTATCGGGGTGAATCATGACGGAGCGCCGGGTGACGTTGGCAAGCTGCGCTGCAACTTCAACGGAACATTCGTTTACAGCATCGCTGCCGTGAACGACGGGTTCTGGCATCACGTCGCCGTAACTCGACAGAGCGGGCAACTCAGTTTGTATCTTGACGGCACTTTCCAGAATTCGGCGGCTTTCGCACAGGGGTTGGCCGCGATGGATCCCATGACGTTTGGATATTTCAATACCGGCAGCCCGGCAATCGGGTGTTTCTGCTATCACGGTGTTCTCGATGAAGTCGCAATCTATAACGGGATGCTGACTCCGGCAGAGATTCTCGCTCATTACAACGCCGGCAATGGCGGACGCTACTGCCAGCGGTGCGGCGATCCGGATGCCAACGGCGCCTGGACGATTTCCGATGCCGTGTTCCTGATCACATATATCTTTGGCGGTGGAGCGGCGCCCAACCCTGTGTTGCTCGGTGATGCCGACTGCAACAACCTGGTGACGATCTCCGACTGCGTATACATGATTACGTTCATTTTTGGCGGCGGACCGGAACCGTGCGCCGCCTGCAATTAAGTAACGTGTCGTTCGGCCACAGGGCCGAAGTTGCCTGATCTCTCCGATCGGTCAGCGCGAACCCGGGTCTGTAACAAACAGACCCGGGTCGTCTTCTTGGGTGCCGTAGTCTCGCCCGGAGAGATCGACGCCGAGCCGGGCGCAGGGTACTCGTGTGTCAAAGGAGCGGAGTTGCGGCGGGCTGTGATAAACGGTTCTTGCAAAACGCGGGGAAATTTCCAGTATAATGGCGTTCACTTTTTTCAAGAATAATGGTAAATTGGCCAACCTTAGATAGTGCGAAGAGAGAGTGCTCTGACAGCATCACAGCGGCCGTTGCCAAGCAGCGTGTGAGAGAAAGAGAGGAGTCGGCGTAATGAAAGCCCATTCAGAATTCACACCGTACATCGCTCCTGAGCAATCGATGCGGGAGATGACGGTGCGGGGGTTGATTCTCGGTTCGCTGCTGGGAATCGCTTTTGCCGCATCGTCGGTCTATCTGGGATTGAAGGTTGGATTGACGGTATCAGCGTCGATTCCGATCGCCGTGTTGTCAGTGACGATCTTCCGTGCCTTCGGCAAGGCCACGATTCTTGAGAATAACATGGTGCAGACGGTGGGTTCAGCCGGCGAATCGATTGCCGCCGGCGTAGCGTTCACCTTGCCGTCGCTGCTGCTGATGGGGCAAGACCTGGAGCTCTTCCGCATCCTGCTGGTTGCCCTGCTCGGCGGTACGCTGGGCGTGTTGATGATGATCCCGCTTCGTCACGGCTTGATCGTGCAGGAGCATGGCAAGATCACCTACCCGGAGGGCACGGCGTGCGCCGAGGTGTTGATCGCCGGCGACAAGGGCGGGACATCGGCCAAGACGGTCTTCCTGGGTGGCGGCGTTGGCTTCATCTTCGGCTTCCTGAATCTGATCGTGCGCTGGTGGAAAGAGACCTCTGACTGGACGATCAGTTTCTTCAAAGGAGCGTCGATTTCCGCCGAGGTTGCGCCGACGATGTTAGGGGTTGGCTATATCATCGGAATCAAGACGGCCTCCAACATGATGGCCGGGGGGGCGCTGGCGTTCATCGTGATTATTCCGCTGATCAAGGCGTTCGGCGAGGGGCTGACCGGCGCAGTGTTTCCGGAATCGACGACTCTGATCAAGGACATGAGTCCCGGAGCGATTCGCAATGCCTACGTGCTCTACATCGGTGCGGGTGCGGTGGCGACCGGCGGTATCATCAGTCTGATCAAGTCGATCCCGTCTATTGTCGGTGCATTCAAGCGCGGCATGGGTTCGCTGACGGCCGGGCAGGGGCGTGCGGTCGTGATTCGGCGCACCGAACGCGACATTCCGCTGCCATACGTGCTGGGCGGCTGCGTGATTCTGGTACTGGCGATCTGGCTGGCACCGATTCTCAATATCAACTTCGTGTCGTCGGCGCTCATCGTGCTGTTCGGGTTCTTCTTCGTTACCGTGTCGAGCCGCATCACGGGCGAGATTGGCTCATCCTCCAATCCGATTTCCGGTATGACAGTCGCGACGCTGTTGATCACCTGCCTGCTCTTTCTGATGGTGGATTGGACCGGCGTTGATTTTCGCGTGATGGCGCTGACGACGGCCGCGCTGGTGTGCGTCGCCGCTTCGAATGGCGGGACGATCTCGCAGGACCTGAAGACGGGTTTCCTGGTGGGCGCGACGCCGTCGAAGCAACAGATCGGTATTATCGTGGGCGTCGTGACCAGCGCGCTGGTAATCGGCTGGACGTTGCTGTCGCTGAATCAGGCGATGACGACCTTCTCGGCGCGATCGTACCCGCACTTCACCGCGCATGTCCCCGCCGAGGCAAAGAGTGTCGACTACGACGGCAAGACCTATCGACAGATTTCGATTCCCGAGTTGACCGACGGTGTTCCGACGGGACGCTACCTGGTCAATGACGTCGGTAAGATTGTCTATTTGATCGATCCCGGTGTGTGCGGAACGGATTTGGTGCGGGCTGTACGACTCACCGATGCGCCGTACCGGAGTTTCCAGGCCGGTGTGTTGCCGGATACGACGCCGACACATTTGACGGGCGATGGCCTTCAGAAAGTACTCACTCTGGAACAAGAGCAGGCGGGTGTACCGGCGGGGACGTACCTGGTGGATTCGACCGGCGCACTGTCGCATCGCCTGACACCGGTCACAAAGTACGATGCGCCGAAAGCGCGGCTGTTCAGCCTGATCATCGACGGCATCTTGACGCACAAGCTGCCGTGGGCGCTGGTATTGATCGGCATTGCCCTGGCGCTGATCATGGAGTTGGTCGGAGTCTCGTCGTTGCCGTTCGCGGTCGGGCTGTATCTGCCGATTTCGACTTCGACGCCGATCTTCATCGGCGGAATCATCCGCATGCTGGTCGACCGCAAGCGCAAGGATGCGGCGAGCAGCGAAGCCGAGTTCTCGCCGGGCGTGCTGCTAGCCAGCGGTCTGATTGCCGGAGGCGCCATCGCCGGCTTAGCGCAGGCGATCTTCTACATCATGGAATGGAACGAAATCTTCGACAAGTCGCACTGGCTGGGAGCGTGGGCGCACAGCGATCTGTGGACCCTCGTACCGTTTACGGCAATGGGTCTCTTCCTGTACTGGGTGGCTACCCGCAAGAGCAACGGAGCCAACGCCGGTTAGCGAGCCATTCATCAGATCGTACCTTGGAAGGCAGGGAACATCAATCCCTGCCTTTTTCACGAAGCCAGGCGTCGCTGTAGATCGTGCTCAAGTAGCGGGAGGCGCCATCAGGGAATATCGTCACAATGCGCGCCGAGGCCGGGAGGGAGCGGGCGAGGTTGAGCACCGCCCAGATTGCCGCGCCGCTGGAACCGCCGACGAGGAGGCCTTCCTCACGCACGAGCCGGCGGGCGAACCGGAAAGCATCACGATCGGAAACTTGAACGACATCGTCGACGACCGTGAAGTCGGCGCAGCCGATGATGAATTCATCGCCAAGACCCTCCAACAGATAGGGGTACGGCTTGATGAGTTTCTTTGAGCGAAAGTACTCGGTATAGACCGAGCCTTCGACATCGACGGCGACCACTTTGATGTTTGGGTCTTTTTCTTTGAGGTAGCGTCCCGCCCCGCCGATTGTCCCGCCGGTTCCCATGCCGGCAACGAAGTAGTCGATCTTTCCCTGCATCTGGGTCCAGATCTCGGGGCCGGTGGTCGCGTAGTGGGCTTCGTTGTTGTCGCGATTATTATGTTGATCGGGGAAATAACAGCGGTCGAGCTGTTTTGCCAGGTTCGCCGCGAGGTTATTGTAAGAGTTCGGTGAAGTTGGCGACAAGGAAGTATCGGCTTTGACAACCTCCACGCCGAAAGCAATGAGCTGACTGAGTTTCTCAGCGCTGATCGTATCGCGTACAACGACCTTCAAGCGATAACCTCTCTGGATGGCAATCAGGGCCAGGCTCATCGCCATGTTGCCGGAGGAGTTCTCGATTATGGTATCACCAGGACGGATGCGGCCTTCGCCTTCGGCTTTCAAGATCATGTATTTTGCCGTACGGTCTTTGACGCTTCCGGTCGGGTTCATGAATTCGAGTTTGGCGAAGATGGCGCACGGGAGATCCGGCGCGATTTTTTCGAGACGCACCAGCGGTGTATTGCCGATCTTGCTCAGGACGTTGTCGTTGCTGATCACAATTGTTAATCCTTCCCGGGTCGGACGATTCACTTGTGTCGGCCCGGCGACAATATAGTCACGCAGCAAAGCTCCTGGGTATTGAAGTGTTGCCCCGAGGCGCCAATCGATCACAGCGAGCAGATTGCGGCGGGGCAGATTGATGAAAAAACATGACTTCATGTTCAGAAGATTTTAATATACTGTGCAGCAATGAGTTGAACGGTAATACGCAGGGCTGACCTGAGCGTAAGAAGTGCCTTATGAGTGAATCTAATCCCAAGAGAAACCTGCCGTCGGTCGAGAGTCTGCTAACCTCGACGTCGCTTCAAACTGAGATCGCGCAGTTGTCGCGGGTGTTGGTGACAGCAGAGGTCCGTATCGTTCTGGATGAGATACGAACGGCCGGCGCCGCTGCGGACGTTGATTCCATTCTCGTCGAAGTGAAGAAGCGTTGCCGGCGCTTGCAGAGAAGGCGGATCTCGCGCGTTATCAACGGGAGCGGCGTCCTCGTTCATACGAATCTTGGCCGTTCGCCGCTGGGGCGGGAAATGCTCTCGCGGCTTGTTCCGACATTGGCCGGATACTCCAATTTGGAGTTTGATTTAGCCGGCGGTAAGCGGGGAAGACGCGGAGATTTTCTTTCATTTCTCATTCAGAATCTTACCGGGGCTGAAGCGGCCCTGGCGGTGAACAACAACGCGGCCGCTTTGTTTCTCATCCTGAACACGCTGGCGAACAAGAAAGAAGTCATCGTCTCTCGTGCCGAGCTCGTGCAGATCGGCGGAGGGTTTAGAATTCCCGACATCATTCGCCGGGCGGGCGCCAGGCTGGTCGAAGTCGGTACCACGAATCAGACGACGCGCGCCGATTATGCGAATGCGATCGGCCCGAAGACGGCGCTGATCCTCAAGGTGCATCAATCGAACTTTTCTATTTCCGGATTTGTCGAAGAGGTCACAGCGCAAGAGCTGGCGGTTCTGGCGGCGGAGAGAAACGTGCATTCTGTATATGACCTGGGATCAGGATCATGGTTTCAGACCGAGAAATACGGCATGGAGGCTGAGCCAACGATTTACGGAGCGATGAAGTCGGGCTGTCAGCTAGCGTGTTTTTCCGGAGACAAGCTTCTCGGAGGGACGCAAGCAGGAATTGTCGTGGGGCAGAAAGCACTCATCGAGCAATTGCACCGTAACCCGCTGTATCGAGTCGTCCGGCTCGACAAGTTGACATTGACGGTGCTGGAAGAAGTCATTCTGACCTACCTGCGACAAGACGGGGAAAAATCGCTCGCGCTTTGGAAGTATATGGCGACTCCGGCGGGCGAACTGCTGAGACGCGCCGAGGCCATGCTCGAACGCATTGATGCCGCGAAACTGAACGCGATGATTGCTCCGTCAAAGGCCACGCCGGGAGGCGGGTCGTTGCCCGGGGGGACGATTGACTCGATAGCAATCTCACTTCGGCCATCGCTGAAGATGTCGAAGTTGCAGCGGCTTCTTCTGGACGCTGAACCTCCCCTGGTAGGGTATGTCGCCGAGGATCGGTACTATGTCGATTTGCGCGCGATCGATCCGGACGAGGATGAAGAAGTTGTCGCCCTCCTGAATTTCGTGGCCGCATGTATACCATAGCCACAGCAGGCCATATCGACCACGGGAAATCCTCGCTGGTGCGGGCGCTGACGGGGATTGACCCTGACCGTCTGCCCGAAGAAAAGGCGCGGCAGATGACGATCGAGCTGGGATTTGCGCATTTTCGTCTCAGCGATGGACGCGAGGTCGGCATCATCGACGTGCCCGGCCACGAGCGATTTATCAAGACGATGATCTCCGGTGTCGGCGCGCTGGACCTGGTGTTGTTTGTCGTCGCGGCCGACGACGGCTGGATGCCGCAGTCCGAGGAGCATCTGGCGATCCTGCGTCATCTTGGCGTGGAGCGGGGATTGATTGTCCTGACCAAGGTGGACCTGGTGGGCGCGGAGTGGGCGCAGCTGGTGAAGTCGGACTTGCGAGAAAAAACGCAGGACACGTTTCTTGCCGGAAGCCCGATAGTCGAGTTTTCTGCGATCGATAATCGCAATCTTGTAGAACTCCGGAGCGCGATCGAGGCCGCTCTACATGCGCTTCCGGCGCGGCTGCCGGCGGCATCCGCGCGTCTATTTGTCGACCGCATCTTCAGTGTTGCCGGCACCGGGACTGTCGTTACAGGAACGTTGCGGGAAGGCCGGTTGTCCGTCGGGCAGAGCGTGCTTGTTCACCCCGGAGGCGCCGAAACGCGGGTGAAGTCCCTAGAGAGTTTCTATTCCAAGCTCGACCAGGCTGAGCCGGGAATTCGGCTGGCAGTCGGTCTGCAGTCGCTGGAAAAGATCGAGGTTGCCAGGGGAGACGTCGTCTATCATCCCGCTGACTTGGCCGCCGGTGAAGTGATCGGTGTGAAGATCGTTTGCGAAACCAACACGCGCCGCTTTGTCAAGCAAGGGCGCACGATTACGCTCTTGCACGGGACATCAGAGATAGAAGGCAGCTTGCAGTTGGCCCCGGATGAAGCAGCGGACAGCGACCAGTTTGTGGCGGTCTTGCGTCTTGAACGATCATCGATTTTCAAGACCGGCGACAGATTTGTGCTGCGTCTGACAACACCATCGCGGTTAATCGGCGGCGGGTTGATTATTGATCCCCAGCTCAAGAACTTTTCAAGAAGAGATCCCATGCTGTGGTCGCGGCTTCGCAGTGCGGCCACACTCGAACCACGAGCGATGATTATCTACGAACTGGAGAAAGATCTGATCTCAGGGCGCGGCCAGCTCTTGAGTCAATCAGGGTTTGTACGGCGTGATATCGAAGCCGCTGTTGGATTGCTGCAAAAGGAGAAAGCTGTCATCGAGTTCGATGGCGAACTGATTCTTCACAAGAAATGGCAAGAAGCGGAGGCGGCAGTGCTGGGGCACTTGAAGGAATTCCACGCGGCGAATCCGCATCAGGCGACGCTTCCATTGGCGGAGTTGCGTTCGCGCGTATCATTGCCGGAGGTGCTGGTGGACTTGGTGCTCGGCGAGCTTGTGAAAGCCGGGAAGGTGCTCAGGCGCGACTCCGGAATCAAGCTGGCAACATCTGCCTCCGGATTGAGCGCGGAGCAAGAGCGCGTGCGAAGTAGAATTGAGTCCCTGTTGGGAGAATCGACCGCATCGTGCCTTGCCCGCACGGAGTTGTTTAGTCTCGACAAGGAAGCGCGCAATGTTTATACCTACTTACGACAGAACGATCTGATTGTCGATGCAAACGGAACGGTGTACTTGAAGACTACATTTGAGGAAACTACGAATCTGATCCTGGAGCGAATCCGGGCGAACGGGCGCATCACGGTGGCCGAGGCGCGCGACTTGACCGGCTCGTCGCGCAAGTTTGTCTTGCCGGTACTGGAAGATTTAGACCGCCGACGCATCACTCGCCGCGAGGGAGACTATCGCGTCTTATGGCAGTAAGGACTCTCAAAAAACTGTTCTTCGGGGGGAGAATCTACACGATGGAGCAGTCGCAGCCGTTCTGCGATGCCATGATCGTCAACGGCAACGAAATCGAGTGGCTGGGTTCGATTGCCGAGCTTTCCGCGGTGCCTTCGGATGCTTACGAACTGATCGACATGGGTGGCCGGATCATGATTCCGGGGCTGATCGACTCGCACACGCACATCGTATTTTGGGCGCTGTCGCGAGTCCAGATTGATCTTGACGGGGCAACGTCATATGAGGACGCGCTCAAACGAGTCGCGACATTCATCAAGCGCAACCCGCCGCGACCCGGCGCCTGGGTGATCGGGAAAGGCTGGAAACGAGAGCAATGGCGGAAAATCCGCTGGCCGCACCGCGATGACCTCGATCGGTTGCTGCCGCAGAACCCGGTGGCAATCTATTCTAAAGACGAGCACCAGATGTGGGTGAACAGCCGGGCGCTGGAAGTAGCGGGAATCAACCGCGAGACGCCTGATCCGGCCGGCGGAGAGATAATGCGCGACCAGCGCGGTTTACCGACGGGCGTGCTGAAGGACAAGGCGGATGCGGCGATCTGGGCGCAATACCGACCACCGAAGTTGTCGGAGATGAAGCCGATCATGGCGGCGGCGTTTGCGGAGATGTATCACCAGGGATGTGTCGCGGTTACTTCGTTTGATTCACTTAATGGATTTGAAATGCTGCAATATCTTGATGTCAACGACAAGCTTCCCGTGCGGGTGCACTATCATCTGCCGCTCGCGGCCCTGAATGACGCGATCAAGCTCAAGCTGCGCAGCGGATTCGGATCGGATTTTCTCAAGATTGGCGGAATCAAGATCTTCGCCGATGGTGCGCTTGGCTCGCAGACGGCGTTGATGTTAAAGCCGTTCAAGGGATCGCGATCAAATACAGGAATCGAAGTAACGGGCAGAGCAGAACTGGTTGAGCATATCAGCCGCGCCACCAAAGCCGGCTTGGCGTGTGCGATTCATGCGATCGGCGACCGCGCAAACCGCAATGTTCTTGATGCTTATGAGATGGTCGGGCGGCATGTCTCGCCCCGTCATCGTCACCGCATCGAACACTGCCAGATTTTGGCGGCCAGCGATCTCCCGCGGTTCAAGCAACTGGGTGTGGTTGCCTCGGTGCAGCCGAGCCATGCGACCGCCGATATTGACATTATGAAGAGATATCTCGGTCCGCGGCAGCGCGACTCCTATCGGATGCGCTCGCTATTCCGCTCTGGCGTAACGCAATGCTTCGGGTCGGATGCGCCGATTGAGGAATTGAATCCGCTCAAGGGAATCTATGCCGCCGTGACCGGGAAGCAGGTTGGCGGTCGGACCTGCTTCAACAAGAACGAGACGCTGACGGTCGAGCAGGCGGTGAGAGGATTTACGCTTGAGGGCGCGATCGCTACCGGCGAGGGAGATCGGCGGGGAAGCCTGCGTCCCGGCAAGCTGGCAGACTGCGTGATACTCGATCGAGATATCTTCCGCGGCCGCGCGCAGGAGATCCTGAACGCGCGCGTTGCAGCGACGATAATCAACGGTAATATCGTATATGCTGAGAAGGGATTTCTCGGCGAATAGAAATTGGGAGGGAGTCCAATGCTTCGATTCACAGCGCTGGTACTCGCCGGACTGATCACGATGGGTTCGGCATCGGGGCAAATCGTCAACAAACTCTATGTGCCGCATGGCGGCGGCAGCCTGGCGACGACAGTCTACGGAGTCGAGAGCGGCGAGGTGATCAACCAGGTCGGTGCAAACTTCGAGATCGGCCTGGCCGTAAGCAACGCGGATTCTACGGAAGTCTGGCTGTTCGGAGATCACAGCAGTTACTGCAACGTGATTGATGCTGTCAGCGACCGGCTGATACGAACGTTTGACGCGAGTTTGATTGCGTCCAGGGCGACGTTCAGCCCCGATGGCAAGTATTGCTTTGCCATTGGCCGCACGAACGATAAGCCGGGATCGATCCTGATGGCGATTGATCGCGGCACCTATGAAGCTTTGTACTCGATCGGCGGATTCAGCGAGCCGGTGGCGGCAGTTGTCACGCCGGATTCAAAGTTCCTTTACATCGCCGCGCGCCTGGATGGCGTGGTCGCAAAGGTCGCGATTCCCAGCTTCCAAGTCGTGAAATTGATCTCCGTCGGGCCGGAACCGATTGACTTGCAACTAAGCGCGGATGGCAGATTGTTGTTCGTTGCCTGCATGGGACTCGATGGCGGCCGCCGGGGCGGGTCGCAATTGGTGTTGATTGACTTGCTTACCGACCGTCCGACCTGGATTGCCAACGATATCGGCAAGGCGCCGCAATCGGTGACCCTGAATTCGGAATCTTCACGATTGGTCATGACCTACGCCGAATCGCAGAAGCAGCCGCAGGCGAATCTCCGAATCTTCCACGTCGAGCAGGCGGCTGGAGAGTATTCGTTCGTACCCGGCGGCGGTGCGCTGCACGGCAGATCGCCCGGCAATGGTGTAATCGTGGGTGACGGTGCGACATGGATCGGCACCGATCAGGAAGCAGGAATGGTTTGGCTGGATTTGACCAGCGAAGGGACAAAGCCTGTCCCGGTTTCGTTGACTTCAGCGCGTCCAGTGGGTGTCGCGTCGATCCGCCTCGATGTCGGCGCCAAGATTTCCGAGTTGCAGGCGAAGATGTCGCTCTCGTCCGACAACACGGAAATCGCGGATTCCTATCTTGACCTGGCCTACCTCTACAGCACATCGGGAAATAAGAACGAGGTTGTCGCCACCTATAATAAGGTCATTTCGACGTACCCTTCCAGCCTGGCGGCCATCACGGCCGGGTTGCGGATGAGTGAAATCGCTTATAATCAAGGACTTACGAGTCAATCGGCCGATTATGGCGTAACGGCTCTGCAGAGCTACGCAGACTATCTGATGACTTCGGAAGACAAGCGAGTGCCGCCGCAGTTCGATCTTCTGGCGGCTCTTGACCGGGTTGCTTCTTATTCGAAAGAAGCCAAGCGAGATTTTCTTGAACAACTGGCGGAGCGTTTGTTAAAGATCTCGGCACAAAACTCGACGCTGGCCGAATTGTATTTCAACATGGGCTATCATCTGCAACTTCAGGACAACAGCAAACTCGCCAAGCGCTGCTTCCTCGAATCCAGGAACCAGATTGGCGCCATGCAAGACAGGCTGGCAATGCTGACTCTCTCGGCGAAACTGGCTTTAGCCAACGGCGACCCGGAGGCGGAACTCAAAGTGCGCGATCGACGCGAGACGATTGTGATCGACGGCTTGATGGAAGAATGGCAGAAAACCAAGGCGCTTTCGCTCAGCGGCGACGGTGGATACGTGTACGGTCCGGCGCTTTGGACCGGAGTCAATGATCTCTCGGCATCACTCTATCTTGCCGTGACGAAGACAGATCTGATTATTGCCGGAACGATCCTCGACAACAGCCTCGTTTCGTTTAGTACGGGTCAGGGAGATGGAATCAATTTCTATCTTGATTTACGTCCCGAGTCGTCGAGTCTTTTCACGCGCAGGAGTGATTTCGGAGAAGGCTGCTTCACGATCTCCATCGATGCACCCGCCGGCAATATCCCGAAAGCGCGACTGCGACTGAGTACACAGGCGGAGTACGAGATTGGCAGCGAAGCGACGGCGGCCGGATATTCGTTCGAAGCGCGCATCCCGCTGACGGCGTTCGGGCAGCATTACAACACGCGTACCAAGCGATTCGGGTTCGGAGTTGAAATTCTCGACTTCGACTCTGCCGAGAACCCGTCTTCGATGAAGGCGCTGGGATTCCTCTTGCCGACGCGCGATCCGGGAGCGGCGCCGGATCCGCTGCTCTTCGGAATAGCTGAACGATAACATCGCCGGTTGGCACGGTTTAGCGCAACGAAAGGGACGGCGCCTTCGTATTTTGAGCGAAGAGGCGATGTTTGACGATTTTAGTTGAAAGCGCCCGATTAATCTGAGAGGATATTGTCGTGGTTATTGTGAACCGACAGGGCGGGCGGCGCCTCGACAGAAGGATTGACCATGAATGCTCTTAAATTCCTGACGGGGATAGCGTCTTTTGTCGCGATGCTGTCACTGACAGCCGCGGCGGCGACGGTCAAGGTCATGACGATTGACGGTCCGATCGGCGCGATCACGCTGAAACACTTCGAGCGCGCGCTGGAAGACGCAGAAGAATCAGGCGCGCAGGCGCTGGTCGTCAAACTTAACACGCCGGGCGGAGTGATGGAGACGACGCTGCGAATCACGACGGCGATCATGAATTCGCGCGTGCCGGTAATCGTCTGGGTCGCACCCTCCGGGGGGCGGGCGGCATCGGCGGGCGTGTATGTCACTTATGCCGCACACGTGGCCGCGATGGCCTCTTCGACTAATATCGGCTCAGCGACGCCGGTGTCGATGGGTGGCGAGATGGACTCCGCGATGGTGAAGAAGGTTGTCAACGACGCGATCGCCAACCTGCTGGGTTCGGCCGAGAAGCGCCAGCGCAATAAGACGTGGATCGAGCAGGCGGTGCGACAAGGCGCCAGCCTGCCATATTTTGAAGCTGTCGACTCCAACGTTGTCGATTTCCTGGCGGAGGATTTCGACGAACTCCTGGCGAAGGCCGATGGCCGGGTGGTGGCGATGCCGGACGGATCCGACACGCTTCAGGTCGCCGGTGCGACGCGCGAGGATGTCGAAAAGACATTTTCCGAGAAGATTCTCGAAGTCCTCACCAATCCCAATATCATTTTCATCCTGTTCTCCCTCGGATCGCTCGGCCTGGCAATCGAGCTGTACAATCCGGGATCGATCTTCCCCGGAGTCGTGGGCGCGATCTGTATTATCGTGGCGCTGTTCGCGATGCAGACGCTCCCGATCAACTATGCGGGGTTGGCGCTGATTATCCTGGCGATTGTGCTGTTCTTGCTCGAGATCAAGGTCACGAGCTACGGTATGTTGACTGTGGGGGGGATTATCTCACTATTTCTGGGAGGGCTGATGTTGATCGACAGTCCGGAACCGGCACTGCAGATTTCGCTTTCGGTGATCATCACGATTACGTTATGCGTTGCTGGTTTTCTTGTTTTCGTTGTCGGTTATGTCGTGAAATCGTATCGCAAGCAGGTGACAACCGGATACGAGGGCATGATTGGCCAGATCGGGAAAGTGGCGGAGTCCATCGACCGCGAGGGGATGATCTTTATCGCCGGTGCCTTGTGGAAGGCCGTGGCCGACGAGCCGATCGAGAAAGGCGCGAGCGTACGCGTCATCTCCGGCGAACACCAGGTATTGAAAGTTGCTAAATTGACCGCACCCAAGGAGGGATAAATGCCGGCACAATTCGTTCCGATAATCGTCGTCGTCGTTTTCGCGCTCTTCCTGCTTCTGAATGCGATTCGCATTTTACAGGAGTATGAGCGCGGCGTCATTTTTCGGCTCGGCCGCATGATCGGGGTTAAGGGGCCGGGATTGATACTTCTGATCCCGATCGTAGACCGCATGGTGAAGGTCTCGCTGCGGACGTTTACAATGGACGTGCCGCCGCAGGATGTGATCACGCGCGACAACGTGACGGTGAAGGTAAACGCCGTAATCTATTTCCAGGTCATGGAGCCGCAACGCGCGATCGTCAATGTTGAAGACTACTTTTATGCGACTTCGATGATTGCGCAGACAACGCTGCGTTCGGTTCTGGGCCAGGTGGAACTTGACGACCTGCTGTCCAATCGCGAAGAGATCAATCAACGGCTGCAGAAGATTATCGATGATCAAACCGAACCGTGGGGCATTAAGGTTTCGGTCGTTGAGGTGAAGAACGTCGATTTGCCGACGGAGATGACGCGCGCGATTGCCAAGCAGGCGGAAGCTGAACGCGAGCGGCGGTCCAAGATCATTCATGCCGAAGGCGAATACCAGGCGGCGCAGAAATTGGCCGACGCCGCGAAGGTGATGGAATCCTCCAGCTACACACTTCAATTGCGCTATCTGCAAACCTTGACGGAAGTCGCTGCGGAGAAAAACTCGACTCTCGTGTTTCCGCTGCCGATTGATTTGTTTACGCCGTTTATCGACCAGATGCGGCGAGCGCTCCCAAAGGATGCACCTCTTCCGCGAACTTAAGTAGACTGATTTTGTCGCCGAAACCAACCCGGCGGTTTCGGCGACAAGTCTTTAACTTACTCCACAACAATAAGTTATGCAGGCTTCAATGCTGCGAATCTCGACGAGCCTCTTCCATTAACTGATAACTCGAAGGCCATGATTCCCCCGGGCTCAAGTCGGCTTCAATCTTCGTCGACAATTCTTGTCTATACTCATGTTTTTGCTTGTGCAAGTCGTTCAAAAGTGTATTGTTTGGCGCTTTCTGGGATTGTGGCTATCCATGATGTCGGAGAGTCCAGCCCACACAGTGAATCCGACAACAAGATTGAGTTTTGCAGATTAATCTTAGCTTCCCATTAAAGGAGTTTCGGGATGACTTATACCGCCGACCAGATTCTTAAACTGATGGACAAGGAGAAGGTCCGCTACATCCGGTTGTACTTCACCGACATTCTCGGCACGCTGAAGGGAATGTCGATTACGCGTTCGGAGATTGAAGAAGTGCTGGAAAATGGCCAGGGCTTTGACGGTTCCTCGATCGAAGGCTACGTGCGCATCGAAGAATCGGATTTGAGCGCGCGCCCGGACTTGTCGACCTTCCGCATCTTTCCGTGGCTGATCGAAGGCGAGCGCGTGGCGATGATGTTCTGCGATGTCGAGACGCCGACGGGTGAGCCGTTTGAAGGCGACCCGCGCAATGCGCTTCGAAAAATGATCAAGAAAGCTGCCGACATGGGGTTTTCGTACTTCGTCGGACCGGAGCTGGAATATTTCTACTTCCGCCAGAATGCCTCACCGGAGGTGATCGACCAAACCGGCTATTTCGATTACAGCACTGTCGACCTCGGCGCGCGCATCCGCAAGAAAACCGTTGTCGCGTTGGAGTCGGTCGGCATCCAAGTGGAATGCTCGCACCACGAAGTCGCTCCGTCCCAGCATGAAATTGACCTGAAGTACTCCGATGCCCTGAAGATGGCCGACCAAGCGATGATCTATCGCGTGATCGTGAAAGAAGTGGCTCAGGACATGGGTGTCTATGCGACGTTTATGCCGAAGCCGCTATTCGGCCAGAACGGGTCGGGCATGCACGTGCACCAATCGCTGTTCAAGGGCAACAACAATGCGTTCTTCGCCAAGACCGGCGAGTATCATCTCTCGGACACGGGACGGCAGTATATTGCCGGATTGCTGAAGCACGTCAAGGAATTTACGCTGGTCACTAACCAATGGGTCAATTCGTACAAGCGCCTGGTTCCGGGATATGAAGCGCCGGTGTACATCTCGTGGGGCCAGCGTAACCGCTCGTCGCTGGTGCGGATTCCGATGTATCGCTACGGCAAGGAAAAGGCGACGCGCGTCGAGCTGCGTTCGCCCGATCCGGCCTGCAACCCGTATTTGGCATTTGCCTCGATGCTGGCCGCCGGGCTCGAGGGGATTCAGAAAAAGTACACCCTGGCTGCGCCGGTGGAGGAGAACATCTTCCACATGAACGAAGCCGAGCGCCGGAAGAAGAAGATCGATTCGTTGCCGGGCACGCTGGAAGCCGCCATCGATAACTTCGAGTCGTCCAAGCTGATGAAAGAAGCACTGGGCGAGCACTTGTTCGAGAGCCTGGTCGCTAACAAGCGCGAGGAATGGGATCGCTATCGCGTGCACGTAACTAAGTACGAACTCGACAAGTACTATCCGATTCTGTAGGCATGACGACGGCGCTTCAACTCCGGCAGCGATTCGTCGACGGTGAACTCAATCTCGGCGAATACTACCATGAGTTGTTGCAGCGCGCTGACGCGATCGGGCGCGAGTACAATTGTCTGACCCGCGTAACGCGCGAGTTGACGCACGTCGCGATCGATCGTCTCCATGCGAAACTCACCGCAGGCAGGCCGAAGGGAAAGCTCTTCGGCCTGCCGCTCGTTATTAAGGACAACATCTGCCTGGCCGGCAACGCGACGACGTGCGCATCGCGGATTCTGGCGGGTTTTATCCCCCCCTACAACGCGACGGTGGTTGAAAGACTCCTGGCTGAGGACGCCGTCATCGTCGCCCAATCCAATATGGACGAATTTGCCATGGGGTCTTCCAACGAGAACTCCGCGTATGGTCCCGTGCGCAATCCGCGTGATCCGAGTCGCGCTCCCGGAGGATCCTCCGGAGGATCCGCGGCGGCAGTGGCTGCGGGGCTGACGCCGATTGCGTTGGGATCGGATACCGGCGGTTCCGTGCGCCAGCCGGCGGCTTTCTGCGGAGTCGTGGGTCTGAAGCCGACCTATGGTGCGGTGAGTCGGTACGGGCTGGTAGCGTATGCATCGTCGCTGGATCAAATCGGCCCGATCGGAAGCGATGTCACCTCCGCATCATTGCTGTTTGACGTCATCAATGCGCACGACCCCCACGATTCAACCTCATCGAGCGCGCAGCGAAATGACGTTCTACGTCAGTTGCATCAGGAAATCAAGGGCTTGCGGATCGGGTTACCGCGCGAGTACTTCGCAGCCGGGCTCAGCGACGAGATTGCAGAATCGATCCACCGGGTTGCCGATCGGCTGAAAGCTGCGGGCGCGGTGATATCTGAGGTGTCACTGCCGAGCACGAAGTATGCCATTGCCGCTTACTACGTGATAGCCGATGCAGAAGCCTCATCCAATCTGGCGCGCTACGACGGCGTCAAGTACGGCGTACGCGCGGGCGTGAACGAATTGCACTCGATGTACACCGAGACGCGCAACGCGGGATTCGGTCAGGAGGTAAAGCGGCGGATCATGCTGGGGACGTTTGTCTTGTCATCGGGATACTACGAAGCATACTACGGAAAAGCCATGAAGGTGCGGCGGATGATCAGCTCGGAATTGCTCGAAGTGTTCAAGGAAGTCGACCTCTTGCTGACGCCGACCACGCCAACGACGGCGTTCAAATTGGGTGAGAAAACGGAAGATCCGTTGGCGATGTACTTGTCGGATGTCTACACAGTCGGTGTTAATCTCGCCGGTGTTCCGGCCGTATCGATCCCGTGCGGGACTGATCGGCAGGGATTGCCGATCGGATTGCAGTTGATTGGCAGGCACTTTGACGAGGCGACGATCTTGCGGGTGGCAAGACACATCGAGAGCAATGCGTTATGAGTTTCGAGGCCGTCATCGGGCTGGAAGTCCACGCCCAGCTTCTGACGAAAAGCAAAATCTTCTGTAGCTGTTCGACCAAGTTCGGGCAGTCACCAAATTCTGCGGCCTGTCCGGTTTGCCTTGGTTTACCGGGCGCGCTGCCGGTTTTGAACCGACAGGCGCTTGCCATGGCCATCAAGATGATTCTCGCGGTCGGCGGGCATGTCGGCCGCCACTCGGTGTTTGCGCGCAAGAACTACTTCTATCCGGACCTGCCGAAAGGGTATCAGATCTCCCAGTTCGACAAGCCGATCGGGCTGGGCGGCGGTGTGACCTTCAGTGACGACGGCCAGACCAAGACGATCCGTCTAACGAGAATTCATCTGGAAGAGGACGCCGGTAAATCGCTCCATCCGGAGAACAGCGGGGATGACTTCACGCGGGTTGATGTGAATCGTTGCGGAGTCCCGCTGATCGAGATCGTCTCGGAACCCGATCTGCGTACGCCGCGCGAAGCCTACCTGTATCTGCACGTCTTGAAACAACTGGTGGAATATCTCGGAATCTGCGACGGCAACATGGAAGAAGGCTCTTTGCGCTGCGACGCCAATGTCAGCATTCGTCCCGTCGGCGCGACGAAGCTGGGCACCAAGACGGAGGTCAAGAACATGAACTCGATTCGCGGGGTGGAAAAAGCGATTTCCTCCGAGATTAGCCGGCAGATCGCGATAGTGTCGGCGGGCGGTCGTATTGAACAACAGACACTGCTTTACAACGAAAACGACGACAAGTGTTACCCGATGCGTTCCAAGGAAGAATCGCACGATTATCGCTATTTCCCCGATCCCGATCTGACGGCGGTGACGGTTGATGACGCGCTCATCGCAAAGATTACTCAGGAGCTGCCGGAACTTCCGGAAGCGCGCCGCCAGCGCTTGGTGAAAGACTTTGCGCTACCCGCCTATGATGCAGAGATATTGACCTCGACAAGGGCTCTGGCAGATTATTATGAAGCGGCACTGTCGACTGGGGCGGATGCCAAGCTCGTGTCCAACTGGATCATGACCGAAGTGCTGGCTCGTTTGAAATCGACGGGCGAGGACATCGGGAGTTTTGCCATCGCGCCGGCGCGGTTGGGCGAATTGGTGCGGAAGATCCAATCGAGGGCCATTACGGGAAAGATCGCCAAAGAGCTTTTTGAACTCATGCTGAGCGATGCGCGGGCGGTTGACGTTATCATCCAGGAGAAAGGTCTTGCTCCGGTCACCGATTCCGGCGATCTTGCGGTGGTCGTCGACAGGGTTGTCGCTGATCACCCTGCCGAAGTGGAGCGCTACCGCGGCGGCGCCACGAAGTTGTTGGCCTTTTTCGTCGGGCAGGTGATGAAGGCGACGCAGGGGAAGGCCGATCCAGCGGTGGTTAACGAGTTATTGCGAAAGAGTCTGGATTCAAAGTGATTGCCACACCCCTCCGAATTGCCGTCCTTGCATCACACGGCGGTTCCAATTTGCAGGCGTTAATTGATGGCTGCCGTGAAGGCCGGATCGATGGCCGCGTCGTTGTCGTTGTTTCCAACAACCGCAAGGCATACGCCCTCGAACGGGCCAGGAATCACAACATTGAGACTTTGGTGGTCAGCGAGGGGATGTTCGAAGGATCGGCGGCGTTTGCCGCGGAATTGTTAGCGCAACTCCAGCGACGCAAAATCGGGCTGATCTGTTTGGCGGGTTACATGAAAATGATTCCAAAACAGATCATCGCTACGTTTCGTAACAAGATCATTAACATCCATCCGGCGCTGCTGCCGAAATTCGGCGGGCCCGGGATGTATGGCATGCGCGTGCATGAGGCGGTAATCGCCGCCGGTGAGACGGAGTCGGGAGCGACGATTCATATCGTGGACGAGATTTACGACAACGGCCGGATCCTGGCGCAACACCGCGTCCCGGTGTTGCCGGACGACACGCCGGAATCGCTGCAGGCGCGCGTGCTGGAAGTAGAACATCAACTTTACCCCGAGACCGTGGCAGAGATCGCGGCCGGCAAGATTATATTGGAGTAATTCATGGAGAGTGTGCTGCAGACCAACATGCCGGATATCAAGCTGTTTGCGCGGGGAAAGGTGCGCGACGTCTACGACCTCGAGGACAAGCTGTTAATCGTGGCCACCGACCGCATTTCCGCTTTTGACTATGTGCTCCCCGACGCGATTCCCGGCAAGGGCAGCGTGCTGACGCGCATGTCGTTGTTCTGGTTCGACTACACGCGCGACATCGTCCCCAATCACTTCATAACCGCGAATGTTGACGAGTATCCGCAGGCATTGCAGAAGTACCGCGACCAGCTGCAAGGCCGTTCGATGCTCGTGCATAAGGCCGAGCGGATTGATATCGAGTGCGTCGTGCGCGGATACATCTCCGGCTCGCTCTGGAAGGACTATCGTGAGCAACTCAAAACGGGGAACACGACCGTCCTCGGTTTTCACTTTGCCAAAGACCTCCAGGAATCGCAGAAGTTCGACGAGCCGATTTTCACGCCGGCCACCAAGGAAGAGAGCGGACACGACATCAATATCTCTTTTGAAGAGATGGCCGGAATGGTCGGTGTCGACCTGGCTGCCAAGCTCCGCAATGTTTCCAAACAGATTTACTCCAAGGCGGCCGCCTACTGTGAAACGCGGGGAATCATTTTGGCGGACACGAAATTCGAATTTGGAATACACAATCAGCAACTGATTTTGATCGACGAGATTCTTTCCCCCGACTCGTCGCGTTTCTGGCCGAAAGACAAGTATGCGATCGGCCGGGGCCAGGAGTCGTTCGACAAACAATTTGTGCGCGATTACCTGTTGTCGTGCGGGTGGGACCGCAATTCACAGCCGCCGCATCTGCCCGCGGAGATCATTGCCGGCACCCGGCAGAAGTATGAAGAGATCGAGAAGATTCTCTTGAAGAAGTGAGGAAGATGATGGGAAAGCCAGCTCAAGAGGGGCGTATCAAGCGAGCGATCGTCAGCGTTTCTGATAAGACGGGTATTGTGGAGTTCGCTCGATTCCTGGAAAGCGAAGGGATCGAAATCATCTCGACCGGCGGAACCAAACAGGCACTGAAGGACGCCGGAATCAAGGTTGTGCCGGTGTCGTCGTTTACGGGCGCCCCGGAGATCATGGAAGGGCGGGTCAAGACACTGCATCCGAAGATTGCGGCCGGCATTCTCTATCGCCGCGACAACGCCGAGGATCTCGAACAATTGACCAGTCTTGATTATAAGCCGATCGATCTCGTCGTCGTGAATCTTTATCCGTTCCAACAAACGGTGGCCAGCGGCAAACCGGAAGCCGATATTATCGAGAATATCGACATCGGCGGCCCGACGCTGGTGCGCGCAGCCGCGAAGAACTTCGCGGACGTGACGATTCTGGTCGAGGCGGCGCAATATGCGGGTTTTGTCGAAGAATATCGCAAGAACGGCGGCAAGATTTCCGCCGCGAAGCACCGCGAATACGCGGCGCGAGCCTTTGCGGTGATTGCCGACTATGATGCGGCAATCGCGCAGTATTTTGCGGGCAGTGCTCCTGCTCACGCAGTCGAATCCGAATTCCCGGCGTCGATCAATTTGAGTCTCTCGCGGGTCGCTGCTTTGCGTTACGGTGAGAACCCCCACCAGGCGGCGGCCTTGTATCGCGACACGGCAGCGAAGTCTTTGTCGTTGCCGGATGCCGAGCAATTGGCCGGCAAGGAGCTATCTTACAACAACTATCTCGATCTCGACGCCTGCCTGGCGATGATCACGGATTTTGTCGAGCCGTTTGCCTGCGTGGTCAAGCACACGAATCCGTGCGGCGCGGCGAGCGCCGGCAAGCTGGCAGACGCGTACGCGGCGGCTCTGGCGGCTGATCCCTTGTCGGCCTACGGATCAATCATCGGGCTGAACCGAGTCGTCGATATCGAGACGGCAAAACTGCTTCATGAGACGCAATTCGTCGAGTGCATCATTGCGCCCGACTATGCTCCTGAGTCACTGGCGTTGCTTGAAAAGAAGAAACAACGCCGTCTGCTGCGCCTGCCGCAGATTGGCAAGGCAGCAGGTGACGAACGCTGGTTGCGGGCAATTCACGGCGGCTTCTTGCTTCAAGCAAGTGACAAGCGTATCGTGACAGAACAAGACTTGAACTTTGTTACCATCGTGCGCCCGACGCGAGATCAGATCGCCTCCATGCTGTTTGCCTTCCAACTGGTGAAGCATGTCAAGTCGAATGCCATCGCGATTGTGGCCGGCACGGCGCTCATGGGGCAGGGCTGCGGGCAGACCTCGCGAGTTGATGCTGTGGAAAACGCGGTCAAGAAGGCAGGTCAGCGTGCGCAGGGCGCCGTTCTGGCATCAGACGCGTTTTTCCCCATGCCGGACGGCGTGGAAGTGGCAGCGGCGGCCGGTGTGAAGGCGATCATTCAACCGGGCGGGTCGAAAAACGACGCCGAAGCCATCGCGGCGGCTGACAAGGCAGGGATCGCGATGGTATTCACCGGGGTACGGCACTTCAAGCATTAGTCTACTTCGCTTCGCAACAGCGCGATAAAATTGCTGTTTTGTTGTTGCGGAACATTTTGGCGCCTCTTACCTTTTCCATAGCAGTGCACGAATGGCGTGCACCGGCGGTGAAAGGCTGTATTTTGGAAGAAAGAATCCTCGAAATCGTCTTCTATCTCGTGGAGCATCTGCGCAGCCACAACGGGCAGATCGGCCCGTTCAACGTGATCTCGAAAGATCTGCGCAGCCGCGGCTTCACCGATTCGGAGATTTCGTCGGCCTATGGCTGGTTCCTGGAAGAGATGCAGAAGGAAGGCGGCCGGATCAGCCCGTCGGTCGGCTCGGCGCAATCTTTCCGTGTCTTGAGCCCGATGGAGCTTGAGCACTTCACGCCGGATGCCGCCGGGTTCCTGATCCAGCTGATGCGTTTCCGACTGATTAGTTCCGGGCAGTTTGAAAAGATCGTCGATAAAGCGTTTATGCTCGGCTCTGAAAAGATCGATCTACCCGTCATGAAAGTCATTGCCGCCCGCTATGTGTTTTCGACCGGGACCGCGGTCGATCTGAATCTCTTCAATCTCGACGGCAGCGAAGTCGTCAACTAAGCGCCAGGACGTCTATGTCCCTCCAAGGCAAAAAAATCCTGCTTGGCATCACCGGCTGTATCGCGGCGTACAAGGCCTGCTATCTCGTTCGGTATCTGAAGAAAGCGGGCGCCGACGTTAAAGTCGTCCTCACGGAGTCCGCGACAAAGTTTGTAACGGTGACAACGCTGGAGACGCTCTCTGATAATCCGGTAGCGGTGGAGATGTTTCCCGCGGACCGCTTTGTGTCGACGCATCATATTTCATACGCCGAGTGGGCGGACTTGATTCTCGTGGCTCCGGCGACTGGGAACTTCATCGGAAAAGTAGCTAACGGCATCGCAGACGATTTGCTGACGACCATTGTCATGGCTAAGCAGTCGGACGTCATGATTGCGACGGCGATGAACACCGAGATGTTCAACAATCCGATTGTACAGGAAAACATCGACAAGTTGCAGCGCCTGGGCTACGTGTTCATCATGCCGGAATCCGGCGAACTGGCGTGCAAGACAGTGGGGGTCGGACGACTGGAAGAGCCCGAGAATATTTATCAGCGGGTGGCTGAGTACTTCGCGAGTTCGCAGAGCCTTGCCGGCCGCCGGGTCATCGTCACGGCCGGCCCAACGGTCGAGCGGATCGACCCGGTGCGGTACCTCTCGAATTTCTCGTCCGGGAAGATGGGGTACGCTCTGGCGGCTGAAGCCGCACGGCGCGGTGCAACTGTAACCCTGATTTCGGGCCCGACAAGTCTCGCGATCCCAACTGGTGTCGACCGAGTTGATATCGAATCGTCCGCGCAACTGCAGAAGGAACTCACCAAGAGATTTACCAAGTGCGATATCCTGATCATGGCGGCGGCCGTAGCGGATTACCGCCCCGCGAAGTACTCGAAAGAGAAGCTCTCGCATCCGACGCCGGAGGCGATCGTGTTAGCCGGCAACCCGGATATTCTGGCGACAATCGGCAAGTCGAAGCGCATTGGACAGATCACTGTCGGATTCGCGCTCGAAACTGATTCGAATGAGGCCAAGGCTGTCGCAAAGCTAAAGGCAAAGAAACTTGACATGATCGTGCTCAACAATCCGACGTTGCCGGGCAGCGAATTTGGCGGCGATTCCAACGAGGCAACGCTGATTCGCAAGAGCGGCAAGCCGACAAAACTGGAGCGGATGACGAAGGCGAAGCTGGCCGGTGTGATACTCGACGAGATCGAGAAGCTGAAAGGCAAGAAATAGCGTGAGCGACCGGCAAGCGGCGCTGGAGATGCTGGTACGCGCGGTACGCCAGCAGGACGAGCTTGGGCTGGGCGGGATTCGCGTATCGCGCGAAGCGATCGTGATGGCGCAGCAGGTGGCTGTGAGTGCCCCGGTAGCGCCGGCGGCAGGAGACCTTCAGGGATTTTGCGAACAGATCAAAGACTGCACAAAATGCCGACTTCATCAGGGGCGCAACAAGTTCGTTTTCGGAGTGGGGAATCCGCAGGCAATCGTGATGTTTGTCGGCGAAGGTCCGGGACGCGATGAAGACCTCAAGGGTGAGCCGTTTGTCGGCCGGGCGGGCCAGCTTCTGGACAAGATTCTGGCAGCGATTCAGTTCGATCGCACGAAGGTTTACATCGCCAACATCGTCAAGTGCCGCCCGCCGAACAATCGCGATCCGCAGCCGGACGAGATGGCTGAATGCATGCCGTATCTCAAGCGGCAGATTGAATTGATCAACCCACAGCTGATTTGTTGCCTCGGGCGGATTTCCGCACAAGCATTGCTGGGGGTCCAGACACCGCTCGGCAAGATGCGGCAGCGCTGGTTTGAGTTTGAGGGTCGGCGGCTGATGGTAACCTATCATCCCGCAGCGCTCCTGCGATTCCCGCAATACAAACGCGACACGTGGGAAGATGTCCAGATGTTGCGCCGCGAGTACGACGCTATTGTTGAAGCGACGAAGTAGCGACCCGGCACAAGTAGAGCTTTGACAAAGGGGCAATAAGAAGGAGATTGATTGCCAATGTCTGAGCAAGTGACAGAGTCTGCATGAGTATGTTCAGGCGTCGGGTCACAATTTCGCGCTTTCTCCTCCAGGGGATTTAGGCCGGCGATTTTGCGCGCGCGAAATCAAGAACCGACGCACCTCCAGACAAAGGGGCTCCGATGTTGACAGCAGATATTCACAGGGGTTGATTGTTTGTATAATCTCATAATGCGATTGACTTTGGGCTGTTAATCACGCAGAAGTAGAATTCGGGAAATCCACAGGGGGCTGGGGAAAACTTGTGGAAACGTTTTCGCGGAATTCGTTGCTGTCGGCTCTCCCGTGGCATATTTTGCGGGAGCTAAGTTTGGGCACGGAAACACAGGCAGAAACCAAGACAGATGCAGAAGATTGAAGCGACCGAGAGCGACCGGATACCGCCCCACGACCGCCAGGCCGAGGTGTCGTTGCTCGGCGCTTTGATGGTGGATAACGCCTACATCTCTAATGTCTGCACGATCGTCAATCGCGACGACTTCTACGAGAAGCGACACCAGATCGTGTTTGACGCCGTCATCGAGCTATTCGAGCAGAATGTCCCCGCCGATATCGTCACGGTAACCGACAAGCTGGTTACGCTGGGGCAGTTGGAAACGATCGGGGGTCGCGCCTACCTCGTCGAACTTCAGGAGGACATCTACTCGGCGGCGCATTGCGAGCGCTATGCGGAGATTGTGCGTGAGAAATCGATCCTGCGGAAGCTGATGCAATTGTCGTCGACATTGTTCTCAAAGGCACAGCATATGGAAGGGGAGGTCAAGGAGATCCTGAATTTCGCCGAGAGCAAGGTTTTCGAGATTTCGATGCACCGCTCCGACAAGGGATTTCAATCGATCAAGAATTTGATTCCGGTTGCCTTCAGCAAGATGGAAATGATGGAGCAGCTCCGCGGGCAGGTGACGGGGCTCGCCTCCGGGTTTACCGTCCTCGACGAAATGACGGCCGGCATGCACGGCGGCGAGCTGATCGTGGTCGCAGGTCGTCCGGGTATGGGAAAAACGGCGTTTGCGCTGCGGATGATGGAGCATGTGGCCGTCGACCTGGGCAAGGCAGCCGCGCTGTTTTCGCTGGAAATGTCGGCGGAGCAGATTGTGCAGCGCTTCCTGAGTTCACGGGCACGAGTCGGATCGCACCGCCTTCGTACCGGGCGTTTACGCGACCATGAATGGACCAATCTCAATCTGGCGGCCGGGCCGTTGGCGGAATCGCCGATTTTCATTGACGACACGGCCACGATGAACATCTGGGATTTGCGCACCAAGGCAAGACTGCTTAGAAGCCAGTTCGACCTGCAGTTGATCGTCGTGGATTATCTGCAGCTGATGAACGCCGGCGAACGCACCGAGAATCGCCAGCAGGAAATCTCGCTCATTTCGCGATCGCTCAAGGGATTGGCCAAGGAACTGGATATTCCGGTGATCGCATGCAGCCAGTTATCGCGTATGGTCGAAACGCGTGGCGGCGAGAAACGGCCCATCCTGGCCGACTTGCGCGAATCGGGCGCGATTGAACAGGATGCCGACGTCGTGATGTTTGTCTACCGGCCATCCGCGTACAAACTCACGGAAGAAGAGCGCGAACAGGTGAAGGGGACGCCGGACGAAAACCTCGCCGAAATCATCGTCGCCAAGCAGCGAAACGGTCCGACCGGAACCGTCAAGCTCACGTTCCTGGACGAATTCATTCGTTTCGAGAATCGCGAAGATTTCCGCAGCAACCCGGCGCCGTTTTAGAGGCCAAAAATGGCGGGCAAGTCATCCGAAAAGACGATTTACGTTTGCTCCTCATGCGGGCACAGCTATTCGCGTTGGATGGGCAAGTGCCCCGACTGCGGCGAGTGGAACACGATTGTTGAGGAGAAAATTTCGCCCACAAGATCTGCGCGGGCAAAGACAATCGCCGGTGAATTTCACGTTGTTCCGATTTCGAATTGGGAACCTGACGCCGTCCCGTCGATTCGCACCGGGTTGGAAGAATTCGACCATCTCATTGGCGGCGGGATCGTGCCGGCATCGTCAATCCTGATCGGCGGCGAACCGGGTATTGGAAAATCCACGCTGATGCTGCAGGTGGCCGGGGCTTTGGCGACGCAAGGTTACGCGACGCTCTACCTGACTGGCGAAGAATCCACTCAGCAGGTCGCGCTACGAGGACGACGACTGGGGGTGACGAGCGATGAAGTCAAGGTCGGGGCGATTCGCGAACTTCCACAGGTCTTCGCGCTGATTACTCAAGTTGATCCGGCATTGGTGATTATCGATTCCGTGCAAACGCTGTATGATCCCGATCTCGAATCGGCCCCCGGAACGGTGAGCCAGATTCGCTCGGCAGCAGCCGAGCTGATCGATTTCTGTAAACGCTCAGGCAAGGTGCTGATCCTGGTCGGCCATATCACCAAAGACGGAGCGATTGCCGGCCCGAAGGTGCTCGAACATCTGGTCGATGTCGTGCTTTACTTCGAAGGGGAGAGTCACAACCTGTTTCGAATCCTGCGCGTGCGCAAGAATCGCTTCGGACCCGCGGCCGAGATTGGCATTTTCCAGATCGATGAGAGCGGCTTATCAGCGGTAGCCAACCCCTCGGAGTTGTTTCTCGATGAATATCCCGACGACGTTCCGGGACGGGCGGTTGTGACGGCCGTGGAAGGACAGCGGCCGCTATTGCTCGAACTACAAGCGTTAGCCTCGCAGACCAACTTCGGATTTCCGCAGCGCGTGACCTCCGGCTACGATTCGCGGCGGTTGTCGCTGATGCTGGCGATTCTCGAGAAGCGGCAGAAGGTGCTATTCGGCCAACGCGACGTCTTTGTCAATCTGGCGGGCGGTCTGAAACTGGACGATCCGGCATTGGATCTCGGGCTGATGGCGGCACTGATTTCTTCGATCGAGGAGATTCCGATTCAGCCGAAGACCGTGATCATCGGCGAAGTCGGACTCTCGGGCGAAGTGCGCGCCGTGCCTTATATTGAGCGGCGCGTCGCGGAGGCCGCGAAACTCGGATTCGAGAGAGTCGTGATGCCGAAAAAGAATCTGCGCGGACTCAAGTCGACGAGACAACTTGCGCTGGTAGGCATTGAGAAACTCAGCGAACTTGCCAAGCACGTATTAGCTTAGGACTTGCTACTCCAGACGATAGGTAAAACCCCAGATCAGGTTACTAAACGCACTCGGCGATTCGCTGCGCAGCGAGTGCTCCTGAAACAACTCCACGGCGACGTTGGCGTAAAGCCCGGACTGCTGCCCAGAGCTTTCGTCGATATCGATTTCGAAGATCTGCCGCAACTCGTCAGTCGAAATGTCGGGGCCCATCCATTCGTGGCGTACCGTGCCGTTGACATTGTAGTGGAGATAGGCTTCGCGGATCGGTGTACTAAAGCGCGCACGCGTGTAGGCTGTGATCCGCAGCGGTTCGCCGGCATAGAACGTCGGCAGTTGGCTTAAGGCGACGTAGCGGATGCGCTGAGTCGGATAGCCGACGAGGCGCTGCTCGGGGTTGGCGCGCGAAGCTAAGACGATGGAATCTATCGCAGGGAAGGCACTCTGGGTGTAGCCGACGCCGAAGCGGTGACGGCCGACTCCGTAAAGTCGCCAGCCGCGGTAGGCGGTGTTGTTGTTATCGAGCTTAGCGCAGAGGGCGTACTGGGCTTCCTTGTATCTGACATCCTTCGTTGTCACGGAGGAATCGTGGCGGTCGACGATGTGATAGCGGCAGACAATGGAGTCGAGGATCATCGTGATCCGCGTGCGCGCCCGGGCGCCGGTGACTAACTGGATTACGTCGCACGAGTCCTGACCTTCGTTAAACTGGTCGCGGGCACAGGAGTCAGCGATCGTAATGCTGCGACCGACGTTGAGGATCTCGACCCAGTAGTCGAGCGGATTAGTATCCGCCTGACCGGTGAGCTTGGCATATTGCTCTGCCCGGCTGATCGAGTCGATCCAGACCAATGGGAAAGCGGCAATACCGGCGGCTTCGTTGTTGATAAACTGCGTGATCTGATAGCCGTCAGAGAGTTCCTGGTCGGTGACGCGATCCTCGCTGCACGCAAGGGCTGCGATCACGACAAAGATCAATATGAAAATGCGACCCAATGTTACCGTCATAGTGTCTTCCTCCACACTCCTGCAATCTCAAAGACGCGCGGCGCCTGAGGTTGTGCAATAGCTCAGCGCCGTGCCTTCTTCGCCTTGCCGCCTTCCTTGAGCGCGCGAATCTGATCACGGAGCTCGGCGGCGCGCTCGAACTCGAGTTCCTCAGCGGCGCGCTCCATCTGCTGCGACAAAAACGAGACCTTATCCTGCAGCGGCATGACCTCCCAGAAATCAGGAAGGATTGACTCCTCAATTACGTCTTCCTTGGAGTCGGCAAAGCGGGTTGCCGCGAGGATCTCCTCGCGCGTCTTGCGCACCGTCTCCGGCACGATACCATGTTTTTCGTTGTAATCCACTTGGATTTTGCGGCGGCGGTTGGTCTCGGAAATCATGCGCTTCATGGAGTCGGTGATCTTATCGGCGTACATAATCACTTCGCCGCTGACGTGACGCGCGGCACGGCCGGCCGTTTGCATCAGGGAAGTCTCGGAGCGCAAGAAGCCCTCCTTGTCGGCGTCGAGCACTGCGACTAAGGACACTTCAGGCAGGTCCAGACCCTCGCGCAAGAGGTTAATGCCGACGAGGACATCGAATTCGGCGAGTCGCAAGTCGCGCAAGATCTCGGTGCGGTCGATGGCGTCAATTTCCGAGTGAAGATAGCGAACGCGCACGTTGAGACGGGCGAGATAATCGGAAAGGTCTTCTGCCATGCGTTTGGTCAGAGTTGTGACCAGGATGCGCTCCTGTCTCTCGACGCGCTTGCGAATCTCACCGATGAGATCGTCGATTTGCCCCTGCACCGGTTTGATTGTGATCAGCGGATCGACGAGGCCGGTCGGTCGCAACAATTGCTCGACGACGACTCCATCGGAGTTCTGCAACTCGAGGTCAGCCGGAGTCGCCGAGACGTAGATGGTCTGTGGAATGATCTTCACAAATTCGTCATAGACCAGCGGGCGATTGTCGAACGCCGACGGGAGTCGAAATCCGTGTTCGACCAGGACCTCCTTGCGCGAGCGGTCGCCCGCGTACATCGCCTTAATCTGGGGGATCGACTGGTGCGATTCGTCGACCACCAGCAGGAAGTTCTCCGGGAAGAAGTCGATCAGCGTGTAGGGGCGTTCTCCGGGCGCGCGGTTGGAGAAGTAGCGCGAGTAGTTTTCGATGCCGCTGCAGTAACCGATTTCGCGTAACATTTCGAGATCGTAGAGCGTGCGCGATTCGAGCCGCTGGGCTTCGAGGAGTTTGCCTTGTTCGCGCAGGAACGCCAGGCGCTCCCGCATTTCCTTTTCGATGCCGAAGATGGCGCGGCGCACGGTCTCGGAGGAACTGACGAAATGGCGCGCCGGATAAATCGCGATGCGCTCAATTTCCCCGACGATTTGGCCGCTGACCGGGTCGAAGGTGCGGATGCGCTCGATCTGATCACCCCACATCTCGACGCGGACGCCGTTGACCTCATAGGCCGGGAAGATCTCGATCGTGTCGCCGCGAACGCGGAAATGACCGCGCGAGAAGTCGATGTCATTGCGCGTATACTGTATTTCGATCAGGCGGCGTAGGATCTGGTTGCGGTCGACCTCATCGCCCGCCTTGAGCATGACGAGGAGGTTCTTGTACTCCGATGGAGAGCCGATGCCATAGATGCAGGAGACGGAGGCCACAATGATGACGTCATCGCGTTCGAGAAGCGAACTGGTGGCGCGCAAACGCAGCCGGTCAATATTGTCATTGACCGAGGTGTCTTTTTCGATGTACGTATCGCTGGAGGGGACGTAGGCTTCAGGCTGATAGTAGTCGTAATAGCTGATAAAGAACTCGACGGCGTTATCAGGGAAATACGACTTGAATTCGCCGTAAAGTTGGGCCGCCAGCGTCTTGTTATGCGAAATCACCAGGGTCGGTTTGCCAACATTGGCGATGACGTTGGCAATCGTGAAGGTCTTGCCGGAGCCGGTGACGCCAAGCAGGGTCTGAAATCTGTCGCCGGACAGAACGCCGTCGGTAAGCCGTTTGATGGCTTCCGGCTGGTCGCCGCGAGGCTGGTATTTCGAAACGAGCTTAAAGTCACCCATCTTGAAGAAGGTACGCGGTTTTCGATCAACGTCAATAACATACCGGCAAATCCCGCAAAGAAGTGAGACTGATCCACGCCGTCACCCACGACTACCCGTAAAGTTTTAGGAACTTTCAGTGTCGCAAGATTTTATGACGATCAGGCAGCGAAAGTCAACCGGGCAGAATGTCCTTGACAATCGATGCGCCGCGACTATTATAAGTGGCTAATTTGGAGCCTGTTGAGAGGAGAAAGACAGAGAAATGTATGCCATAGTTGAGGCCGGCGGCCTCCAGTACCGGGTATCTGAGGGAGACGTCATTCGGATTCCGTTGCACGTCGCTCAGGCGGGCGAAGCTTACGCCCTTGACCGGGTACTCCTGGTAGGCGGCGCCGACTCCAGCCATGTCGGCAAGCCACTGGTTGACGGCGCGCGCGTTGAATCGACGGTTGTCGCGCAGGGTCGCGGCGAGAAAGTGCTGGTGTTTAAGAAGAAACGCCGCACCAAGTACCGCAAGATGCGCGGTCACCGTCAGGACTTTACTGACCTGAAGATCGGTAAAATCGTAGTCGCGTAACAGACAGGTTGTGATGTTCAGATCGCAGGCAGCGCTTGTGATCGGCTTGACCGTGATGCTGCTGCTGGCAGCCGCGGCGCCGAGCGCAGCGCAGTCGTACGAAATCGGCAGTGTGGTGGTGGAAGGCAACTCGGCGGTCGAGTCATCGTTGATCTTGTCTGTCGCCGGTTTGACTTCCGGAACCAAATTATCTTCGACGGCCGTACAGGAAGCGATTCGTCGCGTGTACGGCCTCGCGCTTTTTTCGGATGTCAAAATTGAAGGGGAGTTTGCGGGGGGACGGATCAACATCAAGATCACAGTCGTCGAATTTCCCCGCCTGGCGGCCGTCAAGTTTTCCGGCAACAAGGCGATTAAGGACAAAGATCTCAAAGAGAAGCTGACGATCTTCGAGCAGCAAACCGTCGGTCCCAGCCAGATCCAGAACAATATCGAAGCCATCAAGAAGCAGTATCGACAAGAAGGGTACTTCTTGGCCGAGGCCGAAGCCGAGTCGAAACTGATCGACAGCAGCCGCGTGGAGATCACGTTCAAGATCAAAGAAAACGAGAAGGTCAAGATTCGCCTGGTGGAGTTCGAGGGCAACCAGGTGTTCGATGACGGCAAGCTGCGCGGCAAAATGAAAACCAAGGCGGATGGTTTCTTCCGGTCAGGCTCTTTCAAGCGCGAGCAGTTTGAGGAAGACAAAGATAAGATCGTCGAACACTACCGGAAGAACGGCTTTATCGACGCCGCGATTACCAATGACAGCATCGAAATTGACCCGGACGGGAAGCGCATGGTGCTTTACGTTACGGTCAGCGAGGGTAACCGGTATTACTTCGGGGATGTCACCTTCAAGGGGAACGAAGTCTTTAAGACAGACTTGCTGGCCAAGCAAATGAAGTTTGACAAGGGCGACATCTACGATCACGAGAAATTCGAAGAGTCAATCGGCGAAGTATACTCCGTCTATCAGGAAGACGGGTACATCCATGTTCGCCTGATCGATAATGTCCAGACAGTTGACTCGACACTGAATATCGAGCTGGAGATCTCCGAGGGTGTTCCCGCGCACATCAACAAGATTTATATCGAGGGTAATTCGAAGACCAAGGAGAAGGTGATCCGTCGCGAATTGTTTTCCCGTCCGGGGCAGACATTTCGGCGCTCGGTTTTGATGCGCTCCTTGCGTAACGTCATGTTGCTCAATTACTTCGGGAATGTCGAGCCTGATATCCGAAATCTTCCCAATGGCGATATCGATATGGTTCTCAAAGTTGAAGAGAAACCAACGGGGCAGATTCAAGCAGGCGCCGGGTATTCCGGTCAGGACAAGCTCGTCGGTACGCTGGGATTGGGGATTCCGAATTTCCGCGGTGAAGGGCAAAGCGTCAATCTCGATTGGTCGTTCGGCTCGCGCCGCAATTCGATCTCGCTCTCATTTACCGAACCATGGTTGCTTGACACCCCGACGACTCTCGGGTTCGACGTGTTCAGTATCAACCGCAACGTGCAGTATACCGACGAGGAGTGGACCGAGGGCACGCGCGGGCTCGGAGCGCGCATCGGACGCCGCTTGAGATGGCCCGACGATTACTTCAGGATATCTTTCCGCTATAGTCTGGAAGAATTCCGCTACTACGACTTCAACGATGTTTACAAAGAGCGCTACAAAAACTCGCCGTACAGCCTGATGCGGTTTGAGAACAGCTGGTCAACGACCTCAACGTTCGGTGTGACCATTGTTCGCGATAGCCGCGACCTCTCGCAATTTGCGACATCGGGATCGCTGCACCAGCTTTCCTCAGAGGTATCGGGTTGGGCCTTAGGCGGGGACTACAAGTATCACAAGCACATATTCGACATGGCACGCTTCTACCGGATCTGGTGGCAGGTAGTGCTAGCTGGAAAGGTCCGAATCGGTTGGGTTGACAGCCCGGGCGGTTACGAGGGCATTCCCTATGGTGAGCGCTTTGCTCCGGGTGGTACCTACCAGGACGGTGTAATCCGTGGCTACGATGATGCCTCGGTCGGACCGCGCGACTCCAACGGTGGGTACTTACGCGGCCGGTCGGAGATTATCTACAATCTTGAGCTTCAAGTGCCGATTGTCTCACAGCAGATCTATGCTTTGCTGTTCGCCGACGCCGGCAATGCCTGGGAGTCGGGCCGGGCCGTGAAGCCGTTCGATCTTGATCGTTACGATGGTCTGAAGAAGTCGGTCGGCGCCGGGTTCCGCATTATCATTCCGGGCCTCGGGACTATTGGATTTGACTTCGGTTATGGCTATAATAACCCCGAAGGCGCCGAGTGGAAACCGCACTTCCAGCTCGGTACCACATTCTAAGCACAAGTACAGTTCGCCCACGGAGGAGAAAATGGTGTTTCGCACAATGGCAGTCTTTGTCATTGCATTGGTGGCAGTAGTTGCCGCCCCGCTGTCGCTTCACGCCCAGGACAAGATCGTCTTCATCGATTCATATCGGATTCGCGTCGAGTACACGGAGTTCAAGGATGCCCAGGCGCAATTCAACAAGGAAGTTGAGGCGTGGAATGCTGAGGTCGAGACGGGCCAAAGAGACATCGAAAAGATGGAGGCCGACCTCGCCAAGCAGGCGCTGATTCTCTCCGACGCGAAGAAGAAAGAACGCGAAGCCGAAATTGAGACCAAGAAGGCCACCTGGCAGAAGCTGGCGAACGAGATTTTTGGTCCGGAAGGCCGTGCCGAACGGCGAAACGTCGAATTGACCAAGCCGCTGCTCGACAAGATCAATTCCGTCCTCGAGAAGCTGGCGCTTCAGGAAGGCTATGCGATGATCCTGGATAACGTCAACGGGAACATTGCCTACGCCAAAAAAGAACTCGACATCACCGATCGCGTTCTCGAGGAACTCGAAAAGACGCAATAGCGATGAAGTTGCGGGAGATTGCCGCCCGCGTCGGCGGAACGGTGATTGGCGACGGCGAAATCGAGATTGTACGCCTCAACGCCATCGAAGCCGCCGGACCCGGTGAACTGACCTTTCTGGCTAACCCCAAGTATGCGGCGGCGCTGCAAACGACAGCTGCTGCCGCCGTCATTGTGCGGGAGGCGCCGGCCGATAACAGCCGCACTTTTCTGATTCACCCCGATCCTTATTTTGCTTTCGCCCAGGCACTGCGGCTCTTCTATCCAGCGCCCGGGAGCAGCCTGAGTCCGGGAGTCGCCGCAACGGCTGCGGTGCACCCAACGGCCGTTCTCGGCGAAGGAGTCCACATCGGCGAGCAGGCGGTGATCGGCGCCGGCAGTACGATTGGAAAGGGTGCCAGAGTCATGAGCGGTGCAGTGATCGGCAGCAAGTGCACAATCGGAAATGAGTCACTGCTTTTTCCCCATGTGACGATCTACGATGGCTGCTGTCTTGGCGAACGCGTGACGATTCATGCCGGTACAGTGGTTGGATCGGATGGTTTCGGTTATGCCACGAACGCCGGAATGCACTACAAGGTGCTGCAGGTAGGGGGCGTCAGAATTGACGACGATGTGGAAATCGGCGCCAATTGCACGATCGACCGCGGGGCCATCGGCGATACAGTGATCGGACAGGGAAGCAAGATCGATAACCTTTGCCAGATCGCCCACAACGTCAGATTAGGCAAAGGTTGCATCATTGTCGCCCAGGTCGGCATTGCCGGGTCGACAGTCCTCGGAGATTACGTGGTTGCGGGCGGTCAAGTGGGCATTGTGGGGCATCTCAACATCGGCAGCGGCGCGCGATTTACGGCCCAGTCGGGGGTGACAAAATCAGTGAAGAGCGGTGCCGATTATGGTGGAAGCCCGGCTCGCGAGATTCGCGAATATCGGGAAATTGAAGCTCATATCCATCGCCTGCCGCAAAAGATGGAGCAATTGAAACGGCTTGCCGCGGAGATTGATGAGATTTGGAAGCGTCTTGACCGACTTGACCCGGGCTCGGCGTAAGTTAGCGGCTCTCTTCCTCGCTGATTCGTTTCTCCAACGCCGAAATTTTCTCCGGGCTATGCTCGTGATAACCTTCCTTGACAAATAGTTCCAAAGCGCGACGCAAATAAACGAGTCCGGCGGCCGGGTCTTTTTTGGCGATCAAGATCTCGCCGATATCCTCGCAGGCCTGCGCCTGAACATCCTGATTGCCGGCCTTCTCGGCGGCCGCTAAAGCTGGTCGCAGCCACGTCAACGCCTGATCGAAGTCGCCTTTCATGCGCAGCGCCCAGCCGACCTGGTAATCGGCATAGAGCTTTGAGGTTTCACTACCGTAGAGCTGGTGATACTCGCGGGCCTTTACAAATGCCTGGTATGATTCTTCGAAATTCTTCAGGTCGCCATAGGCTGCAGCGAGGTTGTTCCAGAGCGAGGGGAGATTCTCGGGCATGTTGGCGGCCTCAGCCTCGGCGATACCGCGCTTACCCCAGATGACTTGCTCGTCCGGGCTGCCGACAATCGCCATCATGCGGCAGGCGTCGATTGCTCGCACGGGCAACTTGTGATTCTTGCTGTAATCGTACATTTGCTTGAAGATGGCGACCGCGCTGTCGTTGCGTCCTTCGCGCCACTCAAAGCGGCCCTTGACGCCAAGATAGCGGGCAAAGCCGCCCGGGTGTTTGTCGGATGCCATCTGTGTCGCCTTGTCGAGCCACTCGCGAGCGCCCTCGAATTGACTTTGTGTGAGATAGCAGCGGGCAATCTGCGCCGTTGCCTCAAGCTGCGCCGACTTGTCGGAGGTTGTAGCCGCCGCGTTGATCGCATCGTTGTACAATTTCATCGCCTGATCGTAGTTGCGGGCATCGAAACTGCTATCGGCGCGCGCGATCAGCTGCTGCGGGGAATCAGATTTAGCGCCGTCGGCTGCACCGGCGACCAACATGATGAAGGCCAGTGCGCACGCGGCAATCAGCGTACTTTCAATTGATCCGGATATCGGGCTCATCACTATGTCTCCTGCAGAGTCTGGTCAGTTACTATCAGCTGAAATGCAACAGCAATTTGCATATCTCGACCGGTAATGTCAATGTTCATGTCAATAGGAGAATCGCAACGCCCGCGACGGTGACGATGGTCCCCAGGATGGCCCGGGCGCTTGGTCTCTCTCTGTGAACCAGCATCACGAGGGGAATAACAAAGAGCGGAGTGGTGGACATCAGAGTGGCGGCAATGCCGACCTTGGTGTACTGGATTGACAGCAGCGACATCCAGATTCCGGCGACCGGGCCAATCAGAGCTGCAGCCAACATGGCCAGCCATGCCCGCCGGTCGCTGAAGCTCTCGATGATCCTGCCGCTGCGACCTCGTGCGAGCACAATGGCCCAGGTCACAATACTGGCGGCCACGAGCCTGACTGATGAGGCGCTCAGGGCTGTAACATTGTCAAGCATGCCCAGTTTTGCCGTCACGAGCCCCAATGACTGGCCGAGCGCACCGACTCCCGCCAGCAGATATCCGATGCGCTTTGAACCCCCGGCGCGGGCGCCGAAGGTCTTGACGTTGCGCTCGAGCGACACCCAGGCGAGTCCGGCGAGGGTGACGGCGATACCTCCGATTGAGATCAGCCGGAGGTCTTGTCCGAGCGCTAACCAGGAGATCAACGCAGCGAAGATCGGGGTTGAGGCGGCCAGCAAGGACGCAATGCGGGGACCGAGAATGTGCATCGCCTCGAAGTGGCACCAGTCGCCGATCGCCAGCCCGAAGACAGCGCTGAGAGTCAACCATCCGAGCTGCGCCATCGAGGCTTCGGTTGGCCAAATGTAACCTTGAAAAGCCGCGCAGAGGAGAGAGATGATCAGCGCGGCGATCGGGATTCGGAGGGCATTAACCGAGAGAGCGCCGATACGGCGCGTAGCGAAAGCGAAGAGCAGGCTCCCGGCGGCCCAGCAAATCGCCGTTGACAGCGCGAAGATTTCACCGACAAAGCCCACACGACTCCCAAGCCCCGAAAAACGAGCCGGAATTTACGCAATTTATTCGGTTGCCGTTAGCGGATTTCTCGCTGCAATCGGGGGTGAAAAGCGGGCACATATCGCTTGTCGCGATTGCGGCGATCCCGTATTGTTAGTGACTCGCGCCTCAAATGGCGCTGATTGGCTGTCGATATTGTCAATAATACGTTCCGGAGGATAGATGCTGCCTGTTGCCGAACAGATGAAGATAATCCGCGAAAACACGGTCGAACTCCTGCCCGAAGGCGAACTGGAGAAGAAACTCGAACGCTCGCTGAAATCAGGAAAACCGCTGGTCATCAAGCAGGGTTTTGACCCGACGGCGCCCGACATTCACCTGGGGCACACAGTCGGGCTGCGCAAGCTTCGTCAATTTGCCGACCTCGGCCACAAGGTCGTCGTAATCATCGGCGATTATACAGCGCAGGTGGGTGATCCCTCGGGGCGTTCGGCGACGCGACCGCAGTTGACGCTCGAGCAGGTCGAGGCGAATGCACGCACGTACCTCGAACAATTCTACAAGGTGATACCGCCCACGATGTGCCAGGTCCGCCGCAATGGCGAGTGGCTCGCCGGAATGGCGTTTGCCGACATCCTGCGGCTCACCGGCAAGATGACACTGGCGCGCATGATGGAGCGGGAGGATTTTACAAAACGGTGGGCAGAGCAGGCGCCAATCTCGATTCACGAGTTGCTTTATCCACTGATGCAGGCGTACGACTCGGTGGCGATTCTGGCAGATGTCGAATTGGGCGCAACCGAGCAGAAATTCAACCTCCTGACCGGGCGACAAATCCAGGAAGCATACGGCGTCGAACCGCAAGTGGCCTTGACGCTGCCCGTGCTTGAAGGCACCGACGGCGTCCAGCGGATGAGCAAGTCGATCGGGAATTACATCGGGGTAGCGGAGCCGCCCAAGGAGATTTTTGGCAAGGTCATGTCGATACCGGACCGGCTGATTGTGCCTTATTTCAAACTGGTCACGGACTACAGCGGCGCGCAGACCGAGGCGATCGCGGCCAGGATTGCCGGTGGGGAAAACCCGGTTACATTCAAGAAGGAACTGGGGCGGACGATTGTGCGTATGTACTATGACGCAGCGGCGGCCGAGCAGGCCCAGCGCGAATTTGAGACAGTTTTCGCGCAGAAGGGACTGCCGGATGACATTCCAGAGTTGAGCTTCGAATGGAAGGAACCGACGGTCTGGCTGCCGAAACTGCTGGTTGAATTGCAGATTATGTCCAGCACCAGCGAAGTCATTCGCCTGATCAAGCAGGGTGGAGTCATGGTGGATAACGAGCGGCTGAGCGATCAGAATTTCCAACTGAACCTGGGCAAGGAGTACCTACTGAAGGTCGGTAAGCGCGGCTTCTACAAAGTGCGCGGTAGTCAGTCAAAGTAGACCAATGAATTTCTCCTCCAAAATTCTGTACTACGTCTTAGCAGTAGTGGTATTGCTGCTGGCCGGCTGTGCGGGCAAGAAGCAGGTTGCACCGCCGGCGGAGCCGCTTCGACCCAAGCCCGCCGACCAGATGAGTGAAGAGGCTTATCATCACTTCACCAACGGTGTCATTTACGAGCAGGAGGGGCTTGTCGAGGAAGCGGCGCGTGAATATGAACAGGCGCTGACCTATGAGCCGCTTGCCTTTGACATTCGCATGGCGCTCGGGCAGCTCTATCTTGCGATGAACCGTCCTTCCCAGGCGCTGGACACTTTCCTGCCGATCGCGGACAAGACTTCGGAGACCTATCGTCTGATCGGCGACTGCTTTCGCACGTTGAAGCAAGACGTGGAAGCCGAGTCTGCCTACAAGCGGGCGTGGCAATCGGATTCGACAAATGTGGCGCTCAACTATCAATTGGGAGTGTATGCGGCCCGCGCCAACCGCTTTGATGAAGCCGCACGCTATATGCGCTCGGCGGCTGCCGGTTCGGGCAATGCCGAATTGTTCAGCCAAATCGCCCAGATGTATTCTGAGCTGAAGATGTACGATTCGGCCGCGGTCGTGATCGAGTCGGCGCTGCGCTTGAGTCCCAATGACCCGACGCTCTATTCGCGTCTCGCAGTCTACCATTACAATGGCGGCAAGATCGCCGAATCCAAAGCGGCGCTGCACCGGGGCATCGACGCCGTCAAGACCGATGCGCGCCTCGTCGCGCAACTGATCGAGACGTTTAACGCCGAAGGCAACGTTGATTCGATGCGCGTCTACGGGGAGAAACTGGCAACGCTCGAAGCCGCCGACAATGTCGCATTTGAGCGCATCGGTATCGTGCTGCGGCGCGCCGGACTGGAGGATGTCGCCGAAAGGGTGTATCGAAAACTGTTGGAGCGCGACACCACGAACCGCTATGCTCTGTTCTACCTCGGGCGCATTTGCGTCGAACGCCAGGACTGGTTTCAGGCTCGCGGGTACTTCGACCGCTTGATCGCCTCTGATTCAACGATGCCGGACGGCTGGACAAACCTCGCACTCATCGAACAACAGCAGCAACGCCCTGACAGCGCGCTGCACATTTTGGAGATGGCGCTGGGCGTTGTTGCGACCGAGCGCGACAATATCAAACTCTTCTACGCGCAGGTGCTGTCGCAAACTTCCCGCGGCGACAGCGCTATCGTGGTGCTGAAACAGATCCTGGCCGAAGGCGGCGATTCGGTACGAGCATTGTTTCAACTCGGGGCAGAACTCGAAAAGCAGAAAGACTATGACGCGGCGGCGCGGGCCTTCGAGCAAATCCTGACGATAGAACCGGAACATCATCCGACCCTCAATTTCCTCGGCTACATGCTGGCCGATCGCGGAATTCGACTCGAGGAGTCGCTCAACATGATCGAGCGAGCCCTGAAGGCTGAGCCGGAGAACGGCGCCTATCTCGACAGCTATGCGTGGGCGCTGCACAAGCTGGGACGGAACGAAGAGGCGCTGATACAGATTCAGAAGGCGGTCAAAGTCACCAACAACGATCCGATCGTCATCGAGCATCTCGGTGATATCCAGTTTGCTCTCGGCCATCTGGAATCGGCGCGCGATGCCTGGAAGACGGCTCTCGCCTTCGACCCCGGCAACAAGACCCTGCAAGACAAGCTCAACCGCTAAATCGACGCAACTCGCCGGAACGATCCCCGTATTAACTGCAGATTCTCGTTGCGAAAATCGCAAGAGATGCTTTGATTTGCGGCGCATAAAATGGCTAACGAAAGCGAGATTGCAGAATGAAAGTATTTGGGATCATCATCGGCGTCCTGCTGATTCTGGTCTTGGTTGTTGGCGGATGGGTCTGGACCAACCGCGGTGGCCTCATCGACAAGACGCAGGCAATCGAGGAGAAGTGGTCGCAGGTGCAGAACGTCTACCAACGGCGCTTTGACCTGGTACCGAATCTTGTCGCCAGCGTTGACAATTTCATGAGCCGACAGCAAGAAACCCTGACGGAAGTGATCGGCATGCGGCAGAAAGTGCTCGACCTCAAGGGATCGGCGGAACAGGCCCTCAAGCAGGGCAATCCTCTGCTTCTCGATTCGTTGGCCACGCAGTTGTCGAGCCAGCTCAATTCGTTTATCAATGTTGTCGTCGAACGCTACCCCGACATCAAAGGCGAGGGGATGTACACCGATCTGCTGACGCAGCTGGAAGGCACCGAGAATCGCATCACGCAAGAGCGGCGAGTCTACAACGAAGTCGTGCGTGATTACAATACCTTCCGGCAGAAGGGCGTGGGCGCGCTGATCGCCGGGGCGATTTTCGGTTTCCCGTATGAAAAGCCTTACTTTGCAGCCAGCACCGAGGCGCAACAAGCACCGAACGTGAAGCAGCTGTTCGATTCGAATTAGAATGCGTCGAGCTCTTGCCGCCCTGGCAACATTTTGGTTGCTCGTCGCTGCGCTGCCGTTGTGGGCGCTCGACGTCCCGCCTTACACGACTCCGGTCACCGACCTCGAAGGCGTTTTGAGCGAGGCGGCGCGCGAGGCGCTAAACCAGAAGATTCTCGACTACCGTGCGCAAACGGGCAATGAAATCGGGGTGCTGATCATACCGTCGCTGGAAGGCGACGCGATCGAGGATTTTGCCCACAATGTCTTCCGAACCTGGGGCGTGGGCAACAAGGAGACGAAGAAGGGGGTGCTGTTTGTGATGGCCGTTAAGGATCGCAAGGCGCGTGTCGAAGTTGGCTACGGACTAGAAGCAGAGTTGACCGACTCGGAAGCGGGGCGGCTGGTGCGGCGCGACTCGCCGATGGCCGGCTACTTCCGCCAGGGTGACTGGGATCGCGGAGTGACGGCGGTCGTCGACGGTATGATCGCGGCCATTGGCGGAGAATACAAACCGCAGGCCGACGAGGGACCGAAGTCGGTTCGCGGCCTGCCTCTCGGTTTTGTCGCTGTGCTCCTCCTCATCGGATTTTTCATCATCGCCGGCATATCACGCTTCTCGAACCGCAGCGCCCAGGGCCAAAGCAAGGGAAGTTCTCTCGCTCTGGGAGCGCTTCTTGGCGCCCTCTTGAGCAGCAGGCGAGGAGGCAAGCACGACGACTGGCATTGGGGCGGAGGCTTTGGTGGCGGCAGCAGTGGCGGCGGGGGTGGAGGATTTAGTTTTGGCGGCGGTTCGTCCGGTGGCGGCGGCGCCTCGGGAGGGTGGTAACTAATGTCTCGATCACGTCTCGTTAACCGCTACTTCTCAGACGCCGACTTTGAAGCGGTCAAAACCGCGGTTGCCGCTGTCGAGTCCCGTACCAGCGGAGAGATCATCGTGCGGCTGACCGCCCAATCGCACCCGTGGGGAGCGGAGAAGCTCCTGATCGCGTGCTTCGCGTCGCTGGTCGCGATTGCCGCTTCGTTATGTCTCACCCGTGAGATCAATTGGGGAGTCTACTACGACTTCTCGCAAGCGGTGTTATGGGGACTCATTGCCTTTCTTGTCGGTTATTTCGGCATTGCTCCGTTGCTGCGAACGGCCACGCGGCGGCGCGGCTTCGTTTGGCGGCGGGCCGTGGAGATCTTCAAGAAACTCACGGCTACGAAGGGACAGACCGGCGTACTTATCCTGGTTTCGCTTGCCGAGGCGGAGGCAGCCATCGTCGCTGACAAGGCGATTGCACAGAGGTTGAATCCCAACTACTGGGATCATCCGCATGCGATATTGGTCTCTTCGATTCGCGAGGAACGCCACAGTGAAGGCCTAATCGCGGCAATCGAGGAGATCGGCGAGAAATTGATCGAGCACTTTCCGATTCAGCCGGGCGATGTCAACGAGTTGCCGGATCGGCCGGAGATCGCCTGAGGGGGAGAATCCGCTACCAGTAGTCCCCGGGGATCGTTATATTTAAGGATATTTCGGATTCGTGGATTACTACGGCTACGGAGAGATAAATGGAAGATTCAAAAAGCAAAAATGCGGTCGAGGAGTTTTATCTCAAACACGGCTTCGCGACGCGCGCCCTTCACGCCGGCGAACACATAGCCGGGAAACACTCGAATGCGCACACGGTGCCGATTTACCAGACCTCAACCTTTGTCTTCGACAGTGCGGAGCAGGGGAAGAAGCTGTTTGCCGCCGAAGATAACGGCTTCATTTACACGCGCCTGGGCAATCCGACGGTCATTACCGCCGAAGCCAAGTTAAACGCGCTGGAGGGAAGCGGAGTCAAGCTTCAGGACCCCGAGAGAGTGCGGGTGTCTTCGCTGCTGTTTTCCTCCGGCATGTCGGCGATCGCCGGGATCATGTTCGCGCTGCTCGAACAAGGTGACACGTTGATCCGCGGCGACGTGGTCTATGGCTGCACCGACAGCCTCTTCACCCACGTATTGCCGAAGTATGGCGTCAAGACCGTGGTCGTGGACACCTCGAATCTCTCCGAAGTCGAAGCCACGATGAAGGCCCATCCGAAGGCCAAAGGGATTTATTTCGAGACACCGACGAATCCAACGATGAGCATCACCGATATTGCCGCCGTGACGGCGATCGGGAAAAAGTACAACCCGGATTGCCTGGTGATCGTCGACAACACCTATTCGACCCCTTATCTACAGCGCCCGATGGAGCTGGGCGCCGAGGTGGTTATGCACTCGGCAACCAAGTACATCTCCGGCCACGGGCATGTGATCAGCGGCGCCGTTATCACCAACAACGAGACGTTCAAGGACAAGCTTTACGGCGTCATGAAAGACCTGGGCGGGTGCCCTTCGCCGTTCGACAGTTGGCTGATTTACCTGGGACTCAAGACTCTGGCAGTGCGCATGGAGCGCCATTGCAACAGCGCACTAAAGATTGCCTCCCACCTGGAGAAACACCCGATGATCAAGCGTGTCTTCTATCCGGGTCTGCCGAGTCACCCGCAACATCAGTTGGCCGAGAAGCAGATGAGCGGATTCGGCGGTGTGCTCGCTTTTGAAATGCGCGATGGATACGAGGTGGCGCGCCGTTTGATGGACAATATCAAGATTTTCACACTGGCGGTTAGCCTCGGGTCGGTCGACTCGTTGATCCAGCATCCGGCATCGATGACGCATGCGGGAATTAATCCGGAGATCAGGGCCAAGATCGGCATTACCGACGGGCTGGTGCGGATATCGGTCGGTCTGGAGGATCCGGATGATCTGATCGCGGCGCTGGACGAAGGTCTGGCCGTCGCGGCGAAAATGGATAAACGGAGTAGCTACACTCACGTTTAGGCGTTCATTCCTGATCGAAATAGGAACAGGCGCGGGAGCATTGCTCCGGCGCCTGTTTGCTTTGGTCGCGAGTCCGATGATCAGTTCTTCTTCTGGAAGTCCTTCATAAACTCAACGAGCTTCTCTATCGACTGCACGGAGACCGCGTTGTACATCGAGACGCGGACGCCGCCGACAGAGCGGTGGCCCTTGAGCCCGATAAATCCGGCCGCCTTGCCCTCCTTGATGAACTTGTCCTCGAGATCTTCCGAGCCGAGACGCAAGGTGGCATTCATCGCCGAGCGGGAATCGGGGCGCACCGTGCCGCGATAATAACCGCCGGAGCCGTCGATCAGGCCGTAAAGCAGATCGTACTTGCGCTGATTGCGCTTCTCGACCTCGACCAGGCCGCCGATCGAATCGATCCAGCGCATGGTCAACATGGTGATGTAGATCGGATACACGGGTGGAGTGTTGTAAAGCGAGTCTTCCTTTACATAGGTTGAATAGCTGAGAATCTTCGGCAGCCCCGGTTTCTGCTTCTGCAGGAAATCCTCGCGAGCGAACACGACCGTCACGCCTGCCGGTCCCATGTTTTTCTGGGCCCCGGCGTAGACGAACGACATCTTCGACATATCGACGCGACGCGACATGATATCCGAAGACATATCGACGACGAGTGGGACGTTACCGGTATTCGGATACTCGTGCAACTGGGAACCGAAGATCGTGTTGTTGGAAGTCATGTGCACATACTGCGCGGATGGATTGAGCTTGAGTTCCGCATTGCGCGGTACGAAGGTGAACTTCTCAGCCTCGGAGCTGCCGGCGATATTAACAGTCCCGAACAGCTTGGCTTCTGAGGCAGCCTTTTGCGCCCAGGCGCCGGTGATGACATAGTCGGCGGATTGACCCTGCGACAGGAAGTTCATCGGCAACATGGCGAATTGCATGGAGGCGCCGCCGCCGAGGAACAGGATGTGGAAACCATCGGGGACGGAAAGATGCTTCTTGATCAGCGCCTTGGTTTCAGCCAGGATAGCTTCAAAGTCCTTTGAGCGATGGCTCATTTCGAGCACCGACATGCCCGTGCCCTTGTAGTCGAGCATTTCAGCAGCCGCGGTCTTGAGGGCCTCTTCCGGCAACGCCGCCGGACCGGGATTAAAATTATGTACGCGATTCATAGTCCTATCCTCTCATTTGCCAAAAAAGCCGGCATCAGCAGACTTGGTAATGATACGGTCGACAGCCTTGCCGATCCTCAGGAGATTCTCGTTGGTCGACGCGCCGATATGCGGGGCCAGGAGCGTGTTGGGGGCTCCGATCAGGGGTGAAGATTCCGGCGGATCGGAATACCAGACATCGTTGGCATAGTGGCCAATCTTGCCCGACTTCAAAGCCGCCACGACATCTTCCTCGATCACGCACTTGCCGCGCCCGGTGTTGATCAGTACCACCCCGGTCTTCATCTTGGCAATGGAATCCTTATTGATGAAACCGCGGGTGCGGTCGGTCAACGGCGCATGGATCGAGATATAGTCGCAGATCGGCAGCATATCTTCGAGCGTCGGTTTGATGAGAATTTCGTCCGAGACATCGACTGAAGGATCGTAGCCGACAACCATCATGCCGAAGGCATTGGCGCGCTTGGCCAGCTCGGTACCGATACGCCCGCAGCCGATAATGCCGAGGATCTTGCCGTATAACTCGGTGCGCTTGAGTTCCTTCTTCATCCATTTTCCGGCTTGCATCGAAGTATTGGCTTCGATCAGGCGGTTGGGGACTGCGATCATCATCGCGAAGGCGAGTTCCGCGACGGCGATGCTGGAAGCTTCGGCTGTGTTGCGGACTTCGATGCCTTTCTCGCGGGCGTATTTCACGTCGATGTTGTCCACGCCGACGCCGCCGCGAATGATCATCTTAAGCGACTTGCCTTTGTCGATGAAATCGCGGTCGCCCTTGGTCTTGGAGCGCAGCAATGCGACGGTGGCATTCGGGAGCTCATTCAGGTCGGAAGTTACCTCGCCGTGTTTCTTGAGCAGGTCAGGAAGCGAGGGGTCAAATGCGTCACAAATCAATATCTTCATAGAAGCATCCTCTCTTAAGACAGGCTTACACTCAAAATCTATGTCATATAGACGGCGATGCCGTCGCGTAATTTCGGTTCAAACCAAGTTGATTTTGGCGGCATAACTTGTCCGGAATCTGCCACAGCCCGAAGCGCTTTCAGGCTGACCGGAGGAACGACAAAAGCCACCCGGAATTTTCCGGAGTCGACGAGCTTGATCAATTCCGCAGTGCCGCGGATGCCACCGACAAAGTCGATGCGCTTGTCGGTGCGCGGCTGCGTGATTCCGAGAACCGGTTCGAGAAGGTTCTTCTGCAGAATGCTCACGTCAAGGCTTTCAATCGGATCAAACTTGTTGAAGCTGTTCGGCGTCGGCAGCAGCTTGTACCATTTTCCTTCCAGATACATCCCCAGCACGCGGTCGATTTCGGGCTCGACGGTCTTACCGGCAGGGACGGCGGTAACGTCGAAGCGGTTGCGCACAAGGTTCAGGAACGCCGAGGGTTCGTGACCGTTGAGATCCTTTACGACCCGGTTGTAGGGGAGAATCTTCAGTTGATTTTCGGGAAAGATGACCGAGAGGAAAAAGGCGTAGGGTTCATCGCCCGAATTCGTGCCGTGCAAAGCGCGTCGCTGCGTGCAAACATTGGCCGCCGCCGCACAGCGATGGTGGCCGTCGGCGACATAGGTGGCATCCAGCTCCGCGAAGGCCTTGGTGATGCGAGCGATCGTCGACGCCGCCTTGATCACCCAGAACTGATGGCGAACGTCGGCCGCAACGAAGTCATAGACAGGTGGAGTGGTGGTGGTCTCGGCAAGAATCCTGTCTAACTCAACCTCAGAGTGGTAGAAGAGAAACACCGGGCCGGTCTGGGCATTGACGAGTTCGTTCAGTCTGGTGCGATCGGTTTCTTTATCGGGACGGGTGAACTCGTGCCGCTTGACGCGGCCCTGCAAGTAGTCGTCACAAGATGAGAGAATCATGTAGCCGGTTTGGTCGACATCGCGCCAACGGAGGCGATAAACGTACATGCACTCCGTTGATTCCTGCGACATGGCGCCGTTCTTGATCAGCGACGTCAGATTCTCACGGGCACGCACATAGAGGTCGTCACCTGACGGGTGCGCCTCGGCAGCAAAAGTGATCTCTGGTTTCGTCACCCGCAGGAACGAGTAAGCATTACCATCGGCCATTTTGCGTGCTTCGTCGCTCGAAAGCACGTCATACGGCGGCGTAGCCACCTTATCTATTAATTCAACCTGTGGCCGCAAGCCCTTAAACGCCTTTACTTTGACCATCTTGTCCATCCACTGAGGGTAATCTGTCTCACCGTCAACATAGCGCAAAATCTAACTGAATAGGTAATCAAATCCCTAATAAAAAAGCAAGTGATTCTTTTCACAAAGGAAGCACTGCTAAGAGGTTGAGTTCGCAGTTCAGGCGAAGCGTGTTCAAGAGCTTTTCTTGGAGAGTAGAGCCGTCCGGCTGAGAAGCACACGGGGTGACGCAACCATGATGAGCCCTGCCGTTTTGGCCTCGGCGATCGTGGCGCCAAAATCAGCCCGGGAAACGTGAAACAACCAGGGCTCCACGATCAGCAGTGAGCCGTTGGGTCGAAGCAGGCTCGATACTTGACGGAACCACGCACTCTGGTTGGGGACTTCATGCAGCACATAGAATGCCAGGACGAAGTCCAGATCTGCGTTGAGGTTTATGTTCTCGGCGTCACTCCGGTGCAGGGAGATTCGCGGCACCAATTCCGTTCCGCGAATCTTGGATTCCACGATGGTTAACATTCCTTCCTGCAGATCGACCGCATGGACGTGCCCACTCGGCCCCACGAGTTCGGCTAATGTTATCGTGAAAAACCCCGGTCCGCATCCAAAGTCGAGAGCGGTCATGCCGCTGCGTACGTAGGGGGAGAGAATCTTGCGCGGATTCTGCAACCAGCGGCGCAGACCGCCGTCCAGACTTCCGGCGCGTTCGACAGGGCAAACCCTTTTGCTGCGTGGAGTTGTCAGCTGTTCTTGTGAATCAATGTCGCTCATTATGTAGATGATACGACTCCTGAAGTGCCAAGTTGCGAACAAGGCATGAAGTTCTCGCGCGCAAGATTTCTTATTGCATTCCGCCGCCACGTACGTAATCATTGCGAAGACATAAGTGCCGTTGGGAGTGGCGACCATCAAGTCGTCTGAGATCACACCCCCAATACCTGATCCGGACAATACCGGCGTAGGGAAACGGCAGCGACCGACTCCTTTGGGCGACCTTTGTAAGTTGCTGCCTTTGTCACGCGAGACCAGGCGGCATTTTTATTTGAGGTCAAGAGAGGTGCGCCATGAGTCGAGTTGTATTACTTCTATTCACTCTGTTCTTACTCAAGCTGGCGGCGTTTGCCCAGGCGGCGCTGACCGGGACGGTGCTCGACGACGAGGGTCGAGCGGTGGCCGGGGCGACCGTGATCGTTGACAGCGACGGTGGAACTGTAGCAACGGACCAAAATGGGCAGTTCTCCATCGAGACGAATCTTCCGCTGCCGCGGCAGTTGACCGTACGCCATATCGGTTTTCGACCGCAAATGGTGCGAGTATCCGACTCAACGCCGGTTACGATCCGTCTTAAGCCCGCTGTCTTCCGCGGCCAGGGAGTGACTGTCACCGCCGATCGAGCGGAAATCGGTAAGAGCCCGACGGCGTTTACCGATTTCACCGCGCGCGAAATCGAGCGCGATTACTTGCTTGGCGAATTCCCGTTATTGCTCGAAACAACACCCAACGTTTACGCTTACTCCGATGCCGGCGGCGGGCTCGGCTATAGCTATTTGAAGATCCGCGGATTTGATGACAAGCGGGTTTCGGTCTATGTCAACGGCATACCTCTAAACGATCCGGAGGATCAGGCGACATATTTCGTCGATATCCCGGACTTCGCCTCCAGCGTCAAGGATATACAAGTTCAGCGCGGCATCGGGAGTTCGCTGTATGGTGATGCTTCGTTCGGCGGTACGGTGAATATCGTCTCGGCCGGGATCGAACAATCGCGCCAAATCGCGATCGCCACTGGATACGGCGGATTCTGGGACAGTGGCGAGTGGGTCGGCGACATGCAGAAGCAGTCGGTGGAGTACCGCTCGGGACTGATCGACGGACGCTGGAATTTCTCGGGACGCTATTCGCGCCAGCTATCTGACGGCTATCGCAAGGACTCCTGGTACGACGGCTGGGCATATCACTTGTCGCTTTCGCGGCTTGATCCGCGCATGACGACGACGGTGAATGTCTATGGCGGACCGATGCAGATGCACCTGGCGTATTACGGAATCTCGCGCGAGCAACTGCAGTTGGATCGACGGTTCAATCCGCTCACCTACGGCAACGAAACCGACAACTTCAACCAGCCGCACTACGAGTTGCACAATACTTTCAAGCTCTCGGAACAAGCGACGCTGCAAAATACGTTTTTCCACATTCATGGAAACGGCTACTACGAACAGTATCGCGACGAGCGCGACTTCTACGACTACAATATCCCGCCGACAGTGATTGAGAACCCGGACGGCGATTCTATCGGTGTCGTGACCTCGGGTGACCTTGTGCGTCAGCAACGCGTTCTCAAGAACCAGTGGGGTTGGAATCCGCGAATCGAGCTGGTGCAACCGCGGGGCTCGCTGACGATCGGCGGGTCGTTTTATACTTTCAACTCGGATCACTGGGGTCAGGTCGTGTGGGCCGAGGGAGTCACCAACGCCATCGATCCGCGCCATAAGTACTACCAGTATTATGGCGACAAGAAGTTCGGGTCGCTCTATGCCGTCCAAACATACCGGCCGCGTGAACGCACTACTCTGACAGCGAGTCTGCAATTGCGGCATCAACGCTACAGCTTCGAGCAAGTGCGGATGGGAGCCTATGCCGGATACCAATACGATCTCGACTGGACATTCTTATCGCCGCGGTTGGGCGTGAGCTACGAGGTATCGCCGCAGGTGAATCTCCATGCCGGTTATGCGCTGTCATCCCGAGTGCCTGCTGACTGGGAGATCTACGATGCCGGCGATCCGTACGCCTTTCCGTCGTTGCAGATACGCGAAATCCGCCGCCGCGGCGCCGACTCGACAATCGTCTTCGGAGATCCGACGGCCAAGTCGGAACGCGTGCACAATTTCGAGGTGGGCGTCAATCTACGAAATGCGCGCGGGGCGCACGCCATCAACCTTTTCTGGATGGATTTCGCCAACGAGATCGTTCCCTTTGGCGGTCTGAACGATTTGGGTTTGCCGATTACGACCAACGTCGATCGCTCGATTCATGCCGGCGTGGAATTGTCCACGATGAACGCGATCGGCAGCCGTGTCGTGCTGAGCGGCAATTTGTCCCTCAATTACAATCGAATCAAGGATTTCGAGATCGTGGAGACTGTCTATGATAATGACAGCGATTACGGCTACGTGGCGAGCAACACGTTTTCTTATGCCGACAAGACGATCGCCGGATTCCCGGATTATCTCGGAAACCTGATCGCCGAGTACAACACTTCGCGGGTGAAGTTTGCTTATCGCGGCCGTCTGGTGGGCAAAATCTATGTCGAAAACAACAATGATGAAGAACTGGCGATTGACCCGTACTTCGTGTCATCGCTGTCAACTTCCGTAGTCCTGGGCCGCGCACTCGATCTCGGCCATTTGGAGCTGGCGGTGCGCCTCGACAACATCTTTGACATCGAGTATGAAAGCTCCGGTTACGGCGGGGTGACGCGGTTTCGCGAGGTCGGCGACCAGTATTGGTCGGAGTACATTCCGGCAGCGGGGCGCTCGATCTTCGCCAATTTGAAGTTGGAGCTGAAGTAGTTTGTCACTGCTTGACAGCGCCATCATTGCCGGGTACCTGCTCGGAATCGTCATCTTCGGTTTGTGGCGGCGTCCGGCAGCGACATCAAGCGCCGTCGACTACATGCTGGCCGGCCGCAAGCTGACGCTGCCGGCGTTTGTGGCTTCAGTGGTCTGCAACTGGTATGGCGGAATCCTCGGCGTCGGAGAGTACTCGTTCCGCTACGGGCTTTCGAACTGGTTCGTCTTCGGCCTGCCGTATTATGTCGGCGCGCTGCTTTTCGCGTGGCTGATGGCGAAGAAAGCGCGCCGAACGGAGTTCATCACGATTCCTGACCGACTTGGCCAGGTCTATGGCGCCCCGGCCGCAATGCTCGGTGCAGTGGTCATCTTCGTCTGGACTCTCCCAACGGCCTATGTTCTCATCCTCGGTGTCCTCGGTCAATCGCTTTACGGTTGGCCGAAGCAAGTTGGGATTATTGTCGGGGCGGCCCTCGTCGCCTTCTACGCGTTCATTGGCGGCTTTCGCGCGCTCGTGCGAACCGACCAGTGGCACTTCGTCTTCATGTATCTCGGGTTTGCGGCGATGCTGGTTGTTCTCGTGGTCAACTATGGCGGACTCGAGTTTCTTGAAGCGCGTCTTCCCGATACGCACTTCTCCTGGCACGGCGGCAACTCCCCCTGGTTCATAATCGTCTGGTATTTTATAGCCCTTTCCGCCCTCGTCGAGCCGTCATTCTTCCAGGCGGCCTACGCTGCGCAGGATGAGAAAACGGCGCGCCGGGGAATTCTTATCTCGATTCTCTGCTGGATCGTCTTTGATTTCCTCACCACCAGTTGCGGGCTCTATGCGCGCGCTATCCTGCCGCCGGGGATCGATCCGATTTCCTCATATCCGTTGCTTGGCCAGGAGGTCCTCCCGTCCGGCTTGAGAGGACTCTTTGCGATCTCGCTGCTGGCGACCGTGATTTCTACCGCTGATTCCTATCTCTTCATCGCAGCCTCGACGATCGGAAAGGACTTGATTGGCCGACACTCGGCCGCCCGGGCGCACTCGGCAAACTTCTACACGAAGTGGATGCTGGCGATCGGGGCGGCGCTCACTGTCGCTATTGCCAGCTTCTTCGAGTCGGTGGTAACTATCTGGTACGGTTTTGGCTCGATCGGCACGCCGATTCTTCTGGTTCCCTTGGTGACTTCGTTCGTTGGTAATCGGACGCTCTCGACGCATTTCGTCATCATCTCGATGTTGCTTTCGGGATTAGCATCGGCGTTGTGGCTGGCGTCAGCGCAGCTTTCACCGGATGGCTCCTACCTCTGGGGAGTGGAACCGATCTTCCCCGGTCTATTGTGTTCGCTCTTGATCTACCTGATTTTCGCGAAGAAGCGTCAGGCGGAATTTGCTCGCGGGTCGAACCTTTCAGGTCGAGTTTCGTAACATCGAGATGATGATCCGCACTTTATTACTGCAGGCGACCACGGGCGAGATCGCCGCGTTTATTCTCTGCTTTCTGGCGATGATTATCGGCCTGCTCGGCGTGATCGTTCCGATCATTCCGGGACTGCCCTTGATCTGGGCAGCGCTGGCGGCATTCGCCTACTTCACCGGATTCAAATATCTCTCGACGGAGTTCTTAATCTACTCCGGCATCGCGGTTGCCATCGTGTTTTTCTTGCAGCACTTCCTGCAAGTATATGGCGCCCGCCGCTGGGGAGCCTCGAAGTGGGGAATGCTCGGTGCCTTTGTGGGAATGGTCATCGGATTCTTCGTCGGCTCGCTCGTTGGAGTGATCCTGGGACCGCTCATCGGCGCGGTGGCTGTGGAGCTGCTGATCGGCAAGTCGTTCGGCGAGTCGCTCAAGGCCGGCGCGGGTACGTTTGTCGGCTTTGTCTTCGGCGCAGTGCTGCAATTGGTCTTTTCGTTCGTCCTGATCGGAATCTTCTTATACCGGGTTTTCTTCCCCTAGAAGAGAACACCAGCCGCATCTTGCCGCGACGCGATCAGTCTGCGCCGGCGCCGTAGTGCTGCGATGCGTCCAGGCCGAGCGTTTCCTCGCCCGGTTGCCAACCGGCGCCGGTTAGTTCACCGGTCTGAATCGCTTTGAGAGTCCGCAAAGTTTCGTCGATCGAGCGACCGATGGACGTGTCATTCACGACGATGGATTTGAGAATTCCATCCGGGTCGATGATGAATGTCCCGCGGAGGCTGAAGGCATCATAGGCCAGTACGTTGTAGGCGCGCGAGATATTCTTGGTGATGTCCGAGAGCAAAGGGAACTTGATCTGGCCAAGTTCCTTTTCGATCCACGCCAGATGCGAGAAATGGGAATCGACGGAACACCCCAGAAGCTCTGCGCCGACATCCTTGAACTTGGCATAGGCCAGGGAGAACGCGCGAACTTCCGTCGGGCAGACGAAACTGAAATCCAGCGGATAGAAGAATAACACCAGCCACTTGCCTTTGTAGTCCTCCAGCGCCAGTTTCCTGAAGCTCTTGTCCGGCAGGACCGCCATCCCCTTGAAGTACGGAGCCTTCTCACCAATCTGCATTTGCACTCCTTGCTGTGCGACCACTGCTTGTCGCAGCCGAAACGTAGCACGGGTTTGCGCCGGAGTCAAGGGGTTTGGCGAACCAAATCCACTTGACAAAATCACCCCGCGCGGTAGCTTAACAAGCTGATTTGCCATTTTTTCAAGGAGATGAAGCATGCAAGCGGTGTTGGAATATATCCGGAAGAATCAGCAGAAGTTCGTCGGCGACCTGGTCGAATTGCTGAAGTTTCCGTCGGTTTCGGCTGACTCAAAGTACAAGGAGGATGTCCAGCGCTGCGCTGAGCACGTTAAAGCGCGCTTTGCCTCTTTGGGTCTCAAGGCGCAAATCTATCCGACCAAAGGACACCCGATTGTTTTTGCTGAGTATTCCCGCCCGGGCAACAAGCGTACATTGCTGATTTACGGGCACTATGACGTACAGCCGGTCGATCCACTCAATCTCTGGACGACGCCGCCGTTTGAACCGCGTATCGACGGCGAGACCATCTATGCGCGCGGCGCGACGGACGACAAGGGCCAGTTCCTGATTCATCTGCTCGCGGTCGAAGCCTACCTGAAGTCGGGCAACGAACTGCCGATCAATGTCAAGTTCCTCATCGAGGGCGAGGAAGAAATCGCCTCGAACAATCTCGAGGAGTTCATCAAGGCAAATCATGAGCTGCTCAAGGCCGACGGCGTGATCGTCTCCGACACGGCGATGTACGGACGCGGCATCCCGGCGATCACCTACGGGCTGCGCGGGATTGCCGCGGCCGAGATCAAGGTCACCGGACCGGATCGTGATTTGCATTCCGGTTCTTTTGGCGGGTCGATCGCGAATCCGATCGTCGAACTGGCGCGCATGGTGGCCAAGTTCCACGATGAGAATAAGCGTGTCTTGATCGACGGGTTCTACGACAATGTCCGGGAACTCGAGCCGTGGGAGCACGAGATGTTCCAATCGCTCAAGTACGACGACAAGGAACACCTGATCAAGACAGGATCAGTCGCCACGGTGGGCGAAAGCGGTTACTCGACGCTGGAGCGCGTCTGGGCGCGCCCGACCTGTGAAGTGAACGGAATCTACGGCGGTTATGCCGGCGAGGGCAGCAAGACAATTGTGCCGTCGTGGGCCGGCTGCAAAGTAACGATGCGGTTGGTGCCAAACCAGTCGTCCAGTGAGATTCTTGAGAAGTTCGAAAAATACGTTCGCAAGATCGCGCCGCCGACAGTGAAAGTTGAAGTCAGGAAACTGGGTGGCGCCAAACCGGCGATTGTCGAGCGCGACAATTTCATGGTCACGGCGTGCGTCGAGGCGCTGGAGAAGGGTTTCGGCCGCAAGCCGGTCTTCATTCGCGAAGGCGGCTCGATCCCGATCGTGAATACTTTCAAAGAAGAGCTCGGACTTGAGACATTGCTCCTCGGATTCGGCCAGCAGGACGACAACGCCCATTCGCCCAACGAGAAATTCTCCCTGACGGATTTCCAACAGGGTATCGTCACGGTCGCGCACCTGTTCGGCAAGCTCGCTAATGGATCTCGGACTTAAGGGCAAAGTCGCCGTTGTCGCCGGAGCTTCAGCGGGAATCGGCAAAGCAATCGCGGACTCGCTCGTGCGCGAAGGCGCCGATGTCGCCATCCTCTCGCGCAGCAGGGCGAACATTACGGCCGCCGCGAGAGACGTGGCAAAAAGGGGCAGGGGAGAGGTCGTTCCGTTCGTCTGCGATGTGACGAAAAAGGCAGGGATCGATCAGACAATCGCCAAGATACGAAAGCAATTCGATCGCATCGACATTCTCGTCTGTAACGCCGGCGGCCCGCCGATGCGGCGCTTTGCGGACATGAAGGAGTCCGACTGGGACAGCGCCTACGCGTTAAGTCTGAAGTCGACGATCATGCTTTGCAGCGCCGTCGTTCCGGGCATGATTGCCCAGAAGTGGGGGCGAATCATCAGTGTCACGTCGCTTGTGGTATTGCAGCCCAGTGAAACACTCTTGATGTCAAGCACAATGCGCCCCGGCGTGCATGGTTTCAGCAAGGCACTCTCGAACGAACTGGCGCCGCACGGAATCACGGTCAATGTGATCTGTCCGGGCTACACTAGGACCGAGCGTCTCGAGGAACTTGCCGAGGCCACGCGCAAAGCGACGGGGAAATCGATAAAGAGCGTCTATGCCGGCTGGGAAGCCGCGATTCCGGCCGGACGCCTGGGCCGCCCCGAGGAACTCGGCGATCTGGCGGCCTTCCTGGCGAGTGAGCGCGCCGGCTATATCACCGGTATTGCCATCAACATCGACGGCGGTCACATCAAGAGCATCTGAAGTCGCCTACTTTGAGAACCAGATTCAGCCAATACCTCTACCCGCTGATCATCTTCGGCCAATTGATCGCCGGAGGCACATTCCCGGTCGCTAAGATCGCACTGGATTCGTTTGACCCCTTCACGCTTGCCTTCACAAGATTTCTGATCGCCTCGATTGTCATGATGGTGATCGCGCGATTGCTCGGTCAACTCAGGCCGATCGAGCGCAGCGATTGGGGCAAATTGCTCTTGATCGGATTCCTGGCTGTGCCGGCGAATCAACTGCTGTTCTTGTATGGACTGAAATACACGACCGCGGGCCGGTCGGCGTTGTACTACGGGGCGACGCCGGTCTTTGTGTTCTTGCTGGCGCTGTGGTACTTGAAGGAGAAGGCGACCTGGCGCAAGGTCGCCGGTATCGCCATCTCGTTCGCCGGTGTCGCGATTATCTTACGCGCCGGACGATTTGATGCAGACATCCTCTTCGGCGATGTTCTTGTTATTCTCGCCGTGATTGCCTGGGCGGCCTACACGATCCTGGGCAAACCGCTGATCCAGAAGTACGGAGCGCTATCGATGACTGCCTGGGCGCTGGCGATCGGGACCGCGCAGTATCTGCCGTTCGGCGTCTACTTCGCGGTCAAGTTCGATTACGCATCCGTCAGCTTCACGGGGTGGGCAGCGCTGCTTTATATCGCGATCCTGACATCGATAATCGCCTATACGATCTGGTATTGGGCGCTGGGCAAAATGGAGGCATCGAAGTTGGCAATCTTTCAGAACCTGCAGCCGGTGATTGCGGCGATCCTCGCGGTACTCCTCGTCGGTGAAACGCTCGGGCTCGATTTCTATCTTGGCGGCGCCATGGTAATTCTGGGTGTGTTTCTGACGCAGCGGGGCTAATCACATATCGGCGGCGCCGGACCTCCACCAAAAATATAGGTGAGGAGGTAAACTGCGTCGGAGATGTTAATCAGGACATTGCCGTCGGCATCGCCGCGACAGTATTCAGGCGGTTCGGGGCCGCCATTGAAGATGTAGTTTATGAGATAGACCGAGTCGCTGATCGTCGTGATGCCGTTGCCGTCGGCGTCGCCGCAGAGACCGCACTCACAGGCAGCGATGCCGGGCGCGATGTTGCGACAAACGTGATAGTATGCCTGCGTGACTGTGCCGGTAACGCCCGTGAAGCTCCCGTTCGGCGATCCGGCGATGACTATGCTGAAGAAGAATGTGTCGTTGGCGCTGCCCTGAATCGTTAAGTCGCGCGCGATCACGACCAGATTCGTTATGTCCTCAAGCACATCTGTAGTGTCGTAACCGTCGATAGTTTCGAGACGATTCCACAGCGAGTCGACTTGGAATGTCCCCAGAGGATCCACATACTGCGCCGCTGAAAGAATCGCTGCACCGGGAATACCGATTTCGTCATCTCGCAGCGCCGCAATGACACCAAAACGTTTGCTGCCGGGAAGTTGAAATCCTCCCTGCGCGCCGTAGATTTGCCGCACGGGGTCGTGGCAATGGTGATTGGCCGGAAATTCGGCACACGGAATATCCCAATCTGCAGCAAACGCAACCGTCAGATTCGAAATCGTCGCCGCTGGATCTTTGGGACCGGCATGAATTCCGAAGCGAGCAATGAAGTAGCTGAAACTCGACTTCGGGGCATAATATTTCACTGAGAAACCTACGCTCGAATCGGAATTGACGCCGTATCCCGTCGCGATCCGGTAAAGGGCTGATGACAATGTATCGTAGGTCAGATCGGAATAGGGCAACAAGTAGCCGTAGGGATTCGCTGCTGCGGGTGCGCTGCCCGAGTCTTTGTATATGGCCCAAGAAAGATCATCGCGTGACGTGCCAAGCACGAGCGATCCGTCGCGAAGATAATCGAGACCTTCGCTGAAGAACGTCAGGCGTGCGCCCGGTTGATACGCGCCGATGCGGCCGCTGCTGGTGACTGCCAATTGGTTGACTGAGGTCCTGATGATCTCCAACTCGCCGGCATGAATTGCACCGGCCGCTACGACCAGGAGCAGTATTAGCAAACTAAGACGGCGGATCAGGCAGGTCATCGTCTTTCCCTCCATTAAAAGCACTTTCAATATCAGACAAGAACCTCCATTTAGCAACCGGTAATCCGATCCGTGGGGTAGCTCCCATCGTTTTGGCCTTAAGAATCCTGACAAGAAGGCTGCCAATTTCTTGGCAGCCTTTTCCCGTCCCCCTCGATCTATGGTCAAATCAGCAGTCTGGCTGACCGACTACGGAATGCACGGCGGCGGACCTCCGGCGAAGATGAAGTTGATTAACACTACTGCATCGGAAATGTTCACGATGCCGTTGCAGTCAACGTCACCGGCTTCGTAGGGAATCGGTTCGGGTCCGCCGGCGAAGATGTACTGGATGATGTATACAACGTCGGAGATACTGATAATGCAATTGCCGTCGCAGTCACCCGAGCGTGGGGTGATGAATACCTGGCTCTCAAAGATCTGAATGTCGAATCCTCCAACGTCGTACCAGACCTCGACGGGGACATGCGCATCATCCCCCAACTGGCCTTCTTCCGGCGTGCAGATACGGTAGACGATCGAGTCGAGCGCCAGCACTGGCAGCGACGGCACGTGCATTTCCTGCAGGAACCAGCCGGGGGGCAGGAAATCGTCGGGAACTACGATGTTAAACACCGGTGGGCCGTCGAGCTTGATGTTGACTTCGTAACAAAGTCCGGCGTCGGCGGCACAATGCCAGGTTGACTGAGCGCACTGCTGAAGCGCGACAGTTGTAGTGCAGCAACTGGTCAAGAACTCGATGTCTAAACACCCATGACCGATACCGGGCACCGTATACGGCACAACCACAGTGTCGACCGCACCCGGCGGCAGGCTCTGGTTATAGGGGTAGTTCTGTATCAGTTGCTGCCCGCCGCCGGTTCCGAAGCCGGAACTAAAGAACCCGATAAAGCCGATCGCGCAAGCGTCGAAGTTGTTATTCTGCAGGACGAGATTCAGCGAGACCTGTTGGCCGGGCGCGAGGTTGTATCCAGGTTCGAGGAAAAAGCTTGCCTGGAAGCGCTCGCAAGGACCGAGGCCGCAGTAGTGGCCGACGTGCCCATAGAACGCGATCTGATCGGCGAATTGAATTCCGGGAGTAGCGTTATAGTTATTGCATTCGCTGAAGTCAAAATCGAAACCTACAGAAACACCCAAGTCGCCATTAATATCGAACGAGCGCACCGGAACCTTCGCAATCTCGCCGCAAACTGACCGCACCGAGAGCGAACAGGCCGAATTACAGCCGCCGCCGGCAAAGAAGAACGTCAGTACGCCGTTAGCGTCCGAAGGTTCGCTGGGGTAAAGATTTGTCAAGCTCAAGGCCGGGGGACACGGCACAACTCCACTACAGCCGTCGAAGACGAGATATACGCTCGAGTCGCCGACGACCGGGTCGCCATTTTCATCTTTCAAGTAGACCTTGAAGGGAGCATCACCGCCAGGACAAATCAGGAAGACCGGATCAGTCGTGGAATTCTGGCACAGGTTAAGGGGCAGGGCACAAGGTCCCGGCGCTGGATTTTCGCATGTGCAATCCACCGGCGGTGGGCCGGAGAAGAATAGGTAATTGCTGAGATAAGCGATGTCGGCGCTGTCGCTGTCGCAGTCTCCATCCGGGTCGGCGTTTGCCGGCACTGTCGGCGCCGGGCCGCCGTTGCAGATGTATTGGACGAGCGCACCCAAGTCATTGGCCAGAATGCTGCCGTTATTGTCAAAGTCGCCGGGATACTGGGCCTCACAGGTATCGCAGACTGCGGTCACAAACTCGCAGGAACAAACGGGTGCCGGACCCATGGCAAACAGGTATTGCGCCAGGTAGCTGCTGTCGGCGATCGAGACGATGCAGTCGCCATTAAAATCCGCGGTCTCAAGCGGACATGGCGCCGGTCCGCTGTTGAGGAGGTAGTCGAGGAAAAATCCCTGATCGGCGATCGTGACCATCCCGTCGTCATTGACGTCGCCGCAAATGCGTTGCACGACATCGAAGCAAACCGCCGGGCAATCGGGATTGACTTCTGAAGCGTTGACGCAGCCAAAATAATCGGGTGCGTACCCGCCTGAGCCCTCGTCAAAAGTCCACGATCCCGCCGGGGGAACAAAAACGTTGTCGATGCAAATCTGTCCGGCCGGCGCGCCTTCGGGAATGAAAATCGCCAAGCGGTATACGACATCACTCAGCGTGCCCGCCGGCAGCAGATTGGTCAGTGCGGCGCCGCCGAATAGAATTGAATCGGGAAACGAGCCATCGAAGCTGCGTATGACTTCCTGCTTGCCGCCGAGATCAAACGTGCCGATCGCACGGCAGCCTTCTTCGACGTAGCAGTCGCCTACGCAGCCGGCAAAAGTACCGGTCTCAATCCAGTCGACAGTGGTTCCGTAGGAGGTGAATTCGAAGCCCATCGCCATCGCCGACAGGGGTGCGGTGTTGGCGATGTGGATGTTGATATAGTTGACGATGCCGGTGTAGAATTGCCCATCGCAATCGAGATGATCGTTTACGGTGATCGTCACATTGCCGGATGCCAGGCACAGCAGCGGGCACAACAGAATAATCGAAGCTACGCGCAGATAGGTCATGGTCACTCCTTTATCTGGTTCAAGTCAGTGATTCGATTCCACCCAACCGTTCGTGCTTGTGTTTACACGAATGAGTCTCTCCTGCAAATCGCGGCTCTGGACTTTTGGTCAGACTTCGACCTGCCGACAAAGCCATACCCCAAAGCCGTTGGACTTACAAAAAAGAGTGTATTAATGCGCTATTCTTGATTCTGAGCGCGCTGCAAATGCGTTTGGAATCGCCGATGCTTGGTCACTGCGCTCGATGCAAAAGTTATCTATGAAGGTCGAATTTAGCAACATTTTTCTAACAATTTGCAGCAAACCACCCTTGGTGCTGCGATTTCCGCTGCAAAGGCGACTCGGAAGGCTAAGCAGCGCGGTCAATTAGATGCTGGAAGCGCTTGGTAACCTCGCGCCAACGGGCGAGACTCTCAAACGCAGTTTGCGAAGCCGGAAGCAGTAGGTCGAGGTGAAGTGGGATATCCTTGCCGTCGGCTTGAAGGAAGGCAGCGATACGTTGCCAATCGACCAGACCTTCGAACGGCAACAACCGATACTGTGACCGTCGGTCGGTGTCGGAGAGCTGCATTGCGAGAATTCTTTCGGGGTAGGTGTCGAGAAGGCGATATGGGGCCTGCTGCGACATCAGATCGAGCGCCGGACTATAACAGATACCAAGATTGGGAGAGCCGTACTCCGCGAATACGGCTTCAAGCGTTGCCAATGACCGCGCGTCGATCAGGTTCTTCATGAGGAGATTGATGCCCATATTCTCGGCCGTCTCGACGAGGTCCGCCATCGCGCGGATCGCCGATGCGGTGTCGCTGCCGAACTTGTTGGGCAAGGCGTGCGTGATGCCGAGCACCACCGCCTCACAGCCGATCATGCGCGCGGCGTGCATCGCGTTGGCAATCGTGCAGACGGCGCCCATCCGAGTCTCGCCGTGGGTGCAGGTGATGTCGGTGTCGGCTATCGTCGGAACAATCAGCAGAGAGTAAGAAAGATTGCAGGCGGCGGCCTCCGCGAGCAACTGCAGCCGCCCGCTGTGCTCTTCGTAGCTGCAATGCGCAAAATCGCGGTTGAGCGCCAGGGAAGTAAACCCCGCTTGCGCAACGGCCTGATACCAATCTTTAACAGTGATACTCTGGTCGATATTAGCGGAAATGCAGAAATTCATCGGGGGCAAGATGCCCGCCTTGCGGGGTGTGTCAAGAACAAATTGACAGCGGCGCTTGTCCGCTTTAATATGCGCGCAGCGAGAGGAGCCGCAATGAAGGTCCGCAACTACAACAAGGTCGAAAAACGGGATGCCTTCCGCCGCGAAAAGTCATCCGGCGTCTCCGTCCGGGTGGCGATATCGGTTGAAGACGGCGCCCGTCAGCTCGCGATGCGCGTGATCGAGATCGAACCGGGAGGGTTTACCTCGATGCACTCCGAGTCGCACGAGCAGGCCATTTTTGTCACGAAGGGTGCAGGGGTGATCACGGACGGCAAGAAGGAATGCCGTCTGGCGCCCGATGACGTTCTTTTTATTCCCGCCGAACAGGAACATCAAATCAAGAATGCCGGTGACGGCCGGTTGATTCTGATCTCGTCCATACCTCTCTGCGAGGCATAAGTTACTTCTGCAACAGGCTCATTTGACCGCCGCCGGACTGCGTAATCCGACGGCGGAGTTTTTTGGGGGCGTGAAGCTTGAATCGTCTTTACTGCGATTGTTGAAGGGAGATACTTATTACTCGTAGGTTGAATCTGTGCTTCCCCCGATATAATGGACAGTTTGTTAAGCATGTTTGTTTCTCGCTTCA
>CAZOYE010000008.1:0-12695 GCA_964584025.1 uncultured Ignavibacteria bacterium
AGTCGGCAATTTCGTAGGCAATGCCATTCAGATTGACGTCACCACGCGCGTCGATTGTGTCCGAACAGGCGATGTCGACGCCACCATGCGTTATGCTAAGCTGGCGACTGGGAGCATTGCCACCGATCGCTCCGGCAACGCAGTAGTCCGGGAGACCATCAGTCGAAGGCAGAGCTGTCGGCCTCTCGATCGGCCACCCATAATCGAAATCGCGGACATCCTCAGCAACATAGAGTGTGTCTCCGATAACCGATGAAACGGCATTGTCGCCGCAGTCATTCCAGTAGAACTTTAGCGGCAAGTATTGGCAGTCATAGATGGGGTCGGTGCTGGCCAGGAATTGGATCCGGGCGAGTTGTCCGGATTTCTCCGCTAAGTACGACGAAGGTTGCCCGCTAACGCCCGCCAGATCAGCGACCGCGACGATTCTCACGGCGACCTTGCCGGGCGCTATGCCTTCCGTTTGGTAGCTGAAGTACTCCCATCCGGCGCTGTCAAGCAATGCCCCTTGGCTGACTCCAAGAAAGGTCAGAGCCTGATTGTTCAGTTCCACGAGAAAATCGAACCCGCCGAACGCCGGCCCCGGTCCAAATCTCGTCAGGTTGATATCGACCACCGCCAGTTCGCCGGGATATGTATTGTGGGTTTTCGTCAGACTGATCAAGGTGTTGGTTTGGGCAAACTGCGCGAAAGCACTTGACCCCGCGGACAAAACCACGATAAACAGAATGAAGATGGAGAATAGATACAGACGTCCCAACCGGAGATCGATCGGGTCAAAACGATTAGACATAATTCCTCCCAACAAGTGAGTGTTAAACCGGGTCTAAATCGTTAGCGAGATAGGCTGATATTCTCGAGTTGGGTCAGTTACGTTCGGTCGTTAGCGAGTAATTTCAATAGTAATCTACTATGCCACCCCTTTGAGATATTGTCAAGCCGATTTTCGTTCAAATCGCGTTAGCGGGACGACTCACAGGCAACTGGAATCGCGGGACACATTGGCCGTTGCGTCGGTTCTTGTCCCGCCACGAAGAAAACGATGGAAGAATCACTCATCTGCCCTTGGCGGGATGTGAACCGACGCCTTCGTCTTCACCGCTGTCCCCGGATTGCAGTCGGCTTTAAGGACGATCAACACCCCGCACACGGCGCCGGCCCGCCGCCGAAGATGTACGTAATGAGATACACCGCATCGGAAATGGTCACAATGCCGTTGCAGTCAGCGTCGCCGGCGATCGTCGGAACGGGAGCCGGTCCACCGCCAAAGATGTAAGTGATTAAGTGCACGGCATCGGAAATCGTCACGATCAGGTTGCCGTCAGAGTCGCCGCAAAGATACGGCGGATTGACGACTCGGATATGCACGTTCATCGCATCCGACTTGCCGGGCACACTGCTGTCCTGGCAATAGATCGTGAAGAAATAGTCGCCCAACACCGTCGGAGTCCCCGTGATTGTACCAACGCTGCCCCCGGCGAAGTCACAACCGAAAGGAATGTCGCCGCCAAGAAACTGCCAGTCCAGAGGCGCAACTCCACCGACTGCGGTAAGCTGATATGAGAAAGGCTCACCGAGGACTGCATCCGGCACCTCGTAAGCCTGAATATGCAGTAGTCCATCGCAGGCATCGCCGACATTATCGGAGTTCTCGTCATATTGCTCCGGATTAGCAACAAGCGGACAGTTGTCGCATGGATCGCCGAACGAATCGGAATCTGAATCACTCTGATTGGGATCAGCGAAGGCAGGGCAATTATCAACTGCGCAGGTGCTCGCAGCAAATCCCGGATCGCCGAAGCCGTCGCCGTCGGTATCTGTGCAGGAATCGCAATCATCTCCAATTCCATCATCATCTGCATCAGCTTGGTCGACATTTGAAATCATCGTGCAGTTGTCGCAGGCATCTCCCAACAGATCGCCGTCGGAGTCGGTCTGACCGGGGTTGGAAGCTGCCAGACAGTTGTCGCTTTCGTTCGCAATTCCGTCTCCATCGAGATCGCTGTCACAGAGGTCACCGCTGCCGTCACCATCGAGATCTTCCTGGCACGGGTTGTAGGCTCCGGGGCAGTTGTCCTGAGCATTGTCCCAAGCATCGAGGTCGTTGTCGGCGAGCGCCTCGCGCCCTGACTTGGTCAGAGGAGCGACCTCGCACTCGATCCAACTCGACAGCCGATCCATCACCCAGCAACGCATGCGGCCGGCCTGTTGTGGTGTGAATTCAGTGACACAGAATTGCGGGGCGTATCCCATGTAGTTCTGCAGCATCGTGAAACCCCATGGTTCGAGCGAACAGGGATCGACGCCGCCCGGCGGAGTGCAGTTGAAGTTGACGGGAGTCGGATCGGTATCCGAGCACCGATCACCGGTTACATCCGCATCAGCTCCATCGGCAGATTCGTAACACGGCCCGCATTGAGTGACTTCCGAGACGCCGAAGTGGGTATGCAGGAGCCCTAAATTGTGCCCGATCTCATGCGTAAACAGGTGGCTGCCACCATAAAACCAATTTTCATCGACGAGTGTGCCGCCGAGTGGCCCCTGGGCGCTTGGAAACCAGGGCAAGTATCCGGCCCCCCCCGATGGGGTTACGCCGGTCACGTAGACGTTCAGGTAACGGTCAGGCTGAAAGTTAAAGGCTAATCTTACGCTGTTGGCGCTGGTGCCAGTAATGTCGGTTAGATTCCGGTGCGCTGACGAATTCACCACGCGCCATTCGTAAACAAACTTGAATCGATAGGGGGCAAAGTCGGCATTGAGGCTGGCCATCTGGGCATCGACTTGCGCCGGGGTGGCAGCAGGATTTGAACCGTCATCCTCGGCGACGACCGTGATGTAAACGCGAATCACAATCCACGGCGACGATGTATCGGGAATCGCGGAATCACGATTCTCTGGCAAATCACACATGCCATTCACCGGACACGCGCGATCGGCCGCGTGATCGTCGTCCGACAAAGTAAACTCAGTCCCGCAGACCGGCCGCTCCGCCGGGGCGCCGGGGCTGCTGGTTAACGGAAGGGCGGAGAGTAGAAGGGCAGTCAGGGTGATCAGGATTCTCATTTCGTAACTCCAATCGGCGAAACCTGGGCGTTGTATCGTATTTACGTAAGCGCTTACATAAATAATTGACTCGTCCAATTAACGCGGCAGTCGCGTCGGTGTCGGAAAACACTTCGTGAACGGTCGTAGTCCCTTCGCGAAACTGCCACGAGCTGTCGGCACATTGTGATTGTGGTCGCGGGTTTGCCGGCCTATCTTCCCGCGATGGCCGATGCCCGCTTCTTCAAATCAGCTACCGAGTTTCGTCGCTGGCTCCACAAGAACCACGCGAAAACGGACGAACTCTGGGTCGGCTATTACAAGGTCGCCTCAGGGAAACCGAGCCTGACCTGGCAGGAATCGGTCGATGAAGCCCTTTGTTATGGCTGGATCGACGGCATTCGCAAGTCGATCGACGAAGTCAGTTACAGGATTCGCTTCACCCCGCGGCGCTCGAAGAGCAACTGGAGCCTGGTCAATATTAAGCGCGTACGCCAATTGAAAAAGGCCGGCCTTATGCACGAATCAGGTCTGACGGCCTTTGCTGCGGGCAAGTCAGAACGCCGCGACTACTCGTACGAACGCCACGAACGTACAGTTTCTCCCGAGGTCGAAGCCGCCGTACGTGCCAATGCCCGGGCGCGCAAGTTCTGGGACAAGCAGCCTCCCGGTTACAGGAAAATCGCTTGCTTTTGGGTCATGAGTGCCAAAAGGGAAGAAACCCGCGCGCGTCGGCTGAAGACCCTTATCGACGATTGCTCCAAGGGCAAGCGCATCGGCCCGCTGGCTCCGAAATCAAAGTAAGTTAAAATTGTGCCTGGGGCTGAAAAAAATGACCGGCTGCATCGCAATCTTCCGACGCAACTCGTTGATCTACAGCAACCCGTCACAAATGCGATACGTCTTCCGGATGCGATCATGCTCTCTTCGCGGCCCGATTTTGACCCCGAAAACACGGCTAACTCCATGCCCCGCAATCGCTGCTGTGCCTGAATTGTAGTGAATCGCTCCATAAATATAACGCCGCGGATAAGTAGGGGGACACGAGTAACTCATCAGCCGCCCGAGTCACTCAAGCCGCGTGCACTTGGCGAGCGAAGACGTCTGATCGTTCGTCGAGAAATGATTCCTAGGATCGCGCGTTTGGCTGAAGCGACTCTTCGGGTGTGGGTCTGTTGGCTTGAGGCCAGATCGCCTTCGCAACTGGTTGTGATGGCCCGGACCCTGGACGAAAGTTTGCTGCTGGCCTCGTGTCTTTGCCCGATCCGGATTGGGCTCTCCCTTTGTTTCAGGAGAGCAGAAGTTGGCCAGAACACGATCTCAGACGGAGCCAATAGCGAACCCACAAAACATGGTTGGCTGAAAGCCAACCGCTTCAGAGGTCTTAGAAGAACAACTTCCCGAGCTTGAGTGCGCCTTGTTTCCACGGAACCCGGTGCGTGACTGTGCCGCTGCCGGTCGAAAGCTTGTCGGCGTTGTCGAGATACCATTGGTAGTTGCGCAGCAGCGCATCGCGATTGGAGTATTTGGGCTTGAACCCGAGCTGCTTTTCCGCTTTCTCGATCGAAACGAACGACTCCTTCGCCGCCGTTTCATAAATCCACTTATAGAGCGGTGACAAGTTCAGAAGTTCGAGAAAACGCAGCGTCCAGATCGCCGGAGCCTCCGGAATCGAAACGACCTTCTTGCCGTGCCCCGCCTTGTCGAGCACCGCCTGGAAATCGGTGCGCGGTGTGCCGAATTCCTTGGCGCCGATATTGAAGGTATCATTGACGACATTCTCCGGCAGCGTCGCGCACAGCCAGATCACTTCGCACAGGTCTTCGACATCGAGATATTGATAAGGGTTGTTGCCCTTGCCGAGAATCGGAAAGCCGTGACCGTCGCGCGCCCACTCGTAGAACATGGCGAACACGCCGAGCCGCTCCGGTCCGATAAACGACTTCGGCCGCAGGATCGGAACGCAAACGCCTTTTTCGCGGAACCCCAGGCACACCTCTTCGGCTTTGACCTTGGCAATACCATAAGGTCCGACACCGTGCATCCGGTCGGTCTCCAGCAGCGGATGGTGATCCGGAATCCCGTAAACGGCAGTCGTGGAGATATGAATCACGCGCTTGACACCGGCGCGCACCGACTCTTCCATCACAATGCGCGTGCCGTCGATGTCGGTCGAAAAGATGTCTTCCGGTTTGTAGAGGGGAAGGGCGGCCGCCGCGTGGACGACGAAATCGCAGCCGGCAACGCTGCTGCGGACATCTTCACGATTGCGGATATCGCCGATCACGGCGCGGATTTTATCTTTACAGTCGGGATAGTCAAAGGGTTCGAGGTCGAGCGATACTACCTGGTCGCCCTTGTTCAACAGGTAGCGGACGAGGTTGATTCCGAGAAACCCGGACCCGCCGGTGATCAGATATTTCGAACTCATAAAGTCAATGTTTCTCCCTGTTCATCGTTCATTACAGTCGCCTAATATAGGTGTTCACGAGAGAATTTTCAATGCCGCGAGCGGCAATTCCGAAGCATCGTGGCAAAAGGGCAGCGAAAGGGCAATTGTCAAAGATTCGGGGCGAACTTTCCGTCACAACTTACGTAACTCTCACATAGATAAAATCGATCCACTATTGGAGGCCCTGCGATGGAATTCTCGATTGACTCATTGGCTGATGGACAACGGCGGGCGCTCTTGCGCGCCACGGCCGCAGGGAGTGCCCTGTTCCTCCTGGGCGGAGCCGGAGCACTCAGCGCCCAGACCATGTCGCCAGACAGCGCCACAACCCCGAAGAAACCCAAGGTCGACAAAGGGCCGCCGCTGGAGGCAAAACTCGTAAAGGACTTCGTGGGCGTCTGCCACCGCGACCTCCAGGCCGTCAAGCAGCTTCTGGCCTTTCAGCCCGCGCTGCTCAATGCCACCTGGGATTGGGGCGGCGGCGACTTTGAGAACGGCATCGAGGCCTCTTCGCATGTCGGTGATCGCGAAATCGCCCTCTACTTACTTGAACAGGGAGCGCGGCCGACGCTATTCATGGCAGCGATGCTGGGACACTTGGAGATCGTCAAGTCCTTCCTGACGCTCTACCCGGCGCTTCTGCATTGCAAAGGTCCGCACGGACTGTCGCTGATTCATCATGCACGCAAGGGCGAAGACGAAGCGCGGCCAGTGCTGGCGTATTTGGAGTCATTGGGGGCAATGTAGCGATGGCAGTGGCCCAACATTGCTGGAGTCTTGCAACTGGTAGGTCAGGATCCCCGCGAGCCTGACACCGATCCACGCCACTCACCGATATGAAGTCGCCCTTAGCAAATCGGCTGGGGAGTTGTATGCTTCTCTCAGTGCTTTCCAACTCCTATCGCGAGGCACAAACCCTTCCTCGTACCACCGGCACCTCAAAGCTATTCCCCTCTTGAGAGGGGTGGATCGAGCCCGCCTTACCGATTCCGCGACCATCCGCATGACTCCGCTCATCGCAACCGCACTCCTGTCATCCATCCCGCGGGCTCGAGACGGGGCGTGTTCATCGCTCCGTCAACTGCGCAAGTTGCCACCGCGTCCCCTGCAAGCAAGAACGGACGGCCCTTCGAGCCGTCCGTTCAGAACTAGGTCGCAGCGACGATCTATTACACCAGCTTGGCAGTCAGTTTGATTTCGGTAGCGGCAAGGGCTTTGGAAATCGGGCACCCGACCTTGGCGCCGGCAGCGATCTCCTGAAACTTGGCATTATCGATATTCGGAACGCGGGCGTCCGTCACCAATTCAATCAGTGTAATCTTGAACCCGTCACCAACTTTTTCGAAATGAACATTGGCCGTCGTGCTGACCTGGTCGGGGACGAACCCTGCGCCGGCGAGACTGGCCGAAAGCGCCATCGAAAAACAGCCGGCGTGCGCGGCGCCGATGAGCTCTTCCGGATTGGTGCCGGTGCCGGATTCGAAGCGCGAAGTAAACGAATACTGTGTGTCCTTGAGTGTGCCGGTTTCGGTCGAGACGGTGCCTTTGCCGGCCTTGAGATCGCCTTTCCAGTTGGCGGACGCTTTACGGATCATTTTTCCTCCTAAGAATTCACCTCAGTTAATTCAGACTTGCATGTGATACGGAAGAACGAGGGAAGGGTTGGTGTCGTTACGCGAACGTTGAGGGCAAAAAAAAGCGAAGTCCCATGCGCTGGGAGCGAGGGACTTCAGGATCGATGATTCGGAGCGGGATTAGCTGATACCGTACTTGGAAAAGTGATAAATCGGGACTTGTGGGTTAAAGCTTCCCGATTTGGCTTCGACCTCCCAGAATCCAGTCTCCTCATTGAAGTAGAAGAGAACGAGCACAGAGCCGTTACAAGCGGCCTCGTTCGGCTGAACGTACAGGGGGTACTTGAATTTGGTTCCTTCGGGACCGCAGTCGAACAGCCAAAACTTGCCGAACGGCGCATTCAGCTTGCGGATGCGAATGGTCAATGTCATTTGCGACTTCACGGCCATGTACGGCAGCGAGAACCCGATTTTTTCGTTGCCGTGCACGTAGTCGATCTGCGAGCCATAAGGACTGACGACCGCCACCAGGGTGGTGTCGATCAGCACCGGAAGTCTGTCAATGACGAATCCCGACGTCGCCTGCGGACCATCATCGCGCAGCGTCTCATTGAGCCAATCCAGCTGATTCTGAGTCTGATCGTCCGGGGCGACAGTGTCGGACGAACAGCTCGTCAGCAACACGAGGGCCAGCGAGGCCGTCATGAGCATAATCGATGCTGAAACGTACCAGCGGTTGTCGAATAGTCGCCTCATTCCTCCTCCTTCCGTGCCGTTTCCGGCCCGTTGTCTGGGGTGATAGTGGGCGGGGGAGGAACCGCAAAGTCATTGCCAAACTGGTCTACATTGAAACAACCTCGGGGGTATGCGCCAGGTGCTTACCGGACGGCGAGTTAACCGGGCTGATTCTGGGCAAGCGCTGAACTCAAGTTTCGAACAGCAGTGATTTCCGCAAAAAGTGTGGGGTCATTCCGCCAGACAATGGGAGCGCGCCGATTGTCGCGAACGGCAAAGCTGCGATTTTCATTGCGGTCGGTGCGAAAAATAGCGACGATGTGATTCGGCACAAGTTCATTTTCAAGGAGGAAGAATTATGGCATGGAAGACTGTCATTCTATTGACGCTGGTACTCGGCATCTGCGGTTGCCAGAAAAAATCGGAGACGACCGAAACGCCCGCGCCGGCCACCCCTGCTGCACAAAACACGGCCGCCGATACCGCAAGCGCCGCAGCGGACATCTCCGGCAAGACCTGGACACTGATTGAAGTGGGCGGCGTCGCTGTCGAAGCCAAGGCCGACGAGAAAGCGAGTGTCATCACGCTGGGCGGCGACGGCACCAGCCTCACCGGCGACACCGGCTGCAACCAGTTGACCGGAATCTACCAGCGCACCGCCGACACGTTGGTGTTTGCGCACATGGCCGTTACCAAAATGTTCTGCGAAGCGGTTGCCGAGCGCGAGACGAAATTCCTCGAAGCGCTGGAGACGACCATCACGTTTCACTTGCGCGACGGTGAGCTAGAATTGTGCGACGGCGGCGGCGCGGTGATCGCGCGCTTCCAAGAGATGTAGTATTCCGCACCCGGTTCTAAGTCTGAAATGGTGAGGTCATACTCGTAGGGGCCGGGTTTGCCTGCCCGAGAACGATTCGTGTGACAAGATGCGGGCGTGCAGACCAAGCCGCTACGTTTCAGTAGTCCCCAGGTCGGGTTTCGCGCTTCAGGATTGTTGTGATAGAAATAGAGTATCAGAAAAGCTGGAAACCCGACAATCTCGCCTATTCGCTCGTGGGGGCGACGTAGCCCAGCGAGGCGAGAAATCGTCGCATCTCCTTGCCCGCTTCGCTGCGGAACTTCGGGTCAAAGATAAAAAAGTGTCCGGCGCCCGGCAGTGAATATAACTCGCAACGATTGCCGGCGGCCGTTGCTTTATCGCAATACTCCTTGGCAGTGTAGTAGGGGCAGTTGTAATCGTTGGTTCCGTGAATGGCCAGCGTCGGCGGGAGCCCGGGACGAACATTATGCGACGGTGAACACGCCGTTGCCGGTAATCGCGGCGAAACCTGCTTAACGAACCACGAATCAAGTGTCGGGTCGAAGCAGGTATAGTAAAGGACCAGGGCATTGGGCGCGGCGCTGACACTGGTGTCTTCGCCGGGCTCATTCAAACTGTCGAGCGTGGCGGCACAGAGAGCCAAATGTCCGCCGGCGGATGCGCCGCAGGCCGCGATTTTGTCGGGATCGATGCCATATTCGACCGCATGGACGCGGAAATAGCGCACCGCCGACTTCGCGTCGAGCATACACTCGATCGGACTGACGCCGTGACGGTCATAAAGGCGGTACTCGACGGCAATGGTCACGACACCCAGTTTGGCGTAGCTCCGGCAGAAACCGAACATCCAGGCGGGCGTGCCTTGATACCAGCTGCCGCCGTGGAAAAAGAGGATCGCCGGCCGCCGATCCGCGGGGCTCCAGCCTTCAGGTTTGAAAACAACCGCATCGAGTCGAAAGGGTCCGGCCCTCTTGTAGCTGACGATTTCGTTGCTGAAGTAATCGGTGGAATCGCGTTCGTACGACTCGCGAACTTCGCGGCGTTTGCTGCTGTCCTGGCAATGGGCGTAGAAGAGATCGAGCAGCGGCTGGATATTCTTCACGCCGTAGCTTTCAATCTGATCGATCATGATTTCCCGCAGCCAGAAATCACGAACGGTCTGGTCGGTGAACAACTTGAGCGCAGCGCGAGACTTGGCGAGATGCCACTGGTTGTCGTAGGTGCGCAGCATCGAATCGGCGGCGAGTTCTTCAAAGACGCTTAGGCGAAGATGCGAAGCCACCCGCTGCAGATGTTGTCGATCGGCGAGGCGGGTTGCATCGTTCAACTCGGCCGGACTTGGTGCGCTGTCCTGCCCATAGCTTGACACGGCCGCCACGAGTGAAGAAGCCAGCAGGACTAGTCCGATTAGGATGCGCAGTTTGCGACGCTGCAAAACGAGAACCCTCATGAAATGCGAATGATTCACGAAGATGCGATTTCCCGAGCGCTGCCGCAACCGAATTCCGCGAGGGTTCTACGCCAGCAGCAAGCAAGAGGTGACAGCACGCAGGTCGGGACTCCAGCGATGCTGTCTCACGGATCTAAGGAGACACCGGCCAGCGAGAAACCCGACAAGGAGCACAACCCGGATTTCAAGGTGTCGGGTTTCGCGCTTCAGGGGTGTGCTGATGAAATCGAAGTATCAGAAACGCCGGAAACCCGACCTACGAACTGCATATTCAGAGGCCAGCAGGCTGTATAACAAGTCGTCGTAGAGAACGCCGTTGTACCAATGATGCTGCCGCAAACGGCCCTCCAACTGGAATCCGAAGCGCTCCAGCAACGCATTTGAGGGCTGGTTAAATTCTCCGGTTTGCGCGGTGATCTTGTTGATATTTTCCCGCTCAAACAAATACGGCAGCAGCAGTTCGAGCGCCTCGCGCGTGTAACCCTGTCTACGATGCGGCGGCCCGACCATGTAGCCGATCTCAATCGAGCGATTGCGTTCATTGAGGTTGAACAGCGTCAGGCGTCCGACAAACTCGTTGTCGCTGCGCCGTCGAATCGCGAGGAATACGACATCGCGTTTTTCGAAATGCTCTTTGACATGCTCGACAACCTGATCAATCGGCTTCTTAACCGATGGCCGGCAGGTGGTCAGTTCCGGGTTTGATTCCCAATGCCAGGCGTACCAGATCGGTATATCCTCGGCAATCATGTCGCATAAGATGACACGTTTTCCGATGAGATTAATAGGTTGCATGGATCAAGAAAGCGATATTCGACGACGGCGCGCAAGCGCCGATTTGCTAGCTCTGGCAGTTTCGGTGTAACCGTAGGGGCCGGGTCTGCCTGCCCGGAACGATTTGTTCATCAAGACAGAGGGCATGCACGTCGTAGTTCGTAGGTCCGAAGCCCTGTGCTTCGGACGAGTATCAATTTCGAAATCTCACAAACCGTCCGAACCGCAGGGGTTTGGACCTACCGACTTGAAATCACAAATTGTGATTTCAAGCGTGCGAAGATCGTCGGAGTCAAGTTGTAGGTCGGGTTCCGAATTCCGCGCGAGCAACAAATCGGAAGAAACGAGCGTTTGACCGCGGAATGAGAAACCCGACTTGGCAATTCTGATGAATCAAGTTGTCGGGTTTCTCGCTGCTGAGAGTACGCTCTCAACAGGCAGTTGGCAGCGCTCGGAACCCGACCTACGAACTTATGAAAACACCTTTAGTGCACAGCATCGACACCTCAGAGACAATCGATGTGCAAAGCCGATGTTCTTGTCGCTTAGTTGGCTTTGGATACCGGTGCCGTAGACTTAGCATACTTGGGCAAGGACTTGAACAAGTTTCTGACAGCATTCTCCGCGCCGCCCTTTACTTGGCCTTGCATTGACAGAAAGATGCTCTCCGTTCCCGAAGCAGTAGCATTCCAAATTGGTCTGCCTGACGAAACTGAAAACAACTTTGCAGTCACGGTTGCCGAACCCAGTTCCCCTGCGGATTGAGCGCCGATTCGATTAGAGATAGTCTGCAACGTGTTCTCCAACCTGGTTCTTGAATGATCATTGGAAACCAATGCATCTGGTTCAACACCGACATTACCGGAAACAACATCAAACACGAGGACAAATGCAAACTCAGTCGCAATCAGGTTGTTAAGAAGTGAATCGATCGCGAGAGAGTCGAGCGCTAAGAAGTTTGCTTCCTTCAACTTCTGCTCAATCGAAACTGCGTAATACCCTCTCTTCTCCAACTGCACTTGGCAATAGGGCAAGAGACTTGATCCTTGAGCGGAAATCATCAAAACTGAGCAGTCAGGCGGACGGGAAACGTTAGATGCAGAGTTTCCTAACTTTTTCACCGCGATGGCGCTGCCCCAACAACCATTAGGCATTTCACCGTGATCGTCCAGCTTCGACGCGTAGAAGCCGAGTATTGCATCAGCTCCAATTTTGGCAGCTTCTGACTGAAGATCCTTCCTGATTCCATCAGGAGACCCTTGGTTCAACGGCGAGCCTTTCTTTCTCGTATAGACCCGGCCCAGTACATCATATGCAAATGGAGGGTTGGTTCCAACATCGAACACCTCTACTGACTGGGGATCTACAGGGGCATACTTGACTTCGCTCAGAGTGGTAATCTGCGTACTTTGATGAGAACAGCCTGCAATGGCCAAGGCAATTGTCATGACACCAATAGCGAGCGTGAACTTTGACTGATTCGTCATAGTGGTTCCTTTCGATTAGCGGTGGTCCAGATGGCGGGCAGTGTGTAGCCGAGGATGAGTCTGTCAAGTGATCCCGCATGTTCCAACTGATGCTTTCGCTGTTGTGCGGCAACGACTCCATCAGCGCTTTCCGTTATCAGTATGAATATAGCACAACAACTCCACATACACAAGAGGAATCACCCGTGCGAATCCGAATGATGCCGTGTAATGCCCTTCGTGCGAGGAGGCGAAGATCCAAAGCTTTGTGTTGCGATCGTGCGGGTTCAGCTGTCAGGTCGCAATCCCGGGGGGGCGGGGGGGGGGGGGGGGGCACGACCAGGGACAAAAAAAAAACCAGCTCAACCACCCCGCCGGGGGG
>CAZOYE010000008.1:12705-15596 GCA_964584025.1 uncultured Ignavibacteria bacterium
GTTTTGTGTTGCGTGGGTGGGGGTCGTGGTTTAGGGGCGCATGCCGGGCCTGGGGGGGGCCGGGCGGGTTACACCCCCCCCCACAACTCTAAACCTGGATCCCCGCCTTCGCGGGGATGACAGACTAAGCGGACGCCAGGCTGACGGAATCAAGGGCGCCAGGATCACAAAATCTGTGAATGGGGTAGTAGAGCCTACCCCTCTATCTTCTTCTTCAGCCACTCCACTAAGGAGGAAACATTCACGCGGTCCTGGGTCATGGTGTCGCGGTCGCGAATCGTGACAGTCTGATCGGTCAGAGTCGTGCCATCGATCGTGATGCAATACGGCGTGCCGATTTCATCCATGCGGCGATAGCGGCGTCCCACCGCGCCGGAATCATCGTAGAAACACTTGAAATGCATCTTGAGTTCGTGGAAAAGCTTGGAGGCGTACTCCGGCATGCCATCCTTGTTGACGAGCGGGAACACGGCGGCTTTCACCGGCGCGATCTTCGGCGAGAACTTGAGCACGACGCGCACCTCATCCTTGACCGGCTCTTCCTCGTAGGCATCGACCAGACAGACCAACAGCGTGCGGTCGCAGCCGGCGGAGGTTTCGATGATGTAGGGCACGAATTTTTCGCGCGTCTGATCGTTGAAGTAGCTGAGGTCCTTGCCGGAGGCCTCCATGTGGCGGCTTAAATCGAAGTCGGTGCGGTTGTGGATGCCTTCCAGTTCTTTCCAGCCGAAGGGGAATTCGTATTCGATGTCGAAGGCCTTCTTGGCGTAATGCGCCAGTTCGCCCTCGCCGTGTTGGTGGTAACGCAGACGCTCCTTGCGGATGCCGAGTTCGTGGTACCACTTCATGCGTTCTTCTTTCCAGTAGTCGAACCACTTGTCATCCTCGGAGGGATGGATGAAGAACTGCATTTCCATCTGCTCGAATTCGCGCGTGCGGAAAATGAAATTGCCGGGGGTGATTTCGTTGCGGAACGCCTTGCCGATCTGCGCGATACCGAAGGGGACTTTCTGGCGCGCCGGGCCCATGACATTGAGGAAATTGACGTAGATGCCCTGCGCGGTTTCAGGGCGCATGTAGACGACCGCGGAGGTGTCCTCGACCGGGCCCATGAAGGTCTTAAACATCAGGTTGAAACTGCGCGGCTCGGTGAGTTCGCCGCCGCACTCGAGCGGTGACTTGCTCGGTTTCAGCGGACAACGCGCGGAATCGAGTTGATCGGCGCGGAAACGGGCCTTGCATTTCTTGCAGTCGACGAGCGGATCGGTGAAATTGGCGACGTGGCCGGAGGTCTCCCAGACCTTGGGATGCATGAGAATGGCGGCATCGATGCCCTCGATGTCGTCGCGTTTCTGCGTCATGGCCTTCCACCAGAAGTCCTTGAGATTGCGCTTCAGCTCGATGCCGTAGGGACCGTAGTCCCAGCAGGAGCCGAGGCCGCCATAGATTTCCGATGATTGAAAGACGAACCCGCGCCGCTTGCACAGGGAAACGATCTGGTCCATTTTGTCGACGGTTTTTGCCACTGATTCCTCCGAGTATGGTTAGTTCATAAAATTCGTATTCAAGCGCCCTTGCCCCTGGCCCTTCACCCAAGGGGAGAGGGGAAGAGGATCGGGTCGGTGTTTCTGTCATTCCCGCGGAGGCGGGAATCCAGCCGGGTTCGCTTCCTGGTGTCAGGATCGCAGGGATCCTGACCTACCAGGTCGATACGCCGAGTGTCCTACACACCCCGTCTCCGTTCCTCCTTCGTCGGAACGGAGCCACCCCTCTCGAGAGGGGAATCGTGATCGCCAGGAATTGACTCCTGACGGTGGTAACTCGCACCCGGCCGCATTCCCGCCTCCGCGGGAATGACGAGAGCACCATCCCGCTTCTTTTCCCCTCTCCCCCTGGGAGAGGGGGCAGGGGTGAGGGTGCCCTCTGATTCATTCGCTCTCGAACAGCCGCAACTTGCGCAGAAAATCGAGCGACTTGAGATCAACGCGGCGGCCGATGTGGTACTCGGTCAAGGCGATCAGCAAATCGCGAATCTGCGTCATCTGCGGCGATGTTAAGACCACTTTCGCCGAGTCCGCGATATTGGTACCGGCAAGTTTCTTCAAGGCCGCCACAGTGGCGCGATCCAGTTGCAGCGCCAATTCCGACCCAATACAACTGTCGCAGATCACGCCGCCGCGCTGCGGATCAAACAATAACTTCTCTGCGCTGATCGGTTTGCCGCACTCGCCGCAATTCTCCAATTCCGGCGCGTAACCGCAAAATATAGTGAGCAGATACCAGAAATGCAAAAGCTCGCGGCGGGAATTTTGCCGCGTCGATTTGTCGAGCAGACGCAGGTAGCGCTTAAGCAGAAAATAGACCTGCGGCTGCGCTTCGCCCTCGGGGAGATAGATGTTTACAAACTCCATCGCGGCGGAAGCAAAGCCGAAACGATTTTCGTCGGCGATAATCTGCTCGAAGCTCTCGATGATGTCGGCTTTGGAGATATACTCGGCGGATTTCTTTTCGTGCTCGTAGAAGACGACGTCCGCGACCGTGAAATACTGCAGCGCCTCAGCCATACTCGAACCCGGCTTGGTGGCGCCGCGTGCAACGAGCGGAAGTTTGCCGTGCTCTTTTGTGAGGCAGATCAAGTAGAGCGAAGAATCCTGTACCTTGGTGCGTTTCAGCACGATCAATTCGGTTTTCTTGAGCGGCATGGTGGCAGGGTACGGAGGATTGTGCGGCAAGTCAAGACGCCCTCACCCCAATCCCCTGTACCCGGGGGAGAGGGGAGAAGGCGCAGATCGCATTTTATGTCATTCCCGCGCAGGCGGGAATCCAGCCGATGTCAATTCGCGCGCTCAGGATCCACTAATATCGCGCCCTCACCCCTGACCCTTCTCCCA
>CAZOYE010000008.1:15696-85257 GCA_964584025.1 uncultured Ignavibacteria bacterium
GGATCCACTAATATCGCGCCCTCACCCCTGACCCTTCTCCCAAGAGGAGAGGGGAAAAGGCAAGAGGTTCGTCTCCTGTCATTCCCGCGCAGGCGGGAATCCAGCCGGGTGCAAACAACCTCGTCAGGATCACAGGGATCCTGACCTACACGATTCTAGAAGCTCCCAGACAGGAATGTCTATCCTACCAAATGACCCTAATACTCAATCACGCGTTCGCCTGGGCGCGAAAGCTGGTAATTTTTGCGGGCGTATTTTTCGATGAAGAGCGTGTCGGATTGAAGGCGGTTGCGTTTGATTTCCAAGTCGACCAGTTCGGTATTCAGTTTGAGCTCTTCGGCTTGGAGCTCGTTGATCTGCGCTTGTAGCTCCATCATGTTGATGAAGCCATACTGCCCGACGGTCAGGTTGTAGCTGAGCAGCAACATGATGGCGAGCATCACGAAAACGACGATTCGGGCGCGCAGCCGGCGCCAGCGGTGATCTTCCTTGATCGGCATTCAGTCAGTGTCTACTTGTGTGCTTTCAGGTTAAAGAACGCGTCGCGGCCGGGAAATTCGGCCATCGCATCGAGTTCTTCTTCAATACGTAACAAACGGTTGTATTTCGCAACTCGATCTGTCCGGCAGAGCGAGCCGGTTTTGATCTGTCCGGCATTCACGGCGACAGCGATATCGGCGATCGTCGTGTCTTCAGTTTCACCGGACCGGTGAGAAATTATCGACGTGAATCCGGCGCGCGTGGCCATTTGAATTGTGTCGAGCGTCTCAGTCAGCGTCCCGATCTGGTTCAGCTTGATCAGGATGGCGTTGGCGGCCTTCTCGCGAATGCCGCGATCGAGGAAGATGGGATTGGTGACGAACAGATCATCGCCGACGATTTGCACCTTCTCGCCGATTTCGTGCGTGAGCTTCTTGAATCCGTCCCAATCGTGTTCGGCAAGACCATCCTCGATGGAAATGATCGGGAAGGCTTTGCAGAGTTCCTTGTAGAAGTCGACCATTTCGTCGGTTGTGAGGCTGCGGCCCTCGCCGGCGAGATGGTACTTCTTGGTCTTCTTGTCGTAGAATTCTGAAGCGGCCGGATCGAGGGCAAACAGCACATCCGTTCCCGGCTTGTATCCGGCTTTCTCGACGGCTTCTGAAATCACTTCGAGAGCTTCGCGATTTGACTTGAGATCAGGCGCAAAACCGCCCTCATCGCCGACGGCGGTATTATACTTCTTGCCGTGGAGGACGCCTTTGAGCGCGTGGAACACCTCAGCGCCCATGCGAAGAGCTTCAGAGAACGTCTCGGCGCCGGCGGGCATGATCATGAATTCCTGCAGATCCACCTTGTTGTCGGCGTGCTTGCCGCCGTTGAGAATATTCATCATCGGCAGAGGGAGGATGCGGGCGTTGGCGCCGCCGACATAACGGTAAAACGACAGCATGGAATAGGAAGCTGCAGCCTTGGCGACAGCCAGGGAGACGCCGAGAATAGCGTTGGCGCCAAGATTCTTCTTCTCAGGGGTGCCGTCGAGGCCGAGCAGGAAATTGTCGAGTTCGCGTTGATTGAGGACATCCAGGCCCTCTTCTTTCAGCGCAGGGACGATTTTGTCGTTGACGTTGGTGACGGCTTTGAGAACGCCTTTACCGAGGTAGCGTTTTTTGTCGCCGTCGCGAAGTTCAAGGGCTTCGTGCGAGCCGGTCGAAGCGCCAGATGGGACGGCGGCGCGGCCGAACGAGCCATCTTCAAGCAGCACATCGACTTCAACGGTTGGATTGCCGCGGCTGTCGAGAATTTCGCGAGCAAGGCATTGAGCAATCTTTGGCATGGACAATTTCCTCCCTGAGCCAGACTTACAGGCGCAGAAGCTACCTTGAGTGAAGTAGCGGGGCAACAAAAACTTTGAAAGGAATGATCAAGCGTTACATCACAGCAGCTGGTAGCGCTTGCGGACGTACCATTCGACGCAAAGGGCGGCGATGATGATGCCGAGCAGCCAGATATTGTCGAACAGCGCGAATTCGGAGCGATGGACAACAATCTTTGACGAAAGCGACTGGAACGGGGGAATCGAGGCGGTATCGGCGGCGGCATAAAACTGCCCGCCGGAGACCTCGCTGATGCGCTTGAGCAGGTCGAAGTTGGCGATCTGCGACAGGTCTTCGAGTGAGTAGGGCTCAACGATAAAGCTCGATGTGGGGTTTCCGAGCTTGACTCCTTGGCGCTCGACGCGGCCGCGGATCGAGTAATTGCCCGAAGGCAGATAGTGCAGGTCGGCGGAGTAGAGCCCGGGGCGATCGTAACGGAAGCCGACGACGAGCGAGTCGGCGGGATTCTGCACAGACTTCACGACAGCTTCGACTTCGGCATCCTCCACCGGGACGAAAGCTTCATCGAGCACGCGGGCACTCAGATTGACCGATTCACCCGCAATGAAGATCGGCCGTTCCGGAGTGATCGTGACGCGTTCAACGTCCTCGCGCGCCACCAGCCAGAGGACCATGTTTTCCACCAGGCGCGAATAGGTTGAGTCGGCCTCGTTGACCGTCTTGCTCAGGAAATCAAGTTTCCAAAACGGAAAGGCGGAAAGGCAGGCAACTTTGCCTGAGCGATAACGCTGCGCCGCAAAAATCGGTAAGTCCTGCTCACCGGCGACAAGCGGCGGAACCGAAGCGATCACGGTTGCCTCGGGCCGCGGGTCAGAGGCGAGGAGATACCCGGTAAATGGCGGCAGGGCGTTGAGAATGCGCTGGATGGTAACGCCATCCTCGGCAAGGCGCATCAAGGGATGGATGCGGCCGCGCTCGGTCAGATCAAATTGGACTTCCTGGCGCACAAGCGTTGACCGACCGTCGGCGAAACGATACGGCAAGAGCGATTCGGGAAGGCGGACCTTGGCGCTGGCGCCGAATTTTTCGGCGGCCAGAAAGAAGAGACCCTTGCCGGTGCGATCGAAGAAGGCGTCGAGCAACTGCTTGTGATTGCCGAGCCAGTCGGCGTCGAAGTCGTAGAGAATCAGGGCATCGTACTCGGCGAGACCGGCGATGTTCTCCGGGAAAGGCACGGTGCCGGCAATCTTCTGGCGCGATTCGACGGCGAGGTCAACCTTGAAGTCGTCCTTCGCGGACAGCGCGCGGTTGAGAAACTTGAAATCCCAATTGAGAGAGGCTGCCGCCAGCAGGATGCGAATCTGGCTGGCGCGAATCTTGACGTGTACCTGGCGGGAGTTGTTCTTATCCGACTCTTCATTGGCCTGCACCGGCGTCGAAGCCTCGATGACGATCTCACCTTCAGCTTCGGGTGCGAATTGCAATTTCACCGTTTGTTGCCGCCCCTGGCCGACGAGATCGATCTCCTGCCGCGTGAGCACGCGATCGCCGCGGCGCAAGCGCAGCGGCAGGCGCAGTCCTTCGAATCCGCGCGACTCGAGGGTGACCTCGACGGGGAACTCCTTCCCCACGAATCCGACCGGGTTGCACTCGACCTTGGCGATGCGGATATCAGGAAGCGGATTGGGGTCGCCAAAACCGATGGTGGTGACCGGGACACCGATCTTGCGCGCCTCCGCGACCGGGTTTGGTCCCAGATTGGAGGCGCCGTCCGAGAGCATCACGACCGCCTGAAGATTTTCGTTTTCGTGGAGTTGCGCCAGCTGATCGAGCGCGGTCCCGATGGCGGTGACAGGTAGTCCGCTGCCGGTCGCCCTACCCGGGATGACGGTATCGGCGAAGGAGAAGTGCTCGATGACGGCATTTGCCGGAAGCCGGCTTGAGATGCTGCCCAGGTAGTCCTCGATTGCCGCGAATTGCGCGGCCGAATGGCGATTGGTGGCCATCGAAGTCGAATTGTCGGTCAGGATCGCGACGACCGGGGGTTTGTCCTCCGCCGATTGTTGCTCCAGGAGCGGCTCGGCGAAGACAAAAAACAACGCCAACAGCGCCAGTCCGCGCAGGATGCCCAGGATGATACGCAAGGAGCGGCTGAGTGGCGGATTCGTGCGGCGGTAATAGAAGTATGTCAGGACGATCGTCGCAAGAAAGACGAGGGCAATCGCCCACAGCCAGGGCGAGGTGAACGACAGGCTGTAGGTGGTGGCAAGCAACAAGGGCGACATAATGAGATTATACTGCGATTGCGGGCAAAAGATGAAGGAAGATTCGTTTAGACGTCACGATTGATCGAAAACGTCGCGAGCCGTTCGAGCGAGTTGTAGAAGCGATTGTTGGCAAAAGGCTTCAAGAACGACAGCGCCTGATCGGCGAGCGATTGCGCGCGGCCACGGGCGTAGTCGATACCGCCGGAAGTCTGGATGAAGTCAAGCACACGGTCGAAGCCGCCCTCCTCGACGCCGTTTTCGAGGACCTTGATGATGGTTTTGCGTGTGCGCGCTTGCGACTGGCGGAAGGCGTAGATCAGCGGCAGCGTGATCTTGCCGTTGATCAGGTCGTTGCCGAGGCTCTTGCCGGTTCGCTGCGTGTCGCCGACGAAATCGAGCAGGTCATCAGCAATCTGGAAGGCGCAACCGGAATATTCGCCGAAGTTGGCCAGACGCTTGACCATTTCCTCCGGCGCGCCGGAGAGAATCGATGGTGAGACGGCTGAAGTCTGAAACAAGCTGGCGGTTTTGTCGGAGATGATCTTGAGATACTCATCCTCGGTAAGCTCATAGTTATGTGCTTCCTCGATCTGGCGCAATTCGCCGACCGAGACGCGTTCGGTGGCCCGGGAAACGCGGCCGAGAATTTCCAGCGAACCGGTCTTGACAAGAAGCGTAAAGGCCTTGGCGAAGAAATAATCACCCATCAGTACTGAAACCAAGTTGTTCCACTTGCTGTTGACCGTGAGTTCACCGCGGCGATAGTCGGATTCGTCGATGACATCGTCGTGCAGCAGCGTTGCGGTGTGGATCATCTCGACGGCGAGGGCGGCCTCGACCAAATGGCTCGATTTGTAGCCGGTAGCCTTGCTGACGAGGAAGGTAAAGGTCGGGCGCAGGCGTTTGCCGCGGGTATTGAGAATGTGCCGCGAGATCGCGAAGATCAGGGGCGATTCGTTCTTGAGATATTTGACTTCAAGCTTTTGGAATCGCTCCAGATCGGGCTCGATCGGCTTGATGATCTCTTTCAGATCAGTACTGGCAATCACGGTGGTCATTCTATCTGATTGAGGGGTCAAGGTCAATAGCTTTGTGTGAAAGGGTTCACGAAGGCTCACAATGGCGTCTGGATTGCTTCGCAGCGGCCAGGGAATCGGGTCACTGCCGCCGTTCCGGCGAAAGAATTCACTGCGGACAATTAAACATGGAGTAGGACGTCGTCGTAGATTATATTGCTGCGAATAATCACGCCGAAAAACCGGAGGGACGATGGCATCCTGTCGATTTCTCGCTTCATGCACGATCGCTTTGATTCTGGCCGCCATAACCGCAAGCGCGATCGCATCTGAAATTCATCAAGCCGTGTTCGCAAACGACCTGCAGCAGTTCAACGCGTTGATTGCCGGGGACAAAACCGCGCTCAACCTGCGTGATGACACCGGTCGAACGCCACTGACGCTGGCGGCCGAACTCGGGCGCAACGAAATGGCGGCGGCGCTGATTGCCGCGGGGGCGGACGTGAACCTGGGGAATGATAAAGGTAGCTCGGCGTTGCACCTGGCAACCGTGAACGGACGGGCCGACATTGTGCGGTTGCTCCTGGAAAGCGGCGCCGACATCGAGGCGAGAGATGCGCTCCAACGTACGCCATTGATTACGGCTGCGGAGTGCAAGGATCTCGAAGTCACCAGGCTGCTACTGGCAAACGGCGCCGACATCAATGCGGTGGCAGCGCGAGGCTACACGGCGATCCTCTGGGGTGCACGCAACCAGCATGAAGAGTATGTTGATCTGCTTGTTGACGCCAAGGCGGCAATCGCTCCCAACGATCTCCCGCGGGCGTTTGAACTGGCAGTGGTCGGCGGTATGGAAAGGTTGTACCAGTACGCACTTGATTTGGGATGCAACATCACTTCTGTAAGAGAACGCGATCCGGGCCTGATATTTCCCGCGGCAGCAGGCGGGTCTTTGGAGATCGTCAAGTCTTTAGTCGAGCATGGATTCGACCCGATCCAGACGGATCCCAACGGCTACACTACGATTCATGGCGCCGCCATGAACGGACACGTCGAGGTGCTCAGGTATCTTCGCGAACTTGGTCTGGACATGAACGCCCGAAATCTGAAAGGAGAAACCGCGTATAACGCAGCCACGATGTTGGAGCAGCACGCCGTGACTGACTATCTCAGGGAATGCGGCGCCGACACGAGCGCCCCGCATTATCCTATTCTCACGGGGCCTTACATGGGGCAGGAGCCGCCGGGTGAGGTGCCCAAACTGTTTCTACCCGGGATTGTCTCAGGCCACTACCGGGCTCATTCGGCGCTCACATTCTCGCCAGATGGGCTTGAAGCCTACTGGACAGAGATGCGACCAGGTGAAGCAGCGGTCCTGTATTCGCATACTGTCAATGGTGTTTGGACCTATCCGGTGTTCGCTGCTGTGGATCGCGACCCGCTTTTTGCGCCCGACGGAAAGCGACTCTATTTCATCAAGACGCGCCCCTATCGAGACGGGGACGTCAGGGGTGGCGATTCCGATTTCAAGGAAGAGTATTGGTATCTGGAGAGGACTGCAGCCGGCTGGTCGGCGCCGATTCCAGTCGGTGACGAGGTAAATAGTATCGGTCTTCACTGGCCGTGTTCTGTCGACAACGAGGGCAATCTGTACTTTTCCGAATTCGCGGATAACATGTATCTTTCCCGGTACAGGGATGGCAAGTATGGAAAGCCGACGAAGCTGACAGAAGCTTTTGGAAATCAGACTCTCATCGGGAGTTGCCCATTCATCTCCCCGGGATCAGACTACTTGATATATGTAGCCGGCAGCGGCTTGAGTATCTGCTTCAAGAAGAAGGACGGCACCTGGACGGATGGGGTCAGTCTTGGCGGCACAATAAATGCGTCGCATGTCAACGGGTCGCCGCGAGTAACGGCCGACGGAAAGTACCTGTTCTTCGTGAGTGCAGGACAGGGGAGGCCGTGGGGTATCTACTGGGTGTCAGCGGAGTTCGTTGAACGGCTGCGGCGAGAGCACGTCGCAATCAATTGAGATTCTGCAGGGAGCCTCTTAGGATCTTGCCCACACTTCAACCTCGACGAGTTTCTGAGGTGCAGAATTCGGCCGAAGACAACTACGGTTCGCAGGGTGGTGGGCCGCCGGCGAAGATGTAGTTGATGAGATAAACCGCGTCGGAAATCGTGATAATCCCGCTGCAATCAGCATCGCCGGAGTCGAGCGGGTCGGGGGCTGGACCGCCGCCGAAGATGTAGGTGATTAGATAAACAGCGTCCGAGATGCTGACGAAGCCGTCACCGTTAGCATCGCCCGCCACGAATTGCGGAGCGCCTTCGAGGTAAATCGCTTGCGGTGTGGTGACTACCGAATCGACTCCATCGGAGAAGGCAAAAGAATACTGGTACCAGCCGGTCGTATCGATTGCGACAGCCGTTGTGAAGAATACACCGCCGCCGAAAGTCAGCTCGCAGGTTGTCATCTCGTAGGCACCTTGCCCAAGTAGACGGAGCTGATGCAGCACCGGCAGATCGCTATCGGGGTCCTGGTATTCAATCGATGCATAGACTGATCCCGGTTGAGGCAACATTACACCTAAACTCAAGTTCGGGGTTTCATTGCCTGAGTAAGTCGCGTACTGAAACTCCGGTACGAGTGCACATCCTTTGCCGTTGTCATTCAGTGCCAATCCGGAGAGACTCTGAGTAGCCGTCACCGGAGCGCTCAAGATCATTCCGGAAGGAGTTGGCCAGGATGACCAGCCGGGTTGAGCCGTCAGATCCGCAATGTTGCAAGCCATATGGAGGTAGTTGCCGGAAATGCTGGTCGAGATGTTACCGATGCGAGTGAAAGAGCTGTCGGCAGGATTGATGCGATACAGCCCAGAGTTGAGAGCCAGCGGGACACTGACGTAGATCATCGCGTAGGCGGCAGAGTCTGAGCCGTCCGGGTCGACGATGCCCACCGAATAGAGAAAGAAATTCAGGCCGCTGGAGGTCGGAAACCCGCCACCGGCATTGGAGAGGCGAGCGAAGATTCGGGTATTCGAATAGCTCATCGACAAACCCGTGATGTCAAGCCATTGACCGAGCGCGCCGACGGCGTCGCCGGTTGGATCGGCGCCCATGTTGGCGAGCGCGACCTCCGGCGCGGGGAATGTGCCGGCTGAGTTGACGGGCGATTGCGAGACGACCAGCGTGTCGGTTTCGGCGCGAAAATAGTATTCCAGCGTATCCGAAGGCGGCATGTAAGTAAGAGCGGTTGAGATCGTCCACGCGCTGCAGGCCTCGGAAACGAGATTCATCGATTGCGAAAGCCAGGACGTTGCGCCGGCGTTGCGGTGGACTAACTGATAGACGGCGCCGGGATTGTAGAAGAGTGAATCGGTAAAAAGATATTCGTAGGTTGTCGTCGCGCCGGTCGCGCTGTGCTGATTGAGGGAGAAGGGATTTGAGAGGCTTTGGGCAACCGCATTGGCGGACAAGAGGCCGGCGATCAGGCATGTCAGCAAGAGTTTTTGAAGTGAGGTCATAGCGTCGTTTATCCCAATGGTTGGCTGTGGCAAGTAAGCATTAGAACCGTATACAGGGCAATATATAGCGAAAAGTGAAAATGACAAGGATAGACATTCTGAGGCTGTCCCATAAGTACCGAAACGGGTAGTTGCGGCGGTTCTTGATTTCGCGCGTTCTTTCGAAAGTCGCTGGCAATCTAAGTATTCCTGCGCGAAACTGTGAACCGCCGCGTTTTGATTTCTGCCAAATCGCAGCTTATGAGACAGCCTCTTCTTGTCTGTCGGGTTCGCAGAATGAAGTCAGATACGAATGACGAACCTGGCGGAGGCGATTTTCGTGTGCGTCAGGATCGCGGGGATCCTGACCTACAGATAACGGGGAGGCGTCAGAAGAGGAACTTTTGGAGCCAGACGACATCGTAGTCCTGGCCGAATTTGCGTCCGACGCGCTTGAAGAGGCCGCAGATGTTGTAGCCGTTCTTCTCCTGGAAACGAATGCTGGGGATGTTCAGCGAAGAAGCACAGCCAAGGAGAGTGTCGATACCACGCACGCGGGCGGCTTCCTCCATCATCTGCAGGACGCGCTGCCCGAGACCGTTGCGCGTGTGTTCGGGACGAATGAAAATCACGATTTCGGCGGTGCGGCTCAGCGTGTCGCCGTATTCGAACGGACGCAGCATGGCAAAGCCAATGATGCGGTAATCGGGCATTTCGATCACGTAAACCGGCAAGCCGCCAGCGACACGAAGCACGTGTCCGAGAAACGAATCATCGACCGGCTGCTGCGGGAACGCCGCGAAGCTGGTAGCGACAAAGTGGTTAAAGATGGCGGCAATGGCAGAAGCGTCCTCAGGACGGACTTCACGCACCGAGTATTCCATATCGATATTATCGGTAGTCGCGCAAGCGGTTTGCGCGGGGGATTCCGGATTGAAACGAATTGGGTGAAGATTGAACAGAGGGCAACGGGCGATTGCGGAATTGATTCGATTCGTCAGCAACGCCCTTACCCGCAACCCCCACTCCCTGCAAGGAAAGGGGGACGCGTCGTTGTCTCCACGCTTCGATAGCCGCGAACAAAGCTTGCCAAGAGCGTGCCGCGATGAGATATTCCGCCTTGTATGAAGGTTTGCATTATTGGCGCTTCCGGCAAGCTCGGTAGGTACATGGTTCAGCACGCCCTCGATCGTGGTTACGAGGTTGTTGGTGTGTGCCGCGCAAAGAGCGTCGAGAAGCTCAGTGCCTTCGCCGGGCGCATCACGATTGTTCCCGGTGCCACGAATGACAGAGAGGTGATCAGACGGGCGATTGACGGCTGCGACGGTGTGCTCACCGTTTTGGTACCGTGGGGTGTTCAGCAGTATTCCACCGGAACGGCGCAGGCAGTACTGGACTTTGCCCGTCCTGACGCGCGACTTGTCTTCTCCTGCGGCTGGCATATCACCAAGGACGGCCAGGATGTCTATTCGAACTCATTCAAGTTGCTCTTAAAATTTTTCCGTTGGCTTGCGCGGCTGACGCGTTTCGCCGATCTTGACGATCAAGTTGAGGCGTGTCGACGGATCATTGCGAGCAAGACGCGGTGGACCGTCGTGCGCGGCAGCGACCTTGAGGAAGGCGATAGCGAAGGACTGCCGGTGTGGAGCAAGCACGTCGGCGACCCGATCCTCGCCAGCAACAAAACGCGCCGCATCGATTTCGCGTTGTTCATGGTGGCAGCGCTGGAAGACGACTCGCTCATCCACGAAGCTCCGGCAATTGTCAGTCGGCAATCGGCATCGGCGCTGACACATCGTCAATCGCAATAGGCGGGGCTAATCGTCCGAACCGCAGGGGTTCGGACCTACGGATTGGCGAGAGCGTTCCCGCAAAGTGAACAAAAATATCGTTGGCCAACAGGCTTGGCGGCAAGCGTTTAGCTCTCAAGGCATCAAAGTCTAGAAACCCGGTTGCGTTTTACTGGTAAAAGTCATAGTCACCAAGACGGCTACTTCTGGACGTAATAGGCAGATCGGCCGCGTGTTCGCAATTCTGGCCAAGACTTCGCGAACCGGTCGAGAAATTCGATAGAAAGAAAATCGGCACTCCGGCATGCCTTGGAGGATGGCGCCTGTGCTCGCTGGGGCAGACACGGTTATTTTTGTGGATAGGAGGACACTATGATGAAGAAACGATTACTTGCCTTTGCCGGCACCGCAGTTATCGCCCTGGCGATTCTGGCCGGCTGCACTGACAAAGAAATGCAGGCCTTGTACCAGCAGGCGGTCACGCAGACTGCGGCGCAGGCCGATTCAATCCGCGAGCTGAAGATTCTCGTGCAGTCCAAGTCGGACAGTCTGACTTTGGCGCTGCAAAATGTTGAGACGACCACGACCAGCGCGGCCCTGCGCGCCGACAGCCTGAGCGACAAGCTGCGTCGGACCGCGGGATACGCATCCAATCTCAAGAAAGAACTCGCGACGCTGCAGGAGGAATGCTCCAAGCGTGAAGCCGAGTTATTGACCGGTATTCGCGAGCGCGACTCGGTCCTGACCATTATCGACGCGCTCTTTTCCGACACCAACATGACGCTGACGGCTGTACGCGGCGAACTGGGCGACGAAAAGACGCGTTCGCGCTTCTTGTCGGACTTGCTGAACAAGGTGAAGCCGTGGTACAAGAAGTGGAAGCACGACTCCAAGCGCAGCTTCCTGAAGGTGTTGTTTGCCGCCGGCAAGGCGAAGACGCCGGACTTCCCGGAACCGAATCTTGACAGTTTGATGATTCCTTACGAGACTCCGGTCATGGAGGCCCCGTCCGATACCTCGACCGCGAAAAAAGAGCTACAACTCTAAGCGCGAGTCGTCACCGGTGATTTCGGGCGCCCTCCGCCGCCCGAAATCACCCTCCTGAATTCCAGTGAATCCGGCGAGTGCCGGCTGGGTAGCCTCCTCCTGCCTGGGATCCCCATACCGTCCATTCCATGCAGTGAGTATCCTTAGCCGATAGCCCAGCGGTGCTCGCCGTGATTTATTTTTGTCGGTACCTTAATCAGCAGTTGGCACAAACAGCGAAGTCGGTTTTACTTCAGGGGGAATAGCCTGGAGAAAGCAATCTTGACTTCGAACTTTGACTACTACCGCACGGGCCTTGCGGGAGAGCGGCTCAAGCGCTGCTACGAAGTTGCCCCGCCGCGCGTGCAGCAATACCTGGACGCGGAAGTTCAGCACGTCATCGGGGAGATCGCGGGTCGGAGAGCCGTGCTGGAGCTGGGTTGCGGTTATGGTCGCGTTCTCAAACGGCTGGCCCCGCACGCGGCCCTGGGAGTTGGAATTGACAATTCGTTCGAAAGCTTGCTTGTTGCCCGCGAGTATCTCGCCGGTGTTTCCAATATTCAACTGGCCTGCATGAATGCCGCCGCCACCGGATTTGCGAATAACAGTTTCGATGCCGTGATTTGCATCCAAAACGGCATCTCGGCCTTTCACGTCGATCGCCTGCAACTCGTCAGCGAAGCGTTGCGTATTTGTCGGCCCGGGGGCATCGCGTTGTTTTCGACTTATGCTGACGAGTTCTGGGAACACCGTCTGCAGTGGTTTGAAATCCAGGCGGAGCAGGGGCTCGTCGGCCCGATCGATTACGCGCGCAGCGGCGGCGGGAACATCGTCTGCACGGACGGATTCACCGCGAGCCGTTGCTCGGCGGACGAATTCGCAGCGCTGGCCGCCGGCTGCGGCAGCGAAGCTGATATCAGCGTGGTCGACGCTTCGAGTCTGTTCTGCAGGCTGGTCCGCTCGCGTTGAGCTTGTCAACGCCGGAAATTATACTTGACATAATTATCCATCATATCGCATCCTGAATCAAGCTTAATAGGGGAGAGAGGAGCTATGGTGTTCTCACTTCGTCCTGTCGAGGACGCGGACGCCGCCGCGGTTACGGCCATCTTCAATTATTACGTCCAGCATTCTTTTGCCGCCTATCCCGATGAACCGTTTGACGAGACCATTGTCGCGCGGCTGCGGGCAGCCGCAGGAGCGTTGCCGTTTTATGTAGTCGCCGGCGCCGCGGGAGAAGTTGTCGGGTTTGGGATGTTGCGCCCGATCCATTTAGCATCGACCTTGAAACGCAGCGCGGAGGCCACGATCTTTATCCTGCCCAAGTATATCCGCCAGGGGCTCGGCCGGATGCTGCTTCTGCAGTTGGAAACTGATGCGCGCGCGCTCGGGATTGATACCCTGCTCGGCGGGGCTTCCTCGCTGAATCAGGCCAGTATTGATTTCCAACGGCAATGCGGATTCAGCGAGTGCGGCCGCTATCGGCGCGTGGGCCGCAAATTCGACCAGGACTTCGACATCGTCTGGATGCAGAAGTTCATTTAAGAGTTTGAGGCCGTGGTCGCGCCATCCGATTTTCCTTTACTCCCGTATCACAAGATATGTCTTCAAACGTGCCGTTTCCGAAACACGAACACCGCCACTACCGGTACTATGATCTCATCATGGCGCTGTTCGTCACGGTGCTGCTCTGTTCAAATCTGATCGGTCCGGCGAAGATCTGGACGTTCTACGGCTTTTCGTTCGGCGCGGGGATCCTCTTCTTTCCGATCAGCTATCTATTTGGTGATATCCTGACCGAGGTGTATGGCTATGCCCGCGCGCGCAAAGTGGTGTGGGCGGGATTCGGCGCGCTGCTGTTTGCGTCTTTGATGTCGTGGGCTGTATTGGCGCTTCCGCCTGCCCCCGGCTGGGACGGCCAGAGCGCGCACGAATCCGTTTTCGGCACCACGCCGCGCATCGTCTTTGCTTCGATCTCCGCGTACTGGGTGGGCGAATTCTGCAATTCCTTCGTGCTTGCGAAAATGAAACTTCTGACCAAGGGCCGCTGGTTGTTTACGCGCACGATCGGTTCGACGATCGTCGGTACGCTCATCGATTCGGCGATTTTCTACCCGGTGGCCTTCTGGGGGATCTGGACGAACGATCAAGTGATCAGCGTGATGGTCGGCAACTATGCGCTGAAAGTCCTGTGGGAAGCGATTGCGACGCCGTTCACCTACAAGATCATCGGCTTTCTCAAGAAAGTCGAAAAAGAAGATTACTACGACTACGACACCAATTTCACGCCGTTCTCGCTGAAGACGGACTGAGAGCAGGTGCAGACATGACTGCTCTTGAGATTGTTCGCACGGACTCGACCAACCTCGATTTTCGAAGTCTCGTTGTCCTGCTCGATCAGGACCTGCGCATGCGCGACGGCGACGAGCACGCCTTCTATGCGACGTACAACAAGATCGATGCACTGAGCGAGGTTGTCGTGGCTTATCGCGATGAGCGCGCAGTCGGTTGCGGGGCGTTCAAGAAGTATTCCGGGCAGACGGCGGAAATCAAGCGAATGTATGTCGTGCCGGAATTCCGGGGGCAGGGAATCGCCGGGGCAGTCTTGCGTGAACTGGAACGCTGGGCGCGTGATTCCGGATTTACGGAAGCAATTCTCGAAACTGGCAAAAAGCAACCGGAAGCGATACGGCTCTACCAGAAAAGCGGGTATGTTCTCATCCCTAACTACGGTCAATACCAAGGCGTCGAGAACTCGGTCTGCATGAGCAAGAGACTGAAGTAGCGCGGGCCCGAGGCGCAGCAGTTCCGATCCACAACTGGCGACGGGCCGAACGTGTTCTAAGGTTGTTGACAAGTGTTACATCGAGTCGGGGATCTCCGGTTCGACCAGCAGTGTCAGGAGGCCGAGCGATTCTTGCCAGCCGAGGTAACAGGCTTCCGGCGGAATGACATCGGGCAGCCCTGATTGTTCGATATTCAGCTCTGTTCCGCAGAAGACCTTTTTCAGCGTGACCGTCGTGCGCATTTCGTCGGGTAAACCGGGATCGTCGAACTTGTCGGTGTAGACGAGGCGCTCATTCGGAATGACTTCGATATAGGTGCCGCCAAAAGAGTGGCTCTTGCCGGTGGAAAAATTTGTAAAGGACATTTTGTACGTGCCGCCGACGCGGGCATCGATCTGGTGCACTTTGCCGGTGAACCCGTGCGGTGGCGACCACTTGGCCATAGCCTCGGGATCGATGAAGGCGCGAAAGACGCGATCGGGGCTGGCTTTCAAGACGCGATGGAAGCGAACGGTGTTGGGCATCGGGACTCCTTTCGACGAGCTGAGTCAGTGTTATTAACGGTTGTACGCGGCGTGCCTGGAATCGATTAGAGATTATAGACCCATATTTTAGAGCATTGCGAACGAAGACTTGGCACAGTTGCAGGCTGCCCGACTGGCTTCGGTGTTTGACGTCACCCGAGCGCAGACGGAGGAACACGAATTCCCGCGATGGCCATCGGGGAGGAGACCGCTATGCCACGGCACGAAAATCGCGGGCCTTTTACAACCGTCTGCATTTCGCTCTGGTGCTGAGACGATAGCTGAAAGGTTATTCTAACGTAACTCTCACTCTTTTGGGTTGGATTTTAGACCAAGAGCTGGTTCGAACAGGACAAGGGAGGCAATTGGTCATTTTCTGACGAATTTTCAGTTCTGAGGGACTTGCATTCGCAACTTGTTGCGTATAACCCAAAGTTGAAATGAAATTTCTTTAAGGACACATGCATGTACAAAGCCAAAGCTTACTCTGCCGCGAGCGCGACATCTCCACTCGTTCACACGACGATTATGCGGCGCGAGCCGACCGAAAAAGACGTTCAGATCGAGATCCTCTACTGCGGAATCTGCCACTCCGATATCCACATGGTTCGCAGCGAGTGGGCTCCAGTTCCGATTGCTTATCCGATCGTCCCGGGCCATGAGATTCTGGGCCGCGTCACCAAGGTCGGTTCCGCGGTAACCAAATTCAAGCCCGGTGACTTGGCGGCAGTCGGGTGTCTAGTGGACTCGGATGGTACCTGCCCGGAGTGCAGGGATGGGCTGGAGCAATTCTGTCCGAACATGGTCCTGACTTACAATTCTCCCGACAGGCATTTCGAAGGATCGGTGACCTACGGCGGCTACTCCGAAAGCGTGGTGGTCAATGAGCGCTTCGTCCTGAGCGTGCCCAAGAATCTCGATCCTGCGGGCGCCGCTCCGCTGCTTTGCGCCGGGATCACGACCTATTCACCCCTGCGGCATGCGGGTGTCACGAAGGGAAAGAAAGTCGGTGTGATCGGCTTAGGCGGGTTGGGACACATGGGTGTGAAGCTGGCGCACGCCTTTGGCGCACATGTCGTCGTGTTTACAACTTCAGAAAGCAAACGCGACGATGCGCTGCGTCTGGGAGCCGACGAAGTTGTCCTTTCACGTAACGCAGGCGAGATGCAGAAACATACGGGGAGCTTTGACTTCATTCTCGACACGGTGTCTGCCGACCATGATATCAATGCATTCATCTTTCTTCTGCGCCGCGATGGCAAACTCACGCTCGTCGGCGCGCCGCCCGCGCCGTTGTCGCTCGCAGGGTTCGGTCTCATTTTCGGGCGCCGCAGCGTTTCCGGGTCGCTGATCGGCGGGATCGCCGAGACCCAGGAAATGCTTGATTTCTGCGGTGCGCACAACATCACCGCCGACGTGGAAGTGATTCCGATCCAGAAGGTCAACGAGGCCTACGGGCGGATGCTTAAGTCCGATGTGAAGTACCGTTTCACGATTGACATGGCGTCGCTGAAGGCGGAATAGATTGGGAGCGCAGGAAGGAACGAGTTGTTCGCTGCAATGAGTCCCGTGGGTTGAAACCTGTCGCTCGTATCGCCTTAGGAGTTTGTATGCTCGTTCTCGGGGTTAGGGAATGAATGTTGCTGAATCCGGTGTCGAAACTCCTCCAGCAGTGCGACGCCATCGACGAATCTGGCATGAGGGATTTCGAGCTACGCAACTCTCCGGACTGTTACCGCAAGATTGCGTTCCTCGGCCGTCGACATCAATCTCTCTCGGAGCGAGAACGGAGCGCAGGATAGGAAGCAGCGCACGGATTTCAACGGACCCACCCTTCGTGCAGCCAGTTTCGGCATTCTACGTCGCCCCGATCAGATCCTTCACTGACCCAATGCGCCGTGGCAACAGAGCTACGGGTGGGCTGCCGGCTACGAGATGACAGCGCAGAGTATAGACGGCAGCTGTCCGCGAGGATGTCGGAATTGTGCTGAGTGCGATGATTCGATGAAAAGAGACGGACTCAGGGGGCGACCCGGATGAATGACCATCATTGAAAGTGAATCTTGAAACGGCAGCAGGGGTCTCCCTGAATTATTGAGCCCAGGAGTTCCACGCGAATCGATCGTTCGAATATCGCCTCGAAAAGCTGCCGAAACCACCCACAAGAGCAATAGCAGTATGTTGGCGAAAACCTCATCCTGGTCCTGCTCACCGACCCGCAGTAACAGCGATGATACTCAGCGTAGATGATATCACCTTCGCGACGCAGGAAGCTGCCGCCAATATGGGCTTCATTAAGTCGTGCCAACAGATCATCCACGCTCTTCGCCTTCGCCCGCAGCTCAAGTGCCTTCTCCGTAATGGTAGTACCGATACAGTGTCGACCGCAAGATTCCATCAACTCCTGACGGGTCGGTCGGGCGACTTCACTGTCGAGAATATGCATTAGGTCGTGCATGGCGATTGCTCGTCTTCCAGGAGTCCTTGAGGTGCTATATGTGTCGCAAGCCTGGCGCAGTTTGTCTCGCGTGACGCCCGTTGTCAGGCGGTTGACCTGTTCGCGAAAATGGTCGATGCAGAATGGCATTGAATTCACCCGTCGGGATTCAACAAGTGACAATATCTGGCAACTCGCGTGCTGCGTTAAATGCAGACGGAAGTCCTTTGAGCAGGGACGGCATACCTCCAAGATGCTCGCAAAGCACGCATCCAGTCAACATGTTTTGTAGCGGGTTCCCAGTCTCGCAGGTCGAAACCCCTCCAGCTGTACGACGCAATCCCCGAGTCTGCCACAAGGGGTTTCGACCTGCGCAACTGCTCTTCAGAGCGGGTAGCAATCCTTGTTGAGGAGACTGCGGAAGTTGGAGCGGAGATTGCTTCGTCGCGGCTGGGAACGGAGTAGAGCATTTAGTGGCGTTCGCTCCTCGCAATGACGGCGGTGTTCACTCGGCGTTTGGAGTGTCCAAATCTCTGTGGCCAAAAATCCAGTTTACGTGTTCCATGATTCGCTAGTGTTCGTGTCCTGTGCTCCTGACTTCAATGATAGCGAATTCTACCGGTCTTGCTTCCACTTCTGCCCACTTCTTTGTTTTATACCAGGTTCTGAATTCTCCCGCGTCTGAGGGCTCGCTGAAAAGCACATTGTCATTAACTCTTGAGAGTCTTGCTGCCAGCTCGACACAGTCCACAGGGGCTGGACCGTGCCACATTGGAGTTACTGCTGTGTCGGCGATCAGCGAGAAGTGATCTGAATTCCAGTATCCGACATCAAATCCTAAGGTCCTTCCATCGAGAGCGTATTTTTCTCGACGCACTTCAATAATCTCCCAGGAGAATTGGTCTTTCAGCAGACCGTAAACCTCGAGCGCAGCCTCGTAATCGTCGATCAGGCTTTCCTCATCGAAATCGACGGTAGCCTCTGGCAACAACTCGCTTAGTTTCTTCAACGCGTCCTCATTCAGATGCGCGCGGCTATTCCCCAGAGTAAGTAGATTACCAAGCGGGGACCGCGAAATACCCCTGTAGCCCCTGGAATTCAACCAGGAAAAATGACGCCGAAAGTTATCATAGAGAGGGCCAGCCTTCTTGACGAATTCTGAAGACTCATACCTCGCTATGTGAATCTCGGGCTTCAACACAATCAGGTAACCTAGATGCTTCATCGTACTCTGCGTTCGCACAATGCTCCAAGCTCGTGCATCGGCTCTCACTTCATTCGTGAATTCAGCCCAGATTCCGGCATTCGCCGGAAGGGCGGATAGACTGTCATCTTCCGCAACGGCCAGATCGATTCTAATCTGCTGAACAAGAACACCCCCGACAGGATTCGAACCTGTTACCCTCTGCTTAGAAGGCAGATGCTCTATCCAAATGAGCTACGGGGGCGTAATCGTGCTTCAAGTCTATTGAACCGCAACGGGGTTGTCAACTTGAAGTTGGCTGCAGGAATACGTATTGACTCAATTCGATTCTGCGTTATCTTGAGACGACATTGTTGATTTCTTAACCTGACGCTCGAGTTTACTTCCGAGTCGTAAAACCAACAGGACTCATCATGAATAGACTGCTTACGTTTGTCGTCGCGCTGGGGCTGTTTTTCAGTTTTGTGTCGCCGCTGCTGGCGGAAGAGATCGAGGAGTTTCTTCCGATCGGCTTGACCGAGGAAGAAAAGACGCGGCTTCACGAGATCGGGATGAATTTCCAGCGCACGGCGCCGCCTCCCGGCGTCATGCGGACCTGCGCCGAGTGGGAGCACAGCGAGCGGGTGTTGATTCGCTGGCCGCTGGGAATCCCGGTAAGCCTGGTGGCGGAAATGTCACAGGATTTGCTTGTAGTGACGATCGTAGGCAGCGCCTCGCAACAGACCACCGCGATCAGCACGTACACCTCGGGCGGCGTGAATATGGCCAACACCCAGTTTATCATCGCGGCGACGAATTCGATTTGGACGCGCGATTACGGCCCGTGGTCGATTTTCGACGGCAACGGCAATCTGGGATTTATCGATCATATCTATAACCGTCCGCGCCCGCAGGATGATCTGATTCCGGGGATCGTCGGCGCGGCGTGGGGGATTCCGGTTTACGCGATGCCGCTGACGCACACCGGCGGCAATCACATGAGCAATGCCCATGGGACTTCGTCGTCGGAAGAGATGGTCTATGACGAGAACCCGGGTCTGACGCCGGCGCAGGTGGATGCCACGATGCTGGATTACACCGGCAACGATTACGCGGTCATGGACTACGTGCAGACCAGCGGGATTCATCACATCGACTGCTGGGCGAAGTTTCTGAATCCGAATACAATCCTGATCAAGGACGTGGCGCCGAGCGATCCGGACTACTCACGCTTGAATGCGCGGGCAGCGCAATGGGCCGCGATGATCGGGCCGTGGGGCAAGCCGTACACGGTGGTGCGAGTTTTCTGTCCCTCGGGAACGGCGTACACGAATTCGATTATCTTGAACAAGAAGGTGTTTGTGCCGACGTTTTCGAACGCCTGGGACGATGACGCGATTCAGACCTATCAAAACGCGATGCCGGGATATGAAGTGCTGGGATTCACGGGCTCGTGGTTGTCGGATGATGCGATCCACTGCCGGGCAATGGGGATTTCGGATCGGAACATGATGTATGTCGACCATATTCCGCTCGAAACAACAGGGGATAGTGTCAATCCTTATCGCGTGAGCGCGTTCGTGTATGCGCACTCGCACTCGGCGCTGCTGAACGACTCCCTAAAGGTTTACTACAGCGTCGACGGTGGAGCGTTTGCCTCTGTGCCATTGACGGCAACGGTCGATCCCGATTCGTTCGAGGCCTTTATTCCGGCACAAGCGCCGGGCAGCGAGATTCGCTATTACCTGAAGGGAGCCGACGTTACGGGAAACGTCGGTACAAATCCTTATATCGGCGAGCCCGGATCGTACACGTTTAATGTGAACGCCGCGCCGACAATCACTTCGCCGGACAATTACCTGCAGCGCACGGAGACGGCGTTTTCGTACTATCCGGGATTCAGCGATCCGGATGATCTAACGCACACTATCAGCTACAGCGGCCTTCCGGCCTGGTTGACGGAGAGCAACGATTCTTTGAGCGGGACCTTCCCGGCGACTCCCGTTTCGGTGCAATTCGACGTGACGGTGGCTGATGACTTCAGCAGCGACACCCAGACGGTGACATTGAATTCGTATCTCTGCGGCGACGCCGACGGGACGGGAGTGATTTCGATCTCAGACGCCGTGTTCCTGATTACGCATATTTTCCAGGGCGGTCCGGCGCCTTCGCCGACTACGGCGGGCGACGCGGACTGCAACGGTTTCCTGAGTATCTCGGACGCGGTGACGCTGATTTCGTATATTTTCGCCGGCGGACCGGCGCCGTGCGCGAGTTGTCCGTAGCGTTAGGGCGGGGTCAATCGCGCTGAGCCGAGGCGCCCATTGAGAAGACGATCGAGAGGGCAAAAGAGGGGTAAGGGTTGATGCCGGGGAATTCCGGCAGGTGGAAAATGCGCAAGCTGGCGTGGTGAAAATCGACCGCCAGATACGGCGCGGCAGCGACGACCGCGCCTGATTCGGAGACGGCGCGGCTGTCGTAGAGACCGAAGACCAACCCGACGCCAAAGTTTCGAAGCAACGTGTAACGATAACCCAGAACAAAGTAGGTGGCGCGTCGACGATAGGAGTCGAGCAGGATGCCGCTTTCGAGCGAGTACGAGGATTTGCCGCGTTCGTGGAAGCGATACTGCAGACCAAGACCGGGATTGACCTCGTTGAAGCGGTAGCCATCCTCATCGCGGCGCTCGAGATGATACGAAACGCCGTAGAGAGTCAAGCCGAGGCGCGACCAGTCGGCAGGGCGGACTGAAGTCGATGCCAGCAGAAAAAGCACGATGAGAATGAGCAGTCGTTTCGGGGGCATTTGCTATGAATCTAAGCAGAAAGCAGGCTATTGCCAACGGGGAAGTCGCAAATTGGTCTATCGTGAGGTGAGCTTTGCGCTCGGATCAAGCGGCTTGTGAGCGTTTCAGACTCGCAGCGAGCCACGGAAGCCACGCGCGGCATAGTACGATTCGGCGCCATTGTGATAGACGAAGACCTGGCCGAAGCGGTAATCGGCGAAGATGGCGCCGCCGAGTTTCCTGATTTGGGGCGGCGTTTGCAGCCAGCTCGAAGTCTTGGCATCGAAGTGCCCCACCGTCTGAAGCTCGCGATACTGCTCTTCTGTCAGGAGCTCGATACCCATAGTAGTTGCGAGGTCAACGGCGCTGTTTTTCGGTTTGTGTTCTCTGCGCTGGTCGAGCGCCTGCCGGTCGTAGCAGAGGCTGCGTCGGCCTTTGGGGCTCTCTTCAGAGCAATCGACGAAGATGTATTCACCTGTCCTTCTGTCATGGCCAACAACGTCCGGCTCGCCGCCGGTAAGCTCCATTTCGTTGAGCGACCAGAGATTTTCCGGCTGGGACTCAAGGCGCGCTTTGATTTTTGACCAGTCAAGGCCCTTGTGGCGGTTCAGGTTTTTCTCAAAGCGCGATTTGAGCACCTTGAGGAGTTCTTCGCGGCGTCCGGAAGATAGTTGATCTTCGCGACTCTTGCTCTTCTTCATATCCATTCCTCTCCTATTGATTAAGGGAAGTAATTCTTCTGCTCGCCGGCCGGAAATGCCAGGAGAGCACGGTTAAAGTCAGCAGCAGCAGCGCGGGGAGCGTGTCGCTAAGGGGACCACTCGAGGCGAGATGCGCGAAGATCGCTCCTGACATGGCAAAGAAGAACCCCGCATAAGCCCACTCTTTCAGCAAGGGGAATCTGGGGATCAGCACAGCGACCACGCCCAGGAGTTTCCAGCTACCGAGAAGAGTCAGGAGATAGATGGGAAATCCCAGGCGATTCATGAGATCAACGTCCGCCGGCATTCGGAGCAATTGCACCGCGCCGGTCGAGAACATGCCGAGGGCCAGCCAGAGCGTAGCGATCCAGTAGATGAATTTGTTTCGCCTCGTCATGGTGCGCTATCTCGACTTACCGACGATTTCCTGCAGGCGGTTGTGGGCCATGTTGATGCCCTGGGCAAAGGGAATCCGGAGCATCTGGTCGCGAAGGGCGACTGATCTGAAAACGATCTGCATCGTGAGCTTGCTGGTGTCGTCCGTAAGCGGTGCAAATTCAAAGAACTCGAGCTGGACGCCGAAGGGAGCATTTTCCATTTCAAAGGTGCGCGTGATCTTTTGGTGAGGGCTGAATTCGTGAAAGACGCCATTGGCTTGAAAGACAACGTTTCCTTGCGGATCCGAGGTTTCGAACCGCCAGCCGCCGTGCGGTCTGGCTTCGAATTTCACGACCTTCGTGCCCATCCACTCCGCGACGATATCCGGCTCGGCGTGCGCCCGAAAGAGCAAGTCCACGGGCAAATCAAATTCGCGTTCTATCAGCAGCTCCTGTTTGCCGTCTTCGGCAGTGATCCTGGTTTTTCGTTCCATGGCCGTTCATTTCCTGGTTTTGAGTTTCTTCGCGACGGATTCCAGTTTCATAAACCGGTCCTCCCACATGCGGCGGAACGGCTCGATAAACTCGGCGATTTCATCAAACTTGCGCGGGTTCAACTGATAGTAGATTTCTCTGCCGCTTTGCGATTGCTGGAGCAATTCGCACTCAGTGAGGATGCGCAAGTGCTTAGAGACGGTCGGCCGGGCGGTATCGAAGTTGGCGGCGATGGCGCCGGCGGTCATCGATTGCGACGCCGCCAGAAGCAGGAGAATGGCTCTTCGGGTCGGATCGGCAATGGCTTGAAAAACGTCTCGTCTTAAGTTCATTGTGTTCCCATCTGGCTACGGATAGAATATACGCGTAGCCAGATAGCTACGCAAGAATTATTTCTGATCTTTTTTGATTTGTTTGGTTTCGAGGCGCAGTGATGGGCCAGTGAGTTACTGACCACGCTTGAATCGCTGCCTATTGGAGCCGAGCGGGGGTGAATTCTGAAACGAGTCTCAGATTAGATCGGGGTGATAGGATTTGAACCTACGACATCTTGCTCCCAAAGCAAGCGCGCTACCAGGCTGCGCCACACCCCGAACGACAAAGCTGGGACAATAATACCGGTCGAATGGGGCAAGTCAAGCATCAATGCGAAGGCGCGTTTTTGCTGTCGCGAACGGCTCGTTCTGCATATCATGTGTCGAGATAACCACGATGCGCGCGGCGCGGGAGTATGATGAGGCAACGAGATGAGTGAAGATGTAATCCGCGAAGAGATGGCAGTTGATGTCCTGCTGGTAGGCGCCGGGCCGGCAAACCTGGCTTGCGCCTGGCGGCTGATGGACTTAATCGAGCAAGACACGGCAGCCGGCGGAACGCTGGGCGAGGCCGTGATTATGGTGATCGAGAAAGGTTCGCATGTCGGCGCGCACTCGATTTCAGGCGCCGTGCTCGACCCGGTGGCGATCAGCGAATTGGCCCCGAATCACCGCGACCTGGGGTCGCCGATCAAGACCAAGGTCAGCGGCGACGAAATGCTTTATCTTACGAAGAAAGGCAAGTTTGCGCTGCCGTGGGTGCCGTCGTCGATGCATCATCACGGCTGCTATATCATCTCGCTCAATGAACTGACGACGTGGATGGGCGCGCAGCTTGAGGCGCGCGGCTGCCAGATCTTTCCCGGAACGGGCGGCGCGAAGTTGTTGATGGAGGGGGCGAAAGTTGTCGGCGTTCAGACGGACGATAAGGGGATCAACAAAGAAGGTGAACGCAAAGCCGCGTTCGAGCCGGGAATGAATCTAAAGGCCAAGGTGACGGTGTTGGGCGAAGGTGTGCGCGGGTCGCTAACCAAGACGCTGATCAAGAACAATCGCCTTGATGCCGGGCGCAATCCGCAGAACTACACGACGGGAGTCAAGGAGCTGTGGGAGTTTCCGGCCGGAACTTTGGAAGCGGGAAAGGTCATCCACACGATGGGATTCCCGCTGGACAATCAAACTTTCGGCGGCGGGTTTATTTATAACCTCAGCGATTCGCTGATGTCGATCGGGTTGGTGGTGGGACTGAATTATCGCAATCCGTTTACCGAGCCACAGGCGCTGTTCTCGCAGATAAAGCAGCACCCGTTTATCGCCGAGTTGCTCGCCAAGGGCAAGATGGTGCGTTACGGGGCAAAGGCGATTCCGGAGGGCGGCTACTGGTCGATTCCCAAGAACTTCGGCGACGGTTTTCTGATCGTCGGTGATGCGAGCGCGTTCCTGAATCCGGCGCGGCTGAAAGGGATTCACCTTGCGATGAAATCAGGCATGCTGGCAGCGGAGACGATTTTTGAGGCGCTGAAAGCGGGGGAGACCTCGGAGGCCAAACTGGCGACGTTCGAGCAGAAGTGGCGGAATTCATACATCTATAGCGAGATGTACAAGCAGCGTAATTTTCACCACATGTTCGAGCACGGGGTCTGGTCGGCGCCGGCGTTTGTATTGAAGCATCTGTTTACCGGTTGGGGATCGCGCCCCGATGCCGGCGAAGACCATCTCAATATGCGCAAGGTATCGGAGTATTATGGCGGCAGCCGGCCGGCGCCGGAGCAGTGGCGTCCCAAGCCGGACGGAAAGCTGATCTTCAATAAGCTCGATTCGGTGTACTACTCCGGTACGAACCACGATGAAGACCAGCCGTCGCATCTGCAAGTGGCGGACACAAACATCTGCGCCACGCGGTGTGTCGAGGAGTACGGCAACCCGTGCCAGTATTTCTGTCCAGCACAGGTGTACGAAATGGAAGAACACAACGGCGGAAAGCGGCTGAAGATCAATGCCTCGAACTGCGTGCACTGCAAGACCTGCGATATTGCCGATCCGTACGCGATCATCACCTGGGTAGTACCGGAGGGCGGCGGCGGGCCGAAGTATGATGGGCTATAGAAGGCGATGAGCAATTAAGAATTCAGAATTGAGAATTAAGAAGCGATGGTGGCGTCAGGTCGCCCGTTTCGGCGTGCCGAGAGGGATTGAGAAATTGAGGAGAATCTGCGCCTCAACGGAAGACCTGACGCAACGGCGCAAAGGGTATTAGGATCACAGGGACCCTGACCAGCAACTATTGCTATAAAGTCGTCCATTTCTAAAAGAGTAGATTGCTTCGTCGCGGTGGGGTGCGGCGATAGTGGATGGGGGCCGTTCGCTCCTCGCAATGACAAGACCTGTCGGGAGTGATTGCGGGCAGCCTCAGGTTGCAGTACGGTCTTTGCGGGCGCATTGCCATGCGCCGCTACGCGAGTGGGGGGCGTTTGGGGGTAGCGGATTTGTTATCGTGGGCGCATTGCCATGCGCCGCTACGGCTGGTTCCGACTGAAGTCGGCGCTACAGTTAGGGCCAAAAGAGGAGAACATTCCGACTGAGGTCGGAGCCACAGGGTAATTGCGCAGGGCAGAGCGGGCGAGAGTGATCTCAGTTGATTTCGACAACACGATTGATGTAGAGGCTGAATCCCTCGAGAAGCTTCTTGTCGACGTGGAAGCGCAGGTTTGCGTTTTTTGCATCAGCGAGCGGGTCGGTGCCGGAAATCCCGACGATGTACTTGCCGGTGATCTCGTTGGAATAATAATCGTAAGTGCCGACTTCCTGGGATGAAAAGCGCACACCGAAACGCTGGTTGTTGTAGGCGGTGTCCGCGAACTGCTCCTGGAATAGGAAGCTTGAGTATTTATCTCCCGACATGTTACCTAACAAGAGGGCGCCTTCGATCGGGTCTTTCTTAAGTGTGACGTGAAAGTGGTAGTACGAGGAATCTTCAAAAACGCGCGCCAGAATATTCGCGGTGCCGGATTCGAAGACCAATTCGCCGGATTCGACGGCACCGGGATAGATTCCTGTCATCGGCTGCGCGGCAACCCACTTCTTAAATTCGGATTGGAGCGTCGACCAGTCCTTCCCGACGGCTGTCGCGACAATGCTCTTGGTCTTTTCGGCGGAGAGAGAATCGACAAAACCCCTGGTACCGGAAAGCTGGCGATAGAGATCGAGATAGGGTTTACGTCCGAGTTGATTCCACAGGTACTCGGAAATTAGTCCGGCCAGCGGGTAGGCGAAGTCAGGGTTGGCTTCGAACTCATCGAAAGCGTGCGGGTCGAGCAAAGTATCGAGCGGCGAAAGATCGTTGAGATAGAGGTAGGCGCCGAGTGATGCCAGCACCGGTTTGCTGCGACCCCAGCGTCCGCCGAGCATGGTCGCCAGGCCGTCCTTGAGGAGCGGATGGGTGTAAGGCGCCGCGCCGTTGAGGGCGTAATTGGCGAGGAACTGCACCGTCTCGTGGTAGGGCGGCATGTACTTGCTGATCACCGCATCCATGGAAGGCATCAGGCGGCCCATCGCGATCTTGCCGGAGATTTGCTCGACTTCGCCGTACGATTCACAGACATAGACGTTGAACTTGAGGCTTTCGAGAATGATCAACTTCTCGTTGCCGACACCGAGCTGCTTGCCGACGGATTCAACGAACTGATCCAGCCGATCGAGATTGGCGCCGGCGAAGAGCGAGGGGTCGCGGAAGCGGACGCGCGCGTACTTGGAATGAATTTCCTCCCACGCTTCGCAATAGACGTGTACCGGCGAGACAAACGAGGGCTGGAGAACGGACTCGGCCATCAAGTATGTGCGGCCGGATTCCTGGCGATCGCCGATCTTGATCGTGTAGCTAAGATTGGCGAAGTCGCGGCTGAAGCGCACGGTATCGACGCTAAGCGTCGCCGCGCCGGAGCGGAGAGAGGCCAGGTTGTGCCAGAGAGGCGACTCCATCTCCAGTTTGACCGGTACGTTTTCGTACTGGAGGCGAAGTTGGTCGGAGATCGTGCGATCATAAAGCGCCCAGCGGTTGAGGGCCTCCTCGTATTTGCCGGCCTTGAGTTCGTCGACATACCTGAGGAAGAACTTCTCGATGTCGAGTTCCTTGTCGTTGTCTTGTGCCATGGCCAAGGGTGACAAGAGGGCAAATATGAGCATGAGCAGGCGCTTCATCCGATCTCCTTTACGGGAATGTTCATGTTCGTCAACTCACCGGGTCTTCCCATTATATAACAATAGTCGAAGAATGGACGGGAAAATTTAGGGGGGAAATCGAGATGCGCCGGGGCGGCTGGTCACACCCTCGCGCGGTGATACGGTGCGGGGGGCAGCGAGCCTATTCGAGCTTGAGATAAAGCTGGCCGCCCTCGACGAGCACGGGAAAGGTCTTGAGGTGAATGCTGGGTACGTCCAGCGACTGCCCGGTGATGAGGTTTGTGCGCCAACCGTGAAGAGGGCAGGTCAGGATGTCATCCTCGATATCGCCGCCGTCGAAGCTGGAACCCTGGTGCGGGCAGCGGTCCTCGATAGCGTAGAATTTGTCGCCTACCCGGCCGACGGCGATTGGCCTGCCGTCGACCTCGACAGTCAGCGGCTCGGTAGCCGGAATTTCGCTCACCGGGCAGATTGCGACGAAGCCGTCTTTCAGATTTGTATCGTTCACGCTGCTCCGATCGCTAAGGCGTTAACTGGTCCTGAATCAGGTTCAAGATCTGCTCCGCGTGTCCCTCGGTATCGACCTTGGCGATCACAGCGGAGACCTTCTGATCCTTAATAATAAACGTAGTCCGCGCGATTCCCATGTACTTTTTGCCGTAGAGGTTTTTTTCGACCCAGACACCGAATTTATCGGCGATTTTGTGGCCGGGATCAGCGAGGAGTGGGAAGGGGAGTTTGAACTTGCGCGTAAAGGCGACGTGGCTTTCCACCGAATCGGGGGAGATGCCATAAATCACAGCGCCGCTCTTCAGCAGGCGGCCGTAGTTGTCGCGCAATGAGCAAGCCTGCTTGGTGCAACCGGGGGTGTCATCTTCGGGATAGAAGTAGAGCACAACGGTCTTGTCTTTCCAGTCGGAAGATCTGACCGAGGTGCCATCGGTCTGTTTCAGAGTGAAAGCGGGGATTTTCTTCCCGGGTTCGAGCATTTCGATTCCTTTCTCGTCGTCTTGCCTGCAACCTAGATTGAACGAAGATGCGGAGGGAACAATTTGCCCCCCACACAATGGCGAAGTTTTAGTTTGCACAGCGTCATAGTGTGATAGCATAATCGCAACGTGAGGGAGGAATTGCGCAGCATCCTGCGGGATGCGTACTTTCGGGAACGAAAATTAAACTTGTTGTATGCGGCCGTAGCGGAGAACGAGGCGGAGCTCAACGGCAAGGGGGAGTTTTTCGGTCGCGCGCGGGAGAATCAAAATGGGGACCTCAGACTGCTCCAGGAAATTAACGCCAAGTATGGCAACGAAGAAATCGATCCGTCGGTGCTCGAGAAACTGGGAGAGGGATTGATCAATCTGCGCGCGGGACGAAAGGATCGCGCCGAGTTGCTAAAGCAGATCCTCGAGTGGGAATCGGAGCTGGTAGACGTCTACAAGAGCTCTTTGCGATATCTTTCCAATGATGACGAGACGCGCAAGATCGTGAACGGAATTCTGACAGTGAAGCTGAGCCACAAGCGCGAATTGATGGACCAGCTCGACATGTTTTGACACAAACGGGGCGCTGAAGCAATTGCCGCTTGACTCGGGGGACAAATCTTCTAATATATCGCCCGGAAAGTTCCTTTAATCGTGCCCGGCGAGGCCGAAAGGACTGATGCGATTTTGGAAAGATTCTGCCTGCTCAGACGCCCGGCTCAACTTGCCGCTTGTTTATTTTTCATCATAAAGGAGACCACTTGACGGAAAAAGACGTGTCCGTATTAATGGACGCCAAGCAGATTACGCACGCGTTATCGCGCATCGCGCACGAGATTTTGGAGTCTCTGGGCGACGACGAAACGCTGGCGATTATCGGAATCCGGTCGAACGGCGACCATCTCGCCGACCGCCTGGTGCGCGAACTGAAGCGCATCGAGAATACCGCCGTCGACGTCGGCTACATGGATATCACGCTCTACCGCGATGATCTGATGACCAACCCGGAGCATCCCGAGATCAAGGCGACGGAGATTCTCTTTGCCGTCGACCACAAGGTTGTTGTGCTGGTAGACGACGTGTTGTTCACCGGGCGGACGATCCGCGCCGCGCTGAACCAGATTCCCGATTACGGGCGGCCCAAGGCGGTACGGCTGGCGGTGCTGATTGACCGCGGCGGACGAGAACTGCCGATCCGGGCGGATTTCGTGGGCAAGAACATTCCGACGAACCCGAGCGACAAGGTGACGGTATCTCTGACCGAGCGGGGCGGATCAGATGAGGTGGTATTGCAGCGCGGCAGCGCCAAGGTGTCGAAGCCGAGCGCGAAGAGCGGGAGGAAGAAATGACATTCAAGCGACGTCATTTGCTGGGTTTGGAAGAGCTGGAAGCGAGCGAGCTGACGAAGATCCTCGAGACTTCGAAAGTATTTCGCGAAGTGCTCGATCGTCCCATCAAGAAGGTTGCACCGCTGCGCGGTTTGACGGTGGCAAACCTATTTTTCGAACCGTCGACGCGGACGCGGGTGTCGTTTGAACTGGCGGAGAAGCGCTTGTCAGCGGATACGGTGACGTTCACGGCGGCGACATCGTCAGTGAAAAAGGGCGAAACGCTGAAGGACACGGTGCGCAACCTGGAAGCGATGAAGATCGACATGGTAGTGATCCGGCACAGTTCGTCCGGCGTGCCGTATTTCCTGACGCGGTTTTGTTCATCGTCGGTGATCAATGCCGGCGACGGGCAGCACGAGCACCCGACGCAGGGCTTATTGGACATGTACACTATATGGATGAAATACAAACGGATCAAGGGGCTGCGCGTGGTGTTGATGGGCGATGCCAAGCACTCGCGGGTGATTCGCTCGAATATCTGGGGGCTGACGAAATTGGGCGCTTCGGTGGTGGTCTGCGGTCCGCCGACACTGCTGCCGGTGGGGCTGGAGAAACTGGGCGTTGAAGTTTCGACAGACGTGGACAAGGCGCTGGACGGCGCGGATGTGGTCAACGTGATGCGGATACAGTTGGAAAGGCAGCAATCGGGCTTGTTGCCGTCGCTGCGGGAGTACACTTCGCTGTTCGGCATTACGAAAGAGCGGCTACGCCGCTTGAACAAAAACTACACGATCATGCACCCGGGGCCGATCAACCGCGGAATAGAAATGTCGGACGAAATTGCAGATTGCGACCAGTCGGTGATTCTGGAGCAGGTGACGAACGGCGTGGCGGTGCGGATGGCGGTGCTGTACCTGCTGGCGGGCGGTGAAGGGAGAAAGAGCGATGAAGATTAAGCTGATCAAGAACGGGTCAATTGTCTTCCCGGACAAAAAGCAACCGGTCGTCGGCGATATTTACCTGGAAGGTGAGAAGATCAAGCGGATCGACCTGGCGGGCGAAGGCGGCAAGAAACCCAAGGGTAAGACGACGTTCAAGAGTGAAGAAGTAATCGACGCCAAGGGCATGTTGGTGCTGCCCGGTTTGATCGACATGCATGTGCACTTGCGCGAACCGGGCCGCGAGGACTGCGAGACGATCGCCACCGGTACCATGGCTGCCGCAGCAGGCGGATTCACCGCTGTGGCGTGCATGCCGAATACGCTTCCGCCGCTGGACAACCAGGAGTCGGTGCTGTTTGTCAAGCAGCGAGCCTCCGGCTGCAGGGCGCGGGTTTACCCGATTGGCGCCGTGTCGCGCGGCCGCGCGGGGAAGGAGCTGGCAGATATCGGCGAGATGGTCAAGACCGGCGCAGTCGCGATTACCGACGACGGTTCGCCGGTTACGGATGCGGCCATGATGCGCCGGGCGATGGAATATGCCGGGATGTTTGGCGTTTGCGTCATCAGCCATGCCGAAGATATGTCGCTCTCCGGCAAGGGTGTGATGAACGAAGGCTACGAGTCGACGCGGCTGGGGATGCCGGGAATCCCGCCATTCTCGGAGGAGGTCTGCATTGCGCGGGACATTATCCTGTGCAAGTATGTCGGGACGCCTCTGCACATCGCGCACGTGTCGACAAAAGGCGCCGTGGAGTTGATTCGACAGGCTAAGGCGGAGGGAGTCAACGTTACCGCCGAGGCGACGCCGCATCACTTCACGCTGACCGATGCGGAAATCGGCAAAGAATTCAACACGAATCTGAAGATGAATCCGCCACTACGGACGCAGGAAGATGTTGATGCGATCATCGAGGGACTGAAAGATGGCACGATCGATTGCATTGCCTCGGATCACGCGCCGCATGCGCCGGAAGACAAGGAAGTCGAATTCGACCAGGCGCCGAACGGCATCATTGGACTTGAGACCTCGCTCGGACTGGTGGCAACGTGCCTGGTGAAGCCGGGGCACTTGAGCTGGAACCAGGTCGCGGCGAAGATGTCGGCGAATCCGGCGCGTATCCTGCGGACGCATGGGGGCGACTTGCGGGCCGGATCGATTGCGGATATCACGATCATCAACCCCAAAGCCAATTGGTCGGTGCGGGTGGACAAGTTCCTGTCGAAATCGCGCAACTCGCCTTATGACGGCTGGAAACTTCAAGGTAAGGTGAAGTGGACGATCGTCGGCGGGGAAGTGAGTTACGAGGGGTAGGCTCGCGCACATTGAAGTGAGGCAATTATCACCCCTTGCCGGGATCGGCAAGGGGTGATTCATTTTGGCGCCGGGTCGACTGCGCGGGAGTTCGCGCGCGAATTGTCGCCGAAGCGCTTGTGATTTGCGGGCTATTGTATAATGATTGGTTGATGTTCGATTTTACGCTGAAGATGTACCGGGAATTGTGCCGATCGCTCGTGGAGGTTGGCTATCGCTCGGTGCTGATGCGCGATTATCGCAGTGAAGAGGGAACAAGCGACAAACCTCGCGTCTATTTGCGTCACGATGTCGACAGCCGCCCGCGTTCGGCGCTGGATCTGGCGCGGATCGAACGGGAATTGGGGCTGCAAGCGACCTACTTCTTCCGCTGTGTGAAATCAGCATTCGACGAGTCGGTCATCCGGTCGATACATGAGATGGGGATGGAATGCGGATATCATTACGAGACGCTCGACCGCGCGGGCGGCGACTTTGCAAAGGCGCTGGAGATCACGCGGGAGGACCTGGAGCGATTGCGGGCGATCGCGCCGGTGACGACGATGGCGATGCACGGCAATCCGCTCACGCCGCACGACAACCGGGACTTGTGGAAGACGCACGATTATCATGAATTTGGGATCACGCTCGAAGCGTATGAGATTGTCAACAGCGGTGTGCCGTATTTCACCGACACGGGGCGCAACTGGGACGAGACGCGCGGAAACTTGCTGGACATGGGGACACAGGTATCGCAAGTACGCCTGACCGACACGCCGAGCCTGATCCGGCATTTTCAGGAGAAGCGCGCGGATATCTGTATCAGCGCGCATCCCAATCGCTGGAGTTCGCGCCCGCTGATCTGGCTGTATAATCTGGCCTACGATTCCACCGGCAACGCGGTGAAAGGGATGATCAAGCTTGTCAGGAAGTAACCCCGCCGTCGCGATCGATGTATGCAGTAACCCGGAACAGATTCCAGAGGGTTGGGAGACGTTTGTTAACGGCGCAGCCGAGGCAACGATCTTTCACAGCTCAATTTGGCAAGGCCTGATCGGGTCCTGCTATCCCTATCAGTTTCTTGGTCTGCGCGCAACGGGCGACGACGGCAAGACGCTTGGCGTGTTACCGCTGTGGCTGGTAAAAAGCGCTCTGACGGGGAAGCGGATGATCTCAGCGCCGTTTTCGTATGTCTGTCCGCCGCTGGCGCTGAGTGCAGAAGTAGAAGCCGCTTTGGTTGAAAAAGCGATCGAATTGTGCCGTGAGCATAAGGCAGCCTACTACGAAATGAAATCCCCCCGGACTATCCCGGTGGCCGAGACCACGATGGCGAAGAGCGGGCAGTTCGAGACGTTTCTCGTCGATCTGCACGGGTCGGAAGAGGAAATCTGGGGCCGGACACACAAAGGGATGATCCAGCGAGGCGTCAACAAGGCGCGGAAGGAAGGCGTGACGGTGCGTGTCGGCGCGGAGGAAGCCTGTGTAAGGGAGTTCCACCGGCTGAATTTGCTCACCTGTCGCAAGCACGGGATACCGGCGCAGAGCCTGGCATTTCACCAGGAAGTTTGGCGGCGGATGACCAATCGAGATCTGGCGGAGTTTCTCTTCGCTGATTATCAGGGCCGGACAGTCGCCGCAGTTGTGATTTTCTATTTCAATGGGACGGCGATCTATATGTATGGGGCAAGCGACGAGGCTTATCTGGCGATGCGGCCGAATCATTTGCTCATCTGGGAGGCCATGTTGCGCGCCAAATCGCGGGGAATGCACACATTTGACCTGGGGCGCGTTTCCGATGACAATCCCGGTCTGAAAGAGTTCAAGCAACGCTGGGGAGCGGTGACGGTACCGCTGCATTATTACTACTGGCCGGAGAAGCGCGGGGTCGGGGCGGTGAATCGAAACTCGTTGAAGTTCAAGGCAACAACCTTTATGTTTTCCAAGATGCCCCTATTTGTGACCGGTCGACTGACGTGGCTGTACAAGCATCTGGCTTAGGCAGGAATGATGTTGCGCAAGATTTACAAGAAGCTCTGCAAGATGGTAGCGTCGAATATCGGTTGGCATCCGTTGCGGATATTCCTGCTGCGAACCTGCGGCTTCAAGATCGGCAGCGATGTTTATATCGCGGACGGATTGATCATTGTGGAAGAATTGCGCGATCGCGGAAACGTTGTGATTGGCGATCGGGCGAGCCTGGCGCCGCGAATCACGATCGTTACCTCCTCGCATCCCAACAATTCACGGATCAGGCCTTATGTCAGCACGCCGCGCGGCACGGTAACGATCGGAGCGGATGCCTGGATCGGGGCCGGCGTGATATTGTTGCCGGGGATTACGATCGGCACCGGCGCGATTGTCGGGGCAGGCTCGGTGGTTTCCAAGGATATTCCCCCCTACAAGATTGCGCTGGGAACGCCGGCGCGCGTCATTGGCGACGTCCAGGTGCCGGAGAACGAGCGGCTTTAGGCGCGCGACTGCGGCAACAATTTCGACACTAACAAATTCGTCAACTCTTTTTCCGAGAAACGCGCAGAGACCGAGACGCGCCCTTTGGCGGCGATTGACTGCCGGTATTCGTCGTTGGTAAGGAGTTTCGTGAGGGCTTGAGTGAGGCCGTCAACGTCACCCGGCTCGACCAGCAGGCCGTCTTCGCCGTTGCGGGTGATGATATCGGTGATGCCGCCGGAATTAGCGCCGATCGCTGCGCAGCCGCACATCATGGCCTCGACGAGAGTCATACCGTAACCTTCGCGCTCGGAGACGAGCGCGACGATGTCGGATTCACGATAGCGCTGGCCGAGGATATCCTGCGTGACCGGGGGATGAAACTTCACAACATCATTTAGATTCAGTTCACCGACCAGGGCGCGGAGCGGCGCCTCTTCCGGGCCGTCGCCGTAGAGGGTGAGGCTGCAGGGGGTTCCGGAGTCGACGACGTTCTTGATCGCCTTGATCAACGTGTCGAGGTGCTTTTGTTTGGTGAAGCGCGACGCCGAAATGATGCTGCCGTCGCGGCGGCGCACGCGGGGATCGTAAAAGATGTTCTTGCTGTCAGAAATCAGGGGCGCCACAAAGGTCTTGCCGCTGACTGTCGCGTCGTCGATCTGGCTCAGCAGAGTTTGTTCGAGATAGCTGGAAACGACGTTGATCGAGCGGGCGTACTTGAAGACGTAACGCGCGAGCGGCTTGATCCAACTGTATTTCTTGAGCAAGTGAATGTCGGTTCCATGACAGGTGATAATAAACGGAAGATCGGTTTTCTTGGCGATGAAGCGTCCAACCAATCCCCCCGGCAGCCACCAATGGGCCCAGATGGCCTTGGGGAAGACTTTGTCGACCAGTTCGAGCCCCTTGTCCTTGTAAGCCTGAAAAAAGCTGGCCGCCAGAAGCGGCTGGCGGAGAACGCGCTGGTGCATTTCGCCGCGATAGGCGAGGGTTTCGTCGGCGTCAGATGCGTAGCGAAAGCGATGGACGTGGAGGTTGCCCACTTGCTCGAAGTCCTTGAGCCCGGCGTCGTGCGGCACGACAAAGTGCAGGTCGAGGTACTTCGAAAGCGCCCGGTAGAGAGGCTGGAAGCCGATGCCAGAGATGTCGTTTTCGAAGCGCGGAAAGTTGTGGGTCAGGACGAGAATGCGGGGTCGATGGATCGGGGTAACCATGTCACATCATCCGTGATCATCGCGCGGCCCCGGATTGAGTTTTCCGGGGCCGGCGTTATGCCTAGACGTTCTCGGAGCTTTCGGTGTCGCGCGGGCTGCCCTCGTCGGCAGGGGCCTGATCGCGCGGCAGTTCGCGTACGCGCAGCGTTAACGGGCGCTCAATCAATTCGGACTGACCATTACTTCCGGGAGGCGGCGGGGCGCTGTTTTCCGCCGGCGTTTCGGTCGGAGCTTGCGGCCGCGGCGTAAACTGCGGACGCATGCGGCGCATGCGGCGTCCGGTGCGGCGAGCCTGATTCTGCCCGCTCGATTCCGCTGACGGCAACTCGGTGTCGACATCCGCAGGGGGCGTTTCGACGCTGGTCTGAGCGAAGAGTTCGGGCTCCGGCGTTGTGAAGTTCGCGGTCGATTCCGGAATCGCCGGCTCGGCAGCAAAGGTTGGCTCGATCAGTTCGGCCGGTGCGACTTCAGGAGCGGACTCAGTTCTTTCCACGCGTTCGCCGCGTTCCAAGCGTTCAGGGCGCTCGCCGCGTGCGCCACGGTCGTTGCGGTCCCGGCGGCGTGGTTGGCGGCGGTCTCCGCGTTCGGGACGGTCGCCGCGCGAACCGCGATCATTGCGGTCGGGGCGTTCGCTGCGGGACTCCTGGATTTCCGGTTGCTCGCGCGAATCCGAACGGTCGCGTGATTCGAAACGCTCGCTGCGATCGTTACGTTCGGTCCGATCACCGCGCTCATTTCGTTCGCTTCGCTCGCCGCGCGGGCCGCGCGAGAAGCGGTCACCGCGTTCTCGACGCTCACCCCGATCGCTACGTTCGGTTCGCTCGCTGCGCTCGCTGCGGTCATTGCGATCACCCCTGCTGGAGCGGTCACCGCGGTCGCCGCGCGACGGACGTTCGCCACGCTCGCGTTCGAAGCGCTCGATGCGCTCGTCTTCCTGTTCGTCGGCGTCAAAACGCGAGGTATTTCCGCGGGAAGGGCGGCTGCCGATTTCACCGAGAAGCCGCTTGTTCTGCGCCTTGACATCGGAGAGGGCATCGCGCAAGTAGACGAGGGCCTCGGTGATGATCCCCATGACAAACGTGACGAGGCCGGCCAGGCCGAAGAAGATCACGCCATAGAGGAGCGGCCGATAGCCGCGCTCGAGAATAAAACGGTCATAGAAGGCGACCGCCGCAAAGGCCAGCGACACAAAGAGGAAGAAGAACGCGGCTTTGCCGAAGAGGTTCATCGGGTCGCCGAAGACGGAGACCTGGAATTTGACGGCAATCAGGTCGGTGAATCCCTTCATGATGCGCGACTTGCCGGCGAACTTGCTCTTGCCGGAGTGGCGTTTATTCAAGGTGACGGGGACTTCGCGAACCACGAAATCCCGGGCGGCGGCGAAGACGGCGAGGTAGCGGTGCCAGCCCTCGCGCAGCGTTGGGAATTCGTTGTAGACTTCGCGGGTGAAAGCTTTGACCGAGTTCATGTCGGTGACTTTGAGCTTGGGGAAGAGCAGCCGCGTCATCAGATTGTAAATCCACGAGACGAGCCACTTTCCGTACGAGCCGACCTTTTTGCCGCAAACCATGTCCGCGCCGTTATCGATGGCTTCGACCATCTTGGGGATATCGCGGGGATGGAACTGCAAGTCGGCGGGATAGAAGACGAGGATGTCGCCGCGCGCCTGGGCGAAACCGCGCGCCAGCGCAGTGGTCAGGCCGAGGCGGGTTCGGTTACGCATAACGCGCACCCAGTTGTAACGACGGGAGGCCTCGTACATTTTCTGCTCGGTGCGGTCGGTGGAGCCGTCGTTAACGTAAACGACTTCGACCGGGTAGTTGAGTGCATTGAAGACTTTGGCGAACTCTTCGCTCAACGGCTCGATATTGCCTTCTTCATTATGGGCGGGTACCACGACGGATACCCTGGGATTTCTGTTTCTTCCGTTCATTAGTTGCGTCTTTCCAATTGTGTGATGGCATCGGCGAGTCGTTCATCGCGCCAGTAAGCCCGCTGGGCGATCTTGAGATAGACCAAGGCCGAATCAAAGTAGGCGGCATTGGACTTGCCGGCGCCGAGCGAGAGGAATACGTTGCCGATGTTCAACGCGCTCACGGGGTCGCCGGGGGAGAACCGCTGGACGGCATGATACGCGGCGGCGGCAAGCTCGAACTCGCCGGATTGGAGCAGGGCATCGCCGACGTACATGTTGGCCGAGTAGTTGTCCGGGTGTTGACTGAGAAACCGGCGCAGGTAGCTTTCGGCGGAATCGGCTTGTTCAGCCGCCGCGAAGGATTGCGCGATTTCGTAAGCGGTCGGCTGGTACCGACCAGCCGTCTCGTTGACGGCGGGGTTCGCCACGCGGTAAACGCGTACCGGCATCGGCATCCCTTCGTGGATGCCACGGACGAAGTAACGCGTGACGAAGGCGGCGCGGTTCATGACTTCCGGGTAGTCCTGACGGGCGCGCTGTTCGTTGCCCTCATCGATCGCCAGATGGGTGATGGGGAAACGGTTGAAGAATTCCTTGTCGACGCGCACCACACCAAACATGTGGGGGATGCAGCCACGCCGATTTTCCTGGGTAAACGCCGTGGCGTAGGAGCCGGAGATGACGGCGTCGGGGCCGAGGATTTCGCCGAGGTCGCGGTCGGCAGTCACGAGGGTGTACTGCCGTTCGCCGCACCAATTGACAAAATCAACGAGGTTCCAGGCGGCGATGAAGACGGTAACGGCGAGCGCGAGGCCGGCGCCGAGAAGAGCCAGGCGCGGGCCGAGAGAACGGGCAGGGCGGACAGCGAAGGCCGCCAGACCGCCGACGACCAACAAGGCGAGTGTAAAGGGTATCGTGGTCGCCTTGAAGGAGTCTTCAATCGAGTTGCCCGGCAAGCCACCCGCCGCGAGCAGGACCAGTGCCAGCAGCGGCAGGAGCCAGAATGCCCAGGTGCCGGCGAGCAACGGCATATTGACGCTCGCTTCCTGTCCCTTTTTGGATGTCGGTTTTGCCGCGAGCAGGTAGCGCATCGCGGCGGTCAGCGCTACGGCAGCCAAGGCCATGGCCGGAAACATGACGGTTGTCTGGTAGCGCAGCGGGCGGTAGTTCCACGGAAACAGCGACAAGTAGCCGACGCCGAACCACAGCAGCAAGAGCAGCCAGCCGGGGTTGACTTTTCCGAGGACGCTTGCGGCGTCGCTCCGCGTAAAGAGTTGATACAGAATTCCCGCACCGGCGAGGAACGCGAGGATTGTGATCAACGGTTGCTTGAGAAAATAGAGCTGGTCCCAAAGCACGGAAACCAACTGCCAGAAGAAGGCGCCAACCGACTCAAACGCCTTGGGTGCGCCGTAGAGCCCGAAGGCCTGCTCGGAGAGGTAGCCGGAAAACTCTCCGCGCGACGGCAAGTAGATGTAAAAGAACCAGATCGCGGTTGTCAGCGCGAATCCGGCAGCAAAGAGCAGAATATTCTTCCGCCAAACACGGCGGTCTTCACCATCGAAGAACTGGATTATCGCCAGCAGGCCAAAGACGCCGACCATGAAGAGAGCGATCATCTTGCCGAAGAAGGCCGCACCGGCGCAAGTGAAACCGGCAAGGGCGATGTACCACGGCTTCTTTCCTCCCAGCGAGAAGAAGAATGCCGAGGCGCAGATCCAAAAGTTTTGGGCGCCCTCCAGGAAGGGGGTACGCGCAAACCAGATCATTGTGAAATCGAAGCTTGCGAAGATCGCGAAGATGATCGCTGCGAGCGGCGAGCCGAAATTGCGCAAGGCCAGGGCCAGCAAGATGATCGAAGCCAGATTGAAAATCACCGGGACGGCGTTGCCGGCGGCGCGGCCGGTGCCGAAGAGCGAGTAGACAGCGAGGGCGAGGAAGTTCTGCGACGATTTCTCCCACTGCGAAAAGCGGGGGTCATCGTAGGGGTTGGAGTCGCCGACGTCCACCGTGTTCTTGGCGAAGTAGTTGTATTGGAAAGGATCGGTCGAGAAGTCCTGCGACCGCGTGATCCCGGCGGGCGGATCGGCATCGAGCCAGGCGAGGCGAAACGCCAGTGCGCATAAAAGAACGATGCCGAGGACCAGGAAGAAGGCTCTCCCTGATACCACGGCATCGATTTTGGCAACCAGTTCTCTCAAGACGACCTATTTGAATTCTTTGACTTTCTCAGCCACGAACTTGATCTGATCTTCGTTAAGTTCGGGAAACATCGGCAGGCTGAGAATCTCTTTAGTGATACGCTCCGTAACCGGATATTCGCCCTCGGAAAGCGCCAGGTGGCGATAGGCATTCTGGAGGTGGACCGGAATCGGGTAGTGTATCAACGCCCCGATGGCATGCTGACCGAGGAAGGCGATCAAATCATCGCGGCGCTTGTGACGCACGACGAAGAGGTGGTAGACGCTCTTGCAGCCGGCGCCTTCGACCGGAAGAATCAGATCGCTGCCGGCGAGATGCTTGCGATAAAGGTCGGCATTGCGGCGGCGGGCGTCATTCCACTTATCGAGATGTTTGAGTTTGATATTCAGCACGGCGCCCTGGAGGCCTTCCATGCGGTAGTTGTAGCCGACCACGTCGTGATAGTACTTCTTGTTGGACCCGTGATCGCGCAGCTTGCGGATCTTGGCGGCCAGATTGGGGTCGGAGGTTGTGATCGCGCCGCCTTCGCCGTAAGCGCCGAGGTTCTTGCCGGGATAGAATGAAAAACAACCCATCACTCCCATGCTGCCGGTCGGGCGGCCTTTGTAGGAGGCGCCGTGACCCTGGGCGGAGTCCTCGATGACCGGAACATTATGTTTGCGGGCGATTTCAAGGATCGGGTCCATGTCGGCGGGCTGGCCGTAAAGGTGAACCGGGATGATCGCTTTGGTGCGGGTGGTGATACGGGCCTCGAGCTTGGACGGGTCGAGGTTGTAAGTTTTCTCGTCGCAATCGACCAGGACAGGGCGAGCGCCCGTATAGCTGATAGCCTCGCAGGTGGCAATAAAAGTGTTGGCCGCCGTGATGACTTCGTCGCCAACGCCGATATCGAGCGCCAGGAGCGCCAGGTGAAGGGCGGTGGTACCGGTATCGACGGCGATACAGTCCGCGGCGCCGCAGTACTTGGCGAATTCTTTTTCGAAGTCGAAGACGTATTTGCCAAGGACAAAGGCGGCATCCGCGCACACGCTCTGCATGGCGGGGTCGATTTCGTGTTTTATCGACTGATATTGAACCTTTAGATCTAAGAACGGAACTTGCATAAGTCTCCTCGTTGTCAGCAAGAAGCTCACATGTTAGGCAAAAGGGATTTCAAAGTCAAGCGGGGGAGTGGGGGGTGGGTCGATGACCGCATAGAGTTCACGTTTGGAGCGGCCGCAACTTCGGCGGGGGATTCGCGTTATAAAAGTTGGTTGTGGGATGGCGAGAGTAGCGTTAAGCTAGCATGCTAATGAAGACAGAATCGGGTATTAACAGACAAAATAAGTCAAGTATGGATCACCAACCGGTGTCGAGGCTGCGTTGGTTTCTTAACTACTTCCGGCTGCTTGTGCTGGCGGTGGTGTTCGCGCTGTTGATCAAAACGATGCTGGTTGAGGCTTACAATATTCCCTCGGAGTCGATGCAGGATACGCTGCTGGTGGGGGATTTCCTGATTGCCGACAAGATTACTTTCGGGTCGCGGATTCCGTTTACCCACTGGCGGCTACCGGCGTTACAACAGCCGAAGGAGGGCGATGTCGTGGTATTCCGGTTTCCGGACAACCAGGAAAAGAACTTTATCAAGCGGATTATCGCCAAGGGAGGGGACGAGGTGAAGATCGTCAATAAAGCGGTGTTTGTCAACGGGCTGCCTTTGGACGAGAAGCGCTATGTGGTTCACCGCGATTCGATCGTGATTGAAGCGGGCTCAACGCACCCGCGTGACAACTTCGGTCCGATCTCGGTTCCGCCGGGGCATTATTTCGTGCTCGGGGACAATCGCGACAATTCATCGGACTCGCGATTTTGGGGGACGGTGCCGAAGGACATGATCATCGGGAAGGCGATGTTCGTCCATTGGTCGTGGGAACCGAGCGACTCATCGCCAAAGATTACCTGGTGGAATCCGCTTTCAATAATCGCCGGCGGGGCTTATTATTTGTATAACACACCGAGTCACGTGCGCTGGAGTCGATTGTTCAGCGTCATCAATTAGGAGAGATATGGCCAAGACCACAGAGCTTCGCCGTCCCACACCGCCGCCGCGCCGTTCGGCAATCGCCGCGACCTTCGGCACGATCAAGTCGTTGGGACTGGCATTTCTAATGGCGCTGTTTATCAAGTACTCGGTAATCGAGGCGTACAATGTCCCGACCGGTTCGATGGAAGATACGATTCTGGTCGGTGATTTTCTGTTGGCGAACAAGTTCATCTACGGGATTCGCATTCCGTTTGTCGATGCCACGCTTCCGGGACTGCGCGACCCGAAGCCGGGCGACATCGTCGTATTCAAGTGGCCGGGGGATTCGGCGACGAACTACGTGAAGCGCTGTGTCGCTGTCGGCGGGCAGACAGTGGAAATGAAAGACAAGAAGCTTTTCGTTGACGGCGTCGAGTTCAAGGAATATCCCTTCTCCAAGCATACCGACAATCGCCCGGATCGACGGCGCGACACGTTCGGGCCATACAAGGTGCCGTCGGGGTATTACTTCATGCTGGGGGACAACCGCGATGATTCCTATGATTCGCGCTTCTGGGGGCCGGTGCCGCAGCGATTCATCCTGGGTAAAGCCCTGGTCGTGCATTGGTCATGGGGGGCGGCTCCGGACGCCGATGCGCCGAAAATAGACTGGGGAAATCCATTAACGTGGCCGCAGGGGTTCTGGTACAACTTGATTCACTTTCATCAGCGGGTCAGGTGGGACCGGTTAGGGCAGGCGCTGAGTTAGCACCGCTCGCCAGTGGCCGCCAATATTTGTGCGGTAGAGCACGTCTTGTGAAAAATTTCGCAAAAAAGGGTTGACTTTCTCTTATATAGCAATAAGTTCTCTCGCAAGATATGGGTATTCTGACGTAGAACACACATGATCAGTCTGAGTATCGAGAAGTTGTCGAAGAGTTTTGGCGAGCGCAAGGTTTTGCGGGATTTGAACTTTGCGGTTTCCGCGCCAGGTTCGATCGGAATTACCGGACATAACGGTTCGGGTAAGACGACGCTCATGAAAATCCTGGCCCAGATACTGCCGCCTACCAAGGGGCGAGTGATCTTAGCGGTGAATGATCAGGCGGTGCCGGCGGACAGGTATCTTGAACATATCAAGATGGTTGGTCCGGAGATGGCGCTTTACGAGATGCTGACCGGCTACGAGAACCTGAGTTTCTTCGGTAAGCTGGCGGGGGTCCCGATGGGGCGCAGCGAACAGGATGCGCTTCTGGAGCCAGTCGGTTTAGCCGGGCGAGGCGGCGACATGGTGGGGGCGTATTCATCGGGAATGAAGCAAAGACTGAAGTACGCGGTGGCGCTGCTGGCGCGGCCACAGATTCTCATCCTTGATGAGCCGACGGCGAATCTGGATGAAGAGGGGAAGGCCACGGTGGCGGCTGTGATGAGCGAGCACAAAAAAAAAGGCATCCTGGTAGTGGCTACCAACGAGGCTGAGGACTTACGGCATGTCGAGCACGTCGTCAGCCTGGATTAGCAAGGCTGCCGCTGTCCTGGTGAAGGACATGCGCACGGAATTGCGGACGCGTTATGCGCTGAACGCGCTGTTCATGTTCGCGTTTACGACGCTGGTCGTGGTGAGTTTCTCGCTGGGGCAGTTGGGGTTGTCGTCGCTGGTGCACGCGGCGTTGTACTGGATTGTGATCTTCTTTTCCGCGATGTCGGCGCTGGCCGGCGTATTTATCAAAGAGGAGGACACTAAGACCGCCCAGACCTTAAGACTGTATGCGCGGCCGTCGATAATCTATGCAGGGAAGCTGACCTATAACGTTCTGCTCCTGTTCTTGCTTTGCCTGCTGATCACGCCGCTGTACTTGATATTCATGCACGTTGAGGTTCCCGATGCGGGCCTTTTTGCGTTAGTGATTGCGCTGGGGTGTATCGGGTTGGCGGGCGCGACGACGCTGATCGGGGCGATTGTGGCGAAGGCTTCGGTGCGCGGGGCGTTGTTTGCGGTGTTGTCGTTTCCGGTGCTATTGCCGCTGTTAATTGCGGCGATTGCGGGCACCAATGCCGCCCTAGCGAACGAAGGCTGGAGCGGCGCCGAAAACCACGTAAAACTTCTGGCCGCCTACGCGGTTATAATGATAACGGTATCCGTAGTACTCTTTGATTTTGTGTGGAATGGTTAGACAAGCATTACAAATCGGACTCTTTCTCATCACCGCGGGCGTGATCTGGTTTTCGTTTACGACCCCGGCGCCGCAGCAGCAGATCGGCGAGGCTTCGCGCATATTTTACTACCACATTCCGGTGGCCTGGCTGACGGTGGTCGCCTACGCGGTGAATCTGGTCTATTCGATTCGCTACTTGAAGACCAAGGCGGAGATTGACGATTATCGAGCGCTGTGGTCGGCGGAGATCGGGACGATGTTCTGCGTGCTGGCGACGCTGTCGGGGAGCCTGTTTGCCAAGGTGACGTGGGGGGTCTACTGGAACTGGAGCGAGCCGCGGATGCTGTCGATATTTGTGCTGCTGATGATTTACGGGGCGTACCTGGCGATCCGGGCCGCCATCCCGGCACCGGACCGGCGGGCGAGCCTGGGGGCGGTGTACTCGATTTTCGCGTTCCCGACGGTGCCGTTCTTCATTTTTATCATGCCGCGGATGATGGCCTCGCTGCACCCGTCCGACTCGATTGTCGATCAAAACTTGAAAATTAGCATGGGTGGGTCCGTATTACCCATCTTTTTAATATCGCTCGCCGTTTTTACGGTTATATTTTTCTGGCTGTACGGGCTGGGGGTGCGGCTGCACCGGGCCAAGATGGCGCGCGTTGAAACGGAGTAAGGCTTGATGGAAACGTCCAATTACACGGTACTGTTTGCCAACCTGATTATCTGGGCGGGAATCTTCCTGTTTTTGTTCCGCCTCGACAAGAAAGTTAAAGACCTGGAGAAGACGAAATGAAGGTCAAGATCATATTGGCGGCGGTGATCGTCGTCGCCGTAGCGGCGTGGGGGTTTTCCTCGTTTACCAAGTCGATGACCTCGTATGTGTCGTTCGCCGAAGCGCAGAAGCGCTCCGCCCGGGTGCAGGTGATGGGGGCGATCGACCACGACCAGGTGAAGTACGATCTGGACACGCAGGAGTTGTTCTTTCCGATCACTGATGAGGAAGGAATTACCATGACGGTGAAGTACACCGGCACGATGCCGGGCAACTTCTCGCAAGCAACTCACGCGGTCTGCGTCGGGAAATACAACGGCTCGCAATTTGACTGCGACCAACTTCTGATCAAGTGTCCCTCGAAGTATGAAGGAGAGTTACAGGGATGATGACTGTAGCCTTAGGGAACACCCTGCTGGCGATTGCCTGCGTAACCGCCGCGGTGTCGCTGGTCGGATACGCGATGGCGCTGTTTAACCGCGACGCCCTGGTCGGTCTGGCGCGCAAGTCCTACTATGTCTTTGCGGGCGCGACGATCCTGATGTGCGCGTTTTTCCTGATGCAGATTCTCAACCACAACTTCGCGCTGCAATACGTTCATGATTATTCGTCGCGCGACCTCGAGTTGGGATTCCTGATTTCGACGTTCTGGGCGGGGCAGGTGGGATCGTTCACGCTGTGGCTGTTGTTCATCACGGTCATCGGGATATTCCTGATTCGCCGCGAGACGGAGAATCACTCGGCGGTGATGTTCTTCTACATGCTGGTGATCGCGTTCTTCCTGACGTTGCTGGCGGTGCGCTCGCCATTCTTGCCCTATCCACCGGAGGTGCTGGCGCAATTTCCGACCGGGATGCCGCCCGACGGCAGCGGTTTGAACCCGCTGCTGCAGAATTACTGGATGGTGATTCACCCGCCGATCGTGTTTATCGGATTTTCGTTGCTGGCGGTGCCGTTTGCGTATGCGCTGGGCGCGCTGGCTAAGAACAACTACCGCGATTGGGTGAAGAATTCGTTCCCCTGGACAGCGTTGGGATCGTTTTTCCTCGGGCTGGGGATTTTCCTGGGCGGCTACTGGGCTTATGAGACGCTGGGTTGGGGCGGCTACTGGGCGTGGGATCCGGTGGAGAACACCTCGCTGATTCCCTGGTTGTTGAATCTTGCCCTGATGCACGGGTTGTTGATCGAGCGCAACAAGGGCGTGTTCCGGCGCTCGAATTTGATGCTGGCGGTGTTCTCGTTCCTGCTGGTGGTATACGGCACGTTCCTGACGCGCTCAGGCGTGCTGGCGGATTTCTCGGTGCATTCGTTCACGGACCTGGGGACGTCCGGCTACCTGATTTTCTTCATGATGTTCTTCCTGATCCTGTCAACCGTGCTCTTAGTTGTGCGGGCGCGATCGGCGCGGACGGGAGTCGGGATCAAAGATCCGTACTCGGTTGATTTTGCGATTGCGGTCGGCATTTTCTTCGTGACGTTGCTGGCAATCCTGACTTTGATCGGAACGTCGTCACCGCTGATCACGAGGATTTTCGCCGAGCCGGCGAATGTTTCGATCGATTTCTACAACAAGACTGCGCTGCCGATGGCGATTATTCTGGCGCTGCTGGTGGGGATCTCGCCGTTCCTGGTCGCGAAAGATCGCAGTTGGCAGACGCTGCTGAAGCGGCTGTCGCCGGCGCTGGGGCTAGCGCTGGTGGGGACGATTATCGCGTTCGTCTTTGATGTGACACAAGTGATGTACTTGCTGATGATTTTCACGGCGCTGTTTGCCTTGTTCGGCAATTTCTTCGTGGTGTTCCTGCAACCGAATCGCGTGGGGTTGCGGATCGGTGGATTCCTGACGCACATGGGATTTGGCGTGATGATGGTCGGTATTGTAATCTCGTCGGCATTCTCACAGACTGATAAGGTCAATCTCTACTCCAATCAGGGGCCGGCGGATTCATTTGAATACAAGATCGCTTACAAGGGCATGGAGGGGGATATCACGAATAAGGACAATTCAGTGATGCTGGAGGTTCAGGATGGACACAGCCAATTCCAGGCCGACCCCAAAATGTTCATCGCGCAGGAGAACCAGGGGCTGATGCGCAAGCCGTTTATTCGCAAGTATTTTCTCTACGACTTGTATTTGTCGCCGCAGGAGCAGCGGGTGATGGGCGAAGGCGATCAGATGGTGTTGACGAAGGGCGAAGTCAAGCAGGTTGGCGAATACGATGTAAAGTTCACCAATTTTGACATGGGCAATCACAGCGATCCGAACACGATGGAAGTCGGGGCTGTCCTGGAAGTGACGCATGCCGGCAAGACCGAGACGGTGATTCCCCGCATGGCTTTCACGCAGTCGGGCAAGCAGTTCCTGTCCGCGCAGATGCCGGACGGTTCGGGAAATATCGTGCTCCAGGATATTCAGGCGGACGCCGGGACGGTGTCGCTGAAGTTTTCGGGCGTGCCAGGAATGGACGTGGTTGATCTGCTGGTATTGGAGGTTTCCAAGAAGCCGTTGATCAATCTGGTGTGGCTGGGCGTGATCATGGTTTGCGGCGGAACTTTGGTGTCGTTCGTGCGCCGGCGCAAGATGCAGTTTGCCCTGGTGCGGCCGGGATCGCCGACGGAGTAGTCCGGCGAGATTAAGAACCGGTAAGACCTCAGAAGAGATTGGCGACGGGCGGACAGAGATGTCCGCCCGTTTTGATTTGTGCGGAATCTTGCCGAGAGAACTGATTGCCTTTTAGCGCACCGGAGGCTATTTTCGCGGGCTGTGATGAAGGCGATTTTCGAAGAGATTCTGCAATACGTTCTGGCCACCGCACCGGTACGCGCAACCGGAGCCGGACTTCACACCTATGACCACCAACTGGACATCGCAGCGCAAGAGTACCGGCACGAGCGGGCAAAGCAATTGCGCGAGTACGTCGAGCAATTGTCGGCGCTTGATTCACATGATCTGGTGTTGGCTGATCAGATCGACCGCCAGATTCTTATCGGGCATCTCGAAGCCGAGGCGATGTTCGACGCAGATTTCTCGCGTTGGGAGCGGGACCCGTCGCTGCCGCTGGAGCTGCTCCTTTACGGTTGTCTGAGCCTGATTTCGCGCGAGTTTGCACCGCTGGAACAGCGGCTGGATTCGCTGATTGGCAGGCTAAATTCCACGTCGCGGTTGCTCGACGAGTTCAAGGCGAACCTGCAGGACCAGGAAGCGGTGCCGACGGTCTGGGCCGAGATGGGAGAAGACTTGTGCCGCTCGGCGCTGGCGTTCATCGGGGGGACAATTGCGCCGCTGGCAGCAAGGCATCCCGCGCAAGCGCTGGAGATCCAGCGAGCAGTGGTGGAAGCCTACGGCGCCATCGAAGACTATCAGCAGTTTATTCAAGGGCAACTGACCCATCGGTCGCGGGGGGCCTACGCCATAGGCCGGGAGCGATTCGAGGCGATGTTGCGCGGTGTGCATCAGATTGAGCTGAGTGCATCCGAGTTGGAAGAAATCGGACGGGAAGAGATCAGCGAGACGGAGAAGTTGATTTCCGAGACTTGCCGCCGGCTCGGTGGCTCGCCGAGAGAATTGATCGCGGAACTGAAGTCAACGCCCCCTGCCAACAGCGACGTGCTCAAAGCGAATCAGGCTTATGTCGCGCGGGCGGTCAGTTTTCTTCAGGAGCGGGACTTGCTGACCTTGCCGGACGGGGCAATGCTCGAGGTGAAACCGACGCCGGAGTTCGTAAGGCATACTTATCCGTATGCTGCGTATGCTGCGCCGGCGCCTCTGGGCGACGGGACCGTGGGCGAATTCTGGGTCACTCCGATTGAGGAGACAGACGATGAAGAGGCACGCGCCCAGCAGCTGCGGAATCACAATCGGTATCAAGGGGAGTTGATCGCGTTGCACGAGGGCTATCCGGGACATCACGTACAGTTAACTTTGGCCTACGGGCATCCTTCACGGGTCAGGAGAATTTTCGAAACCAGCGTTTTTGTCGAGGGCTGGGCGTTGTACTGCGAAGAACTGATGTGGGAGCAAGGGTTCTTTCCCGATGAACGATATAGACTTATGCAATTGTATCTGCAGCTATGGCGAGCCTGCCGGATCGTGATCGATGTGGGAATTCACTGCGGTACGATGAGTTTTACGGACGCGGTGAATTTGCTTGTCGAAGTCGCTCAACTTGATAAGATGGCGGCAATCGCAGAGGTCAAGCGTTACACGCAGTCGCCGACTCAGCCGATGAGCTACCTGGTCGGGAAAAAGCAGATCCTGGCGCTGCGGCGGGAGATGGAGAAGCGCAATCCGGCGCGATTTACACTTAAGCGATTTCACGACCAATTGCTCGCGCAGGGTTCGATACCGATCGCGAGCCTGCGGCGAGTACTCACGGAACAAATGCTTCCGGGGGCAGTTTAAGAGATTGGATTTAGTTTTGTTATTGGAAGGAGAAACAAGATGTCAAACGCAGTAGCCGTCTCCGACGCCACATTTGAATCTGAGGTGATCAACAGCGGAGTACCGGTTATCGTCGATTTTTGGGCGGAGTGGTGCGGACCGTGCCGGATGATTGCGCCGATCCTCGACCAGATTGCCGAGGAATACAAGGGTAAATTGAAAGTGGTGAAGGTGGACGTTGACGCCAACGGCCGGACGGCGATGCAATTCAGTGTGATGTCGATTCCGACGCTGCTGTTTTTTAAGAACGGCAAGGTTCAGGACCAGGTTGTCGGCGCGTTGCCCAAGAAGATGCTCCAGGAGAAGGTCGAGAAGTTTCTGGCATGACGGCCGGGTTTACAAACCCCTCAGACGGTGAGATCAGCGCTCTGCTGGGGAAGACGAAGCGAATTGCCGTGGTCGGGATGTCCGCCAAACCGGAGCGGGCCTCTTACGGCGTGGCAAAATACCTGATGGGGCAGGGTTTTGAGATTATCCCGGTTAACCCGATGGAGACCGAAATTTTCGGGCTGAAATCGTATGCGGCGCTGAGCGATATACCGGGGACGATCGACATTGTCGACGTGTTTCGCCGTTCCGACCAGACGGATGCCATTATCGACGAGGCGATCAAGATCGGCGCGAAGGCGGTCTGGCTGCAGTTGGACGTGATCAACGACGCCGGTTTGCACCGGGCTAAAGAAGCGGGATTGGCTGCTGTTCAGGACCGCTGCCTCAAGGTCGAACACGCCCGATTGATGTAAGTTAATCTCGACTCGGCCCCGTTTGGTGTCTATTCGGGGCCGGGCGGTTGCAAGCGCGCGCAATTTGCGGGGTTCTTGCCAAATGCCCCGCAAGTTATTATACTCTACCGCGTAAACTACCGATACTAATACAGACATCAGCATGTACCGCGAATCTACATATCAGGAATCGACATTCGGCTTTCAGCAAGGACTGACTCCGGGGATCAAGTATCTCTTGATTGCCAATGTGGCTGTGTTCCTGGCACAGATGGCGCTGCCCTCGATCCGACTGGAGCGGATCTTCGGGCTGGTGCCGTATGGTATTGCGCACAAGTTTCAGGTGTGGCAGGTAGTAACGTACATGTTTTTGCACGGGGGCTTCTTCCACATCTTCTTCAACATGTTTTCGCTTTGGATGTTTGGTTCCGATCTGGAACGCCAGTGGGGGACGCGCGAATTCTTGATGTTCTATTTCGTTACGGGGACCGGCGCGGGGATCATCACGTTTTTGCTGCAATTCAACAGCAGCGTGCCGGTGATAGGCGCGTCGGGGGCGATCTACGGAGTCTTGGTGGCGTTTGCGGTGCTTTATCCGAATCGACTGGTCTATATTTGGTTTTTGTTTCCGATAAAAGTAAAGTATCTCGTCATGATCCTGATTGGTCTTGGCGTATTGGCGTCGTATAACGGGAAGGCGGACGGCATTGCGCATTTCACGCACCTCGGCGGCGCGCTGATCGCTTATCTTTACCTGAAGGCTGATTGGCGCATCCCGAACTGGGTGCGCGGTCTGCGCAGCAAGCTGCGTCTGCGACGGAAACCGAAGCTGGTGAATCGCCCGGCGGCCGGGCCGGAAGACGACCTGATGGATGAAGTCGACCAGATTCTTGATCGGATCAAGGAAGTGGGCGGTTACGACAAGTTGACGGAACGGGAGAAGAAGATACTTGAACGCGCCTCGCGCAAACTTTCGGAGCGGCAGTAACGGCCATGCGTAAGCGAATCCTGGTAGCCGATGCCTCGGAAACGATCATTGCGGTTTGCCGCAAGCTGCTGACGCAGCACGGTTATGATGCCAATCTTTTCCAGGACGGCACCAAGGCGCTGGAGGAGCTCAAGCGAACCGACTATGATCTGGCGGTGATTGCAACCTCGACGCAGAATGTCAGCGGTTACTTCATCGTCCAGGAATTAAAGAAAGATCGGGCGAAGGCACAGGTGCCGATCCTGATGTTGCTGGGCAGCTCGGAGCTGCTTGACACCAAGGAACTGGTCCAGGTAGCGCCGAACGACACTCTGAGCAAACCGTTCTCGCCGCAGGAACTGCTGTACAAGATTGACCGGCTGTTGAAATCGGCACTGGATGAGGGGACTGAAGAAAAGGAGGCGGACGATTCGGACATCGAGAGCATCCTTGCGGACGACGACAACAGCTTTGAGAAGAAGATTTCCAGCGCTACCGACAAGATTTTTCTGAGCATGCTGAAGCAATCCACTTCCGAGCAGCCGCGGCCGGAACGGCCGACGCTGGACAAGCTCGATTTGACCGAGGACCAATACGATGTCGAAGCCGTGCGGCCCGAGCCGAAGTCGGAAGACGCGCCGCACGACTATGACTGGTTTATTCGGGAAATGTCGGGCGAGGAAGTGAAGAAGAACGATCCAACGCCTTATATCCCGCAAGGCGGGGCGACCGGAAAGTTCCAGGTTGAAGAAATCGGCTCGACGAAGATACCCGTCACGCAATTGAAGAAGATGCTCCAGACCGAGGAAGACACGAAGACCAAGGTCTATATTGAAAAGCTTCATGCGCCGCTTTCGCCCGACACCAGTCTTGAGGGGCCGGCGATGGGCGATTCGGGCAAGCTCGATCAGCGCTCGCTCTTCATCAAGTTTTTCGCCGAAGCCCTGGCGAAGGAGATCGCGAAGACGATCGATTTCGATCGCTTGCTCGCGCGCCTGCAAGAACCGGAATCGAGCGGCGCGAAGAAATAATCTTGCGTCCCGTCTGCCCGTTGAGTTTATAATCCAAGACATTGTTAACTGCGAGGTTGGTTACGAAACGACTTCTTCTTAGTTGCCTGCTATGGGTCGCTCTGGTCCTGCCGCTGCACGGACAAGAGAGCTTCGATTTATCCGCACTTTCTGGCGGCACTGACGCTGAATTAGTCAAGGTCCGCTCGCTCATCGCGAGCACGGCGACGACGCCCGGCTCGACGGTTGAAGCGGCAGTAGTCGTCGAGATCGCGGAGCACTGGCATATCAATTCCGCCAAGCCGTATGAAAGCTATTTGATCGCGGCGAAGGTGCAATTCGATACGCTGCCCGGGATCACGCCGCGGACGATCAGGTATCCGGCGGGTCAGGACGCGGAGTTGATGGGCGAGAAGATGTCGGTGTACGAGGGGCAGACAACGATCAGGTTCAAGATCGACGTCGCCGAGACGGTTGCCGAGGGGGACTACACGGTTCCGGTGCGATTCACCTATCAGCCTTGCGATAACAAGGAGTGCCGCGCACCGCAGACGGTGGCGGTCGATCTGGCGATGACGGTTGGCAGCGGGGGTACTTCAACCCACAGCGACATTTTTGGCGCTGCAGCGACGCAGCCGCCGGTGGCGGCGAGCACGCCGCCGGTGAGTGGAACGCCGGAGCAGGAAAACGACCTGCAGCGACTGATTGACGAGCACGGATTCTGGGGATATTTCCTGGCGCTGGGTCTGGCCTTTATAACGGGAGTCTTGCTTTCGTTTTCGCCGTGTACCTATCCGATGATTCCGATCACGGTGAGCGTGTTCGCCGGGCGAGAGAGATCGGTCGGCAAAGGCTTTATGATGTCTTTGCTTTACGTGGTCTCGATGGCGGTGGTGTACGGGATCATGGGGTTGATCGTCTCGCTGGTGGGAGGCGTTTTTGGCGCGTGGCTGGCGAGCCCGCCGGTGGTGATCGGGATTGTCGTTGTATTTGTGATCTTCGCCTTGTCGATGTTTGGGCTCTACGAGCTGCAAGTTCCGGCTTCTTTGCGCAACAAGCTGGGGCGCACTTCGGGCGGTGGCGGAATCGGCAGCGCGATCGTGCTCGGGATTGTGGCGGCGCTGGTGGTCTCGCCGTGTGTGGGGCCGTTCGTGGCCGGGATTCTGCTCTACATTGCGACGGCCGGTTCGCCGGTGGTCGGGTTCCTGGTGCTGTTCGTCTTCGCGCTGGGACTGGGCACGCTGTATATCATCATCGGGACGTTTTCCTCAGCGATCAGCGCGTTACCGGGCTCGGGCGGTTGGATGGAATCGGTGAAGAAGTTCTTCGGTTTTGTGCTGCTGCTGATGGCGGTGTACTTCGTGAGCACGATCATTTCGCCCGAGCTTACGGCGATCGCGACGGGAGTGATCTTGCTGGTGTTAGGTGTCTTCGGCGGCGGGCTTGACCGCCTGACGCCGGAAGCCGGATTCTTCCTGCGCTTGAAGAAATTGATCGGCGTGGTTGCGCTGCTGGTGGCGATCTACTTGTTGGGCGGGACAATCTTGCGCAGTGGTCTAATTTTACCGCCGGCTTCGGAGTGGCTGCCGACAGGCGTGGCGAGCAGCGAAACGGTGGAAAAGAACCTGATCCCTTGGTCGACTGATCTGGAAGGGGCCTTGCAGCAGGCCAAGGCAGACGGGCGGCCGGTGCTGATCGATACCTGGGCGACATGGTGCGTCAACTGCAAGATCCTCGAGAAGAAGACTCTCAACCATCCTTCGGTTGTCGAGGCGGCGGCGCGATTTCAGCCGATCAAGGTGCAACTGGAAAATTCGGGCACGGCGATCACACAAGCTTTCATGGCGCGCTTCGGGTTGAAGCACTACTCTCTACCGACAACGTTGTTGCTCGATTCGAGCGGCAATGTGCACAAGATCATATCGGGCGTGGTTTCGCCGGAAGAGATGATCGCCGCACTGCAGACGGTGAATTAGTCAAGCATTTTTTCCAAACCTAAGAATTCTCCGCGTAATTTTTCTTCCGCGAAATTCGCGCTGTAACGGCAAAAGACTTGTGTTCGCTGCAGGCGGGCATATATTCAATTCACAGGAGCTAACCATCCATTTGAGTTGTTCGTCGTTATGCCGAAAATGAAAGCGGATTCCGAAAAAAACGCCATCATCATTTATCTCGAAGACAAGCACCGCTTGCGCGTGCAATCGCAGTTCTCCGAGTCGATTCGTCTCGAGGACGCCAATGCGCTTTACCAGGCGTTTGTCGAGGATACGATTGCGGCGTGTTTGACGGTTGAGAGCACGCTGGTGATCGCGTTTACGAGCGAGCGCGCGCGAGAGATCATTTCGGTGGCGATTGCAAATCTCAGGACCAGCCTCAAGGGGAAGGCGCGTGCCCGGCTGGAAAACGGCGACGTGCAAATGCGCCCGCAGCCGGACGCGGACGTCAGTGCGAATTTTCAGACGGCGTTCAAGCAGTGCTTCGATTCCGGGCACGACAAGGTGCTTCTGATCGATTGCGTGACGCCGACGCTCAGCCGGCGGATGATCGAGAACGCTTTCAAGGTTTTGAAGAAGAAAGATATTGTGTTCGGGCCGACGCTCGAAGGGAGCTACTACCTGCTGGGGATGCGGCGGCTGGTGCCGGAAGTGTTCAGTCAGATCGACTGGTCAAACGCGGATGAGATATACCGCAGCGTGGTCGAAGTAGCGCAGGCCGACCGGCTCAACTGGGAAGAGATCGAATTGTGGTACGATTTGCGGCAGCCGGGCGATTTGGAATTTTTGGTGCGCGACATCAATGCGTTTCGCATCGGCGGCGATGAGACCTCTGCGAAGGCGACCGAGGCGGTGCTGGAAACGCTGTTCCAGAAGCTTCAGGACGAGGAGCCATAGATGAGTTGGTATCGACTGGAAGAGATGTTGTGGCAAGAAGTGCAAGAGGTCGTGCCGTCGAAGTGCGATCTCGTTTTTTTTCCTGTGGGAACGATCGAGGCGCACGGATCGGCGGCGATCGGCACTGACAATATCATTCCGATCGCGCTCGCCGATTACCTGGGGGAGCGCTTCCAGGCGATCGTGGCGCCCTGCGTGCATTACGGCATCACCAAGTCGCTGTACGGCTATGCCGGATCGATTACGGTCCGGCCGGAGATCTTCACGGCATACATTTTGGATATCCTGCAGTCGTTTCGCGACAAGCAATTCAGCCGCTGTGTGATTGTCAACGGTCACGGCGGCAACAACAACGCGCTCAAGGACGCGGCGTATCGGGCGTTCCAGGAGTTTGGACTGAAGGTTGCCGTGGTGCATTGGTGGACGCTGTGCAGCGAGGTAACGGAAGAAGTCTATGGCGGGCCAGGCGGGCATGCCGGGCGCGACGAAACGGGATTCGTGATGGCGGTGAATCCGAAGTTCGGTAACAAGGCGCGCTACGACAAGAAAATGGCCTACATCTTCAATGGCGGCGCGGATGTGTTTCCGATTCCGGGGTCGGTCCTGCTGTACGATAAGGACGGCCGGGGTGAGCCGGATTTTGATATTGAAAAGGGAAAGGTTTACGCCGAGAAGGTGAAGAAGAAAACGGGGGATTTTCTGCAGGACGTGTTCGAACGGTGGGCGAAGTTCTTTCCGGAATAAGCAATTGCGCCGTAGCGATGGAGTGAGCTGAGTTTAGGGAGCTTCTCGTTGCGAGAAAGGACATTGAGGGGACGGCAATTTTGGATGTCAATTCCTTCTGTTGTGTGAACAGAGTCAGCGATTGGCTGTGGTGTTTCTCGATAACGCGGCGGCGGATTTAAGCAAAGCGGGAATTGACCTACGATTGACGAATGAGGTGTCGGACTGGAACGTCTTAGCTCCCAGAAGTGATTCGCGTCAGGTCGCCCTTCTCGGCGTGTGCATGGTTCCGTTGATCAAGAAGGGTGAACGACTCAACGGAAGACCTGACGCAACGGGGGACCGAGAATTAGATTGCTTCGTCGCGGTTGAGCGTGGATGTTCGATGGAGATTTGTTCGCTCCTCGCAATGACCTGCCGAAGAGAGATCTTACTTTGATCAACTAAATAGGCGCACTACAGATCGCGGATAGCGCGGCTAAATGCGGTAGCCGACGGAGAACATCAGTTTGTTTGAGGTGAACTTCTGCGCGAGCGAAAGGTCGCCATTCTCCAATTCGTAGCTGGCGCGCGCGAAGGCGATGTCGAGCATGGCGACGCGATCGACGAGATAGCTGGCGCCGATTGAGAACGAATTGCGATCTTTCTCGATGCGATTGGCCGGGAAGAAGCCGGAGAATGGCAGCGGCTCGTGCTTGTAACCGCCACGCAGGATCAGGCCGTATTGCGGCAGGATGTATTCGGCGCCGAAGCGGAAATTGATGGCTTCGTCGTAGGAGTTTTTCAGGTCACGGTTGAGCTGTTCGAGATCGAAATCGCCGTCGTACTCAAGCTGCGTCCAGTCGGCATAGCCGATGTTGGCTTCGACGAGAAAGGTGCGGGTACGGAAGGCAAGTCCGGCGTTGAAAACAAAGGGATGCGTGAGATAGTATTCGTAGTAGCCGACTTCCGAGTCGGTTTCACCGTTGATAACCGTGCGCTGGATGTAATTCTGTTCGACTTTGAACTTGGTGGGCGCCTCGATCGTGAGCGCGGTGCCGATGTTATCGTTCAGATCAAAAGTGGCGCCGACACGAAGGCCGACGGCGGAATAGTTGTCTTCGATGTTGTCGATGTACTGGACGTCGTCTGCGCCATCCTCGAACGCCAGGTTCCAGGAGTAGTCTTCGCCACCGTTGTAATACGTGAGCGTCACACCGGCGGCAATGCGCGGGGAGAGCTCGATCGCGCCGGCAGCCGACCACTCGCGGATCCCACCCGATTCCTCTTCGACAGCGTTTTGTGATTGTCCCGAAACCGGGTAGTCATAGGTGAAAGTACGATCGAAAGAACGGGTGCGATTCACACCGAAAGCGAGGACGAGGGCGCCGCGATACGTCGGCACTGGCACCGAGAGGTTGAGTGAACTCAAGCGAGTGCGCGAGAGGTCAGCGTCGGCGTCGAATTCTGAAATGGTCGTGGTTTCGTTCGTGAATTTTTCGTGGGACATCGCGCCGTAGAATTCGGGGCGCTTGATCTTCGTAAGGGCTGCCGGATTGTAGACGATGGCGGTGCCATCCTTGATGGAGACGATCACCGCTTCGCTCATGCCGACGGCGCGGCCGCCAACGCCGAAAAAGCTTCCGGCTGAAGACTCGGAAATAAAGGAGCCCTCTTCGTCCTGTGCGTGAGAAACAGCTGCGAGGGAAAGGGCGATGGCAAAAGCGGTGAGAGTCCGCAACAGATGTGAGAACACAATGACGCTCCTTTTGTGTTACTTGCCGCGCCGCTTCGGCGGTTTGGTGTCTTCTTTCTTGTCGTCGTTGTCGGTATTGGTCGGCGGCGTGGTGCCGGTGTTGCCGCCGGTCGTGGTACCGCCGGTGGAGCCGCCGACAACCGGAGGCTGCGTTCCGCCGGAGTTAAAGATCGGCACGGTCGGGTTCACAGGCTGGGCTCCGGTCACGTAAGGGGGGCGCAGGCCGCGCTGGCGATCGGGGCGGGCGATCTTATCGACTGTATCAACGGCAACGCCGTCCTTATACCAGTAGCCGTCCCACCACCAGGGGTAAGCGTAGTAGTCACCCCAGTTGGGGTAGTCCCAGTAGAACTCGGGATAGTATCCTTCATAGTAGCCGTAGGGGTACTTCGCATAGTCGCTGTGGCAGCGCACGCAATCGCGGTCGTTGGCAGAGTGCTCATAGGCGACGGCGTCGTATTGGGCATTTTCCATCGAAGGGTGCCGGATGATCGTGTAGCAACCGACGCCGGTGATGGCGATGGCCAGGCCGATAACGATTGCGGTCAAGAGCTGTTTGGCGTTCATGTGCGACTCCTACGGTTGGTTATACACCGTTAGAAGAATTCCAGATAAGTAATTCTCAGGCCCCGGGTGGGCGATTTGGTGTCGTTGCGATTCTCGAAGAGGTTCTCGATATCGAAGCCGATTTCGAGACGCTCCGAGAAAATCCAGCGTACGCCCACATTAAAATAACCCCAGCCCTTGCCGGACTGTTCCGAGTCGCGGTTATCGGAAAGGGCGAGGTCGTATTCGGCGACCAGGAGCAGGTCATCCTGCAGTTGCAGATCAGCGCCGAAAAAGACTGAGACATCATCGTCGTTATCAATATCGCTTTCGAGCGAATAGTAGGCGCCGGCATGGAGCCCGGAGGACCACTGGTACGTTTTGTATCCCTTAGATACGACACCATAAAAGCCCTTGGACTTGTACATAAAACGCTCGAAGTCGTTGTAATAGCGGCCGTAGCCCTGGCCTTCGTAACCGAGGGCGATGGCGGGCATATAGATGTTTTCGGTGATCAATTGGTATTTGACGGTGAATTCGACTTCATCGTACCAGTCGGCGCTCTGGTCGCCGAGGACTTTTTCGCCGCCGTAGGACATACCGACCATAAAGCGGCGGTGCAGGCCGATGGTGGTCTGACCGACAAGCGAGCCGTTGGCGGAGGCGCGCAGTTGGACATCGAAGCTGGCGCGCGGCATGGTTGCGGCGGTCGGGCAATCGACGAGTTGACGAGGCGGCTGATTGTCGTACGAGTAGATACGGGTGACATTTTCGTTATCACGTCCGCGACCTCGCGCGCGATCTTCATCATCATATTGGGCGAACAGGGTAGATGCTGTCATGCAAACGACCAATGAAAACGCCAAAAAACGCGGCATCCATGCCTCCTCAAGTTTGATACCAAAAGCATTCATGCGATGAATGTAACGCGCCCTCAACGGGGGTCAAGAAAAAGATTGGTATCCCGGTCATTGAAGAAGCAAGCGGTGTGCCGCTTTGCCCCTGAAATCGGTCGGGGCGATCCGGGCCGTGAAATCGCGGTCGTAGCGAGACAGAGTTGCCTGCGAGAGACGAAATCGCGACGCGGTATTGGTCGCGGTCTCGGTGATGGGCACAGAAACAGTGCGGCGATTACGACCCGAAGGGGGTATTAAAATCGTCGCTGCAGAAAATCTCCGCAGTCGGCTTGCGATCGGTAGCGGGCGGTGTATAGTGCGAGTAGCCGAAGACCATAACGGAGTGGACTTCCGCGCTTTCGGGAATCTTGAGCATACGCCGAATTTTCCAGGCGTTAAAGGCGCCGATCCACGAGGTTCCGAGTCCCAATTCGGTAGCTTGGAGCATCATGAAGGAATTGGCGATAGCGATGTCCTGCAACCGGATCTCGCGCTTACGGGGTTCGAGGCCGAGGCAGTTAGGGATGACGGCACAAATGGCTACGGCAGCCTCGGCAACGTGCATCTGGTCATCGCAGGCGTGGGCGAGTTTTGTGAGCGCCTCGGAATTGCGGATGACAATGAATTTCCATTGCTGGTCGTTCCAACCGGAGGGTGCCAGACGGGCAGCCTCGAGTAAAGCGGCGAGTTTTTCCGGTTCGATCGGTTGCTTTTTGAACGAGCGGATCGTTCGCCTGATTTTAATTGCCTCATTTACAGTCACTTACGCGTCTCCTTGGATTCGAATGCCGTGACTAATTTAGCAGCGGAAATGGTCGAAGCAAGAACGAATCGCAGAATTCTGGAACACGACGGCAGGGAAGTTGTATTATTCGATAGCAACTGCTGGGCAGGCACACGAAAGGACACTATGCTGAACAGAGAGTCACTACCTGATCTGGAATTGATGAAGCGCGTGCAGGAAGGCGATATGGTCTCCTACAATACGCTCGTCAATCGCTACAAGGACCGACTGTTTAACGTGCTCAATCGGATGCTGTCATCGGAAGAAGAAGCCAATGACCTGTTGCAGGATACCTTCTTGCGCGTCTGGCAGCACAAGATGTCGTATGATTTTCGGTTTGCGTTTTCGACGTGGATTTACACGATCGCGTTGAATCTGGCACGCAACGAGCTGCGCCGGCGCAAGAAGATCAAGTTCTTCGACATTTTTGATTTTGCCGACAAGTTACCGGCGAAGGAAGAGAAGGCCGAGAACAACAGCGGCCTGCGCCAACTGCTCGATACGGAAATCAAGCGTTTACCCGAAAAATACAAAACCGCCTTTGTTTTACGCGACGTGGACAATCTGTCGTACGAGGAGATTGCCCAGGTCTTGAGCGTGCCGTTGGGCACGGTCAAGTCGCGTGTGAACCGGGCTCGTGCAATCCTGCGCAACCGTCTCAAGCCGCGCATGGAGGAGTCATATGAATTGTCGAAAGGCTCGATCTTACCTATCAGCATCCTATGATGGTTCATTGAACTCGAATCTCGCCAAGGAGATGGAGGCCCATATAAGATCTTGCAAAAGTTGCGAACGCGAAAAGCTCTACATCGAAGAAATCGTCGCAGCTGCGCGGGCGATGCCGCAGAAGCACGTCCCGGAAGATTTTAACCTCCAGTTAATGAACCGCATCTTTGCGGAGCAGCACCGTCCGACGGAGAGCTATTTGCCCTTGCGCGAGCCGTCGCTGTGGCGACGCCCGTTGGCGTGGGCATCGAGCCTGGCGGCAGTCGGGGTATGCGCCTTGTTGGCGATCACATTTACCCGCAACAATCAATTGCCGACACCGGGCGAGCCGCTGCTGACGAATCAGCCGGCGAGCAATGCCGCAGTCGTGCAACAGGTGAATTATGTTACCAGCGAGCCGTACGCCCAGCGACGCCAGGAGCCGCCGGCGTTTTACGAGAATATTCTCGGCGTGTCCGGCGAGCGCTCGAATTATCGGGCAACTTCAATCCAGAACGCGCGTTCGTTGCGGTTGGCGGACGCCACGATCGAGTCGCTGTATGTAGCGCATCTCAAACGGATGCGGCAGGCCTCGGCGCAGTTCAACTACGCGAGCCAGGCAGGCGCGCGCTTCTATCAGAAGCCGTTCAGCGGACGATCAACGCCGGTCTTTCGGCAGGTGAACACGGATTCGCCGCTGCTGCGCAATGCCGCGGTTGTGAGATAGCCGGTCAGCGATCAATTTCTGAGAATTCGCGCCGTCGGAGAAGTTCGACGGCGCTTTCGTTTTTGTAGTGTCCGGTTTGCCTTGAATGTATAGATTGGCAAACTGGACGGAATGCTTTGGCGACTAATGGGATGAACGCAGGTCGATGGATCGATTAACAGCCATAGCGCGAATGGCGAGTGCGCTGGCGCCAGGGAAGTTGATGTCGCTGCACCGCGAACTGGACGCCCTGATTCCCCAACCTCTCCCCGCCGATGTGACCTACGAGATTGTCCTTCAGAGCTACCTGTTTTTCGGCTACGCCCAGGCGATCGAGGCCGCCAAGGTTTTTGCAGAAGTAGCGCGCGCGAAAGGGAGCACCCTGCCGGAAATCCTGAGCGAAGATCATGACTGGGCAGAGTGGCGCCGCCGCGGGGAAGCGCTGTGCGCGCGAATCTATCACCCCAATTTCGTCCGGCTGGTGGCTAATATGGCCTCCGTCTCGCCGGAACTGAGCGAGTGGATGGTAGTCGAGGGGTACGGCAAGGTGCTGTCGCGGCCGGGGCCGACGGCGCTGGAACGCGAAGTTGCCAGCATCGTTTTCCTGGCTATTTCACAGCACCCGGTGCAGCTCTACAGCCATGTACGCGGGGCGCGCAACCTGGGTGCGACAGGCGGGCAACTCGCGGCGATCGCGGCAGCGATTGACCTGACCGAAGCGCAGCAGGAAATGATCAAAGCGACGATTACGCGGGTGTTTGGCTGATGCGGTACTTGTTTCATATTCCGATTGCCCTGATTCTCGGTCTGGTTGCCGCGATTGTTCTGACGGTCTACCTGGTGACGCAGACCACGCTGGTGCCGCGGGCGATCCATTTCCTGCTGGCGAAATACATCGAGTCGAAATACGACGTCGACATCGAGTTCGAGCAGATCGGCGGGTCGTACTGGAGCGATTTGACGATCGCGAATATCCGGGTCAACACGCGGATTCCGGGCGAAAGCTATCGTTTGGCGCAGATCGACCGGTTGGAATTGCACTACGACATCCGCCGGCTCTGGCGCGGTGACTGGCATGTAGACAGCGTATTCGTATCCAGTCCCACGGTGATCTTGCGCTCCGATTCAACCGGGAGGCTTTTACTTCCGCGATTAGGCGGTCAAGATGGAGCGGCGGGCGAAAAGCGCGCACTGCCCAACGTCACGCTCGGGCAATTTGTTCTGGGGGACGGCCGATTCCAGTGGGTGCGCGGCGAACGGACGCTTTATCTCGACAGCATCTACATTTCATTGGAGGGTTCGCTGGCGAACGACGTCATCGCGGTGCGGCTGGATTCGCTCGCATTAAATCTGCCGGCGCGGCGCTTTCACCTGCGGGAGTTGCACACCGGCCTGGCGTATTCCAACGGCGCGCTGGGGATCGACTCGCTGTACGTGCTGACCGACTCCTCGCGCATCATCGGCGGCGGGCTTTATCCACTCAGCGACTCGTTGCCGTTCCAGTTCAGTATTCGCGAGAGCCATGTTTCGCTGGATGAAATCGGCATGTTGATCGGCAGCCGCTTACACGGCGGATTTGACTTCTCCGCGGAAATCACCGGCCGTCCCAAGCTGTTTCGCGGTCGAGCCGAGGGAAGCGGCGTGCTCTATGAACGGGCAGTGGGTCCTTTCGAGTCGGAGTTGATGTTTGATCGGGGCATCTTGAGTTTAAGCAATTTCGATGCGGAGATGTTCGACGGCACGATGCGAGGGCTGTTGGAGATCAATTTCGAGGCGCGGCCCGAGACCTACAGCGGGGAGCTGGACGTACGCGGATTCAATCTCGACAAGGTGCTTCCCGGGACGTTTCCGTCGCGGATGAGCGGCCGGGTCAATCTTAACGGCAGCGGGTTTCGCGAAGACACGTTCACGCTGGACGCGACGATCGACTGCGGGCCGGGACAGTTTGACTGGGTGCGTTACGATTCGCTGCGCGGCGAGATGACGTTCAATGTCGAAGACCTGTATTTCCAGCCGGGATTTACGCTCTGGTATGAGAACTCAATGTTCACGACCGAGGGCGTGGTGCGTTATGACGGCGATTTGATGCTGACCGGTGACTTCCAGACGACGCAGCTGGCCGATTTCTGGGGGGACCTGTTCATCGAGGAGCTTTCCGGAGGAGCATCGGCAACCTACGAAGTTAACGGACCGGTGCTGGACCCGGATATTCGCGGGCGATTCCTCGGCGACTCGTGCAGCTTCTACGGATTTTCCACCGACAGCCTGGTGGCGGACTTTGACATCGCGAGTTTCATGTACGGGCAGCGCGGCACGGTCGATGTGTTTGCCTGGAAGAGCAACGTTTGGAATCTGCCCGCCGACAGCGTGCGTCTCGGAATCGAGATCGACTCGAACCTGGTGGACATCAACCTGGCGCAGACGTATCTCGATGTCGATTCGCTGGCGTTTGAGACGGCGGGGATGCAGCGGCCGCATACGATGATGCTCGACGGCAAGGGCAGGGCGCGGCTCGTGGACAGCACGGCATTCGTCACGATATCGGATTTCCTGTTCCAGTGGGACACGCTGCAATACCGCAACACGCAGCCGATCGCGGTTGATTTTCTGGCTGATCGAATCGATGTGCAGCGGACGCAGCTGGCTGGCGACGCCGGGCTGATCGATCTTGAATGTACTTACGGTTTTGACACAACGATTTCGCTCCACGTCATCTGCGACGACTACGATTTCCCGGCCTGGCTGGTAAATCTGACCGGTGATTCGCTGATCGATGGCCGCTTGACGCTGGACGGGCGGCTGGTCGGCAAGCTCGCGAATCCGTCCATGGTGATCAGCGGCGAAATCGCCGAGTTGGTTTACGGCCGGGATTCGCTGGGGCATCTGTCGTCGGAAGTGCGCTTTGCCGACTCGGTATTGTCGATCTCTGATTTTAATCTGAAGTATCGCGGCTACGACATCAAGGCTGAGGGGACGGCACCGCTGGTGATGAACCTGGACAGCGGTGTGGTATACGTTCCCGATCGGCCGATCGATCTGAATATCACCTCCTCAGGGGATGACCTGAGCCTGATCAGCTCTTTCAACCCCAACATTGAATCGTTGACCGGGCAGTTTAATCTGAACCTCCAGATTTACGGTACGCTGCAGCAACCGCAGTCGCGGGGCGAGTTTACACTTTCCAACGGCACGGTCAAGGTGTACCAGATGGCCAATCCGATTGAGCAGATCGAGGCCAAGGTTTCCTCCAACGGCAAGCAGGTGATTGTCGAGTGGGTGGAAGGGACCGTCCGGCATAAGAAGAAGAAATTGCTGGGCTCGAGCTGGCGATCTGGATCGGTGCGGGCGGCGGGCGAAATCAATCTTTTGACGCGCGATCTCTGGAACTACCAGGTTGCCGTCGTCGGCTACGATGTGCCGGTGCAGTATGATCTGGGGGAAATCTACGGGCGGGCCGATTTTGACCTGGAAATTCGCGGCTCGAATCCGCCGCTGATCTCCGGGGACGTGACGCTCTATGAGGCGGAGTACCTTGACGAATTCGACGACGAATACACGACCATGGTTTTCGAGGATGTCGACACGACAGCGCTGTGGGACTACAACCTCAACGTGGAGATGTTGCCCGGCTCGGTGCGGGTCAAGAATCGCGACGTCAACATGGTGCTGGACGGGACGCTGCAGGTGTTGCGCGAAGACGCGAAGGACAACTACCAGGGGACGCTGAACATCTCGCGCGGCACGTTCTATTTCCTGGATATTCCGTGGCGAATCGAGTCGGGGAGTTACCTTTCGTTTGACAAGCCGATACCCGATCCCGACTTGTACATCGACGTCTCGTCACGCGTACGCAGCGCCGCGGGCGGGACGGTGGCGGGGGGCAGCGGCTTTATCGATGTCAATGCCACGGTGCGGGGCACGATCAGCCAGCCGATTTTCGGATCGGCCGCCGGCTCGGAACTCACGGTGGAAGACATCGTGATGTTGATCCTGGTGAACCAGACAGCGTCGGGCGCCGCCGGCTCGCAGTTGGCCTCAGATTTCCAGAACCGCGTTCAGGCGGGCGCGCTCGGCTACGTCGGGACGCTCACCGGGCAGGCGATCTTGCGCAATTTCGGTTTGGAGTGGTTCGAGATTACCCCGGTGGTGGGAGAGAAGAATAACATCGAAGGGGCGGCGGTTTCGTTCGGGCTGTACACCCTGCCCAATGTCTATACATACGTATCGTCGCTCAATACCGACGACGGGCGGGCGGACTACGGTGCTGAGTACCGGCTGGGGCGGCATTTGTCGATTAACGGGCGCTACGATCGCGACCGGCTCTGGCGGCTCGATTTGCTGGTAAACTGGGAGTTTGAGTGAGCTGGCTGAGAGTCGTTCTGGCAATACTGGTTCTGTGCGCCTGCGAATTGCGAGGTTCACAGGACAAGGAGCTTGGGCGCATGCTCAGCAAGCGGCCGAAGATCGAGAAGATCGTTATTGCCGGCAACGTCACGTTCGACGAGAAGACGATTCGCAAGAACCTGGCATCGCGCGAGGACGGTTTCTGGCAGGGTGTCGGGCTGATGCGCGCCAACCGCTATACCAAGATCAGCTACGAGCGGGATATGATCCTGCTGCAGTACTTCTATCGTAGCCGGGGCTTTGATGAAGTAGACGTCAATATCTCGCTGGTACCGGGGCAGAAGCCGGAAACGGCGGTGGTCAATATCAGGATCGTTGAAGGGCGGCGCTATCGAATCAGCGAAATGAATCTGACCGGCGATCTGGGCAGCGACGGGTACCGGATCGCCGTCGAGGCGGATCCGCTGCGGGCGGGGGAATATTTGAATGGATTTGCGATCCAGGACGTGCGTAACGGGATCAAGGCCATTTTCGCGAACAAAGGTTACCCGTACGCTGACGTTGCCATCGCGGTAGCCAAGGACTCGGCGAACGCCACGGCCACCGTAAACGTGAATGTAACGCGGAACCAGTTGGTGCTCTTTGGCGATGTCGTCGTTGATACTAACTTGCGTACGCGGCCGAACGTGTTCCGGCAGGAGATCACGTTCAAGAAGAATGACATCTACTCGCGCGACAAGTTCTTCGAGTCACAGCAACGGCTGATCCGCACCGGATTGTTCAATTTTGTGACTTTGCGGCTGCCGGATTCGATGACGGCGCGCGACAGCCTGCAGCCGAATTTTTACGTGAGCGCCGTCGAGCGCAAGCCGCGCTTTGCGGCGATCGGCGGGGGCGCGGCACAGGACAAGGACGCCGGCATCGCACTCAACGCCGTGGGATCTTTCGGCGACCGGAATATCTCGGGGACGGGGCGCAGCGCGACGTTTTCGGTGACAACGTCGTTTACGTTTGTGGACTTGCTCCTGATCCGGCCCAAGTACCAGTTTGCCTACACCGAACCGTACTTGTTTAAGATTCGCATGCCGTTAATCCTGACGTTTCGCTACGAGCCGCGGGCAACCTCGCCGGGGCAAAAATACCACTATCGCCTGGTTACGATCGACGCGACGACCGTGCGTGAGTTTTCATTGAAGACCAAGTTGTTGACTTCGCTCAACTATGAACAGGTAGACATTGACTCCGTGCAATTCAAGGCCTCCGGCGAAGAAGAGGGGATCACGATCAACCGTCGATTCATCTGTCAGTTGGAGCGCGACAGTCGGCCGATCCAGAGCCGCTACAACCCCAGCAGCGGTTCGTACACGGTTTATCGATTTGAGTATGTCGGCGGAATTCTCGGCGGCGACAATGACTTCATCAAGCTGCTGTATAGTTGGTCGAAGTACAATCTCTGGAGCCGGCGCACAGTGTTTGCTTCGCGGATTCGGCTGGGCTATGTCAACGAATTCGGGACGTCGGATGAAGTGCCCAGCAAGGAGAGATTCTACCTGGGTGGCGCGTACACGATGCGCGGTTTTCCGGAAAGCGATTTCGGGCCTCACGATCTGTTGATCGAGAACAAGGACACCGATTCACCGGACACTTCGATCGTGCCGGTCGGGGGCGAGGCGACGGCATTGCTGAACCTGGAAATTCGCAAGCCGCTGATCGGCAAGTTGTGGGGATCGTATTTTATCGACGCCGGGTTCAACGTCGATAAGCTGCGAAGCGTAACACTAAAACAAGTGGCAGTGGTGACCGGCGTGGGGCTGCAGTTTATGTCGCCGGTGGGGCCAATACGATTGGATTATGGGCAGCGTCTGGGGATTAACCGGGTCGACGCCGGTGGACATTTTCACGTGGGAATATTGTATGCTTTCTGATAGCCGGGCACGAACCGGGCGCGCGGCGGTCGCCTTATGACGGAAAAGCCGGTCATCGGCGTCGTGTTGGCGCTCACCATCGAAGACCACGATTTTAAGGCGCTGCCGTCGTATCGCTTCGAGCACTTGAAGCAGCACTACTACGAATCCATTGAGCTGTCGGGGAGCGTGCCGATTGCGATTCCGCTGACGGAGCACCACGAACATATCGAGAATTATTGCGCTCTGTTGGACGGGGTATTTTTCGTCGGCGGCGAAGACGTTAATCCGGAGTTATACGGCGAGGCGACCGACCCGCTGTGCAAGCCGCAAATGCCGCGGCGGGATGAGTTTGAGGCGAAGTTGATGCGGGCGGCGTTCCGGAAGCAGATCCCGATTATGGGGATTTGCCGAGGGCTGCAGATCATGAACGTGGCGTTTGGCGGGAGCCTGTTCCAGGACCTGTCGTACCAGCCGGGAGCGGGGAATCACTCGCAGGTCGGTGAATTGGACTTCTCGACCCGGCACAACGTGAAAGTCGTGCCCGGGACACTCTTGCATCGAATTACGGAGAGCTCAGAGTTTGAAACGAATACAGCCCACCACCAGGCAATCAAGAAGTTGGGAGACGGCCTGCGGATTTGTGCGCAATCTGCCGATGGAGTGGTAGAAGCTGTGGAATCGGACGGGTTTACGCTGGGAGTCCAGTGGCATCCGGAGGCGTGGTCGCATGATCCGGTGAGCCGAAAGATCTTTGCAGCGTTTCATGCGGCGGCCGAAAGGCGCCGGAGTCAGAGGCGTTAAACATTTTTGTTGCCGGGAATTGAAAACTTCCTAACTTGTGCGCCATTTACGGGGATGATAAGGCGTAATGTCTTTATTTAGCAGATTTTCCAACGATATCGGGATTGATCTCGGCACCGCCAACACGCTGGTATTCGTGCGCGGACAGGGGATTGTGCTTAATGAACCATCGGTGGTGGCGGTCGAAGTTGCCAGCGGCAGAATTCTGGCGATCGGCTCGGAAGCGCGGCGGATGCTGGGCCGCACGCCAGGGGAGATTGCGGCGATTCGCCCGCTCAAGGACGGCGTAATTGCCGACTTCGAGATCACCGAGCGCTTGCTTTCGGACTTCATTCGCCGTGTGGTGCGCCACAAGTTTCTGATGAAGCCGCGAATCGTGATCTGCGTACCGTCCGGGATCACCGAAGTTGAGAAGCGCGCGGTGCGCGATTCGGCGGAGAACGCCGGCGCGCGCGATGTTTACTTGATCCAGGAGCCGATGGCGGCGGCGATCGGCGTCGGTTTGCCGGTGGACCAGCCTTCGGGCAACATGATCATTGACATCGGCGGCGGAACCTCGGAAATCGCGGTGATTGCCCTTAACGGCATCGTCAACAACACTTCGATCCGTATTGCCGGCGACGAGATGAACGAGGCTATCGTCATCTACATGAAGAAGAACTTCAATCTCCTGATCGGCGATTTGACGGCGGAAGAGATCAAGATGAAGATCGGGTCGGCGGTCGAGCTGGAACGCGAGGACTCGATGGAAATCAAGGGGCGCGATCTGGTGGCGGGAGTGCCGAAGAACGTCAAGGTGACTTCCGCGCAGGTTCGTGAAGCCTTAACCGAGCCGGTGTCGGCGATCATTGATGCGGTGCGTCTATCACTCGAACAGACGCCACCGGAACTGGCCTCGGATATTCTCGACCGGGGCATTATTCTGACCGGTGGCGGAGCGCTCTTGCGCGGACTCGACAAGCGGATTCGGCAGGAGACGAATTTGCCGGTGATTGTCGCTGATGATCCGCTGACCTGCGTGGCGCGCGGCACGGGCGCGGTGCTGGAGAACATGACGAAGTTCTCAAAGGTCTTGATGCGCAGCCGACGGGATTAGATGCCGCTTCATTCGTGAACGAGACTCCGAACATCAATTCGCTTCAGAAACCGGATAACCCAAGAATCAGTACGTATCTCGGCTCGATCACCGAGTTGGCGGTCGACGCGATTGTCAATGCGGCGAACAACACCTTGCTTGGTGGTGGCGGCGTTGATGGGGCGATTCATCGCGCAGCCGGACCGCAACTCCTGGAGGAATGCCGCGGGCTTGGCGGTTGCCAGACGGGCGAGGCGAAGATAACCAGGGGGTATAAGCTGCGAGCCAGGTTTGTGATTCATGCAGTCGGACCCATCTGGCAGGGCGGAGGTCACGGCGAGGAAGAACAACTGCGATCCTGCTATCGGCGATGTTTTGAAATCATGGTCGATCAGGGGTTGAAGTCGATTGCTTTTCCGGCGATCAGCACCGGGGCATACGGATATCCGCTCGAGGCGGCCACAAAGATTGCGGTCGAGGAGGCGCGGGCGACGGTGGGCCGGCATGCGTCGATTGAAGAGATCATTTTTGCGTGTTATGACAGAACTGCCCAGGCGGTGTATGAGCGGTTTATAGCGGAGTGAAGGGCAATCCGACTGAAGTCGGAGCTACAGGGGGTATCTTCAGGATGAGATTGCTTCGTCGCGGCAAGAGGTCGGCGGACTTATGGAGAGTCCGTTCGCTCCTCGCAATGACAGCACCGAGAAGACTGGCGAGATGGCGTCAGGTCACAATCCCGCCCTCGCTGGCGCTCGGTCGGGATCAAGACCTGACGCAACGCGGTTAGAAGAGAATCCGACTGAAGTCGGAGCTACAGGGGGTATCTTCAGGATGAGATTGCTTCGTC
>CAZOYE010000008.1:85357-147636 GCA_964584025.1 uncultured Ignavibacteria bacterium
GTCGGGATCAAGACCTGACGCAACGCGGTTAGAAGAGAATCCGACTGAAGTCGGACCTACGGGCGATGACGTGGATTTCGGTGCGGGTGGAGAGATATCCGACTGAAGTCGGAGCTACGGGGGTAACATTCACTGCCATTTTGACACATCGGAGACCATCCTGACAGATAAGATTGACTTCAAGCGATCTCAGTTGTAGAATCTATTAATGAAGAAGTTGGAAGCACAGATCATTGCCTATCTCGAACAGATGGGGAAACGGCCACTGAAGATACGCGAACTGGCCAAGTCGATGAAGGTACCGGCAGCAGAGTATGCCAACTTCCGTCGGACGGTCAAGGAGTTGATGCGATCGGGGAAGGTGAGCCGTCAGCGTGGCGGGCGGCTGGGGGGACAGAAGAAGGCCGAAGAACTGATCGTCGGGACATTGAGTATGACCAAGTCGGGGCGGGCGTTTGTACAGCCGGACGGGGATAAAGAAGAAATCGTCATTGAAGACTGGGGGCTGGCCAATGCCCTGCATGGTGACAAGGTCGAGGTCAGGCCTCTGCCGGCGGCGCGGCGGACACGACCGGCGGGCGAGGTTGTGCGCGTGCTGGAACGGGCAACAACCGAGATTGTCGGAAAGTATTTCCAAAGCCGGTTCCACACGTTTGTGCTGCCGGATGATCCGCGGATGAAGATCGAAATCCGGGTCGAGCCGCCGAAGGGGACACCGATCAAAGACGGCACCAAGGTTGTGGTGCATCTACAGGAGTGGACCGACGCGCGGGATTATCCGCGAGGAAAGATTCTTCATGTGCTGGGGATGCCCGGCGAGAAGGATGTCGATGTCCTTTCGACGGTGTTCAAATTCAAGCTCGCGACAGCGTTCCCGGCGCCGGTGTCTGCCGAAGCAGAGGCAATTGAGGACGCGATCGCGCCGGAGGAGATCGCACGGCGGCTGGACCTGCGCAAGACGGTGACGTTCACAATTGATCCGGAAGACGCGAAGGATCACGACGACGCGGTGTCAATCGAGCGGTTGGGCGACGGGTATCGACTCGGCGTGCATATCGCGGATGTCAGCCACTACGTGCAGGCCAATACCAAGCTCGACAAGGAGGCGCGTAATCGGACGGCATCGGCGTACCTCGTCGACCGCGTGCTGCCGATGCTCCCCGAGAAGGTGTCGAACAATATCTGCTCGTTGAAGGAGAAGGTCGATCGCCTGACGATGTCGGCGATGATCGAGCTGGACGCCACCGGCAATGTCGTGCGCTATAAGCTTCACGAGAGCGTGATTCGCTCCTGCGCCAAGCTCAGCTACGAACAAGTACAGGAAACACTCGATGGCGGGAAGGGGTTGGAGAAGCAGAAGCGCGTGGTCGAGGCGATACGCATCATGCACGAGCTGGCGTTAAAGCTGATCGCGCGCCGGCAAAGTTCGGGATCGATTGACTTTGATCTGCCGGAATACAAAGTGTTCTTGGATGACTACGGTATCGTGACGCGCATTCTCAAGCGTGAACGCAAGATGAGCCACCGGATCATTGAGGAGTTTATGCTGTTGGCGAATCGTCTGGTGGCTCAGGAGATGTTGGGGCGAGCGGTACCTACGCTTTATCGCGTGCATCCGCCGCCGGACGAAGAGAAGCTTTCGAACTTCGTGGAATTTGCGCGGAGCTTCGGCCACAAGGCGTCGTTCGGATCGCCGCCGAAGCCAAAGCACATCGCGGAGTTTCTCGAGACCGTGCAGGGAAGGGCGGAAGCGGATCTGCTCAATGAACTGCTGGTGCGCTCGATGCAGAAGGCGAGTTATCAGACGGAGAATATCGGCCACTTCGGACTGGCGTTCCCGCACTACCTGCATTTCACTTCGCCGATTCGGCGCTATCCGGACTTGCTGGTTCACCGCACGTTGCGCGAGGTTTTGACCGGCCAGTTCAAGAAATCCAAGTCGGGCGCGCTGAAGGCGGCGCTCGACCGCATTGGCGAGCACTGCACGAAGCAGGAGATCGTGATCATGGAAGCGGAGCGCGAGACGATTGCGCTGAAGCAGGCGGAGTATTTGTCGCGCCAGTTGGGCGAGGTGCTGCCCGGGGTCATCAGCGGGATGCTGGGATTCGGCTTCTTTGTGCGATTAATCGACATTGGCGCCGAGGGGATGGTGCGGCTGGCGACACTGGAAGATGACTACTATCACGTCGAGCTGGAACGGCACGAAATCATCGGCAAGCGCACGCAGCGGCGGCTGCGCCTGGGAGACAGGGTGCAGGTGCAAGTGATCAACGTGGCGGTCGAGTCGGGGCAGATTGATTTCCGGTTGATCCAGGACCAGATCAAGCCGCGGACGCAGGCGCACTCTTATCGTAACCGGAGGCGCTGGCGTTGAACGAGAATTATTCGTTGCTGGCGATACGGGGGGAAAGGCTGCTTGACGAAGCGATGGCAGCGCTGCGCGTCAAAGACCTCGAAATCACGTGGGCCGAATCGCCGCAGCAGGCGATCGCGGCGATCGGTAGCGCGCCGCCGAAGTTTATCGCGCTGGATTTCGAACATCTCGGAGCGGAGGCGGTGCCGTTCGTCCGGCGGCTGAATCGCCAGGCGCCGCTGACGGATGTTATTCTGTTTGCGCGGCGCAGCGAACCTGAAGAACTGGGAGTCGATTGTTTCGTCGACAAGGCGCTGCCGCTGGATGAAATGCGGGAAGTGATTGCCGAGGCCGTGGCGGTGCGAAGGCTTCTTGACGGGGCCGGCATGTTCGGCCATTCGCGGAATCTGCGCGAGGCGGCACGGCGAGTCAGGCAGGTGGCGCCAACGAATATCTCGGTGTTGGTGACGGGACCGTCGGGCAGTGGCAAGGAACTGATTGCGCGGGCGATTCATGAAAATTCTCCGCGCGGCGGGAAGGAATACATCTCGATCAACTGCGCTTCGATTCCGGAAGCGCTGCTGGAATCGGAGTTATTCGGACATGAAAAAGGCGCGTTTACCGGCGCCGACCGGACGCAGCCGGGGCTGTTGCAGCAAGCCGACGGAGGGACATTGTTTCTCGACGAAATCGGCGAGATGCACCCGCGTCTGCAGGCGAAATTACTCCGAGCGATCGACACGCGTTCGTTTATGTCGGTGGGCGGGCGCAAGAACATCGCCGTCGACGTGCGTTTCATCGCCGCGACCAATCGCGATTTGCAGCAGGAGGTGGACGCCGGGAATTTCCGGGCCGATTTGTATTACCGGCTGAGCGTGATTACGATTCGCATGGAGCGTCTGGCCGACCGGCAGGAGGATATCCTTCCGATCATCGCGCACAATCTGAACCGGCTCAAAACGAAGATCCGTTTCAGTCCCGACGCGACCGAGCTGCTTCTGCGCTATTCCTGGCCGGGAAACATTCGCGAATTGACGAATTTCCTGCAGCGGTTGCTGGTCACTAATCCTTCTGGTGAGGTTGGGCGCGAGACGGTGGAGACGCTGCTCGACCAGCATAGATTGAACGATCGTAGCCTTCCGGTCGTCACTAATCTGTCGAGCGAGGAGTCGGGTTACCGGCTGATCTACCAGGCGTTGCTGAACCTGGCCAATGAAGTGATTGACTTGAAGCGGCTGATTCACGAGCGTCTGGGGGAGGGTGAAGCGGCGGTGAAAGCGGTGCATACCGAGCAGTCGGCCGGCGAGTTGGAAATGATGGAAGAGCAGATGATTCGCGAAACGCTGCAGAGGGTGGGGGGCAACCGCAAGAAGGCGGCTTCGATTTTGGGGATCGGCGAGCGAACGCTGTACCGCAAACTGAAGAAATTCAATCTTATGTAACCATGACATCAATTCATACAAAGTGGGTGGTGGCTGCGCTGGTCATCGTGTGGCTGCCGGTAACATCGATAGCTTTGCCGATATTTTTTGTCGACCAGGTATTCAAGAGCATCGAGCAGTTGGATGAGGCGTTGGCGGCGGGGGAGATAACGGGGGAGGAGTATGAGCTGGTGCGGGATGCCTTGTTGGGGGGCGAATATTTCATCGATCCGGAGTATCCATCTGAGAAGTCAGCGATCATAATATCCGGTGCTGGATTAGAAAGACGGAAGGAACTACAATTCGCATACCGTTCGACCCATCGGGTTTCTGAGAATCACAGCCATTATGAGCAGTTTCGAATACTCTACCGCTCTCATGAGTTGGGGTTGCAGTTTGAGAATCGGCATTACGGAGGGATGCTGATAAGGCGGCGAACGGTGCAATTAAGCATTGGGCTTGAGAGCAGGATCAGCTTGGGCGACGTACACTGGCCTCGCGTTAGCCAACTGACATTTGGAGCGATCAGTAATCCTTCTGCCCTGCGTCAGGACAAAAGCTTTAGCTCAAGTCTGGCTTTTCCGACGAGAACGGTGCAGAACGGCATCGGCTGGGAGATCAGGCCGATGAGGTTGGGAATTGTTAGAGGTTACCTGTCACATGTAGAAGGTGAACGACATTATCGTACGAGCCTGGCAGTTGGTATTGAGCGGAACAATCTCTTCCGTGGTGGCGCTTTCGCGCTTCTGTTTCAGTCAGTAGGAGAATTTAGCAGACGAAAATTCAGTTCCTTGATCATCGCTCCGAGAGTCCACAGACGCTCAATGGGATTCATATTCAGTGGCGAGAGCTCAATGATTCTTGATCGAGGGTCAGCACATGAATTTCGCGTGGAGCGGGAAGGTCGCAGCAACATGGGACTGGCACTCATCGCCTTCTCCTACGGCCGCAACTACAAGAATGTCGAGTCGGGCGGATACGCGTATGCCGACTACGGCACGACGGAGATTCCGGAGATTGATTTTGAGTATTCCGACAAGCGCACGGGGAGAAGGGGGGTTGCGATTGAAACGGAATACCTTCTGACTGCGCGACAAAAAATTCGCAGTGAACTGGTGCGCTGGCGCAATGCACTTGAAGACCGCGACTGCATAGCGGCGAGGGTGAATTGGATCTGGAAAGACCGCGACACGCTGGCGTTCGTTCGCGGGTTCCGACTTCAGGGGTTGTGGGAGGACTTCGATCTGGCGACCAGTGACGCCGACGCACGCAAGTGGCTGACCGGTAGTTCCGAATTGCGGCTGTCGCAGCGGGTGAAGGCCGAGAATCTTTTGCGCGTCGGGTTGCGGACGTTGAATGGCGCTGAGCGCGAGGAATGGCGGTTGCGACAGGAAGTCGAAGCGGTCATGCGCAAGTCGCTGCGAGTGGCGCTGGCGCTCGATTGGCGCGACTCAGACTGGAGCAGCGCGGGTAATGAGAAGCTCTTGATCTCGATATCAGAACGCTTTTCAGACGGTCGGGGCAATGCCGTCAGCGTTACCGTGTTGACGCGGTACTATCCAGAACGCCGACGGGTTGAGGACTGGGAGTGCCGCCTCGACACGAAACTGAACTTCTGAGACTTGATTCCTCCGCATTCTCCTCGCGAAAAACTGATTGACTTGCGAATGATAGCCGCATAACGTGGAATAACTTGACCATGTATGCGGTCGCAAAAGTACCGGGCTTTGAAACAAAGGTGCGCCGTTGATGATTTCTGCCTTGAGGATTCGTGTGACAATCGGGTTGCTGGTTGTGCTCACCGCTGCTGCAATCAATACGGGAGTGCTGGCTGCACCGGGGCTGGTGATCAATGAAATCTTGATCAACGAGCCGGGGTCGGAGACGGCGCTGGAGTGGATCGAGTTGATCAACACCGCGCCGGAGCCGGTGGACTTGGCGCGGTATATCCTGATCGACGGCAAGGACACCTCGCGATTCGCCACGCGCATTGTCGATTCGGAGAGCTTCGTGGTATTGTCACGCAAACCGATTGCGGCTGACAGCACTGCCTCCTTCGAATCGTATTGGGGTAATGGCAGCGGCGTGTGGGGAGATGCTATTGCGGAGTCGTATCCGCTGGTCGGCGCCAAGTTTTCCCTGCGCAATTCGAGTGATACGCTGAAACTGGTTTCGATTCAAACGGGTGCGGCAGAAGTTGTCAGTTGGCGCTCTTCGCCGCCGGACGGTGTTTCGCTGGAGCGGATCAACTGGGCGATTTCGCCGCGCTCAAGCAACTTTGCGCCGTGCCGGGATTCGCTGAAGGCGACGCCGGGGCGGGCGAACTCGGTGGTGGCTCCGGAGGTCAACATCGGGATTATCGAAGACAGTCTTGAAGTCGAGGTGCCGGAGAAAGCGGGCGCGCCGGTGCAGGTGCGGGTGGCGGTATCGAACACCGGTCTTAAGCCGAACGCCATTGAGTTAGTTCTCACGCTCGACAGTGACCGGGACGGCAGGGCGGGCGAGAGCGATTGGAAAGATACGATTCGCGCAGAGCTGCTTTGGCCGGATTCGGTGACAAGTTTTCGCGGAGAGCTTGCGGCACCGGAGGGCCGCAATAGACTCTGGTTCGTATTGGGCGAGGATGGTGATTCCAGTGATAACATGGCCGCGCTGCCGTTTTACCTCAATGCCGATTTCCGCGAATTGCAGATCACAGAGTTTCTACCACTCTCATCCGACTCTGGAGGTGGCGAATGGCTTGAGGTAGAAAATGTCGCGGGATATCCGGTGCTGCTGCAGGGCTGGAGTGTTTGGAGCCTCGACGAACAAGATTCGGTGGCAGTCGACGCCGCGATTGCAGCGGGAGAGCGCGCCGTGGTTTGCGCGGACAGCGTTCAGGTCGCAGATGTGTTTGGCGATCTTGGCTGCATGATTATCGAATTGAAAAATTGGCCGGTACTGGATGACGCAATCGGCAATCTTCTACTGATCAATGATTTTGGGATGCGGATCGATTCGCTCAGATACGACGCGCCGTGCACTCCTGACCGCAGCTGGGAGCGCGACCCGGATTCGAGCGGGGCGATCTTCAGTCACGAGTTTTATCCGTGCAGCGATGCGGCAGGGGCGACGCCATGCCGGCCAAATTCTATCCGGGTGTTGCCGCCAAGTATTGATTTGGGTTTGCAGGGGAACAAGATCCAACTAGGGATCGATTCTCTCAATCCACTGTTGGTACGAATGGATTTTCTGATAGTGAATTTCGGCCGCCTCTCCTCGCCAACATCCACACTCACAATCTTCGACGATCGCAATCGCAATCAGGAAAACGACCCGAGTGAATTGCTGCTCGAAGTGGAAGTGACTTCTCTGGTGCCAGGCGATTCGGTGCGCCTGCAACCGAGTCTCGAGTTGAATCGCGGCCGACACTGGCTACGGGCAAGACTCACAGCTGACGAGGTCCCTGGCAACAATGAGGCGATGGCAGTTGTGACAGTGGGAGCGCCGACCGGGGAGGTGCAGATTAGCGAGTTTCTGGCCGACCCTGAGGGCGATCTCGAAAGCGAATGGGTGGAATTGCGAAGCAATGTCGACTATCCCGTGCGGCTTGAGCGCTGGTTTTTAGGAGACGAGACGGGCGCGAGTCTGTTTGAACACGACGTTTTGTTGATGCCGGGGGAGTATCTGGTATTGTCGCAGGACAGCAGCGGTTTTGAGAATTTCTATGAATGCGGTTGCGCTATCGTGCAGGTGACTGGCTGGCGCAACCTCAATAACGGCGGCGACGTAGTGCTGGTGCGCGATGAATTCGGGCATCTGGTGGACAGCGTTAGATATGCAAACGGGCATGGCGGTAATCGATCGTGGGAGCTCAATGAGATCGAGGATCGACCGGGGGTAGTGCGCTGGTTTGGATCAATTGACACGGTGGGGGCGACGCCTTGCCGAATGAATTCGGTGTCGCGCGAACTGCCGGAGCTTGATCGGGGTTTCGGGAGCTCAACGCTCGCAATCGAGCGCTCGGAGAGGGGCGAAGTCTGGATCAGAGTCAGGAGTTGGATAAAGAATTACGGTCGACTGGAGACGCCGGCAGCGCGGTTCTCGCTTTTCGATGATGTCGATGGCGATCACGAGTATAGCGAGGCGGAGAGATTGGCTGATGTGGCTTTCGACGCCATCGGCGTGTATGACTCGCTTGAGTTTGCTGGGGAGGTCGAATTGAGACCCGGGCGGCACCGGCTGCTGGCGCTGCTGGAATCGGATGACATGGCTTCAAATGACAGCGCCTTCGGTGAAATCTCCACCGGTTCGCTGACGAGGGAGATTCGAATCACCGAATTCTTGGCGGCGCCGGAGGATGGGCTGGAAAGTGAATGGATTGAAATCTGCAATGTCAGCGAGTTGGAGGTGTCGTGCTCCGGCTGGCAAATCGGCGACAGCGTGAGCCAGTCGGCGATTGTCGGGGGCATTGACCTTGTACCAGAAGGCTACCTTGTGGTCGTTCAGGATAGTCTGGCATTTCGTAACTTTTACGGTGCAGGGTGCCAAGTGCTGGAGGTCTCTTCGTGGAGGAGTCTGAACAATGACGGCGATGACCTGATCCTCCGCGACGAGTTTGGGACGCTGATCGACAGCGTTTCGTTCTTGAAGGCGCCGGGGGAGAACCGCTCGCTGGAGTTGAACGAAACTGACGGCCAGCGTTGGTATGTCTCGACGGCCGAGTCGGGCTCGACACCTTGCGTAGCGAACTCGGTCAGCGGTCCAATTGCCGCCCGGGTCGATCTGAGGCTGGAGCAGCGGGTGTTTGCGCCGTCGCAAGAGGAGTTGCTGACGATTCAGATTACCTGTCCCCCGGCGACGCCGCTGACGATTGAAGTTTTTGACCTTGCCGGACGCCGGCACCGGACGCTGGCTGAGGCGCGGCCGTTTTCTTCGGGCGAGATTCAATACGATGGCGCCTCAGACTACTTCCAAAGGCTGCCGATCGGGGCGTACATCCTGAAGGTTGCTGCCGAGGACGGCAGCGGCTTTGAGACGAAAGTGGGGTTTGCAGTTGCAGCGGGTCGTTAACAACTGGATCGTGACTCTCGTTTTTGCGCTGTCTGCGGAAACCGCCGCGGCGACCCTGGAGGAGCAGGCTGGATCGATACAGTCGTTTGCAATGGCAGGAGCTGTAGATTTATTCAAGATATCGCCATTTTCGACACTGCTTCTGCCGGCTCTGTCGCCGGAGCGCGGCGTGGGTGTGGAGGCAAATTGGGGCCGCATGCATGGCATGTCGGAATTCGAGCTATACAGCGCCGCGGCAGGTTATGTGCGCGGTCACTGGGCCGGCGTTATCGGTCTACAACAACTTGGCGGATCAGAATTCTACTGGGAACGAAACTTCGGCCTGGCGATGTCGCGGCAGTTGGCGGGACCGTTTCGTATCGGCCTGCGCGGAGCGTATCAGGCCGTTGAGTTTGGCGAGGGGTATCGTTCGCTCGACCGGTTCTCGTGGGGATGCGGAGCGGTGCTTGAGATCGATTCATCGCTGCGCGCGGCGATTGCGGGACACAATCTCGGCGCGGGGCGCTTTACCGACGGCACCGAAGCCACGCCGCGAAGTGTTCTGATCGCGCTCGGCTGGGCGCCGACAGATGAGCTGACCGTGTCGTTGATGCACGATGTGATCGAGCACCTGCCCGACCGATTTCATGCGGGTCAAAGGTTGAAGATCGCCGGACCGTTGGCTTTGCTGGTCGGTATCGCGACGAATCCAACGGATTTTGCCGGCGGCGCGACGATCAAGGTCGGAGGAATTGAATTTGAGTATGGCTACCGGAATAATGTATATTTAGGCGGGACGCACCGCTTTGGAGTGCTTTATGCCCGCTAGTTATGCAATATTTGGTGACCAGAGAATTTCTCGAACAGCAGGAAGCGCAGGTACTTGCGCCATACGCCGCGCACAGTGCGCGCTCGCGGGGCCGGCAGTTCCCTGAATCGGAGCATGGTTACCGCACGTGTTTCCAGCGCGACCGCGACCGGGTGATCCACTCGGCCGGATTTCGGCGGCTCAAGCACAAGACGCAGGTTTTTGCCTCCCCCAACGACGATCATTTTCGCACGCGGCTGACGCACACGATGGAAGTGGCGCAGATCTCGCGCACGATTGCGCGGGCGCTGCGGCTGAATGAAGACCTGGCCGAAACCGTGGCGCTGGTGCACGATTTGGGGCATACGCCGTTCGGCCATGCGGGCGAAGATGCGCTGCGGATGATTCTCAAGGATGAGGGCGGCTTCAACCACAATGCACAGTCGCTGCGGGTCGTCGATTTTATCGAAGACCGCTATCCGCACTTTCGGGGATTAAATCTCACCTTTGAGGTGCGCGAAGGAATCGTCAAGCACGAAACGGATTATGACATGCCGGTCGGCGGAGACTTTGATCCGCAGTTACGTCCCACTCTTGAAGGGCAGATTGTCAATTTCGCCGACGAGATCGCCTATAACGCCCACGACGTCGATGACGGATTTTTCTCGTCGATTCTCACCAACGAAGAATTGATCGAGGTGCCGGTGATCGCGCGGCTTCTGCAGCAGTCGCAAGGGTCGTATCCCGAGCTGACGCGCCGGAAGCGTCACTATCACCTGGTGCGGCTGCTGATCAATTGGGGCGTGTCGGATATCATCAACTCTACGGCGCGACGGCTGGCGGAGAATCGGGTCGAGACTTTCGCCGATATCCAGAACTGCCGGGAGAACCTGGTGGCATTCTCGGAGTCGGCGCACCAGGAAGCGCGCGAGTTGAAGAAGTTTTTGTTTGATCGTCTTTACCGCGATGAGAGGCTAGTGGAGATCAACCGCATTGCGATCAAGATCGTCAGCGAGTTGTTCCAGGCCTACCTGGCCGATCCCGAGCTGCTTCCGGAGAAGTTCCGCAGGCGGCTATTCGACCAGCCGATCCGGATGGTGGTCAAAGACTACATTGCCGGGATGACGGACAGATTCGCCTGGCAGGAGCACACGCGGATCATCGGCGGCATCAGTTACGAGCAATTGATGATTCGCTAAGAAATCGAATGTCGCTGCACAGGCTGTGAAGCGCGTTGCAGTCTTGCTTGCCCTCCCAAGTCGACTTCAAGCACCAATTTTCACGAGGCGAGGGCTTCGTCCATACCTAATCAATTGCACCAAAAGAGGATATCTATGTTGCTGCGGCCATACCCATGCCGATTCGGGCAATCCTGTCAATGGCGGCTGCGGCACAAGGTTTGCTTTAAGTGCAGACACAGCAATGAGGAGGACCGATATGGAATGCTACTTTTACTCAGAGGTTCAAGAGAAGCGTGAAGACGGCCTGCACAATGCCGTGATCTCGTTCAGCGTTCCGGATGCCGGGATCGTCTTTCGCTCCCGTTTTGCCGGCAGTCCCGCCGAGTGCGAGTATGCCGCGCTCCTCACGTTGCTGGAGTTTGTCGAGCTCAACCCACAGGTCTTCCGCGACCGCACGATCGAGGTTTACGGCGACAGTTTCACGGTCGTCAACCAGATCAACGAGAAAATGTACTGCAACAAGGACCTGCAGCCGTTCCGCAATATGGCGCTGTTGTTCCGCAACAAATTCAGCTACTCGCTGAACTGGATTCCGCAGCGGGAGAATCCCGCGACCCAAGGCTTAGCCGCTGACTGACATTACACATACCCTCCCAACGAAGCAGGCGAGGCTCCGGTCTCGCCTGTTTTGTTTTTCAGTCCGCCTGTCTGATTGACAAGCGGCTTGAATTGGCATAACATCGGGACGTGGACAAATTGACATTTGCGCAGGCCTTGGAGCGAATGGAAGGGGGGAAGTTCGACAGCGCCTATCTGTTGCTCGGCGAGGACTACCACCAGAAATTCCTGATTACCGAGAGAATCACCCGTCATTTCCTGGGCGACAAAGGCGGCTCGCTGAACCGGCATTCGCTGATTGGCAAGAAAGCGGGGCCGCAGATTCTGGAGCAGCTATTGGCAGGTGTGCCGCTATTCGGCGGTAACACCGTCGTGATCGTGTCGGACATCGAGAAGCTCCCCGAGAAATCGCAGGAGCTTCTGCCGCGACTGCTGAAGCAGAAAGATGCAAGCACCGTCTTTATTGCGACCGCCACGAAGTTGGACGGGCGCAAGGCGTTTGCTAAGGCGCTGGCGGCGGCCTGCAGCGTTGTCGAAACGAAAGAGATTTATGACAACCACCTGCCGGCCTACATCCAGACCCGTTTTGCTGCGCGCGGGATCAGCGTCGAGGCGGCAGCGGTCAGTGAATTCGCACGGCTGGTCGGAAACGATTGCGGCGACATCGAAAACGAAGTCGAGAAGATTGCGATCGTTCATCACGCCAAAAAGAAGCTGGCGCTGGCGGACGTTCAGGAGTATTTATCGGCAAGCCACTTCTTCGATCAGTATGCAGCAGCAACGAGTCTTTCGCAGCGCAATGTAAGAGCCGCGCTGGTTGCGACACGGCAATACCTTGAGAGCACGGGCGCCGAGGGGCGGGGGAAGCTGTTCTGGGCGCTTTACAACCAGTTTGAGCGAATGCTGACGCTCCAGACCGCCGACAGCCGGATCAAGGATGCCGATTTGGCCGGCAAGTTGCGGATGCATCCCTTTCTCTTGCAACGACTTCGCGAACAAGCAGCGAAGTTCAAGCCGGAGGAACTGGCGGCTATGCTGCACCGGGTATATGAGGCCGAAGTCGCAGATCGCTTTTCAACCGAATCCAAACAACAGATATTCGAACGGATGATTCTCAGGATCGCAACACCAGCGAAGGAATAATCGTTGTTCTTGCTGGTACTCATGATGGTGGGGTTCGCCGACGCGACCGACGTCGAGTTGATCCGGCAGGCGAAACGCGGCGAGCGCAAAGCGTTCGGCGAGCTGGTGCGGCGGTATCAGAAGCGAGTTTATGCGCTCTGCTTTCGTCTGGGCGGGTCGCACGACGCCGCCGATGATCTGGCGCAGGAAGCCTTTATCAAGGCGTTCCAGGCGATCGAGAGTTTCGATGAGGCGTACCCGTTTGCAGCCTGGATTCTGCGGATCGCCTCGAATAACGCTTTGAATTACATCAAGCGGCAGAAATTCCAGGTGTCGGGTGAGGAAGGGGAATTGGTTCTGGAGCAGCAGGCGGCGCCGAAAAACGATTCGGATCCGCTGGAGGCGCTCAGCCGCGAAGAAATGGATCGACGTTATCAGGAGGCAGTCAATACACTGCCGCCGGAATTCAAGGTTGTTTTTGTGATGCGGATGCACGAGGATTTGAGCTACGAAGAGATCGCAGCGCGGCTGCGAATCAGTGTGGGTACGGTCATGTCGCGATTGCACCGCGCGCGTCAACGTCTCGTCGAGCAATTGAAGGATCTGTTGGAGCCATAGTGGATCGCAAGTATTTGGAAGAGCATCTGTCGGCCTATCTCGACAATGAGCTGGAGCCGAAGAAGATGCGCGAGTTCGAGCAGGCGCTACAGGCGCATCCCGATCTTCTTGAGCAAGTCGAGCGTTTGCAGCGGCTCAACCAATTGGCGCGGGAGTCAGAAGTGCCGATGCCGGCAGAAGGATACTTCGATAATCTCGCCGGGCGGATTGAAGCGCGAATCGAGCGCGAGTTTCCGAAGGAGCGAGGAAAGATTGTCGATTTCCTGCTGGCACGGCGCAAGACGGTGGCGATTATAAGCTCGGTGGCGGCGGTGCTCTTGATCACGGTGATCAGCGTCGAATTCTATGGTCCGGAACGCGAGATGTATCCGGGTAAGTTTCAGAAGATGATTGAGATCAAGTCCGATACGGCGAGGCCGCCGGTGCCGGCCCAGATGCCGAAGGAGGAAGAGAAAGAGGACGCGTCGCGGATAATGGTCAAGCCGCCGACGGTGTATGGGGACACAGCGCTGGGCGAGGCAAGGGCCAAGGCGGTGCCCGAGGCGGATGTGGCAGCCAAGGACGCGGTCGTCACGGAAGAGCCGATGTTGAAGTCTTCGGAGCAGCAGGTCATTCATGGAGCGCCGAGTTCGCTCGGAGCGGTAGAAACTGCAAATTTGACGACAGCGAAGCCTGCCGTTGAGGCGCAAGCAGAGACGGCGAAGGCGCCGGATACAGCGGAGGCAGGAAGTGTGCAGAAGATCGTCATCGACAGCACCTCAGGAATGGCTGAACCAGTCACAGTGCCAAGAGACTTATTGACTCCGGCGGGAATCGTCGAGAGGAGCCTTAAGCCTAAAGAGCAGCCAAAGAAGCTGGAGAAGAGCGCTGTATCGAAGCAGCCGCAAGCGACGAGCGGCGAGAGCGCGATGGATGATTTGGTGCCGATGTTCGCGCAACCGAGGAACATGGACCCCGAGAACAGCAAATTTATCTGGCCGGTCGGAACGGCCGAGTACTTTGAACGGCTACTAAACTATGCCATCGATAGTCAAAACTGGGATGCAGTCGAAGCATGGCCAGACGAGCGCACAAGCGCCAGCTCGCGAGCTGGAGATTCAGTGCTTGAAAAACGTGCGCTAGTCAGGCCTGAATCACAAGGCGCGGATCGACCAGTTCGTTGGCTTGCCGAACGGGCCTACAACACAGCAACAGAAGATGATTTCAGCGAGCAGTCGTGCGTCTATGCCCGGGTGCTGATTACTCACTTTCTCAAGTCGTCGCAAGTACCTGATCGCGATGTTTGGGAAGCGCGACTGGACTCAGTCCGAATCGCCGAATCGAAATACCGATAGAACGAATGATTGACTTTCGCAGGTAGCTGCGCGACATTTGGGGCATGGCGTACAGTTCGAATCCCGCCGAAATCGAGGTCACGTATCTAAAAGGGGTCGGACCTAAGCGCGCCGAGGCGCTGGCGACGATCGGTATTGCGACGATTGAAGACCTTCTGTATCATTTCCCGCGTAAGTATCTTGACCGTTCTACACTACTGCCAATAGCGCAACTTCAGTTGGGCATGCAGGTGACCGTGATGGGGCGAGTCGTGATGCAAGGCCTGCTGCGGGCGCGGAAGAACTACTACGAGGTCGTAATCCAGGATGACACGGGGAGCCTGCCGCTGGTCTGGTTCAACGGCATCAAGTACATCGAGAAGCGATTTAAGCGCGACATGACCTTGTCGGTCTCGGGAATCGTGACCGATTTTCGCGGGCTGCAACTGGTGCACCCGGATGTCGAGATCATTTTCGATACCGCGGAAGAGGCGCGCGTGCATACCGGCGGGATCATTCCGATTTATCCGAGTACCGAACTACTCAAGCGAAACTATCTCGATTCTCGCGGGTTTCGGAAGATCATTCGCCCGGCACTCGACCACTACGCCGAACTGCTGGTTGACCTGGTGCCGGAGTCGGTGCGCGCGGATGCCGAGTTAATGCCGCTCTCTGCTGCAGTAAAGCAAGTGCACTACCCGACCAGTTTTGAGGTCCTGCCGCAGGCGCGGCGGTCGCTGGCACTGCGGGAGTTGCTCCTGTTTCAGATTCTCGTCGCTGACCGGCGGCATCGGCTGGCGCAAAAGACCAAGAAACATGCTGTCCAGAAGCCGGATCAGGGATTTCGCGATTGGGTCAAGACTTTGCCGTTCAAGCTAACCAAGGCACAGAATAAGGCAGTGGCGGAGATCCTTGAGGACCTCTACAAGCCGCACCCGATGTTGCGCTTAATGCAGGGGGATGTCGGCTCGGGCAAGACGGTTGTGGCGGCGATCGCAATGGCGCTGGTGGCGCGGTCGGGGTTGCAGGCGGCGATGATGGCCCCAACGGAGATTCTGGCGCAGCAGCACTATCGGACGGTCAATTCGTTGCTTGAAGGCTCGGGCGTAACGATCGAGCTGCTGACCGGATCGACACCGAAGCCGCAGCGCGCCGCAATTCTAAAGGGGCTTGTTTCAGGGGAGATCAGTTTGATCGTAGGGACGCACGCGCTGATTTCCGAGGATGTCGACTATCACAAGCTTGCCTTCGTAATTGTCGATGAGCAGCATCGTTTCGGCGTGTCGCAGCGCGAGCAGTTGATGGCGAAAGGCGTTGCGCCGGATCTGTTGGTGATGACCGCCACGCCGATTCCACGCACGCTGGCCCTGACGGCCTACGGCGATCTGGACCTGTCGATCATCGACGAACTCCCCGCCGGCAGAAGGCCGGTGCGGACAGCGCTACGCAGTGAATTCGACCGACCGAAGATCTACAGTTTCATTCGCGATGAAGTCGCCGCGGGCAATCAGGTTTTCATCATCTATCCGCTGGTTGAGGAATCGCTGAAATTGCAGTTGAAGGCAGCGACGAAGGCTTACAAGGACCTGAGCGAAGTTATCTTTCCCGATTTGGCCGTCGGGTTGGTGCACGGGCAGATGAAGCGCGATGAGCGCGACGAGATGATGCGGCGATTTACCACAGGAGAGATCGGCATCCTGGTGGCAACAACGGTGGTCGAGGTCGGTATCGATATTCCTGACGCAACGGTAATGGTGATCGAGCATGCGGAGCGGTTCGGGCTGAGCCAATTGCATCAATTGCGTGGACGCGTCGGAAGATCCGACAAGAAATCTTACTGCATCGTAATGACCGAGATGGAGCCGGGTTCGGAGCCGTACCAACGCTTGGAGCGGTTTGTGGCGAGCGGCGACGGCTTCCAGATTGCCGAGCTTGATCTGGAGTTGCGCGGGCCGGGCGACTTGCTGGGCTTGCGGCAGAGCGGCGTCCCGGCGTTTCGTATCGCTAACCTGCTTACCGACTTAAGTTTGATCTTGACCGCGCGCGAGTACGCCGATAGATTGCTGAAGAACGAACTGAGCCTGTCGGAATCCGAGCGACAGGGCTTGAAAACCTACGTTAAACAACAACGCGAGAGAGAGTTGACGGGTGGCATCTCATAGAGCCGAGAATCTCCGGGCGGAACTGGAAAATCTCTTGAATGAAGCGCGCGAATTATCCGCTGATTTGGCGCGCGTACTTGATCACACCAGCAACTACGATCTGGTACGGCAATTGAAGAAGGTCGATGCCGAGATGCTGGACGTGCAGCATAATCTCGCGCTGGCTTTGGAGTTGGAGGAAAGCGGTCGTGACGCAAACCGCCGGTGAAAATCGCGATCAGGCGCTGTTTGCAGCGCTGGTCTTCAGCCTGCATGCGGCCGGGATGCAACAATTGGGGAAGATCATGAATCCGATGTCGGGCAAGATCGAGCGCGACCTGGAGCAGGCGCAGGCGACTATCGAGATGATGGAGATGCTTAAGCAGAAGACGGCCGGGAATCTCGATGAATTTGAGAGCAAGCTGATGGCGCGACTTTTGGCTGAACTTCAGATGAACTATGTCGATGAAGCTAAGCAGGAGCAAAAAACCGGAACAACGGCGCCACCCGAAGGTAAAAATTAAACGGGTGATGCCAAACAGACACAACAGCTTCCGCGCCATTTGAGGGGCGCCATTACACCACAACGGGCGATAACAGGAGAAATTGCAATTGTCGAATAAGACTCTGGCAAATACCCAAGTGGGATTTCGGCTCGAGTGCGATTATCCCCTGGCCAAACTCACGACGTTCGGCTTAGGCGGGCCGGCGGATTTGGTAGCGTTCTGCACGACACCCGAGCAGGTTGTCGAAGCGGTAGCGCTCTGCCAGCGTCAGGAGATCGACTATTTCGTGCTCGGCGGCGGGTCGAATATTCTGGCCTCCGACAAAGGTTACCGCGGCATGATCATCTTGCCGAAGATCGACACGCTGAAGATCACGGGCACGCAGGTCAGTGTCGGTGCCGCCTATTCGCTGGCGAGGATGGTTGAGATTGTCGTCGAGGCGGGGCTTGGCGGGTTGGAGTCGCTTTCCGGGATTGCGGGTACGGTGGGTGGAGCGATCGTCGGGAATGCCGGGGCGTATGGGCAGTCGATATCGGATACGTTGGTTGACGTCGAATTGTATCATCCCGAGCGCGGTCTGTATACGGAAGTCAGGGAGAATCTTGGGTTCAAGTATCGGCACTCCAACCTAAAGTGGTCGAAAAACATTGTGCTTTCGGCGCGTTTCGCCCTGAAACAAGACGATATTGATATGCTTAGGGATCGGGCGGCGGAAATCCTCGAGCAGCGCTGGTCGCGGCATCCGCACGAGGATATCTCGGCGGGGTGTTTTTTCAAGAATATCGAGGATAAATCAGCGCCGCACGGTAAGATTGCTGCCGGTTTCCTCTTAGAGCAGGTCGGCGCCAAGCAGGCGGCCGTGGGGAATGCCGGGGTTTACCCGAATCATGCCAATATCCTGATCAACAAAGGCGGCGCGACGGCGTCTCAAGTGAGGGAGTTGTCGTTGCTGTTGAAGCAAAAAGTTAAAGAAGCCTATGGCGTCGAGCTTAACGAAGAAGTAGTATTGTTAGGTGATTTCAGCTGACACTTCAGCTAACGGAGGTAAGTATCGACAATTATAGATAATGAATGAATTTTTCGCACAGTGATCCGTTGAAACGAACTCAGCTTAACATAGTACTCTTCCTCGCCATCCTGAGCGTCGGGTTTGTAACAAACAGCCCGCAGGCGCTTGGGGCTGTCGGCGTTCGCATTAAACTCCAGACTCCACCGAGCCCAATTACAAAGATCGAGACTCGCGCTCCCGAGATCGGCTTTTCGAACTCTCTGGAACCGCGCGGGCTGATCGAGTCGAATTACACCAAGCGAAGTCTCACATTCAATTACCAGGACTATAGCGGGCTGCTGCTATTCAACCAGGGGTATGGCCGCTTCACGGGTTTCTCCATGCCGATGGCGATCGAGCCGAACGCGTTGAGAGAGCAACTGATCGAGGTCAACACACGGCGGGTCTTCCGAGAAGCGATCAAGAACGCGCAGTCGCGACGGTTGCAGCAGGGTGGCGGCGGATTGCTGGAATTCGAGATTCCGATTCGCACGCCAAAGGCAATCAAGTCGATCATCGGCGAAGGCGGTGCCGGCCTGAAAGTCAACGGCTACTACAAGATTTCGTTTGCCGGGCGCAGCCAGTGGCAGGACGGGCAGACCTCGCTGCAGGGGCAGAGCAAGTTTCCCTCGCTACAGATGGAGCAGATCTCCAATTTCAATATTTCGGGGACGATCGGCTCGAAAATCTTTGTCGATGTCAACCAGGATTCCAAGCGTCAGGAAACGCTCGCCAACCGGATACAATTGCGTTACAAGGGCGGGGAAGACGACGTGATCAAAACGATCGAGCTGGGCAACACCAACCTCTCGCTCCCGTCGACGCGGTTTATCGGATATTCGCAGCGGATTCAAGGGCTATTCGGTGTCAAGACCACGGCCGAACTGGGCGGGCTGAAGCTCACTGGTATCATGTCGCAGGAAAAGTCGTCGAACAAGTCGGCGCAGTTCAATGCCGGCGCATCGGCGTCGAGCCGCATCATCCGCGACTGGAGTTATCTCGACAACGTCTATTTCGATCTGACCCGGCGCGACACGATCGCTTCACTCGCCGATCTGGTGCCGGGAGACAGTATCACGCGGTGGCAGGTATTTGTGTCGTATCGCGAGACAAGTAACCCAAATGTGGCAAAATTCTACGCGGACGTAGCCGTTGACCCATATTCGCCGACCAAGTACGCTGAAGAGTTCATTACGGGCACATTCATTCCGTACTGTTCCGATCTCCAGGGCTGTGATCAGGCGGTCGTGCTCCTGGTGCACCCGACCGAGCACTATATCATCTTTGACCGGCCTGTGCAGTCATCGGTTGCGGTTGGAGTCTTCCTCGAATATCGCCGACGATTACCCAATGGAGAAGATACAACCATTTCAGTCGGAAACACCGAAGGAGGCACACAGGAGCAGCCTTATAAACTGAAGTTGCTTAAGCACTACAATCCTTTGCCGCACTTTGTATCCTGGGACTACCTCTGGCGAAATGTCTACGACGTCGGGCGCGTGGATAATCCGGATGATTTCGAAGTTCATATCTTCAAAGGAAATGCTCAAAATATAAGTGAGAATCGCGATTCTGACCTAGACAATCAGGACGGTCCACAATACATCGCGCTACTAGGACTTGACCCAGATGGCGATGGTAAGGTTAATTCATACAACCAACAGATCCTTGACCGCTATCGTGGGCATCTGCGCTTGCCGTCGCGGCGACCATTTGATGATCCATCGCTCAACGAGCGCGTTCCAGTGATTTATGATGCTGCGCCGACGAATCAGGACCGGCAACAGGAGTCCAAATACTATCTTCTGGTCAAGTCATCGACGCGACAGAGTACATTTACACTCGGTCATTTCGACATTGTTCCGGAGTCCGAAACCGTGACGCTCCACACCAGGACACTAGTAAGGGACACGGATTATCAAATCAATTATCAGTCCGGCTCAATTACATTTTTGAACGAAGAAGCGCTGGCGGCGTCATCCGATGTCAAAGTTGAATACGAGTATGCGCCGTTGATAACGGCCGAGAAGAAGACGCTGCTTGGAATGCGCGGCGAATATGAGGTGATGCAGAACTTCAAGGTCGGCTCGACGGTGCTCTACAAATCCGAGAAGGAAACCGACCGCAAGCCGAAGCTGGGCGAAGAACAGGCGACCTTCCTCAACCTGGACTTTGACGCCTCCTACAGTTTCGAGTCCGAGACCCCGACGAAGTTGATTAACCTGCTGCCGCTGATCGATTCCAAGCAGTCGTCGCGAATAACGCTCGCCGGCGAAGTCGGGCAGTCGACGCCGAATCCGAACGTCAAAGGAGAAGCGTCGATCGACGATTTTGAGGGTTCGAAGGAGCGCTATAGCCTGGGTGTGTTGCGATCCGGCTGGGGACCGATCGCCTTACCGGAGCAGCTCGACACTAACAACGCGGCACCGGCGCGCGTGATCTGGTACAATCCGTACGAACAGGTTCCGATTACCGATATTTATGAGCGCGAAGTGCGAGGCGGCGAGAACCGCACCAATGTGCTGATCTTGCGCGTTGTGCCGCGAGACACAAACGGACGGGAAAAGAGCAGGTCATTTGGCGGTATCATGCGGCCGCTTTCGCCCAGCGCCTACAACCAGGAGAAGACGCGTTTCATCGAGATCCGCATGCGCGGGGAAGTCGGCGTCCTGCACATCGACGCCGGTGAAATCAGCGAAGATCTCAACGGCAACGGCCTGAAGGAAACGGAAGACGCCTCCAAGAACTTCGTCGATGAAACGACGGACAAGGGCATCGACGGTCTCAACGACGCCGAGGAATGTGCGTTGTGCGCCGCCGGCACAGCGCCGGCCTACTACAATTGCCCGGCGGCAGGCGAGACCTGCGTCGATCCGGCCGGCGACAATTGGGCGTATGATTCGGACGACCGCGAGAACTACGAAAAGATCAATGGGACGGAAGGCAACCGCGAAGACCTGGCGCGCGGCAACCGTCCGGACAGCGAAGATTTCAACAACGATGGCCGCCTAGTGCTCAATTCAGCCAATGCGTACTTCTCCTACGCGGTCAACCTGGCGGATAATCCGTTCCGCGTCGAGGGCACCGAGCGCAACGGCTGGTACACGGTACGCATACCGTTCCAGGACAGCACCGTGCTCGATCAGATCGTTGGTTCGGCGAGCAAGGCGAATATTCAGTCGGTGCGCATCTGGCTTGACGGCATCGAACGGGATACGGCTTACGTCGAAATCGCCGAGTTTGAACTGACGAAGAATTCATGGGAAGCGCTGCCGCTGCTTCCGGAAGACCGCGTCCGCACCGAAGACACGCGCTTCGAAGTGTCCGTAGTCAACACGGAGGAGGATGCCGTCTACAGTCCGCCGCCCGGCGTGGAAGGATTTTACGACAAGACGACGGGGCTGCGCGAGCGCGAGCAATCGCTGCGTCTCGACTTCGTGAACTTCGCCCCCGGGGACAGCGGTATGGCGGAGAAAATTCCGTTCAAGCAACAGGACCTGAGCGGTTACCGCCGGATGCAGATGTGGATTCACGGCGACCAGAATCGCGACAATCTGCAGTTTTTCTTCCGGTTTGGACCCGACGAGAACAACTACTACGAGTATCGCACGGTGATCAAGGAAGGGTGGGATGCCGGAGCCGCCATCGATCTTCCGTTTGAGGAGATCACGCAGGTCAAGCTCAAGCTTCAGGAGCTCAAAGCGGAGTATCCCGATACCAACGAATATTCCGAAGGGAAGTACCGGGTCTTCGGCAATCCGTCGATTACAAGGGTGAAGTTTTATGCGCTCGGCATTACCAATATTGACTCCCTGGCTGCGACGGAACGCGCGACGGGAAATATCTGGATTGACGAGTTGCGGTGCACGGAAGTGCGGCGCGACAAGGGTCTGGCGGCATTTGTGCAGGGCTCGATGTCGTTCGGCGATGTGGCCTCATTCAGCGTCAACTACAACAAGACCGATGAGTTCTTCCGGACGCTGACGCAGGCCGACCGGCGCGATCTCGGCAGCGGCAGCCAGAACACGCAGTACGGTTACTCTTTCAGCTTCAACATCGACAAGTTTTTCTCCACTTTCGAAAACGTTCGCATCCCGTTCAGTTACAACTGGTCGCGCAGCGAGCTTTCACCGCGGTTAATCACCGGTTCCGACATCGTGGTTCCGGGCGACCGCATTGAGTCGGAGAAGAGCGTCACGACGAACCAGGGCTTCACGATCAGCGAGAAGTGGGATAAGCGGACCAGCAATCCGCTTTATACGATATTCCTGAACAAGTTCACATCGAGCTTCTCGTACAGCAAGACGAACTCGCGGACGCCGACGATGCCGGTGAACAATTCCGAGCGGTATACGGCCAAGGGTCGTTACGGAGCCGTGTCGCCGATCAAGGGCGGGATCGGGATCTTTTCGTGGCTAGGCGGTATGCCGCTGGTGCCCAAACGAGTTACGATGACGCAATTCAATCCGCTGCCGAATCGTTTCAACCTCGACGGCGAGGTAAACCGGGTTACCGAGGAGCGCGTGAACAATTTCAACGTGGGGACCAACCGCTATACGCGCACATTGCGGGGTTCGTTCGATACCGGCGCCAACCCGCTCACGGGTGTCGACGTAAGCTACCGCATGAATACCGACCGCGACATCAGCGATCCGAATCGAGTCAAGTTCTCGTTTAATCCTAAAGATGTCAAATTGGGGCAGGAGCGGCGGTACAACGAATCCTTCACGATGAACTACACGCCCAACATTCTGCCATTTATCACCGGCACGAAGTTTGGTTTCTCATCAACGCACGACGAGACTTTTGACCAATCGTCGATCGCGGACACTTCGACCTCACGGCGAATTAACGACTCGCGGGGTCTGACGGCTTCCGCGACGCTCAATATCCAGAAACTCCTGGGCAGCAACAAGGGCGGCGCCCCGGCGCGCGGGCGCACGCCACCGCCGAAACCCAAGGGCAAGGTGGGCGATCTTGATTCGCTGCGGCGCGGCGCCTCCAGCGATACTACCAAGGCGAAGCCTGAGGTGAAGGAGCCGAAAGTGCCCGGCCGTCCGATATACGAATATCCGCTGCGCTTTGTACGGCTGTTCACAGACCAGATTGACCCGGTAGCGGTTACGTACAAGTGGGACGAGCGGATATCGCTTGATGGATTTGTCGAGCGGCCGAGCTGGTGGTACCGGCTCGGATTTTCGTCGAACCCGAACGCCCGACGCCAGGCAGGGCAGTTCGGCACCAATCAATTAGATTCGTATACGCGAACACGCGGGTATAGTGCGCGGTCAGGTGTACGGCTGCCTCTGGGGGTATCCGTGGGGGTCGGCTGGTCGTTCTCAATCGGCGACGGCTCAACCAGGCAGACGCGCGACGAAGCAACGGTCTGGCCCGATCTGCAGTTCCGCTTTGGTAAGCTTGATTTCCTGCTGTTCCCCAAGTTGTTCGCGCGCTCGTTTACGCTGGACTCGAAATTCTCGCGCAAGGACAACGTCGCCGAGAACGTCTCGACCGGTTTCCGGCGCAGCCAGACAATCGCCGACGACTGGTCGCCGCTGGTTTCCGCCGGTATCGACTGGAAGTTTGCCCAAGGTTTGCGGACGACGGTCAGCTATGGCAAGGGCACGGCCAAGAAGCTGCAGTATCGTGACGGCGCGACGCAAGACGGCGGATTACAGACTGATACCCGCGACTTCTCCAATACGGTGTCGGTGCGTACGTCGTACACTTTCCGTGGTGGCTCGAACCTGTGGTTGCCGCTGTTTGGACGGATGAAGATCCAGTCGACGCTGAATGTCGATGTCGACGTCAGCCGGCGCTACAGCAGGACCGAGAATCACAGCCCGAACGTTATTGACCAGCCCGGATACAACCCGATTACGTCCGAGCGCAGCGAGTTCACGGTTTCCCCATCAGCGAGTTACAATTTCTCGACCAATATCAAGGGCGGTATGACCGCGCGCTGGACTGACGCCAAAGACTTGAGCGGCACCGGCGACCGGCATGTGCGCGAACTTCAATTCTGGGTCGAAATCAGGTTCTAAATGCTGTCGAGCATCAAAGAGGTCTTTGCGTTTACCAAAGGCGAGACGATTGCGCTGTGTATCCTCCTTGCCGTCACCTTGATCGGCGGTGGTTTGATGGTGTACGAGCAGTCGCGTCAAAGCCTGCCGTCACGACTGATCTTTGAAGCGCTGGAAGCGCCGGCGCTGACATCGAGTGATGCCGGGCAAAGCCAGCCGTCACCCGCTCCGAAAGCCGGGAGTGCCGGAGTCGCGGCGTCGCGGCTACTGCAATTGGACATCAACTCCGCTCCCGCGGAGAGTCTTCGGCTATTGCCCTTTATTGGTGAGAGTCTGAGTCGCCGAATCATCGACTTTCGCGAGAAGAACGGCCCGTTTGATTCGGTCGGGCAACTGATCGCCGTCAACGGCATCGGGCCGAAGAACCTGCAGAAACTGCGCCCTTACCTGGTGTGCCGTCCGCGGCCGTGAACTTGGCCGAATCCGACCTATATTTCAGTTGAAAATCGCCAGCGACTGTGCTACTTTGCCGCCCTATTACGGCAGACGCGGGAGGACTACAGTCGATGATTGTCGAACAACAAACGATACAACAGCCCACCAGCGGCTCGGGGGTCGGGCTACACACGGGCTGTCAGGCGACGATTACCTTCCGCCCCGCCGAGGTTGGCAGCGGTGTGCGGTTCGTGCGGGTCGATCTGCCCGGTTCGCCGGAGGTTCCGGCCGACATTGACCATGTGGTCGGGCTGGAGCGCGGCACGGTTTTGCAGAAGGGGGAAGCGCGAGTCCACACCGTCGAGCACGTCCTGGCGGCTGTGGCCGGGCTGCAAATTGACAATCTGATTATCGAACTGGATAACATTGAACCGCCGGTCTTTGACGGTTCGGCAATCCCGTTTGTAGAGATTTTGCAGAAGGGTGGCGTTGTCGCACAAGGGCAGCCCAAGAACTATTTCGAAATCGACACTCACGTCAGCTATAGCGAGAAGGATCGCGGGGTAGACATCGTGGTGGTGCCGAGCGACGAATTTCGCATCACGTTCATGGTCGACTACCGGAACCCGGCGCTGGGTACGCAATACACGTCGCTGGTTAGCCTGGAGGAAGAGTTTGTCACCGAGTTCGCCCCGGCGCGGACGTTTTGCTTCTTGTCCGAAGTGGAGATGCTCAAGGAGAAAGGAATTATCCGCGGCGGCAGGCTCGACTCGGCGATCGTCATCTGCGATCATGATATCGACCAGAATGAAGTAGACCGGCTGAAGCAGCTCTTTGGTCTCGACGGCGATGTGACGATTGGCAAGACCGGTATCCTCAACGACAAGCAGCTGCGATTCTACAATGAACCGGTGCGGCACAAGGCAGTCGACCTGATCGGCGATTTGTTCCTGATCGGCGCGCCGATCAAGGGTCACGTACTAGCGGCGCGCTCGGGTCACGCGGCAAACGTCGCGCTGGCGCGCAAGTTGCGCTCGATGTTCCAGAAGAAGCAATTGCGCAAGAAGTACACGGGTCGCAGCACCGGCGACTACGTGCTCGATATCAATGCCATTATGAAGGTGATGCCGCACCGCTATCCATTCTTGCTGATCGACCGGATCATTGACCTGGTGCCGGAGCAATCGGTGACGGCGATCAAAAACGTGACGATTAACGAGCCGTTTTTCAATGGCCATTTCCCGGGGCATCCGATTATGCCGGGCGTGTTGATCGTTGAGGCGATGGCGCAGGCGGGCGGATTCTTGCTGCTCAACACGGTTGCCGACGCCGACAAGAAGGTGGCGTACTTCATGGGGATCGACGGGGTGCGCTTCCGCAAGCCGGTACTGCCCGGTGACCAGTTGCGCTTTGAGCTGAAAATGATATCTTTCCGACGTTCGACCTGCAAAATGACGGGACAGGCATTTGTCGGCGAGCAGCTTGTCTGTGAAGCGGAAATGATGGCGGCAGTAGTTGATCGATGAGCGAACCCCAAATTCATCCGACGGCATGTATTTCGTCACGCGCTGAACTGGGGGCGAACGTCACCGTCGGGCCCTTTGCGGTGATCGAAGCCGACGTCGTGGTCGGTGACGGCACCACGATCGGCTCGCATGCGCTGATTGCCTCCGGCGCGCGGATTGGCCGCGAAGTCAAGATTCACCACGGGGCCGTGGTCGGCACGATTCCCCAGGATTTGAAATTCGGCGGCGAGCCGACAACGCTTACGATCGGGGATCACACGGTGATCCGCGAATACGCGACGCTGAATCGCGGCACGCGGCACCGGGGAACGACGACCGTCGGGGCGCACTGCCTGCTCATGGCGTATTCGCACGTCGCACACGACTGCATTCTGGGCGATCACGTGATCATGTCGAATTCGGTCAACCTGGCGGGTCATGTCGAGATCGAAGAGTGGGCGATTGTCGGCGGGATGGTGCCGGTACATCAATTCGTCAAGATCGGTGCCCACGCGATGGTAGGCGGCGGGTTCCGGGTGCCGATGGATATTTGCCCCTATGCGCTCCACGCCGACAAGATCCTGGGGGTTAACCACGTCGGGCTATCGCGCCGGAACTTTCCTGCCGATGCGATTGCCGCGCTGGAAAAGGCCTATCGCATTATTTTCCGCTCCAAGCTGAATACGACGCAAGCGCTGGAACGAGTCAAGAGCGAGGTTGAGCAGACGCGCGAAGTGGCGCATTTGGTCAACTTCATCGAATCATCCGAACGCGGCATTGCCAAGTAGGCAGGCATGGCCGATAAGCTCAGGTACGGCGTTGTCGGTTGCGGCCACCTTGGCCGGTTCCACGCCGAAAAACTGCGTGCCGTGCCGCGCGCCGAATTAACCGCCGTTTTTGACATCATCCCCGACAAGACCAACGCCACAGCGGCCCAGAACAGCTGCACCGCCTGCACGTCGATCGAGCAATTGTTGGATCGGGTCGACGCCGTCTCGATCGTGGTACCGACTGAGGTGCATCACAAGGAGACTTTGCGCGCGCTGCGAGCGTGCAAGCATGTTTTGGTCGAGAAGCCGATTGCGGCGACAGTCGCGGAAGCTGAAGAGATGACGGCTTTGGCGGAGAAACTTCGGCTCAAACTCCAGGTCGGGCACATTGAGCGGTTCAATCCGGCGGTGGCGGCGTTCACTGCGCTCGCCGAGAAACCCCGCTTTGTCGAGGGGCACCGGCTGTCGCAGTTTAGTGCGCGCGGGCTGGGCGTGGCGGTGATTCTTGAGTTGATGATTCACGATCTCGATCTGATTCTGAGCGTCGTGCAATCGCCGGTCAAGGAGGTGCGCGCCTCGGCCGTCGCAGTGATCAGCGAAATGCCGGATATCGCGAATGCCCGGATCGAGTTCGAGAACGGCACGGTCGCGAACTTGACGGCCTCGCGGATCTCGGTCCAGAAAATGCGCAAGCTGCGTTTCTTTGCCAAAGACAACTACTTATCTGTGGATATGCTGAAGAAGTCGGGCGAGCACTTCGTGCTGGCGCCGCTGAATGAGGCCGCGCCGCGCGAGGGCTACTTTCCGATGCTCCAGCACGAGCCGACCGGGCGGCGGATTCTGTTCCGGCAGTTGACCTACGGCGACTACGACATGCTGACGGCGGAGATTTCTTCGTTTGTAGATTCGGTTCTGGACGACCAGCCGGTGCGAATTGGCGGTCCTGAAGCGACGGCGGCGTTGAAACTGGCGAAACAGATCGAAGCGACAGCGCTGGAACACCTGAACCGCGTCTTTTCATGAAAAGGATCTTCATAGCCGCAGGGGAAGCCTCAGGCGATCTTCATGCCGCCGCGTTGATCGACGAACTCAACAAGAAAGTTGCCCACTGCAGATTCAGCGGCCTTGGCGGGGAGTTGCTGCGAGCGCGCGGCGTCGAACTGATCTACGACTTGCGCGACCTGGCCGTGGCGGGATTTTGGGAAGTGGCCAAACGACTGCCGCATTTTCGCCGGGTATTCCACGACTGCCTGGCGGTGATAGACCGTGAACGTCCCGACTGTGCGATCCTGGTCGACTATCCGGGGCTGAATCTGCGTCTTGCCGAAGAGTTGAAGCGGCGTTCGATACCGGTGGTCTACTACATCGTGCCGCAGGTGTGGGCCTGGAAGCCGGGACGGATTAAAAAAATCGAAGAGCGCGTCGACTTGTTGCTGTCGATTCTGCCTTTCGAAAAGGAACTCTTCGATCCGGCGCGCGTTCGCTGCGAATTCGTCGGACATCCGCTGCTCGACCAAATTGAGACGACGACGGAATCGGGGCAATTCCGGACAGCTAAGGGGATTGCTTCGGACGCGCCGCTCGTTGCCTTACTACCGGGATCGCGCGAGACTGAAGTGTCAAAGCACTATCCGATCCTGCTGGAGGCAATCAAGCAACTCAGGGGAGAGTATCCCACGCTCGTGGCCGCGACGGCCGTAAGAAGGGAATTGAGTTCGGAGCTCTACACGATGCCCGAGAAGTTGACAGGTGTTAAGCCGCTCCATGTCGAGACGGAACGCTACGAAATGCTTGCCTCGGCAACCGTATCGATCGTGTCGTCGGGGACAGCGACGCTGGAGGCCGCGTTGTGCGGGCGGCCGTTTTGCGTGGTGTACAGAACCGGCTGGGTAACGTACCAAATTGCCAGGCGCGTGATCCGGTTGTCCAATGTCGGACTGGTGAACATCGTCGCAGGAAAGACGGTCGTGCCGGAGTATATTCAGCATCAGATGACGGCGGTAAACCTCGCTTCATTCTGCCGACGGGTCATCGGCAATCCTGCCGAAGCCGCGCAAATCGCGGCCGGGCTCGCCGGAGTGCGCGCACGACTGGGAACACCGGGGGCCAGCGCGCGCGCGGCAAAGTTGATTGCCGAGGCCGTGCTCCCATGAGATTTCTCTACATCTGCTTCACCTGGGCCTATGCCGCGCCATTAGCACTGGTTGCGCTGTTCAGGGGGGTGTTTTTCCACTCCCAAGATCGAGAACGGCTTGGGTTCGGTTTGCCGAAGCCGGTTCAGGGTCAAGAGGCGCTTTATTGGCTGGTGGCCTCATCGGTGGGCGAGGTTGTGATTGCTCTCAAGCTTGCAGCCCGGCTCAAGGCGCGATCGGGGGCGATCGTGCTGCTGACGGTCACCACTCCCACTGGGAGAAAGCACGCCGAGAGCGCCTCAGAGTGTCCTGACTTTGTCTGCTACCACCCGTTTGACGTTTCGTTTGCTGCGAATCGCTACTTGACGCACTTCAAGCCGCGCGCGGTAGTCCTCATCGAAACGGAATTGTGGCCGACGCTGATGGCGGGAGCGCATCAGCTCGAATTGCCGGTGGTGCAAGTGTCGGGGAGAATCTCCGACAAGTCGTTTGGCCGCTACCAGGGGCTCAAGGCGGTGTTTGCCCCGCTGCTCAAGCGTTGCCGCGGGCTGTGGATGCAAAGTCCGCTGGATGCCGAGCGAATCATCGCGCTTGGTGCTCCGGCCGAAATTGTGGAAGCCGTCGGATCGATTAAAGAAGATTATGTTGCGCCGGATGCGCAGGTGTTGGCGGAAGTTGACCAGAGATTGCGCGCGTGGTCGGGCAGGCGGCTGATTGTCGGCGGTTCGACGCGGCCGGGTGAGGAAGTAATTCTCATCGAGGCTTTCAGGGCTCTGCGCACGCAGTTCAACGACCTCCGATTGGTAATTGTACCGCGGCATCTGGAACGATTAAACGAGGTGCTGGGTGTGACCTCGGCATCAGGGTTTTCGACGAGATTGTGGTCTGCCAACGAACTCGAGGCCGCGGACGAACTGCTCGTTGTCGATGCGATCGGTCAGCTGAACGCCCTGTACCACCGAGCCACGATCGCGATTGTCGGCGGGACATTTGCCGCGATCGGCGGCCACAACTTGCTGGAACCGGCGCTCGCGGGGTGTCCGGTGCTTTATGGACCGCATTACTTTCAGCAGCACCGTGGTCACGAGTTATTGCAAAAACATGCGATGGGATTTGTGGTCGGCGGGAGCGCGGAACTTGCGGACCAGATCGCGGGGCTCTTGAGTAACGGCCAGCTTCGCAGCGAATACGCGCAACGCGCCGAGGCATTGCGAACGCGCAGTTCGCACGTGCTTGACGAGTACGTCTCGAAGATCCTGGCGATCTCCGAGAGATGATCATGAGCGAATTTGTTCGGCGGTTGCATTATGGCACGTGGCGGCGGCCCGGCTTGACTCTGGTTCGAGCGCTGCTATGGCCGGTCTCGCTGATTTACGAACTGGTGGTCAGGATGCGGCGAGCCTTGTATCGAGCCGGCCGGCTAAAGAGCGCGGCGCCGGAGTGCCCCACTATCTCGATTGGAAATTTGACGACTGGCGGCACCGGTAAGACGCCGATTGTGATGATGCTGGCACGACGGTTGACCGAACAAGGCAAGCGAGTTGGCATTCTTTCACGCGGCTATCGCTCGGAGGCAGAGTCGAGCGGAGTCGTCTTTCAGGCAGAGACAGCTACGCAAGCCGAACTCGGTAGCGTCGGAGACGAGGTTGCGATGATGGCGACAAAGTTGCGCCAATGCGTTTTTGGTGTCGGCAGAGATCGCGCCGCGAATGCCAGGCGGTTGATCGACGATTTCGGGGTTGACGGCCTGATTCTCGATGACGGTTTTCAGCACCTGCAGCTCAAGCGTGATCTGGAAATCGTTGTGATTGATGCGAGCGCGGCTTTCGGCAACGGCATGTTGCTTCCAGCCGGGCCGCTGCGCGAGCCGGTATCGGCGCTACGACTTGCTGACGTCGTTTTGCTGACAAGAACTGAGGATGTGCCCCCGGATTTACTGCAGAAGCTGCAAAGGCGCATCGAGTCTTTCGTCGCGAAGGAGTCAATCTTCAGACTCAGGACTCGAATCGTATCTGTCTCAGACTTCGTTACCCGGCAACCATTAGTCTGGGAATCAAAGCGGCTCTGGTTATTCTGCGGAATCGGCAATCCTCACGCATTCTCGGGGTTGATACAGTTCTCCGGGGGAGGAATTTTCGGCCATTCGATGTTTCCTGATCACCGTGCGTTCACAAATCGGCAAATTGAAGAGTTGCGATCGATAGTGGCCGACAAGAAGGTCGATTTGTTGCTGACAACGGAAAAGGACGCGGCCAGATTGCCCGCCGGGGCTTTCAAGGCAGGCGAGTGCGGAGTGGTCGAAATCGGCCTTGAATTTGCGGAGCGGGCGGATATATTCTGGGGCATCGTGTCGAGGTGCGTTTCTGCTCAAGTTTGATTTCTTAGTCATCGGTTCGGGAATTGCCGGACTTTCATACGCGCTTAAGGTGGCAGGCAAGGGGACGGTTGCGGTCGTCACCAAGAAGCGCAAGATGGATTCCAACACCAACTACGCGCAGGGGGGAATCGCTGCGGTGATTTCGCCTGCCGACAGTTTTGAAGCGCACGTCGCTGATACGCTTACCGCAGGGGCCGGGCTGTCGCGCCGGGACGTGGTTGAGCGCATCGTCAAGGCGGGGCCGAAGTGCATCCAGGAACTGATCAGTATCGGCGTTCAATTCAGCCACGATGAAGTCTCGCCTTCAGAAGAGCATCTGCATCTCTCTCGTGAAGGCGGACATTCGGCTAGGCGTGTGGTGCATGCGGCCGATGCCACAGGACGCGAGATCGAGAAGGCGTTGTTGCGTGCGATCCACGACACCGGCAACGTGCAAATCTTCGAGAACCAAATCGCCGTGGATCTGATCACGGTCAAGTCACCGACGGGCAAGCAGTGTATCGGCGCGATCTGCCTGGATAGCCGGGAGCTGCACGCGAAGTACTTCTATGCCGGCTGCGTGATGCTTGCCACCGGCGGAGCAGGGGTGGTTTACAAGCATACTTCGAATCCGCCGATTGCCACCGGCGACGGCGTGGCGATGGCCTATCGCGCGGGCGCGGCGGTGTCGAATATGGAGTTTATTCAGTTCCACCCAACAACGCTTTATCTGCCGGGTGGATCATCATTCCTAATCTCCGAGGCGGTGCGCGGCGAGGGGGGCATATTGCAGACTAGCGGCGGCGTGCAATTTATGCACAAGTATCACGAATCGGCGGAGCTGGCTCCGCGCGATGTCGTGGCGCGGGCGATTGACTCGGAACTGAAAGCCTCGGGCGACCCGTGTGTTTATCTCGATGTCACGCATCTCGGCCACGAGACGATTCTCAAGCGATTCCCCAATATTTACTACAATTGCAACAAGAACGGCATCGATATTACGAAGGAGCGAATTCCGGTGGTGCCGGCGGCGCACTATCTATGCGGTGGGGTGTGCACCGATTTGGAAGGCCGGACGGATATCAAGAACCTGTTTGCCTGCGGTGAGGTGGCGATGACCGGCATGCACGGAGCCAATCGACTGGCGTCGAACTCGCTTCTGGAGGCTGTCGCGTGCGCCGACCTGGCGGCACAGGTGGCGCGGGTTGAGGACATCAGCGTATTTATGGACGACAGTATTCAGACGCGTCCGAAGAACGGGGTCGGTGAGCGGTTGAAACGGCGCGAACGGGTGCTGCTGCAACATGACCGCAATGAGCTTCTGAATCTGATGTGGGACTATGTGGGTGTCGTGCGATCGGATTATCGTCTCAAGCGCGCCCGTGAACGCGTCAATATTCTCGTAAAGGACATTGAGGACTACTTCATGACGCGCGCCTGGAGCTATGAAGCGATCGAATTGCGCAACCTGGCGACCGTAGCACGCCTGATTATCGATTTCGCGATTGAACGCAAGGAATCGCGCGGACTGCATTACAACATCGACCACCCCGATACCGACGACGCCGGTTGGCAGCGGGAATTGGTCAGGAAAGAGGAGAGCTGGCAATGACGGCACGCGGCAGCGAGATGATTCTGATCCTTGATTTTGGTTCGCAATTTACGCAATTGATCGCGCGCCGCGTCCGCGAGATGCATGTGTTCTGCGAGATCCATCCCTGTACCACGCCGTTCGAGCGCTTTGACGGCGAAAACATCGTCGGCGTGATCCTGTCCGGCGGACCGGCGTCGGTGCTCGATCCGGATTCGCCCGATATGGACCGGCGCTTCCTGGAGATGGGGGCGCCGATCCTGGGGATTTGCTACGGGATGCAATTGATCGCCAAGATCAATGGCGGCGATTTGCGCAAGAGTGAGTCGCGTGAGTACGGCCGCGCGACAGTCAAAGCCGATCTCAATTCGACGCTCTTCAAGGGAAGTGTTGAGCAATCGACGGTCTGGATGAGCCACGGCGACACGATCGTGAGCCCTCCAAAGGGATTCGACGTAGTCGCCTCAACCAGTGACGTAGCGATTGCCGCGATGGAGAGCGATGCGGCGAAGACGTACTGCGTGCAATTTCACCCGGAGGTTGTTCATACCGTACAGGGCCGGCACCTTCTGCACAATTTCGTGTTCGAAATCTGCCGCGCCAAGGGGGACTGGACGATGCAGTCGTTTATCGACCGCAGCGTGGCCGAGATTCGGCGGCAGGTGGGCAATGACAAGGTAATCCTGGGAATCTCCGGCGGTGTCGATTCGGCGGTCTGTGGTCTGCTCCTGGCGCGCGCGATCGGTGAGAATCTGATCGGCATTTTCGTCGATAACGGGCTGCTGCGGCAGAATGAAGAGAATGACGTTCTCGATGCTCTGGAGCACTTAAATCTTCATGTAAAGCGGGTCGATGCCGGACCGCAGTTCTTAAGAGAACTCGCCGGCGTGACCGACCCGGAGCAGAAGCGCAAGATTATTGGGCGCATCTTCATCGAGGTCTTTGAGGCGGAAGCGAAACATTACGGCGATATCAAGTATCTGGCGCAGGGGACGCTTTATCCCGATGTCATCGAATCTGTGTCGTTCAAAGGACCTTCGGTTACGATCAAGTCACACCACAATGTCGGCGGGCTGCCGGAGCGGATGCACCTGAAACTGGTGGAGCCGCTGCGCGAGTTATTCAAGGACGAAGTGCGTGAAATCGGCGAGAAGCTGGGGCTGCCGCATCATCTGCTGTGGCGCCATCCGTTCCCGGGACCGGGATTGGCGGTGCGCGTTCTCGGTGAGATCACGCCGGAGCGACTGGCGATCCTGCGCAAAGTTGACAAGATTTTCATCGACTTGCTGCGCAAACGCAACCTCTACGACGAGATCTGGCAGGCGTTTTCGGTGTTGTTGCCGGTGAAATCGGTCGGCGTGATGGGCGATGAACGAACATACGAATACACCGTAGCCTTGCGCGCCGTGACCTCGCTGGACGGCATGACGGCCGATTGGGCGAAAATTCCGCACGACGTGTTGGGGGAGGCTTCCAATCTGATTATCAACAATGTGCGGGGGGTCAATCGCGTGGTGTACGATATCTCCTCGAAGCCGCCGGCGACGATTGAGTGGGAGTAGTCACCTTTGGATCAATAAACTCGCTCCTCCTGGCGTGTGTCATTGCGAGGGGCGAACGGGACCAAAATTTTGGCACTGCTCCCGAACGCGACGAAGCAATCTTGTTGCCTTGAATTACACCCTCACCCCCGGCCCCTCTCCCGAGAGGAGAGGGGAGTGAGTGCCTTATCGCCGATACGATCACACTCAATCTGCTTTGACCTTTGAATCCGCACTGCTTATAATCTCTCCCAGATTGTCTTTTTTTATCGGGAGGATCGATGAGTCATCGCATAGAAACCGACACGATGGGGGAAATCCAGGTTCCGAACGACAAGTATTACGGCGCGCAGACGGCGCGATCGCTGATGAATTTCAAGATCGGCGGCGACCGTTTCCCGCGTGAGTTGATTCGTGCGCTCGGCATTCTCAAGAAAGCCGCCGCAATGGTCAACAAGGACTTAGGCACGCTGCCGCCCGACAAGGCTGACCTGATCATCAAGGCAGCGGATGAAGTGATCTCCGGCAAGCTGGACGAGCATTTTCCGCTGGTGGTCTGGCAGACCGGTTCCGGCACGCAGACCAACATGAACGCCAATGAAGTCATCTCTAACCGCGCGATCGAACTAGCGGGCGGCGTGATCGGGTCGAAAAAGCCGATTCATCCCAATGACGACGTCAACAAGGCGCAATCTTCGAATGATACTTTCCCGACCGCGATGCACATCGCCGCCGTCGAAGAGATCCACCGCCGGTTAATCCCGATGGTCACGCGGTTGCGCGATACGCTGGCGAAGAAGTCGAAAGAATTCGATGGCATCATCAAGATCGGGCGCACACACCTGATGGACGCCGTCCCGTTAACGCTGGGGCAGGAATTTTCCGGCTATGCGCAGGCGCTGACCAACGGCTTGGCGCGTGTCCAGGCGTGTTTGCCGCGCATGTACGAACTGGCGCTCGGGGGTACTGCCGTCGGCACGGGATTGAATACGCATCCTGAGTTTGCGGTGCGTTCGGCCAAGACGATCGCTGATTTGACGAAGCTTCCGTTTGTGACCGCGCCGAACAAGTTCGAGGCGCTGGCTACGCATGATGCCTGTGTCGAATGTTCCGGGGCGATGAAGACGCTCGCGTGCTCGCTGATGAAAATCGCCAATGATATTCGCTGGCTGGCCTCGGGGCCGCGCTCGGGTCTGGGCGAGATTTCGATTCCGGAAAACGAGCCGGGTTCGTCGATCATGCCGGGCAAGGTGAACCCGACGCAATCGGAGGCGATGACGATGGTCTGCGCGCAAGTGCTGGGCAACGATGTCGCGATCAATATCGGCGGCGCTTCGGGGAACTTCGAGCTGAATGTCTTCAAGCCGGTCATCATCTTCAATCTGCTGCAGTCGATCCGGCTACTGGCGGACGCCTGCGAGTCGTTTGACGAGCATTGCGCCGTCGGGATCACGGCCAATACCGACAATATCAAGTCCTTGATGGAGCGATCGCTGATGCTGGTAACGGCCCTGAATCCGCATATCGGTTACGACAATGCCGCCAAGATCGCGAAGAAAGCGCACAAGGAAGGCAAGAACCTCAAAGAAACCGCGATTGAGCTGGGCCTGTTGACCGCTGAGCAGTTTGACCAGTGGGTGCGCCCGGAGAAGATGGTCGGGCCGGGGAAGTAGGCTCGCCGGCTTCTCGATGGCAGGATTTCGCGCAGGGGCGCACTGCCGTGCGCCCCTACTCTTCGTCCCCCCCTTCTTTTTGTTGACTCGCACTCTCCGACCCTCCACCTTTCCGCCATAGGAAAGGTCACACCATGAAGAAACCATATATACTTTTTGCCGCCGGACTCGTGGTCCTGATTCTGGCGTTTACGTTCACGCAAAGCTATCTAACCAAGCTGGAAACCGATACCAAGTCGGCAATCAACGGCCCGGTCACCAAGGGTGATTTGGATGAGCTACGCGAGGAAGTCGGGGAAAAGCTTTCTGAGCAGCAGGAGCATTTGCTTGCCCGCCTCGACAGCCTGGAGCAGCGCATTCGTTCCGGCATGCCGGAGGACACGGTCAGCGTCGAGCCGATCGTTGCCAAACCAAAGCCAGCGGAGAAACCGGCAGTGACTCCGCCGCAAGAGACGACAAGCACCACCTCGACGCCTGAAAGGAGCAGAGCAGATTCGGTGGCTGAAGCCAAAGCGAAGTCGCTTCCAAGCCCGCCGAGCGAGATGGAAAACGTGATCTACGTGCGCTACGCCAAAGCACGCTGGGCGCTGGCTCCCAACTTGACGAACTACGAACTGAACACGGCGAAGGCGAATATTATGGCGGAAATCGGCAAAGATTATGAGATGAGTGCCGAAGAGATACTACAGATTATCGACAAGGTCTACGAATATCGCAAGGCACTGAGAAGCAAATGACTGAACATATCAAGACGATCGGCATCCTGACCGGCGGCGGCGACTGCCCGGGACTCAATGCGGTGATCCGTGCCGCGGTGCTCACCGCGAGTTACCAGTGCGGCTGGATTTGCGTCGGTTTCCTCGACGGATTCGAGGGGCTGATGGATGAACGCTATATCAATCTTACGCCGCAGTCGGTGCGGGGAATTTTGCCGCAGGGAGGCACGATTCTGGGCTCGTCCAATCGAGGGAATCCGTTTGAATGGCCGGTCAAAGAAGGCGGCGAAAAGAAGATTGTCGACCGCTCCGACCGAGTGTATGAAACGATCAAGGGTCTGGGGCTGGATGCCTTGATTGTAATCGGCGGCGACGGCACCATGACGGTTTCCAAGATGTTCATGGACAAGTACGGCATCAAGGTCATTGGCGTGCCGAAGACGATCGACAACGATCTGCAAGCGACGGAGGTAACCTTCGGATTTGCGACCGCCGTTGTGACTGCGACTGAAGCTATCGATAAGCTGCACACAACCGCAGCCAGCCATCATCGTTGCATGGTGCTCGAGGTAATGGGGCGCAACGTCGGCTGGATCGCGCTGGAATCGGGCGTGGCCGGCGGCGCGGACGTGATCTTGATTCCTGAGATTCCGTACGACATGGAATTGGTCTGCGATAAAATTCTTCGCCGGCGCAGTCGCGGCTCGAATTTCTCGATTGTCGTCGTGGCGGAAGGCGCCAAGCCGAAAGACGGCGACGTGATCCTGCTCAATCCCGAAATGAAGGGCACGATTCACGAGAAGCTGGGCGGTGTCGGGTTAAAGGTCGCCAAGGATATCGAGGCGCGCACCGGCATGGAGACGCGCGCGACGGTATTGGGGCACTTGCAGCGCGGCGGACAACCGTGCCCGTTCGACCGCTACTTGAGCACGCGGCTCGGGAAAACGGCGGTCGACCTGGTGGCGCAAGGGAAATTCGGCGAGATGGTATGTTATCGCGGGGGGAATATGATGAGTATTCCAATCGCAGACGCGATCGGCGGGTTCAAGGCGGTCAACCCCGAAGGCGACGGTGTGCGCACGGCGGAAGCGCTGGGAATCTCCTTCGGCCGTTGAATTCGAGTGAGAGAAGAGCGGGCTAAGTCATTATTCGTCGACGGCGATAGTGACGCTCGGCTGCCCGGTCGGCAGCTTCACCAATCCGTGTTCTCCTTTCAGAATTTTGTTCGTGATTTTGATGAATCGATCGGTGGTCAGGGACTGCAGGCGGTAAGCGACCCACAGCTTCTTTCCAACCACACTGGCGCGACGAGAGCTTGTCTTACTCGACATGATGGCTCCTGTGGAGAGGGTGGTACCGTTAATCTGTCGCGAATCCGGCGCAGGAAAAGTAAACCGGTCGGGCGCCGGGGGAATCGTCAATTTGCATGCCAGCCCACCCGGCTGTTGGAACCCGGGTCAGGCCGCTCGGTGGCTCTGAAATTGTCCGATTCTAAATGAGTGACGTTAGAGTATATGGAATTGTTTGTTCAGGTTGCACAAGTTTTTCGCGTCTGCGACGCAGAATTTCTGCGGGGGACAGAAGACGCTCAAGATCGACAGCATTTTGCCTTGACATCGCAAACGCACGTCCTTATAATCTTTGGCTAACGCACTGAGGGCCCATAGCTCAGTCGGTTAGAGCAACTGACTCATAATCAGTGGGTCCCAGGTTCGAGCCCTGGTGGGCCCATCTGATTTCAGCGCGGGCAATTAGCTCAGTTGGTTAGAGCGTTCGGTTCACATCCGAAAGGTCACTGGTTCAAGTCCAGTATTGCCCACCATATGCGAGGAGAAGTAATCCCGTGAGGATTGCGGGCCATAACAAAGCCAATGCCGTCAACCGAACAAGAGATCACAGCGAAAACGCACTGACCCGTCAGTGCGTTTTCTTTTACCTGTCCGAACCTGCCCGTCCCGGAGGGCGTGACACACATGCTTGAAGACTTGAGATTATTGAAGGAACTCCAGGAGGTCGACTACTGGATCGGCGAGCTGGAGCGCTCCCGCGAGTTTCTACCCGACATGATGCGCCAACTCGAGCTTGAAATCGAGGCGTTGAATGCCGAGTTGAAAGCCAAAAAGGACCGGCTGCTGGCCGCGCAGATCGAGTTGAAAGATGTCGAATTGCGCGTCGGCGAAAACAAGGAGCACGTTGAGAAGTACCAGGAGCAGATGCTCACGATCAAGACCAACAAGGAATATGACGCCCTGGTGGTGCAGATCGACGGCGCCAAAGCGCAGATTGCCGCCGACGAGGAGAAGTCGCTGGCCTTGATGGCGGAGATCGACGAACTGAAAAACCAGGTTGCAGCCCTGGAAGAGAAAGCCGTCGCGGCCAAGAAGGACAATACCGTCCGCCTGCAGGAGCTGCAAATCCAAATGGATTCTGTGCAGGGCAAGGTCGACGAGAAAGAAGCCCAGCGCGGTCACCTGAAGCACAAGGTGCCGAAGAATATCATGGCGATATACGAGCGCGTGCGCAAGGGCAAGGGCGGCGACGTCGTCGTCCGGCTGCGGCGCGGCGCCTGCGGCGAATGCTACAAATCGCAGCCACCGCAGAAGATCCAGTTGATCAAGAAGGGCGACTCGATTCAGACCTGCGCTTCCTGCGGCCGCATCTTGATTTGGGAAGGTGACGATTAGGGCCATGGCGCGCATTCTCGAAAAGATCGGATTGACTTTTGACGACGTCTTGCTGGTACCCGGCTATGCCGAGGTACATCCGCGCGAAGTTGATGTGACGACGCGCCTGAGCCGCAACATCCGCATGAATATCCCGTTGGTTTCTGCAGCGATGGATACGGTCACCGAATCGGAGTTGGCGATCTCGCTGTCGCGCGAGGGCGGGATCGGGATCATCCACAAGAATCTCTCGATCGCGCGGCAGGCGGAGGAGATCGACAAGGTCAAGCGCTCGGAAGCGGGCATGATCGTCAATCCGATCACGGTCGGGCCGCACCAGACTGTAGCCGATGCTACGACTTTGATGACGCGCTATTCGATTTCGGGGATTCCTGTGGTCGAGAACAGCCGGTTGGTGGGCATCTTGACCAATCGCGACCTGCGCTTCCATCCCTCGCCCGAAACCAGGATCGCCGATGTCATGACCAAGGAGCGGCTGGTGACGGTGCCGGAAGGAACGACCCCGGAACAGGCGCGCGAAGTTTTGCACCAGCACCGCATCGAGAAGCTGCCGATCGTTGATGAGCAGATGAACCTGAAGGGCATGATAACTTTCAAGGATATCATGAAGAAACTGCGCTACCCGAATGCCTGCAAGGATAACGGCGGGCGGCTTCGTGTCGGCGCGGCCATCGGTGTCGGCAGTGACATGCTTGCCCGGGCCGAAGCCGTTGTGGAAGCCGGCGTCGATGTGCTCTGTCTCGACAGCTCGCACGGGCATAGCGCCAAGGTTATTGAAGCGGCGCGGGTATTGCGCAAACGCTTTGACAAAGTAGACCTGATCGCAGGCAATGTGGCGACCCGCGAGGGCGCCAAGGCTCTGATCGATGCCGGTGCGGACGCGGTCAAGGTGGGAATCGGACCGGGCGCGATCTGCACGACCCGGGTTATCACCGGCGGCGGCGTGCCGCAGATCACCGCGATTATGGATGTGGTTGAGGAAGGATCCAAGAATGATGTGCCGGTGATCGCCGACGGCGGTATTCGTTATTCAGGTGATATCGTGAAGGCGCTGGCGGCCGGGGCGCACAGCATCATGGTGGGCTCGCTTCTGGCGGGCACGCATGAGTCGCCGGGCGAGACAATTCTGCTTGAAGGGCGGAGTTTTAAGGTGTATCGTGGGATGGGGTCGATCGGCGCCATGAAGGACGGCGCCAAGGACCGCTACTTCCAGGAAGACCAGTCTGACATGAACAAGCTGGTTCCGGAGGGCATTGAGGGGCGCGTCCCCTACAAAGGAAAGCTCTCCGACCTCGTATTTCAACTGGTTGGCGGGATTCGCTCCGGGATGGGGCTAGCGGGAGCGGCCAATGTCGAGGCTTTGCGCACCAAGTCAGTTTTTGTCCGGGTGACGACGGCCGGTTTGCGCGAAAGCCACCCTCATGACGTCACAATCATGAAGGAAGCCCCGAACTACCGGACGATGTACTGACCGACCGGCCCGGGCGGGGCGGTTCATAGACATGAGAGATAGTTGCTGTTCATAGATTCAAGAGCAGGCTCAGCAGTCGCGTCCCGCTTTCGGGCGGGGCGAGGAAAGTCCGAGCGTCACTGAGCAGGATACCTCCTAACCGGAGGGCGGAGCAATCCGACGGATAGTGCAACAGAAAGATACCGCCACGCGAGCAATCGCGGGGTAAGGGTGAAATGGTGGTGTAAGAGACCACCGGCGCCGGCGAGAGCCGGGCGTTCGGCAAACCCTATCCGACGCAAGACCAAATAGGGGAGAAGAGCTGCTCAGACTCGTTTGTACTCCCGGGTAGGTCGCTGGAGGTTCCGTGCAAACGGAATCGCAGATGAATGACTGCTTGCCCCGCTTCGGCGGGGAGCACAGAACTCGGCTTATAGCCTGCTCTCGAATCTTAACCTGTTAATTCGAGGAATCGATTGATCTTGAAGAACCGCGTAAAAATGCGCTGGGTGGTAGCGCCCGAACCGGATTTTCGGCTTGTCGACGACCTGGCGCGCCGGGTCAATCTACCGACGCTCGTCGTAAAGATTCTTGTCAATCGGGGGATCACCGACCCCGAGCACATCGTTCGTTTCATTAATCCCCTGATGGAAAACCTGGTTGATCCGTTCCAGATTCCCGGCATGGAAGCCGGTGTCGATCGCACGATCCAGGCGCTTCAGGAGAACGAAACGATCATGATTTACGGCGACTACGACGTGGACGGCATCACCGCCTCGGCGCTGATGTTTTTGATCCTCAACAAGTTAGGCGCCAATGTCCATTATTATCTTCCCAACCGCCTGGTCGAGGGCTATGGCCTCTCTGAAGAGGGTATTATTGAGGCCGAGCGCAAAGGCGCCTCGCTGATTATCTCGGTGGATACCGGGATCACCGCGATGAAAGAAGTGGAATACGCGAAAGAGAAGTTCATCGACTGCGTGATTACCGATCACCACGAGCCGGGGGACGGAATCCCGAATGCTGCCGCGGTGGTCAATCCGAAGGTAGCCGGTGAGCACTCGGTAGGCCGTGAACTGGCGGGCGTTGGAGTCGCGTATAAATTCGCCCAGGGGCTTTACACCAAGCTCAATCAGGATCAGTCAGAGCTTTACGAGCACTTGGACCTGGTCGCGCTGGGAACGTCTGCGGACGTCGTGCCGCTGGTTAACGAGAATCGCATCCTGACGCATTTCGGCATCAATCAGATCATGCGTTCGTCCAAGCCCGGCTTGAAGTCGCTGGTGTTCGAGTGCGACCTGATGGGCAAGGAGATCACGACCAGCCAGATTGTCTTCATCATTGCGCCGCGCATCAACGCCGTCGGACGTCTCGGTGGCGCCGAGAAGGCGATCAAGCTGCTGACAACGAAGGACACACAGACCGCCTCCAGTATCGCCAAGTTTCTCGAGGTCGAGAATCGGCGGCGCAAATCAATCGATGAAAATACGCTTGAAGAGGCACTGGCGCAGATCGAGAAGACCGTCGATCTGGAAAACGACAAAGCGATCGTGCTGCACTCCGAGGGCTGGCACCAAGGCGTCATCGGAATTGTCGCCTCGCGTCTGGTCGAGAAGTATTACCTGCCGACGGTGCTGATCGCGGTTGACAATAACGAGGGCAAGGGTTCGGGCCGGTCGATCCCGGGATTTCACTTACACGACGCGCTGCGCAGTTGCGAAGATTTGCTCCTGCGTTACGGCGGCCACAAGTACGCAGCCGGGATGTCGATTGCTCCCGACAAGATTCAGGAGTTCCAACGTCGCTTCAAGAAGGTGGCGTCGGAGCAATTGAATCCGGATGATCTGGTGCGCAAGCTGCATATCGACGCCGAGCTCGATCTCGATGAAATCGACTTTGACCTGGTGGACAATCTGGAGCGTTTCTCGCCGTTTGGTCCGGAGAACATGAAGCCGGTGTTTATCACGCGCAATCTTGAAGTGGTCGGCGCGCCGCAGATTGTGGGGCGCAATCACCTGCGGATGCGCGTGCGGCGCGGCCGCAAAGTATTCGACGTCATCGGGTTCGGTTTCGGTGAATACGCCGAGCAGCTTTCGATGAACGGCGTTGACTTTGACATGGCCTACGTGATCGAAAAGAACGTCCACAACGGCATCACGAAGATCCAGCTCCGCGTCAAAGACATTCGCTGGGAGTAACCGCCGTGGCGCTCCTCGACGATTTCCGCTCCGGTGACCGCCGCGCCTTGTCGCGCATTATCACGCATGTCGAAAACCGTCGCGAGGGGTACCGCCAGATTCTGGCGCAGCTTTCCCGCCTGGAGCGCAAGGCCTACCGCATCGGCATCACCGGCCCGCCGGGTGCCGGCAAATCGACGCTGGTCGATTCGCTCGTCGCGCGTCTCGCGCAGCAAGGATTGAAGATCGGGGTGATTGCGGTTGATCCGTCCTCGCCGTTTACCGGCGGCGCGCTGCTCGGCGACCGGGTACGCATGCAGCATCTGGCGGACAAAGAGAAGGTGTTTATTCGCAGCATGGCCTCGCGCGGGCAATCGGGCGGTATCGCGGCCGCAACGCGCGATGTGATTACCGTGCTCGATGCGTTTGGCATGGATTTGGTGATCATAGAGACGGTCGGGATCGGCCAGATCGAGCTCGATATCGTCGAAGCGGCCGATACGGTGGTCGTGATCCTGGTGCCGGAGTCGGGCGACATGATCCAGACGATGAAGGCAGGGTTGATGGAGATTGCCGATATTTTCTGCGTCAACAAGATCGACCGTCCCGGCGGAGACCGCTTGCTGAGCTATCTGAACAACATGATTCACGAAAAGCTCACCGCCGACAGCCAGGAATTTCCGGCGGTCGGGACAAACGCGGTCAGCGGCGAAGGTGTAGATAAATTAGCGGATGGCATATCGCGCCACCGCGATTATATTATGCAGAACGGCGATTTTGAGCGCCGTCGGCGCCGTCAGCTCAAGACGGAGATTCTATCCACGGTGCGCGACCGGATCGTCAAGGATCTCGACCAGATGATCGACCTCGACGGGCAATTCGAGAAAATCGCCACGCGCTTGAATAACGGCGAGACCGATCCGTACAGCGCCGCCGACCAGATTTACGAACACTATTTTCGCGGGAGACTCGTGAATGGCTGACGTCAAGAAAGAAGCGATGATGACCGACCGGCAGTTTGAAGAAGCTCTGGACAAAGCGTTCCGCGAATGGAAAGCCAAGGCTGATCGCGCCACCAACCATGCGAAAAAATATGTAACGGTCTCTTCCGCTCCGCTTGACGCTTTGTATACTCCGGCGCACACGGCGAATGTTGACTTCTTCCGCGATATTAATTTCCCCGGTGAATATCCGTACACGCGCGGGGTGCACGCCTCGATGTATCGCGGCAAGCCGTGGACGATGCGGCAGTTCTCCGGCATGGGCACGCCGGAGCAGACGAACAAGCGCTACCATTACCTCCTGAGCCAGGGTCAGCACGGGCTGTCGGTCGCTTTTGACCTGCCGACGCTGATGGGTTACGACTCCGATCACGAGCGCTCGCTGGGTGAAGTCGGCAAGTGCGGCGTTGCTGTTGATACACTGCTTGACATGGAGAAGATCTTTGAGGGGATCGATCTGTCGAAGATTTCCACCTCGATGACGATCAATGCGCCAGCGGCGGTGGTTCTGGCGATGTACATTGTCGTGGCCGAGAAGCAGGGTGTGTCGATGGACAAGCTTTCGGGCACGCTGCAGAACGATATTCTCAAAGAGTATATCGCGCAGAAGGAGTGGATTTATCCGCCGGAGCCGTCGACGCAATTGGTCGTCGATACGATCGAATTCGGCACCAAGCACATGCCGCTGTGGAATACGATTTCGATCTCGGGATATCATATTCGCGAAGCCGGGGCGACGGCCGCGCAGGAACTGGCATTTACGCTGGCGGATGGCTTCACTTATATCGAGAAATCGATTGAACGCGGCCTGGATGTCGACGAGTTTGCACCGCGGCTGTCGTTCTTCTTCAACGCGCATATGGACTTCTTCGAAGAGATCGCCAAGTACCGTGCGGCGCGCCGAATATACGCCAAGCGGATGCGGCACAAATACGGCGCGAAGAACCCGCGCTCGTGGATGCTGCGCTTTCATACGCAGACGGCCGGTTGCTCGCTCAATGCCCAGCAGCCGGAATTGAATCTAATCCGGACGGCCTACGAGGCGATGTCGGCGGTGCTCGGCGGGACGCAGTCGCTGCACACCAATTCGATGGATGAAACGCTGGCGTTGCCGTCCGACAAGGCAGCGTTGCTGGCCTTGCGGACGCAACAGGTGCTGGCGTTCGAGACCGGCGTGGTAAATACTATCGATCCGCTGGCGGGCTCGTACTTCATCGAGTCGCTGACGAACCGCATGGAAGAAGAGGCGGAGGCATATTTCCAGGAGATCGACCGTCGCGGCGGCGTGATGCCTGCGATCGAAGAGGGTTATCTCCAGCGCGAGTTGGCGAAATCGGCCTACGTGTACCAGCAGGAAATCGACGCCAAAGAACGGATCATCGTCGGCGTCAACGAATATGTCATGGAGAACGAGAAGATCGAAATACCGATTCTCAAGATCGATGAAAGCGTCGAACGCGTGCAGCGCGAGTCGATCGCCAAGGCCAAGTCGATGCGCAGCGAAGCCAAGGTGAAGGAGACTCTTGAGAATCTGCGCCAGGCGTGTCGCGACAAGAAGAACAAGATGCCGTATTTAATCGAAGGCGCGCGGGCTTATTGCACGCTGGGCGAAATGTGCGATGCCATGAAAGACGTCTACGGCGACTACGTCGAACCGCCGATTATCTGATCGCTAAATGACGTCGGGCGTCTCTGTACCTCCGACTGCAGTCGGCGACCGTCATTCCCGCGAAGGCGGGAATCCAGGTTCTTTGATCGAGAATTTGAATAAACACTCAGGATAGAATTCATGTCTGACAAAATCCGCATTCTCTTAGCCAAAGCCGGTCTGGACGGCCATGACCGAGGTATCAAGGTGATCGCGGCCGCGTTTCGCGATGCCGGTTTCGAAGTGATCTACACCGGCCTGCGCCAGACGCCGGAGATGATCGCCGAGGCCGCGTTGCAGGAAGACGTCGACGCTGTCGGCATTTCGATTCTCTCCGGCGCGCACATGACGCTTTTCCCGCTGATCAAGAAATCCATGGATGAGCGCCGCTGCGGCGATATGATTTTGTTCGGGGGCGGCATCATGTCCGACGAAGAGATCGCGGATCTTCGGCAGCAGGGGATCGACCAGTTGTTCGGCCCCGGGACTTCGACGAATGATATCGTGGCCTACGTCAAAGAGGCGGTGGCGAAGAAGCGGAAGGCGGAGAAGATTGTTTAGCCTACCCTCATCATCGAAAACTTCTTAGGTGCCCCACCGCTTGCGGTGGGTTTCGTATCCATCCCGCCCGTTCTCGTTAACTTCTCTCGGTGCCCCACCGCTCGCGGTGGGATCACTTTCATCTGGAATTCTCAAAAGTGATTGACATCGACAGTAACCTGAGCTGTCAATCGTTACATGACGAATCTTCATCACTACGACGATTGGGGTACGGCCCGGTTCATTACATTCAGCACCAATGGACGTCCACCCCTGCTGACGTCCCCGGGAATTTCGGAGCAGGTGCTGCGAGAGGTCGGCGCGGCGCGCCGCAAGTACAAGTTTCGGCTACATGGCTTTGTTATCATGCCGGAGCACGTACATCTTGTGCTCTATCCCGCAGAGCCATTGGAGTTAGGGCGGTTGATCGGGGAGATCAAGTCGAGGAGTGCCAGGACGGCTCTTCGAGCCTTGGAATCGACTGCATCGCCGTACTTGCGGGTCTTGTCTTCACGGCGAAACAACAACGCCGATTACTCCTTCTGGCTTCCGCGGTGCTACGACCACAATTGCCGATCCACCACTGATACAATCGAAAAGGTCAATTACTGCCATTGGAATCCGGTGAAGCGGGAATTGGTTGCGTCGCCGTCAGCGTGGCCCTGGTCGAGTTACGGGAGTTACTTCGAAGGGGTTTCGACTCCAATTGAGATTGATTGTATTGAACTTTGATGTCCCACCGCAAGCGGTGGGGCACCGTTGGATTGTTGAGGTTGATATGGACCCACCGCAAGCGGTGGGGCACCGTTGGATTGTTGAGGTTGATATAGACCCACCGCAAGCGGTGGGGCACCGGGCACTCCTGAAGTCAATTGCTCGTGGATTATCGGAGATGGGAAACTGCACAATCTTACACCATCACTATCCCCTCAAACTCCGCCCAAGTAATCCTTGATTTTCGATTCCCTGAAGGGTTAATTTCGGGTCTTGATTGAATTATAGGCTCAGGGAGAAACTATGACATACAACGTACACGAATCGCAACAGCCGGTCCGCGACCTGCTGAAGGAAATCGGCCCAACGATCGAGAAGATGGGACGCGAGTGGGACCGCAAACCGGACGGCTTCGCGCACGACATCTACCAGTTTATCGGCAGCAAAGGACTCTGCGGCTTCAACATGCCGAAAGAATACGGCGGCGGCGGCAAGAGCGGTCTGGAATACGCCACGATGATGGAGGAAATCTCTTACTGGGATCCGCCGTCATCTCTGCTGGCGGCTGTTGGGCAGCTGGCAGCCGACCCGATTATCAAACAGGGATCGGAAGAGCAAAAGAAGAAGTACATCCCTGACGCCGCTAAAGGCAAATCGATCCCGGCGTTCGCACTCACCGAGCCCAATGCCGGCTCCGATGCTGCCAACCAGAGCACCACGGCGACGATCGACGGCGACCATTTCGTGATCAACGGCGAGAAGATTTTCATTATGCACGGCGACGTCTGCACTGTAGCCGTCGTTTTCTGCAAGATCGTCGGCGACGGCGAACGCGACAAAGTCTCCGCCATCATTGTCCCCGGCGACGCTCCCGGATTTCGCAAGGGCATGCTCAATCACAAAATGGGTATGAAGTACGCTACCACCGGCCGACTCTGGTTCGAAAATGTCAAGGTGCCGCGCGCGAATCTGCTCGGCGAAATGGGCAAAGGATTCCGCTACGCCATGCAGACGCTGGATGGCGCGCGTATCGGAATTGCGGCGCAGTCGACCGGTATCGCGCAGCGCGCACTCGATGAGTCGGTCAAATACGCCAAGCAGCGCATCGCCTTCGGCGCGCCGATCGCCAAGTTGCAGGCGATTCAGTGGATGATCGCCGACATGGGCACGCGCGTGGAGGCCGCCCGCCTGATGACCTATAAGGCGGCACAACTGCAGGACAAAGGCGAAAAGTTCTCGATGGAAGCCGCACAGGCGAAGTTGTTTGCTTCCGAGGCGGCAAATTTCTGCGTCGATCGCACGATGCAAATCCACGGTGGTTACGGTTACATCGGCGAGTTCTCGGTGATCGAGAAGCTTTATCGCGATCAGCGCGTCTGCGAAATCTACGAAGGCACCTCGGAAGTCCAGCGCCTCGTGATCGCCGGCAATCTGCTGCGCGGGTAAATCAGATCTTCGTTTCCAGGCAAAATTGAATTCCTGTTTCCCTCTCCCAGCCCGGGAGAGGGAACAGGGGTGAGGGTGCTCTGCATGCTCCAACTCGGCGACTACCAGATTCACTGCATCGTGGAAAACCGCATGTATCTTGATGCCGGCTCGGTGTACGGCATTATTCCCAAGTCGATTTGGGGCAAGTTGCAGACCGCCGATGCCAACAATCTGCTGCCGTTTGATATAAACCTGTTCGTCGTTCGCGCCCAGGGCAAGACGGTGATTTTCGACGCCGGGTTGGGTGACTATCTCGAAGACCGCCAGAAGAAGCTCTACTCGATATCACAGCCGTCGCGGCTGACAGCGGGCCTGCGAGAAATCGGCCTGTCGCCGGAAGCGGTCGATATTGTGATCCTGACGCACCTGCACTGGGATCACGCCGGCGGCGCTGTGAAGCTGGTCGATGGCCAGACGCGACTGGTATTTCCGAACGCGGTGCACTATGTCCACCGCGAGGAGTGGGAGGACGGCAGCGCACCGGATGAACGCACAGCAAGCGTGTACTTTCCGGAGCGCCTGCGCATCATCGACGAGGCAGGCAAACTACGCTTAGTCGACGGTGATCAATTCGAGATTCTACCCGGATTCAGCGTGCGCAAGATCGGCGGGCACACGCGCGGGCAGTTGGGGGTTGAGATCGAGTCGCAGGGGCAGAAGCTGATTTACTACTCGGACAACTTTCCGAGTTGTTATCACCTCAAGGTACCGTACGTCTCGGCTACAGACCTCTATCCGCTCGACACGCAACGCTGCAAGCGCGAGACGTTGCCCAAGGCCTACGAGGGCGGCTGGCTGATTGCGATGGATCACGATATTGACAACAAGATCGTGCGCCTCAATTACGACGGGTTGAAGTACACCTGCGAAAAGGTAGTATAGGATTGTCGCCGACCGTTTCTTGAACTGCAAAAACGTAGGGGCTTGGTCTGCATGCCCGCGTTACGAATACGTTCTCTTGCGGGTAGGCAAACCCAACCCCTACGAGATTCGATGGTAGTAGGAGTGTATTGTCCAGCCCGCCTTTCTGCTTGACAAATCGCTGCTGCCCGTGTCAATTGCCCCTTTACAACGGAGACGAAACATGTCCATCGAAGATAAACTGCGGATTCTCAGGCAGAAACAGGAACAAGCCAGACTCGGCGGCGGTGCCGACAAGATTGCCGCGCAGCACAAAAAAGGGAAATTGACGGCGAGAGAGCGCCTGGAGTTATTGCTCGATCCCGGTTCCTTCGAAGAATTCGACATGTTTGTTACGCACCGCTCGAGCGACTTCGGGCTCGACAAGGTCAATTATCCCGGCGACGGTGTTATCACCGGCTGCGGCTTGATCGACAATCGCATCGTCTTTGTTTTCAGCCAGGATTTTACGGTCTTTGGCGGCTCGCTTTCTGAAGCTCACGCCGAAAAGATCTGCAAGATTATGAAGACCGCCATGCGGGTCGGGGCACCGGTGATCGGCCTGAACGATTCCGGCGGGGCGCGTATCCAGGAAGGCGTGGTTTCGCTCGGCGGTTATGCGGATATCTTTCTGCTTAATACACTGGCTTCAGGTGTCGTACCGCAGATTTCGGCGATCTTGGGCCCGTGCGCCGGCGGCGCAGTGTATTCGCCGGCAATTACCGATTTTGTGTTCATGGTGCGCAAGAGTTCGTACATGTTTGTTACCGGTCCGAACGTCGTCAAGACTGTTACTCACGAAGACGTTACCATGGAAGATCTGGGCGGTGCCGACACGCATGCCAGCAAGTCGGGTGTGGCGCACTTTGCCTGCGATTCGGAAGCTGAGACGCTATTCAAGGTTCGCAAGTTGGTGTCGTTTATTCCGCAAAACAACCTCGAGGAGGCGCCGCTGCTTGACAGCAGCGATCCGGCAGATCGCACCGAGGCACGCCTTAATCAGATCATTCCCGACCATCCGAACAAGCCCTATGACATGATCGAAGTGATCAAGCTGATCGTCGATGGCGGCGATTACTTTGAAGTTCATGCCGACTACGCGTCAAACATCACCGTCGGCTTCGCGCGGCTGGGGGGACGCTCGGTCGGTATTATCGGGAATCAGCCGGCGCACCTGGCGGGCGTGCTTGATATTGAGTCGTCGATCAAGGGCGCGCGCTTTATTCGGTTCTGCGACGCCTTCAATATCCCGCTGATTACGTTTGAGGACGTCCCCGGATTTCTCCCCGGCGTCGGGCAGGAACATCACGGGATTATCAAGCACGGCGCCAAGTTGCTGTATGCTTATTGCGAGGCGACTGTGCCGAAGATCACGATTATCACGCGCAAGGCGTATGGCGGAGCCTACGACGTCATGAATTCGAAACACGTGCGCGGCGATATGAATTATGCCTGGCCGACGGCTGAAATCGCCGTGATGGGACCGAAGGGGGCGGTGGAGATTATCTTCAAGAAGGAAATCGAAGCGGCGCCGGATCCGCAGAAGGCGCTCGATGAAAAAGTGGCGGAGTATACCGAGAAATTTGCCAATCCTTATGTTGCCGCTGAACGCGGTTACATCGATGATATCATCGAGCCGGCGCAGACGCGACCTCGTCTGATTCGCGCGTTGAACATGCTGGCGACCAAGCGCGATGCCAATCCGCCGAAGAAGCACGGAAATATTCCGCTGTAGTTGTTGGGTTGGTAGGTTGGAAATTCCTGTCTGAGGACCCCTCTGCTTGCCGTAGGGCAGGTCTCTGATCGGACGAGCGCGGGATTTCTATGAATCTTCGCCGGAGACCTGCCATTTCGAAATCGGCAAGAGAGAAGATCCGGCAGGTCTCCAGACGGATCGCTCCTAAATCTTAGCCAGCTTCGCTCAGAGACCTGCCCTACTGCCGATGTGCTTCAGGAACGGGGTGGCAGACAGGAAGAGGTTGTCCAAGTTGCCATTCCGAGATCGGCACAAGAAAGAATCGGCAGGTCTCCAGTTGGACCGCTCCCAAATCCCTGCCAGCTTCGCTCAGAGACCTGCCCTACGCCGATGTGCTTCAGGAACGGGGTGGCAGACAAGAAGAGGCTGTCTCATAAGCTGCGATTTGGCAGAAATCAAAACGCGGCGGTTCACAGTTTCGCGCAGGAATACTTAGATTGCCAGCGACTTTCGAAAGAACGCGCGAAATCAAGAACCGCCGCAACTACCCGTTTCGGTACTTATGGGACAGCCTCGGAATGTCTGCCCTACCGCGTTTTTAGAGATTTCACGAAAGCGGGGATATCAGCAGCTCGGAAGAGTGCTGTGCCGGCGACCAGGACATCAATGCCGGCGCGTTTGGCTTCTTGCGCCGTCTCTGTATTGATGCCGCCGTCGATCGAGATCAGGAAATCATATCCATGCTTTTCTCGCCATTCCGCCGCTGTTTTGACCTTTGAGAGCACTTCAGGAATGAACCTCTGTCCGCCGAAACCGGCATAGACCGACATAACGAGAAAGAGGTCGATATGGGGGAAGAGGTGTTGGTAATCTTCGATATCCGCATCGGGGTTGAGCGAGATTCCCGGGCGCGCGCCCTTGCGACGAATCTCCGCGAGGATTTCGGTGTTGTCTTTGATGACCTCGCCGTGGACGGTGAGAAAATCGGCGCCCGCGTCGATGTAGGCGTCGACGTACTTCTCGGGGTTGCTGATCATCAAGTGCACATCGAGCGGCAGCGAACTTATCGCGTCAACTTGCTTGATGATGAACGGACCAAAACTGAGATTCGGCACGAAGTGACCATCCATGACATCCATGTGCAGCCAGTCGACGCCGGCCGCCTCGATTTTGCGCACATCGGTTTCCAGATGAAGGAAATCTGCGGCGAGAACTGACGGAGCGACAAGCGGTACGGGCATTCTCATAATCCTAATCCGTTTTGGAAACGGTCAGCTTCACGCGTTCACCGCGAAACACCTGCGATCCCTGCGGCGGTTTCTGCTCAAGGACGGTGTTTGGCAAATAGCGTTCTTCTTTGACGCGCTTAATGTCGTCGAGGACCAAGCCGAGTTCCTCGATCCGTTCCCGCGCGCGTTCGAGCGGCAGTCCCATAAACGAGGGCATGACGAAGATACTTTCCTCTTCGCCCTGGTTGACCGCGATTGACACTTTGCTGCCCGCCGGAAGCATGGCACCTTTGGCGGGGATTGTCTCGACGGCGGTATTCTTGGGTAACGTGTCGACTTTGACCCAGAAGATTTCGCCGGCCTGGAATCCCGCTTTCTGCAGCGCAATTGATGCCTGGGCCAACGGCAAGCCGTAGATGCCGGGTACCTCGCTCATCTTGGTGCCGGCTGACACAACGATCTTGACGTTACGGCCCCTCTTGACCAGCGTTCCCGCTTCGGGTACCTGCGTCAGAATCACGCCCTGGGGTTTCTCAATAGAATATTCGCGTCCGGCCACCTCGAGCGACAGGTCGAAGTTTTGAGCGATTTCATCCGCTTCAAACTCGGTCTTGCCGACCAATCCCGGCAAGGCGAATTCCTCGCCATGCTGAGTTATCGCCGGCATAATGAAGTTGTTGGTGAAGATGAAAATCACGAGCAAGGCGACGAGAGGGACTCCGACGTAGAGCCCGAGTGTCCTGGCAAGCTGTCGCGGCGTCATCGCGGCGCAATCCTACTTGCGCGCTAGGTACGCGGCAAAGATGTTGTCGAGATATTTGAGTCCAGGATAGGTACGCATCAGGTTGTCCTCGCCAAGGACTTCTTTAAACTTGAAGCTCTCCGGCAGGCGAATTTCGAAGTCCGGTTGATCCTTCAAGAACTGCTCGACGATCTCTTCGTTTTCAACGCGTAACACCGAGCAGGTGGAATAGACGATGGCGCCGCCGGGCTTGACCAGTGTCGCCGCGTTTTGCAGCAGGCCGAGCTGAATGGCGGCATAGCGCGGGATGTCCTCTTGCGTGGTGATCCAGCGTCCCTCGGGGAATTTACGGAACACGCCGGTGCCGGAGCAGGGAGCATCGATCAAGATCTTGTCATATTCGCCGGAGCGGAATTTGGCGCCGTCGGCCTTGATCGGGAAGACATTCGTGATTTTCAGCCGCTGGAGATTCTCCCGCAGCAGACCAAGGCGCGGCTCGGAAATGTCGAGCGCAGTCACGTTGCCGGATTCACCAATGCGTAGCGCAATATCGCTGGTCTTGCCGCCGGGAGCGGCGCACAGGTCGAGTACCGCTTCGCCGGGTTTCGGGTTCAGCAGTTCCACGACGAGACCGGAGGCTTCGTTTTGCACGATGTATTCACCGGAATCGAACATCGGCAGTTGCGTCGGATTGACGTCGGCAATGACATGAATGAAGTTCTTCAGGAACTTGCCCTGTTTAAACCGGATGTTTGCCTGCTGCAGCTTGGCCAGGTACTGCTTCACCCGGTCTCCGTCCTCGCGCAAGCGCAACTGCAGGGGCTGAGCGTCGTTGCCGTTGCGCAAAAATTTCTCGACCACGGCTTCCGGGTAGATGGTGAGCAACTCCTTAACGAACCAGATCGGGTAAGAATAGAACTGCGTCAGGAAATTGAGCATATCGGATCGCAGTTCGTCGAAGGTGAGCTTTTCCACGTTCTGCGCGATATTTTTGAGGACGGCGTTGACCATTGCCTCGGCGCCCGGCGTATACTTCTTCGCCAGATTGACCGTCTCGTTGACGGCCGCATAGTGCGGGATGTTGCAGTCGGGTAACAATTGGAAGGCGCCCAACCGCAGCACGGTGATCAGCGAGTCGGAATGCGACGACAGCTTCTTGCGCAGGTACTGCGACAAGATCAGATCGAGCCGCTTCTGCATCTTGATCGTTCCCGAAACGAGATAAATCGCGAGATTCAAGTCGAAGCGACCGCGGAAATTCTTCTGCTTCAGCTGCGACAACTCGAATTGCAGCGCTTCCGGATCGCGCCGGGCGACCATCAGGACGCGGTACGATTCTTCGCGCGGGTTCAGGTGTTGTTGCTGATCGCTCATCCACTCACCTCAAACGGACTTTGACGGCTGTTGCCAAGCAAAACGATTAAGTCGGTGCGACAGATTCTCAAAGATAAAACTTCGCGCGGCGCCAGTCCCAGGCAGTTGATCAGAACTTCGTCGGGGCGTACGAACCCCCGATTGCCGAGCGCGGTTTCCATATACAGGCGGTTTACGGAGCCGGTGGCGCGAAGTTCGAGGTGAATGATGGCTGGGCGAATATCGAATTGCGTTCTGTCCTCGCCTTTCACCCGTTCTACAACTATCTCACTGCGGTCGAGCAGAGAATTTACAAGTGCCTGATCAATCGGCCGGCCTTCGGGAAGCTCGACTTCGTAGCACGCCAGATTCAGTTGGCTTGAGACCGAGGCCGCCTTGCCGAAGACGGTTCGGCCTTTCACAATCGCGAACCCAAGAGGGAGAGCTTCATTCAGGCGTTCGAGCATCGATTCTTGGTAGGGTGATTCAAGTTGCAGATCGAAGTACTCGGCGCGCGAGGTGAAACCGACGGCCAAGGGCGGTCCGAACGACACGCGCGGCCTTGGATGGTGGCCTTGCGAAAAGCTGACCGGTATGTCGGCGCGGCGCAGGGCACGTTCGAACATGCGCATCGTCGCGAGGTGTCCGACGAAGCGCGCCGGTTCGTCTTTGCGCCACTGCACGCGCACGCGGCTGCGTGGGACGACCATCGCCACCGCCTGCACGGGAGCGCGTTTCGGTTTGCGGCCAAAGCTGGCGGTCGGGGTCGTCGGTTCGGGCGCGGACATGATTTGTTCCGCCAATTCCGGTTTGGCCAATATGAGATCGCCCAGCTTGAATCCTGAGCTGCTGCGGCCGGCAGGCTGAGCCGCGAAGGCCGTCGCGCGGCGCTTAAGTAGTTGTTCTTTCGACTGGGCGAATTCGAGATGTTCCCAGGGCAGTGCCTGTGATTCCGGAATCTTGCCGACGAGCGCCGGGACAGGAATCGCGCTCTGAGCAAACGCTTTGTGCCAGAGATCGAGATTGAAATGCTCGCTCCAACCGTCAAAACGAGCGCCAGAATCGTGGGCGAATTCGACGATGCCGCTCATCCGCCGGTCGCCGCGCGAGAGCAGCGCGCGCAGGTAAGCGGCACCGGCTTCGCGAACGCGGAATTGGATGTTCTTGCCACGGCCGGCCTTCTGGATTCGCTCGCAGCGAGCCTGGTACTCCTCCGGACTGATGACGACATCCCACTGCCATTCGCTGTGCGGCGCAGGCACAAACGGCGCAAGTGTGACGTGCAACTGGTACTTGCCGCCATATTCGGAGCGGACGGCGTCGCAGTTGCGGATGACAGAAATGGTAGCTTCAATGTCTTCGCTCGTTTCATCGGGTAGGCCGATCTCGAAATCGAGCCGCGCCGTGCGCCAGCCGGAGGCGAAGGCATTGGCCAGAACTTGGTAGAACTGGTCAAGTCCGACGTAATGGCCGTGCGCCTCGCGCAACCGTTCGCTGCCGGAGAGCAGAGCAAAGCGGATGGAAGATTTCTCGCCAAAAGTCACGGCGCGCTGGTAGTCAATCGCCGCGGCTACCGGCGGCAGGGCCGGCAGCGCAATAGTAACCTGGCGTTCCCGCAGACGCTGACTGAGTCGCGTCAGGAACGGATCGAAGTTCCTGATTCCGGCAACCAGGTCGCCATGGAGGGCGACTTCGTCATAGCCGGTCTGCCGTAATGCCTGTTCAATGAATTGCACGCTTCTATCGACATCGACGCTGCTGCCCAGCACAATGTCCAGCCGGTCGCTGGAGATTTCTTCAAAGGGCAGGATCGGCAGTGCCAAACGCGGTTGGCTTTTTTCCACCTGGCGAGCGCGGATCTTCTGCGGCGCGCGGTCGGAGACAGCTTTCAGGCCGGAGTACTTGTCACCGGCAAACTGCGGCGAATAAAGCGAAGGCAAATAGACGCCGGGAATCTGCGCCAGTTGTTCGGACAGGGCACGGCGGTCGAAGACGCCGCGCTGCGCGACCAGATTCTGCAGCGATTCAATCTCACAATCGATGTCACCGACGAAGATGAAATCAAGATAGTCAGCAATGGGCTCAGGGTTCACCGACGGGGCAATCGACGCGCTGATCACGGGGTGCGCACTATCGCGGGCGGCGCTCCGCAGCGGCAGGCCGGCAGACTTAAGCATGGTCAGCAATGCGGTGAATTGCAGCGGATCGCTCAACAAGAAGTGCAGCCAGTCGCACTCGGCCACGGGAGTGTAAGACTCCAGCGTGAAGAGCGTCAGGCCTTCTGCAACCAGTTGGCGTTCGGCATCCAGATCGGGCGCAAAGACGCGTTCGCAGGAAATATTGGGCAGCGCGTTCAACGCGCGATAGAGGCGGTGGAGTTCACTCGCAGCCATCGCGCGATCGTATTTGTCGGGAACGGCGAGCGCCAGGCGGAGTGCGGCAGTCTTATGCACTGCACCCCATTCATTTCCTACGTAGCGTGCCGGGCGGATTACGAACGGAAGGAATCTCGCTTCAAGAAGCGCTCTGTAATTCATCCCTGAAGAAACGTCCGCATGAGGTTGGGGAGTTGAACCCAAACCGAAAGTACGCAACGAAAATCCTTTTTAAGGTAAACGGTCTTAACCCAGAAGTTCTTTCTGGTTGCACTTACAGATTTCGACGATCCGGTCCTTAAACTTCCACGACTTCTTGTCAGTGGTGTAGGTGGGATCGACGACGCGGGTCGGCTCGACGGCCGTGGAGCAGACGGGACACAGCTTGACGTGTGCCTTCTTGCTCGCCTTATCCGCGAATGACTGTCTTTTCGCCATTTGTTCGTCCTCCTAATACTTTACGATCAGACAATCATTATACGTAAATCGGCAGCGAAGTCAAGAAGCTGTAATGGTTTAACGTACAAAATTGCTGAGCAACTCGACTTCCTTTCAGTCCCCGCAAAGGAGAGGGGATGGAAATCCCAAAGAGATTTCCATCCCTCGACAGGCGGGGCACGGTGATTAGTTCTCGCAGATTGATGCGTTGAAACGAGTTAGGACAGAGCCGATCGGATTCAGAATCGCCTGCCCGGTTTTGGTCCCGCCAAATAAGAGGCCAACAGGTCGATCAGTTGCATCATTAGTCACTACCAACGAACCGGAGTCCCCTGCTTTGCAGAATTTTTTGGTGGTCATGATCTGACCGACAAACTTCGCGGTCCCGTGGGTGTAACCTACACTGATTGTTACGTTTATAGCCGATACCGTCCCGGTCGTGAAATCGGTGGTACGGCCGACTTTCTTGATCCCCAGTCCAACCGTCGCTGTCGCGATTTCGTCCGACGGGAACTGATAGTAAGCCGGAAGCGTCGCGCAGGTGACGTCGGTGGTCGAGAACTCCGCTATCGCCGCATCAATATAGTTGTTCGTACCGTCAAACTTCAGCGGCTCGAAGTCGCTCAAGTCGGCTACCTTGTCCGTGGCCAGGTGGTCGGCGCAGTTGATGTCGTAGCGTCCCGGCTGGACGATATCCTCACCGATCGCGGCCAGGTTCTCGCGCGCCAGAACATGATTATTCGAGAGGATATACTTCTCGCCATTGATCCAGACGACGCAGCCAATGGTTCCGCTGGCGCATTCGAGATTGTTACCGACCGAAACTCCAATCGGAACCGGGCGATAATAGTCTCCCAGAGTAAATGCCTCGAATTCGCCGGTTTCTTCGACCACGACCGGCACGCCGTCAACCGTAGTCGGGATGCCTTTGACATCCGCATGTGCCACGAAGACTTTAACAACCAGCTTTCCGGAGCCATCGAGGCCGGTGCCGGTCCCGACGACGCCGTTAATCTTCATAACCTGGTTGGTAAATCGTTCCTGGGCGGCTACGACTTTGGCCAGATGTTCCGGATTATCCGGAAGGAGATTACTCATGTTATTGTCCAAGGGGTTTTGATCAGAGCTGCAGCCTATCCAGAGCAACGCCGCGATGAGGGCAAAGGCGGACAGAGCGATCAAGGTGTATTTCGCGAAGCGATTGGACTTCATTCCCACTATCCTCCACATTCCGATTTGTGTCACCGGCCGCGCCAGAAATTGTGGTTTCACTCAGTTTCAAAGTCTGGAACGGCCGGGATTCGTTACAGTCAGCCTAAGTCAACTTTTCCAAGGTCAATCTACTTTTGTCGGTGTCGCCTCCAATCTGCGGCCGACCAGCCGATGCAGTCTCGAGGGTCGGCGGAGTTCGCCGCGTTTCTGATCCGCTTGGTAAGGAAATTACCTGTCTATCGTACAGAGAAGTGTCGATGTTCGGTTCGTACACTAAAATGTCGATTTTTGACGGTCGAAGCTGGCGGAGTTGAATTCGAAGTTTTGCGGCGCCGGAAGGTGACGCCCAGTAAAAAACAGGCCCGCTGTCCGATCGGGAGAGCGGGCCTAAAGCGTTTGGGCGTCTATGAGGTTGACTTGGAGATCGACTTAAGCAGCTCCGTAAACGAGGCGCGCCACTGGTCGGCTTTGGCTTTGGGGCCGGTCAGCTTGAAGAAGACGTTGCCCTCGGGCGCCGGGACGATGCCACCGATCAGGACGTAGTCGGGGCGCTCTTCCTGCACCTGCATCATCGGGCCGGCCGAGAACATGTAAGTGCCTTCGACTTCGATGGTGCGAATTTCGCAGCACGGGGAGGTCACGGTGCCGTTCTTCGCCTTCGCCTGGGAATCTGAGCCGTCCGGCTGCGCAACCTGGCGAATCCAGCGCGTGATGTTGGCATCGACATCGCCACCCTGGCCGCTGCCGAAGTAGAACACGGCGCATTCGGCCTTGGGATCGGCGGCATCGATCAGGTAGGTCGCAACGCGCATTGGCTTGTCTTCGCCGGAGGCCCAGCCTTCCGGGGTCGTCCAAGTCACGCCGGCGGCGCTGTTGTGCGCATGGCCCGCATGCGGGTTTGATTGCGGCATCTGTTGCGCCGGCGCCTGCTGCTGGGTCGAGCTTTGCGGTTCGGGGTTTTCTTTCTTAGCGCAGGCGGTCAGCAGGACGGCGGCGACAAGGGTGGTAGCTGAAATCAGGGCGAATCTTTTCATCTTTGCTCCATCTCTTCTGGTGGACAATCCGATCTTCGCAATGATACGAACATTGGAAGAGATGTCGCAAGCAAAAGTGCAGGCCGTGGGTCGATGTTTGCGAATTCGCGAATTTTCAGCCCTCGCGTAGCGGCGCACGGCAGTGCGCCAATGCGATTTTCGAGTCAAGGCAAGACTCCGGGCGCACTGCCGTGCGCCAATGCGATTTTCGAGTCAACGCAAGACTCCGGGCGCACTGCCGTGCGCCTCTACGCGGTATTCAGGCTTGACTTATGACGTCAAAAAATCCCCTTGTCTTGAAATCTCAACAGATTCAACTTTGCCTTTCATCGCGGCGGGCGGTGGTTCCTTTGGATGCTTTTCCCCCGCAGCTGCCGCACTACTTCGAGCGCAAACACGAGCGCGCCGAGCCGGTCAACGGCCGGAATGCGTCTTTGATAGAGACCGCGGACGCAAACTGTGACGCGGAATAGTTGTGAACAAACACTGAACCTGCGCTTGTCGGCGCCGATAATGGGAATATGACGTCGACAAACATCGGAGGTTGTCATGGTATTTAATCTCATCGCCTTGCTCTTCGTGCTCGGCTTTATTGCAATCGGCACCAAGAAAGGCTTCCTGCGCGAACTGATGGCCCTGATCGGGCTGATTGCCGCGCTCGTTATCAGCACCGGCAAACTCGATTTCGTGGCGGAGGAAATCGCTGCGGCGCTCGATGCCTCACCGCTGACCGTAGCAGTGATTTCTTACATCGTGGTGCTGGGGCTGATTTACGCGCTGTTCAAGTTGCTCGCCAAGATTCTCGAGAAGATGATTTCGGTACAGAGTCTCGGCGAACGCGACAAATGGGGCGGCGCGATCGTCGGCGCGCTGCGGGGCTGGCTGATCGTCGGCACCCTGCTGTTTATCTCGATCATGCTGCCGCTGCCGCGCTCGTATTTTGACCTGATGGACAAGTCGATGCTGGCGACCTCGGCGGCCAAGTCGCTGCAGGTGATCTACGACACTTCCAAGCCGCTGCACCGCACCTGGCCGACCTTTGTCGAGAAGGTGGAGGCGACTTTGACGACGATGCCGGAACAGAAGAAGGACGCCCCGAAGCGCAAGACGCGCAAGTCGCCGGAGAAGCAGGCCAAGGAAGCGCTCGCCTTGCAGGATGCGCTCGACCGGTTGTATTATTTCTACGGGGAAGCGGACGCGTACTAGTCGCTCCGGTTTACATCAGAGACCTCGCGTAGGGGCGCACGGCAGTGCGGCCCGATTCTGATTCAGTTCGGTGCCCCACCGCCTGGGGTGGGACTTCAATCAACGTCCACGACACATCCTTAGGGGTCGGGTCTGCTTACCCGGAGTCAACCTCGCAACCGATCCGGGCAGGCAAACCCAGCCCCTACGGGGTGTTGTCTTACGGTAGTTCCATGGCGCACCGGTGCTGCGGGAGATTCGTTGATCGTGGTCATTCCCGCGACACTGGCAAACCAGGCTCAGTAGGTTCTTATATTCGACTTTGACTCAGCATCATTGTATGATAGATATGTCATTCGACGAACTCGAGAATTGAACAGATGACTATTTCGCTTCGCATCCTCACAGTCGGAATCACTTCCTTGCTATGCATGGCGACAGGTGCCGGGGAGGATCAACCCAAACCTCGTCGCTTCGAGCCGATCCTGATTCACGCCTGGACGCCGCTTGTTATTAGCAATCAGGCCGGGGTGTTCAAGTTCTGGCTCGAGAGTTCGCTCTCTGATTCCGAGGACACGAACACGAACTTCACAGGTCGCGTCGAAGTGAGTGCACGAAAGCAGGCAACACCATCGGCCACCGCGCCTCTTTTTGACTCGGTGATAGTCAGCCTGATATCAGCTACATACGAAGTAATCTGCGAACTGCGAGAAATCGGAATCATCGCGACAAGAGACGATCGCGCTTGCGGCTTAACCTATGTTTCGAACCTTGACACCTGTTTAGTTCCCGGTTTTCCTGATTCGATTCTTGTGAGTGCCTTCATCGCGGCGAAAGGATATCTGGATTCCGCCGTCATTGAGGAGTCAATTCCCATAACGATGCTCCCGCTTGGCCTCTCACCTAACACTTGGTGGAGCGCGACTGGGCGGCGTTTTCCGATCGAGCAACCGCAGCCCTATCCTTTCGGCCCGGTTTTCATGCTCGACTACTCAGTTCCGCGGGATGCACATGTGCTCATGACTCTGTGGGACAGCTCTGGCGTGATCGACACACTCATAGATCAGGATCATCTTGCCGGCGACTACCGTGTCGACCTCAAAGCACTCGACAAACGCAGTGGCGTCTACTTTTATTCACTTGAAGTTGAGGGCTCCGACCCAATAGTCCGCAAGATGGTTATCATGAAATGAGACCTCGGGCCGAGCTCCGGCTTAACGTGCTCCCCCCCCAAAACTACGAAACCCGAACCTCGCGGGCGCGAAGCTCGGGTTTCATTTGAGCAACTTGTCGTTACTACTAACCCGGTAACTCAAGGTCTAAAAGGTGGGACTATGTAAAGCTAATAGGGGCGAAACTACGATTTTGTCGTCTCTCCGTGTTTGTTGACGTTAGCTCTGTCACTTTGTTCACTCGTTTCTCACATTTTGTCGAGGGGCTTTTGACGGCCCCTCGACAATCGGTAATGCAAACGTGAAGTGAATTTGCATTTACTGCTTCGATGACACGGT
>CAZOYE010000009.1:0-143407 GCA_964584025.1 uncultured Ignavibacteria bacterium
CAAACATAATCCGACCTTCTTTCTGTGTCCACTCATTCGGGGGTAGGCCAATCCCCCAATACCTGGAGCGGATCTCCGCGGAGCATGACAACGGGAGTTCGACCTACAATGTCAAGACACCAATTCATTGCCGCAGAATCTTCTCCATCGCCTTGCCTTTGGCCAACTCATCAATCAGCTTATCCAGATAGCGAATCTTCTGCATCAGCGGGTCTTCGATGTCTTCCACGCGGATACCGCAGACCACGCCCTTGATCAGCGCGCAATTGGGGTGCATCTTCGGCGCTTCCGAAAAGAAGGTCTCGAAATCGACTTCCCGTTCGATCTGTTTCTTCAATCCCTTTTGGTCATAGCCGGTCAACCAGCAGATGATCTGATCGACCTCGGTCCTGGTGCGGTTCTTTCGCTCCGCCTTCTGGACATACAACGGATAGACCTTTCCAAACTTCATCAAGAAAACGGGATGCTTGGCCATCGGCATTCCTCCTGTGGATATATTCTTCATTCATCTTGAACGCGAGTCAGCGAAAATTAGTATGCGACTTGAATGTTGGCAATCACGTTTCGGTAATCTCAAACGTCGGCTTCCGGGTATCGCGCGACAGTAGTAAATCAAAACGCCGCCGGGATGATGTACCCGGCGGCGCTGTTAATCCAAAGACGATGCTAAGTACTCGTGTGGCCTACACTACTCGAACTTGATCGTGAACGGCTGCGAACCGGAATGGCGCTGCGCGTTCTGGCGCATGACGGCGACCGTGGCTTCGTAGGTGTTGCTCGTATTGAAGCCGACATCTTCCGACGGCGTCGGCGCCGCCAGTGAACGCCAGAGCACGAGCGTCCAGCGGCTCAATTGCGGATCGTATTCCGAACGCGCATTGATGTCGTAGCGCGAGGTATTACCGGTGTTGTAGGCCTGATTGTAAATGTAGCCGGAAATGTGATCGCCGGGCTGCCAGTTCTGCCCAACAAAAAGCAGAGCCGTGGTGTCCTGCGTATACAGCTGGTCGCCGGTGTAATTGCGGCCGGAGGTGTGCATCAAGCGAGGCTCGGTTTCATCGAGATCGGATAGGCCATTGCGCTTGTACAGTTCCACATCGTAGCTATCCCATTTCTGTTCGGCGCCCCAGAAGAGGTCTTCGGCCATTCCAAAGGGATTGGTGCGTCCGGCGCGCCACATCCAACTGTCAATGTTGCCGCCGCCAGTAGTGTAGTGCTGTTGGCCGATCGAATTCGGTGTGCGGAAATGGCAGGTTGAACCGCAATTGGCGCGTTCGGAACCATTGTTGCCATAGTCAAAGAAGATGCCAAGGCCATCCTCATTCTCCCAGAGGTTGCGTGCAGCCTCCTCCTGATTGAGCAGGAAATTGCCGCTCTTGCCGCGAATCGTATCGGGTTTCTGATAGAAGGGCGGAGCATCGTCCTGGAAGGTCCAGTGCCCCGGGCGTCGTGATTCGGAATCATCGACCCAGTTGAATCGCAGGTAGAGGTTCTGGCCATCCTGAATGCCCTTGATGCGGACGATCGCCGGGCCGAACCAGGCGCCGTAGGCCGAGTCGGTGCCGACCTGAATGGAAGCCTCCTCGGCGGTATCCCAAACCGGGTCGTTGACGATGCCGGCCGGATCGGGTGCTGTCGTAACAGCCTTGACGATCACTTCGTTATCAGTGGAATCGACGAGTTCATCATCATCACTTCCGCAGCCGATCAGCAGGGCCATCGCCACAAAACCGGCCAGCAAGCATGATATGAGGCTCTTATACTTCATTGCGTCTCCATTCCTTCAGTTGGACTCGATTTCAGTGCTGGTAAGCTAATACGATTGTTGAGCTTAGTCAATTTTATTCGGCCTTAATGACAACGATCGTCAGGTCATCGGGCTGCGTATTGGGATTGCGGAAACGGACGACCTCGTCAATGATCGTCTCGCGAATTTCCCGGGCGCTGCGTTTGCTATTGGATTTTAGCAATTCGACCAGACGATCAGTTCCAAATAATTCCTGCTTCATGTCCTCGGCTTCAGTGACCCCGTCAGTATAGAGAACGAGCAGGTCACCCTCCCGAATATGTATCGGCCGTTCCTCATATTCCTTGTCCGCCTGGATTCCAAGCGTCCAGCCGCCGGTGGTGAGGAATTCGACCTCGCCGGTTGCCCGCAACAAGATCGGCGGATTGTGGCCGGCATTCGAGAAGGTAAAGATGCGATTCTTCGCGTCAAGCACGCCGTAGACCGCGGTCACGAATTTGCCGCGTTCGACCGATTCGCAGATCAGGTTGTTGACTTTGCGCAAAATGGTGCGAATCGCATAGTTGTTGCGAATTTCGGCAATGAGCGACGCACGATAGGAGGCCATGATCAACGAGGCGGGAAGCCCCTTGCCGGAGACATCGGCGATGGTCACGCCCAATTGATGATCGACGATCGGGATAAAGTCGAAGTAGTCGCCGCCGACCTCATCGGATGAGATATTGATCGCATCAAAGTCGAATCCCGGGTACTTCGCCGGTTCACTGGGAAGGAATGACTGCTGAATTTCCCGCGCTACCTGGAGTTGATCCTTGATCTTGTTCTTTTCGAGAGTCTCCTGAATCAAACGTGCGCGCGCAATCGAGAGCGATGCCTGATTCGCAAAAGCAGTGACCATTTCAAGGTCGGATGGCGAATAGGCGTCGAGGCGGTCTGATTCCAGGTTAAAAGCGCCAATAACTTCATTTCCTGAAAACAACGGCACAACCAATTCCGAGCGCGTGCTGGAGCGCGTGTTGACGTAACGGCTATCCTCGGCGACATTGGGCACGATCACCGGCTCGCCCGTCTTGGCAACCCAGCCGACGAGGCCGCGCCCCGCCTTGAGACGCAGCAGTTCTGCAGAAGTCGATTCGTGATAGCCCTGCGAAAACAATTCTTCGATCGTCTCGCCGTGATGGCTGAGGATGTAAATGCCGATGGCGTCGAAGGTAATCAGCTTCTCCAGCGCCGCGACGATGCTGCGGAAGACTTCGCCGAGACGAATCGACATTGAGAGAATCGTGCCGGTTTCCTGCAACAGCTCGAGTTCGAGTTCGATACGGTGCAGGCTGTCGATCAGGATGGCATTCTGTAGCCGCAGTCTGAACTCGGGCAGGTTTCCTTCGACGTAGGCTGCGAGTTTCTGCAAATCTCTCTTGGCGAAGAGAAGAAACATCACCGGGATTGTCTCCACGGCCTCGAAAGCAAAGCTCTTCGCGTTCTTGATTTCAACGGAGAAGTGAGCCGCGATCTGCTTGACCAGCGGGATGGTATCGACGTTTTGATCGCCCGTCAGAAGTTCGTACTCGCTGGGGATGATGTCCCGCAGCGACAACTGCGCGTGTTTTTCGCTTGTCAGCAGGTGCACCTCCAGTTCGAGCCGCTTGCGGTGGTAGATCAACACGGCGATGCCGGCATCCTGCAATTGCGGGCGGAGAAACGCCTGCAACTCGGCGATATAGCTCAAGCGGCTGCGCGAAAAGGCGCGCTCGCGACTCATCAATTTTGCTGCGATCTCACTCATACTTCAACTCACAATATCGACTTCTCCCGCGGCGATCTTGCCTGTGCGGGATACTGCGTTTGTCGAGAATACGTGCGCTCCGCAGCAATGGCAAGCGCAAAAGGCCTGAATATTGACTGATGATCTCCTGATAACAACACTACCCAAATTTAACTTGACAGGAACGGTCTCGTTCTCTACGATAACAATCACATTGTTAACCGATTTACGGCGCTGACAGCTTAATAGGGAAGCGGGTGAAAACCCCGCACAGCCCCGCTACTGTAAGCAGCTACGAAATCCCCACCAAGCCACTGGGTAACCGGGAAGGCGCGGGAGAATAGGTTCGAAGCTGACGAGTCAGGAGACCTGCCGCGAATCACTACCTATAACTCATTCCTGCGCGGGTTCAGGAGTCAGTCCTGACCGACTTTCGCAAGTCGGTTTTTTGTACCCGCCCGTGGAGTTCATTTATGGTGAATCTCTTCCGGGCTTTTTCATCTCACCGATTCAAGCCCATCCGGTTTGTGCGTCGTTTACGATGGCGACGGCAGCCGCCGTCATCACAGTCGCCGTATTTACTAATCTTCTTCATGCTGGCTGCCCACTTCAGCGGAGCGCAAGCCTTCGCTCAGGATTTTGCGATCATTCGCGGGACAGTTGTCGACTCGTCGCTTGGAGAGCCGATTGGCGGGATCGTCGTCACGGCGATGCCGCAGGGAGTTTTCACGTCTACGGATGCTGATGGGCGATTCGTGCTGCTTCGCCTGCAGCCCGGAGAGACCGTGCTCAAGACCTCATCTGCCTTCTGCAACGCCGCCGACTTCGGTCCCTATCTGCTTCGGGAAGGCAACGCGATTGAAATTGTGCTTCGAGTCCGGACGCTGGAAACAACGTCCCGGCCGCAGGAGGTGACGGCTGAGCGCGTCGCGACGATCGGGACAACTCGGTTCGATCGAGCAGAACTCACTGCCTCGAATGCGCGCAATGTGGGAGAGTTTCTTCAGAAAAAAGGCATTCACATCGAGTCTGACGGCCGCACTCAATATGCGTCTTTGCGCGGCTTTGCGCCGCAAAGCGTGTTGATCCTGCTCGACGGCGTACCGCTCAATCCAGACGGCGGATCGGCTGATCTTAGCTCGATTCCGACCAACGCGATCGAGCGGCTCGAAGTTGTCACCACCGGAGCGGCGGCGCGCTACGGCGCCAATGCTCTTGGCGGGGCCATCAATATGATTTCCTATCGCCCCCGTAAGTTCGGTGAAACAAGAATTACCGGGTCGGTAGCCCGCGGGAGCTTCGATCTAACTCAGGTCGGAACGAGCGCCGAACTGGGAGTGCTCGGTACGGCCATGGCCGCCAGCTACGACTATCAGCGGCAGACAAACGATTTTGAATACGAGCACCCGTATCTGGGAAGCCAGCCCCGGCGCAATAACTTCCGCCGGGCGTATTCTGTGCTGATTTCTGCGCAATCAGTGCGCTGGCCGGCGTTGTCGCTGACGGCGCAGCTCTCGAATACCCACAGCGGCCTACCCGGCGCAGTGTTCCAGGAGACAACGGGAGCGACTTTAGCCAAACGCGAGAATCGGCTGTTCGCATTGCGCTACGCTGCTCACGGCCTGGAAGTGACCGGATCATACCGCGAGATCGGCCAGTATTTCCGTGACCGCGAGACATACGTGGCCTACGAAAAAGACTACCTCCAGATCGGACGGCAGATTGAGGCCCTCTGGACATTGCGGCCCGTCGGAGGAGTTACGACGACGATGGGCGGAGCCGGTGCTGCCGAGTCGTTTTTCAATGATGATCTCGTTCAGCCTAACCGCGCTTTGCAGCAAACGAGTCGCCGATCTCACGGACTCTTCGCGGGAGCGCAATTTGAGCGTAGGTTCTGGATGATTCAAGGCAAACTGGACGGGCGATGGCGGGTCGACCGAACCGGTAGTGACAACCACACCTCGCCATTCGGAGGTATCTCGGCGAAACTGGGAAATGGCACTTTCATCGGCGGATCCGCCAGCTACAGCGAGTCTTTCCGTCTGCCGCCGCTGGACGCGCTCTTTTGGCGCGAAGACGTTTTCAGCGAATCCAATCCCGACTTGCGACCGGAGCAGTCGATCATGCGCGATGTCGGAATCGTGTTCGGCACAATGCGGCCGTTGCGGGTTGAAGGCCGAGTGACCTGGTTTTCGAGCAATCTTGCTGATTTAATTGTCTGGCGACGCCAGTTTGACGGCAAGTACAAACCCGTCAATGTCGACCGTGCACATCATAGCGGAACGGAGTTCGATTTACGGATGCAACTGGTGCAGAAGCGGGTCTCCCTTTCGTACTCGCGCAAGACCTTGGCGGCGATCAACGAGTCGTTGGTCGGGGGATACGAAGGGAATACGATCCCATTCAAGCCGAACCGCACAGAACGCATCGGCGCTGAACTCACAGTCGGGCAGGTGCGCGCACAATATTACTACTCGTTTACCGGCGAGCGCTACATCCGTGAAGCCAATTCCAAGGCGCAGCCCGGCTACGCCCTGCATGACGTTATCGTGGAGTTGCGCTTTCGCGCCTGGCGTGCAGCCAACACCCTGCGATTGGCGGTCTACAACTTGACGGACAAGCGCTACGAGTTGCTCGAGCGCATGCCGATGCCGCCGCGTTCCGTTTCATTCACTTACTCACTCGAAGTTTAGCATCCAGGAGTATACTCATGATTTTCAAATATCTGGTTCTGGTCTTGGCGTCAGCGGTACTCATTGCCGGTACAGCGGAGGCCGCTGACAAGAATCTCGTTGTCGTCAACGGACTGGGAGAGACGCTTGATTTTGTTGACTTGAATGACAGCACTGCCGCCTTGAGCATCGATCAACTCGGTCTGTTTCCCAATGACTTCATCAGCGCGGGCGATCGCGGGGTGGTCATTAACTCCGGCAGCAATGACCTCTACTTCTATGATCTGACGACGCTCACGCGCGTGGACCAGTTGTTTCTCGGCAGCGGGCGCAATCCTTATTTCGGCGCGGTCTTGTCCAATGACACGCTCTATATTACGAATCTAATCGCATCGACTATTAGCAAGGTGGAGGTGTCGAGCGGCAGCCTGATAGCCGAATTTCCGGTCGGCGACAGCAAGGACACCGACAGCCCGCAGGGGATTGTCGTTCGTGACCGGCGCGCATACGTCTGCCTCGCAAGCTTCAATGCGCTTTTCGAATACGATCAGGGAAAGGTCGAAGTGTGGGATCTGGATGCGGATACTCTCCTGAAACGAATCAGTGTCGGCGTCAATCCACAAGTCGCACGATTCGGCTATAACGGCTTTCTCTACGTGGTTTGTACCGGCAACTATGCAGCTATCGAAGGCCGTTTGTTCAAGATCGATCCGGTGAGCCTGTCCGCAATCGATTCGCTTGATGTCGGCGGAACGCCGGGTGGGATTGCCATCACTAAGAATGGAGTGGCGTTTCTGACGGCCGGCGGCTGGCCGCCTCCGGTTGCAGTCAACGCCGATGGAAGATTCTACGTTGACCGACTTCACGACAAAGCGCCCGCGACGGGAGGTTTAGTCTTCACAGTGGACTTAGCAGGCTGGAATGTTATCCACGGCCCGGGCAACCCAATCATGACCGGCTGGGGCACGACGGGAATCCTGAGTGTCTCGGACTCCACTGTGATGATCTGCAATTTCGCGACTGACACGATTACGGAGATTGATGCGAGCGGGGCCATTCACTCGATCTTTGCGACTGGGGATGGTCCCACGGCGATCGCGAAGTCGCCGGGATGCTTTGTCCCGATTGGCGACGCCGACAACAATGGCATCATCACGATTTCGGATGCCGTCGCGCTTATCGCGTACATCTTTGGCGGTGGTCCGGCTCCGGCTGTGAGCGGCTCCGGTGATGCCGACTGCAATAGCATCATCACAATCTCGGACGCTGTGTACTTAATCACCTTTATCTTTGGCGCTGGTCCCGGCACCTGCGGCTGCGCCGATTAACCCTAGGCACTCTCAACTCCCGCCTCAGCTAATCGAGGCGGGAGTATCTACGCAATCGATTGCACAAAAATTGCCAAAATTGAAAGCGATCGGCCGCCCTAGTCCCCCGAGGCGAAAACTCCTTCTCCAATATCGTTAATCTACTCATTAATAAGAGCTTATCGCAGTACGTTAAAGCGACAACTTACTCTAATTTGGCACCGCAATTGCTTGTATTGTACAATTGCGGACTTCCGAGCCTGACCTCAATCGACGCGGGTTTTTGGGAGTGGTGCGCGCCGGACCAACCGGCCGCCCGAAGTTGACTTCGGGTATCCCCCCTCCACCACTCCCTTTTTTATTCGATCCTCTCCGGCTCCGCTTGCCACAGCCTCGATTCGGGCATATTATCTTAAGATGAATCTCTTTGTTCCGCCGGATGCCTACCGCGTAGGCCATTTCTCCGGAACTCTTGCCGAGCACTTGGGCTATTCACGCGAAGACGTTCTCGTCATCATCAATGCGGACGATCTTGGGTTAACCGAATCCGTAAATAAGTCGATTGAAGAGCTGTTTACCGGCGGGAAGGTGAGTTCGACCACGGTGATGGCCACTGGCTGCGCCTATCCGGAAGCTGTTCGGAAGGTTACGGCAGGGACGATCGGCGACTGCGGTCTGCACCTGACGCTGACGTCCTCGCTGCCGGACGCGTTGGCCCGCCCCATTCTGCCTCAGGAGCAAGTGCCAACTGTAACCGACCCTCACGGCAACCTGTACCTGGATCGGGACGATTTCTTTCGCGCGGCAACGCCCACCGATGCCGAGAAAGAAGCCACTGCACAAATCGAGAAGGCTCTGGCGGACGGAATTGACCTGACCCACTTGGACAGCCATGAGGGTACATTGCAGTTGCGGCCTGAATTCGCCGAGGTCTACCTGCGCCTGGCAGAGCGCTTTCGACTGCCGATCCGGATGGGGTCGCGCGTGGTGTTACGCCAAATCGGGTATTCCGACGAGTGGCTGCATCGGGCGCGCAACGCCGGACTGCATTTCCCTGACAATTTCATCTACATTCCCATTGACGCCTTCAAGTCCTACGAGGAGAAGTCAGCCTACATCCTGACTGTCCTCGACAACCTTCCTCCGGGTGTTACAGAGCTCTATTTTCATCCCGCCCGGGTCGGTAGTGAACCCCAGCAATCCAATCAAACCTGGACAGTGCGCGGTTGGGACTACCGGATTCTGGTTGCGCCGGAAACGGTGTCGGCGCTGGCGCGAAGATCGGCAAAGTTGATTAGTTTTCGTCCGCTGCGCGACTTAGTTCGCGCCTGATGATTCGCCATTTCGCACAGAATCCTGTCAGCTGAATTCCCACAAAGGAAGACCGGGTCCGCTTTGCAGCGAACCCGATCCGTTGGGTACAGGGTAGGATAAGGAAGGGTCCCCGGGGAGCAACCTGAAGCGATTAACCCCAGGCCCTTCCGGTAGGATTACTATAGAATCGTCAACATCGGGCGATGTTGTATGATCTCAACGTCAACTACCAATTGTAACATCCACCGCGGATCAAAGTTCCAGTTGTCTTACTTGATCTGCGCCTTCATCCACTTCGTCGTTACCGACTTCGGACGTTCAATCGGCCAGCCCATAGCCCGCGCCACGACCGCCTGGGCGCAAACACCCAAGGCGCGCGAGACGCTGAACAGGACTGTGTAATAATCAAACTCGGTCAGGCCAAAGTGATAGAGCAGGGCGCCGGAGCCGGCATCAACGTTCGGCCACGGATCCTTGATCTTTTGCACTTGCTGGAGCACACCCGGCACCGTGTTGAACACGCGTTCGACGATCTGGAAGACTTCGTCCTGCGCGATGTGCTGCTTGCCCCATTCGAGGAACGCCGCAAAGCGCGGATCGGTGATGCGGAGCACGGCGTGACCGTAACCCGGAACCACCTTGCCGGAATTCAGCGTTTCCCAGGCGAATTGCTTAAGCTGCTCTTCGGTCGGGACGCCGTTGAATTTCTTCTTCACATCCAAAATCCAGTGCAGGCATTCCTGATTGGCCAGACCGTGAAGCGGACCCGCCAGACCGTTCAAACCGGCCGAAAGCGAGTAGTATAGATCAGAGAGCGCCGAGTTGACGCAGAACGTCGTGTGGGCGCTGACGTTACCGGATTCGTGATCGGAGTGCAGCACCAGGTAAAGGCGCATGCAATCGGAGAACTTGCCGCCCGGATCGGGAAGGCCCAGCATCTTGACGTAGTTTTCCGACCAGGAGAGCTTCGGATCGGCTGCGATGCGCGCGCCCTTACCAAAACGCATCCGGTAAACGCCGGCGGCAATTTCGGGAAGGCGGGCAATAATATCGAGCGCGTCTTCAAGGGTCCAAATCCAGTAGTCGCTCTTCGGCATGCCCTGATCGTAGTGGAGGCGGAATTTCGATTCCTTCTCCATCACGAGGATAGCGGTGTTGAACATCGCCATCGGATGCGAATCCTTCGGCATCGCTTCGAGCACTTTCCAGACGTACTCGGGAACTTTCGCGCGCGACTTGAGGTCTTTGTCGAGGTCGGCAACCTGTTCCTTGGTCGGCAGCTCGCCGGTCAACAGCAGCCAGAAGGTCTCTTCCGGGGTTTTGTTGACGAGATCGCCGACGGGGATGCCGCGGATGATCAGTCCCTTATCCGGAGGGACTTCCGAAGTGTCGCAAACCAGTCCCTTGACTCCACGCATACCGCCATAGGCTTGTTCGATGGTCACATCGGAAATCTTCAGATCGCCGAATTGCTTGACCATTTCCCGAATTTCCGTCGCCTTTTTCGGAAATTCAGCAGTCAGTTTTTCTCTTAGTGCGGTCATTTTCACATCTTGTGCTACAGTTGCCATTTATACCTCCATCCGCCGGTCTGAGCGAAGGGCTTAGTTGGAGGCCTCTATCGTGTCGCCCAACCGGGCGCGGGTTATGTGAATAAATTCACAATTCTATCTGTCCTATATACGTTTGAGGGTAAATCTTGTCAAGAATTATTTGGGGTTTTTTGGTGCATTCGAAGCGAATGTCAGGTCAATCTTGTCGAGAAGAAGGTATGCAGAACTCCGCAATTCTGGTAATTCAACCTAACAATCCCCCACCCTTCGCTGGCGCTCCGGGTGGGCTACCGACTTTCATGGTTAGCCTCCCATGCAATTAAGGTTTCTTCCCCACCGCGATATCGTAGGGATAGCGCTGGAAATCGGGGAAGTAGATTTTCTCAACAGTATTCGTTAACGTACTAATCCGCAGGATGGTGCCACCCTGCGTGAGGTAATCACCGGTGCCGACAATCACGTTTTTGCCGTCCGGCGCAAATTCAATCGCACGGGCGATCAAGGGCTCCATCGGATTACTGGGCAAGTAGCCCACCAGGGAAATCGTCCGCTTGAATCGACCGGTACGACCGTCAAAAACCCAGATGCCGTTTGAGACCCAGGACGTACGAATCGACCAGGGATCGGTGACCCAAACCTCCTTTCCGTCAGGTGAAACAGCAATTCGTCCAACCGGCCCGTTGATCGGGTGAGTGGCGACGATCTGCCGCGTCTCCAGGTTATAGGTGACAAATAGTGCGCTGCCTGGCCCGTAAGCAGTGAAATAGGCAAAGCGGTCGTCGTGACTAAAGGCGCGTGAATTGAGGTAAAAACTCGACTCCTGTCCGGATCGAATGATCCACTCATCGACAACGACGAGAGAATCTACTGACACCGCGACTAAGGTGTCAGCCCCGCGAAGTGTATAAGCAACTCGTCTTTGTTCAGAATAGCGTACGGAAATTGGACGTACAGAAACGTCGCGTTGCAATAGAGTGTCAAGATCGGGGAACGAAACGAGTGTCAGCATCGAATAGTATTGTCCGAGAATTGCCGAGTCACTACGAACAAGTTCAAAGCTGCCAAATGCGGGCGAGGCGGCGACGATTGACATGTTTCGGGTATCATATACCCTGAACTGCTGATCTGTGGCGGAGGTCAACAGATAGCGCCCGTCGCGAGAGACGCGTGCGTCACCCCCGCCGTATTCACCGAACTTCACACTGTCGATAACCGAGTCGGTTTCCAAATCAATGACGTAGATGCCGTTGATGCCGTCAGGAATCGCAACGTACGCGCGCCCCTGTGACCTGCCGTTATCCGGTTCCGGGCACGTTGGACAGTCTTCGTCACAGCTCAGCAGCCAGGCTGCCGCTGTGACCAGTGCAAGTAGTGAGTAAAGAAGTTGCTTCACATAGATATCCTCCTTTCAGAGCTAAGACGTGTTACAGATTGAGTTATCCAACCTTGAACACGATAATCGTTAGAAAAATCCATAATGTAACTCGCGTGAAAACTTCTTCTCTTTAAATCCCAATATCATCCTAGCCTGACGGGTCGCTCATGGCCCTTTGATCGCGCGCGTTGTGTTTGATTGGCTGTACAAATGCTAAACGAGGAACCAGAGGCTGTCAAGAGAACTCAGAGCCGAAGAATGAAGAGAAACCCACCCTCCGCTGGCGCTCCGGGTGGGCTACCGGCTCAGGGTGAGGGCTCTTGCGAATAGATTGAAACTATCTTATTGTCACCTCATGCCCTGTATCTTCTGTCACATAATCGAAGGCAAAGCGCCGACGAAAATCTTTTATCAGGACGACAACGTCATCGTTTTTCATGACATCGCCCCCAAGGCGCCGATTCATTTGCTAATCTGCCCGAAGGCGCACCTTGAAAACTTCATGAGCGCGCCGCCGGAGGTGCACCAGCAGCTTGCCGAGGCCGTCCGCAAGGTCAGCGATATGCTTGGAGAGCGGGGCAGCGATTTTCGCGTCCAGATCAACAATGGTCCCGGCTCGGGGCAAATCGTGTTTCACCTGCATTACCATTTTCTCGCCTGGGGCTAAGCCGCCAGCCCGTCTTTTCCGATCTTAATCAGCGTGCCGTTGTTTCTTGGCGAGCGGCACGAAGAGCTCATGAAATTCAGGCTGATTACATCTGTGTGCATGCTGCTGTGGCTTGCTACTGCGGCACAATCTCACGACTTGAGCGAGGCCGGTAAGTTTTCGTGGCAATGCCTCGTAGGTATCGGCGCGCAGAAGGGCGCAGGATCGAACCTCCACCTGCTTGCGGGTACCGGGCCGTCGTTCGGCGTCGGGCAGCATCTGGCACTGGAAGTTGTGCCGGTGTTTGCCGGCATCGTCAGTGAAGGGGAATCGGGCGGGAGCTATCTCTTTGATGTCCCGCTCGCACTCACAGGGTATTTTCGGGCTTCTGATTCGATCAACCTTGCTGTGGGCGGAGGTGTCGGCGCGGGATTCTCCGACATGGCGGAATGGCAGAAATCGAATCGCGCACTCACCGGGCATCTTATGCTTGCCCTGACCTGGCACGACTCGATCTCAAGCCTCGGCAGTGTCGAACTCCGCCTGACCAAGGCCTCGACCAGCACCGGCAATGCGACGCTGGCCCACCTGCTGCTGCGTTATGCGCTTGGTTTCTGAGTCGAATCAATTTATGCGATCGTGTTGGTCGCTGGTGCCGTTGTCATAGATCCCCACAAACGACTTCACTTTGCCGCTCTCGTCGCGCAAGAACAGGGCACGAAAATACTGCACGTTCTCCAGCATGAAGCGATCATTCCCGAGTGGAATCAAGGTGCCGGCGGGGTTTTCGCCGCGCTGGTAGTGCAACGAGCCGTTTTCAAGCCAAACTTTGCGCGGGCCGTAGTTACCAACGTATTCAGCGAGGCGTGCTTCGTCCAGCTGCTGCGGTTTGACCAGCGCCGCCAGCGCTTCGGCTGCCCACTGCAGGCGCTCTTTCTTGCGCATGTCATCAGTCTTTTCGACGATTGCCTGTAGTGCCATCAGGTGAGCGATGTCGAGCGCTTGCTCGGGATCAACGTCCACATCCGGTGCAACGCCCACGCCCTCCCAGTTGGTACCGCTGATCGGATTGATCGCGCGACCGAAGGGGACGCTGATCTGCATGTTGAGGCTGGCAAACAAGTGTTCGTTGGTGGGGTGCGCGCCGCCACCGGTGGTGCGACCGATCAACGTTCCGCGCTTGAGATTTTTGAGGTTATATGAGAACTCCTCGCCGCCGGAAAATGTGAAGGAGCTGGTCAAGACAAAGACATCCGCCTGCGTCAACTTCTTGCCCGGAACATAGCCCTGCGTCCAGAACTGCTGGATGGTGTCAGCCGCCCGGATATAGAAGCTGTTCAGATGAACCGGTTGATCGAACAGGTAGCTGGAGATCAGTTGGATCATCGACGGATCGCCGCCGCCGTTCTTGCGCAGGTCGAAGATGACGGCGTCGCAGCCGCTCAAGAAATTCATGGCGGCGATGGCGGTACCGCCGGCGACGTCAGCGGGAACGAATCCACGCAAGTCCATGTAACCGACATTGCCGTCGAGGATTTCCAACTTCTTGAAGCCGTAATTATTGGCACTCATTTCTTCAAACCACGGATTGGGCGCGAGCGAATCCTGGGCCGCGAGAATCTCCTTGATCGCCTGGTCGGGTACAAAGCGCACACCGAGATGACCGTCGTTGGCGATGGTGCGCAGGTCCTGAGATAGGCGCTGGCAAAACTCGCGGCCGCTGGTGATCTCCTTGTAAGCGCCTTTCTTGAATTGTTCGCGCAGGTGCTTCTGCATGGCTTCGGCCTTATCGAGGAAAACATACTCGCTGACCAGGGCGTGAGCGACGCTGTCGATGATCATCTGCTGGGCCTTTGGGTCGAGGGTGCGATCCTCGATCTGGGTGGTGATCATGGTCTGGGCAGGAACGGACAGGGGCAACACCAGCATTAGCGCGATTGCCAGTCCCACGATTCCTGTCAGCGATTTCGTTTCCATTGCTTCTCCTTACTTATCGCTATTTTCGATCGGTCAGCTTCAGCCTCATGTATATCGTATCGCGGGCATAGTCTGGCGCCCAGGAGGGTACCGCGCTCACCTTGCGGAAACCAAGTTTGCGATAGAGAGCATTGGCCGCCGCCAGGACGGGACTCGTTGCCAGCACGATTTCCGTCGCTTCAAGGTTGTGCGCTTCAAGCAGGCAGCTTTCGGCAAGGCGCTTGCCGATACCGCGATTCCGAAAGCGCTTGGTGACGGCCATTTTCGCCAATTCGTAAACACCGCCGCCGTGATTGACAAGCGCGACAGTCCCGACAACGGCGTCCTCGACGCGCGCGAAGAGGATGCGACCGCCGCGGTCGAGGATAACCTCGCGTGGGTGGTTGAGCGTCCGCTGGTCAGAAGGCTCAACGCTGAAATACTCCTTCAGCCATTCCACATTGAGCTTCTTGAAGTGCTTCTCCAGCCGGGAGTCGAATGGCTCGATTCGAACTTCGGCCGAAAGCTCCGGATGCAGGCGCTCGGCGACCCGGTCGTACATTTCTTTTTCGGCGAGCGCATTCTCGACACGATCGAGCGTGTTCAGCAAGTCGCGGTCGATACTTGAGAGCAGCTCCTCGTTGCACTGGCGGATGATTTCCCAAAGCGGCTGCAGCGATTTCACCGTCTTGCGTCCGGCCGCGCTCAAGCTGAGCAGGCGCTTGCGTTCGTCGCTGCGATCGCGCGAGGAAAGGACCAGGCCGTGCTTCTCCATTTGTCCGGCGATTTGATTGACTGCGGGATGCGTGAAGTCGAGCGCTTCGGCGATCTCGGTTACGGCCATAGGGCTCTGTTGCGCCAGCAGGTGCGCCACCGGAAACCAGCGCGCCTCGAAGGCGATTTCGTTTTCGGCGTAGATGCGCGAGATATCGCGTGCCAGGCGGTCGCTTAACCGTCGCAGACGGCTGGCCAGCGCCAGGGCGCCCAGTTCTCGAATGGTGTCACGGCTCGACCCAACCATGTGTCATCCCTCCAGTGGTAACAATATTACGTAAGCAATTACACAAAAGTTCTGTTAATTGATGTTAAAGCGCCGGGGCGCGGGATTTGCAAAGCCCATTATAGGCCGCGTGGGGGGCAAAAGGCGACAAAAATCGCGTTCATCGGCTCCGGCGAAAGGCGCCGGGGGGCAGAGAATCCGGGCAGCAACGCGGCGCCAACTAAATTCTTGACACAGCGGGGCAGGGAACGTAATATAACAAGTCTAAGTAGTACGCAGGGGGTGCCACATTCAGCCCGCGTGAGAGGAGGTTGAGCCAAGTTTGACAGGAGTCAAAGTTCGTGACGACGAGTCATTCGAGAAAGCGTTGCGGCGCTTCAATAAGCTGTGCGAGCGCTCGGGGATTCTTTCGGACATCAAAAAGCATCAGCATTTTGAGAAGCCGTCGGATCGCCGTAAACGCAAGATGAACGCAGCGAAGCGCAAAGCTCGCCGGTTCAATCGGGACGACTAAAGATGTCGGTGCTGGATGCCCTGAATAACGATCTCAAGGAAGCGCTAAAGGGCGGGGATCGAGCGCGCGCGGATGTGATTCGCGGTTTGAAATCGGACATCAAGTACAAGGAAATCGAGCTCAAGCGGCCTTTGCAGGACGAGGACGTGGTGGCGGTGCTGTCGACGGCGGCCAAGAAGCGGCGCGATTCGATCGAGCAGTTTCGGGCCGGCGGCCGCAGCGATCTGGCGGACAAGGAGTCGCGCGAGCTGGAAATCATCACCCATTACCTGCCGCAGCAGTTATCTGCCGCCGAACTGGATGGCATCATTACAGCGGCGATCGCCGCGGCTGGTGCTACGGCGCCCGGCGATATCGGAAAGGTAATGAAAGAAATCATGCCCAAGGTGAAGGGGCGCGTCGATGGCAACCAGGTGCGCGAATTGATCGCGGCCAAGTTGCTTGGCTGAGAAGCAAGCTTGAACGATATTCCGGCCCGTCTGGGGAAACCCGGACGGGCCGTTGTGTTTTGGGGAATCGGCACTTGCGCAAGGCTGATGCAGCCCAAGAAAACCACAAGCAGGAGCGAAAGCATGGAACCGCAAATCACGTATGATGATTTCCGTCGCGTTGACATGCGCGTCGGCGAGATAGTCGAAGTTCAGGATTTCGAGCGGGCGCGCAATCCTTCCTACAAAGTGCAGGTAAATTTTGGGGAGGAAATCGGCATCCGGCACTCGAGCGTACAGGCAAAACTCGCTTACACGCGGGAAGAACTTCTTGGTCGGCAGGTGATCGCAGTGGTCAATTTTCCGCCTAAGAATATTGCGGGATTTATGTCAGAAGTTCTAATCCTTGGTGTCGAGAAAGAAGATGGAAGCTTATCCCTTTTGGAACCGAGCCGTCGACCGGCCAGGATCGGATTTCGAGTCTACTGAGTACGTGACGTGGCTCTCAACCAGTCAAATCTCGCTTGCATTTAGTCGTCGCTAAACATATACTCTCAAGTCTCTGGACGATAGTATGTTTGATTCGTTATCTGAAAAATTAGAGAAGGTATTCAAGAACCTGCGCGGTCAGGGCAAACTGACCGAGGACAACGTCCGCGAGTCGGTCAAAGAGGTCCGCCGGGCGCTGCTCGAAGCCGATGTCAACTTCAAGGTTGTCAAGGAGTTCATCGGTGCCGTCGAGGCCAAGGCTTACGGGCAGGAAACGCTGCGGTCGATCTCACCCGGCGAGCAAATCGTCAAGATCATTCATGACGAATTGGTTGCTGTGCTCGGCGGTGAAAATGCGCCGCTGGCGTTCCGCGGAACACCGGGCAAACTGGTGGTCTGCGGGTTGCAGGGTTCGGGTAAGACCACACTTTGCGGCAAGCTGGCTTTGCATTACCAGAAGAAAGGCCAGCGACCTCTGCTTGTTGCCGCCGACGTCTATCGTCCAGCCGCCGTCAAACAGCTTCAGGTCCTGGGCAAGTCGATTGACGTGCCGGTATTTCACGCCGACAAAAAGCCGCCGCAGATTTGCCAAGAGGCACTGGAGTACGCCCGCGCCAATAACCTCACGTTGGTGATCTTTGACACGGCGGGTCGCCTGCACATCGACCAGCCGCTCATGGACGAGCTGAAGGAAATCAAGCAGCGCGTAACTCCCGATGAAATCATCCTGGTTGCTGACTCGATGACAGGCCAGGACGCAGTCAATGTGGCGCAGCAGTTCAACGACACGCTCGACATCACGGGCGTCGCCCTGACCAAGCTCGATGGTGATGCGCGCGGCGGCGCAGCGCTTTCGATTCGTCATGTAACAGGCAAGCCGCTCAAGCTGGTCTCGATCGGCGAGAAGCTTGCCGATCTCGAGCTATTCTACCCGGAGCGCATGGCCTCCCGGATTCTGGGCATGGGCGACATTGTGTCGCTCGTGGAAAAGGCCCAGGAGACTATCGATGTTTCCGAGGCCCAGAAGCTTGAGAAGAAGCTGCGCAAAGAGCAGTTCACCTTCGATGACTTTTACCAGCAATTGCAGCAACTCAAGAAGATGGGATCGCTGGAGTCGATCCTGAAGATGATTCCGGGTGTTTCGAGTGCGATGCGCAACGTCGATGTCGACGAATCGCAGATGAAGCGGGTCGAGGCCATCATACTGTCGATGACGCCCGAAGAGCGCCACCGGCCGCAGATTCTTAACGGCTCACGCCGCGCGCGAATCGCCGACGGCTCGGGCAATTCCATCCAGGAAGTCAACCGGTTGATCAAGCAATTCCAGCAAATGCAGAAGATGCTTAAGCAAATGCGGGGTGGTAAGATGAAACGGATGCTTCCGGGGAAGTTTTTTTAAATCAATCGTAAATATATACTTAACGTATCCTATATTGGAGGACTAATTGGCAGTCAAAATCAGACTTAGACGGATGGGAGCAAAGAAGCGCCCCATTTATCGCATCGTGGCGATTGATTCACGGCGCGCCCGCGATGGGCGTTTTGTCGACATGATGGGATTCTACAATCCGATCACGAAGCCGGCATTGGTGCGCGTGGACGAAGAGAAGATCTTCAAGTGGTTGCGTCAAGGCGCGACTCCGTCCGACACCGTTCACACTTTGTTTTCACAGATCGGCATTAACGAAAAGTGGGAACTTTTGAAGAACGGCAAAGATGGCTCTGGCGTCGAGATCAAGACGACGATCTCGGAGAGGAAGAAGCGGACTCGCAAGGCCAAAGCCGCGTCAGCTGCACCGGCGGCCGGGGAAGCTACAGCATAGACTAGACAACAAGAGCAAGAATAAGTGAAGGGAATCGCTTCACTTCCAGGAGTTTGGCGCAGGTCGGTCGATTCGCTGAGTTCGATTGTCAAACGAGGAGCTAACTTAACCTGCAGTCACGGAAGGTGGATTGTGAAGGATTTCGTTGAGACAATCGTGAGAGCACTTGTGGACAACCCGGATGCGGTACAACTGCGAGAAATCGAAGGCGAGCGAACGACAGTTTTCGAACTCCGTGTCGGTCCCGGCGACCTGGGGAAGGTCATCGGGAAAGCCGGCAATACTGCCAAAGCCATCCGTACCATCATGCTTGCCGTCTCTGCCAAACACGGCAAACGGGCCGTCCTGGAGATCCTCGAATAGCTGAAGAACTGATAGCGATAGGAAAAATTGTTCGCGCTCACGGCATTGCGGGGGAGGTTGCCGTGACACCGCTAACCGACTCTGTCGACCGATTCGAAGAACTTGAGTCGGTCGTTCTTGATGGTGTGCAGTCGCGGCGGGTGGCGGTGGAGTCGATCCGGGTCCACAAGAATCAACTCATCATGAAACTCTCTACGATAGAAAGCCGCAACGATGCGGAAGCGGCGGTTGGGTCGTTTCTGTCGATCACGCGCGCCGAGCTGATCACCCTTCCGGATGACACTTTATTCCAGTTTGAGATCGTCGGTATGAAGGTTGTGACGGAGGCGGGAGAAGAGCTGGGTGAAGTTGTCCGCGTTGTCGAAATGCCGGCCAACGACATCTGGCGCGTTGAAGGCAATTATTCCTTTGACCTACCGGCGACCGGCAATATCGTGGTGGCCGTTGACAAGGAAGCGCGTACGATCACAATCAGGCTGATCGAAGGCTTGTTGGATTTGAACCGATGAAAGTTACGATTCTGACCATTTTCCCGGAGTTCTTCACCAGCCCGCTCCAGCAGTCGTTGCTGAAGAAGGCGGTTGACTCCGGTGTGCTCGAGGTCGAGCTGGTCGACATTCGCAACTACTCAACCAACAAGCACAATACGGTTGATGATACTCCTTTTGGCGGCGGTGGCGGTATGGTGATGAAAATCGAGCCGCTCTACGATGCGCTTTCAACCGTCTTGTATGAAAGCACGAGCACGAACCGGCGAATCGTGTTAACTTCAGCCGCCGGAAAGAAATACGATCATGGCCAGGCCGTTAAATACTCGCTCCTGGATCATCTTGTCATCGTTTGCGGACGGTACAAAGGTGTCGACGAGCGCATTTCTCGATTTTTCGACCTTGATGAAATCTCGATTGGTGATTATATAATCAACGGCGGCGAAACGGCCGCCCTTGTTATCTTGGAGTCGGTCTTCCGGTTGATCCCGGGAGCGATTCACAAGATTGAGTCGGCGCTCAGTGATTCGTTTAGCGACGATCTTCTGGGCGCGCCGGTCTGGACTCGTCCGGCAGAGTTTCTTGGGCAGAAAGTCCCCCCGGTGCTGATGGAGGGCGATCACGCCCGACAAAATCAGTTTCGGCGCTGGACGGCGCTGAAGCGCACCGTTGCCAATCGGCCTGATTTGCTCTGGCGCGCGCAGCTGAGTGACGACGACCGCCGGATGCTTGAGGCGATTGCCGCCGGCCGTGAATTCGAAGATTGATATATTTGGAGGATAGAATGAATCAGTTGGTTCGCAAGATTGAGCAGCAGTATCTCAGAGAGCAGAAGGTGAGTTTCTCGCCCGGGGATACCATTGCGGTGCACCAGAAAATCATGGAAGGCGACAAGGAACGCATCCAGGTTTTCCAGGGCGTAGTCATGGGTCGTCGCGGCGGCGGCACCGGGGAGAGCTTTACAGTCCGCAAGGTGTCGCAAGGTATCGCGGTGGAGAAGGTGTACCCGCTGCACTCGCCCAATATTGCCAAGATTGAGAAAGTGCGCTCGGGTCACGTTCGTCGTGCCAAACTCAGCTACCTGCGGGGTCTTTCCGGTAAGGCCGCGCGTATCGGCGAGAAGCGCACGGAAGAATCGGCGGCCGAGTAAGCTTCGAGAATCGCTTGTCTGACGGCGTCGGCGGATCTTGCCGACGCCGTTTTCATTTGTGGTGATCCCGCAGCGGCGCGCAGATTGCGCTTGTGCCGAAGTCTTGAACCGTTCTTCTTGCCGCCATGGTCCTGCTTCATTTGAGTTCAGGTACGGAGCTTTTTGGGGAAGACGTAACGATCTGCGGAGTCGACGAAGCAGGTCGCGGACCGTTGGCCGGGCCGGTGGTCGCAGCGGCGGTGATACTGCCGAAGAGTTTCGATGCTTCTGGTATCGCTGACTCGAAGAAACTGACGGAATCACAACGCGAGACCTGTTATGAGCGGATTGTCAGGGAGTGCGTTTGTTTCGGTGTCGGCTCATCAAGCCCGCGAGTCATAGATGAGATCAATATCCTGCAGGCGACATTCCGCGCCATGCGGCAGGCGGTATCGCGGCTGAGCGAGACACCGCAAGCCGTTCTCGTCGACGGGAATCTGACTATTCCTCGACTGAAGATGCAACAGAAGGCCATCGTAGGGGGCGACGGGACGGTTTTGCCGATCGCCTGCGCGTCGATCATCGCCAAGGTGACACGGGATCGCATAATGAACAAGTATCATCGTCAATATCCCGGCTACGGCTTCGACCGTCACAAGGGCTATCCCACGGAGGAGCATCGCCATCGGATTGCGCAGCTGGGGCCGTTGGAAATCCATCGCAAGAGCTTCCGCCTGCTTGATCCGCAGTTTGCACTCGATCTTGAGACGGCAGTAGAGTCCTCGTAAGATGAATCGTCGTGAAGCCGGCGCCCGCTTCGAGTCGATCGCCGCAGACTACCTCACAGAGCAGGGCTATCAGATCCTCCAGCGCAACTACCGCTCCGGTCGGCACGAAATCGATTTGATCTGCCTCGATAACGAGTGCCTGGTTTTCGTTGAAGTAAAGGGATGTGCGGGGACGAGCTTGGGCGACCCGGTATATAAGGTAGATCGCCGCAAGCAAGAGTCGTTGATTGCCGCCGCGCAAGGGTTCTTGCTGGGAGCGGTTCGCAACTTCGAGAGCGTGCGCTTTGATGTAGTGACGGTTACGGAAAATAAGAGCGGTCAGTGCCACATCGATCACCGAGTAGGCGCGTTTACTCTTTGATCGGCTCCGGACTCAACCCCAATTGCAGGCGACGTTCTTTCAAGCGGTTCTCGATGCGCTCCCAGATATCAATCACAAGTAACGGATCGCGATTGAGCTCGGTCTTCACTTGCCAAAGGGTGGAGTCCGTGAAACTCAAACTTTGCAGGATTGAATCGCGCTCCTCGAGGAAGCGCTGTGATGTCGTGTCGCTGCGCGCCGACAGCAAGGCCAGCTCGACATAGGCGGCAATGAAGTCCTGTTCGCGCGGATGTGCGGGACGGGGTTTCAATTGGAAATAGAGCACGGCAGCCGTTGCCGCAACCGCCAGGGTGATTGTTATCCAGGGACGCACGGGTCAAAGATCGATCATTGTCGTGTGAAAGTCAATCAAGGCTCTTGCCTTGCGGTGGTAAGCCGGGATCGACAAAGAGGGACGTGACGTTTTCATAGATCACTTGTCCGGGGCCTCCTTTGCGCACCTTGCGCACGTAGCGCCGCCGTGTGTAGATCACGGGGACGTGGCTGGCACGGCGCATGTCGGAGTAAAACGCGGCAATGCGCGCCGCCTCTTCGATCGATTGCCGGCTCGGTTCTCGGTTTTTGTCGGGCACAACCAGGATCACGTGCGATCCCGGCGATTGCTGTGTATGAAACCAGTAGTCGTAGGTGCGAGCAACGCGAAAGGTGAGTTCATCATTTCCTTCGGCGTTCTTGCCTACCAACACTTTCTCGCCGCTTGACGTGCGGTAGGTGTGGTAGGCGCGGGCTTCATCCGGCTTGTCAATACCCGGTCGTTGCTTCGCAGAATCGAGTTTGAGCTCTCGAGCGAGTTTCTCAATTTCCTCTTCAGAATCCAGCTTTGTCAGGCTGCTGCGGGCTGCATCGAGGGTGTGCAGGCGCTCCTCGAGATTCTGGATGCGTGCGCGCAACTGCGGCTCGGCGCGCTGGAGCTTCTTGGCAGTTTTGTAGTAAGCCGAGGCCGACTCAATGACGCTCTTGCCTGGCAGGAGCTTGACCGTAACCTCGTTGCCGCTGTAGTAGTCGGTGACCGTGACTACGTCGTCGACGGGCACGGCATGTGGATGCCCCATCAGCAAGTCACCCCTGGAGGAATAGGCAGCCGACTGACGGCACGCTGCAAGTTCGACTTGGAGCCGCCCAGCAAGTTGTTCCAGCCGTCCGACCTCTCGCCCGATACGCGAAATCAAACTGCGGCGCAGGTCATCGAGATGCTTTTCGGTCTGGTCGAGATTCGCCAGCACGCGGTAGAGATCAATCAGCGGTGAGGACGACTCTAAGGCACTGCCGCGTTCATCGAGCAGATGGTATCTTTCATGGTCAAAGCGAAGGCGGTATTCACGCTGTCGATCACGGAAGATAATGCTCTCGCCCGAAACAGGCACCTCCGGCAACGGTTCCGGGGAGGCGTATCGCGACCGCGGCCGCAGTTGTCGCATGTCGTCGATGACGCGAAACGCCTGAATGATGGCGCCCTCGCTATCGAGCAGGAAGGCGTTTGTTTTCGCGCCCAGCAATTCAAAGACAATCGTGAAGGCGCTTCGTTCGAGTTCTTCGTGTTCGCGGATCAGCTTCATGGTAATAATGCGATTGCGCTTGTCGCCCTTAACATGTTCGATGATGGCGGATGTTGCTTCCTGCCAGACGGCGAAGGAATCGGCTTTGTCCGGCCAGCCGGGCAGGTAGAGAAAACGCGGCGGGGCGAAGGAAAACTCGAGATGCGATTTCTGCTCGGCAGAGAAGAGGAAGCGAAAGATCTTCGACTTTTTCGCGTACTCGATCTTGCTCAAGGTCGCATCCTTGAGCGATTGATCCAGTTCGCGCGCAAGGAAATAGCTGATCGTGGCCGTCTTGGGAATCATCGAGTTTCGAAGCTATCGATTGCCGAGGCGAAAGTCAACGCGACACTTTTCCGTTGACACAGCCTAAAACGTCCTGTTCTTTGGCAAGCTTGAATCTAATACGAGGACGCGCATGATTTCCAGCATGACCGGCTATGGCAAAGCCACAGCCAACATCCATAAGAAGAAGATCTCAATCGAGATCAGCTCGGTCAATAACCGATTCCTCGAGCTGTCGGTGCGGATGCCGCGCACGCTGGCGGAATACGAGAGCGACGTGCGCGAAGCCGTCACCGCTCTGGTTTCGCGCGGCAAGCTTACGATTACCATCACCGTCGAGGATAACAATGTCACGCCCCAGTCGCTGGTTCTCAACGAGGATATCGCCGCCCTCTATTATAAGATGTTTTGCGACCTCAAGAAGCGATTCAAGCTGGCCGGAGACGTCAGCGTTTCCGACTTCACCGGTCAGCCGGAGCTGTTTACGGTAGCCAGCGCGGCGGCCCTCTCGAAGGATGATGTGCGCCGATTATTGGACGGTGTGGCCAAGGCCGTGGAGTCGCTGAACAAGATGCGCCAGCGCGAAGGCAGAGCGCTGGGGGATGATATGGCGATGCGCGTCAAATTGATCGCGAAGTCCCTAAGCTCGATCGAGAAGCTTTACCCGCAGACGATCCTGAAGTACCGACAGCGGTTTAACGAGAATCTCAGAAAATTGCTCGAGGCGAGCGATGGTGGCCGCAGCGCCGACGAAACGAAGCTCCGACTTGACATGGAGTTGGCCCTGCTGGTTGACCGCGCCGACATCACGGAAGAGTGCGTGCGGTTGCGTAGCCACTGCGAGGCCTTCGCGGACGCGATCAAGGCTCCCGGAGATACCGGCAAGCGGCTCAATTTCATTCTGCAGGAAATGAACCGCGAGGCGAACACGATCGGCTCCAAGAGTTCGTTGTACGAGATCTCGGCGGAAGTCATCAAGATTCGAGAAGAGATCGAAAAACTGCGCGAACAAGTGCAGAATATCGAATGAGAGAGATCGCGGCAAACAATCTCAGGCCGTTAAACAGCGGCAAGCCGTTGATCGTAGTCTTGTCGGGGCCTTCTGGTGTGGGCAAGTCCAGCATCGTCGAACTGCTGCTCAAGCGAAATCGAAAATTCGTTGAATCGATTTCGGCGACGACGCGTAAAAAGCGAATCGGAGAGCGTCACGGACGCGATTACTTCTTTCTGACACCCGCCGACTTCCGGAACAAACAGCGCCGCGGCGAGTTTATAGAATCGGCGCGCATCTTTGACGCCTGGTACGGCACACCCAAGCGTTTGGTCAACGAGGCGCTTGAGCAGGGGAAGACGGTGCTGTTCGATATCGACATTCTCGGCGGTCGCGCCATCAAACGCTGGCGGCGCGACGCAGTCTTGATCTTCGTGATGCCGCCGAGTCTGAAGTCGCTGCGCAACAGGCTGTTGGGGCGTCGGACGGAATCGTCAGAGTCAGCTCGCAAACGATTGGGGCGCGCGCTAAAGGAAATGAAAGTTTGGTCGAAATATGATTACGTTGTCTGCAACGATGACCTCGAAGCGACAACGGCTTTGATCGAGAGTATCGTCAGAGCCGAGTCGCAACGGGCGAGCCGCTGCGGACACATCACTCTCACGGAGTAACTGATGGACAGACGCAAAGACGAAACGCTGTTGATGAGCAACCTCGACAAGATCACGCTGAATCATTACGAGGCGGTTCTGGTGGCGGCGAAACGCGCCCGCTACGTCAATCTCAAGCGCCTGCAGCAACTGCAGATGATGAATGAAGACAGCGAGTACAATTTTGATTACCGCAAGGTCACGACGCTGGCGCTCGATGACCTGTTGAACGAACGCATTAAGTACCTCTATCGCGGACAGGAATAAGTTTTGGCCAAGAACCTCGTCATCGTCGAGTCGCCGACCAAGTCGAAGACCCTCGCCAAGTTTTTGGGGAAGGATTTTGCGATCAAGGCCTCGGTCGGGCACGTGCTCGATCTGCCGAAGTCGAAACTCGGCATCGATCTGGAAAACGGCTTTCAGCCCGACTATCAGGTCATCAAGGGCAAGGCGCCGATTATCAAGGAGCTCAAAGAGGCCGCTGCCAAGGCGAAGGCCGTCTATCTGGCTCCCGACCCGGATCGCGAAGGCGAGGCGATTGCCTATCACATTGCCTCCAAGCTCTCGTCGCTCAAGGTGCCGATTCGTCGCGTGACCTTTAACGAGATCACCAAGAAGGCCGTTTTGGCAGGCATCGAAAATGCCACGGAAATCGACCAGAAGTTGGTCGATGCCCAACAAGCGCGCCGCATCCTGGACCGGCTGGTCGGCTACAAGGTCAGCCCGGTGCTCTGGCAGACGATCTACTACGGTCTGTCCGCCGGACGCGTCCAGTCGGTCGCGTTGCGCATCATTTGCGAGCGCGAGGCCGAGATCGACGCGTTCAAACCGGATGAGTACTGGAAATTCCCCGCCGAGTTTACCACGAGTAAGCGGGAAAAATTCGAAGCGCGGCTGTTCAAGATCGACGGCGAGGACTTCAAGGTTTCGTCAGCGGAAGAAGCTGAGAAGCTGAAGTCCGATATCATCGGCCAGAACTACGCCGTCAGCAAAGTCGACACGGACAAAAAGTCGCGCCGGGCGCTGCCGCCGTATATCACCTCAACGCTGCAACAGGATGCCTCGATTCGCCTGAGCTTTGCTTCGGCTAAGACGATGCAGGTCGCGCAGTCGTTGTATGAAGGCGTTGAAATCGGCGATGCAGGGCAGGTCGGCCTGATCACCTATATGCGAACCGATTCGGTGCGCGTCGCGGATGAAGCTGTCGCTGCAGCAAAGAAGTTCATCGTTGAGAACTATGGCCCGGAATTCTACCCGGAAACACCGAATTTCTACAAGACAAAGAAAAGTGCCCAGGATGCGCACGAGGCGATTCGCCCGACGTATCTGGAGTATCCGCCGGAACAGGTCAAAAAGTATCTTTCGCGCGACCAGTTCCGACTCTACGAGTTGATCTGGAATCGATTCCTCGCGTCGCAGATGGCGCCCGCTGAATTCGACCAGCTCACGATCGACATCAATGGCGGCCGTTATCAGTTCCGCGTCACCAGTTCGCGCGTGACGTTCGAGGGCTTCCTGAAGGTCTATTCGATCACGGCCGAGGAAGACCCGAACGGCAACGGCAATGGCGAAGCGAAGAAACTGCCGAAATTGGCTGCTGGCGACACAGTGAAATTGCAGGATGTCTCGCCGACCCAGCACTTTACCAAGGCGCCGCCGCGATTTACGGAAGCCTCGCTGGTGAAGGAACTTGAATCGAACGGGATCGGGCGGCCATCAACGTATGCCCAGATCATCACGACGCTGAAAGCGCGCAAGTATGTTGAAGTCCAGCAACGGCGGCTCTTCCCGACCGAGCTCGGCAAGACGGTCAATGGCATCCTGGTGAAAGAGTTCCCGGATATCTTCTCGGTAGAATTCACCGCCTTGATGGAAGGGGAGTTGGACAAGGTTGAAGAAGGCGACTTCACCTGGCAACAGGTGCTCAAAGATTTTTACGGACCGTTCTCGACGCGCCTGCACGAGGTCACGAGCAACCAGCACGAGATCAAAGCCTCGATGCAGAAGGTCTCGGATATCAATTGCGATAAGTGCGGCAAGCCGATGGTAGAGAAGTGGGGTCGCAATGGGAGATTCCTGGCTTGTTCGGGATATCCGGACTGCAAGAACACCCAGCCGATCGACGCCCCCAAAGATGCGCCGACGGACGAAAAATGCGAGTTGTGCGGCTCGCCGATGGTGATCAAGACCGGTCGTTTCGGCAAGTTTATGGCGTGTTCAGCTTATCCCGAATGCAAGAATACCAAGCCGATTTCGACCGGCATGAAGTGCCCCAAGGATGGCGGCGACGTGATCGAGCGGCGCAGCCGCTACGGCAAGCCTTTCTGGGGGTGCGCCAATTACCCGAAATGCGATTTTGCCTCGTGGTATAAGCCGGTCGAGCGCAAATGCCCGTCATGCGGCTCCCCCTACATGGTCGAAAAGGACACCAAGCGCCAGGGGCACCACCTGGCCTGTCCTGCCTGTAAGCACGTCATAGCGATTGAACCGACACCGGAAACGGCTCCGGTCTAATCGCGTTTACCCGACCAGACGCTAACACAAAAATACCACGTAGCCCTTGCCGGTACTAATCAAGCGGCTACTATAATGCTATGGCCGAAGTCTTTGGCAGCAACATACCCCGCTACTTGAAGTATCTGGCGAACGTCCGCAAGTACTCCGCCCACACGCTGCGAGCTTACAACAGCGACCTGCGGCATTTTGCCGAGTACCTCACGCGGCAGACGATCAGCTGCGACAACCTGAAGAGATCCTTCTACCCGATCGTCAGGACCTACCTTTACCAGCTCAAGAGCGAGGAAAAGAAGAACCGCACGATCGTGCGCAAGCTGTCGGCGATCCGCAAGTACTTCGGCTACCTTATGCGCGAAGGGCTGATGAAAGACGATATCGACGTTGACCTGCACGGCTTCAAGGTTGAAAAGACCTTGCCGGCATTTCTTTCCGAGGCGGAGGCGGCGAGCCTGATGGATTTGCCGCAAGGGGACTCCTGGCAGGCGAGTCGCGATCGCGCGATTTTGGAGTTGTTCTACCAGTGCGGCTTGCGACTCTCGGAATTGACCGGGCTGACCGACGGTGCGATCGACTGGAATGCCCAATTACTCCGCATCATGGGCAAAGGCAAGAAGATGCGTCTAGCGCCCTTCGGCGACATCGCCAGGCAACGCCTGCAAGAATACTGCTCCGCTCGCGATTCGGCTTTCGGCAAGGGTCTCGAACGGCTCTTTGTCAACCGCTCCGGCGGGCCGATTACTGACCGCTCGATCGCGCGCATCGTTGAGAAGTACACGCGCCGGCTCCGGGAGGGGCACAAGCTTTCACCGCATAAGCTGCGGCATTCGTTCGCCACACACATGCTGGAAAACGGCGCCGATCTTTTGGCAATCTCTGAGCTTCTGGGGCACGCTTCAATCGCCACGACACAGATCTACACGCATGTATCCACGGCCGGGCTGAAGCGCGAGTATCTCCAGGCGCACCCGCGTGCCGCCAAGTCGGGCCGTAAGCGCTCTTAATCGCCAAGATCGCACTGGATTTTGTCTTCCGAATACTGCTTATTGCCTGCAGGTTGTGTCCGGTGACGGACGCGTGAATCTCGTTTTTCGAATCGGGAGCGTTAGTGTTCAAAGCCACCACTATTCTCGGGTTACGCCACAAGGGGAAGGTCGCTATCGGCGGCGACGGCCAGGTTACTCTCGGAGACACGATCGTCAAGTCGACGGCGAAGAAGATTCGTACGCTGGCGGGCGGCACGATCCTGGCGGGATTTGCCGGATCCTCGGCGGATGCCTTTACGCTGTTCGAGCGCTTCGAGGCAAAACTCGAGGAGTACTCCGACAATCTCCCCCGGGCGGCCGTAGAACTGGCAAAGGATTGGCGCCGCGACAAGTATCTGCGGCAACTCGAGGCGCTGCTCGGCGTCCTCGACAGCGAACACTCGCTGGTGATCTCCGGGTCCGGAGATGTTGTCGAACCCGACGACGGAATCATTGCGATCGGCTCCGGCGGACCATTTGCCCTGGCGGCTTGCCGCGCGCTCGTAGCCGAAACCAAGCTGTCCGCAGAGCAAATCGTCAAGCGCTCGCTGGAGATTTCCGGCGATATCTGCATATTCAGCAACAAGTTCATCACCGTTGAAAGCCTAAAATAGGTTTGATTTCCAGCCAACCGGGAGTTATCATCTGTAGCTCTCGGAAGCATTTCGTGCCTGCGGAGGAGCATTGGACAAGCATTTGACCCCCAGACAGATCGTCAGCGAACTCGACAAATACATCATCGGGCAAGACAAGGCCAAGAAGATGGTGGCCATCGCCCTACGTAACCGCTGGCGCCGGCAGGCCGTGACCGATGAAATCCGCCAGGAAATCATGCCGAACAACATTATCCTCATCGGCCCGACCGGGGTCGGCAAAACCGAGATTGCCCGCCGTCTGGCAAATCTGGCGGGGGCGCCGTTTGTCAAGGTCGAGGCCTCCAAGTTTACCGAGGTTGGCTATGTCGGCCGCGATGTCGAATCGATGATCCGCGACCTGGTAGAACTGGCGGTGCAGATGGTGCGAAAGGAAAAGACCGAGTCAGTCCAAGCCAAGGCTGAGGCCATGGCCGAAGAGCGCATTCTCGAGCTCTTGCTGCCGCGCCGCCGGAGCGCGCGCGCGCCCGAAGCCGTCGAAGACCCGGTGATTGAAGAAAAATACCAACGCACTTTGGAGAAGCTTCGTCGGCAGTTGCATGAGGGATTTCTCGACACGCGCATGATCGATATCGAAATCCCGGCAAATCGTTACCCGGTTGTTGAGATCTTCACCCCGCAGGGCATGGAGGAACTGGGCGTAAACTTCCAGGAAATGTTCTCGGGAATCATGCCCAAGAAGAAGAAGATTCGCAAGCTGAGCGTGGCCGAGGCGCGCAAGTACATCAAGGAAGAAGAAGCCGCCAAGCTGGTGGATATGGACGAGGTAGTGGCCGAAGCGTTGCAGCGCGTGGAGAATTCGGGTATCGTGTTTATCGACGAGATCGACAAGATCGCGGGCGCCGAAGGGCAGTCGTCCGGTCCTGATGTTTCGCGCGAAGGCGTGCAGCGCGATATTCTCCCGATCGTGGAAGGCTCCAATGTCTCGACCAAGTATGGCATGGTGAAAACCGACCACGTGCTGTTCATCGCTGCCGGGGCGTTTCACTCGAGCAAGCCTTCAGATTTGATTCCGGAGTTGCAGGGACGTTTTCCGATACGCGTCGAACTCGATCCGCTCACGGAAAAGGAATTCGTTCGCATCCTGAAGGAGCCCAAGAACGCTTTGCTCAAGCAATATACGGCCTTGATGGAGACGGAAGGCGTCAACATCACATTCGATGGCGGCGCGGTTGAAGAGATTGCCCATCTGGCGGCGCAACTGAACGAATCGGCGGAGAACATCGGCGCGCGCCGGCTGCATACGTTAATGTCCAATCTGCTCGAAGAGATCATGTTCAACGTTCCCGATGAAAAATTCGGCAAAGTCAAGATCACAAAATCACGCGTGCAAAGCACACTCAAGGAAATCATCGAGGATGAAGACCTTCGCAAGTATATCCTCTAAAGGTCTGTTGGTTGCGCTGGCGGTAATCGTCTGCGCTGCGAACCTGGCAGCGCTCGATTATCCACAACTTACACCCGTCAAGCCGCCGACTGCGGAAAACGAGCCGGCGATGCCATCGATCGAGACCCCGCTACCCCTGCTCGACAAGGCCGTGGATGAAAACTTGTACATCGTCGGCCCGGGGGACGTATTCGTCATTCAATCTTATGGCAGCGGTTCCCAGCCGATAACGGTACAGGTGCTGCCGGAAGGTGTCGTCGCGATACCGCAAGTCGGTGTAATTGTCCTGGGACAGATCACACTCAAAGAAGCCAAGGCCCGGATCCGCGAAGCGGTGGCCGAGCGCGTTCGCGACAAACTTCTGGATGTACATCTGGCGGCCGTGCGGACGTTCAAGGTCAGCGTCACGGGCGCGGTTCAGAAACCGGGGGTAGTTGTGGTCTCGGGCGCCGACCGGGTCTCCGAGGCGATCCAGAAGGCGGGCGGACTGCACAGAAAGGCCTCGCGCCGCAACATTCGCCTTTACCTTGATGCCGATACCGCTGTGGCCGATTTGGCGCGATTCAATTCGACCGGCGCCGTGACAGCCAATCCCTACCTGAACGAAGGACACGTTGTGTTCGTACCGGTTGTCTCCGATACGTTCGATAAGATCGAGGTCTACGGCGCTGTCAATGCGCCCGGAGTCTTCGAATATCGCGAGGGCGACCGCATCACCGATCTCATCGCTCTTGGCTTTGGACTGGCTTCAGATGCCGACAGCAATTCGGCCGAGCTAATCCGCTTTGATTCCGACGGGCGCAAAAAGTCCTCGATACCCGTAAACCTGGCCCACGTTGTCGCGGCGCCGGGCACGGCTGAGGATTTGTTTCTGAATGCCGACGATCGACTTTTCGTCCGCGCGCTGGCCGGCTATCGAAGCAAAGAGCAAGTGACATTGATCGGGGAAGTGAAGTATCCGGGCGTCTATCCGATCCAACCAGGCTGCGAAACGCTCAAGCAACTGATTGCCAAGGCAGGCGGCATTCTCGAAAAAGCTTCACTGTCGGAATCTGAGATGTTTCGCGATCCAAGGTTCTTCGGTTCTAATTCCAAGGCGACAACCGATTTGCTGCAGCTTTCAACTGACAAGCTTTCGGAATTCGAACTTCAGTACCTCAAGGCAACCTCATCCGAGAAGACCGGGAAAGTCGCGGTTGATTTTGAGCGCCTTTACACGGAAGCGGGCAGCGAAGTGGATGTTCCTCTTGTTGACGGCGATCTGGTGCGCATTCCCGCCAAGAGCTTTTCGGTTACCGTGATGGGCCGAGTAGTCAATCCGGGTCTGGTACCCTATCGGGAATCGGCGACCGTCGATTATTACATCAAGGCGGCAGGCGGTTACGGCTATAAAGCCGACCGCGGTGACATTCGACTGATCAAGGCGAATACGGGCGCTGTCGTCAAGTCACGCGGCGATACCCGCGTGGCGATGGGTGATCGCATTATGGTACCCCAGAAGAAGGGGATCGATCTTTGGCAAACGATCAAGGACGCCGGCTTCTTCCTGGCGAATATTGCTACGATTTACATAGTGGTCGACCAGGCGGTCAATTGATCTGCCGTTTGATGGAGATAGATTGATGAGCACGAATCACATTTCCTCTTTAGCGAAGATTGCCGGCGATGTCAAGCTGGGTCATTTTTGTGTTATTGGCGACGCGGTCAGCCTTGGCCCCGGAACGGTCGTTGGATCGAATGTTGTCATCTATGACGGCACCACCATCGGCGCAAACGTGCGCATCGATGATGGCGCGGTTATCGGCAAGCAACCGATGCGCGCCGCAAATTCTGCCGTGACGAAAGAACAGGAATTGGCGCCGAGCCGTGTCGGCGATAACTGCATCGTGGGCACCAACGTCGTGATCTATGCCGGGGCAGTCATCGGACAAAAGGTGCTGATTGCGGATCAGGCGACGGTGCGTGAGAATGTGACAATTGGTGATTTTACGATCGTCGGCCGGGGGGTGGCAATCGAGAATTTTTGCAAGGTCGGTTCCTACTGCAAGCTCGAGACCAACGTGTATCTGACAGCCTATTCCGAGCTCGCCGATCGGGTGTTTATGGCGCCGTGCGTAGCGACTTCAAATGACAACTTCGTCGGACGCACCAAGGAACGGTTCAAGTATTTCAAAGGTATAACGGTGAAACGCGGCGGACGGGTCGGCCTCAACGCTACGATCCTCCCCGGCAAGACGGTTGGCGAGGATGCCTTGGTGGCGGCCGGAGCCGTTCTTACCAAGGACGCGCCTGATCAAATGATCGTCATCGGTTCACCGGCAAAACCGCTCAAACGCGTCCCGCCGGAACAACTTCTGGAAAATCAATAGCGCAAAAAGGAGATCGAGTTGAACGTTCCCTTGCTTGACCTGCGGCGCGAGTATGAGTCACTCAAGCCCGCCCTCGACAGCGCCGTGCTCGCCGTGATGGCGGACACGCGCTTCATTAACGGCCCGCAGGTAAAGGAGTTTGAGACTGCCGTGGCGCAGTACCTTGGTGTCAAGCACGCGATTGGCGTCGCCTCCGGTACCGACGCCCTCCTCCTGGCATTGCGCGCGGCGGGTGTCGGACCCGGCACCGAAGTGATTACAACGACATTTTCCTTCTTTGCGACAGCGGGAACGGTCGCCAATCTTGGCGCGACGCCGGTGTTCGTCGATATCGATGAGGACACGTTTAACCTGAACGCCGCGCAGATCGAAGCCCGGATCACTCCGCGAACCCGCGCGATCATCCCGGTACATCTCTTCGGCCAGAGCGCCGATCTCGATCCGATTCTCGCTCTCGCCAGGAGCCGCAACATCAAAGTCGTCGAAGACGCCGCGCAGTCGCTCTCGACGAAGTATAAAGGCCGAATGTCCGGAACGATTGGCGATCTGGGAATCTACTCGTTCTATCCGACGAAGAATCTTGGCTGCCCGGGTGACGGCGGACTGATCGTAACCAATTCAGATGAGTTGAATCAAGAACTGCGCAGCCTGAAGGCGCACGGGGCGAAGGTCAAGTACTACCACGATGTCGTGGGCTACAACTCGCGCCTCGATACGCTCCATGCGGCCGTGCTGCAAGTCAAATTGCCGCATCTGGATGAATGGTCGCGGCAGCGTCGCGCCAACGCCGCCTACTACACCGGACGTTTTGCCGGCAGAAAGTTGAAGGCGCCAAGGGAAATGGACTACGGCTATCATATTTTCAACCAATACTCGATTATGGTTGGGAATCGCGATGGACTGCGGGACCACCTGAAGGCATCGGAGATCGGCTACGAGATTTACTATCCGCTGCCACTCCACCTGCAAAAGTGCTTTGCCCACCTCGGTTATCGTCCCGGCGACTTGCCGGTAGCCGAGCGCTGTGCACAAAGCGTGATTTCGCTGCCGATCTATCCACAACTGACCGAGGCCGAGCGGGCCTATGTCGCCGATCGGGTGATTGAATACGTCTCCTAAGATGCGCATCGCAACGATTGTCGGAGCCAGGCCGCAATACATCAAATTGGCGCCGCTGCATCGCGAACTGCAGCGACTAAGGGTCGACCACAAAGTCATCAACTCCGGCCAGCACTACGACTACGAAATGGCAGGTGTATTCTTCCGCGAATTGAATCTGCCGCGCCCGGCGGTGAATCTTGCCGTCGGCTCGAGCGATATTGCCTCGATGACCTCACGAGTCCTCGAGAAATGTGCCGTCGCACTCAAGAAGCTCTCTCCTGATCTTGCGGTCGTTATCGGCGACACCAACACGACTCTGGGAGGCGCCTTGGCAGCCGTGCAACTTGGCTTGCCGTTGGCGCACGTCGAAGCGGGTCTGCGCTGCTTTGACCTGAGGACTCCCGAAGAACTCAATCGAATCGTGACCGATCGCATCTCCTCGCTGCATCTCTGCCCGACGCCGCAGTCGGTAGCCAATCTCCGCGCCGAAGGAATTCGCAAATCGGTGTTCCTGACGGGCGATCTCCTCTATGATGTCCTGAGCCAGCTTGCGCCACCTTCGAAAGCGGTCGTGGCGGCGGTCGGGACATACGGTATGGAGTTGGGCACGTACTATTTGGTCACACTGCATCGAGCCGAGTCGGTCGACCGTCGCGAAGTGCTCCAGGCGATGGTCCGACAAATCGAACAATTGCCGGGTGACGTCATTTTTCCAGTTCATCCGCGAACGCTTAAACAACTGCGCCGGTACGGTCTCATCTCGCGGCTGCAGCGCAACAATCGATTGAAACTCATCGAGCCGGTGGGATATCGAGAGATGTTGGCGTTGTTGGCGGGGTGCAAGATGCTCCTAACCGATTCGGGCGGCCTGCAGCGCGAGGCATATTTCCTCAAGAAGCCGACTCTGTTGCTTCGAGACGTTACGGAGTGGGTGGAGATTGTCGCTAACGGCGGCAGCATGATCGTTGGCGCAAACACCGGCGCGCTCCAACGCGGACTGACACGGGCACGTTTCTCTTTTGATAATCGCAGCATCTGTCGCAAGGGTGCGGCCCGCCGCATCGCCGACCGAATTGTTGCTGCGCTTGCGTGAGAATTCCGCAACCGCGGGCTTCCGATTTAGCCGTTGACGCGATTCGGAACCGGCAGTAAACTACAAAGCTATGCAATCCGAGAAGTCCGAGAGAATGGCCCAAATTCGCCGGCAAGCCGTGTTGTTGCTTGCCGACGTTATCGCCATTCAGCTTTGTTTCTTCATCGCTGTCATCCTGTTCCACAACCTGCGCGAAGTGCGCGAGAGCCTCGGCGAAACGCTGGGCTACTTCTACGGCATGCCCAATCTCGTGATTACCGCCTACTGGCTGGGATTGCTGGGCTTGTCGCGACTCCTGCGCAAGTTCTTCCCGCAGGGGCTGTATGGCGAATTCCTGCGCATCTTCAACGTCGTATCGCTTGGTGTCGTACTGATCATCTTCGCAATGGTCGATTCGACCGACCCGAACTCATTCTTCTCGACGTCAAAGATACTTATTTTCTCGTACTGGATTTCGCTCATCGCGACACTGAGCGTCAATCGCCTGCTTCTCTTTCGTTCGCGCGAAGGGGCGATCAGCGCCAACGCCGAACAGATTGTATCGCCGCTCTTGATTCCGCGGCGTCTGCTGATCGTTGCGCTGGATATTGTCATTATCTCCGCCGGATACTATCTCGCCTTCTTGATTCGCTTCGAGGGATCGCTTACCGCTGAGTACTACCGCAGCCTGCAGTCGAGCATGCCGGTGGTGATTATCCTGCGGTTCAGCATGCTGCTATATTTCCGGCTTTACTCCGGCTATTATCGCTACGCTTCAATCAGCGATCTGACACAGATACTCAAGGCAGTGTCGGCGGGCAGCATTCTGATTGCGATTCCAACTTACTTCTTCGGCTACGGCGAGATTCCGCGCGGCGTGTTCATTATCGACTGGCTCCTGCAGGTCATCCTGCTCGGCGGTTCGCGCTTCTTGCTTCGGGCGGCGCGCGAGCTTATGCCGCAGGTGTTACAGCCGGGCCGCCGGACGTTCATCATTGGCGCCGGTTCGGCCGGCGAGATGGTGCTCCGCGAACTGCGCAAAACGCCGATGGACCTAAAGCCGGTCGGTATTATCGATGACGATCCAAACAAGCACGGCATGCGGCTTCACGGCGTGACTGTGTTAGGAGGCAGCGCCGAATTGCAGAAGCTCGCGCTGCGCCACAAGGTTACCGACGCGATTATTGCGATTCCTTCCGCCACCGGCGCTCAAATGCGCCAGTTAATCGACGCCTGCCGCAAGGCTAATCTCGCGTTTAAGTCGCTGCCGCCGCTGCGGGAAATCATCGGCGGCCAGGTCGCGCTCAGCCAGGTGCGGCAAATCAGCGTGGAAGACTTGCTGGGACGGACACCGGTGCGCCTTGACTCGAATCGGCTGGCGGCCTTCATCCAAGGGAAGCGAATATTGATCACCGGCGGGAGCGGCTCGATCGGGTCGGAGATTTGCCGCCAGGTGATGCGTTTCAGCCCCGAACGCCTCGCCATTGTCGACCGTGCCGAGAACCGGCTCTACGAGATGCTGCTCGAATTCCAGCAATCGCCGGCAAGCGACATCATCGAGCCACATGTGGCCGATATCAACGACATCCCCAAGATGGAACGGATATTCGACCAGGTGCAGCCGCACGTCGTGTTTCACGCGGCGGCGTACAAGCAAGTCCCTCTGATGGAGCTATTCCCGGAAGAGGCGGTGAAGAACAACATCTTCGGGACACGCGGCCTGATCGAGTTGGCGGACAAATTCGGCGCGGGCAAGTTTGTCATGATCTCGACCGACAAAGCGGTGCGGCCCTCCAGCATCATGGGCGCCAGCAAGCGCGTCGCGGAAATCCTGGTGCAGTGCTTCGCCAAGCAATCGCAGGTGTCGTTTATTACCGTCCGCTTCGGCAATGTGCTGGGCTCGGATGGCTCGGTGGTCCCGATTTTCCGCCGCCAAATCGAACACGGGGGACCGGTGACAGTTACCCATCCCGATATGACGCGCTACTTCATGACAATCAAGGAAGCCTCATTGCTCGTCATGCAGGCTGCAACCATCGGGCGTTCGGGGGACATCCTGGTGCTCAATATGGGAGAGCCGGTAAAGATTCTCGATCTGGCCAAAGCGATGATTACGCTCTCCGGCGCGATTCCCGACGAGGACATCCCGATCGTGTTTACCGGTCTGCGGCCCGGCGAAAAGATGAATGAAGAGCTGTTCGACGAAGAGGGGCTGACGTCGTCTACACATGAAAATATCCTGGTTGCCCGGGCAACCGATTTTGATCTCAATATGATACAAGCCGAACTCAAGCGGCTGGAAGATGCCGTGCGCCGGCAGGATCGCGCCCAGATTTTCCAGTTGTTCCAGGAAATCGTTCCCGGCTTTCAAACGATTTCTGTGAAGATTTAGCCGATTACCCGAAGGAAATGCAGAATGCTCGATCTCAAGTTCATTCGTGAGAATGTCGCCCTGGTGAAACAGGGCGTGGCCAATAAGAACAGCACCGTCGATATCGACAAGATCCTGGAGCTGGATCGTCAACGCCGCGAGTTGCTCACAGCCCTCGAAGGGTTGCGTGAACAACGCAATAAGGTGACCGGCGAAATCGCCATCATGAAGAAGAACAAGCAGGATGCCGGCGCACAGATTGCCGCGATGAAAGCTGTTGGCGATCAGATAGCGCACGATGAGGAGCGCGTTCGCGCGGTCGAAGAAGAACTCAACCAGGCGCTGCTCTGGATACCCAATCTGCCGCACGAGTCAACCCCGGTCGGCAGGGATGAAGCGAGCAATGTCATCCGCCGCAGCTGGGGCGAGCAGAAGCAGTTTGACTTCGCGCCACAACCTCATTGGGATCTTGGCGCCAAGCTCGGCATGATGGACCTGGAGCGCGGCTCGAAGATTTCCGGTTCGGGTTTCATCCTTTTCACGGGCGCCGGCGCGCTGTTGGAGCGAGCCTTGATCAACTTCTTCCTGGACACCCACGTCACGCAACACGGCTACACCGAGGTGTTTCCGCCGTTCATGGTCAACTCGCAGACGATGCAGGGAACCGGGCAGCTTCCGAAGATGGCCGAAGACATGTACCAGCTATCCGACAAGACGATGTGGCTGGTGCCGACGGCCGAGGTTCCCGTGACCAATATCTATGCCAACGAAATCCTCGCTCCCAAAGACGTGCCGAAGTACATGGTCGCGTACACGCCCTGTTTCCGGCGTGAAGCGGGCGCGGCGGGAAAAGACACGCGCGGACTGATTCGTGTCCACCAGTTCGACAAGGTCGAGATGGTGCGCATCGTGAGTCCGGAGGTATCCTACGCCGATCTCGACGTCTTAACCGGACACGCCGAGAAATTGCTGCAGATGCTCGGATTGCACTACCGCGTTTGCGAATTGGCTTCGGGAGATTTGTCGTTTGCGGCGACCAAGTGCTACGACCTGGAAGTCTGGGCGCCCGGCGTGGGCAAATATCTTGAGGTGTCTTCCTGCTCCAATTTCGGCGATTTCCAGGCGCGGCGTATGGGCCTGCGCTATCGTCCGGCGGAGGGCGAGAAGCCGGCGTTCCCGCATACCCTGAACGGTTCCGGCTTGGCGCTGCCGCGGACCGTAATCGCCGTCATGGAGACCTATCAGACGAAAGAAGGCAAGATCGCTGTCCCTGAAGTGCTGCAGAAGTATATGCTAGGTCTCAAAGTAATCGAATGATCCCGTCGCGTCTCAGTGACCAGTCAGGTTCGGCGACGCTTCCGGGCGTCTTCAAAGCGTTTATTCTGTTTGGAACGATCGCTGTTGCCGCGCTCTTCATGATCTACACGCAGTTCTTGATCAACGGGCTGCAGGACAACATCAAACGCGACGTCCGCATGTGGGCCAAACTGTGGGAATTAGCGGGCGCCGAGGACTCATCTCCGCGCGTCAATGCCGTCATCTTCGAAGAGATCATTCAGAAGGCGTACTTTCCGATTATCGTCACCGATCATCATCGCAATCCGGTGTTGTGGGCGCGTATCCCCGGTATCGCCGACGATGACACCAGCCGCGCGGCCTTCGAGAAGATCAAGGAGTATCGCGACCAGATGGTTAGTGACGGCCGCGAGACGCCGGTGGCCTGGCATGGTCAAATCATCCAGTATATCCTGTATGATTACCCGCCGCTGTTTCGCCAACTGCAATTGATGCCGGTCATCGAAATCTCGGTAGTCGCCGTCTTCCTGATCGTGGGCTTCGTGGGATTCCGCAATATCCAGCGCGCCGAACAACGCAATATCTGGGTCGGGATGGCCAAGGAAACCGCCCATCAGCTCGGCACACCGCTCACTTCACTCATGGGCTGGATCGAACTACTCGAAACCGAGGTCGCCGAAGGCAAGTACGCGGGGGCAGGCGCAACAGATCTGCGCCGCGTCGTTGAAAAGATGCGCACCGATCTCAGCCGGCTCGATCGCGTCGCCAACCGTTTCGGGCAGATTGGCTCCGTTCCCGACACGACGCCGCACGCGATCAATCCGCTGATCAAGGAAGTCGTCGACTACTACTGCCAGCGACTTCCTCACCAGGGGAACGGCATTTGTATCAAGTTTGAACCGGGAGACGAGGTCTATGCCAGTGTTAACCCGGAATTGTTTACCTGGGTGGTGGAAAACCTGATCAAGAACAGCTTACAGGCCTGCGATCAGAAGACCGGTGAAATCACCGTCAAGACCCGCAGCGACAGTGAGCGGCGGCAGGTTTTCATCACAGTTACGGACAATGGGCCGGGCATTGCGCCGAAATTTCAGGGAAAGATTTTCTCGACCGGGTTTACAACTAAGAAGCGCGGCTGGGGGCTGGGCCTCACGCTGGCGCGGCGAATCGTGCAGGAGTATCACAACGGGCGGATCGAGCTGAAAGAGTCCCTGCCGAATCAGCGCACCACTTTTCAAATCACCCTTCAGTCTTCCGAGCCGGGCGCGGCTGTGAAAGGATAAGCTTGATGAGTCAGGACGTAAAACGCGTTCTCTGGGTCGACGACGAAGTCGATTTGCTCGAATCCCACCGCATTATTCTCGAAGGGAAGGGATTCAAGATCACTCCGGTCGCTTCCGGCGAGGACGCTCTGCTCGAAGTTACGCGATCGAGCTTTGACCTCATCCTGCTGGACGAGATGATGCCGGGCATGGATGGGCTGACGACGCTGGAAGAGATCAAAAAGATCAAGCCGCATATTCCCGTGGTGATGGTGACGAAGTCGGAAGAAGAGCACTTGATGAACCAGGCCATCGGCAAGAACATCGCCGAGTATCTCGTCAAGCCGGTCAGTCCGACTCAAGTGCTGGCGGTGGCCAAGAAGCTGCTCGAATCCAAGCGCCTGCAGACCGACGCCGCTACGCGCGATTATGTCCAGAATTTCAACCAGATGCGCTCGCGGCTCTACGGCCCGATGGAACCGGCGGACTGGGTGGACATCCATCGCACCCTGTCGCAGTGGGATGTAGAATTCGAGAAGATCAACGACGAGGGCTTGAAGCAAAGTCACCAGAGCCAGAAACGCGAATTCAATGCCGAATTCTACCGCTATGTCGAACGCAATTATTCGCAGTGGGTCAGATCGAAAAATGGCCCGGTGCAATCACCGGACGTTTTCAAGACTTTCGTTGCGCCGCTCATTAACGACAAGAAGCCGACCTTCTTCATCGTCGTCGACTGTATGCGACTCGATCAATGGCTCGTCATCGCGCCGATTATCGCGGAGTATCTGGAAATCTCCCTCGATTTCTATTTCTCGTTGATTCCGACCGCGACACCGTTTGCCCGCAACGCGATCTTCTCGGGGATGTATCCTGACGATCTGGCCAAGCACAAGCCGGAAATCTGGGAAGGCGGCACCGCGGACGAGCGCAGCCTGAACCGGTTTGAAGATAGTCTGCTGGTCGAGCAATACAAGCGGCTCAAGATTAGGGTTCCGGGCGAGCCGAAGTACTTCAAGATGAGCGATCTCAAAGAAGAAGAAGGGTTCGTCAAGAAGCTTTCCAGTTACCAGAATGTCCCTCTGATCGCCGTCGTCTTCAACTTTCTCGACATCCTCGTTCACGGGCGCTCGCAATCGCGCGCGCTGCAACAGATCGCGCCGGATGAAGCGGCGTTTCGTTCGTTGATTCTATCCTGGTTCAACCATTCGACGCTGATCGATATCGTCAAGTACGCTGCCCAGATCGGCGCCACCTGCGTCTTGACCACCGACCACGGTGCAGTGCTGGGCACGCGGGGAACGGTCGCATACGGCAAGCGCGATACGTCCACCAACCTGCGCTACAAGTACGGCGACAATCTCAACTGCGATCCAAAGGAAGCGCTGCTCATCAAGAATCCCGATTTGTACAGGCTGCCGCGCTTTAATTTGGCGACGACGTACTTGATTGCGACGGAGGATTTCTACTTCGTTTATCCGACCAACTACAACGAGTACAATCGCCAGTTCCAGAACAGCTTCCAGCACGGCGGTATTACTCTCGAAGAAATGATTGTACCCGTGGCTACACTGCGTCCCAAGAAGTGATGCGCCTGCTCGAGACATCAACGAATTCGGAATCAGAGACGCTGGCGGTAGCCGAACAACTGGCGGAGCGCCTCAAAGCGGGCGACTCGGTACTTCTCTATGGTGAGCTGGGCGCCGGCAAAACGACGTTCATTCGCAGCCTGGTCAGCCGCTTCGGACCTCAGGTTGCCGTGAGCTCGCCGACATTCGCCCTTGTTAATGTCTATCCAACTCAACCGCCAATCTACCACTTTGATTTGTACCGCCTCATGTCGGATGCCGACCTGTACGACCTTGGATTCGATGAGTACTTAGAGGCCGGCGGTATCGTACTTGTGGAGTGGGCGGAGAAGTGCGGGAAGCTGCAACCCAGAAAGTACTATGCCGTTTCGCTGCGCATTACGGGGGAGCAGCAACGCGACATAACAATCGATTATTTGAGTGACGATGATCCTGGCGATTGACACTTCGAGCGATGCGCTGCTTGTGGCGATTGCCGATCGCGAGCGGGTGTACGCCGAGTACAACGGCAGCGCCGACCGCCGGCATTCAGAGGGCATTGTGACGGCTATTGACACGGTGCTCCGGGCAAGTGATATTACGGCAGGCCGGTTGGAATCTCTCGCGGTAATGTCGGGCCCCGGGTCGTTCACCGGGCTCCGTGTCGGTATCGCAACAGCGTTAGGGCTGGCGGAAGCTTGGGGCAAACCCATACTGTCCGTCGGCAACTTTGAACTCGCCCTCCATTTTTGGGCCGAGCAACAGCAGGTGCCGGTGATTGTGATTCACTGTCGCGGTGACGAGTACTTTGTTGCGGATGGTTCTGCTCCGGTCGAGGTTCTGCCGCTGTCCGCTATTGTCGAGCGCTTCGAAGGCAGATGTTTCGCTGGGAGCGGCGCAGCACGACTAATGCAGGCGGCCGGGTTGGCGAGCGCATTGAGGTCGGCCGTTCCGGTCGAGTGGACTGCTGGAGGCATGGCGAAGACAATTGCCGCGGTCGCGCCGAAATTTAGCCGGCTCGATCCAATTAACCTGGATGTAAACTACATGATAAAATCGCAACCGGAACTGAAACGCGAGCGGACGCAAATTGAAGTCGGAGAGTTGACGCTGTCGGACCTGGCCGATGTCCTGGCGATCGAGCAGGAGGCGTTTTCCGACCCCTGGGAGTCTGCCAGCTTTGAGTCCGACATCGCCAACGAACTTGTGATTGCTCTGGCTGCCCGTCTCGGCGGACGCTGTGTCGGATATTTGAGTTGCATTGCAGTCGAAGATTACGGATATATCGCCAATATTGCCGTTCACCGCGAGCAGCGTTCGCACGGTATTGGCCGGATGCTGCTCGACGAACTCCGACGACGTCTCGAAACCAGGCGAATTACCGACTTGGTGCTCGATGTCCGCGCGTCAAACGAGTCGGCGATCCGATTCTATGAGCGCTACGGTTTTCAGGTACTCACGCGCCGCAAGGGATTCTATTCCCAGCCGCCTGAGGATTCTTTGACGATGTTGCGAACAGGGAAGAGATGACGATGGAATGGTTCAAACGCAAACCGGCGCCGCCGCCGACGGAACGCAAGGAAATCCCCGACGGGCTCTGGACGAAGTGCAATTCCTGCGGCGAAATTATCTACGTTAGAGAACTGGAAAAAGACCTCTGGGTCTGCCGCAAGTGCAGCTATCATTTCCGCATCCGCTCGACGGACTACATTGACATCCTGCTCGACAAGGACAGTTTCGAGGAGTTGGACACCGGCCTGGTCTCGCTCGATCCGCTGCAATTCAAGGATTCAAAGCGCTACCCGGATCGCATAGCCGAAGCCCGCAAGAAGACCGGGCGCAACGACGCCGTCATCAGCGGCATCGGCACAATTGACGGCCGCAAGGTTTCGTTTGCCGTGATGGACTTTGCCTTTGTCGGTGGCAGTATGGGTTCGGTCGTCGGCGAAAAGATCGCGCGCACGATCGAGCGGTCCCTGCAGCAACGGATTCCGCTCATCGTCGTCTCCTGCTCCGGCGGAGCGCGCATGCAAGAGGGTATTCTCTCGCTCCTGCAAATGGCAAAAACCTCCGGCCTGTTGGCGCGGCTTTCGGAAACGAAAACGGCCTATATCTCCATTCTGACGAATCCGACCACCGCCGGAGTCATGGCGAGCTACGCCTCCCTGGGGGATGCGATTATCGCTGAGCCAGGCGCCTTGCTCGGTTTTGCCGGACGCCGGGTCATCGAACAGACGATCGGCCAGAAGCTCCCGGAGAACTTCCAAACTTCCGAGTTTTTCGAGGAACACGGCTTTCTCGACAAGATCGTGCACCGCCACGAACTGAGGCGGACAGTCGCGCTTCTGCTTGACTATCTGACGCCGTAAGCTATGCGCTACGACGACGCCATTCGCTTCATCTTCAACCTGGAGCTGTTCGGGATCAAAATGGGTCTCGACAACATCACCCGCTTTCTGGCGCGTCTGGACAATCCACAGGATAGCTACGCAACCATCCACGTCGCCGGCACGAACGGCAAAGGTTCCGTGAGCAGCATGTTGTTTTCGATTCTGCGCGCGGCCGGTTATCGTGCGGGCGTATTTACTTCGCCACATCTCGTCGATTTTCGCGAGCGGATCCGCACCTCCGAGGGCAACATCGACAAACGAGCGTTGGCACAATTCGTTGCCGGGAACAAGCGGTTTATCCAGGATGCGCGAGTTACATTCTTCGAGCTCTCGACCGCTTTGGCACTCTGGTATTTTCGCCAGCGCCGGGTCGACATCGCAGTGGTCGAGGTCGGCCTCGGCGGTCGTCTGGATGCAACCAACGTACTGAATCCGGAAGTGTCGATCATCACTCACATCGATTACGATCACACTAAAATCCTGGGCAACTCGCTTCAGGCAATTGCGCGGGAAAAAGCGGGCATCATCAAGGCGCAAATTCCGCTGGTTACTGGCGAGCGGCGGCCGGAACTTCTCGAATACTTCCGATCGATTTGCCGCGAACGTGGAACGCGCATGTTCCGAGCCGGACGGCTCAGTTCAGCGTTTGACTACGCGGGCGGCAAGATGATGGCGGCGATTCCTCTGAACGGCAGCAAGCCGGCGTCCGTCGAAATGCCGCTTCCCGGCTCGCATCAACTCGCCAACCTGGCCATCGTGCTCAAGGCAGTGGAGCAATTGCGAGCGCGGGGATATGAAGTCTCCGACGCGGCAATTCAGCGGGGACTGAAATCATGTCGCTGGCCGGCGCGTTTTCAATTGGTGGCGACAAAGCCGGCGATTCTGCTGGATGTCGCTCACAATGCCGACGGTATGCGCGCCCTGGTGAAGACTTTTCAGAAAGCCTATCCGGGTCGGCAGGCGCTCGTGCTGTGCGGCTTTTTGGAAAGACCGGATCACGATGCGATCATGCGCGAACTGGCGCGCATCACCAAGCGCGCAGTCATAACCCGCCCGGAGTCGAATCGCGCGGCGGAAATCGAGGGCGTAATCTGGGCGGCGGTAGGCGCCGGGATCGACTTTGACGTCAAGCCGAAAGTCGCCGAGGCGGTTGATCGAATCCTCCAATTAGCCGGACGGGATGACGTCGTATTAGTTTGTGGGTCTCATTATACTGTTGGGGAGGCAATCCAACGATTGCACAAACTGCGCGACCGCGGGCGATTGAAACTGCGGTTTGCCGATATTACACTAGTGAATGGTTAAGAATACGCGACAATCCAAGCCGGAAGGCGATCGGGCCAATCCACCGACTCAACTGGCCGAATTGACCGAATCCAATAAACGGCTCAAGCGAAAGATCTTCGATCTCTACACCATCTTTGAGATTTCCAAACACCTCAATTCGGTCTTGAATACCGAGACGCTGTTGGACGGAATCATCCTGACCTGCATCGGCCAGATGGGAGTCAATGGCGCAGCCATTTTCATCGTGCGTAGCCACGAAAACGATAATCTCTACCTCTCCAAACACAAGGGTCTGTCGATTGAGCCGAGCCGGGAGATGGTGTTTCCCGAAGCCAGCCCGGTGTTGAAACTTTTCCAGGCGCTGCACGGCCGGCCCTTGTCTTTTGCAGAAATCGAATCTCGCCTTGGTGGCTGCGACGAGGTGCAGTTGCTCCGGGCCATCGAGTGCGAGTATCTGATACCAATGTCTCTTCAGAACCGTGTCCGTGGCCTGCTCTCGGTGACACGAAAGATCTCCGGCACGGACTTCTTTGAAGACGATCTGGAATTTCTGGCCATCCTCGCCAACCAGCTTTCCGTGGCGGTGGAGAATGCACGGCTCTTTGACTCGGAGAAAGAAGCTCTCGAGCAGTTGCGGCGCGCCCAGTTGCAGCTCGTCCAGGCCGAGAAACTCGCCGCTCTCGGTCAGTTGTCGGCGCGGGTGGCGCACGAAGTCAACAATCCACTCGGCATCATCAAGAACTATCTGCTGTTGATCAGGGAGGACCTGACCGAAACCGCAGCAAGCGTCGACCACGTGGACATCGTTACCGAAGAGGTTGACCGTATCGCGGGGATCGTACGCCAACTGCTCGATATGTTCAAGCCTCGCCACGAGGCTTTCGCGGCCACCGATATTGAGGCCGTCATCAATGAGACGATCTTGCTGTTGTCGTTCCAGGCACAGAGAGGGAAGATCGAGATCAACAATTCACTGCCAAAGCTGTTGCCGCCAATCACCGGTTCGGCAGAGCAACTGAAGCAGGTCTTCCTCAATCTCTTGATCAACGCCTGCGACTTCATGCCCAATGGCGGTAGAATCGAGATTTCCGGTGCCTGCAATGAAGATCACCTGACCTTGGAACTGAAGGATTCTGGACCGGGGATACCGGAAGAAAACCTGGAACGCATCTTCGAGCCGTTTTTTACAACCAAGGCAGGCGGCAAAGGTACCGGCCTCGGTCTGAGTGTCTGTTATAGCATCGTTCGGGCGCACGGAGGCACAATTTCTGCCGGTAATGTCGCAAGCGGGGGGGCTTGCTTCACGATCGAACTGCCGTTACGGCGGTAGGAAGAACAAGTATGGCTATTACTGTTTCCTTGGATTCTGCGCCGCGCATCCTGGTCGTCGATGACGAACAACGGATGCGCGACTCGTTGAACGCGCTTCTGACACGGGCCGGCTATGAAGTTGAAACAGCGGGCGACGCTCCTCGCGCCCTCGAGCTTTACGGCAGCAACAACTTTGATCTCGTTATTAGTGATATCAAGCTCCCCGACATGAGCGGAATCGAGCTGCTCCAGAAGATTCGGGAGGGGCACCCCGATGCCATGGTCATCATGATGACGGCGTATGCGTCGCTTGACACGGCGGTGGCGGCGATCAACATGGGCGCATACGACTACCTGCTCAAGCCGATTGAGTTTACTCAACTCAAACTCGCCGCCAAGCGCGCGCTGGAGAAGCGCGAGTTAGAGATTGCCCGCCAGCGTTTGCTCGCTGAACTGCAGATCAAGAACGACTTGCTCAATCGCCGGATCGCGGAAGTCGACGCCTTGTACCAGGCCGGTGTCGTGTTGTCGCAGTCGCAGGAGTTGCAGCCGCTCTTGACGCGTATCATCCGGCTGGCGCTGGATGTTATCGGCGCCAATGTCGGCTCGGTGATGCTTCTCGATGAAGCGCACAATGAACTGACGATTTCGGCTTGTGTCGGCCTGTCGGAGGACGTGCGCCGCAAGACACGGGTGCGGGTCGGCGATTCGATCGCCGGGCACGTCGCCAAGAACGGTCAAGCGCTGCTGATTCAAGATATTCAGACCGACGAGCGATTCGCAAAATTCCACAAGGGTAACTACGAAACCAATTCGCTGATTTCGGTACCGCTTAAGATCAAGGACCGGATCATCGGCGTCCTGAATCTCTCCGATCCGCAGCACGGCACGGTCTTCGAGGAAAACGATTTACGGTTGCTGCAGACGTTCGCCTCGCAGGCCGCAATCGCGATCGACGATGCGGAGAATTTCGAGGCGCTGAGCAAAAAACTCAACGAATTCGCGGTCTTGTACAATCTCGCGACCGAGATCACGACGGTCGACAGCTCGCAAGACATGACCGATTTGATCTATAAGTCGCTTAAGCAGATCATCGACGTCGACTTCACCGTCTGGCTCGCCTGGAACGAACGCAATGAGACGCTGGTCGTCAACTACTGGGAAGGTTTTGGGAAAAAGGAATCGGGATCATTGCGCGGGCGCGAAGTACAACTGAAGGACAAGACGGTCTACAGCGCCGCGGCGCGCACGGCCGCGGTCAAGAAGCTTATCGGCGAGGTGGAGTACTTCAAGGACGGCATACAGTCGTTTACGGCCGTACCGATCATCACCAAGGGCGCTCTGCACGGATTGTTCTGCCTGGGCTCGCGTCGCGAACACGCTTTTGCGGAGAACGACGAATACATCGCGTCGATCGTGGCCTCTCAGGCTACATCAATCTATGAACAGCAGCGGGCGGTCTTGAACGCCACGCGGCTGGTCACCATGGGCAAGATGATGTCGGAAATCTCGCACGACCTCAAGAAGCCGCTCACGAATATCCGGGGCTCGCTCCAGGTGATGCGCGATCGTTGGCCGGAGATCGCCCAGTCGGACGACTTCTTTCACACCGCCGAGCAGGAGCTGTTGCGCCTGAACGAACTCGTCAAGGAATTGGTCGACTTCTCGAATCCCAAGAAATACCAGCTCGAACCGAAGAAGGTGGAAGATCTGCTCAAGCGGGTTATTCGCCTCGTCGAAAACGACCTCAAGAAGCATAACATCACATTCGAGCAGAAGCTGGAAGACGACATCCCCGGCGTCTTTGTCAATGAGAACGAGATTGTCGAGTTGCTGCTGAACCTGATTATTAACTCCATCGATGCCATGCCCAATGGCGGGAAGCTCTCGATTCTGGCCGCCCGCGAGCAGCAACCGGAGACGGGCCGCCCCCTGGTCGCCCTGCGCATCGTCGATTCCGGTAGCGGTATCGCGCCGGAAAACCTCGATCGCATCTTTGATCGCTATTTTACGACCAAGGAGACCGGTACCGGTCTCGGTTTGGCGATCTGCGAACGCATCGTCATGGCGCATAACGGCGAGCTGAAGGTCGAAAGCCGGCTTGGATCGGGAACGACGTTTATTATCAGACTGCCCTCCGCATAGAGCACGTCCGGCGAAACAATACGCAAACGCAAAAACAAATTGCGTTGTCCTGCAGGTAATCATACGATGTCAAAGGGGAGGTGTCTATGGGCCCAGGAGGCAGCGTTGTGGACGCGACATTTCTAACCGACATACTCATCATCCTGACCGCCGCCGTGGCCGTGTTGTTTGTTTGCCACCGCCTCCGCATTCCGGTCGTGGTTGGCCTGCTGATTACAGGAATGATCACGGGTCCGTACGGACTCAAGCTCATTGGTGCAGCTTCGGCGGTTGCCAACATCGCCGATATGGGAGTCGTGCTGCTGCTCTTCACGATCGGCATCGAGATGTCCCTCCGGCACATGCTCAAGATCAAGCGAACGGTGTTTTTCGGGGGGCCGTTGCAGATCGTCGTGACCGGACTCGTTGTCGCCCTGATTTCCCATTGGCTGGGGTTTGCCTGGCCGGTCGCCATCTATATCGGTATGATCGCTTCGCACACGAGTACGGCGATTACCGTGCGCTCGTATCAGGAGGTGGGACAGACCGACAGCCCTCACGCTCACGCTGTCCTCACGATCTCGATCTTTCAGGACATCTCTTCGGTGCCGATGCTGCTGTCGATCCCGTTGCTCCTGGGCACGGCCGGCCTCGACAGCCGCGGCGGCGTCGAGCTGATTCTCTACGGCGTCGGCCTGATCATCTTTGTCATCATCGTCTCTCGCTGGATCGTACCGTTCGTTTTTGAGGCCGTTGCGCGTACGCGCAATCGCGAGTTATTCCTCCTGGTGGTGGTGTTGATCTGTCTCGGCGTCGGCTGGATGTCCTCGGCAATCGGATTGTCGATCGCTCTGGGGGCTTTCCTGGCCGGGCTGATCGTCTCCGAATCCGATTACAACTACCATGCCCTCGGCAACATTGCGCCGTTTCGTGACCTGTTCTTGAGCCTGTTCTTCGTCTCGGTCGGGATGTTGGTGGATTTCCGCATTGTGTTGCAGCAGCCGGTCACGATTTTCTTGCTGGCGCTGGGTGTCATGATCCTCAAGGCCGTCATCGTGATTCCCGCCTGCCTGCTGTTGGGTTACCCGCTCAGGACCTCCATCCTGACCGGTGTTGGGCTGAGCAATGTTGGTGAGTTCGGCTTCATCCTGCTCAGTGCCGGGCTCAACGCCGGCCTGCTGACTTCTGGGGTGTATCAGTACTTGCTCTCGGTGGCGGCGGTGAGCATGGCGATTGCTCCGTTCTTGATCCGGCTGGCGCCACAACTGGCCGACCTCGCGACACGCTTGCCTGCGAGCCGTCGCCTCGCCGGCAAATATCAGCTCGGCGAAGATGAGCGGGGGGCGCTCAGCCAGCACCTGATCATCGTCGGTTTCGGCGTCAACGGCAACAATCTGGCGCGAGCTTCACAGGCGGTATCGATTCCCTACGTCATTCTTGAAATGAATCCGCAGACCGTCAAGCAGGCGCAAGCGGCCGGTGAGCGCATTTTCTTCGGCGACGCTTCGCAGGCAAGTGTCTGGCACGCGCTCAACATCAGTCAGGCGCGGATCGTCGTCATTGCCATATCCGATCCCGAAGCTACCCGGCGGTCGGTCGCCCTCGTGCGCAGTCTCAACAGCCAGGTTCATATCATCGCCCGGACCCGCTATCTCAATGAGATCGATACATTACATCGGCTCGGAGCCAACGAGGTCATTCCCGAGGAGTTTGAGACGGCGGTTGAAATCTTCACCCTCGTACTACGCCATTACCTGATTCCCGAGGCCGATATCGAACAGATCGTTCGCGAGGTCAGGTCAGACAATTACGAAATCTTCCGCACTCCGCGATCCGACTCAGCGCTGAGAAGAATCGAAAGCGACTTGGCGAGTGTGCAGCTTACCACGCTGCGCGTCGTGCCGGAGGCGGCTGTGGTCGGGAAGAGCCTCGCCGAATTGAGGCTCCGCTCCGACTTCGGAGTGAACGTGCTGATGATCAAGCGCGGCGATCAAAGCCAGGTCAACCCGGAAGCCGACACCCGTTTCGAACCGGGCGATACGGTTGTCCTGGTTGGCGAAGACCGTCAGCTGTCCGAAGTATCCCGGCTTTTCCAGTGAACTGAGACTATCTGCTACCAAGTCGCGGTCTAGAAACAGCTTGCGTTGCCTTTTCAAAATCCCCACCTTGGGATTGCAAATACTTGCACGATTTTAGCACGGAATTGCTAAACAAACGGTGCCTCAGTGCCGACGATATCATGGACAGGGAGAGTGCATGGCCGACGAAAAGACGAAGCTGCTCATCATCGACGACGACCCGAAGGTTTCCTGGATTCTGCGCGAAAGCCTGGAGTCGCACTATGACATTGTGACCGCATCAGACGGCATCGAGGGGATTCAAATCGCATCCAAGGAAAAGCCACTGCTGATCCTCCTTGATGTCAAGATGCCCGGCATGAATGGGCTGGACGTGCTTAGGAAGCTGAAGAAGTCGGACCTTCAGGCGGACGTTATCATGCTCTCGGGGCAGGGGGAAACCGACACGGTCGTCGAGGCCGTACAATTGGGGGCATTCTACTTCATTAATAAGCCGTTTGACGTTCGTGAGGTCGATCTACAGCTGCAGCGCGCGCTTGAGCGTCGCGGTCTTATGAAGAAGATCGACGACATGGAACGCACCCTGGTCGAAAAGAGTGTCTGGGACGGCTTTATCGGCGACTCACCAAAAGTGATGGAAATCAAGAACTTGATCGAACAGGTCGCCGACAGCGAGTTGTCAGTCCTGATTCGCGGTGAGTCGGGCACTGGCAAAGAGATTGTGGCGCGAATGCTGCACCAGCTCTCGTCTCGTCGCACCCACCCGTTTATTAAGGTTAACTGCGCGGCAATTCCTAAGGAACTCCTCGAAGCAGAGCTTTTTGGCTATGAAAAAGGCGCCTTCACCGGAGCCCACAAAAACAAGCCGGGCCGCTTTGAAACAGCCAATCGCGGCACGATCTTCCTCGATGAGATCGGCGACATGTCGTTCGAATTGCAGGCCAAGTTGCTGCAGGTGCTCGAACAGCAGGAGTTCGTGCGCGTCGGCGGGATTAACAGCATCAAGGTCGACGTCCGCATCATTTGTGCCACCAACCGCGATCTCGAACAAGCCATTTACGAGCGGCAATTCCGCGATGACCTCTTCTATCGACTGAACGAGATCACGATCCAGTTGCCGCCGCTGCGCGAGCGCCGGGAAGACATCACGCTGCTCGTGAATCATTTCCTATCCAAGTACGGCGAGTTTTATCGCAGAGACCATGTGCGCGTCAGCCCGGAGTGTATGCAGGCGCTTACGAACTATGGCTGGCCCGGAAATGTCCGCCAACTGGAGAATCTCTTAAAGCAACTGGTCGTGCGGCAGGATGAATCAGTCGTCTTTGACACGATTAAGAACAGCCCGGAAGCCGCCTTGGTGGATCGCCTGCCGCGGTTGACACCGCCTGCCTTGCCCGGCACAGCTCAACCGGCCGGACAACCGGTTGCAGTGGGCGACGACAAGAATTTCTCTCTCAAAGATCGTCTCTCGCGCACGATCGAAAGCGAGGAGAAACGCCTGATTGCCGAGGTGCTCCGGCGCACAAACTGGAATCGACGCAAAGCGGCGCAGATGCTTGAAATCTCCTACCGGTCGTTGCTCTACAAGATTAAGGAATACCGACTTAACGAAGTCGAATAGCGGCCTCCTGTAAGTTGCTGCACCAAATATGAACAATGGTGCATAGGGCACTTCAGATCCCAAAATCGGTCCCTTTCCAATTCAACGCCAACAACTTCGATCCTGTCGCGTAACTTGTTGTGGTATTTGGGCTGAGCCGCTTCGGGCTCTTGTGCTACTTCAGGCGCCCCGAATCGGCTAACAGCAATTTTCGCTGCGGCATCGGAATTGCTTTTGACATACGTTTGTGAAGGATATCATCTCCGGACGTGACAGGGAGGTCGGGAAGTTGGCTAAAACCAATCCGAAAAGAATGACCGAGTTGACTGCGAACCATACATTCAGTTTCCGCGCCAGACAGGAAGTAAGCCGCGCTGAGCGCTATTGCCTGTTTTTGTCGCTCATGCTGATCGACACCAAGGAGCTGAGTCGTGCCCTTCAGGCGCGCAAGTCGTCGCCGGAAATGAGCGATGACGATCTGCGCCTACGGATTGAAGAAGGGGTGCGGGGAGCGGTCCGTGCTTCGGATGTTGTTTCCGCCTTTGAGCAGAACCGCATTGGCGTTCTGCTGATGGAAACTTCTCGGGCGGGGCTCGAGATCGTCAAGCAGAGAATTAACCTCTTCCTGGTCGACTATCTGAGGGGGACGCTGCAGCTGCCCTTTGAGCCGGCGGTCTCGATTCGAGACGCTTCGTTCCCGGAGGAGTCCGAGCAATTCAACCAGTTGGCTCAACTTCTGGGCCGCAACCAGGCCGCCTCGGGCAACGGCAACTAACCCAATCTCCGCTATTCTTAACTGACTTGGGAGCGTTCGACCATCAGGCGGGCAATTCCCTCTAATTCGCCCAACGGCACCGGCTTGCTGACGAAAACTTCACCACCCGAGCCGGCGGCTTTCATTTCGTCCTCCGAGCGTTGCTTGGCGCTTACAAATACGACAGGAATATGGGCTGTATCGGGGCTGGCTTTCAGGCGGCTGCAGAACTCGTAACCGTTCATCTCCGGCATCATGATGTCGAGCAGGATCAGGTCGGGGTGAAAATCGTGCAAGGCGGTTAGGGCTGTTCTGGCACTGGTGTATCCCTTCGCGGTGAATCCACGAGCTTCAAAATACTCCACGAAGGTCTCGGTGATCGCGGCCTCGTCGTCGACAACCATTATGCGCGTGATTTTGTCGTTCATACACTACCCTCGAGGATTATGCCCGCACCGGCTGGTCACTCAACGCCAGTGAAGCCGGATTGGCAAAGAAAATTCCGGGAATTGATATCAACAACTCAATGTATTCAGGGGAGTCTGAGGCAGCGACGCGCAGGGATGCCGAGCGTTTTGCGGTCCACAACCGCGTGCCCTCGGTCGTTGTCTGTAGCATCCGCTTCACGTGCCAGTGAAACGCGTAGAGGTCAAAGAAGTCGGCGATGCGCTTGGAAATGCAGGTCGCGCCGCTGCTGTGCGCGAGGATCGGCGCGTCGGTCAGCTGCGCTTCGATTTCGCTTACTCGCGGCTCCGGATTACGCACGGCAGTACCTGTTAGGATTCGCTCCGGCAGGTGAACCGCCAGGATCATGCTGGATAACGTGTTGGGGACCGGTATCACTGTACACTTGGAGATTCTCATGATATGCGGCGTCTCGCGCGTCGTGGAGTAGTACCCGATCTGACGAAACACGGTTTCCGCGACGTCAGCCAGGTCGACCGGCGTGCGCACGAAGTATCGCGCCGGGCGCGAAGCCCCATACTTTTCCTGCAATTGCGCGTTGCTGATTCTGTGCATGATCCCCGGTTCGCTTCCTGGGCCCGGATCCTCGTTGGCTCGGCCGCCCTGCCCGACAGCAACTGCCGTTGTTTCACTGGCAGTTATCGACCAATTAGCCGGGATTATTAGGGGGCTACCGGGCGCGTTTGCGGAAGCGCACCGCCGCCAGCGAGAGAACAACCAATCCGAGCACGGCGAGGGGGATGATCTGGTCCATCAGGATCTCTCGTGTCGCTCCCTTGAGGAAAATTGCCCGAATGATGACCACAAAATACCGCAGGGGATTCAGGTAGGTCAGGTATTGAATCGACTCGGGCATGTTTTCAATCGGAAACGCAAAACCGGACAAGAGGATTGCCGGCATCATGAAGAAGAAGGCCGACATCATCGCCTGCTGCTGCGTGCTTGACACCGTCGAAATGAACAGTCCTACAGCCAGTGTCGAAGTCATAAACAACAGCGAAGTACCGAACAACAGCAGCAGACTACCGCGCAACGGAACTTCGAAGTAGAAAACCGCCACCGCACAGATTAGCGCAATATCGACCATCCCGATGAACGCATAGGGCAGTGCCTTGCCGACGATCAACTCGCTCGGCTTGATCGGTGTGACGATCAATTGCTCCATCGTCCCGAACTCCTTCTCCCGCACAATCGCCATGGAGGTGAGCATCAGCGTTACCAGGACCAGAATCTGCACAAGAATCGCGGGGACGTTGAAGTTCCGACTCTCCAAATCGGGGTTGTACCAGACGCGTATCTTGCTCTCGACCACTCCGGAAAGACTGATCGCTCCGACCGGCAGCGCGCCCAGACGTTCGTTTCGAATCTCCTCGCCTAACCGGGCGACGATTCCCCCCAGGTAATTCCCGGTGATCGTGGCGCTGTTGGAGTTGGTAGCGTCAATCGCCGCCCCGACGGAGGCCGGCTGACCGGCGGCGATCGTCTCGCCGAATCCGCGCGGAATACGCACGACGCACCACACAGAGCCTTTCTGCATGACGGAATCGATGACGGATTCCTGTTCAAGATAGTCGTCGATCTCAAAGTAGCCGGAAGCCTCAATCATCCTAATCAGGCGGCGACTCGTCTGGGAGTTGTCGTAATCAACTACCGCCGTCGGGATATTTCTGACGTCGTATGTCGCCGCATAGCCGAAAATGATCAACTGGACGACCGGCGACAGGAAGATGATTGCCAGCACCTTGCGGTCGCGGAACAGCTCCTGGAACTCCTTGATCAGGACCGTCGACATCCGGCGCAGGTTCATGCAATCCTCTTTTTGAACTTGCGGGTTGCAGCCACCGAGAAGAACACCGCAAAAAACAACAATGCCCCCAGTTGTGGATAGAGTACTTCCAGTCCCACGCCTTTGAGGAATAACCCGCGCAAGGCCTCGATCAGGTACCGGCCCGGAATCACGTAGCTGGCGAATTGAATCACTTTCGGCATGGATGTAATCGGAAAGAGCAATCCGGACAGCAGGAATCCCGGCAAAAAGGAACTCAACAGCGAAATCTGGTAAGCCAATTGTTGCGACTTGGCAACCACGCTGATGAGGTAGCCGTTGGCCAACACAGCCATGAGAAATACCGAACAAAACAGCGTAAGCAGCCACAGGCTGCCGTGAAAGGGAACCTCGAAGATGACGATCCCGACATAGGCCGCGAGGAACAAATCGACCATGCCGATCACGAAGTAGGGGAGCAGCTTGCCGATGGCCAGTTCGAGCGGATGGAACGGCGTCGAGATTAACAGTTCCATCGTGCCCCGTTCCCACTCCCGCGCTATGGTGAGCGAGGTCAGCAAAGAGCCAAGAATGGTCATGATCAACGCGATGAGCCCCGGTATCAGGAAATTCTGTGAATCGAGATCGGGATTGTACCAGTAGCGCGGACTGAAATTGATCGGCGCCCCGACGGCATTTCCGTAGCGTTCGCGCAGCCTGTTGAGATTATACTCCGAGACAATCAGGTTAGTGTAACCGAGAATCGACTGGCTGGTATTGGCATCAGAACCGTCCGCCAGAATCTGAATCTCGGCCGTGCCTTCCGTCAGCTGCTCGGCGAAGTCGACTGGAATGATTAAGCCGACTTTCGCGCGGTTCCCGTCGAGCAATTCCGTGACGCGTGCCTCGCCCCCGGCGCGGTCGACTTCGACGAAGTAACCCGAGTTGGTGAACTTGCGAATCAGCTCTCGGCTCTGGGTTGAATTCGAATAGTCAAGTACAACCGTCGGAATACTGCGGATGTCCAAAGTGATCGCGTAACCGAAGAGAAAGATCAATACGACGGGCAGGAGGAAGGCCAAGATCAGCGAGCGTTTGTCTCGCAGAATCTGCAGCGTCTCCTTGCGAGCGATCGCCCAGACCCGGGTCGCCTTCATGTCCACTCCTCGCTTATCAGGGCGATGAACAGGTCCTCAAGCGAGGCGTCGATGGCGGTCATCGTCGCTGCCGCCGAGTCGATCTGACGGATACTTTCGGCCAATTGTTGAAGATCACCGCTCGCCTTCAGCGTAACGTGCAACTCTGAGCCGAACAGCGCGACATCGCCGACGCCCGGCAGAGCGCGTAGTTTGTCGGCAGTCTCCCAGGGAGTGAGCGAGTCAAAGCGGAAGATTTTGCCCGAGAAGCGATTTCGCTTGAGGTCGTCGGGCTTCCCGATTGCCGCCAGCGTGCCGTTAAAGATCATCGCGATGCGACTGCATTCCTCGGCTTCATCGAGATAGTGGGTGGTGACAAAGACCGTGACGCCTCGACTCGACAGCAGATCGATCTGCTCCCAGAAATAGCGGCGCGACAGCGGGTCGACGCCGGCGGTCGGCTCGTCAAGAAAGATCATTTCCGGCTCGTGCTGGATCGCCGAGAACAACGCCAGGAGTTGCCGAGTTCCGGCTGGAAGGTCGCGCACCAGCGTGCCCCGGACCTCGCCCAGAGTCGTCTCGGAGAAGAAGCGCTTCTTGACCTCCGCATGGTGAGCCCGGTCCATGAGGTAGACACCGGCGTAGAAATCGAGATTTTCTTCCACCGTCAGCGTCTGGTACAGGGAGAACTTCTGCGACATATAGCCGATGCGTGTCTTGATCTTCTCGGACTCGCGCATGATGTCAAATCCGGCTACCGTGCCGCTGCCGCTGCTGGGTCTTAATAGTCCACAGAGCATGCGAATCGTGGTTGACTTGCCCGCGCCGTTAGGACCAAGGAAGCCGAAGATCTCGCCCCGGTTTACGGAGAAGCTGACATTGTTGACGGCGACGAACTTGCCAAAGACGCGCCGCAGGTTCTGGACATCCACCGCAAGGTTATTCATGCTTTTCCTGCGACAAACCAATGTAGATGTCCTCGAATGACGGCAGAATCCGGCGCAGCGTGTCGTCGTCCAGTCCGGCCGCCGTGACTTGCCGGCGCACTTCCGCTTCTTCAACACCGCTGTTGACCGTCAGGTGGACGGTCTTGCCGAATAATACGACCGAGGCAAACGCGGGCGAGCCATTCAGTGATTCTTTGGCCGCCCGCAGGTCAGGTGCTTCCAGCTCGAACACAATGCGGGAAAAGCCGCGCCGGGCTTCGGCGGGAATGCCTTCGCTGATAACTGCGCCGCTGTGAAGCAGCACAAATCTGCTGGCGCGCTCGGCCTCGTCCATGTACGAGGAGCTGATAACCACAGTGGTGCCGTCGCGATTGAGATCGTAAAGTAGCCGCCAGAATTCACGGCGCGAGACGGGATCGACACCGTTGGTCGGTTCGTCGAGTAGCAGGATTTGCGGATTGTGGATCAGAGCGCAGGCGAGCCCCAGCTTCTGTTTCATGCCGCCCGAGAGGTTGCCGGCAAGCCGTTGCGTGAATGGTTCCATGCGGGAGAACTCCAGCAACCTTTTCGTGCGCTCCGTTCGTTCGCGTCCGCGAACGGAAAAGAGGTCGGCAAAAAAGGAAATGTTCTCCGCGACCGTAAGGTCCTCGTAGAGGCCGAAACGCTGCGGCATATAACCGATCGATACATTACCGAAAGCGCCCTGGCGATCGCGGCCGTGGCCAAACATCGTGATTTCACCCGCATCGGCGTCGAGAATCCCCGCGAGTATGCGCAGGAGCGTGGTCTTGCCGGCGCCGTCGGGACCGACAATCGCGATGATTTCCCGGGCGGGCAGGTCGAGATCGATATCCTTGAGAGCGTGCTGGCTCGCGTAGGATTTGCGCAGGGCGCGGACAGAGACTGCCGTTGCGGTCATGACTTCTTCAAGTAAACGTCGACAGGCAGGCCAGGCTTGAAGCGGCCGTCCGTATTATCGACCTTCACACGCACCGCAAAGACGAGTTTGATACGCTCTTTCTTCGTCTGTACGTTCTTCGGGGTGAACTCGGCTTTTTGCGAGATGAATGAAACCGTGCCGGCCACGGCCGTATGGGGATCGGAGTCAAGAAACACCTGTGCGGTATCGGCGAGATGCACAGCGGGGATTTCGGTTTCCTTAACGTAAATCTCGACCCAGGTGTCGCTCAGATCGACGAGTTCAAAGAGAGCCACTCCGGCAGCCGCCAACTCCCCGGCCTCGATCGGCGCGGCCTGAATGTAACCGGCGATCGGCGCAAGCACCACGGTGTATCCCAGCTGGACGGCGAGCGATTGCTGCTGGGCGCTGATCGATTCAAGCTTGGCTTGCAGCCCTTCGATCCGGCGCGCCCCTGACGAGACGGCAGCCCGCAGGTCATCGAGGTTCTTCTGTGGTATCGATCCGGCGGCAAATGCTGCCTCCATGCGCTGCAAGTTCGCCCGGGCATTGGCGTGGTCGATCCTGGCGGCAGCCAGTTCCTCGGTCGTTGCAGCGTAGGCCGCCGTCAGTTCTTGTTGCTTGGCATCCAGCAGGTCGCGCTCGATAATGATCAGCGTATCGCCCGCTTTGACATTATCTCCCTTGCGGAAGCGCTTCTCAAGGACCTTCCCGCCGGTTTGCGCGGCGACTGTAACGGCATTCGCTTCGACCGTCCCGGAGGAGTAGATTACGTCGGGGGGAAGTTGGCTCGTCTTCTGACTGCGATAAATGAGAAAGATGAGTACAATCGAGATTACGATGAGAATCGGAATGATGGCTAAACGCCGCATCTGTTCGCCTCCGGGAATCAAGAACTTCGATCGATAATATGATACCCTTTATGCAGTTTCAAGACACAAAATCGAGGGGCGTGAGAATCAGTCCCCTCTAGAAGATCTTCCCGGGATTCAGCTTGCCGTCAGGATCAAAGGCTGCCTTGACGCGCCGAAAGAGATCAAGCGTTGGCGCTTCAACTTCGAGAGGAAGGTAATCCCTCTTGGTGGTGCCGATTCCGTGCTCGCCGGAAATGGTGCCGTCGAGCGCGAGCGTCAATTGGAACAGCTCTGTCACCGAGCGATGAATTCGGCCGCGAGTTTCTGCGGAGTCATCGGCGGCCATGAAATTTACGTGCAGGTTGCCGTCCCCGGCATGTCCAAACGAATTCACCCGCAGACCGCTGCGGCGCGACAGCTCAGGCAAGGCGGCCACCAGTTCGGGCAGCCGGGAGGGCGGAACCACGACGTCTTCAGAAACTCGCAGTCTCGCGGCAGCAGTAATCGCGCGCGAAATCGAGCGGCGCAGCGTCCACAAGTAATCGCGGCGGTCGGCATCTGTGGTCTCTTCGAATTGTAGCGGTTGGTGCGAATTGATGATTTTCTCCACCGCCGGCCCGTCGCTAGCGACCTCGCTCGCACTGCCGTCGACTTCGATGAGAAGCGCGGCGGCTGCCGGAATCGCGGCGTCCCAATTGAGATAGGCAAACGTACAAGCGATGGCGTCGCCATCCATGAACTCAAGCACCGCCGGCACAATGCCGGAAGCCATGATCTCGGCAACAACTTCGGCGGCCGCTTCCTGAGTTGCAAAGGCTGCGAAAAAGGTTTTCCGCTGTTCCGGCGGCTCGACTAACTGCAAGGCAATCTTTGTCACAACGGCCAATGTGCCTTCAGAACCGACCAGCAGCGATCCCAGGTCGTAGGTCTCCGTCTCGGCGAAGCAACCGGTCTGGATCACGTCGCCGCTTGCTGCGTAACCTTCCATTCCGAGAACATAGTCCTTCGTCAGCCCGTATTTCTTGCAGCGCAGTCCTCCAGCGCATTCGGCAATATTCCCGCCGATACTGCACTCCTTGACACTGGCCGGATCGGGAGGGTAGAAGAGCCCCGCCGCCTCGGCAGCGTCAGCCAAAACCTGCGTAATCACTCCCGGCTCGACAATTGCCCGCCTGCCCTCTGAGTCCAATTCGAGAATCCGGTTTAGTCGCAAGAGCGAGAGAATCAGACCGCCATGTTCGGCGAGCGCGCCGCCGGTGTAGCCGGTACCGGCGCCCCGTGGGATAACCGGGACACCAGCTTGCGCCGCCAAGCGCAGTACTTGCGGCACGTGCTCGGCATGCTCGATATCGACTGCCGCCAGCGGCAAGCGGACTATTTCGGTCGCATCGTGAGAGCAGTCCTCGTAGAACTTGCCCGCGATGTGAACATTCTCAACCCCGACAACCTGTCTCAGCTCCTCCAGGAGCCGGTCATGCGTCGATGGTTGAGAAATGTGACTCACTCAGACTTGCCCTTGGGCTTGGAATCGCTGGAGGAACTCGTGCTTGAACTGGAACTCGAGGAAGATCCGGAAGCCGAATCCGAACTCGCCGCTTTCTTGTATGAGTCGCTGCGATAGTCCGTGATGTAGAATCCGCTCCCCTTGAACAATACACCGGCGCCGCCGGTAATCACGCGCATCACCACGCCGCCGCACTTCGGGCATTCGCGCAAAGGCGGGTCGGACATTTTCTGGAATTCTTCGAACTCGTGATTACAGGTTTGACAGCGGTACCAATATGTCGGCATTGAATCTCCTTCAATCGTATTCTACGTTGATCCAAAATCAGCGTTTGCGCCCGGGGCCACGCGTGACCCCGGGTGCAATATCCGCTGCTTTAGATACCGGTCATCGTCATCGCGATTGCCGTGACATTGACGATATCGTCGGCGGAACAACCGCGCGACAGGTCGTTCACCGGCTTGGCCATTCCCTGGACGATCGGGCCGATTGCGTCGGCCTTGGCCATTCGCTGCACCAGTTTATACGCGATGTTGCCCGCATCCAGGTCAGGGAAGATCAGGACATTCGCCTTGCCTTCAAGCGGTGACTGCGGCGCCTTGGACTGTTGAACCTTGGGGATAATCGCCGCATCAACCTGCAATTCGCCGTCAACGATGAGCTTGGGGTCGATCTGCTTCACCAACTCCAGCGCTTTAATCACCTTCGTGCAGTCCGAGTGCTTGGCTGAACCCTTGGTAGAGAACGACAGCATAGCCACGCGTGGCTCCGTGCCCATCAGTGCTCGATAAGAACGCGAGGTAGCAAGCGCGATAGCAGCCAGTTGCTCAACGTCTGGGTTTGGAATCACGGCGCTGTCGGCGAAGAAGAATACCTTCTCCTTCTCGCCGAGAAACTCCGGCAACACCATCATGAAAAAGCTCGAAACGGCGGTTATGCCCGGCGCCAGCCCGACGACCTGGATTCCCGCGCGCAGCACATCGCCGGTGGTGTTCAGCGCGCCGGCCACCGATCCGTGCGCCATGCCCTTGCGAACCATCATCGCACCCCAGTAGAGTGGCTGGCGGATCGTTGCGGCAGCCTCCTCCTCGGTCATCTTCTTGGCCTTGCGCAAGTCGAACAGCTCGTGCGCAAAGTCTTTGTGCCAATCGGATGCTGTGGGATCGGTGACGGTGCACTTGCCCAGGTCGAGCCCGTGCTCTTTGGCCAGGGCTGCAATCTTGTCTTTCCCGCCCACGAGCGCGACCTGCGCAATCCCCTCGGCAAGCACAGATTTCGCGGCCAGGATCGACCGCGGCTCCTCGCCCTCGGGGTAGACCACCGTGCGCTTAAGAGCCTTCGCTTTATCTCGGAATTGTTGTAACACAGACATGGAAACCTCCCGACTACCTATCCTTCCAGTTCAGATAGGCAGTGATAAAACCATCAATATCGCCATCCATCACCCGGCTGGTGTCGGAGGTTTCATGCGAAGTGCGATGATCCTTCACCAGGTTGTAGGGATGGAACACGTAGGAGCGAATTTGAGAGCCCCACTCGATCTTCTTCTTGGTCTTGGCGTATTCCGCAATCTTCTTGTCTTCTTCCTCTTTGGCCTTTTGATATAGGCGCGCCTTGAGGACTTTCAGCGCGGACTCGCGGTTCTTGATCTGTGACCGCTCGGTCTGGCATTGCACAACGATTCCGGTGGGGATATGCGTGATGCGCACCGCCGATGAAGTCTTGTTGACATGCTGTCCACCGGCGCCCGAGGCCCGAAACGTGTCGATGCGGATATCATCAGGCTTGATCTCGATCTCAATATCTTCGCCAACTTCAGGGAACACGAATACGGAGGCAAAAGACGTGTGCCGGCGTTGATTGGCATCAAATGGCGATATCCGCACCAGTCGGTGAACGCCGGATTCCGCCTTCAGATAGCCGTAGGCATAGTCGCCCTTGATCTCGAGCGTCGCTGCTTTGATTCCGGCCTCTTCGCCATCTTGATAATCGATTAGGTCGGCGGTCAAACCGTGGCGTTCGCACCAGCGCGTATAGAGCCGCAGCAGCATCTGCGCCCAATCCTGCGACTCGGTGCCGCCGGCGCCGGGATGAATCGAGAGGATGGCGTCGTTTGGGTCATCCGGTTCCGAGAGAAGCGTCTTCAGCTCAAACTCATCGAGACGTTGTTGGATAGTCTGATGATGTTCCTCGAACTCACTCCGAAGATCAGGCTCTTCGGTGGCCATCTCCTCCAGCGCGCCAAGGTCGCTAAGCTCCTTTTCCAGGCTGGAGGTCTCCGCCAGCCACTTCTTCTCGAGAGCGATTTCCTTCAAGACCCCTTGGGCTCTGGCCTGGTTTGACCAGAAATTCTCAGCAACGGTTAGTTGCTCGAGCTCCTTGACACGAGCGGACTTCTTTTCGAGGTCAAAGAAACTCCTTTAGCCGCCCGAACCGCGCCATCATCTCAGCTATTGCCGTTATTTCTGCCAAATCTCCTCCAAAAACCTTTTGGTCAAGTCGCGTAAGTATAGTTGTTTGTGCAGCTATGTCAACCTTAAGAAAGATCAACATTTTCGGGCTGTCGCTTCAAGGAATGGAAGAACTGATGGCGCGCCACGGCGAGAAACCGTACCGGGGCCGTCAGCTATTCCAGTGGGTATATCAGAAGGGTGCCGTCGATTTCGAAGTCATGTCGACGTTCAATCGCCAGCTGCGTGACCAATTCGCCGCTCACTACAAGATTGAGTTGCCCGAGATTGTCCGCGAACAAAAAGACCCATACGACGGCACGCGCAAGTTCCTGGTGAAAATGCGCGACGGCGCCAGCATTGAGATGGTCCTGATCCCGATTCGCGGACGGTTGACGCTCTGCCTGTCCAGCCAGGTCGGTTGCACGATCGGCTGCAAATTCTGTGCGACCGGGCTGCTGGGCTTCAAGCGCAATCTTACCCCCGCTGAAATCATCGGGCAGTTTGTTCTCGCCAAGAATCTCACCGGCGATCTGGAGTTGCAGAATGTCGTAATGATGGGGATGGGCGAGCCGCTCTTGAACCTCGATAACGTCATCGATTCGATAGAAACCATCAGTTCCGAGTGCGGTTTGGGTTTTTCAGCCCGCCGGTTCACGATCTCAACTGTGGGGTTGATCCGAGAAATTCGCCAGTTGACTGAGTACAAACTCAAATCCGGCCTGGCTCTATCCCTGCATGCGCCCAACCAAGCCCTGCGCGAGCGGCTGATCCCTTCCGCTAAAGACAATCCGCTTGACGAACTCATCGATGCCTGCCGTGCCTACGTCATACAGGCGGGCGACCGCGTAACGCTTGAGTACATCCTGATCGACGGCATTACCGACACCATGGCCTGCGCGCAGCAACTCGCACGCCTCGCCAACAAGCTCCCCTGTAAGATCAATTTGATTCCTTACAATCCGATCGTCAGCACCGAAGGGGTGCCGCTGGCGCCGATCAAGGAAGTGAGAAAGGGTAGGGTTGCTGCCCTGCGTGGAACCACTGCGCGCGATCCGAAGAAACCGGCGCCGTTCACCCCATTTGATTTCCGAACTCCGAGTCAGGAAGCAATCGACCGTTTTCGCGAGTATCTTTATCCGCGCTGTCCAGCTGTTACTCTGCGTACGCCCAAGGGAAGAAGTATTGCTGCCGCCTGCGGGCAGTTAGCGGGGCAGGCGAAGATCGAAGAGATGTCGGTTTAGAAGCCCCAGACTGCCGTCGGATTACCAGTTAACGCGGACTTGCCACGAAGCTGCGCAGCCACTCAAACCAGTTGTCCAACCCCCGCCCGTCGCGGCAGGAAGTCTCGAAGATTCTCAGATCGCCGTTGATCTTGAGCGCATTTTCGCGGGCGCGTTGCATATCAAAGTCGGAAGTCCCCAGCAGGTCAATCTTGTTAATGACAACGACCGACGAGCGGCGGTACATCGCCGGATACTTCAGCGGCTTGTCATCGCCTTCGGTCGTGCTCATGATGACGACCTTCATATCCTCGCCCAGATCGTAGGACGCCGGGCACACTAGATTGCCGACGTTTTCGATAATCAACAGCTTCACTCCACCCAGGTCGAGCGATGATAGCGACTTGCTGACCATGCGGGCATCGAGGTGGCAGGTTCCGCCGGTGATAATCGGCCGCACAAGCTTGCCGCCGGCCTCGATGATTCGATTCGCGTCATTCTCGGTCTGCACATCACCGGCAACCACCGCGATGCTCATTTCGTGGCCGAGGGCATGAATGGTTCGCTCTACCAGGCTGGTCTTGCCGGAGCCGGGCGAGGAGACGAGGTTGATCGCGGCGATCTGTTTGCGCTTCAGGTCGGCCCGGATTTCTGCGGCCAGTTTATCGTTTTCCGAGAGGACTTTCTTTTCGAGCACAATCTTTTCGGTCATCAACTCGCTCCTTATTCGCCTTCAAAATAAGCGATTTCAAGTTCCTGTCCACTGGTGAGATCACATTGCGACGACTCGCAGCGCGGACAGATGAACACGAAATCATTGACATCAAACTCATGCCCGCACTTTCGACAGACGGCGCGGGTTGGCACGGTCTCTATGCGCAGCTCGCTGTCAGCCAATGGTGTATCCTTCGTAAGTGCCTCGTACCCAAATCTCAACGCTTCGGCGTCCACGCTCGACAGCGTGCCGAGCCTGATTCCGACCGCCGACACCCGCTGGAACGCGTACTCCGGCATGGCCGTGATGACCGCTTCGATGATATTCTGGGCAATCGAGAGTTCGTGCATGGTCGTCCTCGCGGCGAAGATAGGCAAGAAACGCGAAAACGGTTGCTAAAAATGGCGCCGAACGCCTAACTTTTAGTAGAACTCAAGTGAAAGGGAACAAGATGCGAACGTCTTATCGACTTCGTATGGGCAGTTGGCGCTTGGGGAAGGCGCTGGCTTTGGTTCTCTCCGCAGTGGTCTTGAACGTTTCCTTGCTGTTTTCACAAGACAGAGGTGTCCCTGACACGGTACATTGCCGGCTCTGGGAACTACCGGTATTTTCTCCCGATAGTTTTGGCGTGCCGGTCTATCTCGTCGGCGACGACACCCTGAGAGCCGTAAGCCTACATTTCAGTTACAGCTCTGATCACGTTGTACTCTCGTCAATCAGCGCCGGCTCACTGATTGGCGGGCTATCCAACTCGTTGTTCTTGCCGCAAATTCGACCAGTGGAGCGTGCTTTCACGATTGACTGGGTTGGCTGGGGCGATTTCCTGGTAGCAAAGTCGGGGGGCACCTTGGCCACAGCCTACTTCAAGGCCACCGACTATTCGTTTTGTAGCCAGCCGCTGATTATCGACACTTGTCTGTCCTTGTTCTGGCCCTCAAATCTGCTCACTCCTCGTACGGGAGTACCTTTCGTTCCCGTATTCGATCTTCCGGAATACATCTATTGTGTCGGGATCGGCGAGGGAATCGGAGTTGCTAATGAGGTTAGCCCCGTTCTCATCGTCTCTCAGAACTATCCCAACCCCTTCAATGCCGGAACCTCAGTTGAGTTGACCCTCAAAGTCCGGACGAGAATGACGATCGCGGTATTCGACATACTCGGCAGGCGCGTTCGTGATCTGGCCAATGGGGACTTGGGGCCGGGAACTCATTCCTTTAGCTGGGACGGCGAAGACTCGGAAGGAACGGACCTTGCTTCGGGCGTCTACTTTCTGCGAGTAACAGCGCCGACAGAAGAGATAGTCCGGAAAATCGTCTTGTTGAGGTAAGCTGGATCGGGAGATTATGCCGAAGGGGGGACTCGAACCCCCACGGGCTTGCACCCACTGCGCCCTGAACGCAGCGCGTCTACCAATTCCACCACTTCGGCATGAAATGGGATTCCCAATATATCGGCGCTCCCCGTGAGCGCAAGGGAAAATTCGGACGGCAAAAAGCGAGGTAGCCGTGGCTATTGGCGTATCTCAGTCGCGAGTTGGTAACGAACGATTCGATTGTTTCCCGTGTCCGCAATATAGACAACACCGTCAAAAACCGTGATGCCGTTCGGGATGCTGAATTGTCGGTCGCCGCTTCCGTTGGTCCCGAATGACTGCAGTAGCTCACCCCGCCGGTTGAATTTGTAGAAATGATGGTTGGAGCCGAGCAGCGGATCGAGATCGCGCAACAGCAGGTAGAAATTCGAAAGCTCGTCCACCGCCAGGTCCTTGAACGAACGCGCCGTAAAGCGGATCAGCGGCGGCAGGGTGTCGTTGTCTGAATAGAGCGGAATGAAATTCGGCAGACTGAAGAGCTGTACGGCGAGATTACCGACGCCCTGGGCAAGCGAGATATACGTCTGTCCCGCAACTTGATAGGTCGTCAGGTCGGTGGGGAAATTAGTGAAGCCCAGACCAATTCCCTCCGATAGGTACGTGTCTTTAGGAAGATCGTCGGCGCCGAACAAGATGATGCGTCCCTTGTAGCGGTCGGCGACGTAGTACGATTTGGACTCAAGCAGTGTGGCGCTGATGCCGTAGAACTCGGCGTCAACCCACAGCACCGTGTCGCGGAATTCGATCGCATGATAGGGCGAGTCTGCCTGCCAGACCTTTACGAAACCGCCGCCGTGACGGAACGAGCGACGGAAGATCGCGTTGCCATACGGTACAAAGTTTGTGTCACCATCCGCGATCTCGACGCGCGCATAATCGCCGCAGACGACAAGCAGGTCGAGTCCCCGATCCTGCGTGATCGCTACCGGATGCACGACCGGGTAGATGGCAATCACGGTTCCGTCAGTTTCGAGATTCACAACGCGGTCGTTTCCGGTATCGCAGATATAAATCGTCTGGTCGTAGCCTACGTATACATCTTCCGGCCGATTGAAGGCCACGCCATCGGCAGCGCTCCAGAGAGGCGTGATCTGGACATAGTTGGTATCGATGCCGCCGTAGACCGGATCGGGCAAGTCCGACGGCAGAGGTGTCTTTTCGCCGCAGCCAACAGCCAAGGCGATCATCGCTGTTACTGCAGAGAGCAGTAGCATTCCAAGCTTCCAGAATCTCGAATAGTCCGCCACCATCAGAAACTCACCCCCAGACCGAGCTTGAGCTGGCGCGGCGCCAGGTACTTTGTCGGATTGTTCCAGAGCGGCAGTTCATAAGCGAGCGGCGGGAGTTCAAACAGGTTGCCGCCTTTCGGAATTGTGTCGCCTTCGAGATATTCTTTGCCGGTGAGCGGATTAATGAGTGTGACATTCTTGTGGTCGAGAATGTTCGTGCCTTCGAAAAACAGCGTCAACGTGTGCCGCTTCATCCGGAAGTACTTCTGGAACGAGAAATCGAGCGAATTCCACCACGGGCCGATCTTGGAATTGCTCTCGCCGTCCGGAACGAAGATCGTGAAGCCCAAATCGTCGGTTGTCGCGCGGTAGGGCGTATAGCGCTTTCCCGCTTGTCCCCAGAACTTGATATTCAGATTCCAGTCGCGCGGCAGCGTCAAACCAAGAAATCGCGGATTCTTGTCCCGTGGTCCGGCAAAATTGGTTTTGAGCACGAACTGCCATGGTTTATCCCAGTCGAATGCGACATCGTTATAAATCTGTCCTTCCGAACGCGCTTGCAGGCCGCGCAGAATGTCGGCCGGAAGCGACCGCTCACCGCGCGCCTTACTGAAGGCCGCACTGGCAGAGACGTCGAAGAAATCGGAGTATTCGTGAATGTACTCTAACTCGACTCCCTGGCTCGTCGCGTAATCGAGATTGAAGTAAAGAAAATACGTCTCATCCGGGAAGCGCGGATCGGGCGCCACCGCCGTGGCGGCGATGTAGTCGCCGATGTACTTGATGTATCCGGAAATGCCGATAGCGGCGCGTTCAGCGGGTAGATACTTCACTCCGACTTCGATGTTGGTGACCTTCTCATAATCCAGCGCTGGATTCCCGTAGAGCTGATAGGCGGCCTGCGACGGTGTATAGAGCTTGGCGTAAAGATACTGTGGCGCGGGTTTGCGCGCGAAGCGCGAATAAGAGCCGTAGAGCGTGAAATTCCGGCTCAACATGTTGGCGATGCCGAAACGCGGCGAGATCGACCCGCGGGCGCGTCGCCCTAGAACTTCCTGGGTTTCGTCCTCGAACTTCTGGCGCAACACGTCGCTCAGCACAGACAGGCTCTCGTCTGCAAGCGCGTCTTCGGCGTACTCTCCGACAAACCAAAGATCGTAGCGCACACCGAAATCGAAGACCATTCCTTGAAGATTTATGCTGTTCTGGATGAACCCGCCGTAAGTCGACGGCTTGGCGCGATAGGCATCGTAATTCAGGCCGAAACCCGACTCACCCAGCCACGGCTTGTAGATATCCAGAACCTGAACGGTCTGATACTCGCTTTCGACACCTAACTTGAGTTTGTAGTTGTCCTCGACGGCGGTTTCGTAGGTCGCTTTGAAGCCGTAATTCTCGATATAGTGATCATACCAGCTGTCGCCGTCACCACCGTCCCAGAATCCGTCACCTTTGATCACGGTATAGGTCGAGCTGTCAGGCGAAGCGATGACTGTATCAGGCCGGTTGTCCACAGGCTGAACGTATTCAGTCCAGTGCTTGCCGTTGACATCTGACCTTAGTGTCGTAAAGAACCGCGAAGCCGTCAGTCGCAATTGCCGGTCGAGAGAGAATCGATAGTCGAGGCTCACAATCTGCTGATTCGATTTCTGCGTAAACGTATTGTAGCTGCCGAGAATCTTCTCGTACTCAAACGGGTAACCGTAGGAGTAGTCGATCGTCCGAATGCGCGTCTCGAGGATGCTGCGATCCTGGTTGATATTGGCCGCGCCGGAATGCGAGAGCGATAACTTGACCAGCGGTGAGAGCTTCCAGGTCAACTTCAGCAAGGTCGAATACTGGTTGTCCGAGCGCGCCGCCCACGAATCACCGCCGAAAGTCGTGGAATAGAGATTGCGCGAATAGGGAAGATAGGTGTCGGTCAACAGGAAGTTGCCTGACCAGAAGAAGTAGGTTTCGCCGGGGAGATTCAGCGTGCGAATCAGCGCGCTCGTGATTGGCTCGGGGCCGGAGAGGCTCGCCTCGGCGATATCAGAATTGAATCCGGAAGCCCCAAACAGGTGGTCATTATGATAGTTCAGGCTCCCCGACAGCTTCTCCTGCCCTTCGCGCGTGAGCACTTCTACTACGCCGGAGGTCGCCTGCGAGAATTCGGCGTTGGCGCCGCCCGAATAGAGATTGAGTTCGCGCACCGAGTTCGCGTTTAAGGCCAGTCCGTACCCGCGACGAATCAGCGGATCCGTGACCGAAACGCCATCGATCATGTATTGCGTTTCGTAGGTGCGCCCACCCCGAATGTGAAGTTCCTTGTCAATCTCGACTACGCCGGGAAGCTCCTTGAGAATTTCGCCGAGATCGCGCACAGTACCGCGGGAAATCTCTTTGGGCTGAATCGTCCGGATTGCGGCGGGCACCGTCGGGTCGAGTAGCGGGCGTTCCCCGTAGACGACTACCTCGCTGCCGAGCGGCAGGACGGTTTCGTCGAGAGCAAAATCAAGCTCGGTCGTCTCGCCGGCGTAGACTTCGACAGCGTAGTGGCGGACCTGCTTGTAGCCGATCAGCGTCGCTTCGATCGTGTAGCGCCCGGGCTTGACCTTGCCTATTGCATATTCACCAGTGACGCCCGATTGCGCGCCCATCGCGATCTCGCTGATTCTGATCACGGCGCCGGGAAGTGCATCAGTCGAGTTAGCCCGCACGACCTTGCCCTGCAAGGTCCCGGTACGAAACTCCGGATTCGGGTTCTTGGCGCGTTCTTCGGCCGTGATCGGCTTGACCCGGATTTCAACATTCAGGTCCTGGCGGGTGCCGACGCGAAGACGGCGGAGGTAACTGGCATGGTAGTCCGGCAAGGTCGCCTCGAGATCGTAGATCCCGCCCGCAACCTCCGCAAGTTTGAATACGCCCGAGGAGTCAGAAACGGCTGCCAGATTGGTTCCGAGGATCTTGATGCTGACCCCGGCAAGCGGGCGGTCGGTAATACGATCGTAGACGATGCCGGTGATGGTCCCGCTGAAAGCGGTCAGGGCGCACAGCAAGTGAGTGGCAATCAAGAAAGTAAGTAGTCGTTTCATTTCACCGATTAAGACGCGGCGAGCGGTCTCCTGTCAAATCGGGAAACAATAACGCTGTTCAAGTCTCCGGTCAAGTCAAACCGGAATTTCACTGGCCGAACCAAACTGAGAACGGCGCTTGCAGTTCAACGCCCGGCAGCGTATCATCAGCGCCGTGGGAGAAGTGTCAATCAAGAACATCGCGCAGAATCGCAAGGCTCGCCACGAGTACGAGATTCTCGATACATACGAGACGGGAATCGTCTTGGTCGGTACCGAGGTCAAGTCCCTAAGGCTGGCAAAGGTGCAATTGGCGGACAGTTATGCGTTGATCGAGGGGGATGAGCTCTGGCTGCACCACATGCACATTACTCCCTACACCCATGGCAACATCCACAATCACGAGCCGGCGCGCAAACGCAAGCTCCTCATGCACCGCCAGGAATTGCGCAAGCTCTATGCCAAGGCAGTTGAGCGCGGCCTGACCCTGGTGCCGCTGAGGATTTACTTCAAGGGAAAGGTCGCCAAGGTTGAATTGGCGTTAGTGCGCGGCAAGAAGTCACACGATAAACGGGATTCGATCGCCGATCGTGACGCACGCCGCGAAATCGATCGGAATCTTAAGGAACGACGGCATTGAGTTTCAGTATAATCTCGCGAATGCGATTGGCGATAATAGCATGGGTCATAATGGGGGTTCTGGCCGGTTCAGCGGTTGCAGATACCATTGCCCTCAAGGGTGTCGGCAAGGGAGGGGGAATCAAACGAGTCACTATCGGTCAAGTTGACTACATGTCGGCCTCCGACCTGTTTTCCGCGATGCAGAGCCGGGCGCGCTGGAATGGACAAGACCGGAAGCTCGAAGCGACACTTTTTGGACATCACCTTGTCTTCCAACCCGACAACATCTTCTGCGCCGTTGACGGCCAGCTTTACAACCTGGTCCACGAGCCGGTGTTTCGCACCGATGATCTCTACCTTCCGATCAACCAGACGGTATATCTCTTGTCCGATGTCCTGGAACGGGTACTGATCTATGACGCCAAGCGTGCGACGATTTCGGCAATAGGCAAGGAATTCAACGTCGTCGGCGCTTCGCTGCAGGAAAAAGTCAATGGCGATCTGCTCGAGGTCATGCTGACGCGAAAGCTCGATTACGAGGTCTTCGTCAGCGAAGGCAACTGGATCAACGTCACCATTCCCAACGGATTGGTGGACACGCTCAACTTCACGCTCGATCGCCATTCAGAAAAGGTGATCGCCGTGCGGGCTTTCCAGTTTCCCGGTTCCGCCCAGGTGTCAGTCCAGATGCGTCGTAATGTCGGCAATTTCCATACCAATTACGCTCCCGACCCCCACCGGATACAGATTTCCCTGGAAAGCGGCGATTTCATCGCCCCGTCCTCTGACACGGTCTCACAGGTACGACACGACGAATTCGATCCCATCGATGTTATTGTCATAGACCCGGGACACGGCGGCGAACACGACGGCGCGATCGGTCGTAACGGATTGCGAGAGAAAGAAGTCACTCTCGACATCGCGCTGCGGCTCGAAAAGCTTGTTGCAGCCGACAAGCGTTTTCGCGTGGTCATGACACGCACCGAGGATGTGACGGTTGGCCTGGAAGAGCGTGCCAGGAAGGCCAACGATGCCAACGGCGACCTGTTCGTGTCGATCCATGCGAATTCCTCCGAGGAAAAAGGCGCCTCCGGCTCTGAGACGTATTTTCTCGCCGCCGCCAAGAGCGACGCCGCTCGTATCACGGAATTGCTGGAAAACTCGGACTTTGAGGTAGCTATTCCCGCTGCTCCCAAGAAGGGCAAGGAAGAACTCGACTTCATCGTGATGGACATGCTGCAAACCGAATACCTGGCGCAATCACAGGTACTCGCCGAAGCGGTGCAAGAAGAACTGAAAATGAATCTGAGTATTCGTTCGCGCGGTATCAACCAGGCCGGGTTCCGCGTCTTGAACCAGGTTAGGATGCCTTCGGTGCTCGTCGAAGTGGCCTTCATTTCCAACAAGATTGAAGAGCGGCTCCTGGCGCAGGAGGCATTCCGTCAATCGGCCGCTGAGAGCATCTTCGCCGGCTTGCTGCAATTTGTTCAGCGCTTTGAAAAGGATGTCAAGGTCAATGCCGGGTCCCAATAGTCCCATCGGAATCTTCGACTCCGGGCTCGGTGGACTAACCGTTGCTCGCGAGATTTTTCAGCTTCTGCCTTCGGAGGATGTTGTCTACTTCGGCGATGTCGGGCGCTATCCTTATGGCGGCCGCTCGAAGGAAATTATCGTCGAATTCTCGCGGCAGGATGTCAATTTCCTGCTCGAGCAGGGCGTCAAAATGGTCGTGGCTGCCTGCAATACGGCTTCAGCCATCGCGCTGCAGACGATTAAAGGCGAATTTGCCACTGAGATGGTCGGCGTGATCGACCCCGGTGCCGTGAGCGCCGTCGCATCTACAAAGAATGGCATCGTCGGCGTCATCGGCACCACCGGCACGATCCACTCGAATGCCTATGCCCGCGCCATCGAAGCGCTCGATCCCAAGATTCGCGTCTTCAGTATGGCTTGCCCGTTGTTCGTTCCGCTCGTGGAAGAGGGTTACACCGACAAGCGCGCGACGTTTCTCATCGCGGAAGAGTACCTGTCGCCTTTCAAGAACAACGGGATCGATACGCTGATTCTCGGTTGCACGCACTATCCTCTGCTCAAACCGGTAATCAGGCAAGTTCTCGGGGAGACAGTCCAACTGATCGACTCGGCGCGCGAAACGGCGAAAGTCGTGGCGCGACAACTGGCCTCCGGCGGCGCGCTGAACACAAAAAGCACCGACGGGGCGCACAAGTTCTACGTCTCCGATGTCCCCGACCAGTTTGCGCAGCAGGCGCGGCACTTTCTCGGTGACGCCGTCCGCAATGCCATGCGAGTCGATATCACCAAGTACTGATTCCGGCGTTTCAGATCGACCAGCAATGAAGTTCTCCCGGCTTATTCTCGCGACCAATAATCCGCACAAGGTACAGGAGATCTCGGCGATTCTGGAAGGCACAGGTATCTCGGTGTTGACGAAAAGCGACCTTAAAGACTTCCCGGACATTGAAGAAACCGGGACGACACTGGAAGAAAATGCGCTGCTCAAGGCGCGCGCGATCTACGAGCGTTACGGTGTTCCCGCCCTCGCTGACGACACCGGCCTCGAAGTCGAGTTTCTCCAGGGCGCACCCGGGGTCTATTCCGCACGCTATGCCGGCGAACAATGCTCATTCGAAGACAACAACCGCAAGCTGCTCGCTGAATTGCATGGCGTTTCCGGCGCACAGCGGCGAGCGAGGTTTGTCAGCGTCATTGGCGTTGTCTTTGAAGGAGGTGCAATCTGCCATCGCGGCGAAGTTGAAGGTTTGATTTCCGAATCGATGCAGGGTAGCAGCGGCTTCGGTTACGACCCGGTATTCTACTACCCGCCGCTGGGCAAAACCTACGCGCAGATGACGGCAGAAGAGAAAAACCGGATTTCGCATCGAGCGCTTGCCCTCAAGAAATTCCGCGCCTGGCTGGACAGTCAGGGGACCTAAGACGCGAACAGCGATGGCCGGCGCGGTAACCGTCCTGCGCTTCAACATCTTGTTGCCGATTCCTACTCGGTACGATTAATTCATCTCGCATGCCGAATGAGTCAAATCAGTCTTCGACTTACGTCGCCGCCGAAAGCTCGCCACGCCTGGTTACTGCGCGCGGCGTTTCGATCGCTCTCTATTTGCTCATAGCCATCGCGCTCGGCGTCATCGCGCTTTTCGCCAAACCACTGATCGTTGCGGGTGCGATCGTCGCAATCTTTGTCGGGCTGATGATTGCGCTCTATCCCTACTTCGGCCTGATTAGCTACTACGTCGTTATTGTCGTCCGGCCGGAAGTGCTCTTTCCCGCTCTGGCAACGTTGCGACCCGCGCGCCTGATCGCCGCCTCGCTGTTGGTCTCGACGATTATTCACAAGAAGTACCGCGGCGAGTCCTTCCTTTTTCTCAAGGACCGGATGACGCGGCATTTCGTGTACTTCCTCGGCGCTCTGCTGGCCTCGATACCGCTGTCGTTCTGGATCAGTAATTCGTTCTGGTTCGTTATGAACTTTGCCTGGGTGTTCGTCTACTACCTCCTGATCATCAACACAATCACCAGCGAGATGCGGCTGAAAGGTTTCATCTGGCTGACCATGGTATCGACGGGGTATACGGCGATCAGTTCAGCGATTGCATACTTCTCCGGCACCCTGGTCGTGGCGCAGGGAATCGAGCGCGCCGAAGGGCTCTCCGGTACTGACCCGAACACGCTTGCGGTGTCGTTGATGCTCGGCATACCCTTTCTTTATTTCTCACTTTACTGGATTCGCCTGAAGATCGTACGCGTCGTTCCCCTGGTCTGCCTGTGTGGTTGCGTGTTTACGATTGCGATCACGGGCTCGCGCTCCGGCGTGATCGGCTTGGTGGCGACGGCATTCTTCATCTGGTTGGTGTCAAAATACAAGATGATCATCGGCGTAGCGGCGGTATTACTGATGATTGCCGGGTGGTTCGCCCTTCCCCCGCAATACAAGGAACGCTATGCAACGATTTTTGCCGAAGAGCGTGACGCCTCGACGGAAGGGCGTATCGATGCCTGGAAAGCTGGCTGGGGGATGTTTCTGGCCAATCCGGTGACCGGCATCGGCGTTGACTGCTTCCCCCTCGCCTACGGTTCCGGCCAATACTCCGACACGCGCGCCTACCTGCGCTCGCACAACATGTACATCCAGATCATCGCCGAAACCGGGGTGCTGGGACTATTGACCTTCGGCGCGCTGGTTTTTCATATGATCGCCTCCAACTTCCGGTTGCGCAAACGGCTCAAAGAGGCGGGACGGGGCAGCCATTTCTACGTTTGGTTGTCCCATTCGATCACGGCATCCACCGGTGCGCTCTTCGTGACTTCGATCTTCGGGCATTCGCTCTTCCGTGGCCACTGGTATACGTGCGCCGCGCTGACGGTTGTGCTCGTCACGCTGGCAGCAGCCCAGACGTCAGGGCCATCGCAAACCACTCAGTCCGAGATGCAGTCGGCATCCAGTCGTTCCAAATAGCGGCTGCATGAGTTTTCTCGCCCTGAGCCAAACAATTGCATTGACGATTCGCTCAATATTGATATTTTAGTCGACGTGACTCGACTTCTCGCACATCTGGCAATTGTCGCAATAGTCCTGCTGGCAGCGTTGTTTGCAGAGTTCGCCCAAGCGCAGGCTGAACCGCCTGCCGTCGGGGAACACGCCCACGAACAATCCGCCGACTCGGGACAAGTCGGAACTGTCGTCGAGCCGTCGCAAGATTCCCACGAGCAGGCAGCGCCGGCTCCCGAATCTCCCCCGACGATCTGGACAATCATCTCTCATCCTAAGTACCTGACGATGCTCGGCCTCATGCTGGCCGGACTGCTCTTGCTGTTCATCCGCAAAATCAATCTCTGGGTGAGAATCGGCGGTCTGCTTGTGATGTTTGTTCTTTACGGCATCGACCAGGTCTTTCCACTGCACCCAAGCCCCATGTGCGCCGTGACGAAACTGTTCATGTTCCGCTTTACTCACGGGCAGTGGTTCGTTGGATTTCTGGCATTCTTCCTCGTTATCTTTGTGCCAAGTCTACTGGGAAGGAAATTGTTCTGCGGCTGGGTCTGCCCGTTGGGTGCATTTCAGGAGTTGATCAATAAGATCCCGACAAAGTTCAAGATCAAACAGCTCAACTTCACTGCCTTCAATTCCGTGCGCTTCGCTCTCCTGGCAATGTTCTTCTTCTCCTTCTTCTGGGTGAAATCGTATATGGACGCGCTTGGCGAGGAAACGGGAATGGCCGGAACTCAACTCTGGAAAGCCTACTCCGCCTACAGCATCTACGACCCGATTAATTTCTTTGAATACCTGCACTGGACGTTTGATACCGTCTTCTGGATCACAATGCCGTTGCTGGTGTTGGCGAGCCTGGCGCTCTATCGTCCGTTTTGCTACCTGATCTGCCCGATCGGCGCGGTCAGTTGGTTGCTCGAAAAAATCGCTCCGGCGCGCGTGCGCATCAATCGCCAGACTTGTAACGATTGCGGCGTCTGCGTTATCAAATCGCCGTGCCCGACGATCAAGCCGCTGCTGAAAGGCGATACCCTTAACTTGCCCGACTGCACGTCGTGCGGCGAGTGTCTCAACACTTGCCCCAAAAAATCGATTTCCTTCGGCTTCAAGTCCTGAGACCGACATCCTCCTACTGCCAAAGTGTTCTCGATTAGCGCTTGCCCGCAGGCGTTGTAACTTGCTATTTCCCATGCCGATAAAATACTTGTCAGCGTAGCGACTTGCAGCGAATTCAGATGTGAGCGGATTTGAGCGTGTTTCAGAAGGCAATTGCAGAAGTGATCTATCCCGCCGTGGCGCGTTGGCGCGGCAGCCGCGAGGTTGCGCTGCTGCAGGAACTTCGTCGCACGCAATCCCTTCCGGCCGATCAACTGCACGAACTCCGGCTCAACCGGTTGAGAACTGTGCTCGAACATGCCGGCAGGTACGTCCCCTACTACCGCCAGAGGTTCAAAGAGGCCGGCTTCAATCCCGAGCGCGTGGCCGATTTCTCTGATCTGCAGAAACTACCTGTCCTCACCAAACGCGATATTCAAGGTCACCGGCAGGAGCTGCTCTCGGAACAATTCGCAATAAAGGATCTTGTGGCAAACCGTACCGGGGGGTCGACCGGCGCACCGCTGCAGTTCTATCATGAAGCGCAGCGCTGGCAAGAGCGGCAGGCCGCGACGTTGCGACACAACGAATGGGCAGGCTTCCGCATCGGCGATAAAGTCGCGCTAATCTGGGGGCATCAAGCCGACTTGTCCGGTCTACGCTCCCTTCGCGCCAGGATGCGCAACGCCATTCTCGATCGACAGCTCATTCTTGACAGCTCAAGTCTGACAGATGCCAGATTGGAGGAATTTGCGGCTCGTTATCGGCGCTTTCGTCCGCGCGCAATTCTGGCATATGCCAACTCGCTTGCCGAAGTTGTCAGTTACTTTCAAGAACGTGATGTCCAACTCCCGCCGCCGCGAACGATCATAACTTCCGCTGAGGTCCTCACAGCGGAACGGCGCGCGCTCATCGAGGATTACTTTGGTGTCCGCGTATTTGACCGCTACGGTTCGCGCGAAACTTCGGTGATTGCCTCCGAGTGCCGGGCTCACGACGGTCTTCATATCTGCGCCGAATACTTGCATCTGGAATTCGTCGAACAGGGTCGGCCGGTTGCCGTCGGCGAAGCGGGGGAAATCCTCGTGACGGTACTGGGCAATCTCGCGTTTCCCTGGATCCGCTACCAGATCGGCGATCTGGGTTCACCGGCGCCGGAAGCTGAATGCTCCTGCGGCGTCCGTTTGCCGAAGATGCAAGTGGTAGCCGGCCGGGTCACCGATTTTCTTCTCGCACCCGATGGTCGCAAAGTATCCGGCGCCGCGCTGACGATTCATCTTGTGGCAACTATACCCGGTGTAAAGCAGGCGCAGATCGTCCAGGAGGCCGTCACTCGGCTCGACTTCAATCTCGTCGTGAATGCCGATTTCGATCACAACGCGCGAGCGTCGATTGAAGAAAAAGTACGCGAGTACTTCGGCCCGACAATGACCGTCACCTACAACTATAGGGACGAAATACCAAGGGAATCATCGGGCAAGTACCGCTTCTCGATCTGCAAGATTCCGCCGGAGCAGCAGCGATGAGCTTATCGGAGTATCTGGTCCGCAGTCTGGGCTATCCTCTGCTGCTCGCCTATCGCGGTGAGTCGGAAATCCTGCGGCAGTACCGCAGGCTCCGCAATTTTTGGATGGCCAGCCCCGATGAACTCGAGTCTCATCGCCGGCTGCGCTTGCAGCAACTCGTGCAACACGCGAGTCAAACGTCGCCATTCTATCAAAAGCGATTTGCGGAAGCCGGTTTGGATCAAACGGCATTCTCCGAGCCCTCCGGCCTGCGCAAGCTGCCCTTCCTGACCAAGGCAGACCTCAATTCTCAGATGTCGTCGATTCTCTCAACTTCATTTCGCCGCGAAGACTTGATCGAATCATCTACCGGCGGATCCAGCGGCATTCCACTGAGGTTCTATCGGGATGCTCACGTGACCGCCGTGCGGCGCGCCCAGGATTTTTTCTTCAATGCGCAACTGGGAATTCATCCGGGCACGAAACGAGCCTGGGTATGGGGATCCCCGCTCGATATCACGCAATCTTCCTCGATCAAGGCGCGACTCGCAAACTTCCTGTCAGAGCGGGCGGTTCACTTCTACAGCTTTGATGCCGGCGTTCAACAGCTTCGCGAATTCATCGAGCAGTTGAACCGTCATCGCCCGGAAGCGATCTTCGCCTATCCTAACATGCTCGTTGCCATTCTCGAGTTTGCGCGCGCGCATGATGTCACTTTGCCCAAGGTAGGCAAGGTCATCACGACGGCAGAGCCGACGTACTCCTGGCAGCGAGAGCTTTTCCGCGAGATGCTTGGCGCCGAAACTTTCGAGCGCTACGGTTCTCGCGAGATCGGTACGGTCGCAGCCGAACTGCCCGACCACAACGGCATGTACGTGTTCGAGCCGACATACATACTCGAAGTCATCGATGGCGACGGCAACGAGGTTCGCCCCGGCGAAATGGGCGAACTGGTTGTCACCGATCTTTACAACTTCGCCATGCCGCTCATTCGGTATCGAACCGGTGATATGGTCAGACTTGAAGCACCCGGAAGTACATCCTGCTGGCGGCGGATCACCGAGGTCGGGGGCAGGGTAGTAGACCTGATTGTTCGCCCCGACGGTACGCGCATCGCCGGCGAGGCGTTGATCATGGCACTGCGCACCAGCGGCGTGGTCGACCGCGTGCAGGTGGTCCAGCGTAATCCGCAGCTATTTGTCATCAAGCACCTGGATACAGCAAGTATCGAACGCGAGGTCAGACAACGGCTGCAAGCGACGATCGGAAAGCTGATGGCAAGCGCCGTGACCATCGAATACCAGGCCGTACCCGAACTCGGCTATGACCCCTCGGGTAAGTATCGTTATGTTACCAGCGAGTGCCGTCGTGAACGATAAGAAAGCACTGGCTGAGCGCCTCGATGGAGTTAGAATTCTCCTTGTGGCTCCATCTCTTGGGATTCTCGGGGGGCAGGCGGTGCAGGCCGACTTGCTGCTGAGCAACCTCCGCTCGGACGGCGTGCCGGTCAGCTTTCAGCCGCACAACCCGGTACCATGGTGGCCGCTGCATTATCTGACTCGCGTGAAGTACCTGCGCACGTTGATCGTTTCGATATTCTATTTCGGCGGGCTGTTGCGCCGCATTCCACGACACGATGTTATTCACATCTTCAGTGCTTCGTATCTGTCATTTATTCTGGCGCCTGCGCCGGCGATACTTTTGAGCCGCTTGTTCGGCAAGAGATGCATCTTGAACTACCGTTCCGGCGAGGCCGACGATCATCTCACCCGTTGGCGTCGTCGCATCGGCTGGATTTTGCGTCGCGTTGACAAAATTATCGTGCCGTCAGGGTATCTCGTGACGGTCTTTGCGCGTCACGGTTTTAAGGCCGAAGCTATCCCCAACATCGCTGAATCTGGAGAATTCCGCTTCCGTGAGCGCCCGGAAGTCTTGCCGCGCATCTTAGTGCCGCGTAATCTTGAACCGTTATACGATATTGAGACGGCGATTCGTGCCTTCGTCGAAATTCGGCGCCGAAATCCGAACGCGACGTTGACGATCACCGGCACTGGGTCGGATGAATCACGGCTTCGGAGATTGGTCAGGGAGGAGAAACTGGTAGGCATCGAGTTCGTCGGTCGCATCGAACGGGATCGCATGCCGCAAGTCTACGATGAAGCCGACATCTTCCTGAATACCTCCGTCATCGATAATATGCCTGTGGCCATCATCGAGGCCTTCTTCACCGGCTTGCCGGTGGTAACGACCAACGCCGGCGGCATTCCTTACATCGTCCGTGACCGGGAAAACGGCCTGCTGTGCGCAATGCGCGACCACAAAGCATTGGCGGAGGCGGTTTGTGAACTGGTCGCAGACGCCGATCTTCGACGCTCGCTTGCCACCGCCGGTAGAAGAGATACGGCCGCGTATTGCTGGGAGAGCGTCCGGCAGCGTTGGGCGGATACCTATCTGAACCTGGTGCGAAGCTCATGAACAAGCTGCTCAAGGTTCTTCGCAAGATCGCGCTCGGCGAATTTGCTGAATTGGTCTTCCGTCTTCGAGAAGAGAATATTCGTCGCCGCGAACGACGGCACCACGCAGAAGGAATGCGCCTGTTTGAGCCTTCAGCTTTGAATGACGTATTCACCCCGGAGTTCCTTTCCCAATTCAGCACGGGCGACGCAGGTCCTGACCTCGCCGCCGCCTTGCGAAGCAAGGATCCTCAACTCTTCTTCCCGGGACTCGCTAAGCTCGAACGCTTCGGTGAAGCGGTTGCCGCGATGCCGGGTGAGCAGCGACAACGGATCCTCACCGATGCCGATTGCATTCTCGGCGACAAATACCCTGTTTTTCATCGCGCCCCCCAATCCTATGGTTCGCCTCCGTCATGGAATTTTGATCCCGATGCCCGCCGCTTGACGCCTGAATCGTTCTATGGCGATATCGACTTTCTCAATCGCGATCTCGTCGGCGATTCCAAGGTCATCTGGGAGCTGTCGCGGTTTCAGTTCGTCTACGATCTCGGCCAGGCCTACGCACTGACCCGCGACGAGCGCTACCCTGCGAAATTCTTCAAGCTCCTGCACGATTGGAATGAACGCAACCCGGATTACCAGGGAATCAACTTCTGCTCGGCGCTGGAATTCGCCTTCCGGGCGCATTCGCTGACGTGGGCGTTGTTCTTCTTCCGCAACTCGCGAGCACTCGACGTGAACGCCGCGGCGGACATCTATCGCCTTCTTAACATCTGCGGCCGATTCATGCGCGATCACCTCTCGGTGTATTTTTCGCCCAATACTCATCTCCTCGGAGAGGCCTATGGGCTCTACATGCTCGGGACGATGTATCCCGAATTCGGCGCGGCCACAGAGTGGCGAGCCTGCGGACGTCGCATTCTGCTGGAAGAACTCGACCGTCAATTCACCGCAGAGGGCATGCATGCCGAGCGCAGCGTCTGCTATCACGCCTATGCGCTCGAGTTTTACCTCTCGTTCGCGATTCTGGCAGCGAAGAACGGCGACCCATTGCCGCCCCACGTTGGCGCGCGACTGGAGCAGATGACGAATGTGCTCGCATGGCTCCGGCGACCCGATGGCCGCTGGCCCGATCTCGGCGACAACGACGGCGGCCGCCTGTACTTCGCCTCGCGAGTTGCGCAATTGGACTACGAACCAATCCTTGAGACATCAATGCGATGTCTGGGCTGGACCACTACAAACCAGGTAAGATTTGCAGAGTCGTTCTGGCTCGCGCCCGATGCTTCGCCCGATCGAGCGAACGATCTTGCGGCCGAAACAGAATCGGCCTTGCTGCAGGACTCCGGCTTGATCATATCGCGCACGGGCGAGACTTTCTCCGTATTTCAGTTTGGTGCGTTCGGCTACGCCGACTGCCCGCACTCGCATGCGGATCACCTTCACCTCGAGATCGCCGTCGGCGAAGACGCCCTCCTGGTCGATCCCGGCACTTACTGCTATTCCGGCAATCCGGCTGGCCGAAATCAGTTTCGCTCGTGTTTGGCGCACAACGGCCCGCGGATTCTGGGGAGCGAGTACCTGGTTCCCGACGATCTTTTTGCCTGGAGGCAGAAGCCCTCTTGCCGACTTGATGGCTACGTTCGCGGGGGAGAGGCTGAGTTTTATGAAGCCGCCTATACGGTCGCCATCGACCCAAGTCACCAGGCCCGTCTACGCCGAACGGTGCTCTTCATTGGCGACGGTAGTTGGCTGGTGCGCGACACGATTCGTTGCTCGAAACCGATTCAAGCGGCGTGGGACTTCCGCTCTCACAAATCGATCGGTTGGAAGGATAAGGCAGTGCTGATCTCCGGCACCCAGACGCTTCTGACGATTACGCCTGTGAGTCTCCTTGGCCACGAGGTTGAGTCAATGAAGTCCTGGATTCCCGCCGACTATGGCCGGGGCAGTTGGGGAACGGCACTGCGAATCGTCACTCACTTGAATGAGGAGATCGACTTCGGCTTTGTCATGCAGACCGCGCCGATTACGTTGAAAAAGAATGCCGGACTCGACCCGGCGGCGCTCTACGAACGCACCGAGACTCCGTTGCCGGCGGGTGCTGTCGAAGCCTTCCAATTCTTCGGACACGCACCGTTGACCGGGGGCCGCATTGATTCAGATGCCGAGATCGGCTACGTTGCCTTGGGACCGCTCGATCGGCGCTACGTTGCCTTGGTTAAGGCCTCGCGGCTCATGGTGGACAACGTGCCGGTCTTTGCGAGCGACCGGCCGGTAGCGTTTGTCGAGCTGAGCTTTGACGGCGCCGTCTGGACGGTTGGCGCCGACCTCGGCGATGGCATCACTGTGCCCGATCCTTCGATCTGCCGCTTTGTCGCCGCCAGAAGGGGAGCCTAAACGCTATGTGCGGCATTTGTGGTTTCATCTTCAAAGATAGCACGCGGCACGCTGATCCCGCTCTACTGACGCGGATGAACGATGCGCTGTCGCACCGCGGGCCGGATGATCACGGCTACTATTTTCACGGCAATGTCGGCTTTGGCCATCGCCGGCTTTCGATCGTCGATCTCGCCGGCGGGCATCAGCCGATGTCAAACCCGGCGCAAGATCTCTGGATTACATACAACGGCGAGATTTACAATCATCGCGAGTTGCGCCGCGACCTCGAAAAACGCGGCTTCTCCTATCGCACGAACAGCGATACGGAAACGATCATCCATCATCTCGACGCCGACGGCAGCGCCGGGTTGCACAAGTTGCGCGGGATGTTTGCCTTCGCGCTGCACGACCGTCGGCACAACAAGGTGTTTATTGCCCGGGATCGCCTCGGTATCAAGCCGCTGTACTACGTCGACACGCCGGAGTACTTCGCCTTTGCCTCCGAAATCAAGGCCTTGCTGCAGATTCCGGGTTTCTGTCGCGAAATCAACCAGCCCGCCCTGTTGCAGATCCTGGCGCTCAAGTATACGTGCGACGATTCCACGCTCTTTTGTGGCATCCACAAACTCGAGCCGGGGCACTTTCTCGAACTCCAGGATGGCATCGTCAGTATCGTTCGCTACTGGGATTGCGGTCATATCCAGACGGACCATACCTTGACCGAAGCGGCGGCAGCAGAGCGCTTGCGTGAGCTCCTCGACGAGTCAATCAATCTGCGCCTGATGGCGGATGTGCCGCTCGGGATGTTCCTCTCCGGCGGGATCGACTCGACAATCATCAGTGCCCGCATGGCCACAATGGTTGATCGATCGATTGCGACATTCAGCGTGGCCTTCCGGGAACGCGAAGCCAATGAACTTGAGTATGCGCGCCTCGCCGCGAGGCACGCCGGAGCCGATCAGCACGAAATCACGATGACGACCGAAGACTTCTTCAGTCTTTGGCCGCAAATGGTCTACCACGAGGATGAGCCTATCGCCCACCCATCGTCGGTCGCGCTCTTCAAAGTCTCGCAGCTCGCGGCGCAGCATGTCAAGGTGGTATTGACCGGCGAGGGCTCCGACGAGCTACTCGGTGGTTACGAGCGCTATTACCAGACTCTCCACAACCTGACCGCTGATCGCTGGCTGCGCTTCTGTTTTCCGCGTGCAGCACGCCGGGCAATTACGCGGCCGCTGCTTGCTGCTCTGCCATACTCGTTCCCGCTGCGCAACAAGGCGGTCCGCACCATTGCGTACCTTGATCCTGATCTGGAATCCATCTATCTTGATAACTACGCGACGTTTTCGCGACCAATGCTAGCTCGGCTCTTGCGTGGACAACTCTGGCAGGGAATCGATCCTCACCGCGTCTATGACTCTTATTTTTCTCATTTCCATAGTTCAAGCAACGGCTCGTTGCTGGCAAAAATGCTCTACGCCGATGTAAAGACTTACTTGGTCGAACTGCTGATGAAACAAGATCAGATGTCGATGGCCGCCTCGATCGAGTCGCGCGTGCCGTTCCTCGACCACCGGCTGGTTGAGTTTGCCTTCAGCCTCCCCGACCCGCTCAAGATCAAGCGTTTTGCCACCAAGCGCGTACTGCGGACGGCGTTCCAGGCGGATATCCCGCGCGAAATTCTCACGCGGCCCAAGGCAGGGTTTCCGGTACCGATTCGCACGTGGTTTGCCGGGGAGTATTATCGCGCCGCCGAGGCAATGCTGCTGGGCAAAGATTCGCTTTGCCTTGAGCTCTTTGACCGGGAAGAAATCACACGGTTGTTGAATCTCCATCGCAGCGGCAAGTACAATTACTCGGACCAGATCTGGACGCTGATGAATCTCGAGATTTGGAACCGCATCTTTATGCACGGCGAGGCCCCCACCGCAATAAGGATCAATCCTTGAGAGTGCTGTGGATCAAGTCGGACTTCCCGAATCCGGCGGATACCGGCGGGAAAATCCGCACGCGCCAGTTGCTGCGCGAACTTGCCAAGCGCTCCCAGGTCACATTTCTCTCGTATGTGCCCCCCGAATTGGACGGACAGTACCTCGAGGACTTGCGGAGCGAAGGCCTCACAATTGAGGCAATCCCACGCGCCGAAGAAGTCAAAGCAGGTGCGCGATTCTATCTCCGCGTGCTCGCTAACCTCTTCTCGCCGCAGCCCTACTTCATAAGCAAGTACATCAGCAAGGCTATGGCGGCGAAGGTCAGGGAATTTTGTCGGAAAGAACGACACGACATTGTGCTCTGCGACTTCCTCGAAATGGCGTGGTGCGCCGACCACGTAGAGGGGATACCTGTAGCACTCTTTGAGCACAATGTCGAGACGCTGATCTGGCGTCGCTATGCCGAGGTCGAGACCAATTCCGTAAAGCGGGCTTACTTCAATTTCGAAAAGCAGCGCGTCGCCCGCAGTGAGCAGGCCGCCTGTGCCCGGTTTGACCGTGTCTTTACGGTTTCCGATGACGACGGGAAAATTCTTCAGTCGGAATTTGGCTTGCGCGAATTCGTGACTCTGCCCACCGGCGTTGACACGCTCTATTTCCAGCCGCAGTCGGGGGAAGTAGACAAGCGACTCGTGTTCTGCGGGTCGATGGACTGGATGCCGAATATCGATGCCTTCTGGTGGTTCTACCGCTCAATCTACCCGCGGCTGAAAGCGGCGATCCCGAGTCTATCGTTTGCCGTCGTTGGCCGGCGCCCGCCCCAAGAGATCGTTGCGGCCGCGGCCCAGGATGCTTCGCTGATTGTGACCGGCACCGTGGAAGACGTCCGACCTCACGTTGCCGCCGGGCAACTCTATATCGTGCCGCTGCGCGTAGGCGGTGGTACGCGAATCAAAATCTACGAGGCGATGGCGCTGCGGCGTTGCGTGGTCGCGACAACGATTGGCGCTGAAGGACTTCCGCTGGTCGCCGGCGAGCACTTAGCGATAGCCGACGGGGAGGACGGCTTCGCAAATGCCGTCATAGAGTTGTTGCAGGATGGCAACAAACGTGATAAGATGGCAACGGCCGGTTATCGGCTGGTGACTGAAAATTACTCCTGGAGTCGCGCGGCCGACGTGCTGCAGTGCTCATTGGAGGCTCTGGTGAGTTCAAAACGCGCCGTTTCACACGGACTCTGAGGCGAGAATGAAGATTTCGATATTTGGAATGGGGTATGTCGGTGTTGTCACGGCCGCCTGCTTGGCGCGCGAAGGACACACTGTCGTTGGCGTTGAGATCAGCAAGGACAAGGTCGAACAAATCATGGCGGGCAAGAGCCCGATCGTCGAGGCCCGAATCGCCGAGATCATCGCGGATGGCGTGAAGCAGAAAAAACTGTCTGCCACCATGGACGCTCGGTCCGCCATCAACGATACCGACGTCTCGATGATTTGCGTGGGAACGCCCTCGCGCGAAAACGGCGACGTCGATCTGACCTTCGTGACGCGCGTCACCGAAAAGATCGGCCAGGTTCTGAAAAACAAAGCGGGCTTTCACACGCTGATCTACCGTTCAACGATCCCTCCCGGCACGACCGAGGACGTCGTCATTCCGATTCTCGAAGAGGCTTCGGGCAAGAAGGTCTACCTCGATTTTGACGTCTGCTTCAATCCCGAGTTCTTGCGCGAAGGCTCTTCGGTGGATGACTTCTATAATCCCCCGTTTACGGTCGTCGGCGTGCAATCGGAAGGCGCCGCGGAGATCGTTAAAGAGCTGTTTGCTTTCGTCGAAGCGCCCTTCGAGACAACCACAATTCGCAACGCCGAAATGGTCAAGTACATCTGCAACGTCTGGCATGCCTTGAAAGTCTGTTTTGCCAACGAGATCGGCACGCTCTCGCGCAAGCTGGGGATCGACGGCTACGAGGTTATGCGCTTGTTTGCTCTCGATACCAAGCAGAATATCTCTCCCATGTACCTCAAACCCGGCTTCGCCTATGGGGGATCTTGTCTCCCGAAAGATGTCCGCGGCCTGCTGTTCCAGGCCAAGCAACGCGATTTCGCGGCCGGGCTGCTTGCGGCTATTCCGCGCTCGAACGAGCAGCAACTGGAAGAGGGATTTCGGCTGATAACTTCCTTCAAGAAAAAGAAAGTCGGTTTTCTGGGACTGGCGTTCAAGGGCGGCACCGATGATTTGCGCGAGTCCGCCTTGGTCTTGCTTGCGGAAAAGCTGCTCGGCAAAGGCTATGAACTGCTGATTTTCGACCGGCACGTCAATCTGGCGCGCATCTTCGGCTCAAACAAGTCCTATATCGACAAAGAGATTCCGCATATCGAAAAGCTGTTTGCAACGTCGATTGAAGAAGTCGTCTACGGTTCGGAGGTGATTGTCATCGGCAATCACGATCCGGAATATTCAGGGGCACTCAAAGGTGCGCGCGATCGTCACATCGTTGACCTCGTGCGTCTGGTCGACAACCCCGGTGCGTTCGGCGACAACTACCATGGAATCTGCTGGTAACACCGGTCTCTCGATTTCCGTTGTTATGCCGGTCCGCAATGAGGCCCGCTATATTGGATCGATTCTTGATGATTTGCTCAACCAGGCGTTTCCCCGCGAGCAGTTCGAGATCATTATCGTCGACGGCGAATCGAGCGATAACACGGTGGCGGTTGCCGAGAGTTTTCGCGGCCGATTTTCGCATTTCCGTATTCTCAGTAATCCGGATCGCCTGGCATCGCACGCACGCAACATCGGCGTCCGCAACGCCCGGGGCGAGTACATCGTCTTCATCGACGGCCACTGCCACATCCGCTCGCAAACGATGCTCGCCGACATGATCGAGCTGTTCAAGCGGACCAATGCGGATATTCTCTGCCGGCCGCAGCCGCTGACGATGAGCCCGCAGACCGCATTCCAGAAAGCCGTGGCCACAGCCCGCGCCTCGCGGCTGGGTCACGCTCTCGATTCGACAATCTACTCTCATCGCGAACGTCCGGTGCGGGCGGCCTCTTCGGGCGCCATGTATCGGCGCAGTGTGTTTGATCGCATCGGTTACTTCGACGAGTCCTTTGATGCTTGCGAAGACGTCGAATTCAACACGCGCGCCGACAAAGCCGGACTGGAGGCTTACATTTCGCCCAAGCTGGCCGTCGAATATGTCGCCCGCGGCAACATCACCTCGCTCTTCAAGCAGCTCTATCGCTACGGGCTGGGGCGCTGGCGGCTGTTCAGTAAACACCCCGGGACGCTCGGCGCCGGCGCGCTGGTGACGGCGGCCTTCACGTTTGGCGTCCTCTTTTATCCCCTCACGTGGTTTCTGGCCTGTGGCTTCTGGATCTTCGCGACTGCCGTCGCCTGCTGCTATCTGCTGACGATCATCATTGCCTCGCTGTTCAACATCAAGGACATCAACCAGGGCTGGCTGATTTTCGTTCTGCCGGTGATCTTTTTCGTGATCCATTTTGCCCTCGGCTGCGGCTTTCTCAGCGGCGTCGTTCGCAGCCGAACCTAAGCAGTGACCGCCGTGGCTGAAGCAGCGACTATCGTAGCCTATGTGATCGGATCAATGGGCGACGCCCGAGCCGGTACCGAGCGCAGCTTGCTCAGCTTGATCGAGAATCTTGACCGCCGCCGGTTCACGCCGATCCTGATCAGCCTGCAAGATTGCCCGTTTGCGCACAACCCGCCTGACACATGTGAATTTCACTGCCTCAAGGTCGAGAAGTTGTTTACGCCTGCCTTCTGGCGGGGACGAAATCGGCTCGTTGCGCTTTTCCGCGAACGCAAGGTCAATGTTGTTCAGACATTCTTCATCGAAGCACACCTGCTCGCCGGACTCGCCGCTCGCAAAGCCGGAGTGCCGCTGATAGTCTCCTCGCGACGCAATCTTGGCTACAGCTACGATCTCAAGGAACAGATGCTGCTAAGACTCGCCAACCGCTACCCGCACATCTTTCTGGCAAACTCCGTTGCCGTCGCCGACGCTATCGGCAAGATCGAGGGGCTCGATCGAACCCGGTTGCGCGTGATTTACAACGGCATTGCGACTAAGCCCAGCGAAGCTCGCAAGCAAGACGACCGTCCAACGATCGTCATGGTCGCGAATCTGCGCCCCGTAAAGGAGATCGACACATTGATCAGGGCGCTTCCATCTGTCGCAGCGCGCTATCCGGATCTGCTTGTGAGGATTGTCGGCGAAGGCCCCGAACGGAGTCGTCTTGATGCGCTGGTCGACCAACTTCGACTTAAGGCGAATGTCGAATTTGTGGGCGGCACTTCCGATGTCGGCAGTGCGATCGCCGGTGCTCAGGTCGGTGTTCTAACTTCGCGCTCGGAAGGTTTCTCAAATGCGATTCTCGAATACATGCGCGAAGGCCTGCCGGTCGTGGCGACAAACGTCGGCGGCAATCGGGAGGCCGTCGAAGATGGGAAGAACGGCTATCTGTTCGCAGTTGGCGATTCGCTTGCCCTGGCCAATCACCTCATCCGGCTCCTCGAGGATCCCAGCTTGGCGCGGAAACTCGGAGACTCCGGCAGGGAAACTTTGCACTCTAAATTCTCGATCGAGTCAATGGTCCAGCAACACCAGGACCTGTACACGAGTTTTCTGGAGCGGCGACGGAGCGAAAGGTGATGTCGTTGGTTGCTAGGTTGTTTCCGAAAAGTCATTTCCTGCGTTTCCTGATCATCTTTGCCGGTGTCCTCGGGCTGTTGACAATCTGGTACACTCTCTACGCTCATGACATGATTCGCGCCGCGTTTGCCGCCAGCGAGAACGGCTCCAAATCGCTTTCGTTTATCGATCACACCAGGCATGACCTGGATTATTATCTCGCGCGCGCCGATTTCATTTTCTGGCAGTTTATCGTTCTGGGTATTCTCGGTTCGCTTCTGTTCTGGTGGGGCATGGCTCGACTTGTCCGCAGACTTGGCAGGGAGGCAAGTATCGAAGCGCGGTATCCTGATAGTCGCTTCGAGATTCGCCATGATTGGCTCCTGGCACTTGTCGTCTATACCGGCCTGACTCTTGTCTACTTCTATCCGATTTTGCAGAACATTGGTGCTTGGATTGTCGGTCCACCCGGCGACAATCTCGCCGGCTATTGGAGCCTCTGGTGGGCGACCGATCCTGTATTGCACGGCGGGCAGGCCTTGAGCTACAGCAACGCGATCTACTTCCCGGAAGGATCGTCGCTCTACTATTTCGCCTGGTCGTTTTACAATCTCGCGGTCGTGGCTCTGGTGCGTCTTTTCGCCGACTTACCGGCCGCTTTCAACGTCGCGATGCTGCACGGCTATCCGATCGCGGGACTCGGCGCATTCCTTCTGGTCCGCCGCGTCACCGGAAACTCGCTGATCGCCCTGATCGGCGGCTTCGTCTTCGCGTTCAATCCCAATCACTTCCTCCGCTCGCAGCACCATCTTCACATCAATTCGATTCAATTCATTCCGTTCTTTGTGCTGGCCTTCTGGGATGCCGTGCGACTCGGCGGAGCGAAAAAGGTACTGCTGGCGACGTTGTTCTTTCTGCTCAACACGCTTTGCGAGTGGACCTACATGATCATGGCCGGGTACTTCATATTCTTCGGCTACCTCTACTTGAGCATTCGCAATCGCATCTGGTGGCAACCGCAGTACTTGAAACGCGCGGCAATCGTTGTTGCAGTCAGTCTGCTCGTCTTGTCGCCGTGGCTGGTACCGATGATCAAGTTGGCCCTGACGACCCCCGATACCGATGTTGGCGGTCGCAATACCTTTGTGACCGACTTCGTCGGGTTGCTCGTGCCGGGGGAAGCACACTTCGCCGGCACGATGGATTTCGTCACAAAGATCAATGCCTCGTATACCGGCTACCTGACAGAGTCGACTTCATATCTGGGTCTTGCCGCGCTGATTCTCGTCCTGGCAGCCGCCCGACCGCTCTGGCGGGTGGCGGCAAGGTGGTGGCTTGGCTTCCTCGCCTTCCTTCTGCTCGCCCTCGGCCCTCAGCTCCACGTCCTCGGCAAGTCGTTGCCGATCGCGCTGCCTTACACGGCCATAGCTTATATTCCGTTTCTTGCCAACGTCCGTGCTCCGGCGCGCTTCATGATGTACGTCTATCTCTTCTGGGCGATTCTGGTCGGCCTGGCGCTGGCCTGGCTTTGGGCCAAGGCGCATTCACGCCGTCGCCAGTTTCTGGTAACCGGCATCGCCGGGCTGGTCCTGCTATTTGATTTCTTCTCGATGTGTCACGACAAAGTACAGATCGGAGCGCCGGGTGGTCTCGTCGAATGGGCTAAGGCATCAACGCCGGCAGCCCTGGTCAATCTCCCCTCCGACTATGTCAACACGATGCGCTATATGATGCAGCAGACGATTCACGGAGTGCCGATTGTAGAGGGTGCCGCCACTCGCAAAATCGGCCGCTCATTGGCGGACTCGCTGGATTACTCCGATCTTGCCCGTCAGCATCGTCAGCTCGCCGACGCCGGAGTCAGTCATATTGTGGTTCACAAGTACCTCTTGCCTGATAGTGCGACACTGATTGGCTACTACGAGCGAGAGTATGCAGTTGCCTTCAATGACGATTCCTGCGTCATCTTCAACGTCGGCACACCGGTCGGTCCGTGAGCCGGTTTCGCCTCTCTGAATGAGATTGTGGTTTGAGTTGTTGATCTACACCTTGCGACCATGTTTCGGCACGTTTTAAGCTCCGGACTAATTCTCCTCTCGCTCGTCGCCGTCGTGACGATCGAACCAGCCTACGCCCTCACCGGATTCGGCTTTGGCGCCAAAATCGGGCAGGTGACGGAGTACGATAACCCGGAGATGAAAGTCGCCAATCTCACCTTCGACGATTTCGTCTTCTTCGGCGTCTTCGCAAAATTCGGCCACGAGTTTGTTGACCTTGAAGTCGGCATCGAGCGCTTTGACGATACCCGCGAGATCGAGCTTTTCGGCGAGACGGTCGAGGCCGAAACCCGCGACTGGATCACCCACGCAACCGTCAAGTTTGTCTTTGCCTTTCCGGTGCTGCGCCCCTTTGTCGGAGCAGGGGTCGCCTCGCATTCCGTCTCCTACGAGTACTCCGGCCCGCTCGGGCAATTCAACGATCTGACCATTTCGATCCCGGCGGACAAAACCCATTTCGGCTACCACCTCGCCGCCGGTGTTAAACTCGACGCGCGCTTCATCCCGGTCGACCTGTTTGTCGAAGGCAAATTCCAGAAGATTCAAAGCAACCCCGATACCGACTTTACGACACTGTCGGCGGGGATTGCCTTGAGTTTCCTGTAGCCCTCGTACGGCCTCTTATTTTGTGATTGTTTCCCCCGCTCGATCTCATTAGGTTGGCAACCTAAGCGCGAAGGGCGATTCCATGCCGCAAATCGACATACATAAAACTTACCGCAATCTCGGCCGCTACCGCCAGATCGTCGGCGTCTTGTTGAAATACGGATTCGGCGAAGTTCTCGATCGCATGAACATTGTCGGCTATCTGCAAATCGGCAGCCGCAAGCTGTTTGCCCGTCAGCAGGAAATCGTCGCCCTCAGTTGGGCCGAGCGCATCCGCCGGGCTCTCGAAGAACTCGGCCCGACCTTCGTCAAGCTGGGCCAGATTCTCTCCACGCGGCCGTTCCTGATACCGGCGGAACTCACGCTCGAGTTAACGAAGTTACAGGATCACGTAGCTCCGTTCGAGTTCGCCGAGGTGAAAAAGATTCTCGAGCGCGAGCTTAACCACCCGCTTGGGGAGATCTTCGCGCAGTTCGAAGAAATCCCGACGGCATCAGCTTCGCTCTCCCAGGTTCATCGCGCAACCCTGCGCAGCGGGGAACACGTGGCTGTTAAGGTCCAGCGCCCGAATGTGGCGGAAATTCTGGACAAGGACCTGACGATTCTGCGCGATCTGGCGGGTCTCATGGTCCGCTACGTACCGGAGACACGCCCCTTCGATCCGGTGGCTATCGTTGACGAAGTCTGGAAAACGGCCCGCACTGAAGTCGATTTTCTTTTCGAAGCCCGCAATCTTGAGATCTTTGCACGCAACTTCGCCGACGACAACCGCATCGTCTTGCCGGAGATTCACTGGGAACTGAGCACGCCGCGCGTCCTCGTACTCGGATATATTGACGGCATCAAGATTTCGGAGATCGACAAGCTGCGCGCCGCCGGGATCGATCCGGAGGAAATCACCCGCGTCGGCGGCCAGATTGTTGCCAAGCAGATCTTTGAGCACGGCTTCTTCCACGCCGATCCTCACCCCGGCAATCTTTTCGCCCTCCCGGGAAATCGTATTGCGCCGGTCGATTTCGGCATGATGGGGCGGCTTTCGCGCAGTTCGCTGGAGCTGGTTTCCGATTTGGTCGTCGCCGGCACCAGTGATGACTCGCGCCGACTGGTGCGCGTGTTTCAGAATCACGAGTTGCTCGCCGACGATGTTCATTCTGCTGCTCTCGAGAGCGACCTGTCGCTGTTTCTTCACCGTTACAACGGCATTCCGCTCGCCAAACTCGACATGCGCTCGATGCTGCTCGACGCCTACCGCATCGTCACGACCCACCGGATCAAGTTCCCGCCCGAGTTGCTGATGCTTGGCAAGGCGCTGGGGACTTACGAAGAGGTCGCACGGGCCCTTAATCCTAACTACAATTTCGCCACCGAATTGACACCGGCCATCAAGAAACTGGCAGCCCGCAAGTTCGAGCCAAAGCACATTCTCTCCGAGATCGGCTCCTATTTCAGCGATCTGCGCGAGCTGATGATCAACGTCCCCTTCGAAATGCGCCGGATCGCGCGCAATCTCCGTCGCGGCGAGCTCTCCATCGCCTTCGAACACAAAGGACTCGAGCGCCTGATCTTGGAGCTTGAAAAAGCCTCCAACCGTTTGGCCTTTGCCATGATTATCGCGGCGCTCATCGTCGGCTCATCGTTGATTATGACCCGTCAGATTGGCATGACGGTTTACGGCTTTCCCATCCTGGGTCTCATCGGTTTTGTGACTGCCGGTATTCTCGGCTTCTGGCTTGTCATCGCTATCCTGCGTTCGGGGAAGCTGTAAGATGACGGCGTCCGGCATGACCTACTCGCATTCACGGCTGGAGACTTTCGAATCCTGTCCGCTGAAGTTCAAGTTCCAGTACATCGATAAGGTCGATATTCCCAAGCGCGATTCTGTCGAAGCATTTCTCGGCTCACGGGTGCACGATGCGCTTGAGGCTTTATATCGCGGTGTCTTGATGGGGAAGATCTGGTCGAAAGATGAGTTCCTGAAACACTATCAATCAATCTGGGAGAAAGAAAAACACGACAAGATCTTCATCGTCAATCGCCAGTACACAATCGACGATTACTATCGGCAGGGGCATAAAGCGCTCTCCGATTATTGGGAGCGCTATTATCCCTTTGATTCTGAACAGACGATCGCGTTGGAAGACCGCGTATCGATGTCGCTCGATGATGCGGATGAATATCGGCTGCAGGGATTCATCGACCGGATCTCACGCACCAGGGACGGCGTCTGGCAGATCCGCGACTACAAAACCAAGCGGCGACTGGCCTCGCAGCAGGATGCAGATGACGACCGCCAGCTTGCATTGTACCAGATCGGTTTGCGCAATCGCTTTCCGCAGGCCGAAAAGATTGAGCTGATCTGGCACTACGTGCTCTTTGATATCGAGGTCAAGTCCGTCCGCGAGCGACCCGATCTGGAGCGACTGAAAATCGACACGATCCACCTCATCCAGAAAGTCGAAGACGCGATCAAAACCGACACCTTCCCCTACAACGAGTCGGCGCTTTGCGACTGGTGCGACTACTTCGATATCTGCCCCGCCAAGAAGCATCTGGCGCAAGTCCGGGTTCTTGAACCGCACGAGTTCAAGGAGGACGATGGCGTTCAGTTGGCAGACCGCTTCACGGAAATCTCATCGCGCAAGTCCGAATTACAGCGGCAGATTAAAGAGATCGAAGAAGAGCTTGACGCACTGCGGGAAGAGATCTACCGCTACGCAGAGCAATTCGCTATGTCGAAAATCTACGGATCAACTCGGCATATCAAAGTCACGATCAACCCAACTCATCGTCCCCCCAGCAACGACATCAAGCTTGAACGTGAAGCCCGCAAGGAACTTGAAGAATACCTGAAGAACTCCAAATTGTGGCAGGATGTCTCCCAATTGACCCCGGCGCGCCTGATCAAGCTCTACGAGTCCGGGGAGCTTGCCGAACGGTTGAAGAAAGAGCTGTCGCGCTTCATGATACCAGTCATTGAGCGACGAGTCCGCCTCGGCTCAGCGAAGGACTACGATGAGAACTTCGAAGGGTAGCACCGCCGGTTGTCGCGGTGCTCTCTTAGAGATAAGCCATTGTTAAACAATACATTAACGTAAATTGCTCGCTTAAAACGTCAAGGCTGATTCGTCCTCTCTGTTCCGAAATCGTACACCGTGGGAACCCGCTTTCAACTTGACTTTCTGGTGGATTTTTCTATATTCCGCACGTCTGCGTAAGTGTACTTCTCGCGTTGCTCTGTTCAAACACAGGGCCGAGCAAAGTGAAATCATACTTTTTACTGGAAAGGTCCCGGCTTCTACCACGCGAAGTCGGAATCCGCGAGAATGAGTTCTTCCTCAAATTTACGGAGAGCTTTTGTGAGCAAGCTACGTTCGATCGCGACGCTCGTCTTCTGTCTGATCGTCATGTCGTCCAGCACGTTCGCTGCCGGGGGAGATCATCCCTGGAGCGATTCACTCGCTGCCCGAACAGCCTTGGCCGGACCCAGTCTCCAGGAAGTCCTTGATGACCTGGGATACTCCATCGATGTTCTGACCGACGAGGTCAGCATGACTTCCTTCAAACCACAATCCGGAGCCACCATTGCCGAGGTCTCTGTAATCTATCGAGGTTCGGCGTCGCTCTCCGATTTTGGCTGGTATCCGAAAACCACTCCCGCCAACCAGACACTCCTGATTGCCGGCACCGACCCCGTTGGCACGCTGGTTTCCGTGGCGACCGCCGTAGATTCGGTCGGGCTGTATCTCGGTCCGACGCTCTTCGATGATATCTGGTACACAACCAAGGGACTCAACTGGGACTTCTTCAAACATCATCGTGTCTTCGCGACCGGTGAAGTCGGCCACTATATCGTGGCGTGGGAAGATCTGGCCGAAGGTGGCGATCAGGATTACGAAGACGCCATCTATGACTTGCGCTTCATCAATCCCAACCAGTTGAGAATGACGTTTGTCGGTGAGTCTGAGTATCTCTTCTGCACCGAACAGGACATCTGCTTCGACGTCAATGTCACCGGCGGCGTCGGCCAGGTAACCCTGCAACAACTTGTCGGCGGCTCTTTCCAAACCGTCCAGATCGGCGCTTCGCCTATCTCCTACGAGTCCTGCTTTCTCCCGTGGCCGGTCGATTCGGTGCATCAATTCATCTTCCGCGTCGTCGATGAAGAAAACACCGAAATCATCGACACCTTCCTCGTCGACGTGCAGTTCCGCGAAAACCCGATCTTGACTCTAACCAACGATCTCATCGACACCACGATTTGCGATCTCGATTCGATTTGCTTCGACGTAGCGGAAGCGCTCGACTACGACAACGACTTGCTGCAGTTTACGCTTTTCGACAGCCCGCCCGCAACGATTGACTCGGTCAGCGGCACGGTGTGTTTCCAGCCGACAATGGCCGATTCAGCTCTATATCAATTCATCATTGTCGCGTTCGATTCGTGCTGCCAGTCCAACGGCTTCCCGGCGGACCCGAACGAAAAACTCCCCTGTCCGCGCGACACTGTGTATGTTGTCGTGCGTTACCAGGCCAAGCCGATCATCACGACGATCCCCGATTCGACTATCTACCTTTGCGCTACTTCTCCGACGCAGATCTGTTTCCCGGCCAGCGCCGCGACCGAAGACGACCCGGTGCCGGTCACGCTCGAGTGCGGTGTCGGCACGCTCGCTGACGGTCAGTTGTGCTTCACCGCGCCTTCATCAGGCACTTACACTTTCTGTTTCTCGGCACCGGATGCTTGCGGCGGCTTCGTTAAGGACACCGTAAACGTCACGGTCGTCATCGATGCCGAACCGCCCGTCGCCAATGCCGGCCGCGATTCGACGCTCATTCTCTGCGCGCCGCAGCCGATCTGCTGGCCGGCGGGTTGTAGCGGTGTCGACCTGGCTAACTGCGAATTGATCTCGGCTCTTGGGACGTTCAACGGCTCCCAGATCTGTTTTACGCCAACGGCGACTGGAACCTACCGCTTCATCCTGCGCGCGACCGATCTCTGCGGCAATGTCGACATCGATACCGCCGCCATAAATGTCACGCTCAAGCGCCCGCCGGTCGCGCTCGTCAGCGATGTCAATGTCACCCTCTGCGTTACTCAGCAAGTCTGCCTTCCGGCGTCTTGCAGCGACCCCGACGGTGACCTTACCTCTTGTCAGTTGGTGAGCGGCCCCGGCAGCTACAGTGGCAGCCAAATCTGCTTCACTCCCGATACCAGCGGCACCTATCGCTTCATTCTGCAAGCTACTGATGCCTGCGGCGCTACCGATCTCGACACCGGCTATGCCGTTGTCAAGGTCAACCGTCGCCCCGATGTCCAGCCCGGAACCGCCAGCTTCGTTCTGTGCGAACCGGGCCAGATCTGCATCCCGATCAATGCCAGCGATCCTGACGGCAACGCTCTGACCTTCACCACCACTATGGGGACCGTGCAGGGCAACCAGGTGTGCATCAATTCCGGCGGGCCCGGAACCCGTGTTTTCAATTATCAGGTCATTGCCCGCGATTCCTGCAACACGGCCGACACCGCGCTATATACCGTCAATGTTAAGGTCAATATGATCCCTGTGTTGACTGCGCCGACGCTGACGCCGCAGAAGCTGTGCGATCCGCAGCAACTCTGCTTCAGCGTAACCGCCATTGATAGCATCATCACCAAACTGACCTACAGCCTGCTGTCCGGCCCGGGCACAATCAACCCGACCACCGGCCAGGTCTGCTTCACGCCGACGGCCGACGGCAACTTCTCCTGGTCGGTTGTAGTCAGCGATAGCTGTGGCAAAGCCGATACGGCGCAGACGACTTGGAGCGTTGACTTCACCGATCCGCCGTCGCCTGTCATTGTTGGTCCTGACCGCGACACGGTCGTTTGTCTCGACTCGCTCGTAACGAATATCTGTGTGCCGGTTTCGTACAACGTCATTCCGAACACGACGATCTCGGTTCATCCGGTCAATGCCAGCATCAACTACACGTTCAATCACTCCAATGGCTCCGGGACGCTTTGCTTCGACCCGCTGGCCAACGTTGATCGCACCTATACGTTTGTCTTCACGCGGAAAAACGAATGCAATGACTCCACGGTGACCGAGTGGGATTTTGCGATCGAATGGGCCGATTGCGATTCGGCCTGTATCGTCATCGAGATTGAAAAGACCAGTTGCATCAACCTCGGCTCGAATGTCACGGTGAACATCAATTACGATGGTCGCTTCAAAATTGGCGGCTTTGACTTGATGGTAACCTATGACGTCTCGGCGTTCAGCTTCCTCTCGGCGAGCATTGGCCCGGCGATTCCGGGCTGGGAGTACTTCACCTATCGGCTGGGACCCTTCGGAAACTGCTCTGGTTCCTGTCCGTCAGGTTTGGTGAAGTTGGTGGCGATCGCCGACGCCAATAATGGCGCGAATCACCCACCCGCCTCGCAGTTGACCCCGAGCGGCAGCATTGCCCGCTTGAATCTCCGGGCGACGGCCAACGCAACATTCGAGGGCCAGGTCTATCCCGTGAGCTTCTTCTGGATCGATTGCGGCGACAACGCCTTCTCGACCGTTACCGGCGACACGCTGATCATCGACAAGATCATCATCGACGCTTACGATGTCACGATCTGGGACGAAGATGACGACGTCTTGTATCCGGAGGCCAACCGTTTTAACCACGTCGGCGCTCCCGATAGCTGTCTGGCGGGCGATAAGTACTTGCCGATCCGCTGTATGGAACTGCGCAACGGCTATATCTGCATCATCGACTCCGATTCGATCGATGCGCGCGGCGACCTGAACCTCAATGCGATCGCCAACGAAATTGCTGACGCCGTGCTCTATACCAACTTCTTCCTGAAAGGCCCCTCGGTTTTCAATATCAACATGGCAGCCCAGGTTGCGGCTTCGGACGTCAACAACGACGGCTTCACCTTGACTGTCGGCGACCTCGTCTACCTGATGCGCATCATCGTCGGCGACGTCAACCCAATCCCGAAGCTCTCGCCCTTTGCCAATAGCGCCGATTTCACGACTGCCGTGAACGGCGAGACGACCACGATTTGGTCCGAATCGATTAGCGATATCGGCGGCGTCTACCTGCGCGCCCGGCTCCCGGAGACGGTCAGCGCAGCTGCGGTTATGACCGAATTTGCCGCGCAGTCGCTTAGTTTGTCCTACGAACTTGACGGCAACCTCTTGAGCGTTCTGGCGGTTTCCGAAAGTTCCGAGGCCAGGATCATTGCCGGCAAGGCGCCGATTCTGACCATCAATTCACCGATCGAAATCGAACACCTGGAAGCGGCCGACTATGACGGCAACCTGCTGCGCACATCTTTCGCCAAACAGATACTTCCGGACGAGTTTGCGCTCGGCCAGAATTACCCGAACCCGTTTAATCCGACGACAACCATCAGCTTCTCGCTTCCGCAGCCGTCCGATTGGGTCCTGACGATAGTCAATGTGAACGGCCAGATCGTGAAGCGCTATGCCGGAACGTCACCGGCAGGCGAGGTGAGCGTGGTTTGGGATGCGACCGATGCCAACGGCATGATGGCCGCCACCGGCGTCTACTTCTACCGTCTTGAAGCCGGCGAATTCGCCGATACGCGCAAGATGATCTTAATGAAATAACTTCGTGATTCGAACGCGGCGCGGATGATCACCTCATCCGCGCCGAACATTCACGATCGAAATTACACGATCTTGATCCGGTGCCCCACCGCCTGCGCAGCGTCCCGAGGAACGAGGGATTGCGGTGGGATCGGTGCAGCGTCCCGAGCGATTGCGGTGAGCTTGGTGCGGCGAGGTAGATGCGAGTTCTTGAGAAAGATCGAAACCCTTTTCTATAGCCCTCCCACACACTTACGCTAAAGCAAGCGGCGTCCACACCCCTCCTCGGACGCCGCTTGTTTATTGGGTTGGACGTGATCACTCTTTGAGCGTCAGCATCTCCTCATACAACTCATCGTTCATCACTCCGCAACCGGTCGCAAATTGCAAAACATGCGACCAATAGATATTGCCCTCCAGTAGTACCGGCCCGTTTGCCGTTATCGCGATGTCCCAACCCAGCGAGCGCAATTGCGGAGCCAGCCGCTGACACTTGATTGCCAACTCAACGGCTTCTGCGGCGAAGGAAAGTCGCTCCCCCTCGATCTGGGCGCCCGTCTCCGGGTGGTGCGTGTGCCAGACAACCCCGTTGGGAGTGATCTGCGCAGCGCGACCGAGTATACCGGCATCATCAATCGTCGCCGCCATCCCGGTCGTGCCGACATTGTCGATATACTTGCCCTTGCGGCTGATCTTCAGTAGGCGCATCAGCACCTGCAGCCGGCCGTCGCGCGTGATGTAGGTTACGACTCGCGCGGTCTGTGTAGCATCAGTCGAAAATCGGTCCAGAAAAGGGTGCTGGCGCACGCGTTCCTGAATCAACCAGGAATCGCTGACTTCAGCGGCATTGTTGAAGTTCGTGGCTGCAATCCGGTCGAACAACTCGCCAGGACTGATCTCTCCATCGACGCTCGAGAAGACCTTTTCGTCGCTAAGCTTGCGGCACACGCGAATTCCTTCGCCGCGATTGCCCCCCATCGGCTTGAGCACAAACTCGTTGATCTGCGGCGCCGCCAACAGGGCAACGAACTGCTCGCGCGTGCGAAGCGGTGCGCCCTGCGCGTCATGCCCGGAGAATCGATCGTAAAATCCGTACAGCTCCGGCATCGGGACGCCAAACGACGTAAAGAACCGATAGGTGACCATCTTCTGCAGCAAGCCGTACTCAAACTTCGGATTGACAGTGCGATGCATCAGGAACGACTGGTTCTTACTCATGTAGCGTAACTTCTTCGCCCACGGCAAGCCGCGTTGACAAAGCTCGTAGCGGTAGTATTCGTGCGGTTCAAGCCCGTTGCTGCGTTGCAGGCGGTAGACCTCCAGCAACTGGCGGGCGAAGCTGATCTTGTCAACCTTTGTCAGTGCCCGATGGCCGTCACGACAGCGGCGTACAAAACGGATGTATGCGGCAGGGTTTAGAAGCATGGCTCAATCAATGACTCCTGACTGGTAGTTATTGCGGCGCCAGAAATGAAGCAACAAAAAAGGCCGCGCAGATTGCACGGCCTTGGAGTTTGCTGTCTTGGAATCGAGTCTACTTGCGGCGTCTTAGGAACAGGCCGCTGCCCAGCAAACCGGCGCCGAGGAGAATCATCGTGCCCGGTTCGGGAACCACGCCCGCGATGCGGTGGGTCTCTTTGAGAATATCGTTACCGCAACCCAGCGTGTTCGTGAAGTTGATCGACGAATAGTCAAAGATGTTGAAATCAGGCCCGAACAGGCTCAGGTCAATGCACCATTCGAACACCCAGGTATTGCCGTTGGTCTGGCTCGGATTGGCCGGGATTAACGGATCGGGTTCGAGATCTTCAGTAAAGGTGGCCTCAAACTGGTCCATCCCGAGATTTTGTCCCTCGTTGACGCGCCACGGACCGGCAGCATTGCGAATCGCCGCGTTGTTGGCGAAGCCGCCCGGTACGTTGGGAATCTCCAGATAGCTCTCAACAGCGTAGAGACCGCCATCGTTCGATCCCGACTCGCCACGCAGCGCATACTGACGATCGTCACCATCGAATCCAAAGAAGAGATCGCCCGCGCCGTAAGTGACATTCCAAACGGATGAATAAGCGCCGAAGCCGAAACTCGAGGTCAGAGACACGTACATCTTGTCGCCGTCCAACGCGAAGTTTAATCCCTCGATGTCAAAGCGCTCACCGCCCAATCCGGAAGTGCCGGGATTCGGCTGATACGGGTTGGGCTGACCCGGGTAACCCGGACCTGGAATGTCGGCAGTATTGTTGTGCTCGTCGAAGTAATTGTCGCCGAAATCGTAGATCGCCCACGAGTACGCTGGGACACTCGCGAGTGTCAAAGCAGCGACCAAGGCCACCAGAACGATTCTGAATTTTGTCATTTTATCCTCCAAAACAGCAAAGTACGATATTACCCCACCGAAAGATAAGCAACGATTATGCCGATTGCACAAATATTGAGCAGGCTTAAGTTGTTGATATTGAAATAGATACAACACGGTCCGCACAAGCTTTTTGGGGAGCGTCTTGCCGAATTGACTGGATTTGTAGGGAATCTCGACAGCGCTCATTCTCAACTTGGAGTATAACGCTACAAATTATTGTTCGAAAAAGACTTGCGTGATTGAGGTGAATGTCGAAATCAGAAACAAAAAAGGGCTTTCGATGACTCGAAAGCCCTGCAGAAAACTCGATGTTCTCGACGTTACTTGCAGCCGGCTGGTTGGCCGTTCGGACCGGCTTTCATCACCGAAAAGGCCGGGTGAACATTGCCGCTGCCGTCCGGGGTCACTCCGTAGAGGGAGTTTGACGGCGGAATGAAGCAGGTGTCAACCACCACATTGCAAACGTCGATCGCGCTCTTGGCGTCGGCGCTGAAGTAGAGGGTTGCCAACTTTCCCTTGGCTTCGGTGAGCGGCGGTTTGCCGTCTCCCAATGTCGCAAAGAAGCCGACGAGCACTTGCTGCAGTGAATCAATCGGTCGGACTGATTTCACGGCGAAATAGTCTGTGCGCGAAGTCCATTGCACGGAATCATAGTGCATTCTGAAGCCATTGCCGCGCACTTCGAGCGGATAGGCAAAGGCGGCCAATTTCTGGTCGTTATCCCAGTTCAGATCAACCGCGAAATGGTTGGGCTTTACCTGGTGCACAACGATATCGACTTTGTCGACGCGGCCAAATGGGTCGCGCGGCTTGCCCTGCGCCAGCAGCATCGCTGAGGCGACAATCATGATCATGGCGATCAGTAACAGGCCTTTAGCTTTAGTCATCAATCTCCTCCCTGTAGGTAGCGGATGCTCTATAAACTGCTCTCAAGTTTCCGAATTTCATTTTCAACAGTCGTTCTTACACGCGACTGCGGGTATTGTTTCAGGAATTCCCGGTACGTTTCCAGGGCTTTGGGCTTGTCCTGGAGATCGTTTTGATAGGTCAAGGCAATCTTCATCAGCGCCGTCGCCGACTCCTGCGATTGCGGGAATTGCCGCCGCAGTGTTTCAAACTGGGCAATGGCGTCTTCAAACTGCTTGTTGCGAATCAGGAACGTGCCCAGATAACTCGAGGCCTGAACGCCCATCTGGTTGTTCTTATGCTGCTCGGCCAGCCGCTTGAGTTCGTTCTCCGCCCGCTTAGTCCATTCCGACTCCAGTTGCTTCTGACCGATGCGGCCGAAATATTCCGGCAAATAGACGAGAACATCGAGCGCCTGGATGGAGTTCGGATATTCGTTCAAAAGCGCAATATACTCCTGCCGCGCCCGCTCGTTGTTGCCTTCGTCCTCGAAACTGCGCGCGCGCGCCAACTGGGCTTGCGCTTGGAGATTGCCGAGCCCGCGGAAACGATCCTTGAGCTTGTCGAGGTAGTCGCGCCCTTCCTGGAATCGACCGTCGGCAAAAGACAACGCCGCCATCTTGAGGTGGGCGGTCGCAATGGTGTTGGAGTCGATGCCGTCGGAAATAATCTCCTGGTACATGCGCACCGCATCGGCCTTGCGATCCAACCGCGTGAAATACAGGTCAGCGATCATCGCCTTGGCCGGATCAAAGATACGGCCGGTCGAGTCCTTAACGGTGCCCAGCACCTCGGCGGATTGTCGGTACTCGCCGATCGCGCTCAGCATCTCGGCGAGCAAACGCGTCGCCATCATCGTCATCGGAATCTTTGGATAGGTAGCGATCAGCGTCTGGTAGTAGTCGATTGCCTCCCGCGCCCTCTGCAGCGCCATTGTCGAATCGTAACTGGTCGCATAGTGTTCGGCGATGTAACGGGGAAGCTCGATGACGCTTTCGATGGCATACCCGCCGCGCTCAACCGGCGGATAGGCTTCTTTCAACAATGTCTGATACAGATCCTCCGCCTGGGGCCAGCGGCCGTTGCGTTCGGCCAGTTTGCCCGCCGCATATAAAGCGTCGTGGCGGTGCCGCGGCATGATAGTCTTGGAGTTGAGCAGAATATCGAAGATCGCCTGCGCGCTGTCGAGGGCGTCGGCCGTCAACAGCAGGGCGGAAGCCGCCAGTAGCGAGCGGCCGGCCATATACGAAGCTTCGACGGCTTCGCGCGAATTCGTGTCGAGGGCGTCTTGCTCCGGAAAATTGCGCAAGTAGATTCGGTACACGTCGATGTAGGAACCGACCAGGCGGAAATAGTCATCCTGCGTGCGCAGTTCCGGCTTGACCGAGTAGCTCTTGACGGTGCGGTCCGCTTCGAAGTAAGCCTGTTCAACTTCGTAGCGCTTGGCAGCCTGATCGTGGCCGCCGCAGGATGCCAGAAACCCCGCGATAGCGAATAACAGAAAGCAAGAGTAGATTAGTTGTTTCATTCCCGGTTTCTTTGGTACTCTGTGATTGTTATCGTCGTTTTGCGCAGATTTTCCATCGGACCTGGTCTTGCCTCGCAGGACTCAATTCCTTGAGTCCCGGCGGCTCCCGTGTTTGCTGCTGTCTTACTCCTGAGCCCGAGGTCAACCGCCCGATTCTAATATCTTGACCCCGCTAAGTCAAGCTGATACCTCTGAACTTCGTATAGTTGCGCTTGATCGATTCTTGACTTGAGTTATCTTACAGCCCGATGAACGCCCTCGACAGCAACACGCTCGACTCGCTCGAGTATCCGCGCATCAAACAGGAGATCGCCCGCCACTGCCTCTGCGAGGGCGGCCGCAGGCTGGTGGATGAACTTTTGCCGGCAGTCGACTCTCTGATCATCGAGAGCAATCTTATCGAAACCAATGAGATGAGGGAGATCCGCGAGTTCGAGGAGATCATTCCTCTCGAAAACTTCGAAAAGACTGAACTGCTCATCGAGAAAGTGCGCATCGCCGGCTCAATCCTCGACGCCGAGCAACTCAAGCGCGTCGCCGATTTCCAGCGCACAATCGTCTCGCTGCACCAATACCGGCTTCACAAGGACGAGAAGTATCCGAAGATCTGCGCCTATCTCGCGCGGCTCCATCCGCTGAACGATCTGATTCACCGGATCGATCAAGCCATCGACCGCGGTGGCGAGATCAAAGACTCGGCCTCGGATCGCCTGCGGCGATTGCGCGCCGAAAAAGTAAACGCGCGCGCACAGATTCTGACACGGCTGCAGAAAGTCCTCGGGGAAAAATCGCATCGCTCGGACCGCCTCGACGATATCGTCACGGTCCGCGACGGCCGCTACGTCATTTCAATCCTCGACAGCGACTTCAATCCCAAGACCGCCGTCGTGCACGACCGTTCCCGCACAGGCGCCACACTCTACGTCGAACCGACCGAGGCAATCGAACTCAACAACAAACTCAAGCAACTGCTGCTCGACGAGACCCATGAGATCGAGCGCATTCTGCTCGAGTTGTCCGAGTTTGCCCGGGCGCATTCGGATGAAATGTCGGAGAACTGGTCGCTCTACTCCCGGCTCGACTTCCTCCATGCGAAAGCCGTCTTCGCGGCGCAGGTCGGCGGCATCATGCCGAAACTGCGCCCCGACTCGCAAATCAGCCTGCAGGCGGCCTATCATCCGTTGCTCTTGCTCGGCGCCAAGAAAAAATCCGATGTCGTCCCGCTCTCGGTCGAACTCGGTTATGATCACAACGTCATCATCATCACCGGCCCGAACACCGGCGGCAAGACAGTGGCCCTCAAGACCGTCGGCCTGCTGGCTCTGATGACCCAATCGGGAATCCTCATCCCTGCCGACGCCACATCGGAACTGGGTATCTTCAACAAGGTGTTCGCTGACATCGGCGACGAGCAATCAATCGAGCTGTCGCTGTCGACCTACTCGGCGCATATCGCGCGCATCACAGCCGCGCTCGCCCGCTGCGACTCATCAAGTCTGCTGCTTTTTGACGAACTCGGCGTCGGCACGGATCCCAAAGAAGGCGCGGCGCTGGCCGAGGCTGTCATCGAGTTTGTCGTCGGGCGCAAAGCCAAATGCATTGTCACAACGCACTATTCTGCCCTCAAAGCGATCGCGGTCAACAATCGCCAGGTGGACAACGCCTCGATGGAATTCAACCGCGAGACCCTGCAACCTACTTATCGTTTTCGCACCGGACTGCCGGGATCGAGTTACGCTCTGGAAGTCGCCTCTCGTCTCGGGATGCCGCAGCCGGTACTGCAACGGGCGCAGGAACTCATCGGCTCACAAGAACGCTCGCTCGCCGATCTGATCGCACGTCTGGAAGCTGAACTCATGGCGGCGGACGCGGAACGCGAGCAATTGCGCCTCAAACTTGCTGAGGCTCTCGAATTGGAAAAGACGCACCGCGGCCAAAAGGAAAAAAACGAGCAGCGCGAAAAGCAACTGCTTAAAGACGGCTACGAAGACGCTAACAAGCTGGTCGAACAAACCCGCCGGCAGCTCGAGGAAGTCATCGCCCGGCTTAAGGCGGAAAATGTGACCAAGGCCGAGGTCAAGAGCGCGCAGAAGACAATCGAGGACCTGCGCCGCGAGCTTTACGAAGGAGCCGCCCGCTTCCGCCCTCAGCGCGAGCCCGGCGTCGTTCCCGAACCCGGTGATCGCGTTTTTGTCGAGCGCCTGCAGACCGAAGGCGAATTGATCGAGAAGTTCCCCGACGGCAAACGGGGCAAGGTGCGCGTCGGCAAGGTCATGTACACGATGGAACTCGCCGACCTGCGCAAACTGGCCGAAGAAACTCCCAAGCCCAAGTTACCCGAGGGGGTCAACTACCAACCGTTCCAGGCCGAAGTTGAACTCGAGATATCGTTGCGCGGCCTCACCGTCGACGAAGCGCGCGATCGCCTCGATAAGTATTTCGACGAACTCGCCCTGACGCATGCACCCTATGTGCGCATCGTCCACGGCAAAGGCACCGGCGCCCTTCGCCGTCTCGTGCGCGATTATCTCTCGAAAAACAAAATGGTCGAATCGTTTCAGTTGGGGGAGTGGAACGAGGGTTCCTACGGCGTAACAGTCGTCAAGCTGAAGTCGTAGCGACTACGCTTCGGTGTGAAGCTGCCTGATTTCCTTCATATAGAATTTGATCTGGTCTTCGTTCCTCTCGTTCTCCGCCTGCTGGAGTAGCCGCTTAAGTTCGGCCATGCGGCGGTCGCGGTGCCGGCGGTGGAAGCCGTTGACGAGGTCGCTAAACAGCAATTCAAGATCAGCCTTGTGAAAGTCGTGAGCCGCCAGCTCAGCGATCAACTGCTTGCGGGCCAGGCTGTCGACCTTGTCTATCAAGTGCGCAGCGGAAATCGGCATCTCCTCTTCGCGCAAAAGCAGAACCAGGCTGTAGAGCTCGGAAAGATCACTATCTTCAAAATCTGTCGGCGCGACCTTCTCGGCGGCAGAATCGATCAGGTCTTCGCGCTGCAATAGAAGCGCAACAAAGTCACGGTCGAGCGGCGGCCGTGCAGCTGCCTTGGCGCGAGCGGGCGGGCGGCGTTCTTCCACGCGCACATTTCGTCTCAGCAGCTCAATACCCAGTCCATAGTGCCGCGCAATATCCTGCAGGAACAACTCGCGCCGGATCGCATCCTCGATCTTGCCCGCCAGCGTCGCCAGTCGCTTCACTGCTTTGTCGCGATCGTTCAAGGAGAGATCTTCGAATCGTCTGCCTAGGAGTGACAACGAGAACTCGACAAACGACTGCGCCCGCGCCAGTTGTTCGCGCACGGCCGTCTGTCCGCCCTTGCGCGCGATCGAATCGGGGTCTTCGCCCTTGGGAAGAAGAACGACACGCACATCGAGTCCTGCCTCAAAAAGATAGTCTACCGATCGCACCGCCGCCTGTTGCCCCGCCGAATCGGAATCAAACATCAGCACTGCGCTCCCGGCTGAACGCGCCAACAACTGCGCCTGCTCGGGAGTGAACGCCGTACCGGAGGATGCAACAACATTCGTCACGCCGCATTGCACCAGCGATAAGTAGTCGAAGTAGCCTTCCACCACAATCGCTTCCTCCGCGCGACGGATCTCGCCACGGGAGTGCGACAGCCCGTAAAGCACAGATGCTTTGTGATAGAGCGGCGTCTCCGGCGAATTGATGTATTTTGCCTGTTCGTTCGGGTCGAAAGTGCGAGCCCCGAACGCAATCGGTTTCTGCGCCGAATTGAAAATCGGGAACATCAGCCGGTCGCGAAAACGATCATAGACGCGGCCGTTCTCGTTGCGCACGACCAGGCCGGCTTTCTCCAGATCGGCTTCACTGAGCGATTTCTGCTGCGAATGTTTGAGAAGCGTGTCCCAGCTGTCGAGCGAATATCCGAGGCCAAAGCGCTCGATGGTCGCGTCCGTGATGCCGCGATTCTTCAAATATTCCAGCGTTTTGCGTGACTCTCGGAGTTGTTCGTGAAATAGCTTCTGCGCAATCTCGTGGGCGTAATAGAGCTGTTCAGACTCTTTCGACTCGCGCTGAACGCTCTTTTCCGGGAGCGTTATATTCGCCCGCGCCGCCAGGAGCTTCACGGCCTCGACAAACGGCACGTGCTCATACTCCATGATGAAGGTGAACACGTTGCCGCCTTTGTGGCAGCCAAAGCAATGAAAGATCTGCTTGTCCGAAGTCACCGAGAATGACGCAGTCTTCTCCTGGTGGAAAGGGCAGCGTGCCCAGTAGTTCCGTCCCTTGCGTTTGAGCGGCAAGTAGCCCGAAATCACATCGACGATGTCGGATGCTTCGCGGACCCGTTCGATAATTTCGTCGCCATAGTAGGCCATAGCCCAAATCTACTACATTGCTCCCAATTCGCCAATACCAAGCTTGCGGGTTGCGAGTCGTCCTCGGTGTGCACAAATCCGCGACACCGCGCTGCAAGCCGCGAACGAATCTTGTGCAGAGAGCCTGCGCTCTGATCCACGATCTTCAAGCGAGATGCAACTTTCAGTGCTTCGGTACGGTACTTGCTTTCTGAGTTGTTAGGGGTAAACTTCAGCAGTGGAAAGGTTGTCATGTCAAGAGTTGCTTTAGTTTTCCTTTGTCTCTGGTGCATCCTATCAGCCGACATCTTCGCCGCTGCTTCAATCGAGGGTTACATCCGCGATGCCGAGACCCACGAACCGCTCGGTTTTGCGACAGTGCAAATCTATGGCACAGGCCAATCGGCGGTCGCAAACGCCGACGGACGATATCGCATCAACTGCAGCGCCGGGGCGCAGGTCCTGAAAATCAGCCACATCGGCTATTTCACTGTTTACGACACCTTGTCGGTGGGGACGGAAGTCATGACGCATGACATATTGTTGCGGCCGTCACTGGTCATTGTCTCCGGCCCGACCGTCTACAGCCGGCAGTTTGATCCGGCGCAGTTGATTATTCTCGAAGCGATCAAACGAAAACAGGAGATTCTCGAGCGCCTGGGCTCCTACGACTACAACGCCTATACCAAGCTGGTGATTCGCGACCAGAGCAAGCCTGATTCCGCTAAAATCATGGTCATCACCGAAACACAATCGCAGTCATTCTGGGAGCGGCCCGATAAATACAAAGAGATCATTCTCGCCCGCCGGCAGAGCGCCAACGTCGATGCCGTCAACAATCTGGTGACACTCGGCGAGTTCCTCAACTTCAACAAGAACCGCCTGGAGATCGGCGAGTATGCCGTGGTCTCGCCGGTGGCCGATGATGCCCTTAAGTATTACAACTACTATTTGCTCGATTCGCTCATGATTGATCACCGCAAAGTCTATAAGCTGGAAGCCGAACCGAAGAATCAGGCAGACGCGTTAGTCGAAGGATACATCTTCATCGCCGACTCCACGTTTGATGTGGTTGACGTCGAAGTCGGATTCAACGACGGTGTCCGACTGCCCTTCGTTACCGATCTTCGCTACTCGCAGCGCGTCGCCCAGTTTGAGAATCAATACTGGATGCCGGTCGAGATCAAGTTCGAGGCCACCGTCGAGATCAAGTTTCCCGGCGTTCCCAACAATATCGGCTTTGAAATCACCGCGGCCATCTACGACTACAGCTTCGAAACCAAGCATGTGGACGTCTTCGATGAGTACCTGCTTGAAGTCGATGATGGCGCCGACAAACTCGACTCGCTCGCTTGGGCGGCCCGCCAATCGGTGCCCCTGAGCACCGAGGAGATTCGGGGCTACGCGCATATCGACTCGGTCGAGAAAGCGCCCAAGCCGCTGTCAAAACATCTCCTCAGGGCCGGTCTGGGTGCCGTCGCAGTTGTTGCTTTCGGTGCGCCCGACCTCTTTCGCTACAACCGCGTCGAAGGTCCCTATGTCGGCCTCGCTGCCGATGATCAACCCTTGGCCAGGGGCCTGGATTTGAGCTTGAAGACGGGGTACGCTTTCTCCCCCAAGCAATACCAATACGGCGGCGGCTTGAAATACCGGTTTCCGGGCGATCTCAAGTTCACACTCGGCGCCGAGTACCATCGCACCATCGACCAACTCCCGGTGATCAATGCCGGCCGCTGCAATGCAACCTCATCGAGCTTGTTCTTCCGCCTCGATCCCTCGAACTACGCTTATGAACGCGGCGGATCGGTGAGCGCATCGATTAGTCCGGTGCGACATTCGAAGCTCTCTTTCAGCTTTCACGATCTCAAGTATCGTAGCCTGCCCAAGGCCACTGACAAGGCCATATTCGAGGGCGACAAAGAGTTTCGTGAGAACCCGCCGATCGATGACGGGAACCTGCGTTTGTTCCGCGCCGGCTTGGAACTCGACTCCCGCAAACTCTGGCGGAACAAAGGACGCGACTTCAAACTCGAAGCCGTGCAGTATAGCGTGCTCAGAATCGGCGGCGAATACAGCTCGCCGGACCTGTTCTCCAGCGACCGCGACTATCGCCGCTACTGGGCGAGTTTCACGCGCCACCAGCGCACCCTCGGACTGGGCGTCACGGAAATTGACCTCTTTGCCGGCTCCGCTACCCGCGAATTACCGGCACAGCGGTATTATCTGGTGACTGATTACTCTGAATTCCTGGCGCCCGAGGAATCCAAATTCCTCACTGTCGGAGAAAACTTCTTTGCCGGTAATCGCGCGGCCTTCTTCTACGTGCGTCATGATTTTGGGCAATACTTGTTCAAGAAGAGCGGCTTGCCCTTGATCAAGCATCTGCCGTTTACCCTTGGTGTTCACGGTGGCGCCTTCTGGTCTGACTTCCGCAATCACCATGGCAGTGTGTATCCCGGCTACAAGACTGCCACCGGACCCTACAGCGAAATCGGTTTCAGCCTCGGCAATCTGACGCCGTTTCTGTCACTGTTCAATTTCGCGACTTATCTGACCTGGCAAATCTCCGACTACGACACGAACGACTTCACCGTGCGCATCGGCATCAAGTTCTAAGTGAAGTAAGGGAACAAACGAGAACGGCGACCTACTCAGGTCGCCGTTCTTGCATTGCTTCATTTCAGATCGGTCACTTGATTTCGAATTCGGTAATCTTCCACCCGCCGTCATAGACGAGATAGAGGTGTGAAAAATTGGAATCCGCCGGATCAGCCGTGCGCGTAAACGTCACCGTGGCCTTCTTCTCGTCAATCGCGAATTTGCGATTGTGCATGACGAAGCCCGAATCGCTTTCCGCCAGCAGGGAAATCAGGCGGTTAGGCCCTTCGCCGCCTTCGATTGGTTTGGCGAAGTACGCGTCAAGCGCGGCGATGTCGCCGGAGTTGATGGCAGTCGTTATCTGGCCAAGGGCATCTTTGATTTGATTGCGTTCGAGGTTGGGGTCCTTCTCCTTGACGCAGGCCGCAAATGCTACAAATAGCCCGAGCAGGACGAACACCCCTTTCAACTGCCACAACTTCATCAGCATCCTTGCCTCCTACACCACGATGCGAAACGTGGTCGGCTCACCCTCAAGTAACTCGATTGTGCCGCCGTGATCGGCGACGATTCTTCGGCAAATCGCCAAACCGAGGCCGGTTCCATCGGCCTTCGTCGAGAAATACGGCTGGAAGATCCGCTGCCGCACTTCGTTCGGGATCGAAACACCCGAGTTCGTTACGTCAATCTGTACGCGGTTGGCGTTAAGCGCATTAGCTCTAATCTTTATATCGCCAGCGCCCGCCATCGACTGTAGCGCATTCTGAATCAGGTTGTGAAAAACCTTCTTCATTTCGCCCGGATCGATATTGGTGCTCAGTCGATCTGGCGAATGCACCTCAATCCGAATCCCGCGCGGTTCGCTCTCGATTCGCGCCAACGCCACTATATCCGTCAAGTACTCCTTCACGTCAACCAAAACTTTTGCAACTCGTTGCCCGCGAGCTAAAGAGAGGAAATCCTTAATGATAAAGTTGAGCCTTTCAATCTCTTCTCCAATGGTCTTCAAGAACGTCGTGTACTCTTCCGCGTTCTCCGTGGGCTTGAATTCCAGTTGCAGGCGTTGGGCAGCGATCGAGATGGCATTCAACGGATTACGGATTTCATGAGCAACGCCTGCGGCCAGTGTCCCCAGTTCAGACAGGCGCTCCGCCGCCCGCGCGTTCTCCTCCAGCCGCTTCAATTCCGTCAGGTCGTACGCCAAGGCGACCGCTCCCGAGTACTCCGCCGCTTTTCCCAAAACGGGCGAAGCGGAAATCAGCAGGTAACGCGCTCCACCGGCATTGTCAGGGTAGCTCACTTCGCCGCGAAAACGTTGCGCCGAATCGCCGGCGATCCGGGTTAATCCCAGTAAGTCGTTGGCAAAGAGTGCCTGGTAGTTCTGCCCGAGCACGGCCCGGGCGGATTTCCCAAACAGCCGCTCGGCTTGCGGGTTAAAGGCGTTGACAACGCCGTTGACATCGACCGCGACGACCGCCGCTTCGAGCGACTGCACGATCTCATCCGTCATCGAACGCAACTGCTCCAGATTGCCCGTGGTCACCTGAAGCTTCTTGAGCGACGTCACCGCATACGCACCGACCACCCCGAGCGCAAACAAGACGAGCGACAAGATCGCCAGCTGTTTCAGCGAATCCGCATAGAGCAGACGGTAACCCTCAAGCGACATCCCGATACGCAACAGACCGGAAGGCATGACATCGGATCGAAACGAGCGCACGACCTCCAGCACCTCTTTGCCGCCGAAATCGAAAACGCGATGAACGATTTCTTCATGCTCGAGAGCTTCAGACAGAAATGGGTCTGATCCAATGGCCACCATCGGCCCGATATCGCGCGAGGCCAGGACAATTCCCGAATCATTCTGCAGAACGACATAGTCAATCGCACCCTGACCGCCCATCTTGCGCACAACAAAACCGATGCCAAGCGATTCCTGGTAGTCCGTCAATTTGCGCGCCTTCGCAGTGATCAGCAACACGCCGAGCCGCGTGCGCGCGCCGACGTGAATCAGCTCATCGCGCGGCAGCGCTGACGGATACGGCGCGACTACGGCGCTCTGCCTGCCGGCATGCAGGATCGAATCGAGAACCGGGAAGGCGTGATCGCTCTCGGAGACTTCGGTGCCGACGGCGTCGCTCCAGGACGAATGCGTAATCGCGAGTTCATCGTCAACCAGGCTCACCTGTTCCAGATCAAAGCGCCGCTCCCAGACCGAAAGCGACTCGACCGCGGCGGGGCTTAACTCGACAAGCCGCGCCAGCCATCCGGTGGTTTCGACCAGTCGCGCCGCCGAAATCTCTTCAACGATCGTGGTGGCCGAGAGATTGTTGCCGGCGGAAGTCACCAAGGCCTGCATCATCGATTCGCCTTCCTGCGCGATCAATTCCAGCATATTCTCGCGGCTCGATTCAATACCGGAATAAGCCAGGACGAGGATGATGAGACCGACGATGAGGATCAGGCCGAGTACGGCGCGGCGGCGAATCATAGACTTCAGCGCGCCTGATTTTTGATTGTGGTCATCACAACTATGTTATACCTTTTGATGCCGCGAGAAAAGAAGATATGAAGATCGGATACCTGCAATTACGCACTAAATTCGGCGAATCGGAAGCCAACCGTCGGCGCGCAACTGCCCTCTTGGGAAACGAGCGCTTCGATCTGCTGGTCTTGCCGGAGCTTTGCTTCTCAGGCTATTTTATGCCGTCGCGTGACACGGCATTCGATCTCTCAGAACCATTTGCCACCGGACCCAGCTTCGACTTCGTGCGCGAGCTGTCGCGCAAGGGCGGCGGCGCGATTGTCTTCGGCTTCCCTGAACGCGACGGGGACAAAGTCTACAATTCTGCTGCGTTCGTCCGGCCCGACGGCGAGTGCTTTCTCTATCGCAAGACACACTTGTTCTTCCGTGAAAAAGAGTGGTTCGATCCCGGCGACTCCGGCCTGCGCGTGTTCGATTTTCAAGGTATCCGTATTGGCTTAATGATTTGCTTCGACTGGGTCTTTCCCGAGGCGATGCGAAAACTGATGCTCGACGGCGCCGATATCGTCTGCCACCCTTCGAATTTGGTGCTGCCATACTGCCAGGACGCCATGGTGACTCGCTGCCTCGAAAACCGCGTGTATGCCGTTACCTCCAACCGGATCGGAACGGACCGACAGGGAGAAGACCAATTTACCTTCACCGGGCTCAGCCAAATCACGGCCACCAAAGGCGAGATTTTGTCGCGCGCTCCCGCCGAAGACGAAGCTGTGGCATTCGCCGAAATCGATCCTGCCCGTGCCCGCGACAAGTCAGTGACCGCACTCAATAACATCTTAACCGACCGACGTCCCGATCTCTACGGCTGAGGGAATTAGGCTTCCCCGGGTGATAAGATTTCTCCCGGATCCCCCCAACGGCTTGTAACTCCTAAACTTTCGCCGTGTTTGCCCGTTAATTTACGCTAAAGACCCCGAAACCGGTTTCCGATAACATTAGGGAACACGAATCAAATCGGAAGTGCCGAGATGGGTCTGAAGAAAGCAAAAATCCTTGTAGTCGACGACGAACCGGAGATTACCGACATCCTGGAAGCGTTCCTCACGAATGCCGGCCACACTGTTGTCGCCGAGAACTCGGCTGTCATGGGCCTGGAACGCGCCAAGTCTTTCCGTCCGGACATGATTTTCCTCGACATCATGATGCCGCAAATGGACGGCTATGAGATCTGCAATGAACTCAAAAAGGACCCGCTAACCGAGAATATCCCTGTCATTTTCCTGACCGGTAAGGATACCTCCGACGATCAGGGAAAGGGCTTCAAGGCCGGCGGCGACATGTTTATCAAGAAGCCGTTCGTCTGTGAACGGCTGCTGGAGATTGTTAACGTTGTGCTCCTAAGTTTCGCTAAGGTATAGCTCCTATACCGGGAACTTAAGGGTTGCTGGAAGGATGGCTGTTTGGTGGCGGCCATCCTTTTTTACTTGACAATTATTGTGCACCGCACAAATTGAGACAGGATGATTACGATCAAGCGCTATCCGAACCGGCTGCTCTACGACACGAACAAGAGCGCCTTCGTGACCGGAAACGACCTGCGCAGCTATATCCGGCAGGGTAGGTCGTTCCAAGTGCTCGACAGCCGTTCGCAGGAGGACCTTACCGCCCCGGTACTCGGGCAGTTGTTCCTGGACGAGATCGCAACAAAAACCAATAGACAATCGGTAATCGAAACATTGCGGGGGTTTATCGCCCTCGGTGGAGGATTGGACATGGAGATTCTCAAGAAGACAGTGCTGGCTTCAATCGGTGTATTCGAAGTGACCAAAGCCAAGGCGGAAGAAATCGTCGACACCCTGATCAAAGAGGGTGAAATCGCCAAAACGAAGCGCTCCGAAGCGATTCTCGAATTGCTCGATAAGGCTGAGAACTCGACCAAAGATTTCAAAGATCGCGTCGCCAAGGACATCGAAGCGACCATTGAAAAGATGAAGGTCGCGCGCAAGAAAGACCTCGAAGACCTCAGCAAGAAAGTCGACGACCTGGCCGAATCGGTGCGTCGCCTGACTGAGAAGCTGGGGTAGCGCAGCTTACACGCGGTTTCCAAGGCGAGCCTGATTTCCGTTGCGCGATACGGGTGCTTTTGCTATTTATTGACCGGTTTGAATTCATGCTTTGGAGGAGTCGATGTCCGGTCATTCTAAATGGTCGACAATCAAGCGCAAGAAAGGCAAAGCGGACGCCGAACGCGGGCGTCTCTTTACCAAGCTGATCAAGGAAATCACGGTCGCCGCCCGTTTCGGTGGCGGAGATCCGGAAGCCAACCCGCGATTGCGGACGGCGGTTCTCAACGCCAAGTCGAACTCGATGCCGGCCGACAACATCAAGCGCGCAATCCAGAAAGGCACCGGCGAACTGGAAGGCGCCAGCTACGAAGAGATTACCTACGAAGGCTACGGCCCCGGTGGCGTAGCCGTGATGGTCGAAGTCGTAACCGACAACAAGAACCGCACGGTGGCCGAAATCAGGCACTTCTTCAGCAAGTACGGCGGTAACCTCGGCGAATCCGGTTCTGTCAGCTGGATGTTCACCAAGAAGGGGCTGATCGAAGTCGAAACCGCCAAAGCCAACGAAGACACTCTTCTCGAACTCGCTCTCGAGAACGGTGCCAGCGACATGACGACCGAAGGCGATGTCTTCGAGATCACGACGCCGCCGGAGTCCTTCGAGTCTGTGCGCGCCGCCCTGGAAGCCAAGGGCATTGCGATGGCCAGCGCCGAGGTTACGATGATACCGTCGACTTCGGTCAAGTTGGAAGGCAAACAGGCGGAATCGATGATCAAGCTCTATGAGACTTTGGAAGATCACGACGATATCCAGAAGACTTACGCCAATTTCGACATCGACGACGCTACTCTCGAGCAGCTAACGGCTCAATGAGAATTCTCGGCATTGACCCCGGCCTGGCTACCACCGGGTTCGGCCTTGTCGAGATCGATCGAAACGGGGCACGGCTGGTGAACGCCGGGAGTTTTTCGACGCCCACCGGCAAAATGGCGGATCGCCTGAGACTTATCTTTAATCGAATGTCGGAGTTACTCGATAGCGAGCATCCTGATGAAGTGGCATTGGAAGAAGGGTTCTACGGCAAGAACGTCAAGGTTGCCATGAGTCTGGGACAAGCGCGTGGCGCCATCTTGCTGGCTTGCAGCTTGAAAGGCGTCCCGATCTTTGAATATGCGCCGCGTGAGGTGAAACAGTCGGTCGTCGGACGCGGTGCCGCCTCCAAAGAACAGGTCCAGTTTATGATAAAAGCGCTGATCAACATCAAAGAACTGCCGGCGCCGCTCGACGTTTCCGACGCCCTGGCGATTGCCTATTGCCATTTTCAGCGAAGAGAGAAGCAATTTTGATATCATCAGTCTCCGGACGGTTGGCAGCCAAACACGTTGACCATGTTGAAGTCATCGTCGGCGGGGTCGGCTTCAAAATCCTCGTGCCGCTCTCCACTTCGCAGGCGTTGCCGAAGCTCGGTTCGGAAGTCGCATTATTCACCTCGATGCAGGTCCGCGAAAATGCGATTGACTTAATCGGCTTTGCGACGCAAGCTGAGCGCGAGGTCTTCGAAATGCTTATCCAGGTCTCGGGAGTCGGCGTCAAACTGGCCTTGACCATACTGTCGGGTATCAAGGTCGATGACCTGCTGCGCTCGATCCTTGAAGAAGACCGTTCCTTATTGGCAACGATTTCCGGCATCGGACCTAAGACTTCCGGAAGATTAGTGCTTGAGTTAAAGGATAAAGTTACCAAGATTATTTCAACAACGGGCGTCGGCGCTGCGTCTCGATTAAGTCACGTCGAGGAAGCCGTCTTGGCGCTTGAAGCCCTGGGCTACAGTCGCTACGAAGCGCGCAAGGCGGTGGAGGCAGTCGTGGCTGACTTGGGCTCAAATCAGAGTTCTGACGCGCTGATCCGCGCGGCGCTGCAAGCCGGCGTTCGCTGACGTGATCGATCAGGTGAATTAGCGGGGGCGCTGTCTTCAGGGAGAAAGGTCGGGGCGGACTTGAGTCCGCCCGTTTTTGGATGGCATGAAAGAACGGATCACCAATCCGGAGATTATTCAGGGCGAGCGCGACTTTGACGCCTCTCTGCGGCCGCTGCGCTTCGATGAGTTCATCGGTCAGGGTAAGGTCGTGGAGAACCTCAAGATCTTCATCCAGGCCGCCAAGCAGCGCGGCGAGGCGCTCGACCATGTACTTTTCTACGGCCCGCCCGGATTGGGTAAAACCACCCTTGCCTACGTTATCGCCAACGAACTTGGCGTCGGGATCAAGTCGACCTCCGGGCCGATTCTCGAAAAAGCCGCCGACCTCGCCGGAATCCTGACCAATCTCAACGAGCGCGACGTTATCTTCATCGACGAAATCCATCGCATCAATCGCGTAGTCGAGGAATACCTCTACCCCGCAATGGAGGATTTCACGCTCGACATCATGATTGATCGCGGACCGGCGGCACGATCGGTAAAACTCCCGCTCAAGCCATTCACGCTGATCGGCGCCACCACCCGCGCCGGACTGCTCACCTCACCGATGCGGGCGCGCTTCGGAGTCGTTGGTCGTCTCGACTACTACTCAGCCGATGATATCGCCCACGTTATCCACCGCTCGGCGCGTATTCTGCGCGTCGAGATCGATGATGCCGGCTGTCGTCAGATCGCCTCGCGCTCGCGCGGCACGCCGCGCATCGCCAACCGGCTCTTGCGCCGGATTCGTGATTTCGCCGAAGTCACCGGCGACGGACGCATCACCGAGCAACTCGCGCACAGCAGTCTCGAACGACTCGATGTCGACGAACTCGGACTCGACGACATGGACACGCGCATTCTCAGCGTCCTCATCGAGAAATTCCGCGGCGGACCGGTCGGGCTCAGCACGCTCGCCGTCGCCGTCGGCGAAGAGGCGGAAACACTGGAAGAAATCTACGAGCCATTTCTGATACAGGAGGGACTTTTGGAGCGCACGCCGCGCGGCCGCACGGCCACCCCGGCGGCGTTCAAGCATCTTAAATCGGAGCAAAAACCGACGCAACAGGGGAAATTACTTTAACATCAATTGGTGTTAAGAAACTTGGTACCACTTCTCAAAGACGGGTTATGGAGAAAATTACTTTCGAGCTTCCTGAGGACCTCATCGCCCAGCATCCGCTGGAGAAACGCGATCGTTGCCGCTTGCTGCATCTGGATCGCGCGAGCGGCGGCCTCACAGACTACGTGTTCGCCGATATTGTCAATCTGCTGCAGCCGGACGATGTTCTGGTTCTGAACGACACCAAGGTCGCGCGCGCCCGGCTCTTTGGCGTCGGCGGACAGGCCGGGCGCAAGGTCGAAATCTTCCTGATGGACAAATTAAAGGAAGATGAATGGGTCTGCTTGGTTCGTCCCGGCAAGAAGGCGCATCAGCACGACCGTTTCTATTTCTCGGCGCGTGAGTACGCGGAAATAATCTCCGTCCTGCCGGATGGTTCGCGGCGCGTCCGCTTTGTCGGCGGTCCGGCCACCGAGTTGATGGAGAAATTTGGCCACATGCCGCTGCCGCCGTATATCAAGCGCGACGATACCTCCGTGGATCGCAAAATGTATCAAACCGTGTACGCGCGCGAGGGCTTTTCGATTGCTGCGCCGACCGCCGGTTTGCACTTCACGGAAGAACTGCTGGCGGATCTCGAGAAGAAGGGCGTCGAGATTGTATCGATCCGGCTCGATGTCGGCCGCGGCACGTTCAAGCCCATTGAGGCCAAACACTACGAAAAGCACACTATGGACGCCGAGGAATACTGGATCGACGACAAGGCCGCCAAACAACTCAATGCCGCGCTCGCGAAGAAACGCCGCATTGTCGCCGTCGGTTCAACCGTCGTGCGAACACTTGAAGGCTGCCTGGCGAAAGCGGAGAAATTCCAGGCCGAGCACGACGAAACCAATATCTTTATCTATCCGGGCTTCAAGTTCAAAGCCGTCGGCGCCATGATCACCAATTTTCATTTGCCGGAGTCAACCCTTTTGGCTATGGTGGCGGCGTTTGCGTCGCCGGAGCAGATCCTGCAGGCGTACGGCAAGGCTGTCGACAATCGTTATCGGTTCTACTCCTACGGCGACGCGATGCTGATTACATGAAGAACTACGCCATTATTACCGCTGCCGGCAAGGGCACGCGCCTGCCGGGCGCCGTGCCCAAGCAATATCGCCCGATCGGCACTAAACCGATTCTCGCCTGGACGATCGAGAAATTCGAGCAGGCACCTTGCATCGACACGATCCATCTCGTCGTCGCCGGCGCCGACCTCAACTACACCTACGAGTCAATTGTCGAACGGCACGGCTTTAAGAAAGTCGAGCGCATCGTGGCTGGCGGCAAGTCGCGTTTCGATTCGATTTTGTGCGGATTGCGTTCCGTTCCTGAAGACGCCAACCTTGTCTTTATCCACGACGGCGTGCGCCCGCTGGTGACCTTGCAGGAGATCGAGGCCGTCGGCAGGGAAGCGGAAGCGCACGACGCCGCCATTCTCGCCGTTCACCAGACCGAGACGCTAAAACGCGTCGAGGAAGGCTTCGTTATTGCCACCCTTGATCGCGACAAAATTTGGGTCGCCCAGACCCCGCAGGTATTCAAATACGAGGCGATCATCTCCGCGTACATCCAGGCACTGGAATCAAAGCGCGAGTTTACCGACGACGCCTCGGTTTGCGAAGCCTTCGGGATCGGTGTGCGCGTCGTTGAAGGTTCGGCAGCAAATATCAAGATAACCACCACCGAGGATCTCGAACTGGCGCGGCGACTGCTGGTTGGGGCTGGAGCGCCCACCGGTTGATCTCGCGCACTGCGCCTGAACGGGCCGCAAGACGAGGATGTAATTGAATGCCCACTTTTCGCATCGGTTCCGGTTTTGACGTTCACCCGTTTGTTGCCGGCCGGCGGCTCGTCTTGGGCGGCGAGGCCATCGATCATCCTCTCGGGTTGGCGGGACACTCCGATGCCGACGTCGTGCTTCATGCCCTCTGCGACGCTCTCCTCGGGGCTGTGGCCAAAGGCGATATCGGGCACCATTTTCCGCCCAGCGACCAGCAGTTCAAAGACGTGTCCTCGACGTTGCTGCTCAACCGTGTCGTGGAGATTCTGCGCACCGACGGCTGGTCATTGGTCAATGCCGATATCACGATCATCTGCGAGCAACCCAAAATCGCACCCTACGTCGAGCGGATGAAAACCAATATCTCGCGCGTCTGCCGCGTCGACACCGATGCCGTGTCGATTAAAGCCACGACTACCGAACAACTTGGTTTTACCGGGCGCGAAGAGGGAATTGCGGCCATGGCGGTGGCGCTCGTACAACGCTAAGATGGAACTACTGTTCGCCAAAGCTGACGAGATCCTCAATGTAGTCGCCGGGCAGAGCCTGCTCTGGATCTACCTGTTCGTCCTGCTCTCCATGTTGATTGAAAACTTCTTCCCGCCCTATCCGGGTGACACCGTGGTCTTCATCTGTGGGGTATACGCGGCCGGTGGCCATGCCTCCTGGAGTACGATCTATGTGCTCTCGGTCGTGGGCACGCTTCTTTCTGTGATGGCGCTCTACTACTTCGGTCGAACTCACGGCCGCTCGGTCTTCTCGAGCCACAGCATGCGCTGGCTGGGGGTGCGCCGGCTCGAAAAAGTTGAACACTGGTTCGATCGTTACCACGATAAGGTGCTCCTGGCGTCGCGCTATCTCACCGGCGTGCGCGCTTTGATCGCCGTCATGGCCGGTGTCGGCCGCGTCGGCGCCTGGCGGATGTTGATCTACTCGACGATCTCTACTCTCACCTGGAATTTTATTGTGCTCTATCTTGCCTGGGTGTTGCGCCGCGACTGGCAGGTGATCGACCGCATCATCGGTACCTACAATTCGATTATCATTATCGCTCTTGTGCTTGTCGTTTCCTTTGTGGTTTACAAAATTCTCGCCCGCAAGCGACAAGGAGAATCGACGTGAAGATCTTGGTATTGGCGGGGGGCGAATCGCAGGAGAGGGAAGTCTCGCTCAATTCCGGAAAGGCTGTTGCGGCAGCCCTGCAATCAGCCGGGCACACCGTCCAATTGCTCGATACGCGCGACGGCCGCGATTTGCTTGGCTCAGGCAATGTAGCGCAGATTACGGCCGGTCAAACCGCTTCCGAGGGAGGACAGATCGGGCGCTTCGATTTGTCGCTCCCCGCGACGATCAAAGACAGTGACGTCGTCTTCATCGCGCTTCACGGCGGGCTGGGCGAGAACGGAACGCTCCAGGCGCTGTTCGATCTTGCGAAGGTCGCGTATACCGGCTCCGGCGTACTCGCCTCGGCGTTGGCGATGGACAAGCAACGTGCCAAACTCATGATGGATTCCGTCGGTGTGCCGACGCCGCAGACGATCTTTTATGGCTCGGAAGCCCACGTCTTTCGCTATTGCGGCAGCGAGGACTTCGCCGACGTTGCGTACCCCATCGTCGTCAAGCCAAACAGCGAGGGCTCAACCGTCGGAATTACCATCGCCAAAGACTACGCCGAACTTCTCGCCGGAGTTAAACTGGCTCTCGATTACGACGATTTCATTCTCCTTGAGGAATATATCCCTGGTCGCGAGCTCACCGTTGCCGTCCTGGGCGATCAGGCGCTGCCGGTTGTCGAAATTGTGCCCAAGGGTGGGTTCTACGACTACGAGCACAAATACACGAGCGGTGCATCCGACTACATTTGTCCGGCGGTGATCGATCAGCAAGTCGAAGCCGACGCCAAAGAGTATGCACTGACGGCCTTCCAGGTGCTCGGCTGCAGCGGCTATGCGCGCGCTGACTTTCGGCTCAATCCTCAGAATCAGTTGTTCTGCCTCGAAGTCAACACGCTGCCCGGCATGACCTCGACGTCACTTGTCCCCAAAGCCGCCAAGGCGGCGGGAATCTCCTTCGAGCAATTGCTCAATCGCATCGTCGAATTGGCGCTGAAAAAGTAGCCGGCCACGATCCCCCGCGAATCGGAATCGCAGAATCCCCCGCAACGATTCGCGCTTGATAATCGTAAACCGAGATATTATCGTGGACACTCTCCCTGATCGGGGAGTCAAAAGAGGACTGTCTGTTAACCGTCGGAGGTAATGTCGTGGACAAAACTGAACTGCTGCTGGAAGAACTTACAAACGCCTACGGGCCCCCGGGGCACGAATCGGCCATCGCGGAGATATTCAAAAAGCACGTCGCCAAACACGCGAAGGTGTCGTTTGACAAAATGGGCTCGGTGATCGCCGAACGCAAGGGCACTGCCGGCGACCCCAAGATCATGATCGCCGGCCACCTCGATGAAATCGGCTTCATGGTGACCGACATCACCGCCAACGGCTTCCTGAAATTCCTCCCCCTCGGCGGTTGGTGGGGACACGTCGCCCTTGCGCAGCGCGTGATTGTTATGGGGAGAAAAGGACCGGTGCTCGGCGTAATCGGCTCCACACCGCCGCACTTGCTCGAACCAGAAGCCCGCAAGAAAGTCCTCGATATCACCGATATGTACATCGACTGCGGTGTGCGCGGCAAGGTCGATGTCACCAAGAAACTCGGCATCGCTGTGGGGGATGTGATCGTCCCCGACTCCAAATTCACCCTGATGGCCGACGCACAAATGTATATGGCGAAGGCCATCGACAACCGCTTCGGCTGTGCTGCTGCCATCGAGACCCTCTGGCGCCTCGAAAAGCAGAAGCACCCGAACACCGTCTACGCCGTGGGAACGGTGCAGGAGGAAGTCGGCTGCCGCGGCGCCGGAACCGCTGCCTGGATGATCGATCCTGACCTTGCGATTATCCTCGATACCGGTATCGCGCGCGACACGCCCGGTATCTCGGGTGAACCGAAAGAGAAAGTCGGCAGCGGTCCGTCGATCATCGTCTTTGACGGCGGCATGATCCCCAATGTCAAGCTGCGTCATTTTGTCCAGGCAACGGCCGAACGGATGAAGATCAAGTATCACCTGACCAGCATTCGCGGCGGCACCACCGACGGCAGCCGTATTCATATCTCGCGGCTCGGCGTGCCGACGATCGCGATCGGTCCGGCCGTGCGTTACATCCACGGCCACAACGCCGTCATGTATCGCGGTGATTATGAAGCCTCCGTCAAGTTAGTCGTCGAGTTGGTTAAGAAACTCGATGCCAGGACGGTCAAGTCGTTTACTCAGTCGTAGTTGAGTCATTCTGTTTCCCCGGCGGCGATAGATGCCTCGGGGAAACTTCTTAGTAGGGAGATTAGATGGCGCTGAAATTCTACAACACCTTGTCACGTCAGATCGAGGAATTCAAATCGATCTTGCCGGGGCAAGTGAGTCTCTATACCTGCGGCCCGACGGTCTACAATCATGCCCATATCGGGAATTTTCGCGCCTATACGTTTGAGGATTTGCTGCGCCGTTACCTGAAGTATCGCGGCTTCAAGGTGACGCAGGTGATGAACCTGACCGACATCGACGACAAGACGATCAAAGGCTCGATTGCCCAAGGCGTCAGCCTCGACGACTACACTGCCGTCTACATCAATGCATTTTTTGCCGACATCGATGCGCTCCGTATCGAGCGCGCCGAGCAGTACCCGGCGGCGACTACTCATATTCCGGAAATGGTCGCGATGGTGAAGCGGCTGCTCGAAAAGGGCATCGCCTACCAGTCAGGCAAGGACATCTACTTCTCGATTTCCAAGTTTCCTGACTACGGGCGCCTGTCGCGCATGGACCTTGCCCAGCTCCAGGCCGGAGCCTCGCAGCGCGTCGCCGCGGACGAGTACGAAAAAGAACAAGTCTGCGACTTCGCACTCTGGAAGGGCTGGGACGAATCCGACGGCAACGTCTTCTGGGAAACCGAAATCGGCAAAGGCCGCCCCGGCTGGCACCTCGAGTGCTCCGCAATGTCGATGAAATATCTCGGCGAGCACTTCGACATCCACACCGGCGGCGTCGACAATATGTTCCCGCATCACGAAAACGAGATCGCCCAATCCGAGGCCACGACCGGAAAGAAGTTCGTCAACTACTGGCTGCACTGCGCGCATCTCGTCGTCGATGGCAAGAAAATGTCAAAGTCACTGGGCAACTTCTACACCGTCCGCGAACTGCTCGATAAGGGCTATCCGGCCGTCGCGATTCGCTACTTGCTGCTCTCCACACACTATCGCGCCTCGCTGAACTTCACGATGGACGGTCTCGAAGGCGCCAAGGCGGCGATCCAGCGCATGCGCGACTTCTACGACAATCTCAAAGTCGGAGTCAAAGCCGTTCCCTCCGGCAAGGTCGATGAATATGTCGCCCGCGTAAGACAAGGCTTCACCGACGGTCTCGACGACGATCTCAATATATCCCCGGCGCTGGCGGCAATTTTCGACTTCGTTCGCGATATCAACCGCTTGATCGCCGAGGGCGGGATTTCCGACGAAGACGCCGCCAAAGTCGCTGCGACGATGGAAGGCTTCGACTCGGTCCTCGACGTTCTGCGCAAGGAAGAAGTCTCGCTCGACCACGAAGTCGAAGCGCTCATCGCTGAACGCATCGCCGCCCGCAAGGCGCGCGATTTCAAGAAATCCGACGCCATCCGCGACCAGCTCCTCGCCATGGGCATCATCCTCGAGGACACCCCGCAGGGCACGGTCTGGAAGAAGAAGCTGTAGTCCTTCTGTAGCCTCTCGCGTTCCTCGCTGCGCCTGCGATTACTTGCGCTCCTGTCCCTGCTTAGTCCAGTCCAGCTTCGCCGTGTACTGCATCGTCACATACAGCGTCAGAATCGCGCAGATCGTAATCGCCAGCCCCGTGAATCCTTTCAGGAAAAATGCGTAAGAAAACCCGATCAAGAAGACGAACTGCGACAATCCCGCCTCCACAAGCGCAAACCGCATCCCGACGACCAGCCGCAAGTAGGAAATCACCAGGAAAATCGAGACCGCCGAACTGATCGCGGCCGCCAGATGAATGTCAATGTGATCCGCCAGGTAGGCAAGCAAAAGGTGGAACGCGAAGAACGCCGCCGCCACGAAGGCATAGTTTATCGGATGGATGAACACCTTCTTGACTGTCGTTAGCACAAACATCACGAAGAAGAAAAACAGCAGCGAAACCGGCGCAAAGAAGCTCACGCGCGATACGAACGGCCCCGGATTGATTCGCTGCGGCATCTCCATCCCAATCTGCAGTCCGGTCACCAGACTTTCATACTTCCAGGTCAACTGCCAGCCGTCGCTTGTCTTCACCTTCTCGGTCGGCGAAATGCAGTTTTCGGGGAAGTTGATGTCGTCGAAATCGGTCTGCATCACCAGCTCGAAATCACGAATCTGCGTGACCGACTTCCCGAACATGTACCACCACTGGTCGAGTCCTTGCGAGCCGTAGCTGATTGCAACCTCTCTCTGTTGTCCGCCCGCCAGCTCAAGTTTGTGCTTCACGACGCCGGCGACCTGGTTTAACGCGTGCACCGTGTCGCCGTCAACTTTCAGAGCGAAATTGTCAAATACGCCATCGGCGACAGGGAATTCAAACGACAGTGTCAGTGTCACCGGCTCTTGAGTCGGATTCGTAACCACGTACCGGCTCTGGAAACGAACGCCATACGTTGAGTACCAGAGCAGCCCTTTCTTGCGATGATCAAGTGTCAATGCGACTTCAATCTTACTCGCATCCCAGCCGACATTCTGCCCCAGCTCCCAGGGAGAGTTTGACGGCTCGCTGACTTGCCCGGAATCGTTGCTTCCCGGGCCGACCTTGACTTCGCTGACGTGCAGTTCGGGCGCCTTCTGACGCTGCAGCGTCCCCCAAAGCTGGCCGACTTCCGGACGCAAGGCGGCATCCTGGTGTTCCGTGCGCAGCGTTGTTGTCGATCCCAGGATCGTCCAGCCAATGGTGGCGAGGAGGAGGATTGCCACAAGAGATGAGACTTGTTTAGCCACGTTTTTCTCCAGATTTGATTTTAGATCTCTGTCCCCATTTTCTGTCACTCATTCTATTCCGGCCCGACGGCAATGTTCCGGGTTTTGTTCAGTCAGGCGCAGAGGACGCCGCCTGCAACGCGTTTTGCGCTTGATTCTTCTCGCTGACGTTGTTCATTATGGACAGGTAAAGCAATCTTCTAACGTGCCGGGAGGTGGCCGACCAATGAGTACGCCTGCGATTCCCGAAATCGGCGTGATGGCGCACGACGCCGCCAGGCTTGTCGTCGCCGCCTTCGATAAATATCAGCAGGACTTCGCCGAAATCACCCGCCGGGCACGCAGCCGCTTTGAAGATCGCGACTGGCCCGGGATCCGCGCCGATTCCGTCGAGCGCATGGACCTTTACGAGCGATCACTCAGCGCCATCGCCGGCATCCTCGAAGAGCGCTTCCCGGACAGTTTTCACGATCGTGCGCTTTGGCTTGCCGTCAAGAAGGTCTTTCCCGCGCTCCTTGCCACTCGACATGACGCGGATTTAGCGGAGACTTTCTACAACTCGGTCACGCGCAAGGTCCTCTCCACCGTTGGCCTCGATCGCGAAATCGAATATTTCCGCCTGACACCGCGGCGCAACGCCGACAGCGCCGCCGGCAGTATCTCTGTCTGCTACCCCGGCACCCGGCCCTGCGCGGAAATCGTTAAGGAAATGCTCTTGGCGTACGGCTTCACGACTTCGTTTGAAGACCTTGACCGCGACGCCACCCAGGTCGCGCGTGAAATCGACCTCTATCTCTGGCCAAAGATCGGCTACGGCAGTTTCGACACCATCGAGATGATTCGCGCGCCGTTCTTCCGCAACAAGGTCGCTTATCTTGTTGGCCGCATTTGTTTGGGTAAGAAGACGTGCCTGCCGCTCGTCATGCCGCTCTATCATGGCGAAAATGGCCTCTACGTCGACACGGCGCTCCTCAGCGAGCGCGACTTGTCTGTCGTCTTCAGCTTCGCCTTCTCCTACTTCCTCGTCGAGATCGATCGGCACGATGCCATAATCCAGTTCCTCCGTAGCTTGCTTCCGGAGAAGCCGATTGCCGATCTCTACGTCTCGCTCGGCTACAATCGCCACGGCAAGACCGAGTTCTATCGCGACCTCCACCGCTTCGTCCACCGCTCGCGCGAGCAATTCATGATCGCGCCGGGTCGCGAGGGCTCCGTCATGATTGTGTTCACCCTGCCGGGCTATGACTACGTGTTCAAAGTAATCAAGGATTACCCCTGCTATTTGCGCTCCGGCGATCAAACCACAAAGTCATTCGACCGGCGCGAAGTCATGGAGCGTTACGACCTGGTCCGCCACCGCGACCGCGTCGGCCGCATGGTCGACACGCAGGATTTTGAGAACTTGCGCTTCCGCAAGTGGCGCTTCTCCGATCAACTGCTCGCCGAATTCGCCGCCGCCGCCCGCGAAGTTGTCACCTTGGAGCCGCAGCATGTCGTGATCCAGCATCTGTACGTGCAGCGACGCGTCACGCCGCTCCTGATGTACCTGATGCAGGAACCGGATCCCGAGGCAATTCGACACGTCGTTCTCGATTTTGGCTATTTCCTGAAAGACTTGGCCGCGACCGGAATTTTCCCCAGCGATCTTTTCAACATCTGGAACTACGGCGTGACGCGGCGCGGCCGCGTCGTGCTTTTCGATTACGACGATGTCTGGCCGCTCGAAAAGCCGAATTTTCGCGACAAACCGCAGCCCCAGAATGAATTCGAAGAAATGGAGTCGGAATCCGAGTGGATCGTCGCCATGCAGGATGACTATTTCATGGATGAAATCGAGCACTACTCCGGCATGCCGGATCGTCTGCGGGCGGCTTTCCGCGCCGTCCATGCCGATCTCTACACGGCTGCTTTCTGGTGCGATATGCAGCAGCGCGTCAAAGCCGGGGAGGTCGTCGATATCACACCCTACGACCGCAGCCGCCGCTTTCCGCGCCGTCTGCCGGTTTAACCCGTACTGCGCCGCCACTCTTCACATCGGCTTTACTGTTGACATTCGCTTGCCGGAACCTCATTTTATCGCGCGCCGAGACGCTCATCCCGTGCGCCCAGAGAAATTCAAGCCGGTGTAGCTCAGCTGGTAGAGCAGCTGATTTGTAATCAGCTGGTCGGGGGTTCGAGTCCCTTCACCGGCTTTTTCATTGGAATCACTTCTTCGTACTGCCGTCGGCACAATAGGACGGATCTGCAGCAGATACCAGAAGGGCGACCCGAGGGTCGCCCTTCTGCGTACTTCGCCGGTCTTTATTTACAGGTCGAACATGGCGGGGCGCCGCCGGCGAAGATGTAATTGATCAAGAAAACAGCATCGGATATCGTGACGATGCCGTTGCAGTCCGCGTCTCCGGCGGAAGTCGGATCCGGGGCCGGACCGCCGCCAAAGATGAAACTAATCAGGAAAACAGCATCCGAGATCGTGATGATGCCGCTGCCGTCAGCATCGCCGCAGATCGCGCAGTAGGGCGCGCCCGCGCCGTGGCGGTAGTGGCGGTTGATCTGTGCTTCGCTCAGGACTGCGTTGTAGAAAGCCAGTTCGTCTAGTACGCCGCCGTATCGATAGAACGGCCCTCCGTTCGCCCAGCCGACTTGCATCGGTTTGTTCGTCCCCGCGCGCACTTGACCGGCGACGGCGAGAGTCGTGTTGAGCGCGCCGTCGACATACAAGCGGCACTGACCGAGCATCTCGTCGCGCACGAAGACGATGTAGTGCCATACCTCGTCATTCACGTCAACAGTGCTGTACAGGTCGGTCGAAGCTCCAAAATAGCAACGCAACTTGCCGGGATTCTCGCTGGTGCGGCAGGAGAGGCCGATCCACCACGGGTTACTAATGTCGAAGCGTGAGAGGATCACCTCGTTACAGCTGTAGTCTCCGCTCGTGCAACCGCAGTCCGCCTTCATCCAGAATTCGATCGAATAGCTGTCGGTCGCTCCCCAATCGTAGGAGTCGTCGTCGGGGATCAGCACTTGATCGTCGACGCGGTCAAACAACTGGGCATCGCCGACCTTGCCGGTCACGGGTGTCGGGCAGTCGCTGCAGGTGGCATCGGCCGCACCAACCGGGTCATTGTAGCTGCCGGGAGTAGTTTCGTCGAATGTCCAGTAATGCTCCATCTCAGCCGGGCAGTTGTTACCGGGGTCGACTTCGATCGTGAACGGCTGGCTATCGCTGCCTTCGCTGTTGGATGCCACGACCTCAACGTCGAAACTGCCCGTCGCGGTAGGCATCCACTCGATCAGACCGGTAATGTCATCAATGGTCATGCCCGCAGGAAACACGGCCAGGCTGTATGTTGGTACCGGCCGCCCGGTCGCCTGGACGTCGTATTCGTACGGCTGGCCGACCATCGCGTTGGTGCGCGCTGTGGTTGTGATTTCCGGCGGGGTATCGGCGAAGTTGCAGTAGCCAAGGCCAACCAGCCCGCTGCTGTGATGTGCGGCGATCGCCGTCGGCGACAGCGCGACATCATACAGCGCCAGTTCGTCCAGAATCGCTCCTAACCGATACTTCGCCGGGTCGGGTCCGTTGTACCAGCCGATTTCCAATGCTTCTGAACTGGCAAGATTTTTCCCGGCGGATGTCTGGGCCGCTTCCAACGCTCCATCGATATACAGCAACCACTGATTGGCCGTGTTGTCGCGCACGAAGGCGACATGATGCCAGGCGGCATCGGTTACCGAAGTCGTGCTAAAGATATCAACCCCTTGGAAGTAGGCGCGAATCTTGGATTGGTTCGTGCCGGCCTCGCACATGACACCGACCCACCAGCCGCTGCCGGGCCGCCCGACCACAACTTCATTGTTCGGCTGGATTCCGCCGGCGCAGCCGGTTGACTTGAACAGCCAGAATTCGATCGTGAAGTCCGAAGTTGCCCCCCAATCATAACTGCCGTCATCGGCAACGATGACCTGATCGGTCAGGCGGTCGAATTCCTGGGCGCCGCCGACTAATCCGGAAACCGCTGTCGGACAATCGGTGCAACTGGCATTCGTTGAGCCAACGGCATCGCTATAAACACCGCTTGACGTCTCATTAAGTTCCCAGTAGTGACTCATGCCCGGCGGGCAGCCGTCGGCATTTACTGCGAAGCTCGCACCGTCGAAGTCGGACGCCGACAACGGGTCGCTGGCCGTGAAAACAATTGTCTCGGTGCCGGTCCAGGTCGGAGAAGGCGTAGTAATCGTTGCGACGCGATTGACGTCAATCGCAACGCTCAGATCTACGTTGCCGGAGTACGTCCAATTCAGATCGGCATCCGCGTGATCCGGATCGTAAACATAGGAGTCCAGCGCGATCGTTGCGAAAGCGTTCCCGACGAGTACCGCTTGATCGGGGATATCGGCCACCTCCGGAGGATCATTGACCGCCGTGACAGTGAAAGTAGCGGCATCAAAATCGGTCAGCGGCTCGAAGTCTGCGGCCGTAAAGGTGATGGTCTCGCTGCCGCTCCATTCGGAGTTTGGCGGCGTAATCGTTACCACTCGATCGTTGATGCTCACCTGCAATTCAACGTTGCCGGCATAGCTCCAGGCGATCTCGACGTCGGCATTGTCGGGATCAGTAACGAAATCGTCGAGCTGGATGGCCGCAAAACTACCGCCCTCGGCAATCACCTCGTCCGGAATATCGCTGACCTCCGGCGCATCATTGACCGCCGTAACGGTAAACGTCGCCGCGTCAAAATCGGACAACGGTTCCAGATCGCTTGCCGTGAAGGTAATCGTCTCGCTGCCATTCCAGTTGACGTCTGGTGTCGTAATCGTCGCGACCCGGTCGACGATACTTACCTGCAAATCAACATTGCCGCTGCTCGACCAACTGATCTCGGTGTCGGAATTGTCTGGGTCTGTTACATAGTCGTCAAGATTGATCGTGGCGAAAGTACCGCCTTCGCTGACGGTCTCTCCAGGTATGTCGCCGACCTCTGGAGCATCATTCACGGCTGTGACCGTAAATGTCGCGGGGTCGGAGTCGCTCAACGGCTCCGAATCGCTGGCCGTGAAGGTGATCGTCTCACTGCCGTTCCATTCAGGATCGTTGATCGTAATCGTCGCAATGCGATTGCCTCCGATGCTCACCGAGAGATTGGCGTCACCGGAGAAAGCCCAGCTGAGCTCCGAGTCCAGATTGTCCGGATCATCCACATAATCATCGAGAGGGATGGCGGTGAAGTTCGCCCCTTCTGCAATGACTTGGTCCGGGATGTCGGAAACTACTGGCGCAAGATTAGACACGCAGTAGCTGCGACCACTCCCTGAGTTGTAGTGTGTCTGAATGTCCGAAGTGGGCAGTGCTACATCATAGAGAGCAAGCTCGTCCAGCATTCCAGTGTAGTGGAATCCGCCCAGGGCGTTGTAGTGTCCGATCTCCAGCGGCCCGGAGCCGGCACGATTTTGCCCACTGCCGAACTGACTGGCATCGAGATTGCCGTCAACGTAGAGTTCGTAGAGCGAATTCGACTGGTCAAATCGAATTACGACATGATGCCAGTTATCGTCGTTGACTGACGTCGCGCCTACCAGATCAATCCCGGCGGCAAAGTAGCCGCGCACCTTGTGTGCTTGAGCAGCGCCGCTTGTGATGTCGCAATTGACGCCAACCCACCAGGCGGTACCTGCCGTCGACCGCCCGACAATCACTTGGTTACAAGTGTACCCCGCCGTTGTGCAATCACAGCCGGTCCAGCGCAGCCAGAATTCAATCGTGAAGCTGCTCATGGCCGACCAATCGAAAGAATTGTCGTCAGGAGCCGTGATGCGGTCGTCGACTCCATCAAAATCTTGCCCGCCATTGATCTTTCCCGGCACGGCGACTGGACAGTTTGTGCATGTCGCATCGTTGGTCCCGTAGAAGTCGTCAAACGGGCCACCGGTGCTTTCGTCAAGCTTCCAGTAATGGGTCATCCCTGTCGGACAACCCGCCGGTTGGGCATTGACCGCACTCGTCGCGGTTACAAAAGCGACGAGGGCCAGCGCACAAACCAGTCTACACGCGATTAACCTCGATCTTCTCATCTCTGCCTCCCAATAAAAATCAACTCTTGCCAGCCGCTTCATCCAGCAACCGGTGGACAGGCCCACCGGCGGGGCTGGACTCACCCCGGGGCTGGCAACTCCTGTCTTGATGTTTGAACAAAACTCAATGTGAAGTACCGTTATCGGCGAGAACGAATGTCTAAGGGCCCTCCCTTCTTTCGCGGCGCGGTCATGAAGACTTCGATTGCGGATTGCCGCAGAATGCGACAACGCCTCGACGTGCCGGCGAGTAAGGATGTGAAGAAGCTACGGGACTTACGGACAAACGAATCGCCAGATCTGCTTCGATTGCGATGCAGAACTTCTGGGACAGACGCTTGCGTGCGATTCTAAGCGCCGAAGACCCTGGATTCCTGCCAATTCCACTGCTCCCCTGAACGGGTCAAGACTCAGCCAGTAGATGATGATTTGCGATTAAAGTATCACATCTCTAACATCGTCTGTCAAGTCGATTTTGCAGGCCGCCGGAGTCGCTCGTGGCACCGTAAGGGGGAATCTTCTCAGCCGCCTCAAACTTGTTCGCCTATGTTCTTAATTGTCTTGGCATTAGGGACATTCTCGAATTGGCGCCGGAGGCAACCCCTTTAGTCCTATGTCCCTATCGCAGAAACCAAAACCGCGCTCATGAGGCGCTCTGGTCTGTGACCGATTGCGCCCCGCCGTCGCGTCGTTGCGACGGCGAGGCTTGGTCGAAGTCGTCGATGCCGGGACACCATCGGCTTCAGCGAGTGCCGAAGAAATCCGCGGAACGATCAACAGAGGCGCTTCCGGAGACGCAGAACTCAGGCTGCAGAGCAAGCGATTCGGAATTGCAGCGCACAAGCTGCCTGAAAATGTCGCGGCCCTGCGAGTTCCACTGCAAGTGACTGAAGTATGTGCCACCCGCTTCGTCACTTCTCCTTCCCAATCTCTGAAACTTGGTGCTCGACGCGGAAGCATGTCGATTATTCATCTGTCCCGAGTGCGTTTCGCGCACAAATGCCTCCATGGGTGCGCCGATCATCTGTCCAGTCAAAGGATCTACCGGCGTTACCATGAGATCCCCGTCGGCGAAGAAATCGATCTTGAAAACACCGGCGGCGCTCAGACTGGTGCGTTGCGTCATGGTGATTTGCCCATTGACGTAGAGGTAGTCTGCCGGCCCGCCCGAGCAAAACGGCTTCGGCACCACTTGGTCATAGTAGATTATCATATTCTGGTCGCGAGTCTCGGCAACTCGATCCACTTTGTTGACCAGTTGAACAATCGTCGCGACTCCATCCGTGTTGAGCGGCACGTCGTAATCCACCTGGCCGGCCGGACCGGAAATCAAGTACTTGAGATCCTCCGGCAGCAGGTTGTAGATCACCCCTGGAATCGTGCGAAAAGGAGACGCGTTAATGACACCGGTCGGCAGCGGGCCGGTCTCCGGATTCATCAGGCCGCTGCGAATGAAATCGGCGATGACGAACTGCTCGGCCAGTTCCCAGCTCAGGACTTGGTGCTGTTCGGTGCCGGGAATCATGAATTCGAAATGGGCATTGGCGATCGTGCAGTTGCCGAGACGGAACAAGCGCAAATGCACGCGGAGCTGCTCGTAAGGTCCGCAGGCCAACTGGATCGTACTGCCACTCCATCCGTCAGGGCATTTAGACTTCTCGAATTCCGAGGCCGACACCCCTTCTACGGGATCGATCGACTGCTGTACCGAGCGCCCGTAGGCTACTTGGACGTCGCCGATCGCATCGTCCCAGGTTGAAGTGAACGGCACCACCGGCGGAAAGCCAAAGGCGCTGCGATCGCCGTCGAGACTCAAGAGCGCCGCGCGAATATCGCGTGGGTCGGCGTGGCCGACAAAAATCAGATTGATCGGGTCTTGCGGCGTCCCGGAAAAGTTCTCTCCCGTGTAAGGCCAGATCTCCGACTGGCCGCTGGCGTGCGAAATCAATACGAGCGGTGCCGGAGCCGAGCCGCTGCACTGGCCTTCGCTGGATGCAAGCAATCCTGCCATTTCCTGCTCGGGACTGTCGGTGACCGCCACCGGTTCAATCGTGCCTGAATTCTCACATCCGAATGCCAGAATCCCGGCAGCCAGTATCAATAGCACACTTACAAAAGTTCGACACATAGTCACGCTCCTCACGATTTTCTGTAATCGGATCTTACCCCGAATCCGAAGGCGCCTTTCGGCAACCTGATCAGCACCGGGGCTGTTTTTCTTCCCAACTCTGAGATTCTTTTGGCGCCATCGTACTCAGTGGGCCTGATACGCCCGGTTTAGCAAGTCGCCTGCCAACCGCGCAGCCGCAACTATTTCCCGACCCAAGTCGACGCAACCCGGTAACTTGACAGGGCGACGCTCACCGTCCGCACCCGGCGATCTGGATAGATTCGTACCAGACAGGGAAGCCGGTATTCACCGGTCAGCTGCTACGCCGCAAATCAACTTGACAGAGCTTTCTTTCACCTGATATTGAAGGCACCTGAACTTCTGGATACGCAGATGCGGAGGCGACCGTGACGAAAGAAGACGAGATTGCGAAATTGCGAGCCGCAATCGATGAATTGTCGAGGATCAATCACACCCTTGATCGCATTTGCCACCTCCGCGAAACCAGCCAGATCCTCTCGGTCCTCATCGATGAGTTGATCTCTCTCTCCGGCTCCCACGAAGGCGTAATCAGCCTGATCTCCTCCGAGCAAAAGGCCGAGACTACGACCGTAATCCGCAAGCGTACCCACGAAGCTGCCGGTATCCCTTTCCAGGTTCACAGCCAGTTGAGCGGCTGGGTGTTGGTAAACTCGGCCACGCTCAAGATCGATGATCTCGATCACGACGACCGCTTTCGGCAGCTTTCGTCGCAAGACGGACGATTCAAGGCGGTTTTATGTATTCCCCTGATCGTGCGCGGCGCGATTATCGGTTTGGCCACCCTGGTGAAATCGGCTCCCGCCGGCGCGTTTAGCGACCGCGAGGCGCGCGTTGCCGGGATCGCGGCCGCGCAATCGGCGCAGATTCTCCACGGCGCAATCCTGCTGCAGGAGTTGGCGCAAAAAAACGAACTGCTCGCCATCTCGCAGCGTGCCCTCCGGGAAGAAAATGCGCGACTCAAATCCGAGTTCGGCATCGGGGTCAGCTTTGAAAACATCGTCGGCAAGTCTCCGGCTATGAGAGCGATATTGGAGACGGCTGCCAAAGTCGCCAAGAACGACGCGCCACTCCTGATCACCGGCGAGACCGGTACCGGCAAGGAGCTGATCGCCCGCGCCATTCACTCAAGCGGTCCGCGCCGCGATCACAACTTCGTCGTCAAGAACTGCGGTTTGAAAACGGAGACTCTTCTCGAGGCCGAGCTCTTCGGCTATGTCAAAGGCGCATTCACCGGCGCTGAAACCGACAAACCGGGCCTCTTCCAGGAAGCGGACAACGGCACGATCTTCCTCGATGAAGTCGGCGAAGCCCCGCATTCGACTCAGGTCGCGTTGCTGCGGGTCCTGGAAAACGGCGAAGTTCGCGCCGTGGGAGCCGCTAAATCGCAGCGCGTCAACGTGCGGGTCATCTCCGCCACCAACCGGGATCTGAGAAGCGCCATCAAGGACGGTAGCTTCCGCGAGGACCTCTACTATCGGCTCAACGGCGTGACCATCGATCTGCCGCCGCTGCGTATGCGCCGCGAAGATATCCCGCTGCTGATTGATCACGCGCTGAACCTCGCCAAGTCCCGACTCGGCAACGAGAGACTCGCTGTCGCTCCCGAAGCCCTCGAGAAGATTTCCAACTATTCTTGGCCGGGGAATATCCGCCAGTTGCAACACGAAATCCAGCGCGCCGCCCTGCTCGCCGAGGACGAGTCTCAGATCACGTTTCAGGATTTTTCGCCCGAAGTCAAATCGGCACTCAGCGATGCTGCCGAGTCTTCTCCAGGTATCCTCCGCCAGGCCGTGGATAAATTGGAGGCCGACCTGATCCGAAAAACTCTTGACGAACATCGCGGCAATATCTTGCAGGCCTCGAAGGTACTGGGGCTTACACGCAAGGGTCTTAGAGAGAAGATGCTGCGCCTCGGCCTCAAGGCCGATGACTTCAGGCAATAGTGAAGCGTGCTATCCTCTGCACGAGTGACTCTCAGAATTCAACTTGTTTCACTCGGTTGTGCGACCAGCTTCTGAAATCGCGGTTCGTCATGAAGCGGCTTCCAGAGCGGATCGAGCTTCAAATACGGCACGGAGACGAAGCCCGGAATCCGCAAAAGCGTTTCCAACTGGTTTATGGCTTCGTTGTGCATTCCGAATATCACCATTGACTCCGCCAGGTTGACTATCCAAAACGGGGCGTCAAACGCGTCAGTCGCCGTCGGGATTAGTTCCATCGCGCGAATCCCGTGCGCAAGCGCCGAATCAGGCTGGCGCAATCCGGCGTATGCGAGCCCCAGGTAGCTGTGAAGTCGCGCGTCTTCCGGGCGGCCGGAAATCTCAGGCAAGATGAGTCGCAGGGCCGTGTCGGCGTAGGCGCGCTCCTGCTTCTCTTCGCCCAGAAGTCGATGGAACTGTGCGCGCTGCAGGTAATACGCGATCGTATCAGGACCGAGTTCGATACAGCTTTGCAGGCGGCGCAAATCAGCCTCGATCACGCGATGAAGCCACCAGCAATACTTGCTCTGCGTCAACTGCGCTTGCGGCGGCGCCGCGCTGATCAGCATCCGTGATCTTGCCGTGTCGCCTTCCGCCAGAATCGGCAACCAGGCCTTGTAGACATACGGCAACGCCCAGTCTGGTGCCAGCGTGATCGTCCGATCCATGAACTGCTCAGATTGTGCAAATTCGCGCATCATGCCCAACGTCAGGCCGACATCGAATGCCTTGAGGTGCGAGCGGGGGTCAAGTCGCAGGGCATGCCGGAAATTTCTGGCGGCCTCGGCAAAATTGCCCAGTCTCCGCTGGACCGCCGCGATCGCATTGTAGCCGTCCGCATTGTTGGGATCGACCTGGAGCGCCGAATCGAATTGCGCCAGGGCCGCCCCATAGTCCAGGTTGCAGTGATAATGGAAATACCCCAAAGCCAGGCGGCCTTCAACCAAATCGGATCGCAGCTCCAGCGCGTGCCGGGCGGCCGCCTCGGCTCTAAGGCATCGTCGCGGATCGCGATCGAAATATTCCCAGTACATGCTCGAGTTGCCGCGCGACAACATCGCGTATGCCGCGGCAAACCCGCTGTCGAGATCGAGCGCGCGTTCGTACATGCTGATGGCATTGCGAATATCGCCGACGTCCCAACTGCGATTGAAATACTCGTTGCCGCGCAGATAGAAATCGTAGGCCGTGAGGTTTTCGGTCGGCGCCGCGAAAGAATCGTGCGGAGTTGTCGCCGCCACAAACAGCTTCAGAGTGCCAGCAACATCTCGCGCAATGTCTGATTGAATCAGAAACACTTTGTCGCGCGTTCGCTCATACGATTCCCCCCAGATCGAAATGTCCTCAGCCGCGCGGATCAGGTTCACGTTGACCTTCAGCCGGTTCGGTTCGACTGACTTGTCCCAGAAAACTGTCCCTTGTATGAGATAGGCGACGTCAAGGTCGGAGCCAATTTCCGGGGCGCGAAGTTCGCTGTCGCGATAGAGCATCGAACTCGAACGGGAGATCACGCGCAACCGCTCGATGCGCGAGAGATTCGTGATGATCTCCGCCGTCATCCCATCCGCAAAGTACTGGTCGTCTTTGTCGCCCAGATTTTCGAAAGGCAATACGGCAATCGACGCGATTGGTTCTCCGGATTCGCTCGGCCGCTCAGTCCCCGACCACCAGGTGAACACGACAATTAAAGTAATCAGCACTATGCCGGCCGCCTTGTAAATCGTGCCGTAGCCTCTCGCGCCGCGCCGGGGCTTTCCTTGGCGTCTCTCGAACGCTGAGTCTAAGTCCTGCAAGAGGGAGTCTGCGCTTTCGAACCGCTCCGCTGCGTCCTTCTGCAACAGGCGCATCACGATGCCCGACAACTCCGGTGGTGTGTCCTCGCGAACTTGCTCCGGAGCCGGCGGGTCTACATTCACAACGGCATAGGTTATCGCCGCCTCATACTCCCCCTGAAAGGGAAGGCGTCCCGTGAGGAGCTCATAACAGACCACTCCGAGCGAAAATAAGTCAGATGCCGGCCCGACGTCGCCGCCCGTGATTTGCTCTGGTGACATGTAGGCAATCGACCCCGTTAATGTCCCGGCTTCTGTAATCCTGGCTGCCTCGTGGGAACGTGCCAGGCCAAAATCAAGAATCTTCACTCGTCCTGTGGATGTCAGGACGATGTTCGATGACTTCAAATCCCGGTGCGTCAGCCCTTTCCGATGAACTTCTGCCAGTCCTGTCGCGATCTCGCGCAGAACAAACTCAACTTGTTCGAACGCTACCCCCTGGCCGGCCGCAACTTCTCGTAACGACTTGCCGGCAATGTACTCCATCACAAAATACGGTCTGCCGTCAAATTCGCCGACTTCATGAACGGTCACGATATTGGGATGATTAATCGAAGCGGCGATTTCCGCCTCGGTTGTGAAGCGTTTGCTCAGGGACGGGTCCGAGGCGAGCGATTCCCGCAAGAACTTGACGGCGACCTCTCGGTTTAACTTGAGATCACGGGCCAGGAAGACTTCTCCCATTCCACCCGCGCCGAGCAACTCGACGATCTCGTAGTGGGCGAATCGAGTACCGATTTGAAGCGACCGCGATCTTCCGTCAGAACCGCTACCCATTTTGTCTCCGCCATCGTCTGAGAGCCATCTTCAAGGCAATCTCTTCATCGAAGGATTTTGCTGTTAGCTTTCAAAATACCGACGCCTGCCCGCAGTAACAAACTAAAAAATGACGGCAGCGCTCTCCAATGGTTACTCCGGTTATTCCCTGGATACCAACTACCCGACTGGGAGGAGCTTCTCATCATGAGCGCTGCTCAAAACCCCGTGTAATTCGTTTTGGCGCACACGACTCCGACTCTCGCTTTGCAGGCGGCACGGCTCTTGCTCTCCGCCCGTGTGAATCAGGAGGTATCGTGAGTCCGCAAAGCACGAAAGCAACAGTGCTCATCACCGGCGCAACCGGCAATATCGGCGCCCGTCTGGTCGCGGAGACTCTCACGGGCATTCCGGAGGCTTCAGTTGTGGCGATCGCACGGGCAGAGTCTCAGCCGGAGGCCGAGACTCGCCTTCGACGCGCCGTGCGAATCTTCCTCTCGGCCCATCAACTCGAAGCTCACGGTCATCGCCTCAAAGTCATTCCCGGTGATATCACCCGCGAGCGTCTCGGACTCACCGTCGGCGAATATGCCCAACTGGCAGACGAGGTGACCCACATCGTGCACGCGGCCGCCGCAACCAAGTTCCAGATCTCGGTCGCTGATGCGCATCGCATCAACTATCAAGGCACGGTCGAGGTGGCGGCCTTCGCGCAAAGAGCCTCGATCAAGAACATGCAGCGGCTGAGCTACATCAGCACCGCCTACACCTGTGGAACGCGCGGTGGATTCATCCGTGAGGAAGCACACTCTGCGCGCCCCGAATTCTGCAATGCCTACGAGCAAAGTAAGTGGGAGGCCGAGCAATATCTCATGGAACGGGCCGGCGAGATTCCCGCGATTATACTGCGCCCATCGATCGTGGTCGGCGATGCCGCAACCGGAGCGACTCTGAATTTCAACGTCCTTTATCAACCTCTGCGCATGCTGTTGCACGGCATCATCAGGGAACTGCCGTGCGCTCCCGAAGCACTTCTCGACATCGTGCCGCTCGACTTCGTAGCACGCGCGATTACCGAAGTGACTCTGCTCCGCCCGGCGCTGCCCGGCGCCGTCTTGCACCTCGCAGCTGGGCGCGATCGGCAAACCCCCGTCGGTGAAATCGTCTCGTCCTTCTTCGACTATGCGCGTGAACGTGGCGCTTTATCCGGCAATGCAGGCGTCAGCTACAGACCGCGGGCATTCGACTCCGCTGTCGCGAACTCCGGCGCGGTACAATCAGATGTAAGCCCGTCCGCCATCGATGCCTTTGCGCCGTATTTGCAGATCGACCATCGCTTCGACACCGCCCGTCTGCGCGATCACTTGCGCGCGACGGGGATCGTCGTGCCGACGTTCGCCAGCTACGCCCGCCGGATATTCGAGTACTGTTTCGACTGCCGTTGGGGCAAGGCAATGCGCGAGGCCGTCTGAGGTTATCCCATGAAGACTCATTTCTTGATCAACCGCGATCGCATTGGCGCTCGACTTAATGAGTTGCTCTGGCTTATCAGCGCCGAATTCGTCAGCAGCGATACTGAGATTAACGTATGCGACCATCGCTCGGCCACTGTCGCTCTGGCAGCGGCCTCGGCTGCCGAAGGCGTCGAGACTATCGTGGCGGTGGGCGGAGACGGCACCGTCAATGCCGTGCTCAACGGCATCGCCGGTTCAACGGTACGCCTCGGAATCATCCCGGTCGGGACTGCCAATGACTTGGCGCGCCGCCTCGGTGTGCCGGCCGACATGAAGGATGCCCTGCGTCTGATCAAATCCGGTACCACTTCCGTACTCGATGCAATCCGGGTGAACGGCTGGTATTACTTGACGGTTGGCGGGCTTCTGCTGCCGGCGGATGTCGCCAACACCGCTGATCGCCTGCGCCACCACGCGATTCTTGGCAAACTGGCGTCACGCGCCGTCGGGGCACACCTCTATTCGCTGGCACTGCTCCTGACCTATCGCCGCAGTACGCGCCGTAGTAGTCGCGTCGAGATCGTGACGAACGGTCGCCCTCAGCAGTTTGACACCTACTCCATCATCGTCGCCAATCAACCTGGCACCGGGCAGAATTTCGAAGTCTGTCCGGCGGCGCGCGCGAACGACGGGATCGCCGATATCTTCCTGATCACCAACCACTGCTCGCGGGCCGACTTGCGACGGACCATTCTCGCCACTCGAAGCGGCTCGCATATCGCCAACGAAAACGTGGTGCTGCTGCGCGATCGCGCGGCTCGCATTTCGTGCGCCGAGCCCCTCGAATTCTTCGGCGACGGCGAGACCCTGCTCTTCGATCGCGAATTTGCCATCGACGTCTGTCCGGGAGCGGTCCGCATCATCGCTCCGGCATCGGCTGAAAGGAGTAACGATGTTCGCTAAGCTGTCCCTCTACGTCGCCTGCCTTTTTGGTGCGGGTGCCCTCTTGATGTTGGCCGGTCACATGCGCCGCCGTGCGACACGCTCGCAACGGCAGCAGGATTGGACAAAGTTTGGCGCGTTTCTCGTCATCGTCACCACCATGCTCTTGCTGGGCGCATGGAGTCGCAGCGCGCTCGCAATCTTGCTGGCGCTCATTGCGGTCTTCGGGGCCGCCGAACTTGTTTCGCACCTGTCGCTCCCGTGGCCGCAGTCGCTGCAACGGCAGATCCTGTTGACGCTGGCCTTGATGGCGGCCTTTTCACACCTCTTGATCCCGTTCAACGAACGCTGGTTTGGGACGGCCGCCTTCGTCATGCTCCTGGTCGCCATTACCGACAGCTTCTCGCAACTCTGGGGCAAACTACTGGGACGCCGCCATCCCTTCCCGCACCTCAGTCCGGGGAAGACCCTGGCGGGACTGCTCCTGGGCATCGTGTCAGCGGTGGTCGGAGCTTATGCGCTGCGCTGGCTGCTCGGGGATACGGCGGCGGGCAGAGCCGTCATCCTCGGGCTGGCCACCGCAGTTGCCGCCGTCGCCGGCGATCTGTTGTTCTCGTTCATCAAGCGCCGGCTCGACATCA
>CAZOYE010000010.1:0-143403 GCA_964584025.1 uncultured Ignavibacteria bacterium
GATCGACCCGATGATTGGCGAAATCAAGGCTGCGGGCGTGGGCGGTAAAACCCTGTACCATCCCCCAGAGATTGGCAACGTCCTCGCCTTCGTCCCGTCCGGCATGCCAGGCGGCAGAGACCTCGGAGCCGGTGAAAGGTCGGTCTTTGAACCATTCGGCGACTTGTTCGAATTCGTCGCCGACCCTGACCTGACTGGCACGGCGGATAGTATCCGCAATCGTGTCAGCCGCAAGGCGATTCTCCACGAACCGATTCAGCGCCGGAAGCGCCTGGGTACGGAAACGGTCGAGGGCCTTGGAGCGGTGGACGATCTTAAGCTCACGGACCTCCTCGGCTCCCCAGACGATGTGATTCCCACAGACGTAATTGTAGAGAAACGTGGTCAGGCCGAATGTGCAGGATCCGGTTTCCGAATTCCAGCAGAAGAATCCCCTGCCGAGCCGGGCGTTGCCGACTTCAATCGGGTTTTCATCGTTGACAAAAAACGCGAACATATCGCGGTCAGAAGCGTACAGCCCGGCATTCTCCGATAACCCGTTCGTCCGTGCGGACGGCACGTGCCAGCCGGTGCCGACAACGGCGTCCTGCAGGGCGGCCACCACGTCCGCATCCCAGATGCGGCCGTAGTTGGGGCCGGTGAATGCCGCAACTGTCTTGTCGCCTCCGCCATTCCGGTAGAGCAGCTTGGCTCCGACGTCCTTTTCCCCGAGTCCCCAGCGCATACATTCGATGACCACGCGCGGGGGCAGTGATCGGAGATACTTGGCAGGAGCCCCGATCGCCGTACAGAGCTGATTAAACGACCAGTTTGTCAGCAGGGCCGGTTCTTCAGTGCCATTCAAAGCGAGACCGAGCCGGTCAGTTACGTCGATATGGAGGTCAACCAGTTCGGTGACCCGCTCCTGAGAGGAAGCCTTCAGCCTGCTGGTGTATGCCAGCAGACTATCCAAGTCGGCGAATCGTTCGTCCGGTGGGCGAGTGCACCACTGCCGGTGGGCATCGTACAGATTGTGCGTCATGACGTACCTCCTTTCAGTTGACGAGTTCCTTGGTCATAGCAGTGGTTTCGCGGGTGAGCCTCTGGATGAGGCCGCTTGCCTGTGAAACGGTAGCGTCTTCGAGCCGCCTGACTCCGAGTTCCCGGCAGAGATAGCGCTCAGGCTCTTCTCCGGTTTTCTCCTGCCTTTCCAGCAGGGCAATCAGACGCTTCTTCTGAGCTTCGGTGACGGGCTTGGGGTTTCTCCCCGGTGCGGCACCTGCCGGCGCACCCGATAGAGGCAGCGTTTCCTGCGGCGGGACCGACTGGGGCGGGTAATCCCCGAGTTCCTCGCGGGCGATAGAGCCGATGTTGACCGCGTCGCGGAGCGCCCGCGCCTTGGCGCGGGTGAGTGCCACCCGGATGATATGGGGCACAGCTCCGGTGCGGACATTGTCGGGATTGGCGTCACCGCAGTCGGAAAACATTCCGGCGGCGGTGGTGACGGTGGCGGTGCAGATCGCCGTCATGCCGTTGTCCGCACTCGGCATCTGGTCGATCCTGGTCTCAATCTTCCGGAGACCCTGTTCGTGGGCTTTTGAAAGAAGCCCGGCATAGGTGACGATCTCCCGGGTGGAGACGTTCCCTTCTTCGTCGGTCACCTCGATAGTGGCAACCAATGGTTCGTTCGGCATTACTGCCTCCTTGATTGATTGTGAAAGAACGATGAATGACTGTGCCGTTTCAGTCTAGCCGAACGGAAAAGAGGGCCAATTACCGCCCGCGGGGGTTGGCTGGGGATATGACTGTCAGATGAGTTTTTCTCTGAGGTTGGGAGCGTCACCGTCATTACACCTCGAATTCCCAAACCAAAGAAACACCCGCCACACACGGGTCGTCCTCATCCCTCAAAGAAGGGGGCGAAAAGTGTGTGTGGCGGGGCAGAACCGCAAGGGGCGGTTCATAATGAGCCCTGCCAGCATAGCATAGCTAATGGATAGCGCAAGTATGCGTTGCCACGGCTTAGTCGAGGCAAGCAGTGGCGATTCTGTGGTCGCGTGAAAAAACAAGCGCGAGAGGTGAAACGTGGGGGCGCGGACGGACGGATTCGCTTCGATGCGCCCCTTCTCCGTTACACATGCAGCGAATTCGCCGGGCTGTATTGTTCGTATGAATTCACGAGATCGGTCGGCATGAGGTTCACGTAAACAGACGTCACCGCCAGACTCGTGTGTCCGAGAATACGGCTCAATATGGCCGGACTACCACCCAGACGAAGATAGTGCGTGGCCGCAGAATGGCGGATCAGGTGCGGTGCCAGCTTGATGCCGCACCGGTTGCCGATTCGTTCGAATATCTGATGGATGTGGCGGTAGGACAGATCCCTGCCGTCTTTGGCGCAGAACATTTTATCCCCTTCGATATCGGAGCGGTACCGGGTCAGATAGTAATGGAGTACCTTGATGGCTTTTGCGCCAACCGGTACTTCCCTCCATTTCCGCCCTTTGCCATAAACCCGGACCAGGCCCGACTTCAAGTCGACGTGCTCGGTTTTAAGACCAGCTATCTCTGCCCGCCTGAGCATTCCGTCCCAGGCCAGCAGTAGCAGGGCAAAATTCCGGTACCCCTCAAAGGTTTTCCGGTTGCAGCAGCCAAGGGCCAGTTCGTACTCGGTCGGGGTCACGACCTCCTTGACCTTCCGTTCGCATTTGACCATCTTCAGGCCCTTGGTGGGGTTTGCTTTGCCTTCCCAGGCTCCTTCTTCCTCAAGGTAGTTGAAGAAACGCCGGTAGGCCCGGATACGGCCGTTGACGGTCTCGTCAGAGACCGTCCCGAGCAAGGACAGGACATAGCCCTGCAGGTCGCGCTTGGTCAGCTGGTCGATATCGATCTGTTTGGTATCCAGATAGCGGGCCAAATGGCCGAGACGCTCTGCGTACACGTTTATTGTTGCGTCGGTCAGCCTGCGAACCCGGCAGCCAAACAGGAACGTATCGAGGTACGTTCTCCAATTTTTCCCCATGAATAGATTATCGACGTCGTGGTAGAGATTGTTGAGCTGGTTCATCCTTAAACTCCTGTGTCTGTGACTCATTCACGCAGGAATCAGGGAACTTTTGGTGGGGGTCGGACTGATAATGACAAGCGGGACAACGCGTTAGCGGAGCGCTCGTGGACGTGTCGGGTGGGTCACTGCTTGGAAGGCTGTGACTCTACCAGCTGAGTTACTCCCGCGAAAATTTCGCGGGGGGATGTATAAGCAAAGCGGCGGCGGAATGCAAGGGGTTTGTTGGGGGGATAAGCGGACCCGCGTCAGGTCGCCCGATTTCGCGTCCCGAGAGTCTCAGCGACAGCCGAGGCAACATTGCGCGAAATCGGAAGACCTGACGCAACGGGAGAGATGGTGGAGATTGCTTCGTCGCGGCACTGTCGACCTAACATGGAGCAACGGCCGCTCCTCGCAATGACAGTCACGAGCTGAAGATGTTGTCAGGAGCGCTGCGATTCTGACCGGTAGGACAGATTTAGTTTCTCCGACTGAAGTCGGAGCTACAGGCCGCGCTTGGGGCAGAGATCAGAAAGAGTGCAGGCGGCGCAGTTGGGTTTGCGGGCAGAGCAAACTTCCCTGCCGTGAAGGATCAGCATGTGGGAGATTGAAACCCAATGCTCGCGCGCGATCCACTTCTGGAGGTCGGATTCTATCCTCTTCGGATCGGAGTGTTTCGTGAAGCCGAGGCGGAATGAAAGGCGTGTGACATGCGTATCGACAGCGATACCGTCGGAGTTGCCGTCGCCTTGTAAGACGCCCTGGATAACGTTTGCCGTCTTGCGGCCGACGCCGGGCAAAGATTGAAGTTCCGCAAGCGACTTGGGAATATTGCCGCCAAACTTCTCATTCAGAGTGCGGGCAAAGGCGATGATGTTTCTTGCTTTGGCGCGAAACAGGCCGATCTGACGGATGTCGTTGGCGAGTTCTTCGAAGTCGGCTTCGGAAAAGGCAGTGACTGAGGGGTACTTCTTGAAGAGCGCGGGGGTGACTTTGTTGACGGAAGCGTCGGTGGCTTGCGCCGAGAGGATCGTTGCGATGGCGAGTTGGAGCGGAGTCTTGAAATCGAGAGAGCACTTGGCATTCGGATAGAGTTCGCGAAGGCGGGAGACGATTTCGGCGGCGCGGGGCTTGTTCATGAGAAAGGATTAAGAGTGACAGGTTCCATCAGGAATGGATTCCTGACGGCGCAAGTTGAGCAGACAAGTCGAGTAAGTCCCACCGCAAGCGGTGGGGCACCGAGGGTGGAGCCGCGAAGCGGGCGACCGAGCGCACTGCCGGGCGCACTGCCGTGCGCCCCTACGCGAGCAGGAGTTGGAAGCGAAAGGCTTGTCCTCGAAGAGAATGTCGCGCTCACTTCAGGTCGTCAGGTTTCTTCATGATGTTGTTCCGCACGTGCTCCGGTACCGTGAACAGGTCGGGATCGGCAGAGGTGCGCAAGTAATACGACTTGGTCGTTGTGTCCTTCGATATCAGCTGGATTTCAACCGCGGAACCGGAAGTGAGTGCGATCGTGACATGATCGGCGTCAGAGGTGAATGACACGCCTTGGGCTTCGACGGGATCAACAAAGTCGTTGATTCGCAGCGTCGAGAGCATAGTCGCATAGGCAGCGGCCTTATTCGCGTCGGCCGGCGCCGTGCCGCTTTTTGCGTCGTTGATGACCCAGAGCGAATCCAAGCGGTTGAGCTGATACTCAGCGTCAGTGCTCTTCACGATGATCGAGCTGATCGCGCCGGCATCGAGGGCGTGAACGGCTTTGTCGCGATAGCCGGACGCTGGTCGATCGACTAAACGCGCTATGGCCGTGGTCGCCAAGTACACGTCTTTGGAATCAGACTTGCGAACATAGGTCGAACGAAAATCGCTCCCGGCTTTGCCGACGATTAAGCGGCCGAGTTCCTGCGTGTCGCGATAGAAGGTCACGGTGCGACCGATGAGCGTATCGACTTCGAAGAGCATCTGCTTCTCAGGATTCGACGAAATGATATCGCCCACAGTCAAATTGTGCGCGAGATTGGCGATGTTGCTGACCGTGTTGTTGTCGGCGCGTTTGGGTGCGCCGTCAATCATTACCTGCCAGCCGTTGCCGGCGAGTTGAAACTCCGTCTTGCTGCCGAGCCGGGTCACTTCAATGCGATTGACGGCGCCGGAGTCGAGCCCGACGAAGTTGGACTTTTCTTTAGGCGAGAGAGCCTTGTTCTGACTCTGGAGCATGAACAGGTAGCCGACGAGCAACACGACGGCCATGAGACCAAGAAGAACCAGCGGTCGTTTCATAGCAACTGCCTCCTGCGATTTTGCCGTCGAATTTGCCAGCGCGCCACCCCGAAAACGATAACGATCAGCGGCATCAGGAAGATATTGGCAAATTTGACCCACGTCCGTGTCGAATCCTCGACCGGTTCAAGCGGACGAGCGGTAACGTCCTTGGAACGAATTGAGATCAATCCCTGATCCTGTGAGAGCCAATCGGTCATATTTTGGAACATGATAAGATTCGACTGATCGCGCAGAACGGCATCGGAGACGAAGTCGGCATCCGCCCAGATCACAACGCGGCCCTGATCCCCGGAATCGAGCCGGGTCTCACTGGGGGCGTTGAGCGCGGAAGCCAATAGCGTATCCATGGGCGGTTTCGGTTTGCCGGCGAACATGCTCGTGAAGTTGCCGGTGATGGCGACTGCGACGGGCTGCGGACCATAGATAAAATCAGCCTTGGTCCATTTGCGCATCGGATCGGTGGAGTAAGGCGGCGCCAACAAGCCGGTGTTTTTCGAGGTGCGGGCGATGACTTCGATCTTCAGCGGAGACGACTGAAATCGCGTCGTATCGAGCGTCGAGGCAAAGATCAAGTTAACGTTTTCAAGATCTTTGACGATCAGATTATCCTTCGAGAGATTGTTGAGCCGCGGGAACATCGGGTATTCGCGGAGGCTCTGGAAACGGAACGGTCCCTGCTGCTGCTGGATCGCGATTTGCGCGCACTGGGCATCGACAATCATGTTTTCGTTGATGCCGACACCGAAGTGGGAGAGGAACTCATCAAAACCCGGATTGATCGGTTCCGCCTGGCCTTGCTGGACGTCGGCGCTGATGCGATCGATCAGCAGTCCGAGTTTGCCGCCGCGCATGAGGAATTGATCGAGCAAGTACTGCTCCCACTGCGAGAACGGCGACTTGGGGCCGATAACATAAATCGTCTGAATGTCAGCCGGTAGGCTGCTAAGTGACTTCAGGTCGAGCGGCTGGACTTCAAATTCTTCGGCCAGAACCTGATTCACCGTGCGCAATTGCTCTTCCAGCGACAATTCGCCATGACCGGTGGTGAAGGCCACCTTGGGAGTCACCTTGGAAGTAAGCTTGCGGATCGCACGCGTCAGTTCATACTCCAGCGATTCGGTGTTCTGAATGACGGGGAGCACCTCTTGCTTATCCTCGAAGAGAACGACCAACCCCATGTAGACCTGCTTGATCTCCATCTTGTCGCGACGCAAGGTTTGCATCGGGACCGCGGGAATGCCGTAGTTGCGGGCTTCCTGTTCTTTCTGCTCCTTGATCGGATCGACAAAGCTGAAAGTCAGATTGCCGCCGGCGTAAGATTTATACTCGTCAAGCTGGTCTCTGACGTAGCGCGCATTCGAGTTGTAGGGTGGATCGAGGTCCTCGCTGAAGTAGCACTTAATCGTAATGCGATCATCCAGCCCGCTGACAAGTTCCTTGGTCGACTCACTCAGCGAGTAGATGTCGCCATCGGTCAGATCGAGACGGCCGAAGACGTTTACCGAGATCAGATTGATGACAACGAGTATGACGACAGTCAGCGCGATGGCCGAGAATCCGGTGAGGGCAAGTTTCTTTTTCATCTTCCTACCTCCACTTCCGCGATTCGGTGGTCTTGATGGCCAGATAAAGGAAGAGCCAGATCATCGAGGCATAGTAAACCAAGTCCCTGGTATCGATCACGCCGCGCGAGATGTTGCGGAAGTGGTAATCGATCGAGAGGAACTCAAAGCTCGATGCCAACGCCGAGGGTAAGAACGGCAGAACCTTATCGAGCATAAAGAGCGCGAAGATGATGACGAAGCCGACGATGAAGGCGACGATCTGATTCATGGAGAGCGACGAAGTAAACACGCCGATTGCGATATAGACGGCGCTCATCAGCAGCAATCCCAGATAGCCGCCGAGCGATGCGCCGAAATCGGCGTCACCGAGCGAGGCAATCGTTATGTACGCCACGAAGGTGAGCAAGATCGACAGCGCCGTCAGGGCAAAGGCCGCGAAGAACTTGCCGATGACGATCTCGGAATCGCGCACCGGTAGCGTGACGAGAATCTCGATTGTGCCGGAGCGGCGCTCCTCGGCCAACAGGCGCATGGTCACGGCGGGAATAAAGAACATCAGGATGAAGGACGAAATTCCAAAGAGCCCGCGAAGGTCGGCGGTGTTCGCGAGGAACAGCGTGCTCGAAAAGAAATAGCCGGACACCAGCAGGAAGAGCGTGATGACGATGTAGGCGACCGGGGAGTTGAAGTAGGAGCGCATTTCACGGCGAAAGATCGTTAACACATTATTCATGAGCGCCTCCCTTGGTCAGTTCGCGGAAGACATCTTCGAGGCTGGAAACATCCTGCGACATCTCGAGCAAGACCCAGTGATTTGCGACGGCCTTATGAAAGATCGCTTCGCGCGGATCACTTCCCTGCCGGCAGACAACCTCGCACTTGCAAGTGCCGTTTTGCGAGTTCATTTTGACGGCTTCAACGCCGTCAATCTCGAGGAGCTGCGGACGGATGATGTCGGCGGTTTGGTTGATTTCAAGACGGATCGTCTTCTTTCCCGCGAGCGAGCGCTGCAGAGAGTCGGGCGTGCCGTTGGCAACGATCTTCCCCTTGTTGATGATCATGACCTGATCGCAGGTGGCTTCAACCTCGGGAAGAATGTGCGTGCAGAGGATGACGGTCTTCTGGCGACCCAGGGTCTTGATGAGATGGCGAATCTCGACGATCTGGTTGGGATCGAGTCCGACAGTTGGTTCGTCGAGCACCAGGATTTCCGGATCGTGGATCATTGCCTGCGCCAGGCCGACGCGCTGGCGATAGCCCTTGGACAGCTCGCTGATGCTCTTGGCGAGCACATCGCCGAGGCCGCACATATCAACGACCTGGCGGATGCGCCGCTGGCGACTGCCATTAGATTGTCCGCGCAACGAAATGACGAAGTCGAGGTATTCGAGGACGTCCATTTCAGGATACAGGGGCGCGGATTCGGGCAGGTAACCGATCTTGCGGCGCACCTCCATCGACTGCTCGACGACGTCGAGACCGTCGATGGTCACGCTGCCGGCTGTGGGTGGCATGTAGCAAGTAATGATGCGCACCGAGGTCGTCTTGCCCGCGCCGTTGGGGCCGAGGAAGCCGAGAATCTGGCCGGTGGGCACCGAGAAGGAGATATCGTCGACCGCCACGAAGTCGCCGTACTTCTTAGTTAGATTCTTTACTTCGATCACGTCAAATGCTCTCCCGGTTTTCAGACTTTATCGACGCAAAGTGAACCGCCACTCGGGGTTGACGAAAGGCCGGCTGCCCAGCGTCGGTGTGATTGTTAATCTACAAATCTTCCCCTACAAGAGTTCCCAGCCTGGCCTCCCGCTCTCCGGATTCTAGAAGAACTCGCAGCGGCTGATGACGAAACTCCCGTCGTAAACGTCGTCAAAGGTTGCTCCAGCGAGCGGCTTTGCCATCAAGACATCAAATGAACCTTGATCGCGTCTGTAATTAGCTTTGGCCAGCGCCTCGATCGCCGTTGGATCGGAGACGAACGGCAGATACACACCTGCCGCGGTGCGTCTTTCCAGCGATCTGATCAGCTCACCGTAGGTCTTTTTGTTTCCCGCTAGCACTTCGATAACGCGGCTCGATCCGAACTGTCGTGATGCCAGCAAGTGCCCTTGTGGCGTGACCTGGGAATTCGCCGGATCGTATGCTCCCATGCGTTCCAGCACCTGGAGCCGCCGATCGGTGCGGTACACAAAACCGCAATGATTGCGCCGCTGGCGGGCGAAATTAGCGACGATTTGGCGATGGTCAAGCCGCTGCGCCTTGGCGCTGGGGCGCCCCGCAGGCGCCTGCGGTTTTGACCTCAAGACTTTGTAGAGATGAGAGTATCCATCGACGATCGCAACGTCTTCGTAACCGACCGACTGATACCACCGATGCGCAACGATCGCGCGCGAGGTGGTCAGGAAGCTAAAGTGCAATCCTCGCTCACGAAAGTGGGCTTCGGCGACCTCGAGGATGTGCCGACCAACTCCCTGGCGTCGGGAGGACGGACGAGTAGCGATAGCCCAGACGCCGCCAACGATCTCAACTTGACCGTGGCGATCGCGAGTGGGGATCTCCATGACTCCGACGAAGCCCACCAGACGGCCGTCGAGAAGTCCGCAAAAGCCGATGGGCGTGTCCTGCAGCCAATCTTCGATTTCAATCCAACCATCGAGCCAGCCTGGTGTCGCCAGAAAGCCAAAGGACTGCGACCACAGATGGTAAAGATCGGTGCGGTCTTTTAGCTCAGGGTAAGGAATGATTTCAAGGCTCATAGACTGCTTCCCCATCTCTGTTGAAAGGACAGAACATAAAACGGAAACGCTCTTGGGAAATACTGCATAGAGGGAAGACGTGCCCGGTCTTCTTAAATGGAGGGGGGAGGATTCGAACCTCCGAAGGCAGCGCCGACAGATTTACAGTCTGTTCCATTTGACCACTCTGGAACCCCTCCAAAAAGTAGTCGCAGAATATATGCATTTCGTCGGGCGGTGCAACATTTTTTTGTCGGGTGCCGGAGGCGATAAGTCGTAATCCCGGCTGCGACATCCCCTGCGCGAAGTCAGTCGCTGACGCGCTTGATTTCGAGCTGGACGCGAGCGGCCGCGGGTACGGCAATTTCAAAATAGACAGTGTCCTGCCAGGCGACGGTATCGCGCGCCATCTCCAGACCGAAGAATTCTGGCGGATCTTTAAGCGACTTTTCCAGGCTGATGGTTGCCGTGTCGCAGCACTCAGGTGGACGTGAGCGGGTGATGCCGCTGCGAATGCGAAAGTCCCAGGTGTTGTCGTAATTGCCGGCGACCATTCTGATCGTATACTTTCCTACGGATGTCGCCTGCCCGCTGATGCGTTGATCCCAACAAAAGCAGTGGTAGCCGGCGAGCAAATCCAGGTCGACAAAATTGGGGTCGATGGGAGCGACGACGTTACCGCCGTCATCGTCGTCCCCGCTGCAGGCGGTCAAAAAGCACATTACCGCGCCCGTCATCAAGAGCAGAAGTGTCAACAGCGTTCTCATTCTCATAGTCACGTCTCCTCAATCGTCAATAGCGAACGACGATCACTAATGGCGGTGATTGTGGATCAGGTGGCCCATCTCGCTGGTTACAAGATTGCTGATCGGCGGCTGCTTAAGGAAGTCGTGCGGAAAACCGAGATCGATTTCCGAAGCGGCGTCGAGTCGCGTGATCTGATCAGCGCTAAGCTCCCAACTCAAGGCGTCGAGGCTGTCTCTCAGTTGCACGGCCGTTCGCGCGCCGATGATCGGCACGACGACCTGTTCGCGCTGGCGCGCCCAGTTGAGCGCGACCTGCACCGAGGGGCGGCCGACTTCATCCGCAATCTGATCAACCACCGCGGCAATTCGCATCGCCCGCTCGCTGCGCCGCGCGGAATCGGGTTTGACGCGGCCGGCGACGTTTGGATCGTTTTGCGCGCGGCTGTACTTTCCGGAAAGCGCGCCGCCGCCGAGGACGCCCCACGGGGTCACAGCGAGATCGAGCGCTTTGGCCATCGGCAACAAGTCGCGTTCGGGAGTGCGCTGCAACAAGCTATATTCGATTTGCAGAGCCACAAAAGGCGTCCAACCGCGCAAATCGGCCAGGGTATTGGCGATCGAGACAATCCAGGCGGGAGTGTCGGAGATGCCGATGTAGAGAACTTTACCGGCGCGGACAACGTCGTCGAGCGACCGCATCACCTCGTCGATCGGAGTCATAAAGTCCCAGGCATGCAGCCAGTAGAGATCTACATAGTCGGTACCGAGACGTTTGAGGCTGTTATCGAGCGACTGGACCATATTCTTGCGATTGTTGCCGGAAAACGAGACATCGCCTTTGCGCATGCTGAGCGTGTACTTGGTGGCAACGACGAATTTCTCACGATCCGATTTGATAAACTCGCCGACCAGCTTTTCACTCGTGCCTTCGGTATAGCGGTTGGCGGTGTCGATGAAATTGCCGCCGCGCTCGACGAACAACTCAAATTGACGGCGGCTTTCCTCGCGCGAGGCGCCCCAGCCCCATTCCTCCCCGAAGGTCATTGTGCCAAGACTGATTTCCGATACGCGCAGGCCGCTTCTGCCCAAGAGATGATACTTCATACTCGGTCCTCAAATTGATTGCCACGATCCCCGTCGATTCCTCCGAGACCCGGAAGACTGAAGTGAAGATAATGAGTGCCGCGGGTGATTGCACGAACTAAACTGAAACCGTTCCGGATCGGTCAGGGTCTAAGCAACGAGTCCTGGAGGGTAACACATGCAGCTTAAGATCGAAAACGTCAGCAAGCAGTATCCCGGCGGCGCCTGGGGTTTGCGCGGGCTGACGCTTAATGTTGAGCCCGGCGTTCTGGGGTTGATCGGGCCAAACGGCGCGGGCAAGTCGACGCTGATGCGGATTCTGGCGACGATTTCGCGGCCAACCGGCGGAACGGCGGAATGGGACGGAGTCGATATCGCCGCGAAGCCGGAGGTGATTCGGCGCAGGCTTGGTTATCTTCCGCAAGACTTCGGGGTCTATCCCAATCTCAATGCGCTCGAGTTCCTTTCCTACGTTGCCGCGCTCAAAGGAATTGCGGCGCGCGCGGCACGACGGCGAATCGACGAGTTGCTGGTGATGCTAAATCTGGCGGAGGTGCGCAAGCGCCCGCTGGGAGGATACTCGGGAGGAATGAAGCAGCGGATCGGGATAGCCCAAGCCTTGCTGAACGATCCGAAGCTGCTGATCGTCGACGAGCCGACTGTAGGACTGGACCCCGAAGAGCGCGTGCGGTTCCGACACTTGCTTTCGGATTTTGCGAGCGACCGAATTGTGCTGCTGTCGACGCACATTGTCTCCGACGTCGAGTCGACGGCGAGCCGGATCGCTGTGATCGCGGGCGGAAGACTGGTCACCGAGGCGACTCCGGAATCAATCGTCGATACGGTGCGCGGACAGGTTTGGGAGTTGCCGGTAGTCAACGAGCAGTTGGCAGGTCTTCAGCAATCGCAGGTTGTGAGCGGAATTCAGCGCCGCGGCGGAGAGTTGATTGCCCGCGTCGTGGCTAATGCGGCTCCCTCTGAAAAGGCTGTTGCGGTGACTCCCTCGCTTGAAGACGCTTATCTCTCCCTGATTGACTCGCATCGGGCGGCTGCTTGAGCGGAATCATCAGGGTCTGGGCAGTTGCGCTGAGTGACTTTCGCGAGCGTTCGCGCCGCTATTCGTTCTGGATCTTTCTCGTGCTGATGGCGTACGCAGCATTTCTATTCTTGCCGACGGCGCAGGCGGGTTATAGTTGCATCGTGCTCGACGGTAATCGGGGAATCTACAATTCGGCCTGGGTGGGCGTGCAGGTCGCCCTGATGACGGTATCGATTCTGGCCCTGGTTGGGTTCTACTTTGTGCGCGGGGGTGTTTCCCGCGATGCCCAGTTTAAGACGACGGAGATCATTGCTGCGACGCCGGTGCGCAATCTCGAGTATCTCACAGGCAAGGCTCTGAGCAACATACTCGTTCTCGCCAGCATGACTGTTGTGCTGGCCGTGATGGCGGCGGTTATGCAACTTGTCCGCGGCGAGTCGAGCATGATAGCGCCGACAGACCTGTTGGCGCCTTTCGTCGTCATCATTCTCCCCTTGATGATCCTGGTTGCGGCGACGGCGGCGTTGTTCGACGCGATTCACTGGCTACGCGGCGGTATCGGCAACGTCGCTTTTTTCGTCGCCTGGGCGGTTGCTATCGGGAATTTTGGGATTCGAGAGCGCGCGTTATCTCCGCTGTTCGATCTCTTTGGAGTGAATTACCTCTGGCTGCAAATGATGCAGGCATGCGCGGCGGCAGTCCCGGGGTATGTTCCCTGGCAGGGTCGGACTTCGCTTGGGTTTAATATCAATGCGACCGGGGAGTTGGCCGTGCGACCGACCTTTGTCTGGGACGGTGCAAGCTGGAGCGGGGAGTTTCTGCTCGGACGACTCTTGATTGTGCTGTTTGCAGCAGTCGTGGTTGTTCTCGGCGCCAGAGCCTTTCACAGATTTGAGTCACCGGTATCATCCCGGTGGCGCCGGGTGAAGCGGAAGAAGCCGGAAGATCTGGAATCAACGCGCAAGGACTCAGTCGGCAGCGCATCATTGCCGCGAGCGACGTTGACGCCGTTGGAGACGGATGCATTTTCCTTTCGGTTCGCCTCCCTGGCAAAAGCGGAGCTGCGTCTGCTCTTGGCGCGCGTTAGCCGCTGGTGGTACCTCGTGGCCGCCGGACTGATATTGGCCGGGCTGTTGACTCCATATGAGATTGCCTACAAGTTCCTGCTGCCCGCGGCCTGGTTTTGGCCGCTTCTGATTTGGTCGCAAATGGGGTGTCGTGAGCGGCTCCACGGAACGGAGCCGATTGTGCTTGCGACGCCCCGTTTTTTTACGCGCCAGTTTTTCGCGCAAGCGGCCGCCGGTATCTTTCTGACGTTGGCGGTTGGTTCCTTCGTCGGGGTGCGGACCCTGATCGCGGCAGACTGGCCCGCACTGGCGCATTGGTTCAATGCTGCCATGTTCATTCCTGCCTTCGCCATCCTGTGCGGGTCGCTCACCGGCGGACGCAAGTTGTTTGAAGTCCTTTATACGCTTCTCTGGTACATGGGCCCGCTGAACAAACTCCCGTTGCTTGATTTCACCGGCAGCGCCGGCTTCAACTCGGCCGGACGTCACTTGGCCGTCTGGATCGCGGTGACATTGCTCGTTGGATTATTCGCCTTTCTCGCTCGCTGGCGGCAGGCGCGCGCTCGATAGATCCACCGTCTTTGCTCTTAACAGACTTCTTACTTTACAAGCAGCGACAGATTCGTATTCTACCCTCTACGAGAGTCTGATCGACGATGAACATGTTAAGGCATCTGCACCGAATCACTCTTCTTGCCTGCGCACTTCTTGCTACCGGCATTCCAAAGGCTATCTGCCAATCGGCACCGACTCCACGCTTGGGAGTGCTGATCGTAGTCGACCAAATGCGTCCCGACTACCTGACGAAATTCGCTCCGTACTTTGACGGCGGGCTGGCTCGCCTCTACAACGAAGGCCACGTCTTCCTGAATGCGAAGCATAATCATGCCCACACCGAGACCGGTATCGGTCATGCGACCATTGCCACCGGCACTTATCCGAAAACTCACGGCATAGTCGGCAACGACTGGTTTGAGTCTGAAGCCGGCGTGCGCCGCTATTGTTATGAAGATTCGAGCATGGGAATCGCCGGACTTTCCGGCAAGACCGGTCGGTCGCCTGCGAACATGAAGCGCGCCTCGATCGCAGACTGGCTGCGGCGAAACAACCCGGAGAGCCGAACGATCGCAGTGGCGATCAAAGACCGCGCGGCGATTCCGATGGCCGGCTACTTCGCAAATGGTGCGTACTGGTACAACGCCGACGATGGCCGCTACTACACCTCGTTGCATTACTCTTCGGTGTATCCCCCGTGGCTAACCGAGCTTCTCGATACACGTCCGGCGGATGACTATTTCGTCGGAATCTGGGATCGATTCTTGGAGCCAGGGGACTACGAAGTTCAGGGCCCGGATTCAGTGACCGCAGAAGCGGACGGCGTTCACACGACGTTTCCCCACGATTTTAGTCCGGGGCCAAACGAAGAACCGAGAAGCTATTATGACAAGCTGCTTGACACCCCCTTCGGCGATCACCTGACATTGCGGGTAGCGCGACGGGCAGTCACCGGCGAAAACCTCGGCAGCGACGAAAATGTGGATCTGCTGATGATTGGTTGTTCGGCCGCGGACTACGTGGGGCATCGGTATGGTCCCGACAGCCACGAGGTGATGGACTACTATGTTCGTCTTGACCGCTACCTCGGCGAGTTTTTCGCCTTCCTCGATTCAACGGTCGGTAGCAAATCGTATGTAGTGGCGTTAAGTTCCGATCATGGTGTAGCGAACTTCCCGGAGTTACTGCGCGCTCGCGGCGAAGATGCGGGGCGCATCCGCCCAGACTCGTTTACCACCTTAGTGAACAAAGCCTGCAATGAAGCCGGCTCGCAACTCGGCCTGAAAAAGCCGGTGGTAAAGAAGATTCTGCGTGGCGTGTACCTCGACTATGCTGAGGCTGCTGCGGCCGGGATTTCGCGCGAGCAGTTCCAGGCTGCAGTAGCGAACGAAATACGCAAAGTCTGGTTTGTCGCGGATGTGTTCACGGAAGCCGAGATGCAATCCGGTGCGTCGGACACCCGTGAGTATCTAGACCAATTTCGCAACAACTACTTCCCTGGTCGTAGCCCGGAGGTGGCGCTTCGGCTGCGAAAGAACTACTTCCTTGATGATTCCGACAACGGCACGACGCACGGCACGTGCTACCACTATGATTGCATCGTGCCGATGATCTTCTGGGGCGCCGGAATCAGCAGTGAGAACGACTCGACAGCGATTGAAGTTGTCGATCTGGCGCCGACGCTGGCCGAGCTTCTGGGAATCCCCTTGCCCGACGGGCTGGACGGCCACAGCCTGCTCGAGAGACTAAAGAAAATCGGCGAATAAGATTCGTCGCGCCGTCCCTCAACAGCAATTCTGCCGAATTTTAATCTTGAGGATTTCGCAGGCAGCCATTATAGTGGCCGAAATCAATTAGTACTTCCGGCTGAAGATCATGGCACCAAGGAGGTGGAATGACGAGAGAGCGATGGGGCACCAAGATCGGTTTGATTCTTGCGGTTGCCGGTAACGCTGTCGGTCTCGGCAATTTCCTGCGATTTCCGGTACAGGCAGCCGAAAACGGCGGTGGCGCATTTATGATCCCATACTTTGCGGCGCTGATTTTTCTCGGGATCCCGTTGATGTGGGTTGAGTGGGGGATGGGGCGTTTCGGCGGGCGCTTCGGCTACGGCAGCACACCGGGGATGTTCCACGCGATGTGGCGGCATCCAATTTCGAAGTATCTCGGTGCGCTCGGTCTTTTCTTGTCAATCGGAACCCTGATATTCTACGCCTACATCCAGTCTTGGACTCTCGGATTCAGTTTCTTCTCCTTAACCGGGGAGTATCTGCACGAGAACACGTTTGAGACGATGCGCAGCTTCTTGGGGAGTTACCAGGGCGTCACTGAGGGACACTTCTCGAGTATCCTCCCTGCCTACATCTTTCTCATCATTACCCTGGCGCTGAACCACTATGTACTGCAACGCGGGATTTCGAAAGGTATTGAAAAGCTCGCTCTATTCGCGATGCCGGCGCTGTTTCTGTTCGCTATCATTCTCCTGATCCGAGTAATCTTCCTGGGCACGCCTGACCCGGTGAATCATCCTGATTGGAGTGTGTCGTCCGGATTTGCTTTTATCTGGAACCCTGACCTCTCCCAACTCTCCTCTCCGAAAGTCTGGCTGGCGGCGGCAGGGCAAATATTCTTTACGCTATCGCTCGGGTCGGGGCTGATTCAGACTTACGCCAGCTACGTCCGCGAAAACGATGATATTGCCCTTGGCGGGTTGGCGACGTCCAGCTTGAACGAGTTCGCAGAGGTTGTGCTTGGTGGAAGCATCGCGATTCCGATTGCGGTGGCGTTCTTCGGCACGGTAACGACCCAGGAAATCGCCGCGCGCGGTTCGTTTGATCTGGGATTCGTCTCGATGCCGATCATTTTCAGCCAAATTCCCTTTGGACAGTTTTTCGGATTCCTCTGGTTCCTGTTGCTGTTCTTTGCGGCAATAACCTCATCAGTGGCGATGGGGCAACCCCTGTTGGCGTTCCTGAAAGAGGAATTCAATTGGAGCCACAAGAAGGCGACCTGGATGGTCACGTTGATCGTGTTCGTGTGCATCCAGTTCATTGTCTTCTTTATGGCCAACGGTTTCCTCGACGAACTGGACTATTGGGTCGGGACGTTCGGACTGGCGGCCTTTGCCCTCCTGGAGACCATCGTCTTTGCGTGGATTTTCGGTATGGACAAGGGCTGGGAAGAGATCACGCGGGGAGCGGAAATCAAAGTGCCGCGGTTTTTCTACTACTGCATCAAGTACATAACGCCGGTATACCTGATCTTCATCTTCATCAATTGGCTGATTATTGATGCGCTGCCGATTCTCTTCCTGGAGGGTGTCAACGAGGGCGATCTCGTCGTCCGCTGGGGCGCGCGGATCATGATGCTGGTCTTGTTTGTGATATTGTCCTTGATGGTACGGTATGCCTGGCGGCATCGCGAGGACGGGAAACTTCATGCGGAGCGTGGAAAATGACAATTACAACAGGTGGCTACATTTTCTTGATTCTCGCCTGGGGATCGATCGTCGGACTGGCGGCGTATTGCATGCTCAAAGTCTTGAGAGGCGAAAAGGACAAACAGAAATAGGCTATAGGAACGAAAAGCACAAAAGGCAGCAGAACCTGAACCTGCTGCCTTTTCTGTTTTCCGGTCTGTTGCTGCCAATGCTCAGGGATTGACAATCCGCGGAGTGATAAACACCGCCAGGTCGGTCTTTTCCGATTGCAGGGAACGGTGTTGAAAGATCTTCCCCAGAAACGGGATATCACCCAGAAGCGGCAATTTCTTGATCCTCTCGAAGTTCGTGTCCTTGAGTAACCCGCCGATGACCAGCGTCTCGCCCTGCTTGACGCGCACGCTGGTTGTCAACGTCCGTTTCGAGGTAATCGGCCGCTGATTGTCGACAGGACCGGTGTAGCCGGTGATTTCCTCGATCTCCGGGTTGACGTCGAGGATGATATAGTTCGAGTCCGCAACGCGACCGGTGACACGCAGCGTGATTCCAACGTCCAAGTCCTGAAACGAAACGATATCCTGAATGACCGAGCCCTCGGTAAAGCGGTTGAGTGTCTGAATTGGAATTGTCGTCGTGACACCGATCTCTGCCGGCCGATTGGCGACGGTGGTCAGATTCGGGTCGGAGAGCAGGCGGGAGTTGCCGGACTTGAGCATGAAGTCAAGCGCGGCCTCGACGCTCGCTGCCGAAAACGTTCCCCAAGTTGCTTTGGCATCGAGATCGTCAAGCGGAAAAGTCATCAACGGAACAGTATTCCCTTCCGCATCGGCGACGCCACCGGCAACCAGATTGATTGTTTCCGGCCAGTTGACGCCGATCTTGCTTTCGTCGGTAATGTTCGACTCGACGAGTTTGACGGAGATGTTCAACTGCGGTTGGGCCTGGTCAAGTTCCGCAAGAAGTCTTGACGCTGCCTCGACGACATCACCGCGATCAGAGAGCGCCAGGATACTGGGCACGGCGCGTTTGCGCACCGGGTCTTCGCTCTCGACGAGAATTTCGATCTTGCCTGCCGGCGACAGCAACGGCGTCAAAGCCAGCCGCGCTTCCTCAGGGGAAGTGTGGCGGAGGTTGAATAGCCTGGTCACGCGTTCGTCGATCGCCAGTGTACCCGCCGGTTTGACGACCATCAGGTTTTCTTTCATGTACCAGGACAGGTTGTTCGGGAGCAGGATGGCGTCGAGCGCTTCGTGCAGCGGCACGTTGGTCAGCGTCATCGAGACTTCGCCGGTCACTTCCCCGGCGATCGCGACATTAAACGCATTCTGCCGCGCCAGGAGACGAATCACGGACTCGACTTCGGAGCGATCGAGCGTTAATGAGACCGGCTTCTGCAGGAAGGCGCGATCGCCGGCTACGGCCGGCGCGAGCGCGATCATTCCCAGGAGGCCGCTGACGACAAAACTAATCAGTTTCATTCTCATATCCTTAACTATTCACCAAGATTCAGGACCAATTGCCGCCCACCGGATTCGACCATCGCGCTGCGTTTGCTCAACGATACGACTGTCCAGCCGTCGACAACGTCGCCACGGGCAACGGCGTGGCCGTTGATTATCGCCATGACGATTCCATCGGCTTCTGAGACGGCGGTCAGGCGCAATCCCACTCGTTGTTCCGGTTCATCGGGAGCAACGGTAGCGGCGCCGTACGCAAACGGATCGCGCCCCCAGTCGTCGTTATGGGCCTCGGCTATGGCGGATTCGCTTGGCGCCGCCGGTAGGGGCACCAGAGGTTCGATTGTCGGAACAGTGACGGCAGCCTCGTTGGCGCTGCGTGTGCGGGGCACCAGGTTGACGACGCCATAGATGATGGCCGCCACGAAGACGAGATAGACGATTCGCTTACGCGTTTTTTCTTCGAACTTCATTCGGCTCCCCTCAGGTACGCCAAGAACTGGATCTGACAAAGCACGTCCGGGTTGGTACCGTCGTTGTGCGAGATACTGAGGTTGGAGATGCGCGAGAAGTAGCGCTGACTTTCCAATAACTCGATAAAGCGTCCGATCTCGAGAAAACCGGCCTGAGCCTCGATGGCAAAGCGGAGCGGTCGCAAGCGGACATTTTCCAGATTGACAGTGGAGGCAGAAAGGAGTTCCTCGATAACCGGCGCCACGTGGGCGTGCGTGAAACCGAGCGCTGCCATCTCATGGCCAAGTTGATCGACGAAAGTCTCAAGCGAGTCGGCGGAAGCGAACTCCAGAAAAGTCGCGCGGCGTTCTGCCTGAAGAGTAGAGTCGCGATCCCCGGTGTTATTGGCCCGCAAGAGAAATGCCTGCTCGGCATTGAGCTCTTGTTCGAGGGCCTCCAGTTGCACCCGCGCGTGTTCGATACGGGAACGAATCGGGAAAACCTCGATGTAGGCCAGCAGCGCCGTGAGCGCAAGACAGACCGCGATGAAAATCAGGACGCGGCTGCGACGGTAGTTCTTCATTCGGCCACCTCCATTGAGACCGTGAAGTGCAGTCGCCGGCCGGCATCGCTGATGCCGACATACTGATTTCGCAGCAGTACCTGCGTCAAGTGCGGCCGCGCAGAGAGGGATTTGATATAGCGCGCCAATTGAATCTCGGGATAGGCAGTCGCATCACTGACGAACCCGGTGAGCGAAACGGCGGCGCGCCGCGCACCGTCCTCGCCCGTGATCGCCTGGACCTGCAGGTCGCTGAGATAGACCGCGGCGGGCGTGAGTTGGCTCAGGACTTTAAGCAGCCGGGCCACTGACCAATCATCGCGATTCAGCGCCGAATACTGGGACAACCAGTGCTCGCTTTGCACGACCATATATTGAAGATCCTGATAGGCTGACGAGCCGCGAACGGCCTGGAGGTTTTGTTCCATGCCGGCTGCCGACTCGGTCAGCGTACTCAAGCGCGTGCGTTGCGCAATCACGGCGGCAACGACAACCAATAAGATGAGCGCTGTACACGCTGCAGCAACGCTGAGGATCTTGCGCTCGCGTCGGCCGCGACGATACGCCGCGGGAGTCAGGTCGAGGCCGGTGTGCTTCCGGCAGTAGACTCGCTCCGCCGGAGCGAACAACTGCGGGGCGGATTCGTCAGACGGACCCGGCTCGCAGATCGGGTCAACGCCTACACCAAGAGCCGCAACCAGAGCCTCCTGGACAGAGGCGCAGATCTGCGGGGGCACGGACAAATAGATGCGTTCGATGATGCGCTGCGAGAACCGGCCATAGTAGTAATCCAGTTCTTCGGCAACGAGACCGGCCAGTGCTTCCACGTTGACGCTGACATAGCTGTGCGGGTCGCGATCGTAGGACTCAGCCTGCTGGAGAAAATTGAGGGAAGCGTCGAAGTCGTCGCCGGTCACAGCGGCATCCAGGTGAGATTCGCGGGTAAATTCCAGACTGCCGTTATTGAAGCACAATACGGTCAGCCGTTGGCCAAAGTAGCGGACCACGGCAACCGCCTTGTCGCGCGGCAGGTTACTTTGCTTCATCTGCGCGAGAAGGAACGGCTCCCAGATCAGCGGCGTCAGGGAGATACCGTCCAACACGAAACGCTCGGTCAAGACGTTGCAGATCGGTTCGATACGCTGCGGCGGGATAGCCACCGCCTGGATCTGGTGCTTGCGCACTCCGCCCCACTCCAGAGTGTTGATGACGCGCCAGGCAAACCAGTTGGGATCCGGGAGAAACGGGAAGATCTTGGTGGCCTCCCAATGTACCACCTGCCCCAATTCGTTGGACGGGACCGCCGGAACAAAGAAGCTGCGCAGCACGGCTTCCGAAACCGAGAGCTGCAGGAAGACCCGGCACTGATCCCGGGTGATGATTGCCAAGTCTGTGAGGTACCGCTGGGCAACGGCGGGGTCACGCAATTGGCTGTCCAGAATGACGCCGCACCCGCGCAGTTTTGACTTCGTCAGTTCTCCGCCGCGCGCCGACCAGACCAAAAAGTCGTCGCCAAGTTCAAGACTGAGAAAGCGCGCCTGGCTAAGCACGGCAGCGCCGGCGGTCTCCGAGCGCGGCGGCGTGGGTTCGATCTCTGGTTTAGGCAGTGTCGTTGCAGAGTTCATTCGTTCATTCCGTCAAGGTGTCGTGAAGTTGATCGTCGTGCCGTCAGAGAAAGTGACTGTGAATGCCGTGGCGGTCATGTTGACTCGGGAGCCGCCCGAAACGGTGGCGCGGAAGTCCTCGACGCTCACACGGAGTGTTTGACCCGGAAAAATCATCTTGCTTGCGGTGAACGCTGTAACCGCACCGCTGCCGGGACGCGGGTTATTGCGGTTGAAGACGGTCGTACCATCCCAGCGAACGTAGCGATAGTACGCGGTCTTGGCATAAGTGAGACTGATGGTGCTGATGGTCGCCGCGGCGGCGCCGGTATTGGCGATATCGAAGCGGATACTCGACTGGTTGTTCCCAAAAGTCTGCACGCTTCCGGTCACATAGCTGACAGCGGCACCGCCTCCGCCGCCACCCCCGCCACCTCCGGTTGCGGCAAATAGGGCACCCGGTAACCGCAGTGCCGTGTTGATCGTTGAATTGGGCGTGACGGAGACCAACGACTGAACCGTGTCGTTGGTCGATGAATAGATGGCACGAATGGTGTGGTTCCCGATCGGGACACAGCTATTAAACGTAAATGCTCCGGCGGAACTGGGGTGCAACGTCGAGTCGCGGTAGCTGCCAGTGCCATTCGGGTAGCGCAAGACCACATTGACCTTGCTGGCCGAGTCGCCGGGGGGATTGCCGGCGGCATCGGTGATAATGCCGGTGACGCTATTGGCCGTTAGATCGGTCGCTGCGACGGCAATAATGCGGGTCAGCGTGTCTTCACCGCCTGTGGACACAAGCGTGTTTGATCCGGTGTAGGTGTAGACGGCGCCCCAGGCGTCGCGCTTGTAGTCGTCGGAGAAATTGCCAAAGTCAGACGCGATATACGGTCCGCGCCACGTGGCGTAGCCCGGACTCGTTACCAGAGCATCGAGGGTTGGAGGCAAGCTGCCGACATCGCCGACATAGCCGAAATCGGTTCGGACGCCATTGGAATAGAGATTGGGGTTACCGGCAATGGCGGCAACAAGCTGGTTGAGTTCATTGCGTGTCTCTTCGACTCGCGCCGATTCAAGACCGGAATCGAGCGATTTCATCGCCACGGCGGTTATGATGCCGAGGATGATAATCACCATCACCACCTCGACGAGCGTGAAACCCGCTTCCTTGTTCTTCAGCGACTGCATACTAAAACGCCACCGTGATCGAAGTGCCGCTACCCGAGGACGTAATCGTTCGCGCCACGGGGTCAAGCGCATAGGCGGCTCCCCAGGGATCGATGAGGTAATCGCCGCCGGTGGAGTCGACGTAAGGGCCGTTCCAACCGAGTCGCGAGATCGGATTGTAAGCCGGGACTGCGGCGGGTTTGCGCACGAGTTCGGTCAGCGCCGTCGGCACTTGCCCGACGTCGCCCAGGAAGCCCACATCCGTATAGCGGCCTCCGGCAGTGACTTGCGGATTGCCGACAATGGCCCGTTTGAGAGTCTGCAGTTCGGCTTCGCACGCCTCAATCTTGGCGGACTGCAAGAAGTCGGAATACTTGACGAGAGCGACCGTCGAGATAATCCCGAGAACGACAATAATGATGACGAGTTCGATGAGCGTGAAGCCGGACCGCGACAGTAGTGGCAGCGGCTTGGTCATTGACGCTTACCAGCTATTCTCGCCGACCGTGTTCGTATTCGCCCAGACCTCTCCGGTCGTGGGATTGTAGGCCCAGCCGCCGCGCGTGCCGACGGTCACGCCCTTGGTCACGCCGGTGACGACCGAATCGGGGGCGCGCGAAGCGTCCTGGTACGGATTCGGCGGCAGCGACTGCATCATCACCGTGCCGATGCGCCGCAGGCTATCGATCGGCGGCCAGTTGGCCGTACCGGTCTTGACGGCGGTGTTGGCGTAATAAATGGAGACGCCGCTCCGCAGACTGGAGAGAGAACCCTTCGCCGCGGCCGCTTTGGCTTCGGCAGAGATGTCTTGATACTTCGGAATCGCCACCGCAGCCAAGATCCCCAAGACCACGATGATGATCACCAATTCGATCAGAGTAAAACCTGAACGATCATTGAGACGAGTGGGCATGTGCAAACCTCCTGGTAATAGTTCACCGCGCCCCGCTGGTTACGTTGATATTTTCGACCAATTTTGGACTGAGTTAAGTTATCGAGGGCGAAATACTTCGACCAGGTTCCACATGGGCAGAAATATCGCCAATGCCATGACCAGCACCACGGCGCCCAGGAACATGATCAACAGCGGCTCGATCAGAGTCAGCAGCCGGCGCGTCGTATAGTCGACTTCCCTGTCGAAGAAGGCAGCGACTTGTTGCAACATGAAATCGAGCGAGCCCGACTCGAGGCCAACCTGCATTAAGGAGACCGCCAAACTGGGAAAGTGCGGCAATTGGCTGCGGATTGCGGATATCGACTGTCCCTGTTGTACCTGGTTGCGAATGCGTTCGATTTCGCTTTCGACCACCCGATTTCCCACCGCACTCTTTACCGAGTCGATCGCCGAGAGCAGCGGCGCGCCGGAGGAAAATGCCACGCCAAGCAAATGCGAGAAGCGGGCGACATAAATCTTGTTCAGTAGGCGTCCGAAAATCGGCAGTTTCAGGACGAGGCCGTCCAGGCGGACACGAACTTGTTTCATTTTGAACAGCTTGATCGCTACCGGGATCAGCACCACGCCGATGACCAGCAGCACCGGCCAATAACCGCTAATCAGCCGGTTGAGGTCGAGCATGATCTGCGTCGGCAACGGCAAAGCGGCGTTGTTCTTGGCGTAGAACTGGGCGAAGCGCGGCACGACGAAAGTGACCAGACCAAAGAAGGCCAGGATGACCATCACCACGACAATGATGGGATAGCGGATGGCGGTCTTGATCTGTTCGCGCGTTTCGAGATCGCGCTCAAGCGTCGTCGCCAGCCGCTCCATGACGACATCCAATCGGCCCGTTTCTTCCGCGACGCGGACCGCGTTAACGTAGGTTTCGTTGAAGACCCCCGGATGTTGTGCGACGGACTCGGAAAACGAATATCCCTGCTCAAGATCGGAGCGCAGGCGCGAAGCGACATCGGCGAAGCGCGGTGTACCCTCCTGGTCGGCGATAATACCGAGGGCTCCGCTCAGTGGGATACCGGCACGGTAGAGAGCATTGAGCTTGCGGGTGAAGAGAATCAGGTCCTCGCGCGAGGATTTCTTCTGCATTTGTGTCTTGAGCTGTTGCAGCAGGCTGTCGGTCCGCGGGCGAATGTCGATCGGAATCAGGTTTCTTTCGGCGAGAAAATCGCGGACAGCTTCCTTGGAGTCGAGGCGCGCCACACCGTTGACGGCGGCTCCCTGGTAATCGCGCGCCTTATAGGCAAATTCAGTCGGCATGGCTTACCATCAACGGCTGCTCATCCTGCTGCGTAACGCGCACGATCTCGCGATAGGTGGTGATGCCTTGAATGCCCTTGGCGATCACCTGTTCGCGCATCGTTCTCATGCCGGCTGCCTGAGCCGCCTGCTTGATGGCGGCTGAAGACGTATTCGCGAGGATCATGTCGCGGATGCGGTTGGAAACGCGCAAGTACTCGTAGACCCCGATTCGTCCCTGGTAGCCGGTATTGCCGCACTCCTCGCAGCCTGCCCCGGTTCGGAAGTCTTGCTCGTGACCCCTCAGGTCGGAGCCGAGCGCCTCGAGGACGCTGGGAGGTATCGTGTCCTGGGTCTTGCAGGCCGGACAGATTGTGCGCACGAGTCGCTGCGCGAGAATACCCAACAAACAACTGGCGACAAGATAGTCGTCGACGCCCATATCGAGCAATCGCGCCACAGCCCCCGCGGCGTCGTTGGTGTGAATGGTGCTCAGGACGAGATGTCCCGTCAAGGCCGCGCGCACAGCCATCTGCGCGGTCTCGGCGTCGCGGATTTCTCCGACCATAATGACGTCGGGGTTCTGCCGCAGGATCGAGCGCAGGGCAGAGGCGAAAGTGAGTCCTGCCTTCTCATTGATTTGAACCTGGTTGATCAATGCCAGGCTGTATTCCACCGGATCCTCAATAGTGATGATGTTCTTCTCGATGCTCTTGATTTCATTGAGCGCCGCATAGAGCGATGTGGTTTTTCCGGAACCGGTCGGCCCGGTGATCAGGATCAAGCCCTCGGGCTTGCGGATACATTCCTCGAAATCGCGCTGCGTGAGCTGGTCAAAACCCAGGTTGTTTAAGCCAATCAGCAGGTTGCGCCGGTCGAGAATGCGGAGAACGACTTTTTCCCCATGAATTGTCGGCAAAGTCGAGGCGCGGACATCGATATCGGCGGAGCCGACCTTCACGACGAAGCGGCCATCCTGGGGAACTCGTTTCTCCGAGACGTCCATATGCGCCATGACCTTGATGCGCGAAACCATGCTGGCGTGGAGGTTGCGGGGCGGCGCTTGTTGATCCTTGAGAAGACCGTTGATCCGGTAACGCACGCGCAAACGGGACTCCTCCGGCTCAATGTGGATGTCGGACGAGCGCTCCTTGATCGCCTGGACGATCAGCAAATTGACGAGCTTAATAAGGGGCGCTTCCGAGGCCGCCCCTTCGGCTTCGCTAATGGTAGCCGCCAGTTCATTCGAACCGGGCACGGCTTCGTCGCCAATGTCCTTGATGACTTCCGCCATCGACTCGCGCAAGGAGTAATACTGGTCAATGGCGCGGGCGATCGATTCGCCGGAAGCGACGGCACGATTGAGCTTGAGCTTGGTGACGTACTTGAGTTCGTCGAGCGCGATGATATCGAGCGGGTCCGACATGGCAATGGTCAGTGTGGAGCCGATGCGGAAGACCGGAATCAGGCCATGCTTCTTGGCAATCGAAAGCGGCACCAGTTCGATGACGTTGGGGTCGATGACGATGTTTTCCAGAGAGAGCTTGGGAATGCCAAGGCGCTCGTGAATCACATCAACGAGGTCGGACTCAGAAATCAGCCCCTTGGTCAGGAGGATCTGGCCAAGGCGCAGCCCGGTACGGGTTTGCTCTTCCAACACAGCCTGGAGCTGGTTGGTCGTGAGCAAGCCGCGTTCGACCAAGAGATCGCCGATGCGTTTTGTTGTGCTCATAAATTGCGCTCACTTCCTCTTGTCGGGAAATTCCCGGTGCGCTTGAGCGAGGTTTCGCTATGTTGCGTTGCCCAAGCTACTTGCCTGCTGAACTGCTGCGCGGGCTGCTGTTTCCCTTCGAAATTCCGCTGTTCCAGAAGTGATGTGGCATTTGTGCACACCCCCGCGAGCAATTGCACCGGGCTCCGATACTGTGCAGTGACGAGCGAACTCATCAGCCTCAATTAGTCAGTGGATACGGAGGTACAATCATGCCGACTATCGAATGGAGCAACGGACTCGAAATCAACGTACCGGAGATCGACCAGCAGCACCGGCAGTACGTGACGTTAATGAATGATTTGCATCAGGCCGTAGAAGCTCGACAGGAAAAGGCCGATTTGATAGCGATTGTTGCGCGCATGGTCAACCACGGCGAGCGGCAGTTTGTCGACGAGGAAGCGTTGATGTATCGCGTCGGCTACCCGCAATTACAGGCGCACCGGACAGCGCATCGGCGACATTTGGACCGCATCCTGGAATTCAAGTCCGAGATCCAGAAATCGGGCGCGGCAAGCGCGCAGGAAATGTTGCTCTACCTCAAAAATTGGGTGATAACCCACTTTCAGCACGAAGACAACGGGTATGGCCAGTTCATTGCAAAGCAGAAGGATGCGACACAGAAGATCCCGACGGCCCTGCGTTAGCGACGGGAATAAGCGTCGGCGGCTGTCCCAGCAAAGTTAAGGGCACTCACTTCTCCCGGTAACTGGATTAGAGGAGCGATTTGCCGACAGAGATCGGAAAGAACACGCGACATGGTAATCTACTGACGATAACTCGGAGGATGTATGGCATTCTTTGACTGGAACGACAAGCTCAGCGTCCAGGTCCCGGAAATGGACCAGCAACACAAGAAGCTGATTGCGATCATCAATGAACTTCACGAAGCGATGTCGAATCGTCGCGCCGCGAATATGATCGACGGCACGATTGCGCGCCTGGTCGACTACACCAAGACGCATTTTGGCGATGAAGAACGTTTCCTGCAACGCATCAACTATCCGAAGCTGCAAGCGCAGAAAAGCTCGCATGTCCGTTTTGTCGACCGCATCAACCAATTCAAGGCGGAATACGAGAGGAACCAGGCGGTGTCCGCGCCGGAGATGATGATGTTCCTGAAAAACTGGCTGACCGGCCACATCCAGAGTGACGACGCCGAATACGGCAAGTTCGTCACAAGCAATCAGAAGACCGGCGTCCGCTAGCGGCGCAGAACCGGACTACTTGTCGCGGGGTTGGCAGCACGACGACTCGGTTTGCGCCGTCTGCTCGTTATAGCTGATCTTGGGGCTGAGGATCGGGATCCCCAGTGACATGCCGCGGAGAATGAACAATAACGCCAGGACGCTCGCGAGCACCGGGAGCGTCCGGCGCAGCGCATGCCGCCAGCGCTGCCCGATAAAGTCCCCGACATACGAAAACGCCAGCAGGATCGGGATTGTACCGAGTCCAAACGCGGCCATGTAACCGGCGCCTATGGCGGCGCTTCCCGTGGCCACCGCGCCAGCCAGCGCAAGGTAAACGAACCCGCACGGCAGAAATCCGTTCAGGACGCCGATGGCGTAGAGAGAGGACTTGGAGTTGTTGCGAAAGAGGCGTCCCCACCAACCGCTGATTCGGGCATACAGCCGACCCAGCCCAAGCGTGTCTATCAGCCGTTGCGAGTAGCGTGACGGAACAACAAGAACCAGCACGATCAGCACACCGAGAGCGATCGAGAGTCCCTGTTGGTAGCCGGCGATAAAAATCGAGTGGCCGATCAGACCGAAGACCAATCCGATAATGGCGTAAGTCGTAACCCGGCCTAGATTGTAGACGAGGCGACCGAGCAGAAACGAGAGACGAGTACGATGGTCTGCGGGAAGAGCAGCGACGATCGGCCCGCACATGCCCACGCAGTGAAGGGATCCAGCCAAGCCCACGATAAAACCGGCGATAATGGCAGTCATCGCAATATTACTCCAAATCAATGTTCAGTTCTGAATAGAGTTCTTCGGCGCCGAGGTGCCACATAAATTTGAGCTTCCAGGCGCCGCGCGGCAGGCGAGTGCAATCGATCACTTGCCGATTCTTGTCGTCGAGCGAGATGTCGTAACTGCGGTCGGAGGCGGCATTGGCCGGACGAAAGAGCATGAGCTTGCCGCTCACTTGATCCCGCGGCAGCCCGGCAGGATAATCGACAATAATACTATTGGTCTGCCGATCGAAGTTGGCGATGATGAGATGTCCCAGCTCGGCGGTGCGCCTAAGGCGGTCGATCTGATCCTGGTACTTCACTTCCTGTTCATAGTAGTCGCGAGCCACCAGATCACTCCGCTGAAACCTCGAGGCGATTACCAAGCCGACCATGAGCAGCATGAATGCGCCGTAGACGACGGCAATCCCGATTCCCCAATGGCTCTTCTTAGTCGTCGTCATCCCGATGGTCCTCCTTCTCGTGCTTTGCGATTCGTGGACCAAGGAACTTGGTCTTGACTTCTTCCATCAATATATTGCCCGCCCAAACTTGAACTGTGAGATCATCATGCGAGGACAGCAGATCGGCCCGCGGCCGATCAATGAAAAACGCCTGTTCAGCCAGACCCTGGGGCTCGAGACTGATTGCGCCGGCAACCATGGTGATGCTGCCGCTGACATCTTTCAGCTTGAGCTCGATCTCCATCGGATCGAATGTCTTATTGATGACCTTGAAGGAATAAAGATTGCGAATCAAGTCACCCTCCGTCTCCTGGTACATAACGCCCGGAGTGCGAAAGATCGTGGTCTCAATGTCACTGCGCCCTGCCAGAAACACGATCAGCAGAGTAAGCAACGCCGCGAGCACGAGCGAATATCCGATGATTCTCGGCGTCAGACGCAGGCGTTCGCCCTGGGCAATGCCGCGATGGGAGGCGTAGCGCACCAGCCCCTTTGGCAGGCCGACCTTGTCCATGACCTTGTTGCAGGCGTCGATGCAGGCCGTGCAGTTGACGCATTCGAGTTGCGTGCCATTGCGGATGTCGATGCCGGTCGGACAAACTTCGACGCATTGGTTGCACTCAATGCAGTTGCCGGCCTTGCGTTCGGCAAGCGGTGTCTTGGGCGAGAGCGGCGCGCGCGGCTCGCCGCGCTTAAAATCGTAGGAGACGACGATCGAGCGGGCGTCGAGCAGCACCGATTGCAGCCGACCGTAGGGGCAGACGATGAAGCAGACCTGCTCGCGAAAGCGCGCGAAGACGCCGTAAGTAATCAGGCTGAAGATGACGACGGCGATGAAGGCGCCCAGATGCGGTCCTGGACCGTCGGCAACCAATTGCATGAGTTTGTCGACTCCGACCATCCAGGCCACGACGGTGTTTCCAACCAGAAAGGAAATCGCGAGGAAGATCGCGTGCTTGGAAAGCTTCTTGAAAGCCTTGCTGCCGCTCCAGGGGGCGCGATCGAGAGCGCGCTGCTTGCCGGAATTGCCTTCGATCCAGTACTCAACTTTACGGAAGACCATCTCCATGAAGATGGTCTGGGGACAGGCCCAGCCGCACCAGAGTCGGCCGAAGATCACCGTGAACAGCACGATGAAGACCACAAAGGTGAGGGTCGCGAGAACGAAGAGGTGAAAATCCTGCGGCCAGAATGCGAGCCCAAACAAAACGAATTTGCGCTCGAAGACATTGAAGAGCAGCAAAGGGTGATCGCCGACCTTGATAAACGGCGCCCCGAACATGAACGCGAGCAGCGCTACCGCGACCCAGGCGCGCGCGCGGTGAAACGGACCGCGCGGTTTGGAGGGATAGATGACGACGCGCTTGCCCTGATCGTCGACCGTGGCAATATGGTCACGATACGAGTTCTTGTCCTGCCTGGCCGTTGACAATTCTAACTCACTTTGTCAAAGCGACTGTGGCAGAGCACTCGGCTGCTCCGCCTCCGTAACAGGCTGCGCAAAGCGATACCGCAGCCTGGTGCTACTCCCGTTATGGGACTACTTTCTCTCCCTGCGGCGCCTTCCCGTTCGGCGGGTTGGTGCCATACAGGGTCAAAACGTAACTGGCGACCTGGTGGATTTCTTCTTGTTTGAGGAATCCGCGCCAGGCGATCATCCCTTTGGCAGGGACACCGAATTTGATCGTCTTGAGTACATTATTGACTCCGGCGCCGTGCAACCAATAATCGTCCGTCAGGTTCGGTCCGATGCCGCCTTCACCGACAGCGCCGTGGCACTGGACGCAGTTTTTCTTGTATGTCGCCTGCCCTGCCGCCAACGCCGCCTCATCAGTGAGTGCGGCATATTCCGGTTCATCCTCCGGTCGCTCTTCGACAAATGCCTGTCGTGGGCCGCTCATGGCAATCGAGTAGGGCGTTTCATCCCCACCCGGCCGGTGCCAGGGCGACTGGAACGGCGTAAAGACCGTGGAGGGAGAGTAATTGGGGTTCATGTCGCGCGTGTACTTGGGATTGACTTCACTCTGGTACTCGTCGTAGCTGGTGTATCCTGCCCCGACGATATGGTAAAAAGTGAAGTACAACACGGCCCAGACGATGGTGATATAGAACATGTAGAGCCACCAGGGCGGCAGATCGTTATCAAGCTCCTGAATCCCATCGTAGTCGTGGTCGAGCAGTTCGTCTTTATGCTTGGCCATTCTATCTATCTCCGCAATCGTCGAGAGTAGTTGAGTCATCGAGCGGCAGCCGGCTGAGCCGGACCACTTCCTGTTTGCGCATGCGCAGCGCCCAGATCACGACGCCAATGAAGGCGCCAAAGAAGAGCAGCAACGTGATGATCGGGTACAACTGGACGCCGCCGATGGAGCTGAGGACTTCGCTGATCATTGGGCCACCTGTGTTCCGACTTTGATGTCTGTTCCCAAGCGCTGCAAATAGGCGATCAGTGCGATGATTTCATCGTCCCAGTTGGCGATGATCTTCGACTCTTCCAGCCTCTTGGTGATTTCCATCCCCTGCTTCTGCATATCGTCCAGGGCCTGCGCTTCATAACCCTCCGGGTACGGCACGCCGAGCGAGCGCATGGCGCCGATCTTGCCGACCGTGTGATCGGTGTTGAGCTTGTCGGTTAGCAGCCACGGGTAAGGCGGCATAATCGAACCGGGCGACATCGAGGTTGGGATTTCCATATGCTGGTAGTGCCAGGCATCAGGATACTTTCCGCCGACGCGGTGCAAGTCCGGCCCGGTGCGTTTTGATCCCCAGAGAAACGGATGATCATAAACGAATTCGCCGACCTTGGAGTACTCGCCGTAGCGCTCAGTCTCTGAGCGGAATGGCCGCACCATCTGCGAGTGGCAATTGTTGCAGCCTTCGCGAATGTAGATGTCGCGTCCTTCAAGTTCGAGCGGCGTGTACGGCTTAACCGAGGCGATCGTGGGGACGTTCGACTTCACCAGGAAAGTCGGGATGAACTCGATCACGCCGCCAATCGCTACGGCGACGAGAGAAAGAAGCATGAAGCGTACCGGCTTGGACTCGATCCAGCGGTGACCGTAGCCTTCCTTGAGGTCGAAACGCTCTTCGTGGTGCGCAACCAGACCCGGCGCCTGCGCTTCCTCGTTATCAACGGCTTTCCCGGTTTTGATCGTCTTAAAGAGGTTGTAGCCCATCACAAAGACGCCGGCCAGAAACAACGTGCCGCCGAAGGCGCGGATCGCGTACATCGGCGTGATTTGCGAGACGATTTCCAGGAAGTTCGGATACTGAAGCAATCCGACATCGTTGAATTGCTTCCAGAGCAATCCTTCCGTCCAGCCGGCAAAATACATCGGCACGGCATAGAAGACGATGCCCAGCGTCGAAATCCAGAAGTGGAAGTTTGCCATCTTGCGCGAATAGAGCTGGGTGTTGAACATTCGGGGAACGAGCCAGTAGAGCATACCAAAGGTCAGCAATCCGTTCCAGCCAAGTGCGCCGACGTGAACATGGGCGATCGTCCAACTGGTGTAGTGCGAGATGGCGTTGACGCTCTTGATCGAGAGCATCGGTCCTTCGAAGGTCGCCATGCCATACGCTGTAACGGCAACGACCATGAACTTGAGCACGGGATCTTCGCGCACTTTGTCCCAGGCGCCGCGCAGGGTTAACAAACCGTTGATCATACCGCCCCAGGAGGGCGCGATGAGCATGATCGAGAAGACGGTACCGAGCGACTGTGCCCAGTCGGGAAGCGCCGTGTAGAGCAAGTGGTGCGGCCCGGCCCAGATGTAAATGAAGATCAGCGCCCAGAAGTGAATGATCGAGAGTCGGTAGGAAAACACCGGACGTCCCGACATCTTCGGAATGAAGTAGTACATCAATCCGAGGTAGGGCGTTGTCAGGAAGAACGCGACAGCGTTGTGTCCGTACCACCACTGCACGAGCGCATCCTGAACCCCGGCATAGACCGGATAGCTCTTGAAGAGGTTGACGGGGATTTCAATCGAGTTCACGATGTGCAGCATCGCGACCGTTACGACAGTCGCGATGTAGAACCAGATCGCGACGTACATGTGCCGCTCGCGCCGCTTGATGATGGTGCCGAACATGTTGATGGCAAAGATCACCCAGACGGCGGCGATCAGGATGTCGATCGGCCACTCGAGTTCCGCGTATTCCTTGCTCGTCGTCATCCCCAGCGGCAGTGTAATTGCGGCGAGCACGATAATCAGTTGCCAGCCCCAGAAGTGCAGGTGGCTGAGCACGTCCGAGAACATCCGGGCCTTACACAGGCGCTGGAGCGAGTAGTAGACTCCCGTGAAGATGCCGTTGCCGACGAAGGCAAAGATCACCGCGTTGGTATGCAGCGGCCGCAGCCGGCCGTAGGTGAACCACGAGATGCCGTGATTGGCGCCGGGCAGGAATATCTGCAGGGCGATGATCACCCCGACCAGCATCCCGACGGCACCCCAGACAACCGTGGCGTACGTAAAGTATCTGACAATCTTGTTGTCATAACTAAACGTTTCGAGTTGCATGCCTCAATTCTCCCTCACTGTATGTGAATCGTTATTTTGCGGACTTAATGGCGGGTCGTCGTGCAGCATCCGCACACTCGGTGTGTAGGTATCCTCGTATTGCCCGTGACGCACCGCCCAGATAAACATGAACAGAAAGCCAACAGCGGCCAGTAGGCTGAATCCGATGAGCAGAAAGAGCGCCGACATCAGTTCAACCCCAGCCTGCGTGCCGTCAGGCGCGTGCCCAGGACGGCGAATCCGACGACGGAGATCGAGCTAACCGGCATCAGGATCGCCGCAATCAATGGCGAAAGACTGCCGCTCACGGCAAAATAGAGCCCGACCAGGTTATAAAGAAGCGAGATCACGAGGCTGGCGATCACAATGCGCGCCGCCGCGCGGCTGAGCCTCACGAAGCGCGGCAAATCGCGCAGCGCGGTAGCCGACAAGATTCCGTCGCAAGCGGGTGAAAACGCGGAGACTTCGTCTGAAACGGCAATTCCGACATCCGCCGCCGCCAGTGCCCCGGCGTCATTCAGGCCGTCGCCCACCATGACGACTTTGCGACCCGATTCTCGTAAATTCTCAATGAAAGAAAGCTTCTCATGCGGTGACTGGCGAAACTTCATCTTGTCGTGCGTTTCGAACAACGGCAGCAGCGCTTCCGCAGCGGCCGCGGGATTGTCGCCCGAAAGCAGCCAAAGATTGTGACTCTGCCTGAGTTCCGGAACGATTTGAGTTGCGCTCTCGCGAAATGTCGGGGCCAATTCGAAGCGACCGACAAATTCGTTCCCGATCGCAATGTGTACCCGCGACATCTCGCCCTGGGTTTCGGAGGGCACCGCAATGTTGAATTCGTTTAGCCAGGCGGCCGAGCCGACCAGGATCTCGCTGCCCGCGACAGTCGCTTTGACACCTTGTCCGATTGATTCATGAAAATCCCTGACGTCAACCACATCGGCGTCTGCAAGATGGCCGTCAACGGCACGACTCAGCGGGTGGGTCGACTGCCGGGCTACGGAGCGCACGGCAGCGCGCTCAGAACCGGATAGCACACGGCCTTCGTAGCGGACCGTCGCCGCCTGGGCGTCGGTCAGAGTCCCGGTCTTGTCGAAGACGATGGTGTCGCTCGAAGACATCTTCTCGATCACTGCCTGATCGCGCAAGAATAAATGACGCCGGCCGAGGATCGTCATCGCCGTGCCGAAAGTAAACGGAATCGCCAGCGCCAATGCGCACGGACAGGCGACGATTAGAACGGCCGTAGCGTTCGTGACGGCCTCGCCGATTCCACCCTTGAGCCAATAGACAAACGTCAATGAAGCGATCGTGATGACGGCGTAGGTAAACTTGTCTGCGACTTGCAGCGAGATGCGAGTGGCCAGACCATCCTGCCGCCGCGCGAATTTCTCAGAATCCCACAGACTAACCAGGTAACTTTGTGAGACCTCTTTGACGGTCTCCAATTGCGCTGCGCCACCCGTGATTCGTCCGCCGGCGTAGATCGTGTCGCCGGAATTCCGGATCACCGGGGTTGACTCGCCCGTGACGAAGCTGTAATCGATCGCGGCGGAACCACCGATCAAGATTGCATCAGCCACTACCAGTTCACCACCACGCACCAGAATCCGGTCTCCGACTTCGAGACGCTGGACGCCGATCTGCTCCTCGCGACCAGACCTAAGGCGCGTTACAAACAAAGGAAAGTACGACTTGTAGTCCCTGTCGAACGAGAGCGCCTGAAAGGTCTTGGCCTGTACCACGCGCCCGATCAGGAGCAGAAACACCAGCCCGGACATTGAATCGAAGTAACCCGACCCGACACCGGCAATGACTTCGTACGCGCTGCGCAGAAAGAGCGCTGCGATGCCGAGCGAGATGGGGACGTCGAGATTGATCTGGCGCTGCTTGAGTCCTGTAACGGCGGTCCGGAAAAAGTCGGCACTCGAATAGAAGAGAACCGGAAAAGCCAAGAGCAAGCTGAGATAACCGAAATAGGCGGCAAATTCGTGCGGCAAAGCGGCGACTGTCGCCAGATAGTCCGGGAAGCTGAAGAGCATGATGTTGGCGAAAGCGAATCCCGCAACACCGGTTCGGAGAATCAGTTTGCGATTGTCCTGGAAGAAGGACCGTTTCTCCAAGTCCCCCATCGTCAACTTCGGCGTGTAGCCCAACATGGCAAGGAGCTCGACCAATCCGCGAAGCGTGAGATCCTGAGAGCGAAAGGTCACCGACAAGCGCCGACGCGGGAAATTCACGCGCGACTCCATGATAGCCGGATTGAGCCGCTGCAGGTTCTCGAGAAGCCAGATGCATGCCGAACAGTACATTTGCGGAACGTAGAAGGTCACCCGACTGGTGTTGCCATCGGCAAAATCGAGCAAGCGGCGCGCCACCAACTCGTCATCCAAATAGCTGAACTGATCGGTGACGTTGCGGCCTTTGAGCGAAAGCCCGCCTCCCCCGGCGATGTCATAGAAACTATCGAGTTTATTATCGCGGAGAAGTTGGTAGACAGCTTTGCAACCGGTGCAGCAGAAGTGCAGATCGCCCAAAGCAACCGAGCCATCGGAGCAGGGGTCACCGCAATGCGCGCACGGCGTTTTACTCGCGGTGTCCGCGACAGGAACTGCATTATTGCCAGTCACAGCTTGCTTTGTGAATTTCTGCACAATCTCATTCTCTCAAAGACGCGCTAATCATAACGAACACAACGATTCTGTCAAGCCAATTTGTCGGATGAAATAGGTTAATTGGAGCGTTGTTGTCATCAATCGACGCGGTCTCAATCGTTTGCCGGCGACGACTGTGTCTGGAAGGATGTCAACTCAACCGAAGAAAATTCTTGAAGATGGTGCCGGAGGGGGGAATCGAACCCCCACGGGGTTTAGGCCCCGCCGGATTTTGAGTCCGGTGCGTCTACCAATTTCACCACTCCGGCCTGAAGAGAGATGAATAAGTGAAGGGCGCTTTAAAGTCAAGCAGTTCTCTGCCGGCGGCCGCCGGAGCCAAATCACTCGACTTGCAGCGCTGCAAAATGTCATTGGCGAAACTCCTTCGGATTCGTATATACGGCCCTGATATCGGAGGGAGAAGAGCGGCAACATGACCAAGCGATCTGATTACCTACATTGGGACGACTACTTTATGGGAGTCGCGCTGCTCTCGGCACAGCGGAGCAAAGATCCGAATACCCAGGTAGGTGCGTGCATCGTCAGCGCGCAGAATAAAATCGTCGGGATCGGTTACAACGGCTTTCCGATCGGCTGCAGCGATGATCTGCTTCCGTGGGAACGCGAAGCCGGCAGCAAGCTTGACACCAAGTATCCCTACGTCTGTCACGCCGAGATGAACGCGATCGTCAATTCGACAAAGGCTGATCTCTCGGGATCACGACTCTATGTCAGCCTGTTCCCTTGCAACGAGTGCGCCAAGTTGATCATCCAGGTCGGTATTAAGAAAGTGATCTTTCTGAGTGACAAGTATGCGCATGAAGATCTCTTCAAGGCCGCGCGGCGGATGTTCGAGCTCGCCGGTGTCGAGTGCGAACAACTCCGCCCCTTGACGACCAAGATCAATCTCGATTTCAACAAATTCTCCTGATACAAATGAAAGCGCCGTCAACGATGACGGCGCTCGCACTTCACAACACGACTCTCTGCGCGACTTCTACTTTTTCTCAAGCAGAATCAGGAAATTCTTGGGCGAGGAGTAATCATCGTACGCCTTCTTAAACGCGGGGTATTCGTCGGTGTCGATGTCGATATCACTGATCGTAACCAGCCCGCTGTAATAGACTTCGGTCGAGTCAGCGTTCAGCGACAACTGGGACTGCCAGATACCGAACTCATTTTCGATCTTGAGCGGGTCTGCAACGTAGACGGCCTTGTAGCCCGCCGGCAGGTGTACAACGCCTTCTTTCTTGACGGTTAGATGATCCTCCAACTTCATGTCGTAGTTCCGGACGTCCTGCCCGGGATTCACCGGAATCTGGGCGAACGAAAACGGCACGTCTTTCATCCGAAAGATCATCATATCTCCCTGCACGATGCCGAACTCGGGAGTCCAGTAATCCTGAGCAACTTGCACGCTCGCCATCAGGTTCGCCAGGTCGGAGACCTGGTAATCGCGATTCAGCGAACCTTCGCCCATGTCGTTGGCAGTAGCGAGGAAGAACTGCTCGCGCTCCTTGGGAGTAGCGTCTTTCAGGGTTGCGCGCGCCATGTAATCGAATAGTCCGGTTAACTGGCAGCCGGCGGACCCATCCACGTCGCCGTTGGCCTTGACGAGCATCTCGAAGCGGCAGTCGGCCAGATTGGCATCGGCCGGCAAATCTGCTACAGGCAGCAATTCGCTGGAGTCATCTCTAACCAGCAGTCCGGTTGAACCCTGGCCGTTGGGAGTATAACCGAATTGCGCTTCGCTGCTGAAGGGATCGATCCAAAGAGCGCGGCCGCGAAAGTTGGGGACGTAGACATAAACCGCGTCAAACTGCTTCATTGCCGGATGCTCCTGCGCCAACACGGCGTCGCTGCGATTGACGTAATGCGGGAAACACTCGATTCCCGCAGAGCGCAACAACGAGACCAGCAGCACGCTCTTGTCGCGCCAATCGCCGTACTTGTTTGCCAGCACGAGATTGGCATCGTTGGGCTCATACCCGGCGAGTCCGAGCGGCAGGGAGTTTCCGGCGACGCTGCGAATTTCCTTAATCACAAAGAGGCCGAGCCGCTCGATCTTTTCATCGGCCGAGGTCGCGCCCTTGGTTAGTGCCGCAGCCTTCTTCGCGATGTCACCGTCGGTCTTGACGTGCTTGTAGAACTTGGCGCCAACCCACTTGCCTATCTGATCCCAGTCAAGAGCGTTGGTGTATACCAGTCGCGGGGCGATTCGGTTCATGTCGGGCATCGACGGCTCAGAAATCACCTGCGCAATGTTGGTAGCAGTCCAGTTGTGAGTCACCTTGCCGTTCTCGGTCGAGGTCGAGTAATCAACGCCTTCATTTTGGTAGGTATAGCGAATCGCGAACTCCTCCGGCACGGTGAGCGAAATCTCCTTGAATCCAATCGGATCGAATCCCTGGAAAAGGTCAGCTCCCCAGGTGAAGCGCTCCTCATCGGACTCGGGGGCCTTGTGGAAGACCCGCAGGTGGAGTTCGATCGTCACGCCAGTCGCCATCGCCGGGAAGTTCACGACCTTCTGCATGATATTCGAATAAATCGCGGCATTGGCGAGTCCCGCCGGCGTGAGATCATGAATTGCCTTGGCTTCGACCGGCATGATACTGCCGTCGGCCCTGTGCGTAACCGCCTTGATCACAACGACACTATCGTTGTCCTTGTTGTACTTGTACTTTACGTCACCCAGGGTCTCTTTACCGCGATCGGCCAGAATCTTCACAACGTAAAGCCAATCGGTCGTTCCGCTGCCATCGTCATTGAGCACAGTAGCCCTCTGATTAACGAGCGTGTAACCGGCGGCCTGCGGGTAGCGTTCAGCGGTCGGCGCGGAAGCGATCAACCGCGAGATCTCTTCATCGGTAAACGTTTTCGTGACCGCCCCTGACGATGCGCATAGTGAGAGTGCGATAGCGGCAGCGAGTATTACCAGGAATGTCTTGTTCATATCGTTAGATCCTCGCCTCCGCTAATTCGTGGTACCGTTTTCACGCTGCATGATCAACTCGCCCCGCGCGGACTTGGAGGCTGCTCTCATCACGGCTTTGAACTGGGCATACTCCGCCGGAGACATCTCCTTCGCGTTGATGAGCAGTTCCTTCTGGTAGGTCACCTTCGTGCCTCCGGTCGCCAGTTCTTCGGCCTGTGCGCTGCCGTAGGTCATCCGGTATTCAACCGGCCCATCACTCAGCGCGACCGGGTCTGGCATCGACTTGACCTTCATGCCGGGTGGAAGATTGATGATTTCTTCTTCGCTGGCGCCAAACGTAAAACCGAGCAGGTACGGATATTTGCGTTCGGGGAGCGAGGCATTGGCGAGAAGGAATTTGGAAATCAGTTCGAAGGCGCCCATGGAGACCGGGCTTTTCATCAGGACGAACTCGCCGGCCTCGGTCGGGTAGTTGTCGACCTGGTAGCTGAATTTGACTTCAAACGGCTTGGTCAGATCTTCGGGATCGCTAACCTTAAATCCGGTCAGTCGGGTACCGGGATAAACCGCCTGAACCACGTAGTTCCAGATCATCGACATCTGCGCCGAGGGCATCGACTTGGCCCAGGAGCGAAGCGCCAGATCGTAGATGCCGTCGGTGGCGATCGTCACATCCGAAGTGAACAGACCTGTCTCAGTGAGATTCGAAACGGCTTTGATCGTCCCCATGTTTTCGCGAGCCGGGGTCAGCGGCGTATCGGCCAATGTCTTCCCTTGATCGTCACAGACAAGCACTTGCTGTTGGCTTTCCACGGCAGGCAGCCAGTCGATCGAGTTGTCAACCGTCGGATCGGCGTACGTGTAGCTGCCGTCGGCGTTTTTGATCGCCACAATCGCGTGGTTGAAGTAAATATGCGGAATGTCGTAGCTGACCTTGTCTCCCATCATTGTTAGCACGACGTCGGAGGGAATTCCGACCTCGCGCAGCATGGCCACCATCATAGTCGCTACGTCGCGGCAGACACCGTACTTCGTTTCAAACGTCTCGTTAACCGGCTTGGGTTCGAAGCCTTTCTTCTTGCCCGTTCCCAACCCCATATAGCGCACCTTCTGCGCGACGTAGTGATAAATCGCGTCGATCTTCTCGTCCTGCGACGTTTTGCCGGCAACCAGATTGTTCACCTCGGCCTTGAACTCGTCGCTCATCACCATTTGCTTGCCCGCCATCTCATTCCACCAGCGGCTGATCTTCTCCCACGACTCGATAGTGCTGAATATCACGGTTGGAGCGACATCCGTGAGCGGCGGCATCGCCGGCTCTTGAATAATGCGATCGACGTTCTCAACCGACCAGGTATACTTGATCTTGTCGCCCTGCTCCTTTTGCGAGAACTTCACCTTGCCATTCTTGACGAGGTGACGCAGCGGCTTTGATTTCGGGCCGATAACGGTGACTTCCTTGTTCAGAATCGGATTGAAGTTCTGGAAGACCTGCAGGCCGTCGAATTCGCCCTCCATCGGCGTGTGAAAAAGATAATCGTTAACTGACAGTTCAATGCAGTCGCCGACTTCCAGGTTCTTGAAGGGGATCACGCGCTCCAGTGCATCGCTCTCGTAGATGTTCATATATTCGGACGAAGTCGAAGAGATATCCTTCATGTCTTCGGCCGGGACATCAATCACGCTGCCGTCCTGCTTGATGACGCGTGCCGCCGTTACGACAAGGCTGTCGTAAATGCGATAGTATGGTATGCGGATTTCGCCGTAGTCCTTGAGTCCGGCTTCGGTGACGATGCGAGCAAGCATGTAGTCGCGGGTAACACAACTCCCGTCATCCTGGTACTCATAGTCCGTTTGATTCTTGATCATAATGGCGTTGGCATCGGGATACTTTTCGAGCCCTCCCGCCTTCTTGATCAATTCTGCCGTCTCCTTACTCAGTTCCGAAGCTTGCAGCGGCGCCAGCAGCATGAGAGCCAGAGCCAGCGTCGCAAGCAGCAAGCCGGAAATCGAAATGATCCGCTTCATAATGTTCTTCTCCTCACCAGTGAAGATGCGATATAATTTTTCAATTCTTTTCAGATCCTTGGTACTTCCCGAAGAGTGCAGTTTAGCAGGCGGGACGTCGCCTGGACAACTGCAGATTCACTCGGCGTAATATACTTGGTGCCCGATGAATTTGTTTCAGTTCTTGTTCTCATTGTCGTTTCGAAGCTCCACTAACGTTGCCCCCCAGGAAGAACTCGATTGGCTGTCGAGTCTAAAGCTCTGGACATGCTCGTTTCGTTCGAGCAAGGCGTGGACGGTGCGTCTTAGATTGCCGATTCCCTTGCCGTGAATAATCCGGAGCTGGCGAATCTTCCTGGCGAGACAAGCCTCGATATACGCCGGAATCAACTCGCGGACATCACGCGGCGCGAATTCGTGGAGATCAAGTACACCATTGATCGGGTACTCATGAATCGGTTCAGAATCATCGCTCATTTGACTGACAGATAAAGTGCTACTTTAGGCTTGCTCCACAAGCGATTTTTCCTATATTAGCGGAGCCATTTGGTTTGGCATCTTGGGCGCGACCCGGGAAACAGGTACCTCGCACTTTTCACGAGCTATTGTCTACTACTTCAACCGCTTGGTAAACACCAGGCTAACAACAAGTGACTGTCATCGTGATCCGTCTGGCTTTTGCCATCGGCCTATTCTGCTCCCTGCACACCCACATCTGGGCTTACTCGGTATCGACTTCCGGAACCGACATTCTGCCAAGCGTTACCATTCCCGCGAACCTGCAGGTCTCGGATCGCTCCGCTCTGCCTGTGGCATTCGAACTTCCGCGGCACTTCCCCACCGACACCTCAGGTCTCAAGTTTGATGTGGAGGCGTATCAACCGGACAATCCCCGCCACCTTCTTGACCAAGCTTTGGGCGACGGAGATCGAGGCTCAGGCGGGTTGGGTCCCTGCAAAAGCTTCAGTGGCGCAACATACACGGGCTGGGACCCTCCGGATCCGCAGATTGCGGTCGGCCCGAACCACATCGTTGAAGTCGTCAATAGTGCGATCTCTGTCTTCGACAAGAATACCGGGAATTTGCTGCTCAGCGCCTCCGCGCAATTCTGGTTTGCCGGCGTGCAGCCGGCGCCGCCGAGCACGTTTATTTACGACCCCAAGGTGATTTATGATCGCGTGTCGGGACGATTCGTGTTGTTGTTCTTGTGCACCGACGGTGTCGAGAAGGCGGCATTCTTGCTTTCGGCCTCACAAACATCAAGTCCACTCGGAAACTGGTGGAGCTACTGTCTTGATGCGACGCTTAATGGAGCAAGTCCGAGCGGGAGTTGGCCCGACTATCCAGGGTTGGCTTGCGATTATGATGAAGCTGTCTATCTCAGCGCCAATATGTGGGATTTTGCCGGCACTTACATGTACCCCAAGGTCAGGATTATTCCCAAGAACCGGTTGTATAGCGGTATGTCTCTGACCTACTCAGATATCTGGGATATCCGTTACCACAACGCAATGGCTGCCTTTGCCGTCAAGCCGGCGACAATGACGAGCGACGCCAACGGCATGTTCCTCTGGAGCAATCAATGGGCCGGTGGAGACTATGTAACGTATTGGAAGATCACCAACCCGCTTTCAACGCCGGTGCTGACAATCCGGCCGAAGGTCAATGTCGCGGCGTACTCGATGCCGCCCAACGCAGCGCAAATGGGCGGGAGTAGCATTGGGATGATCGGCCCGATGACTCAAGATGTGATCTTTCGCAACGGCAAACTCTATAGCGCCTTCGATCAGGCATTCAATTGGGGTGGCGGAGCCGTCGCCGCCATTCGCCTGCTCGGCATTGATACTACGATATCGTCGGCGGTCGTCGATTACGTCATCGGCGGTCCGGGGAAACACTACTATCTGCCGAACATCTATGTCGATGCCGACAACCGCATTTTCGCGGCCTTCAATCGGTCCGGCGCCGATGAGTACGTTGGAGTCCACTATATCGAGAATTTGTCGGGCGATGTTCGTTCCCGGCCGCTCAAGAACGGTGAGGGTCCGCGAGGCGGCAGCGCTCCGGTGCGCTGGGGCGATCACTGCGGGATTTCCGGGGATCCAAACGACGCGTCCAAGGTCTGGATGTGCGGCGAATATAACACGAGCTCTCCATTCCACTGGGGGACGTGGATCGGCAACCTGCCTTCGGGTGTTCCCTCTCCCGCCGTCGCCACACCCGCCCCTGGCAGCGGTCAGAAACCGCCGGTGAAGCTTGCCTGGGATCCGGAACTTCCCGCCGAGAGTTATTCACTGCAAATCGACGACGACTCCAGTTTTGCCTCTCCCCAGATTAGTGTGGTTGTCGACACCAACGTTTATGTCGCCGCTAACCTGTCGGTTGGGACCGTCTATTTCTGGCGGGTCAGGGGCATGACGGCGTGTCCGGACAACCCCTGGTCAAACACCTTTTCATTCAAGGCTTGCAGTCGACAGCCCGGCGATGTTGACGGTAACGGAATCGTCACAATCAGCGACGCTGTCTACCTGATTACATTCATCTTTTCCAACGGGCCGATGCCGACGCCGCAAGAGGCGGGCGACTCGGACTGCAACGCGATCGTCAACGTGTCTGACGCCGTTCGCGTCATCGGCTATATCTTCTCCAGCGGCGTGGCGCCTTGCGGTCCATGTTGAAGGGGGATTTCCAGCGAGCCTGTCATCGACGATCTTCATTGACAAAATGCGTCGATTATCGTATCTTATTGTCCAACAACGCCAATCAACCCATAATATTGGGAGTCTCATGCGCATTGCATTTATCGCATTGACCGCAGTACTGATCGCGGCTGCTGGCTCCGGCCTGCTCGCGGCTCGACCCGACACAATTCGCGTCGAAGTCGACTACATGGTGGGCAACGGCCACTCGCACAAGCTGCAGCCTGCCGAAGTGGATATGATCGTGGAGGCCTTTGCCTGCCAGGGGATCGTGATGATTATTGAAGTCTCCGACTCCGTTCCGCACTTCGACAATATGACCGGAGCTTCGTTCTTCACAAATACAGCGCCAAACGGCTTCGCCTGGTACAAGAACAATTACATGGATCATCTTGGCGACCCGGGTTGGCATTACTGCATCATGGTTCACCAGTACAACGGTTCGGGCAGTTCGGGACTGGGAGAAATATTCGGGGACGATTTTATTGTCTCACTCGGCAGTTGGTCGGGCCAGATTGGAACGCCCTTCGATCGCGCGGGCACTTTCATGCACGAACTCGGGCACAATCTGGGACTGCGCCATGCCGGAAACCAGGATGAAGGCGCGATTGGGCAGTACAAGCCCAACTATGCCAGCGTGATGGCTTATCGTTACCAGGTCGACGCGGTGCGGCGCGGCATGCTCTGCACCGAGTTGGCGGATCTTCTGCTGATCGACCGCAAGAATCTCGATTACTCCGACGGCACCCGGCCGTCGCTTGATGAAAATGCGCTGATCGAGGCCGACGGCATCGGATACGGTCCGGTCGATTGGAACTGCAACGGCATTATCGATGCCGGCCCCGTCTCACAAGACCTAAGGAATCCCGGCTGGTGTTCGTCGTCTTCGACGCTGCAAGTACTGAACGACTACGATGACTGGGACAATCTCACAGATGTTACGCTATTCAAGTCGGGGCATATTCACCAGAGTGACGAAATAGTAGAGTGCATCACCTACGAAGAAGTGCTGGCGATGCGAGCGGCCAAAGCGGATGTCTGTGATGGGCCGTTTGTCGAAGTCGAAGACTGTACCTTCCAGTACATTTGTAACGACGTCGACCAGGACGGCTGGGGCGACCCGGACGACACGCTGAACAATTGCGAACTCGACAACTGCGGTACCGCATTCAATCCGGATCAATCAGACGTCGACGGCGACAGTCTTGGCGATGTCTGTGACCCGGACGCCGACGGCGACGGCCTGCTGAATGCTGCCGACAACTGCTGGCTGGTTGTCAACCTCGGCCAGGAGGATGCCGATGCCGACAGCGTTGGCGACGCCTGCGACAATTGCCCCGCGGTTTACAACCCGGAGCAACTAGATGAAGACGACGACGGCAACGGCGATCTTTGCGACGGCCGCGTGCACATTTACACGCCGACTACGCTTCCGACGGCTTACAAGAACCAGCCGTATTTCTACCAGTTCGTCGGGGTCGGCGGTATCGGTACGCTCACGTGGACATTCCTCGGCGGCGACACACCGTTCGGATGCGATTTCAATGGCGGCACAGTCGGTACCTTGACCGGTACACCGTTCTTCTCGGCGCAGTTCTTCTTCACGGTGGAGTTGTCCGACTCGAATGTCCCGGCCTCGAAGGACACGATCAGCGTTTCAATTACCGTTGTCGACCCGCCCTATCTCTGCGGCGACGCCGACGACAGCGAGATCATAACAATTTCGGATGCCGTGTACCTGATCAACTACATCTTCGGCGGAGGTCCAGCGCCATCGCCGCTCGAGGCCGGTGATGCGGATTGCAGCGGGATTGTGACAATCTCTGATGCCGTATACCTCATTGCTTTCATCTTCGGTGGCGGTCCGGCGCCTTGCGCAGCCTGTCCATAGGCTGACAGAAATTCAATCTCCGAACTTTGCGAAGAGGAACGCCGGGCGTTCCTCTTTTTTATCCCTCTGCCAAACCTGCGAGCGAACGCGTCAAAAAACAATACCTAAATCGATGTATATACTCTATATTAACTGACGATCGCAGTTGCAGACACGGACCCGGGGAGAATTCGATGAACTCACGTTTCTATCTCAGCCTTTTGTTGGCCGGACTTGCGGCTCTCTATGCGTACACGCCGTCGGCGAGCGCCGATGATTGCGGCACGGAGCTGACTGCCGCCGACATACAGGCCATATCATCTCTGCTTGACGAGCAATCGCTGGCCCGCGAAACGCGCTCCAACGACTTCTATGACCTGCCGATCGCCATGCACATCGTGCGGCAAAGCAATGGTACCGGCGGAATCAGCGCCGCAGAAGTCGAGGCGTCCATCGACAGCGCGATCATTCTGTTTGCGCAGGTCAACGTCTCGATCTACGAAATTCAGCCGGTGAACTTCATCGACGAAGATTTCTTCTATTTTGATATGTCGAGCAGCACGCAGATGGACAGTCTCAAGCGCTACGACAAGGTCGCCAATGCGGTGAATATCTACTGGGTGCCGAGCTCTTCCGGATTTGGCTATTGCGGTATTTCGTCGTTTCCTTCGTCCGGTGTTCAGGGGATCATCATGAACAATAATTGCGGCGGCCTGCTCTCGAAAAACTCGACATTGGTGCACGAAATCGGCCATTACTTCAACTTAATGCATACTCACGAGCCGGCCTTTGGCATCGAGTGTCCTAACGGCAGCAACTGCACAACAGCGGGAGACCTGGTTTGCGATACGCCGGCCGATCCCAACGTCAGCGGACACGTGGGCTTGCCGCCGGATTGCCTCTACGACAACTTCGCTTCTCCGCCGGGCGGCTGCGACGCAACACCCTATAGCCCGCCGGTCGACAATATCATGTCCTACTCACGCCAATCATGCCGCGACATCTTGACTCCCGGACAGGTCGACCGTTTTCGTTTCGCCGTCGAGAAGCTGCGGCCGGAGCTGGCAACCTTGATTAACGGCGTCCTGATCACTCCCCTCGCGGTCAATCCGCTGATTGTGCCACTGGCAACAAAGCAGGACTCGGCGATTGTGCTTCAGAATTTCGGAGGCAGTGCCGTGACCTTCAACAGCGCGACCTCGGTCTTCGGGAATGTGGTCGTGACCGGAGGAACCCCGGTGACCCTGATGCCGTCGGAAGTCGGCAATGTAACCTTCGAGTACGATGCCCTGGCGCTCACGTCGAGCTGCGATCTCGGAGTCGTCACCGATACGATTGTCATCACGATTTCGGCTCCGACCGTGTGGGAAGTGCGTATTCCTGTTACCGTGAATATTGCTTATGCGATTCCCGCGCAGGCGCAAAACTCATTTCAATCGACCTGTTTGACCTTCACCGTGCCGAATACGCCCGCCCTCGGCGACCGCACTTCGGCTGCATTCTTGGATCCCATCAGCAACGTGCTTTACGACGGTTCATTGTTGCTGGGCCTTATCGACGGGTCAGATACCACCGTCTACATGGACATGTTCTCGCAAAGCGATTATCTCGCGGCCGATGGGTTCGTGGCCGGCACCGACGAATACGGCCGCACGACCCAGACCTTGCGCTTCGCGACCAACGATGCGCGCTTGAGCGGCGAAGTCATATATCATCTTGGCGGCGATATCGGGACCCCGGATAGCTGCCAGGTCATTGAAATCGAATATCGCGTGCGCAATGATTGCGATACAAACTTGCAGGTCGTTGCCGGGATCGCCGCGGATTTTGATATCGACGGCTCAGGGTCGAACAACGCCCTTGTCGATGGCGTCAACCACATTGTCTATGTCGATCAAGGCGCTCATGCGGCGGGTTTTGCGAATTTGATGCCTTGCCCGGAACAGGGTTCCTTGCGGACGATCTCCAACGCAGTCTCTATTTACCCCACCAACGGCCTCATTGACGGCGCGACGTACCTGGAGATGGTTTCTCCGAACAGCGGCGATATATTTGCGCAAGACGTCTCCGTGCTGCTCTCATTCGGCAAATTCCATCTTCACACCGGTACGGAGCGGACATTGCGCGCGGCATTGATGTCTTCCCAGTTCACGGGAGTCGGTCTGCAAGCTGCCGCCAATGGATTGCGTACTCTGAGCCCACCCGGGCCGTGCTTCCTCGAAGTTCCTCAAATCTACGGTACGATTCAAGAGGCAATCACGGCAGCGGTTGATGCTGACACGATCGTTCTCGCACCCGGGACCTACACCGGGTTCGGCAACAAAGACCTTGATTTCCAGGGCAAAAAGATCGTCGTGCGCGGCGCCGGGCCAACATCAACGTTTATCGACTGCGCCGGTTCGGCGGGAAGTCCGAGTCGTGGATTGCGCTTTGACGACGCCGCTGAGAACAGCAGTGTTCTGATTGAAGGGTTGGCGATCAAGAACGGATATGCTCCTGCTGACGGCCCGAGTTTTCGTCCGAACGGGGGCGCGGTTATTGTCATGAACGGCGCTTCGCCGACTTTCCGCAACTGCCGCTTCGAGTTGAACTTTGGCAAGCGCAATGGCGGTGCGATTTCCGTCGAGGTCGGGTCAAGTGTGGCACTTGAAAACTGTCTCTTCGTTGACAACTCCGTCTTCGACCCCCTGGACAACGAGTATTGGGGAGGCGCAGTCTATCTTGGGTCATCAACTTCCGCGGTGATCACCGCTTGCGAATTCATCAACAACTCGGCATTTGCCGGCGGCGCACTCGCGTTAGACAATAGCGCTGTAACGATTGTTTCCGGTTGTCGGTTCATCGCCAACAGCGCCCAGTTTGCCGGCGTCGTGATTTGCGACGCTGCGGCAGCCGACTTCAACGGCTGCGCCTTCGCCGATAACTTCGCGGAGATTGCAGCGGGGGTTGGCTACTCGTTTAACGAGACATTGTCGTCAAACTTCACGAATTGTACATTCGTCGGCAACTTCCTGTCGACCCCAAATCCAAATTCAGGAAGCGTCTATTATGCCCAGGATGCGGCTGTCGATTTCAGCCGCAGCATTTTCTATGACAACAGCGGCGATGAAGTGCTGGTGTGCAGTGGCACTGGCGCTTTCACAATCGACTGCTCCAACATTTTTGGCAATGCATCCGGTGATTGGACCGGCTGCGTCGCCAGTCAGTCGAGCAGCAACGGCAATTTCTCGGCTGATCCGATCTTTTGTGACCTGCCAGGGGATGATTTCCGGGTCAGAAGTTCTTCGCCCTGCGCGCCGGCAAACAACTCATGCGCCGTTCTGGTCGGCGCTGGATCGCCCGCCTGCGGCAATACGCCAGCAGGAAGCGACGTAGCTGTCGCTGTGACCGACAGCGTGACGGTGACATTCAACACCGTGACCGACGACGGTGAAACTTCGGTGACGATCTCCGAAAGTGGACCGAATCCGCCGGCCGGATTTGAAATTGTGCCATCGACGCCGGAGGCCTACTACGAGATTTCGACGACAGCACCGTACTCTGGCGTGATCGAGATCTGCATCTACTACGATCCGGCACAGGTTACCCCCGGTAACGAGGCTGACTTAAAGCTCTTCCACTACGATGGATCAAACTGGTCCGATATCACCAGTACCATTGATCAAGGCGCCAATGTGATATGCGGCGAAACGACGTCGCTGTCGCCGTTTATCGTCGCGCGGCCGTCGTACATTTGCGGCGACGCCGACGGCACGGCGATTGTAACGATCTCTGATGCAGTGTACCTGATCGGCTACATTTTTGGCGGCGGCCCGGCTCCTTCCCCACTGGCGAGCGGCGACGTCGATTGCAGCGGCATCGTGACGATTTCGGATGTAGTCTACTTGATCAACTACATCTTCGGCGGCGGCCCGGCACCGTGCGCGGGGTGTTGAGGATCGCTTACAAGGATCTGCCATCGCTTAGTTGTTTGACTCAGCGAACTCCACAAGAGTCTGGCGCAAAATCGCGTGGAGTTCGCTTCTCTGACTACTGGTCAGCCCATCGTCGTGCGGCGGCCAAATCATCGCGATCTCCCCAAGAGCCTCGATTCGTCGTCCCGAGTTGTGTTCGAACTGCAGTGCCTGCAATGCGGCATCGAGTTCACCATATCGCGCGAGGGCCATGGCACAGCCAGCCACTTCTTTATCGATAATCGGGTCTAAAGTCCCGATCAATCTTGAAGTGGATATTGCGAGGTACCTGTTGATCAACTGAATTGCGCGGTTCGCACAGCCACTGGCGTGTTGCGCGTCTGCTATTCTGATAATCATATCCGGCCTTATTCTCATCAAGACCGAATCGCGGGCATCAATTAGAGTAGACGTCGCTTTATCAATGTAGAACTTCACTCGCCCTTTCTTCAGCCAGATATTGCTCGGATTTCCAAGCGATAGCCAATAGTCCAGTTGCTGGGGGATCTCCAATTCCTTGCATTTCTGATCAGCTGCTACGAGAACACGTTCAGCCTCGCTGGGATCAGGCCCGTCATACGGCTCTTGAAACCACTCCATGACAAAGCCGACGTAATCTTCTGGTGCTTTGACCAACTCAAGAATTGTAAGAAAGTCATCAGTGCTTGCGCCGATATCCTGCAATTCGGATGCAACCTTCGCCAGCATCCAGGAGCGCAACTGAGCATCGCGAATCCTTGCGATTACACGAAGCGCATGCCCCTTGTTGCTGGTGCGGATGCTGGTGTGTATGTATTGACCCAGTTCGTAGCTGAAGTCCTGTGTCGAAATCGAATCCTGCAACAGGTCTCTCAGTGGACCATAGGAGGGCACCAGTTCATACAAGTTGGTTGCGACAGGGTACCAAGCATCGCGAGCTCTTGCACTTGGGACTTTCGGTAGTTCCTTCAGATGCGACTCAATAAGTGCCCGCACGTCATCGATTCGCCCACAGATCAGGAATATTCTCGCCAGTTGCTCTGTAATCTCGAAATGAGTCCATGGATTTGTTACCGATTCAAACGACTCACGTCCTCTCGCGAGCAAGGTCCGGGTGAGAGCAGAGTCTCCGCTCGCGTGCGCAGCTGACACGACTGGAAGTGCCAGTCGACAGAAGTCATCGCGTTTTGCCCCCAAAGTTATCTCGGAAGCAACAGCGAGCGCTTCATGTGCCCCCTCCGAATCGCCCGCCAGGACGAACCGGTCGTACGCCGATAGCAACGCGCGAAGCGACCAAGTCGGGAATTGGTCAGCAGCGCGCCGAGCTTTCTCTACGGCCTGACTCAGGTCAACATCGAGATACGCCTCCGCAAGTCTCAAGTCAGCCGATGCCTCCTCACTAGGTAAGGTTGCAAGACTTTCTAATTGCTCCAGGAGAGCCCGGCGTTCGTGAATTCCAAGCAATGGTGAGACCGCCTCGTAAATCAAGTCGAAACGACCCAAGTACCATTTGGGAAATCGTTGCTTGGCAACGACAGTCGCGAGCGCGCTATCGGTTAACTCCCGCTGCAGTTGCTTGTCTCCAAGTCTTGCTGCAAGACTCGCTCCCCGTGAGAAGAGCAAGTACTTTCGGTCATTAAGCGATGGAGTACACAGTGCCTTCAAGCCACGATCAAGATCGCCATAGTCTAAACTAGTTTGAGTGAGGGCGAAAATCAGACTGTGCCGCGTCGAGATGTGCGTTCCCTCAACAAGTTCGTGCCTTTGTCCCGTTTTAGGGTCGATAGTCTCCACGCGAGGGAATGATTTTGCCAAATATAAGGCCGCACTAAACAAGTCCCCTTCTGCCCCTGCACGCTCTCTAAACATCGGCGCCACCGAATCCATTATGGTCGTGGCACTCATCTCGCGCCCGTTGACCACAAAGCGACTATCCGGAGCGAGACTGTGGAGTGCCGACAATGCGCGCTCCAGATATTCCCGAGCTTGAGCAAAGCTGGTGCCCTCTGCGACTACCGCACTGTCGAGTACCGCCTGGATTTTCGCGCTCGAATCAGCGATCAAGTCGCTGTTATAGAAAGCAAGGACGATGACAATCACCGACCTGAATATTGAATTGGACCCTTTCATTCCTCTCCTCCCAAAGTAGTGCAGATCACTTGTCTCTATGAGGATGACGAATCTGTGTCCGTAATGCAAAATCTTTGCGACCACTTGCACCTGCGTTTCGCTTCGCTATCATGGGAGCGGTTCTCGAGTCGAGCTCCCGGCTTCCGGTCAACCAAATTCGGCCAAAATCACTCTCCCCTCCTTGCCAAATGCTAACAATTCCGTCCCAAAACACGATTCTCAGGCTGCCATAAACCCCCGAGTCAAGTATGCCGATCTTGACTTCGGCGCTGCCCGTTTCATATTTCCACGCCTCCGGTGCGTTAATATCAGCGTCTTCAGTGCCGCCGAACTGGCCGGTATTGTCCAGCGCCCACTGCTGCGAGACTGAATCGTCATCTACAACCGCACCGTGCCAGTCGATGATTCCGTTCTGTACCGCGCTCAGTACGTCTTCACTCGATTCTAACTCCTGCGCGGCCCGAGAGGCGCTTGCCGAATCTTCAAAGGTCAGGTTGTAAACACCTTTCAGAGTCGGCTTCTCAACCCATATCCCGTCACGACCCTCAACCAAGACATAGTCCGAGTCATTGTCCTCAAAGGTTCGATTGATATAAACCGCGTGAAACGGTTCGAGAGCGTGCAATATCTCTTCAGATAGGATTGTTGATGTGTCACACAAGTGAAGAGATTTTCCTGCCGGCAGATTGACTATCTCGCCGTGGAAAATTACACTGACGCTCTTGTGAATTTCAGCCCCAACGAGTGCTGAAGAGAGAGAGAGAGAGAGAGAGAGACGACAAGAACGAGGATACGAGTAACCACGTTCGTTGTGGCGTCTTGAGATGCCCGAGTACAGTTGACGCTCTGCGCCATATTGCCTCCTGTGCTTCTACTGTACCTTGTCTTTTTAGCCCAATTTCAAACGTACTTAGAAAGTAATCTGGTGTTTTTCGCTGCCATCCGGCCGCATCAACCAGAGATGACCATTGTCAGGATCGATCTCCGTAAAGACGATCCATTCTCCATCGGGCGACCATGCCGGATATCCACCTCCTTTCGATGTAAGTCTCCTGTATTCCTGCGTCCTACAGTCAAAATTCCAGATATTGATCAAACTCGTGCCCTCAATCCGGCTGATCAGTATCTCTTTACCATTGGGGCTTGCGGCAGCGTAGCGTTTGAGTTGATCCAAGAAAGGGAGCGAAATTGACTCCTGCGCCGAGATCGAGTAGAGTGAGAGTTCTCCCTGCCAAGTAACCGCGAAGCTGAGTACTGCGATAGAGTCGCAACTTCCGAGCCAATCCCCATACGAAGCGTACTGCAGAATCAAATTCTGTGCGCCAGATGCTGTGTTGAATTGGTGCATTCCGGCAGTCTGACCAACTCGGATAAAGTAAACGATCTTATCACCGCACGGCGACCAGCGCGGAAAATGGGCACTCTCGTCGGTTTCAATGTGCTCAACACTATCCTTGGCCAGATTGGTGATGTAGATTTGCCCACCTGTTTTCATCGCGATTCGAGTGCCATCAGGCGACCAGTCAAAGTCCGAGGCCCAGAAGTTTTCCCACAACAGGGAATCAGAACCTGACTCAACATCATGCAGGAACACCCCCCACACCCATTGCGTGTCTTTCTGATCAGAGTCATTGTTGAAACTTTTGAAGTAGATGATCTTCTTTCCATCCGGCGACCAGGCGGGAGAGATGTCGATCTCCGTTTGAGGAATCGGCGGCCAGAATCCATCCTTGTCGTTGTTTCCTTTGTCGCTGCAACCGACTAAGAGTGCCGCCGATAGGCACAGCATAGAAATGAATAGAAATCGAATCACAATCACCCCCGGGAGCCCACGCCCCGAATTTCAATGTTGTGAATTAGTTCACATCTAATTCAACGCGCGAACTGCGATTTTGTCAAGTGCAAACTCGCATTCGTTGACAGCACTTTTTGGCGGCAGCGATTGTCGGACGCTACTGCCCAGTTCTGCAAGCGAAGACATTATCTCCGAATCTTGCGTCGTGACTGACCGTTACATCTTCGGCGGCGGTCCGGTACCGTGCGCGGGGTGTTGAGGGTTTCGGTGACATGTCGTTACTGACAAATACACAACAGCCGCCCGAATCGCTTCGGACGGCTGTTTGTTTCCCGGTCCCTGGATCTGGTCAGATCAGATGCGCTAATCCTACCCGAATACATCCTTGTTAGTATCGATTTCGTACTTCTTGATCTTCTCAAATAGAGTGGTATAGTCGATTTGCAGAATGTCAGCGGTCTTGCGCTTGTTGCCGCGCGTCTGGTTGAGTACGCGAATGATCATCGCGCGCTCAGCCTGCATTTGCGCCAACTGGCCGACTTCCTTGAGGCCCGCACCTTCACGAAGGCGGACATCTTCAGATGTCGACAGACGAATCGCCAGATGCTCCGGCTTGATCTTCTTGCCTTCCGCCAGAATAATCGCGCGCTCCATCGTATTTTCCAGCTCGCGCACATTGCCCGGCCAGTGATAGCGCTCGAGGATCTGCAGCGCCTCACGCGAGAGCGATTTCTCACCCTTCTTCATCTGGCGCCAATACTTGTTGATGAAGTAGTTCGCCAACGGAATGACATCCTCGCGGCGCTCGCGCAGCGGCGGAATATGAATCGGGAATACCGAGAGGCGATAGAACAGGTCTTCGCGGAATTTCTTCTTACCGATGGCTTCTTGAAGATTCATGTTGGTCGCCGTGATGATGCGGACATCCACCTTGATCGGCTTGGTGCCGCCGAGGCGTTCGAAAGTCTGCTCCTGAAGCACACGCAGGAGCTTGGCCTGCAGCGAGAATTCCAGATCGCCGATTTCATCGAGAAAGATCGTGCCGCCGGAAGCGATCTCGAACTTGCCCATCTTGCGGGCGTGCGACGAGGTAAATGCGCCCTTCTCCGAACCAAACAACTCGTTTTCAAGCAGCTCGCCGGGGATCGCGGCGCAATTGATCGTGATATAGGGTTTGGTCTTGCGCGCCGAAAGCGAATGGATCGCCCGCGCGAACAGCTCTTTACCCGTGCCCGATTCGCCGGTGAGGAGGATCGTCGTGTCCGAGGAGGCCACCTTCTGGACCAGCCGCATGACATCGATCATCTTCTCGCTGGTGCCGATGATATCGGTGAAGCCGAGCGATTCGGCCAGTTCCTCGCGCAGGAGGTTGTTTTCCGCGACCAGGCGTTGATTTTCCAGCGCGCGCTCGACGATCATGCGCAGATGGCTGGTGTCGAACGGCTTTTGCAGGAAATCAAACGCGCCGCGCTTCATGGCCTCGACAGCGGTCTCGATCGTGCCGTAGGCGGTCATCACGATTACCGCCGAGTCGGGATCAACGTTGCGCACCTGTGACAGTACGTCCATTCCGGAGATATCCGGCATACGCAAATCGGTCAGGATAACGTCGAAGTGCTTTTCACGTGAGCGCGCGACGCCGACATCGCCGGTTTCTGCGGTTTCGACATCGTAACCGTCCGCGGACAGCGACGCCTTGAGCATTTCGCGCATGCTGTCTTTGTCATCGATGACAAGAATGTTAGACACGGATATCCCTTCACCTTCAGGTGAATGCCGTTAATCGATCACTCCTCGATTATCGACAGATCGGGGAAATCCTTAAGTGCGTGATTTGTATTCGGATATAGCGTTTCGCTAAGGCTTGCAATTGCGGCACGGCGAATAGCACTCGTCGAGAAACTCCTCGCGGCTATCGCGACGGATCAGGTGCTTGCTTTCACCGCTCGTCACGGCGTCGCAAGTCGAGCGGTGGAAGCGGCGACTTTCGGTGTTGCCGAAGTAGGCCGTGTCGGGCCTCTCCGCCGGCAGCGACCAGATTCCCAGCTTCAACCGCAGCGCCGAACGTTGGGCGGCACAGAGCTCCTGAAAGGCCGCATTCGCCAGCTGGCCTTCGAAGAAGTAGGCTGCGGCCAGCCCCTCTTCGACCAGACGCTCGTTGACGAAAACAGTATCGACGTACACAAACGCGAGCGTTCGTTGATAGCGGTCGCGGCGTTCCTTACCGTACTCGTAGCGCAACTGGCTTCCGGAATTCAACATCTCTTGAAGTGCTACTTCAGCTTCGCGGGCGAAAGGCTGGCCCTTTTCAGGAGTGTCGATCCCGAGCAGCCGGATCGTGTTCCCTTCTGAATCACTAAACGTGTCGCCGTCGACGACCTTGATTCCGGCGCCCGCAGGGACGACGTCGCGCTCGGGAATGTCGGGTTTCTTGCTAATTTCCCGGTAAAGCAGGACGGCAAGGATCAGGAGAATTACGACGAAGAGATGCGAAAACCGAAGGCGCCTGGAAGAGCGGGATTTGCTCAATACGACTCGCCCCGGAGCCTTTCGCGCAGCAGCCGCATCTCCTCGGTATCGCGGCCATATTCCTCTGCTTCACCCAGGTGATGCTGAGCGCGTTTGTGCTCCCCTTTTTCGTAGAAGATCTCCGCCGCGACGATGTGTGCCGGTTGGTGTGCCGGATTCAAGCGGATGGCCGTATCGATGGCTTCCGCCGCTTTGTCGAGACGATTAAGAATCAGGTTGTATTCCGCGATAACGATCAACGGTTCCGGATAGGACGGATCAAGTTCCTGAGCGCGGCGAACCAACTGCAGCAAGCGCTCGTCGTCACCCACATCCGTCGACTTGATGCGTTCGAGGTGGGCGTAGGCCAAGCCAATTAGGTATCCCGGATCGTAGGGATTCTTGCGGATCGCCTTCACGAACTCGGCCTCGGCATCATCAATCCGGTCCTGCATGAGATAGACCCAGGCGAGCGCGAAGTTGACCTGCGAACTCTCCGGATTCGAACGAAAAGCGCGTCGAATAAACTCTTCCGCCTTATCGTATTGCTGCATCTCCTTGAAGTTGTAGGCGATCCCCATCAGCATTTCGAAATCGACCGGGTTAAGATCAAGCGCCTCTTCAAACGCCTCGCGGGCGGCTTCGTGATTGCCCTTGCCCAGCAGGAATTCGGCGCGTTGCCGGCAATCGGACTCCAGTTCCAGCGCCAGATGGAGAAGCGAGTGAACCTCGCGCTTATCGTAATCGAGCTCGAGCGCGCGCAGAAACGCCTCGCGAGCCGCTGCGGCGCGACCCGATTCCAGCAGGCACTGCCCTAACCCGAGAAGCGCCTTGTGGCTGTATTCGCGGCTTTCGGTGAGATCGCACTCGACGGCTTGCTCGAAATAGTGCACCGCCTCGTCACGATAAGACATCGCCGCAAGCGTCAGCCCCATTTCTGTAAGATACTTCGACGAATTGGGAAATTCAGAGAGTGAACTTTCCAGCTCCGTCCGGCTCGACTTCAGCCGCCCGGACCGTTGATAAACCAGCGAGCGGTGGTAATGAGCTTCGGAAGCCTCCGGGAATTCCCAGCGCACGAATGACTGGGTAGGATTGTGGCGGATGAAATTATTGTACTCCTCGGCGGAATTGAATTTCATCGCCTGGCTCACGCGTCGGCGGAGGATCCGCGTAATCGAGCTGTTGCGGGAAATGATGCGATCGGTTTCGCGCAAGACCGTATCGTAGTCGCCGGCCTCCAGGGCCAGGTTAATCGAATCAAAAGGCGCCTGGGGGTCGCCGGCACGCCGGATTCGACGGACAACTGCCTGCACGAGGTTCCGGAGTCGTTCGATCATACGGGAGCAATGTACGGCACTTTGCCGGATCGTCAAGGCTAAAAGTTGATAGTATTATTGATACTAATCCAGACAACTCGTCGGCGCCCGAGTTGAGAGCGGCCCGTTTCTTTGTAAGCCTTTGATTAATAACGCCGCCATGGCAAGACGGCGAATCTGCAGATATGACCTGTCTGGCAATTCTGGTCGAAACGACCAGTCGCCGTTGTTGCCTTGGTCATTATTTAGTATTAGTGATACTTATTAATCTCTCGCGACACACCGATTTCATCGTAATGGAGATCGATGCCTCCCGAGCCGTCTTTGCGGGCGTTACACCACTTGTGTTGCTTTGCAAGCAGTTAGCCTGGGCGACCTTTGTAGAAGCGCCCGCGGGGGGTGCGAATCAACCCGACGCGGCGTCCTGTCTTGGAGCTGATATTGAAAGTATTAATGATACTATATGCTCATTTAGGGCGTGTCTTCGCGATGCCATTGCGAAGAGGCTTTCGGTGCCGGGCCTTTCGGCCAAACACCCTTCAAATCCGACTATTCAGTTGCGCTCACTCTATAAGACTGAAGATTGGGTCAGAAAAGCCGGAACTGGCTGGCCATGCGAGGCAGACACCACAGCCCGTAGCCGTGAATTGGGAGAAACTTAAGCCGGCTCCCTCCGGCCAGCCGGCGGCTCGCTTGACCGGCAGCTGCTGGGCCTGAGAAAACCAAAAATTTTCTTGACAATTTCTTGTCCGACTGTACATTGTTGCCGGTTGGTTGAACGTTTTGATGTACCTACCGTACATTACTCTCAGCACAAACAGCACGTTTTAGTTAACGAATTAGTTAACAGCACAAGCCTCTCACACTAGGCACTGTCATTTCGATGCGATTTTTGTTACACAAGATCGTGCTCGTGGTGAACTGCGTCCTCCTATTCTCTTTATTCACCAAATCCTCATTCGCTTGACTTGTCGCAACTACTAACTGATTGAAGCAAGACGCAGTCTTGAGGAGGTGTGATCGCTTCGGGCGGTTCACAGTCGATAAAGCTATCGAGACGAAAATTACTGTGTACGACCTTACCCGGGGAAACTAATGCTACGTTCGGAAGTACCGAAACTATTAGCAGAGGTAACCCCAATCTCCAAGATTAGGAATCCTTGAGACAAGTAGTTGGCCTGCTGACCCACAACCCTAGACAAGTTACGGGTCGCCGCCAGCTCCAAGGTCCCTGATCGGCTGTCGCAGGCTACATGATCTGCTGCAACGACAGGGTACTTAGGTTGGTGTGCCGCAGCTTTGAGCTGCAAGGCCGGACTACAAACGTATTTTCCTAACTGTGTAAGGAGGAAGTACATGTTCAAAAGACTTTTGCTGGTCGTGTTGACTTTGGCCTTGATTCTGGGCCTGAGCAGCATGGCTTTTGCAACCAAGGATCCGAGTTCCTTTAAAGTTGGCACGTATACGATCGGCACTCCTGGAGCCGGCCGCGCGCTACATCAGCCGCAGCCGATCCATCCGCCGACGACTCCGTATTCAGGCGGCATTGCTCAACCTTTGCCGAATCCGCAGCAGCCGGCCGCTCGTTCGAGCGCGGCCACCTGCGACTGGCAGGCCCAGTATGGCACCATTAGCTTCTATTTTAATGGTTCCGCTGGATTCGGCCAGGCAGTGCGTTGGTCACAGACCAATTCTGCTGAAGTCTGTTCCCTGAAGACGATTAGTCTGTTGATTTACGGCGCCGCGAGCACCTTTGGTGCTTCGGCGGGCGTAACCTCCTACGTATGGGCCGACGATGGAACCGGACTTCCTGGTGCCGTCATCTACTCAGTGAACGTTCCGCATGCGAGCATTCTGTTCTATCCGTCATACACGGATGTCGATGTCTCGTCTGCGAATCTTGTTTTCTCCGGTGTGACTGAATACCACACTGGTTTCATTCCGAACAGCATTGCCGACACCTACGCCTGCTTGATGGATAACGGCGACGGCGGACCGAACGCGTCCACCAGTCTCTACATCCAGGGCACGGGTTGGTTCGGTAACGGCGGCGTGTTCGTGAGCGGTGACATCAACTGGGCGCAAGAGATCTACACCTGCTGCTACGAAGCTGGTGACCCGGGTATCTGCGATACTCAGTTGTGGCATTGCGGTGTTGTGTATCGCTGGCCCGGTTTCTGGGCTGCCGAGCGCTTCACTGCCGCTGGCGAATGCACGCTGAAGACGGTGCGTCTGAGCATCTCTTCGTTCGGTACTGCCGCTTATGTCGGTGGTATTGACGCTCTCATTTACGCCGACAACGGCGGCCTTCCGGGAACGATTCTCGGCAGCGTCCACGTCCCGGATGCATCGATTACGTTTGCTCCTGGCATGACGTCAGTCGACGTTTCGGGTCTGGGCCTCGTGTTCAATAACGAGGACTACCACGTCGGTTATCGCCCGGTCAATCCGGCTGAAGATTATCAGCCGATTGGCGACGACGGCGAAATTCCGGCGACCTGTCCCGAGGGCGGCGTCCTTCGTGGTTCCGCGTCCCTTGATTTGGGCGCCACCTGGGATTACATGGCCAACATCGACATCGGTTACGATGATAACTGGGTGTTTGAAGTTGACTATTGCTGCGCGGCTGTCGTGAACCTTTGCGACAACCTCAACTATGCTGGTTCTCCGTTCTATTACTGGACTGAGCCGGACGTTTATGGCGACCAGTTCCGTAACATGCGGTTTACCAACGCCGAATACTGCACGCTGAAGACCGTCAACCTGAACTTCTATGCTCCGGGTTCAGTCGGTGCTCCGGGCGCGCAAATCTACATTTGGAATTCGGACGGCCAGTTCCCGACTTCCGTGATCACGACCTACAACGTGAACCCGGTTGTTGATTACTTCCCGACCGCGACCAGTGTCGATGTTTCGGCTGCGAACATTCTTCTGGCGGGTGACTACCACGTCGGATATTCCACGATTCTTAACGCCCCGACCGATGTGTTGGCGATTCTTTCGGACGACGGAACCACAGGTTCGCTTCGTTCGAGCGAGTTCTACTCCGGTCAGTGGTGGTTAATGGCGAACAGCTGGGGTGCGGATGTCAACTTCTTGATTGACGTCGACCGCTGCTGCACGCCTCCGGGTTATTGCCCGATCTTCTGCTCGCCGACCGATCAGTGGCCGACCTTCTCGCACGACTATGCTCGTACGGGCCAGTCGCAACTGACTCTGGGCGACCTTTGCGGTATCGTGAAGGTTTGGCAGTATGACGGTCCCGCGGCTGTCAACGGCCTCAACTTCACCCAGCCCTTGATCTACAATGACCTGGTTTATGCTGCTTACAACGATCGCGTTGTCGCTGTCGACCTGCAGACCGGCGCGCTGGTGTGGGATACCTTTACCCTCGGGTATGGTCTCATCATCACCAACTCGCTGCGTTGCCAGATGACGATCGACCCGACCGGCTTGTACTTTGGTACTGGTGCTCTCCGCGGATTCGCGAAAGCAGATCTGGCGACCGGTGCGAACATCTGGGCGCGCGGCGTTGGCGTTGCCAACCCGCTTCCGGGTACGCCGGGCCAGACTCGTTTCGCCGGTTCCGTGATCGTCGGCAACGAAGTGTACTTTGGTTGCGAAAACTCCCAGATCTACGCTCTCAATGCCACGACCGGTGCCGACCTGTACTCAGCCCAGCTTTACACCGATGCCGGCAACACCGTGAAGGGTTCGATCTACGGACCGGCCACGACCGACGGCAGCGATTTGTTCTTCGGGTTGACCGCCAACCTTCTGGGCGCGACCAACGGCCTTGGCGCCGTGATCTCGGTCAGCTACGGTGGTGCGTTTACCCAGAACTGGAAGCACATCAGCGCTTTCCAGGCTGTGCTGCATGAGAACTTTGCGGCAGGCACAACCTATCGTTGTGACAACCTGTTCGTTCACGCTTCGTTTGCCTTCGGCAACCAGGGCGACTATTCCGGTTACCGTCAGAACCTCGATCCGGCTACGGGTACCCCGATCTGGACTTCGACGTTCCTGATGGGCCAGAATATCTTCTGCCCGCCGGCTGCCGGCAACGAACTGGTGTTCTTCCCGAACATCAATAACGGCTTCGGCAGCCCGAACGCCGGAACCCGCGGCGTGCGTGCGGTCAACTTTGCGAACAGCACGGTTTGGCTCAATGCCGCTTCCGATGCCGCGAACAACAACGTGTTCAACTCGCCGGCGGTCACCTGCGATCCGTACGTCATGTATGGTTCGTATGACCTGATCGGCTTTGACTACCACTGGGGTATCTTCGATGCCAATACTGGTGCGAACCTGATCGATTACATCGTCAGCGGTAACATCATGGGCACGGCGATTGCCAGTGGCACCGATGGCAACAACTACATCGTCACCGCGATCCGCAACGCCAACGACGCCCAATCGGGCCGTCTGCTTTGCTTCGCGAACGGTGGCCCGCGTCCGCGTCTGAATATCCCTGAACTCCTGGTCCAGTTCACCGGCACCAATACGTCGGAAGCTGCTCCGGTTCAGAGAACCGACAATGACGCCGTTGTCAACACCGGTTGCGCGACTCTTAACGTTACGGCCACGCTTGAAGCCGGCGCTCCGCCGACCGCTCGCGTCATCTCCGACATTCATCCGGCTCTGGCGAACAAGGCGGAAGCTTTGGTTGCCGACTTGACGGATTACACGGTCGAATCGATGATGGGCCGCGTTGCTCAGTCGATCAACACCAAGGGCGCTTCGATGTTCGAAGTGACCTCGGATGGCGAGACGATTGAAAAGGCGATCACGGCTGTGAAGCCGGCGATGGCCAATTCCGAGAGACTGGCTCCCCCGACCTGGGTGAGTTGGATTCTGCCGCTTTCGGGTGGCGCTTCGGTCAACTTCGCAGTTGCCGGTGGTGGAAGTCAGGACTTTACGTTTGAGTTCGACCGCAGTGGAATGAACTTCCTTGCCCCGAACTACTACTATGTGTACATCGATTCGGATGATCCGGATTACTTCGTCGAACAGTCCCCGCAGCCGTCCCCGCAGGCGATCATCGAGTACCAGATTGCGTACGAGTATTGTGCAAAAGACACAAGCCGTATCGACTTTGGTGCCGCTGGTAGCGCTTGGGCGACGAACTACGGCGCTCTGGCCGACGGCAACGTCGCGTTCGAATTCTCGCTGGATTCGAGCTCTGACGGCGCCTACGCCTACGAAGGCACCATGTTCTTCATGACGTCGATGGACGACGCCGCCTGGAACGTGTTTGGTAGCTTTGATGCTCAGTATCTCTACCCGTTCTATGTCGGCCCGTTTGTCAACGGTGATTGTGGTGGCTGCGATATCGGCGTGAATCTCCCTGTCGAATACACAACTAATGGCGGCGCGACCTACGCCCCGACCGTTGGTGATATTTGCACCTTCGCGATGATCGACTCGTTGCAGGGTATCCTGAATGCTCACCAGGCTGGTCCGTCGATCGGCTTGTTGATCGATACCCGCGAAATCGGCACCTACGGCGCTGACTTCGCTGACTTCGCGTTGTTCGTCGTCGATGTTAACGAACGTAACGGCAACCCGATCACGGGTATGTATTACGGCTCCTTCATGGATTGGGACATTGGCACAGACGGTGGCGGCGGCGACGTTGCCAAGGGCTTTGTCTACCAGAACGACGGCGTAGAAGTGCGCGGCTTTATCGGCCTGCCGCTTGCCGGTTCGTACTGGCCGGACGGCACCAAGACCGACCCGATGTACAATGCTCATATCCTTGAGAACTCGCTCGTTGTCTATCCGACCGCTCCGTGCTCCGACTGCTTACCGGATTCTCTGTATGCATTCGTGGACGGCGTGGCCGAAGGCGCTCTGGTTATCATGCCAGACGGCACCGGCCCGGATAAGTCGACGATTGCTACCTTCGGCAAGGCAAACATTGCCGGCGGCGGCACGCATAGCTACGGCTTCGCCATCTTCGGTCATGCCAACTCGGCTGACCCGAACGGCGACACCGAAGCCATGAGCAAGTTCATCAACAAGTACGCCGGTTTCGCTCGCGGTGACGTGAACGACGACGACTTGATTGATCTCCGCGACCTGGTCAAGCTGAGCAACTACGTTGGCTCAGGCGGCCCTGGTCCGGCTCCGTTCAAGCACCTTGGCGACGTGAACAACGACGGCGTTGTTGACGCTGCTGACTGCGCTTACCTGGCGGCTTACTACTTCACCGGTGGTGCCCCGCCGCAGAGCGCGTTCGTGTTCTAATCTGACAGATATCTGTTAGGATAGATCGCCGGGGTCTCGGAAACGAGACCCCGGTTTTTTTTCGCCCTGATTGCCGCTTGCCGTAAAGCTGTTGGCGAATCTGGAACTGCCGATTCATATTAGGTGTTGAAGAAAGAGACACTATGGCTACCTCAGTTGCAGAATCCGTGATAAATGACATCATCGCAGTCGTTGCGCGCTACGTGACCGTCGACGGCTATTATTCTCGGCGGCGGGAGATCAATATTCGCGCCAGTCTCGAGCAGGCGCCCGCGGACTGGAAGCTGCAGTTATCGCGCGAACTGGCTCCCCTCGGCTACTCGCTGTCGGTGCATGTCAACGGAATGACGGCGCATCTTCAGATCTATCCCGGCGGCAAGCGCTTCCCGTGGCTGAATATCCTGCTGTTCGTCTTAACGGCGATTTCCGTCTCGATCCTGCCCGGGCTTTTCAGTGAAGGCACCCGTATCTTCAGCGAGCCCGCCGTGTTTCTGCACTGGCAGAAGTTTGCCGTTCCACTGCTCTTGATTCTGCTCTTTCATGAATTCGGCCATTACCTGGCGGCGCGACGCCGGGGGATTCGCGTATCGTTGCCGTACTTTCTGCCCGCACCGACGATCATTGGGACATTCGGCGCCTTCATCAAGTCGAACTCTCCGTTTCCGTCGCGCCGCGATTTAATGGAGGTCGGCGCTTACGGACCGATCGCGGGGTTTGTCGTCGCCGTGGGCGTGCTCGCTGTGGCTCTGGCGGACGTGACCTACCGTCTGACGCCACCGATTGCAGAGGGCGGTATGCTGGTGGAGCCGCTGATTATGCGGCTACTTGAGGCGCTCATCTGGACACATCCCTCGCCCGCAGGATACAATATCTATCTGCAGGACAATCCGCTGCTTTTCGCTGCCTGGGTCGGAATGATCGTGACCGCCCTCAATCTTCTGCCGGTGGGTCAGCTCGACGGCGGGCATATCGTCTATTCACTTTCGCCGCGCTGGCACTATTGGATTTCGCGCCTCATGTTTGGCTTCATGGTGGCGATGGGATTCATGTGGGAGGGCTGGTGGATCTGGGCGGCGATGGTTTTCTTCGTGATTCGCTTCGCTCATCCGCCGACGCTCAACGATTATGAGCCGATTGACCGCCGCACGCGCTGGACCGGATTTGCCGCGCTGGCGATCTTTGTTCTGACGTTCTCGCCGGTACCGTTCTGATTGCGTGAAAATCCGAAAACTGAGGCGTGGGCTACGAGACGTTGGCGTGGGCATGCTGCTCGTCCGTCTCAGCGACGAAATTGTAGATCGTGTCGAGCTTGTCGCGGTTCTTCTGGATTGCTTCGATGAAGATCTCAACGATCTGGGGATCAAATTGCCTGCCGGCGAAATCGCGCAGTTCCTGTACGGCCGCTGCGATGCTCTTGCCGCGCCGATACGGGCGGTCGGTAACGATGGCGTCAAACGTGTCGGCGACCGCGAGAATGCGCCCCTCGACGGGTATGCCCTCGGCCGTTAATCCGGCTGGATAGCCGGAACCATCCCACTGCTCGTGATGCGACATGATATAGGGGAGACACGGCTGCAGAAAGGGAATGCCTTCGATCATGCGGGCGCCGACTTCGGTGTGGCGCTGCATAATGACGCGCTCGGAATCGGTGAGGCGGCCCGGTTTGTTAAGAATCGAATCGGGTACGCCGATCTTGCCGATGTCGTGAAGAGAACAGCCCATCGTCAGAGTGAAAATCCTCTCGTCATCCCACTCGAGCTGTTTGGCGATGAGTTCCGCCAGATAGGTAACGCGCACGGTGTGCCCGGAAGTGTAGCGGTCGCGGGCTTCAACGGCATTGGCGAGCGCGATGATCGTCGACAAGTACGCCTTTTCGAGGTCATCGTAGAGTTTCGAATTGGAAATGGCGTAGGCCGCTTTGGAGGCGATCACCTTCAAGCATTGCAGTTCTCCCGTTGAAAATTCGCGATAGAGGCTGTTGCGGGCGATATTGAGCACGCCTAAGACCCGGCCGCGTACCAGCAGCGGGCAGGACAACAGCGACTCCACACGCGACTGGCTGGCGGCGTCGATTAAAGCGGGGTTCTCGAAGTAGATATTCTCGATTTCGATCACGCGGGATTCGGCGGCAGCCTGCGAGTGCCGCGTCCGTCCTTCGAGAAACTCCCGATCGACCGGAATCTCCGGAACCGTTTGAATCGCCTGGAGAATGAAGCGATTGGCCAACGCCTGGTCGTAGAAGAGGATCGAAGCGCCGTCGGCGTTGAATTCTTTGATTGTCAGCCGCAGCACCTGATTGAGAGCGGTTCCGAGATGAATCGTCGACCCCATCGCTTCGGCGATCTTGAACAGGGCGAGTTGTTCCTTGAGGTGGATGTTCTCGCGCGCCAGCATCTGCTTGCGCAGCCCGCGTTCCACGATCGCGAGGAGATTCTCCATCTTGAACGGCTTAACGATATAGTCGTAGGCGCCATGCTTGAGCGCGTCGATGGCGTTCTCCATCGTCGGGTAGCCGGTCATGAGAATGACAATGGTATCCTCGGCATGTTCAAGGGCGGCTTCGATCATTTGCATGCCGGAATGCGAGCCCATCATCAGGTCGGTGAGCACGAGGTCGAACTGGCTGGATTTGAGCATCGCCAGAGCCTTCTGAGGGTCGCTTTCGGCGATGACGCGATAGGAGTCGTGGACCTGGATCATCTCCCGGACGACATCACAGACGATCGGCTCGTCGTCGATTACTAGGACCCTGTGTTTGTGGATCATGCTGCCCTGTGAACCTGTCCTCTGTTAACTTAATGCGTCCGGTAAGTACTAACGCTTTTTTGCCTAACCCATTCCAACTCACCTCTTGTATCGTCCACTCCGCGAACTCAGATTACCCGGCACGCTGTGCAAATGTTGGCCTAATGCGGCGGATGTGCGAAAAACGCGCATGAAGTCTTGACAGAAGCGCCGATATTATTAATAGTAAGTTTCATGCTGGTAACACGTACCGATTTGATCATCATGGCCTGCCTGTCAGAGCAACCCGCGCACGGTTGGGATATCGACCGCCGACTGGTTGAGATGGGCGCCGATCTCTGGGCCGAATACTCACGCCCGAATCTCTACTATGCCTTGCGCAAACTCGAGCGCGGCGGCATGATTGAACGCGTCAAGCAGGGCGCGCAGGGGCTACGTAAACCGTACCGAATCACTTCGCGCGGGCAGGCGGCGCTGCACGACACCGCCAATCTGGAACAGCTGTTTCACAGTCGGACTTACTTCGATTTCGATCTGATTCTGGGATTTGCCGGGCAGCTGGCGTCGCGCGATACCGACTGGGCCGCCTTGATCGAACGCCGTCAGGAAGAGCTCAGCAGCGAACTCGACCGCGCGCAGGAATTGTGGCAGCAGGCGGAAATGACCGCGGGGATATCTTTCGGGCGGCAGGCTGCCATGCGCCACCGCATCAAGTTTCTCAAGTCGGAAATGGAGTTCGTCAAGTGGCTGGCGAAAAATGCGCCGGAGGACTGGACGAAGTAAAACAGAAGATCCGCCCGCGGCTGCAGACGGATCTTGTATCTTGAGTAATCTGTTCGCGACTACTTGACGCCGGCAGCGCTTACGCCGGCTTCTTTGTCTTCCAACTCTTCGATGTACTTCGATGCCGCCATCGCCGCTGTCGTGGCATCGCCAACCGCGTTGGTTACCTGCCGGACAAGTTGGTGGCGAACATCACCGCAGGCGAAAAGGCCCTTGATCGATGTCTGCATGTTCTCATCAGTCAGTATGTAGCCGTTTTCGTCGGTCGCCACAGGCTCGCGGGTAATCTTGGAGTTAGGGACGAAACCGATGAAGACAAAAACGGCGCCGCAGTCGACGCGTTCGCTCTTCCCTGTCCTGGTGTTGCGGACATTAACATGCGTAACCTTGGCATTGCCCTCGATCGACTCAACCACGCTGTCCCAGATGAACTCCAATTTCGGATTCCGAAAGGCCCGATCTTGAATAATCTTCTGCGCGCGCAGTTTGTCGCGCCGATGAATAAGAATCACCTTGGAGCCGTACTTGGTGAGAAAGATGCCTTCTTCGACGGCGGCGTCACCGCCGCCGACAACCACGATCACCTGGTTCTTGAAGAACGCGCCGTCGCAAATTGCGCAGTAGGATACTCCTTTGCCGGCAAATTCCTTCTCACCCGGCACCTTGAGAAGATTCGGCGAGCCGCCCGTGGCAAGTATCACAGTCTTGCTTGTAAACGAAGATTCCGCCGTCTTGATGAAGAATCGGTCACCTTCTTTGTAGACCTCCTCAACGGTGTCGCTGATGATCTCCAGTCCGAATTTGCGAGCATGGGATTCAAACCGTGCGGCCAGCTCCGAACCGAGAATGTGCTCGAATCCGGGATAGTCTTCCACCTCCGCCGTATTCGCAATCTGCCCGCCGGGGAGGTACTTCTCAATGGAGAGCGTCTTGAGATTGGCGCGGGCGCCGTACATTCCTGCTGTCAGCCCGGCCGGTCCGCCGCCAATGATGATGATATCGTAGTCAGTGTTCATAAACCCTCAACTGCCTGTTGCTCACGTCCGTACGGGCGGCAAACTCGACAAAACCCACTATGCTATCTAAACCTGATCGAAAGAAATTGTTCCCCTGCTACCAGTCAATGGCTTTCTGAGCCAGTATTCCCTGCTGAAACGGATGTTTGATCTCGCGCATCTCGGTAACGAGGTCAGCCAACTCGATCAGCTCTGGGGCCGCGTTGCGACCGGTAATGACGAGATGCAACTGGGCAGGTTTGTTTCGGACCAATTCAAGTACGGACTCAAGCGTGATTAACTTCAAGTCCACCGCCACGTTGAGTTCGTCGAGAATCACGATATCGTATCTACCCGATTGAACTACCGCCGCTGCATTCTCCAAACCTTGCCGGGCAGCCACCTCGTGGACTTGGCGGTCTTTGTTATCGTCGATAATTCCTACAAATCCTTCTCCGACCTGCTCCATTTCGACGAATTCCGAGAGGAGTTTGATCCCCTTGAGTTCGCCATATTTCCAACTGCCCTTGACGAACTGCAGGATCTTGATCTTCTTTCCGTAGCCTGCCGCCCGAATGCACATGCCAAGCGCTGCAGTGGTCTTACCCTTGCCATTCCCGGTATAAACGATTACTAAACCCTTGTTCTCTTCTACTTTTGCGGTCATTTCAACTCCTCGGCACAATCATCAGAAACAATACGAAGCTTTGCCGGTCTTGTAAAGCTTTAACCACCAAGAGTTAACGAATTCAATCGACTGGTCGTCAATGACTTACAATCAAAGCCAATGTGAAAAAAATCACTAAATAATAGTTGACACAAATTATAGTAATTTTTATGTTGAGCCCAGCGATGTATTTGGCGAAAAACACAATATAGAGAAGGAAAGAACTGCGGTAGCCGGCGAGTGACGACTTATGCAAGAAAGTATTGTGAAATCTTTCACATTATTGTCGGCGCGCACTGACGCTTGCCGCATGCCATCTGATCTCTAATGCAGGGAAAGAGGTATCGCCATGCAGTTCACAAAAGCTGAAGAATACGGAATCTTCGGCATCATGTATCTGGCCGCACAGCAGCCGGGACGGATTACGCCGCTTTCCGAAATTTCGGAAAACCAGAAAGTCCCGGAGAAGTTTCTGGCCAAGATCTTCCAGTCTCTTTCGCGCTCCGGACTGATACGGTCACACCGCGGCGTTAAGGGCGGATTTACGCTCGGAAAGACTCCGGAAGAAATCACCATCAAAGAGGTTGTCGAGAGCATTCAGGGACCCTATTTTATCTCCAAGTGCCTCACCGAACCGATCGACGGTCAGTCGCCGGCGATGTTGAGCCTGCGCAAGTTGCTGGAAGAAGCCCAGGGCCGACTGCTGCGGGTCTTCTCCGAGCATACGATCAAAGATCTGATCGATTGGCAGGACTAAACCGCCCGTTCTTACCTTGTCGCCGGTTGAGAACTTTGCTTAATATGGATCATATATGTCGATAAAGCCGGACCACTGGATCGTCCGCATGGCGCGGACGCACAAGATGATCGAGCCCTTCGCGCACAAACAGGTCGCCCGTAAAGTGATCTCGTTTGGCGTTTCGGCTTACGGCTACGACATGCGGCTGTCCGATGAGTTCCAAGTCTACACGCCCGTTCATGCGGCGGTTCTGGACCCCAAGGAGCATTCCCCTGATGACTTTGTGAAGATGAAGCGGGCGACGATCAAGATTCCGCCTAATTCCTTTGTGCTTGCACGCAGCCTCGAGTATTTCCGCATTCCGCGCGATGTCCTCGCGATCTGCTTCGGCAAATCCACCTACGCGCGCTGCGGCGTAGTCGTTAATGTGACGCCCCTCGAACCGGAATGGGAGGGCTTCGTCACTATTTCCATTTCCAATACCTCTCCCCTGCCGGTCAAGCTCTACGCCCGCGAGGGAATCGCCCAGGTGCTGTTCCTCGGCGCCGACGAGATTTGCCGCGTGTCTTATGCCGACAAGAAAGGGAAATATCAGGCGCAGAAAGCGATTACCAACGCGCGCATCAAGCGTTAGACCGCCGGCGCCATGTTCCAATGAAGATAGTTGCGACGTCGTGTGACGCCGCTTTAAGAAAGGATCAGGTGATCTTTCATGATACACGAGCAGAAAGCCGATACGAAATCCACCACGACCGCGGCCGAGAACAAGAAACCAAAACGGCGCATGGTCTCCATCGACGGCAACACGGCGGTCGCGCATGTCGCGCACGCCACGAACGAAGTTATCGCTATCTACCCGATCACGCCGTCATCGGTGATGGGCGAAATCGCCGACGCGAAGTCGGCCAAACTCGAACGTAACATCTGGGGGACCATCCCCTCGGTGGTCGAGATGCAATCCGAAGGCGGCGCTTCGGGCGCCTGCCACGGATCATTGACGACCGGCGCCCTGACCACGACGTTTACAGCCTCCCAGGGCTTGCTCCTGATGATTCCGAACATGTTTAAAATCGCCGGCGAGCTGTCACCGACGGTATTCCACGTCTCCGCGCGCGCCGTCGCGGTGCAGGCGCTCTCGATTTTCGGCGATCACTCCGACGTCATGGCTACCCGCTCGACCGGCTTTGGCCTGCTGGCCTCCGGCTCGGTGCAGGAAGTTATGGACAACTCGCTGATCGCGCAGGCGATTGCCCTGCGCTCGCGTCTCCCGTTTGTCCACTTCTTTGACGGTTTCCGAACCTCGCACGAGGTTGCCAAGGTTGAAGAGCTGACATTTGACGACATGCGGGCAATGCTCCCGGACGAGTTGATCATCGCCCATCGCATGCGCGCCCTGACACCCGATCGCCCGCTCCTGCGCGGTTCGTCGCAAAATCCCGACGTCTACTTCCAGGGCCGCGAACGCGTCAACGAGTTCTATCTCAAAGCGATTCCGCTTGCCCAGCAGGTGATGGACGAGTTCGCCCAGCTCACCGGTCGCCGGTATCACCTCTTCGACTATATCGGTGCGCCCGATGCCGAGCGCGTCGTCGTGATGATGGGCTCCGGCGCTGAATGCATGCACGAAACGATTGACCATTTGAAGGCCAAAGGCGAAAAAGTTGGAATGATCAAGGTTCGGCTCTATCGCCCGTTCTCGGTTGACGATTTCGCCAAAGCGATACCGGCATCGGTTAAGGCAATTGCCGTGCTCGATCGCACGAAGGAACCGGGCTCGGTAGGTGAGCCGCTCTACACCGACGTGCAGGCTGCCCTCGAAGAGATGGTTGCCCGCAACATCGCGCCGTTCAAGAAGACGCCGCAGATCGTCGGTGGGCGCTATGGATTGGGTTCCAAGGAATTCAGCCCGGCGGCTGCCAAGGCCGTACTCGACAATCTCAAGTCAGAAATGTCGAAGAACCACTTCACCGTTGGCATCGTTGACGATGTCACCAACACTTCCCTGCCGATGGACCCGGATTTTGACACCGAGCCGGCGGATGTGTTCCGCGGTTTGTTCTACGGTCTCGGTTCCGACGGCACCGTCGGTGCGAACAAGAACTCGATCAAGATTCTCGGCGAGACCACTGATGGCTATGCCCAGGGTTACTTCGTCTACGACTCCAAGAAGGCCGGCGCGGTAACCGTCTCGCATGTGCGCTTCAGCCAGCGCCCGATTCAGAGCCCCTATTTGATTTCGCGCGCCAATTTCGTGGCCTGTCACAATTTCTCCTTCGTCGAGAAATACGACATGCTCGGCAAACTCATCGCCGGCGGGACATTCTTGCTGGCATCGCCGTATTCTGCGACCGAGGTCTGGGATCACCTGCCGATCGAGATGCAGCAGGAGATGATTGACAAGAAGATCAAGTTCTACGTGATCGACGCTATCAAGATCGCCAAGGAGCTGGGACTCGGTGCGCGCATTAACATGATCATGCAGACGGCGTTCTTTGAAATCTCGAAGATTATCCCGCACGACAAAGCGTTCGAGGCAATCAAGAAGGCAATTCATAAGACGTACGGGATCAAGGGTGAGAAGGTCGTGGCAATGAACGTCGCCGCCGTCGACGCCTCGGCTGCCGGAATTCAGGAAGTCAAGTATCCCGGCAAGGTGACCAGCAAGGCCAAGCGTCCGCCGGTGGTTCCGGATGAGGCTCCTGACTTTGTGAAGCTGGTTACCGGTAAGATCATCGAAGGCAAAGGCGACGACCTCCCGGTGAGCGCATTTCCGGATGACGGATCGTACATGACCGCAACGACACAATTTGAGAAACGTAACATTGCGATCGATATCCCGGTCTGGGAACCGGAGATTTGTATCCAGTGCAATATCTGCGCGCTGGTCTGTCCGCACGCGGCGATTCGTCCCAAAGTTTTTGACCCGGCATTGCTCTCCAAGGCGCCCGCGACCTTTAAGGCAGTTGACGCGATGACCGGACCGATGAAGGGTCTGAAGTACTCACTGCAGGTCGCCCCGGAAGACTGCACCGGTTGCGTGGTCTGCGTCGATGCTTGCCCGGCAGTCGCCAAGGACGAACAAGGCAACAAGACCAACCGCAAAGCGATCAATATGGCGCCGCAGATGCCGCTGCGTGAACAAGAGCGCGTGAACTTTGCGTTCTTCCTTGATCTGCCGGAGCCGGACTATTCGCGTTTCAATATGGCGACTGTCAAAGGCAGCCAGTTTGTTACGCCGCTATTCGAATTCTCCGGTGCCTGTGCGGGCTGCGGTGAGACCCCGTACGTGAAACTGATGACGCAAATGTTCGGCGACCGCGCCGTGATCGCCAACGCGACCGGCTGCTCGTCGATTTACGGCGGCAACCTGCCGACCACGCCTTACTGCAAACGCTCGGATGGTCGCGGACCGGCCTGGTCAAACTCGTTGTTTGAGGACAATGCCGAATTCGGATTTGGCATGAGACTGACCATCGACAAAATGCACGAATTCGCGCTCGAGTTGCTCGCCAAGCTGATGCCGGCGCGAGTGGATGAGTTCCGGCTTGCACCCCAGTCGACGCAAATGGAGATCGAAGCGCTCCGCGTGAAGGTCGACCAATTGAAGAGCGAGCTGTCGCGGATGAATACTTCTGAAGCAAAGCACTTGCTCGCCGTGGCGGACTACATTGTCAAGAAGTCGGTGTGGATCGTCGGCGGCGACGGCTGGGCGTACGATATCGGATTCGGAGGCCTCGACCACGTCATGGCTTCGGGCCGCAACGTCAACTTGCTGGTGCTTGATACCGAGGTTTATTCCAACACTGGCGGCCAGATGTCGAAATCGACACCGCTGGGTGCGATCGCGCAGTTCGCCGCGGGCGGACGCCCATCTCCGAAGAAAGATCTCGGATTGGAAATTGCCAGTTACGGCAACGTTTACGTCGCGCGCGTAGCCATGGGCGCCAGCCCGAATCAGACCGTGAAGGCATTCGCCGAAGCGGAATCTTTCGACGGCCCGTCGCTGATTATCGCCTACGCTCACTGTATCGCCCACGGCATCGACATGGCCTTCGGTCTCGAAGAGCAGAAGAAGGCCGTGGATTCCGGTCACTGGATCATGTTTCGCTACGATCCACGCCTGCGCCCCCAGGGCAAGAACCCGTTGCAGCTTGACAGCAAGAAGCCGTCGATACCGTACGCCGAATATGCGTACGGCGAGAATCGCTTCCGCGCCCTCAAGTCGCAGAATCCGCAAGCTGCCGCGAAGTTCATCGAGGAAGCGCAAGCGGAAACCAATGCCCGCTGGAGGTACTACGAACAACTGGCGGCCATGGATTTCGCGGTCGATCGCGAGTTTCGCAAGTAGGCGGTCGGCGCAGAGCTGAGTAAGAACGGGCGGAGAGTTCTCCGCCCGTTTTCGTTGCAGCAGAAGTTCTCGATCACGTACCGAAACACAACGGGCGACCCCTTGGGGTCGCCCGTGTTGTTTATCCGCTACTACCGGAGCGCGGGAGCAGGTTGCCAATGACTACGGACAGGCCGCGCAAGGCACGCTGCCGCCCGAGAAGATGTAGCCGATCAGGTACACCGCATCCGAGATGTTCACCAGCGCATCGCAGTTCGAATCGCCCGCTTCCAGCGGATTCGGCGCCGGACCACCAGAGAAGATATAGGAGATCAGGTACACTGCGTCTGAGATATTCACGATCTCATCCTCGTTGCAGTCGCCGCACATGTAGAATGGCCCCGGAGGCAACACGTTCAGCGTCGCCGGCAGAATCAGCGGATTGTTCTGCGGCAACGGATCGTTCGACGTGATCTTCACGTTCGCCTGATAGGTTCCCGTATCCAAATCGGTAGAGACAAACTTCAAGCTCAGCGTGTCCGCTTCTCCCGGCGCCACCGTCCCCGACAGCGGCTCGACATACAGCCACTGTTTCGGCTTGGCAAACTCGATCGCCAGGTTCGGATGGATGTAGCTCGTGTTCAGCGACACCTGCAAGCCGTCGGTGCCCCCCAGGTTCTCCGTCCCGATCGTGTTGCTCGTCAGGTCAAAACCCGCCCCCATGCTCTGGTACTGCAGCTTGATCCCGCCGTCCGGCGACAAGATCATCTGCGCCGTGATCACATCCCCCGGATTCACCCCCGACTCATATTCGGGATAATTGATCCAGGAAATCACTAAAGCGCCGCCCACGTTCTGATACAGCACCTTCCCCCCCGGATTGTCCGCATCGTCCGGGTTCAAGTCGGTCCAGCACCAGTAAATCGCGTTGTTCGGCGTCGCCGCCGCCGGAATCGCGGCGTTAAACCGGCTGCCGTAGTTGTCCGTCGGCCCAAAGCCGATATACCCGTTCGACGCCATGTAAAACTGCGTGTAATTGCCGTCGTAGTACGGGAAGGTGAAACCGATCGGATACGGCCCGGAGAAGTTGTCGTCATTGAGCGCGCCGATAATATCGGTGCCGGTCGCCGAGATGTCGATCCAGTTGTAGGTCGGGCCGCCCGGATCATCCGAGTCGATCCAGATGTAACCAAACGTGTCGGGACCACCCGCATCGTAGATCACGTCCGGACCCCGCGGCGCCTTGTCGCGCTGATCCTTCGGCAACTCGATCGCCGGCAGCTCGCTCTCACCGTGCGCCGTCTGCACCCGGTCCTGAGCTGCCAGCTCCGCAAAGCGCGCTTCGCTCTTGGTCAGCAGCGGCTGCACCACCACCGAGTAACTCAGACCGCCCAGACCCGAGTTGTCGATTACCAGTTCATCGTAGGTCGAATCGTCTTCGTGCAGGTTCTCGACGAAGCTGCCCGGGTTGACCGCGATCGCCGGACCAAAGTCGATATTGATGTTGTCGACGAACCAGTCATCCAACGCGCCCGCCGTCGCCACCGTGCGGAAGCGGATGCGGAACGCCGAGTGATAACCGTTGCTCGGCACGCCGGTCGAGAAGTACGAATAGGCCGTCATATCCGCGCTCGAACCGAGATGGCGCGTCAGTTCTGCCCAGGCGCCGGCATCGGTGTAGTACTCGACGATCAGATCGTCGCCCGCTTCGGGGCTGTCGCCGCCGCCCTTCTTCTCGTAGTAGTAGCCGATGTTCACCCCGGAGGCGACATTCATATTGATCGCCTGCGACATCAGCGTATCGGCCCCCGTCGGATTGCCGTTTAAGCGCACGCTGTTGGGTTCCGACGGTTCGGCGATACCCACCCCGTCGATCGTCACGTTGGTCCATTGCACCCACAGGCTCGGGTCAACCGTCGTCGTCACGAAGTTGTCGACAAACGGCAGTTCCACCGGTTGTCCCGCCGAGGTCGTGCGCAGCGACGAACTCTGCGACACCAGCGCATCGGCCTGCGAAGTCGCCGTCACCGTAGCAGTATCAACTTGCCCGTAGAAACTCGCCGGGATAATCACCCGCGCCTTAAAGTCGAATGTAGCATTCGGCGTCAGGTTCGGCGTTGCCGTGATCTGCGACGACTGCGTCTCATCCCACAACGTCGTCGCCCAGTCCGCGCCAAACAGCGACAGATTGTAAGCGTCGTCAAACAAACCGTCGTTCGTCACGGTCAGATCATGCCACACCGTGTCATCTACCGCCCCGGAGCCGAGGGAGATGTCCGGCGAAAGTAGCACTGCATAGTCGATAACGCTGAACGAGTAGACTTCGGTCGTATCACCCTTGCCGTTGATGGCGTGGGCTTCCATGTAATATGAGATATCCGTGCCGGGTCCCTGCGCCGGAATGTATCCGACGTACTCGTTTGGATTGCCGGTCGCAACCAGAGTATCGAGGTAATTTGTTGCCGAAATCGTGTAATGCAGAAGCAGCGAATCCGCAATCAGCGCGGCATCGCCAACGATGTTGGCCACGACAGGATAAGGATTCACTGTCTCTTTGGTATCCGGCAAACCTTCGTGCGAGATAGCAACACCGCAAGGATAGGACTGCACCAGCAACAAGCTGTTGTACACATTGAGTCGTCCACCGGTGACCGTTATGCCGGCCAGCGACGGCTTAGGATCGGTGCCGTCGAGCAGGTAATCGCGCATGATCAGCGCCAGCGCCCCCGGATTCTGCTTGTAGGCATTTATCATCGTCGGACAGGCTTCCGACCACAACAGGGCGATCGCGCCGCAAACGTGCGGCGTCGCCATCGAGGTGCCGGTCAGCGTGGAATAACTCGAGCCCGGAACCGTCGAAAGCACATCGGTGCCCGGCGCGCCAAGGTCGATCGTCGTAGCACCATAGGCGGCACCGCTGTTCTTCGTATCGGTGCGTGTGGTATTGGTCACCGCAATCATGTAAGGGCTCGGGCAAGCTGTCGGGATATCGCCCTGAGCGTCAATGTCGATATTGAGATTTGCGGTCGCGCCGGCGTTAAGAACACCGACCGAACCGAGCGAATCATACATCGCGCACCAGATCGGGAAATTTGCCGGTTGGCCGAAGTCGACGCCGAACGAGGCATTGGTGGCCACGACAAACGCCCCTTTCAGTCCGTTGGTCTGGTTGTACAGGCGCCGCATGGTCAGCGCATACTGGTACGCGCGGACGGCGATCGACTCGGTGCCGGAGGAACCGGCAATAGCCATAACCTTGGCGCCCCAGTTCACGCCACTGACGCCGAGGGCGTTATTGCCGCGCGCAGCCGCGATACCGGCCACGTGCGTTCCGTGCGTGTTGCTCGGGATTGAGCCGTCCATCGCGTAGGCATCCCAGCCGTCATAATCGTCGATGTAACCATTGAGATCATCGTCGATGCCGTTACCGGCGATTTCATTGCGATTCTTGAAGTAGACAATATCGGCGTGGTTGATATCAAAGCCGCCGTCGACGATGGCAACGACGATGGTGTCGCCCGTCGATGTCACGCCGCCCGTCGTGATATCCCAGGCTTCCGGCGCGTCAATGTCGGCGTCAACTGTGCCGCCTGACTGGCCGGTGTTATTCAGCGCGTACTGCTGGCCGAACTGCGTATCGTTCGGGATCGTCGCGCGCATGGCAATGTGGTGGTTGAACTGAACCGCCAGAACGCCGGGATGATATTTCACGTTTTCGAGAAGTTGCTCGCGATCGGCCTTCTGCATTCCCGCATCGTCAAACTCGTAAAGCCAGACGTTCAGATCCGGCGCGAGGAGTTCGACCGGGTGAAGATTCACCCCGAAGAAAGCGTCGCCAACAGCTTTGGCGTCCGCATCGCGGGCGACTTGAATCATTAGCTGATTGGGTTCGTAGGTCGGCTCCTTGATTTGAATGGGTTGGGCCTGGATCGCTGTGGCGACAGCCAATAGCAGAATGGCCATTGCCGTCCACACGCGCAAATGAGTGCGGGAGGACATTAACGCTCGATCGTTCATGATTTGCTCCTAAAAGTCCCGGGTTGAGGGGTTAAAACGTTCGTCATCGTTGCTCGCATCGGTGCATGGAAAAGACGTTTCCGCCCAGTGACTTGGGGCCGCTGGGGCGGCGTAAGTATATATCCAGCTTGGCTAAACTAATATAAAGCGTTTAACGCGCTTGTCAACGAAAGACAACAACAATTCCGGCGCCAATTTGGGGGATTCAACAGATTGCCGACCAAGCCGTTAGCACCCCTGCGGCCTCCCGGATCTCTGGTCTGAATCAACGTCGGCGCCTACGGACATGCCGAGCAAGGGCTGGCGCCGAAATTGAAGAAATAGTTCAACAAAAACACCGCATCTGAAATATCCAAACGCAGGTCGCAATTCACATCAGCCGATTCAAACTGACTCGGTGCCGCTCCCGCCGCAAAAATGTAGTTCACGATAAACACCGCATCTGAGAAGTTCACCTGCTTGCTCCCGTCAACGTCGCCGCAGATGAACGGCGGATCGAGGATGTTGATCGACAAGCTGAGTGTATCCGCCTGGCGTGGATCACCGGCATCCTCCACGACGAATGTCATGTAGAATGTCGCCTTGTAGGTTGGCGTGCCGCTGATCGTGCCGATCGCGCCACCCGTGAAATCACAGCCGAACGGTAAATCGCCGCCGAATAACACCCAATTCACCGGCTGCACTCCGTTGATCGACTCCAGCTGCGCCGAATACGGTTTGCCCATGAATCCGTCCGGCAGATCATACGTCACAATATGGAGATTGCCGTCGCACAGGTCGCCGACACCGTCGGCGTTCTTGTCGCGCTGCTCCGGATTGAAAACACCCGGGCAGTTGTCGCAGGCATCACCGTAGCTGTCGGCATCGGTATCAAGTTGGTCACTGTTGGCAATGTCCGGACAATTGTCGTCGCTCGCGCACCCGGTACTGGCCACCTCCGGATCGCCGACGCCGTCGAAATCGCGGTCGATGCAGTCATCGCAAACGTCGCCGATATAGTCGTTGTCGGAATCGAGTTGGTCGCCGTTGACGGTGACCAGGCAGTTGTCGCAGAGATCGCTGACCAAGTCGCCGTCCGTGTCTGGGGTGCCGCCGCATTTCCAGGAACTCAGCACGTCATCAAGCCAACAATGCATGCGTCCGCCTTGCTGCGGCGTGAATTTCGCCCAGCAGGGATCGCTGGAATAGCTCATGAAGTTATCACGGTCGGTTGGCGCAAAGGGAAGCCCGCTGCAACCGTCGGTGGATGTAACCTCCAGGCAGTAGTTGTTGAGAGGCGTTGAGCGCGTGTCGGAGCACATGTCGCCGGTGACATCGCGCTCCGGGCCTTCGACTCGTTCATAGCAAGGACCGCAAAACGCCACTTCCGAAACGCCGTGAAACGTGTGCCATAACCCCAGGCAATGCCCGACCTCGTGCGCCAGGACGCTGTTGGAGCGGAAGAAATGCGGAGTTGTCATGACGATCCCGCCCTGCGCGGTCAGGCAGTCGGGATCCCACGGAAAGGTGCCGTAGGAGTAGCTCTCTTCAACGTATCCGACAAACACGTTGAGCTGTCGGTCGGGCGCGATCGCGTATTGCTGCTTCATCGGGAAGAACTCGTCCTCCGCGAGCGAGACATAGCGGCTGTCGTCGACAAAGCGCCAGTCGAAGCTGAAGTGAATTCGCGAGGGCGCATAATCACGATTGAGTTCGGCCATCTGGCTTAGGACGGTTGCCTCGTCCGAGGTCGGGTTCGAACCGTCATCGTTGCGGAAGATATGAAACATGATATGGAGGTGAACCACCGAATCACCGGACACGGGAATGAAGCTGTTGCGCGTCGCCGGGTCGTCGCATTGACCTTCGAAGGGGCAGGCAGCCGTGTTCTTGCTCAAGCGGCTGCCATTGACCTCATAGTACTTCTCGGTCGTACGGCACCAGTCCGCCGCAGCAGTCGCCGCCAAACAAATGACAAACACGCACACCACCCCGTAGCCGGCCCCAACTTGCCGAAACGATTCAAGTAATCTCATACTGTCTGAACTTCAATGCAGAAGGTTTAGCTCGGTCGCCGCCGCACGCTTCCACCTTCAAGGCGCAAACGGCGAGTCTTAATGCTGAAGTATACCCAATCCTGCCGGGCTGTCAAGATTTGGAATTCGCGATTTCGACTTCCGAATCAGCCGGGCGAGGTACGATCCCGTCGTTGCGGAAAATCAGGCGGATGCCGCGATCGTAAGTGAAGTAGTTCCAGCCCCAGTTGATCAACACGACCAGCTTGTTTCTGAATCCGATCAGGTTCATCAGGTGAATGAAGATCCAGAGCACCCAGGCAAAGAAGCCCTGCAATTTCAAGCGTCCGAGGTCGGCGACGGCACGGTTACGGCCGATGGTGGCAAGGTCACCCAGATCCTTGTAAACGAACGGCAGCATCGCTTGACCGCGTAGTGCGCGCTTGAGGTTGTCGGCCAGGTGCCTCCCCTGCTGGATAGCCGGCTGCGCCACCATCGGATGGCCCTTGGAGAATCTTTCTGATGACATCAGCGCAATGTCCCCGATCGCAAAAACATTGCTGCAGCCCTTCACAAGATTCGCCTCATCAACCACGACGCGGCCGTTGCGCGCGATAACATCTTCAGGTAGACCGGGTAGTGGTGAACCGAGCACCCCGGCAGTCCAAATCACGGTCCCGGTGCGGATTGATTTGCCGTTGGCAAGCACGACGTTTGTGCCGTCGAAGTCCTGAACCGGAGAATCAAGCCAGACATTAACGCCCATTTGGAGCAGGAAGTCATGGGCGCTCTTCGACGCATCCTCCGACATTGTAGGAATCACCCGCGAGGCAGCTTCGACAACGTGAATCTGCATGCGGCGCAGATCAAGCTCGGGATAGTCCTTTGGCAGGATATGCCGCTTCAGTTCGCCGAGCGCACCCGCCAGTTCGACACCCGTGGGCCCGCCGCCGACAATGACAAAGGCCTGGGCGGCGTCGCGGTCGGCGACATCGCTGGTGAGCAGCGCCTGCTCGAAACGCTGGAGAATGAAATTGCGCAGCTCGAAAGCGTCCTGAATCGTCTTGAGTGTCTTGACTCGCTTGCTCAGATGATCATTGCCGAAAAAGTTCGGTCGGCTGCCGGTTGCGATCACGAGGTAGTCGTACTTAATGCGGCCGATATTCGTTTCAATTTCACTGGATTCGGGAAATACGCGGGTCACCTCCGCCATGCGGAAGATCACGTTCTTCTGGCGGCGCAGCGTCTTGCGTAACGGATACGAAATCGAATCCGGTTCCAGACCGGCGGTGGCAACTTGATAAAGCAGCGGTTGAAACGTGTGGAAGTTATTCTTGTCAATAATGACCAACTGTGCGTCGACGTGACGCAGACGCCGGATCAGATTTAGCCCGGCAAAACCGCCGCCAACGATCACGATGCGCGGTTTGTTGGTATCTGGAAGATTAAAGGTCATACTCCTGCTCCCGACCGATCTTGCGGCCTTCACCACCCCTCATAATCAACGGTAAATAGACCGGATTGTTCCAGATTTCACAAGGAGATCGTGGTAGTAATTATTCGTAGGTCGGGTTCAAACGTCAGACTGGACGAGGCTATTTTATGAGTCAGCAGTAGGGCAGGTCTCTGAGCGAAAATCACCTGAATTCAGAAGCTACTTATCTGGAGACCTGCCAAGCTCTATTTGATGCCAAGTGTGGAAAGGCAGGTCTCCGGCAAATATCCGTTAAGAACCCGCTTTCGTCCGTTCAGAGACCTGCCCTACGCTTGAGTTCGTTTCGGAAAAGTAATCAGAGGCGGCAATTCACATCCGGCTAAGTTCAAATGAGAGGCTCTTCCACCGTTTGTGTCGCGGCGGGATAAGAACTGCCGCGACCGGTAACCACCTCTAAGTCAACTTATGGGACAACCTCGGAATGTCTAACCTACCAGAGAAACATCCTTAATCCAACGACGGCGGCAATTCGCGTTCCTGAGTAATCTTCGTTAAACGCCTCATCGTCCTCGGTGAGCTTGTCGAAGCTGTAATTCACTTCGGCATAACCACCGATGTTCTTTGCCATCATTGCCAGGACGCCGCCACCGATGGTAACCGCGCGAGCAGAGGTTTCTTCGTTGCCCGAACTGATTTGTCCGATCAGCAGAGACGCCGTCAGGTACGGTACCGCGCGGCCCGAGTAACCGCCGTCGGTTCGAGGTTTGGTGATGTAATAGGTTGCCTGAGGTCCGATCCCCATCGCGCTGATATCGTCACCGCCATCCGACACACTCGCCAGGATCAGTTGTGCGCCGAGGCACAGATTGTTGGTCAGGAAGTAACCCATCGTGGGATAGAACACAAACAGCGAGGGGTCATCACGAAAATCATCACTGGAAATACTCATGTATGTACCGCCGCCACCAATCAGGACGCTCCCGCGGCCAAAGGGATATTCTGCCGCCATACTCAGGCCGGCCAGCAGCAACACAAAGACAAGACTCGATGCCGAGACGCGCCGGAAGTTGCTCATTTCAACCTTCTCCTTTGATTTTGTCCCTTAGTCTGGTACCTGAAATATAGCCAACACCGGACCGTGAATCAAGCGGCGAATTGGCCCAAACAAAAACGGCGGACATTGCTGTCCGCCGTCTGAAAGTTCGCTTCGTTTGCGTAATATTACTTCGCGGTACCGAAGAATCCGAGTACGCCAAGCATGATTCCGAATTCGTTGCCGCTTACGCCGTCGCCCTCGAACTCGCCTTCGTCGTCCGTGACGGTCGTCTTAGCGTTCTGGAGCTCAAAGTAGACTTCTCCATGCACGCCAAAACCGTTGGTCAGCATCCACACGCCGCCACCGGAGAGGCGAGCAGCATATCCACTCACTTTGATTTCATCATTCGGGCCAAATTCGACCTTCTCTGAAGTGAAGAGGAAAGAGGCCGCTACCATCGGGAGGATCTTGCCCTTCGGCTCGTCGGCATTAGCCGCGGTCGGGAACCAGAGAATTCTCGGGCCGGCGCCAAAGCCGTTTTCTTTGTAGTCGCCCTGGCTATAATTCTCAAACATCACGGTCGCGCCAATTCCGATTCCGTTGGCGATGAAATAGCCCAAGCTGGGGTTGAGCTGAAGGTAGGTCGGGCTGTCGCCTTCTTCAAACGTGTTGGTTTCTTCGTTGTAAACCATTCCCTTGTTCAGATCGCCGCCCTTAATGGCAAAATTGCCCGTCCAGGCGCCGTCCATAAACAACATACCCTTGGCTACCGGATTTTCCGCCATCGCGGAGGCCGCCATCGCCAGAACCATCAGCGCGATAATGAATCGCTTCATCGTGTGAATCCTTTCGTTTGTGTGTAACACTTTATCCGTTCATTCCATCAATTACGATGTCACTAATCAACTTGTTGTAGCTTCGTTGTGAAATCTTTCACTGTCGCCGGCTGAGAGTTTGTCCATCGACAGCATCACGGGCCGACGACATTTCATCCCTGAAAGTCGTTGTCGCGATCACTCTCCTTCGATGACTACGAGTTTGTGCATTCGGACCCGCCGGCCTATGACGGCGGTACTCTCTCCATCTCGGGGGGAATTCTACCGTCGGGACGAGATTTTTCAACAAAAATTTTAGAAATAGCGGACCGACTTGGTCGAGTTATCCCAGTCATTAGAGCGACTCATTCAACACTAACTCCCACTTAAACAGACTTGCAACGAAAAGCGATTAATTCGATAATTATTATTGTAATTGCGATTGAGCTTGTTTATGTCTATGTAAGTCATTCATCAATAATCTTTTAACTCATTACCAGAGGAGCATCCCTTGAGGAGAGTTCTACTTCTGCTCGTGGCAGTGGTCGCTGTGTCCGGTTGCTACACCGCCACAATCGAAACCGGTCGGACACCATCCAACAGAGTCATCAAACAAGCCTTTGCGTCGTGTTGGATTTACGGTTTGGTCCCGCCAAAAACCGTTGAGACGGCTTCCGAGTGTCCCAACGGCATCGCGCGGGTGATGACGCGGCACTCGTTCGTGAATCAGTTGGTCGGCATGCTGACCTTCGGGATCTACACGCCGATGGAGATCACGGTCACTTGCGCCGAAGCCGGAGGCACAAGCAGCCTGGAGCCAAATGCGGAAGTTATCGTCTGCACGACCGGCACCAACGATGAAATCCAGAAGGCGTTCGCGCGCGCAGCCGATCGCGCTGCGGAAAGCGGCAACCCGGTGTACGTTCAATTCGAGCGCGAAGAGCTCGCTCCAAAGTCCGAAGCCATCCCGGTCGCGAACTAAGCGCGAAGTTTGTTCGCACAGCTCACGAAAAAACAAACCCCACAGCCGCAAGGATGTGGGGTTTTGAGTTGGTAACTGCGAGCAAACGAGGTAACGGCTTAGTGCTTTTCCTCGGTGCGTGTGCGCTCGTACTCGGCAATGATCTTGTCCGCAACTTCGCGCGGCACTGGATCGTAGTGGCTGAAGCGCTGAGAGTGCCGGCCGCGCCCTCCGGTCATCGAGCGCAGGCTGGTCGAGTACTTATACAACTCCGCCAGCGGCGCCTGGCCTTTGACGCGCTGATACTTGCCTGATGGCTCCATGCCCATGATCTTGCCGCGGCGTGACGACATATCGCCCATGATATCGCCCGTGTACTGCTCCGGCACGAGAATCTCGACCTCGTAAATCGGTTCGAGCAGTATCGGATTGCACTCGACCGCGCCGTTCTTGAAGCAAATCGAGCCGGCGATCTTGAACGCCATGTCGGACGAATCCACGTCGTGATAGGAGCCGTAGAACAGCGTCACCTTGACGTCGACAACCTTGTTGCCCGACACGATCCCCTGATCCATGGCCTCCACGACACCCTTCTCGACCGATGGGATGAACTTTGCCGGAATCACGCCGCCGGTGATGGCGTCAACAAACTCAAACCCGCCGCCGCGCGGCACCGGTTCGAACTTCAGCGAGACATCGCCATACTGTCCGCGGCCGCCTGACTGCTTCTTGTAGCGATACTGCTTCTCGCCCTTGCGCGTGATTGTCTCGCGGTACGGAATCTTCGGCTGCGCGAGTTCGACGTCAACCTTGTAAGCTGCTTTCAGCTTCTTGGTGATCACATCAAGATGGAGTTCACCCTGCCCCTTCAAGATTGTCTGATGAAGCTCGGGATTGATCTCGTAGCGGAACGTCGGATCTTCATGAGACAGAGCCGTCAGTCCGGCACTGATTTTGTCTTCCTCGCCTTTGGAGGCAGCCACGGCCGCGAATTCAATGGTCGGTTCGGGGAACTCGATTGGCGGCAGTTGAAGCGCATTGGCCTTGGTGCAGAGCGTATCGCCGGTGCGCGTGTCTTTCAGTTTGACGAACGCTCCCAGATCGCCCGCGTGAACACCTGGCATGTCCTTGCGATCCTTGCCGATCAGGGCGAAGATCTGGCCGATCTTCTCCGAACTATTGTGATTGGCGTTGAAGACTTCATCGCCGGGTTTCAGATGCCCGGAGTAAACGCGAAACAACGACAACTCGCCGACATGGCGCTCGGCAACGGTCTTAAAGATAAACACTGCCAAGCCGCTGTCTTCCGAGACCTTCATGGAGGCTACCTTGCCATCGCGCAGGATGTTGATTTCCTCGACATAATTCGGCGCCGGCAGATAGGCGATGGCAAAATCAAGCAGCGCGCTCGTGCCTTTGTTGGAAGTCGCCGCCGCGATCAGGATCGGATACAGCACCCGCTTGGCGATGGCCTTCTTGAGTCCGAGATCGAGTTCCTCGGCGGACAATTCGCCGGCCTCAAAGAACTTCTCCAGCAGCGCGTCATCTGCCTCCGCAGCCGCTTCCATGATCTTTTCGCGCGCCGTTTGGGCCGCCGCCTGCTGATCGCCCGGGATCGGAACCTCTTTGGCGCTGCCGTCGGCGGCGTACTCGAAGGCCTTCATCTTCAGGACGTCGATGTAGCCCTTGAAATTGAGCGCTTCGCCGATCGGCAAGTGCACCGGCAACGCGCGCGGCGAGAGAATTTCCTGAATCTTGCCGAGGGTGCGCTCGAAGTTGACGTGTTCCTTTTCGATCTTGTTGACGACGATCGCCAGCGGCGTCTTGTATTTCTCCGCTTGATCGAAGACATATTCGCTGCCTGATTCCGGGCCGGGCAGAGCATCGATCACGAGCAAGGCCGTGTCGACGACGCGCAATCCGGAAACAACTTCGCCGCAGAAATCGGCGAATCCGGGCATATCCACGATATTGAGCTTAAAACCCTTGTGTTCAACATGAAGGAGTGTGGCGGAAATGGAAATCTTCCGGCGGACTTCTTCTTCCGTGTAGTCGGAAGTTGAAGAACCGTCGTCGACCTTGCCCTGGCGCTGAATCGCCTTGGCGGTAAAGAGTATTGATTCCGCCAGCGACGTCTTGCCGCTGGAGCCGTGTCCGACCAACCCGATATTGCGAATGTTTTCGGCTAAGTACTCTTTCAAAGTGCGCTCCTCTGTCGAAAAAGGCCTAAATCAATAAGACAAGTAGATTAGCGGAAGCCGGCGGCTTTGTCAACCGAATTGTCTTTGCTCGGCTCGTTGGCGTAGCGCCGCGCAAATCGCCAATGGAGCAGGAAGATCGGCACGCAGACCACCGCCGTGATCAGCAGCAGCACCAGGCTTTGCCGCCCTTCGCGCGCTTTGCCGGTGATCAGAATCTGGCGGTATTTCTCCCACGATGCCTGCCATTCCTCATCCGACATCTGAGGCGACTCGGCCGCCTCCTCTCCCGGCGGTACGACCGGTCGCGTGACCGGCTTAACACCGTGCCCCTCGGTGAGCTTGTAGTGGTCGAGATCGGAATACGCCCGCCATTCGTATTCGTTCAAGTTTGTCTCCGGATCGATGATCTTGTAGAGCCCCAGGAGACCCTGGATTCCGGTGAAGATCAGGGTGATGACGCAAATCGCGCTGATCAGGTAGAAATACAGCATGACGATCCACGAGCGATTCCCGGTTGACATTGCGGTTCCTCCCTGCGTTGGAAATTTCAGCTGTGCAGATGCTGAACAGCCGACGATTGTGTTGAATTCATTATGAAACAATGCCGAAGATGAGGCAAGGAGGAATGCATGTACACCTATCCGATTGTGGGGATTCATCAGGGGCTTGCCGCGATGGAACGCGCCGCTCGACGTATCGCGGATTTTGAGAATAGCGATCCGGCGCGCGATCAGGTCGACATGATGATTGCCTCGCACGCCGTTAAGGCGAACGTCCAGGCGCTGCGTTGCCAGATCGAGGCCGGCGGGTCAATTCTGGATCTCTTCGCTTAACCCGGCTTCGCTTCCCCTGCAACCTGCTCGATCAAGCTCAGGAGTGCATCCCGGCGCTTTGCATACGAGAACTCCTCGAGTATCCGCCGGCGCGCCTTCTCCCTGCTTGCCGGCGGCGCATCAAGTGCTCGCGCAATGGCCGCACAGACAGACGAGACCTCGAGTTTATCGACTACAGCCCCGCAATCACCAACGACCTCAGGCAAGGCGAAGCGATTGCTCACGACTGGAAAACAGCCGAACAACATCGCTTCGGCCGTCGAACAGCCGAAGCTCTCGTGCCGCGAGAGCTGCACATAAACGGCCGCCCGCGCATACAGCTCGACCACGCGTTCGAACGGCAGTCGCCCCATCAGCGTGAGATTCGGGGGCAGTTTGCCGAACTCGCGAGCGAGTAACTCGAGATCAACGCTTCCGACATGGATAAACGGAATCTCGGGCATTGCCGCCGCTGCCCCAAAAAACTCCCGCTGTCCTTTTACCAGCCACAAAGACCGGTAGATATTGCCGACGGAAAGGACTTCGCGACTCTTCGTCAAATCTCGATCTGCAGCCAGATCCTCAAAACCATGGGGAATAATCGCAAGGCTGGCCGGATCACAGACAAAGTTCTTCACAAGCGATTCCTGCGACGAACGGGAAACCGAGACAATGCGTCGGGACTTACGCAGGATGAACTTCGTGATCTGGCGGTCGATCGGCTTGTGCGCCGTTCCATAACCGATTTCAGGCAGGTGGACTGCCTCATACCCGCCGATGATCGTGACGAGCGGTTTCTTGCAGGCTGTCAGCGCCAGAACCAACGGCAGCGCACGCACCGTTGCAAACCAGAGCACGACGAGATCGTGTGCTCTCACCAAGCGCATCGACTCGGCGGAGGGCCAGAGATGGCTTGGAATTATGTACTCGGTGACCGAATGACGTTCGCGCAGAATGCGCGCATCGCGTTCAACGAAGGTGGCAGCGTTGGCGCTGGCGAGAAGAATTTTCACGACTCAATGGTAATCACGCGGGCTTGAGACACCAATGAAATAGTGTTGCCTCCACAGACGCTATTGCGGTGTCTCGCGGCGTAGCGGCAATTCCTGCTTTTCGGTGACCTTCCCGGTCGAGTCGAGCACTTCGAAGGTAAAGACGGTATCGGTACCCTGTCTCCAGCCAACGAGACGCAGGTTTTCTCCCGTCTGGGTGATGCGCTGCCAGCCGTTCATGGGCTTGGGGCGCTCATCGTTCTTGCCGGGCGGTTCGAGCAGGTGGATCAACATACGCTTGTCGGGGCCCTTGAATCCGTAGGCGAGATACTTACTGTCGGGGCTCCAAAGCAGGTCGTAGAATCTTGTTTGAATGCCGAAGACAATGAATTTGTTGTATTGCTGTTCGCGGTTGTACACCCCGACCCACTGGTCGTTCGTACCACAGCCGAAAGCCACCCAGCGATCATCCGGCGACACCGAGAAGTGGTTGAATTTCACGTTTTCGAATCGTTGATCGGCGGAATGCGGGAACACGACCGGAACGGTGTCGGCCAGATCGCTGACATGTAGCAACAGCGCGCGTTTGTTGTCCCCGGTGGGGGTGTAAATCTCGGTGCTATCGCGGTTCAACAGGATCTTCTGGCTCTTCTGGGCGCCGTCCGCTGTGGCGAAACCGAGGATAAGGACAAGTGCAGAACAGATCGTTAGATTTTGCCGTGTCATCGTCAAGTTACTCTCCACTCCAAATTGCTCTATCGCTTATACACCAAGCGCGTCGCTTCGACAACGAAAAAGAAGGGCTCGTCTGCTGACGAGCCCGAATCATGAAACATCGAATGCAATCAGTTTAGTCGATCAAGACTTTCTCCAGGCGATCGACGATGTAATCGGCTTCAGCTTCGGTAATCACCAGCGGCGGGCTGATGCGGATGGTGTGGCCGTGGCTGTCATTGGCCAACAGGTCAAGTTCGAGAAGCTTGCGACAGAACTTCATCGCGTCGCCGTCCTTGACCTCGATACCGATAAACAGCCCGCGCCCGCGCACTTCCTTGACGTGGCTTGAACGCTTGGCCACATTCTCGATCTTGGCCTTCAAGTAGGCGCCCATCTTCGCCGAGCGCTCCGAGAGCTTGTCGCGCTTGAACACCTCCAACGCCGCAATTCCGGCCGCCATCGCCAGCGAATAGCCGCCGTAGGTCGAGCCATCTGAACCCGGGTGGAAGACGATGTCCATCAACTTGCTGTTCGTGACCATGGCCGAAAGCGGGATCAAACCGCCCGAGATCGCCTTGCCAAGAATCACGGCATCCGGCGTAACGTCTTCATGCTGGAAGCAGAAATCGCGGCCGGTGCGACCCATGCCGACTTGGATTTCGTCGAAGATCAGTATCAGGTTGTGCTTGTCCGCGAGTTCACGCAGCCCGGTCAGGAATCCGGCCGGCGGAATATGCATGCCGCCTTCACCCTGCATCGGCTCGACCAGTATGCCGCAGGTATTCGCGTTGATCAGCGACTCGACGGCTTTCAGATCGCCGTACTGCGCCGTCGTGAAACCGGGAGTGAGCGGACCAAAGCCCTCCTTGTACTTCGGCGTATCGGAAAACGATACCACCGTTGTCATCCGGCCATGGAAATTCGAAGTGAAAACGATGATCTCCTGCTTGCCGTCGGGAATCCCTTTGGACTTGTAGCCGTAGAACCGCGCCAGCTTGATGGCCGTCTCGACGGACTCCACACCACCATTCTTGCAGAGAGCCTTGTTGCCTTCCCTGCCGAAACGCGGCCCCAATTGAGGCACCAGCTCGCAGATGTCGTGCAGGAACTTCGCACGGGTATCTGTATAGACAACGTTCGAGATCACGGAGCCATAACCCTGCTGCAGCGCATTGACCAGGGCTTCGACGATCCGTGGGTGATGATGTCCCGGATTGGCAGCGCTATAGGCTGATAGACAATCAAGAATCTTGCGTCCATCCTGCGTGTAGAGCCAGGCTCCCTCGGTGCGCCGGATCACAGTATTCAGCCGCGTGTAATGGCTCGCGCCATAGCGGTTCTCAAGCGCGAATACTTCGCTATCCGGCATCGTAGAGTAACCGAGTTGATCCATCACGTCTGTTATCTCAGTCCTGGTTGTCATAGAACGTCACCTCTTAACTTATCGTTGAACAATCATTATTTCCGAATATTCTACTTTTGAATATACGAATCTTAGGATAATAGTCAACGAAGAAATCTCAGATTTCACATTGTACTATCTTCAATCATAAAGACTTATGAGACTTTGTGATTAGCTTAGATTGCCGAATTTTATTCTGTTCTGTTTCTGTTTCTCAACGATTTGTCGGAACTGTCACGCAGTCCATTCGGTGTTTAGCGTCACCCACCACCGCGCCTAATCCAGTAGGCATAAAACAGGACGGCGACAATCAGAATTACTATGCTGAGCCAGTTACTCATTTATCAGCTTGAGAGGGAGTAAAGAACCTTCGTCATACCGGAGAAGAAACAGCACAAATGTCGGCATTGTTCCAAGCCATTTCGATTACCAGGTTTGTCCTGCTCCCGGAGCGCCTTATTCTCCAGAGATTTGCACAACGATCTCGCGCCGCCGCGGCCGATTATCGAACTCGAGCAGCACTATCTGCTGCCACGTTCCGAGAATCACGCGGCCCGATACCAACGGACACGTAAAGCTCGCGCCAATCAGCGCAGAGCGCAAATGCGAAAAACCGTTCCCGTCGCCCCAGGTCTTGTCATGATGATACTCACGCCCCGAGGGGATGAGTCGTTCGAGCAGATCAGGAATGTCTTTAAGCAAGCCCGGCTCATATTCGATCGTCGTGATCGCTGCCGTCGAGCCCGGCACGAAGACCAGCACCGAACCGTCTTGAATTTCCGAATCGCGCACCGCTTGCCTGACGCGCTCGGTCAGGTCAATGATGTCGCCGTCACCGCGAGTCGCGACCTCGATCCCAAAGCTCTTCACCGACACGGCGCTCAGAGTTCCCCAAGCTTTTGCAGCGTTTCCACCAGGACGAAGCGCCGCACCTTGCGTGTCGAGGTCTTGGGCAGTTCTTCTGTCATGATAATAACATCTTTGATGCGCTTGTATTCTGCGAGCTGGTCGCAATGCTTGAGGACTTCGGCGCGAATCACATTCCGCACGGCATCATCGGAGAGTCTGTCACCGTTGTTAACGGAGGCAATATACTCATAGTCGGGAACGACAACGGCAATCGGTTCTTGCCCCGTCCCCTTCGGTCGGGGCAACACGGCGCATTCGAGGACGTAAGGCGAAGCATCGATTACCGATTCGATTTCCTCCGGGTAGATATTCTTCCCTGCCGGTGTGATGATCACGTTCTTCTTGCGACCGGTGATGTGAATGAAGCCGTCGCGATCGACATAGCCGAGATCGCCCGTGGCAAAAAAACCATCGCGCATGACCGCGGCTGTCTCCTCGGGGTTTTCGAAGTAGCCCAGCATCACCATCTTGCCGCGGACGGCGATCTCGCCGATCCCGGCTTCGTTCTGATCGAGAATTTTGACTTCGACGCCGTCCAGTGGCCGGCCGACCGAGTTGTAGCGGTTGTCGGATTCCTCGTTAACCGATAGAACCGGCGAAGTCTCGGTAAGACCGTAGCCCTGGAGCAGCGGTATCCCGAGGTTATTGAAGAAGCGGCAGATTTCCGGGTCGAGCGCGGCGCCACCGGAAACCATCATGCGAATCGAGTCAAGTCCGGCGCGGCTGCGCAGCGTTTTGAATAGGAGCTTACCAACGGGCCGGTTGACAAGGGCCTTTGAGAGATCGGAGAGGCGTTGCCCCCAGTCGACGTACAGGCGCGCGATCAACGGTTTCTTCTCCAGAGCGCGCTGGATCCCGCCGTACATCTTCTCGTATAGCAACGGCACACCGCACATCAAAGTCGCGCGAAACTTCTTCAGGTCTGCGAGAACGTCTGAAGACTTCAGCGACGTCACGTAAACAATCGACGCCCCGACCGAGAGCGGAAAGAGCATACCGCAAGTCGACTCGAAGGTATGGTGCAGCGGTAAGACGGATAAGAACACATCATCCGGCCCGATCGGCAAACGCGGATAGACCGCTTGAATATCAGCGACGATGTTCTGGTGCGACAACATCACGCCCTTGCTTTCGCCCGACGTGCCGGAAGTGAAGATGATGACTGCCAAATCCTCAGGACCGAGGCCGGACACCGTCGGCGACTTGCCTTCTCCGAGTCCCTCGACCCTTTCCAAAGTCAGCTCAATTTCAGGCGCAGTGGCCGCTGGGGCATTAATCGCTATGATTTCCGGGTAAGGCGCCGACATCGATTTGAGCTCCAGCAAATCCTCGTAGAAGGCGTGGCTGCAGAACAAATATGACATCGCTGAACGGGCAATGATCGAGCGCAGTTCAAGGTACTTGGCTTGTGGATCGAGTGGCACAACAGTGGCGCCGGCAGCGAGAATCGCCAGGTAGACGATTCCCCACTCGGGTCCATTGGGAGCATACAACCCGACCCGCGCGCCCCGATCGACACCGAGTTCCTGCAACCCGGCGGCAATCCGGCGAATGCGCCCGGCGAGCTCGCGGTAGCAGAGTGGCTGAACGCTGTCGTGCTTGCGCAGCCAGTAAGCGGTTCGGTCGGCATGGCGTTCGGCGCTTTGGAAAATCAGATCGTGGATGAGCATGCACCTATAATACCCTTGCTCCCGCTCGTTTTCGCAAGAGAAATTCACTAAACAAAAGACCCGCCGCGATGACTCGCGGCGGGTCTCACAACAGGAATTGGAGCAACTAATGTCTATTCAGGGTTTTTGATCTTCACCTTCTTGGCAAAGCTGACTTCGCCGCGCGGGTCGCGGTCAGTCACGGTGATGATCGACGCACCAAGCGTTGCCGGAGCGGTATAGAACAGATTGACTTCGCCGTACGAGTCGGTCGTCAGGAACACCGCGCTCGTCGTGCCCAGGCTGGCGTCAATCTCGAGCGAGTGTCCGCCCAGCGGATTGCCCGCGCGGTCTTTGACGACGACTGTGAAAGGTACCGTCGATCCCGGCTCAACTTCCGGCTCGATCAGGATGTCGCAATTGCCCGCGTATGTGTTGCCGGTCAGGAATTGCGTGACGAAAAATGCATTGGGGCCGACAGCTCCGCCAATACCGACGGTTACGACTGCTACGGCGCCGATGCCGTCATCGGGCGATTCCGGAGAGTAGTCACGCTTCAAGACCTCCGAAATATAATTGGTCTCGTAGATCGCGTTGTAACAGCCATCCTGTAGACCACCACCATTGATTGTGCCAAAGTCCGTGTCAAAACTGACAGCAGTTCCGGATGAAAGATAATTGGCGTTCAGGTCAAACCCGCGGATGACGACGCGCCCTTTCGATTCACCGTCAGCGATCAGCGAACTCGGGTATTGGACGATCTCAACCGAAACGGGAGGACCCGAAGAGATAAACGCCACCGTGTCACCAACAGTGCCGCCGGCGGTTGTAGCATAAATGTAGACGATACCATCGTTCCGCGGGTTGCCGGAGTGCCAGTCAACCTCGCAGACGCCCTTCGGCCACTCAGTACCGGTTATCGCCTGCGCAGCCACCATGCCTTCTTCTGTGCTGAAGTAGACTGCCGTGGAATCAGGCACTGGGTTGCCCCAGATGTCGTTTACGTTTGCGGAAACGCGATTCACTTCATTGACACGGTCCCAGGAACGGAGGTTACACGCGGTAACGCCGATCGAGACGTGTGCCGGCGGTCCGGCGTTGACTGTTAGATGGGTCACGGCCGAGAGCACCTGCCCGGAGGAAGCGCGCAGACGAATCGTTCCGGAAATCGTGCCGGAATAGACCGTCACCGACGCTTGACCCTGGGAGTTGGTCGCCACAGTCACGGGACCATAGCCCTGTCCCTGGATATTCTCGCCGCCGTTCGGACCGTTCGCAATCGTAAAGCTGATCGGAACGCCTTCCGGTACGCTGTTGCCAAACTCGTCGTAGCCCGTCGCTGTAACGACGGCAAACTCAATTCCACCGACGCCCTTCACGCGCAAATCTTCACCGTTGTGGTCGAGAGTGATCGAAGCGACCGTCGTGTTCGGATTCAGCTTGGCTGAGATCTCCGAATACTGCACGTCGCCGCCGTCGATCATCGTCGCGCGGATGTAGACCGTCGTGGCCTGGCTGCCGGCGCGATAAATTACCGTCGCCGCCCCACCGGATGTGGTCACGGTTGACGGAATGCTGCCGATCGGATCCCAGTGGGAGTTGGCATTGCCATCGAACAACAGACTATCAATGCCTTCAGTATAGTAGCCGTCCTGGTCTTCATCGAGGAAGCGTTCGCCGGCGACGAGATAAAGAATCGTGCCGTCAGCAACCGGCGAGCCGTCTTCGGTCTCCGCCGTGATATTGACCTGCGCACTGTCTTCGCCGTTGGCGGACATCAGGGCCGGAATCAGTTCGATGCTCACGCGACCGGTCGAAACCGCCGACTCGTTGATGCGCATCGACTGGCTCTTGAAGTTACCGCCGATCGCCGCCGTCAGCGTCGCGTTGCCGGCCGAGGCGGCCGTAAAGACCGTCGCGACGAGACCGTCGGCATCCGAGGTCGCCGTCACCGGTGTGAAATAGCCCATCGAGGTCGGGCTCACCGAGAAGGTCACTTCCTTGCCCTCGACCGGGACGCCGTTGGCGTCCGTAACCTGGGCTTCTAAGATCACGGTCGCGCCCTTGGTAACTTCCGAGGACGGAGTCGTGACAATGGCTTCGATGAAATAGCTGCCGCTGCCCGAGAGCGACGAATCACCGCAGCCGGCGATAACAAAGGCAACCGCCGCCGCTGCGAAGATCATCAACCCGAGAGCGAGCTTGCGAAAGGAAATCGATTTCATGACGATCATCTCCTAACTGTTAATGTTAGAGCCTTCGACTCGCTCTGGTTAGTTGCCCTGATCCATCGTCGGCGCCGTGCCCGCCAGGCTGCCTTCGACGACCGTCGGCGTCACGAAGATCACGAGATCGCGATTTTCGACGCGCTTGCGCTCGTAGCGGAATAGGCTGCCGAGCAGCGGAATATCCTTGAGTACAGGAATTCCGGAGACGTCGTGAATGACGTCCTGCGTGGTCAAACCGCCGATGACGGCCGTCTGGCCGTTCTCGACTACCACGTTGGTTTCGGCATTGCTGGTGTTGATAATGACGCCGTTAGCGTCGAACTGGTACGAACTGCGTTCCGGCCTCAGCGACATGAGGATCTTGTTCTCCTCGGTGATGTGCGGAGTCACACGCAGCAGCGTACCGATTTCTTCAAAGGTAATCACGACGTTACCGGCCTGGTCGAACTGCTTGATCGGAATCTTCTGACCCATCTGGATCTTCGCTTCCTTGTTGTCGACCGTGGTGATTTCCGGGTGTGCCACAATTTTGCCGTGACCGTCGGAAATCAGTGCCGAAATCGTCGCCTTCAGGTCCCAGCCGTCCTGGATCGTCGAGAAGGTGAAGTTGCCGGCCGGATTTGCTACGCGGTCAAGCAACTGATTGGTTTCTTGCGTGTATTCCCTGCCGGAAGAGGTGCGCTTGAATCCGGTCGAGGTAAACTCGATACCGTATTCCTGCAGCTTCGAGGTCGAAACTTCCACCATCTGCGTCGAGATCTTGATCTGCTTGGTGGCATAATCGAGATCGTTCACCAGCTTGGAGATCTTGGTGACATTCGACGGGACATCGCGCACGATCAGGTTGTTCGTGCGCTTGTCGATCTGCACCTTGCCGCGTTCCGACAACAGCGGCGCGACGGTCTTTTGCAGATCGTCCGCTGCGGCATTGTCGATCTTCATGACGGAGGTGCTCAGTTCGGTCAGCTTCTCCTTCTCGGCATTGTGGCGCTCCAGCGTGGCCACTTCGTCGAGATAAGCTTTGGTCGGCACGACGCGAATGAACTTCGGCGTTTCGTCAACCGTCAAACCATAAGTCTTACAGAGAATGTCCAGCGCCTCGCGCCAGGTCACGCGCTTCAAACTGAAGGTCACGTTGCCCTGCACTTCCGGCGTGGTCACGATATTGACCTGTCCGTAGTCGGCCAGAAACCCGATGACAGTGCGGATGTCGGCGTTCTGGAAACTTAGGTTCTTGATCGGCGCCGACGGGTCATCTTGCGCCATGACGTTCGGGCCGCCTACGGCCAGAGCCAGGGCGAGAAGAACGACCAGTATCAGGCAATCGAGCTTTTTCCCTAACATTGTTCCCTCTCTCTATTGATTAGTGATTCTCATCCAGATCCAGGGCGACCTGACGGTTCCAACCGTATTGACGAATCTGGAAGACCACGCGGTCCTCCGAAATCGACAACACGAAGCCGTTCTTGACGCGATCACCAGTCTGCAGGATGTAGGAGTAGCCGTTGGCGTCCTCGAACAGCGCGCGACTGGAACGTTTGTCGAGCAGAACACCCACGAGGCGCAGAGCGTCTACATCCGGAATGCGGTCGTAGCCGGCGCTCTTCTGGGCATCTTCGACCAGCGGCTCAAACGGATCGAGCCGGCCAGCGGTGTTATAGACGACGATCTCGCGTTCGGGCAGGAACTCGTTGTACGGCCCGACCTGCGGCGTCTCGACATATTCATCTTCAGGGATTTCGAGCAAGTCTTCCTCTTGTTGACGCTCGTCAGCTTCGTTCTGCACGAACTTGATCCCGCGTTTATACTTCAACCGAATGCGGTCGATCTTGCTCAACGTCGCATCGGTTGCGGACGAAGCGGCCGAATCCACAGCGGCATCCACCTGCTCCGGATTGTCCCGGAAGGCTTGATACTTCTCACGGACGGCGTCGCTCTTCGATTTCGCCGGCACCGGCGTGTCAGTTTCGGCGACGACAGGTTCCTGTGCCTCGGCGGAATCGGTCTTGGCTCCATTGAGAGCCGTTGCCACATTACCCAGCGCCTTCTCATTGGCGTTCGGCGTCTCGGCAAATTTCGGCTTCGGGTTCACTTTGACGTCCGGGAGCGCCGTCTTCTGCGTGGTCGGCGGCTTGATATTCTCCGCCGGGTCGCCCGACGGATTCAGATTCGGCTTGTTGATCTGCGGGATGACCGACGAATCAACCACCTTCGGCAGATCGTTCTTGCCCGCGTCTTTGAGTGCCGGAGCCGGTACAGCCGTTTGCTGATTTGCCGGCACCGTTGTCTTTGCCGGGGCCGTCGTAGCCGGCTTAGCTTCCGGCTGATTGGCGCCATAGATCGTCTCGAGAACCGAGGGATCGATCTTCACCGGCGCCGGTTGCGAAACGGTCTCACTCTTGACGGGATTTTCGGCCACAGGCTTCGTTTCATTCGCTGGATTAGCGACGGCAGCCGGCGCGGCCGGAGTCTGATTCGCGCTCGAATTAACCGGCTTCTTGTTGAGCAGCTTACCTTCGTCGATCGGCTTGGCGGCCAGTTTCAGATCCTGTTTCGCCGGGTCCGTCTTATCGACTTTCGGAGCATTTTGTTCATTCCCTTCAATCGCCGGCATCGGCTTGGGCGCCGCCGGTTGCGTTGCGGCAACCACCGGCGTGCTTCCCGGCACGGCCGACCACATCGGGAAATCCTGATCATTCGGCGTATTGATAAACAGCGTCACGCCGTTCTCTCCGGCCTTCACCTTATAAGTGACCGTTCCGGCGGCGTCGACGACAACGCGGACGACCTTTTCCGGATCGGTGGAGAACTGGCTGGTGCGCACCTGCTTGATCGTCCCGCCCGGCAGACTGGAAAACGAGTGCTGCGGCAGCCCGTGGACGGCATCCTGAATATCGACCACGATGCGGTACGGCTTATTGGCCGCCTGCTCGACGATTTGATGCGTAAAATCACAACCTTCGCTGCAGACGATGGTCAGTTCCGTGAACTGGCCGGTCTTGGCCATTTGCAGGTTGGTCACCTGGACGGTCGCCGCAGCGGTCACCGCGAGAGCCAGCACGAGCGCTAGCGACGTCAAGAGCAACGGTTTAATTCGTGACATTGGTCGGCTCCTCTCCCTCGAATTGCACACCCTTGAGCTTCTCTTCCGGCTTGACAAAGTAGGTCGAGAGGTTGAAGGTGGCTTCAAGCGTGCGCGAGTCGTTTTCACCCTTCTTGCGGTCGGCGACCTTCTGCGAGGCAAGTTCCGGAGGCAGCCCCTTCATGGTCACGCGCGAGACATTGGTGATAAACGGGAAATTGGCGACGGCGGCAAGAAATCGTCCAAACTCGTGGTAGGTGCCGATGAACTTCACACCATACTCGGAAGTGTTGTAGAACGATTCGCTGGCGGTCAACTGCGGCGTTACTTCGCCGATCTTGGCCTGCGATATCATCGACGCCGAGTGCAACTGCAGCAGGAAGTCGGGGACTTGTTCTTCTTCCGGCAGAAGTTGCTCGATCGCCTGATAGCGGTCCAACAGCTTATCGTATTCTTTGCGCAGCCCGGCCAACGACTTGGCCTTTAATTCGATCGTTTTCAGGTTGGTCATCACCTGTTCGTAGTTGGCGCGCTGTGCACTCAGCCGCTCGCTGGCAGGCTCGAAGACTTTCGAGTGCCAGAAGTAGATCGCCAGTACGAACACCAGCGCTACCAACAGCAGCTTCTGTGTTTTCGGGTCTTTGAAATCCATTTATGCCTCCGGCTCGCTTACCAATGTTCCGTGCTGTTACCTGTACTCTTCGGCGTAGTCGAAATCGTAGATGTCGCCTTCGTGCCCGGCCGTGGAGGAGAGATTCAGATCTTCGTCCGAAACATCCTCGAACTCGTCGCGCGCCAGATCGGCATCGTAGTTCAGGTCACAGGTGATTCTGAAATTGAAGGCGGTGACGTTGCCGACATCCTCGGCAACCGCCTTGCTCAGCTTGATATTGTCAAAGAAATCGGACTTCATCAGGCCGATGATGAACGATCCTACGGCGTTCAGGCTGTGGGAGTAGCCGTCGATCACGGCGCTGCCCACGGCGGGGTTCGCCGCGAGGGCCGGTGCGGCCGCTGCCTGCTGGGGCGTCGGCTTGCCGGACGACGGCGGGGCACCCTTGCCCGGCTGGACCGGGGGAGCGATGCTCGGCGGCGTCTCCTGGAATCCGGTCATCCAGAGGAATTCCGGAACCCGGGAATTGAGATCTTCCATCATGCGGATGTAGAAATCGCGGCGCTGGTCGAGTTTCTCGATCGCGGAAACGCGCGCGAGAATCTTGCCCTTCACCTCGGTGAGTGCATCGATGATCGCGATGTCCTTCTTGTAGCGGCCTTCTTCAAGACGCGCCTTTTGGATCAGCTTCTCCAGCCGCCCGGCCTGGTGCGTCTGGTAGAAGCTGATGCCGCCGAGGGCAACGACGACAGCCGCCGCCGCCACGCCGACGTACATGAACTTCTTGTCGAAGTTGAGCACATTGCTGCGCCGACGGTATTCTTTGGGGAGTAGATTGATTTCCAGCATAGTATCTATACCTTCCTTGCTGCCAGTCCAATCGGCACCGCCAGCAGGGGTGCAATTCGCTCCGGCTGGATATTGGTAAAGATGTCGGGATCGTATTCGATGTTGCGCAGCGGATTGGCGATCTCGATCGGGATATTCAGCTTGGACTGAAGAAATTCCGGCAGATGCGGCATCAACGCGCCGCCGCCCGACAAGACCACCCAATCGATCTTGTCAACCTTCGCCAGCGACCGGAAGTAGGAGAAAGCCACTTCAAGGCCGGAGATCAGCTCTTCGGCGGAAGTGATAATCGTCGCCTTCAACATATCCTGGTCGATCGAGGCTTCCATTTCACCCTTGATCGCCTTCATCGTCAGTTCCTGGTTGAGGCGGAATTCCTTCTGAATGGTGTCGAAGATAATCCGCCCGCCGGCGGCGACGTCGCGGGTCGAATGGTAGATGCCGTCCTTGATGAAGACGACGTTGGTGTTATCGTACCCGATATTGACCAAGGCGGTCACGCGTTCGGGGTGGATGTCGTAGTTAATCTCGTAGGCGTTCAACACGGCGAACGCGTCGGTATCGACCACGACGGGACGCAGGTTGGCGTCCACCAACAGATCGAGGTATTGCTTCAAGAAGTCGTTGCGGGCCGCCACCAGGAGCACATCCATCTTGTTGTTCACCTCGTCCTCGCTGAGAACGTGGTAGTCCATGGTGACGTCGTCGAGATCGTACGGCGCCCGCTGTTCGGCTTCGAAGAGAATCGCTTGCTCCGCTTCCGGCCCGGTTTTGCGATCGAGTGTAAATTTGTCGGTGATGACGCCGTGACCCGACACGGAGACCACGACATCCTTGATCCGCGGATCAACCATGTCGATCACGGATTGGATGTTGAAGATCACGGTATCGCGATCCTTCACTTCGTCGGAAACGATCGCTTCGGGCGGAAGATCGCGTGTCTCCATTGCCAGGAGTGCGTAGGTACCGTTGCGGCGCTCAAGTTTGACGCACTTGATGGAAGACGCGCCAATGTCGAGGCCGACGACCGTTTTGCTGCCTTTGCCAAACAACATATCGTACCTTATCTGTTAAGAGTCGCTAAATTCTTCATCGCACTGGAGGACTGTGGCGTCCCCGCAATACCGGAATCTGTTAAGTCCTTTAACTCTGTTTTATTATCGTCGAGGGATTCCGAAAAAATTAGCGGAGCTGCTAAATTTATTGACAGCGTGGGGGGACCGCTCCGGCAAGCCGGAGCGGCTGTGTTCTAAAGTGAAGCAAAGGTCAATTGTAGCGTTCGAGGCGAGTCCGGCCCGATCCGGCCACCAAAGAGACTGAGAATGAAGAGCTTGAGTAGCCGGTGCTGCCGTAACACAGTACGTCGCCGCTTTGCGAGGCGGTACCGTCAGGATTAAAGATCACTGTTGAGTTTGTGAACGTGCTGCTCATGACGTTGAGCGGCACCTCAATCGAATCGACCTTTACGATCGAATCGCCAACTTCGTAGGTGCCCGCGGCCGGATTCACATAGTCCATAAATGTGATCAGCTTTTTCTTGTCGCTGTCGAACCAGACCCCGTGCGCTATCTGCGTGCCGATCGCCGCGGCGCGCGCGTAGCGCAGCGTGCTCTGCATTTCGCGGCCGACATTGTCGAATTTTATCTTCTTGATGGCGCCGCCAAAATTGGGGACGGCAATCGCCGCCAGCAGCCCAATAATGACAACGACAATCATCATTTCCATCATCGAAATGCCGCTATGAGATTTGAGCTTTGTCATCATCTTATCTCTCCATTCAGGTCTTCACGTCGAAGCATACTGCAATTGCGTTGCCAATTCTGATGCCGTGCGAAAATTCTTGCTTCTGTGGCACTTACAGCGTTCGCCGTTGTTTGACTTAGTGATGGTGCAGACAAAAACTATTACGAACGGTCGGCAAGGTATGGGAGTCTCCCCATACTCGATCTGTCAAGTAACTGGGAGAATTCCCGGGGCGTCCACCGGGCGACCGCAGCCGGGTGCTTGTAATCGCTCCGTTCTTGTCGATACATTAAGCAAAAGGCCGAGTTCAACGTTGACAGAATAAGGCTAGGTTAATATCTTGGGATAGCAGTAGTTACTTCGACCCTTCAACCACGCACGAGGTGAAGCATGCCACATTTCCGCCTTTGGATCGCCGCGTTATCGCTGCTGGCCGTATCCATGGCTGTTGCCAAAATCAAGCCGGTTTCCGAGGACCCCTCCTTCGTCCGGGAGCGGGCGGCTGAGGCGATCACAGCGCCGGCCATCCAGTATCTCTCCGAGCATCAATCTCAAGGCAAGGTTAAGATCTGGGTTTACTTCACGGATAAAGCCGTCTTCAACCAGGATCAATTTCAGCGCGCCAGTGCCGCCGTCAATATCGCTATGTCCGAACGCGCACGGGCCCGGCGTGCCAAGCATGGTATCGACGAAGTCAAATTCACCGACTTGCCGGTCAACTCCAGCTACGTCGATCAACTGGTTCAACAGGGCGCGACAATTCTGCGGACGTCGAAGTGGCTGAACGCAGCCGCCATCGAGATCGATCTTAATCGTGTCGGGACAATCGCCGGCATGAGTTTCGTAGCCGAGGTAGAGCCCGCGGTGGCCCTGAAGCGTTCTCTCCCTGTTGACGAGCCCCAGAAAGGCGAGGCCCCGGTCGAGAAGACCACCCTCGGAACCCACTCGCTATCATACGGAAGTTCGTTGACCCAGCTCGCCCAGATAAACGTCCCCGTTTGTCACGACTCCGGCTATGCGGGTCAGGGCGTAGTCATCGCGATGTTTGACACGGGATTCCGCAAGTCTCACAATTCTTTTGCAGCCGCCTACCTTGACGGCCGCGTAATTGCCGAATACGATTTTGTCTATAATGATGGCAATGTCGCCAATGAAGCTGCAGACTGGTCATCAGCCTGGAGCCACGGGACCTCAACCTGGTCGACTTCCGGCGGCGAAAATCCGGGCGTGCATTACGGCCCGGCTTATGAAGCGACCTTTATCCTTTGCAAGACGGAAGACGTCCGCGACGAAACGATCCAGGAGGAATACAATTGGGTTGCTGCGATCGAATGGTGCGATTCGATCGGCACCGACATTGTGTCGTCCTCTCTCGGATACACTGACTGGTATACTGCACCCGACTATGACGGCAATACCTGCGCGACGACGGTAGCCGCCGATATCGCCGCTTCCAACGGTATCCTTGTCGTCAACTCCGCCGGCAACGCCGGTCCCAGCGCTTCGACGCTGGGAGCTCCCGCCGACGCCGACAGCATTGTCACCGTCGGCGCCGTGAGTTCGACGGGCGCGATTGTCTCGTTCTCTTCGCGCGGACCGACAGCCGATGGCCGGATCAAACCTGAAGTTTGTGCGCAGGGTTCGGGCGTTTCGGTCGCCTCGTCCAGCGGCGATGCCCTGTACACCACCTCGAGCGGCACGTCGTTTTCGTGTCCTCTAACGGCCGGCGTAGCGGCGATTGTCTGGGGAGCCAATCCAACCTGGACTAATATGCAGGTTCGCGAGGCCCTGATGATGACCGCATCGCAAGCGGCGACGCCGAACAACAACTACGGTTGGGGTATCCTTAACGCCTGGTCGGCCCTGAAATACTCGTTCGCACCGTCTTACGTTGCGGGTGACGCCGACGGCAATGGCATCATCACCATCTCCGACGCGGTCTTCCTGATTACCTATATTTTTGGCGGGGGGATCGCTCCCAATCCGGCGGAAGCTGCGGATGCCGATTGCAACAGCCTCGTAACCATCGCTGATGCTGTGTTTCTGATTACGTACATCTTTGGCGGCGGCCCCGCGCCGGCGCTTTGCTCATAATCAACCGAGCGATCTGAGACAAATGAGCGACAGGCTTAATGCCTGTCGCTTCTCTTTTGTCCCGATGTTTTCGTCGAGAGCAGCGGATTGTCATGCCCGAACCGCCGCAACTCCGCCAGGGCGATTTCCGAGACGACCATGCGATTCTTGCAGGCACCGCTCTGGGGGATGTTTGAAACGACGCGGACTTCAATATCGAACAGGTGTCCGAGGTACTCGCGATACGCCTTCTCGACCACGGCCAGATCGCGGTGATTGTCGAAATCCTCCGTCGGCACGACGCGGACCAGCACATGCGATACCGAGAGCTGCTCCAACTGCACTTGCCGATAACGCGTAAAATTGGCTTTCTTGAGTTGCGAAATGATATTCGGACAAAACAGCCCTTCGCGCGACAACAACAGGTCCTTTCCGCGACCTCCGATGATTTCCATCGTCGGGAAGCCTACCTGTCCTGCGGTCGGATCGCCGCGGTCGATGCCGATATCCTCAGTTTGATAGCGGATCAGCGGGAAAGCATAGTTTTCAAAACCTGTCGAGATAATGTCTCCTGTTCTCCCGCTCACCGGCTCACCGGCAGAGTCAACGAACTCCAGGTGGACGAAGTCGGCGTTGATATACATCCTGCCATCTCCAAGTTCGCCGGCTGAGGCAGTGTTCTCGCGATTGCCGTAGTATTGGTACACGGAACCGCCCAGAAAGTCAGAGATCAGGCTACGGTACTCCGGGTAGACCTTCTCTCCGATCAGGTAGACAATCGGGACTTCAAACGGCTCGAGTCCGCGCTGACGCCAGTAGTAAACCAGCATCGTCAGGTTGCTCGGCTGGGCAAAGATCATGCGGGGTTTGAATTCCCGGATCTTATGGTACAAGTAAGCTGCCTGCGGGTCGGTGATGGCGCGCGGATCGATTTGTCGGCAGTTTTCGTTCAAGTCGTCATGCGCTACGATCGAACTCTCCGATGCCGGCAACGGCGTGGTCAACTGGACGCGCGGGTCGCGATAGCGATAACCGAGATTGAACCAATGTCGCCACACAACCGCCCGTCGCATCGCTTCGGCGTGTGCCGATCGATACATCACCAGCCCGTCGCGCGTCGTGGCGCTGGTGACAGTCTTGATCGGATGCAGCTTGGTGAATTCATCCGAGCGGAGTTCGTCGTGATGTCGTATGACATCGTCCTTATGGAGAGTCGGGAGCCGTCGCAAATCATCGAGGCATTCGAAAGTCGCCGGGTCGAATCCGACTTCGCGAAAGAGCCGGCGATAGTAAGGAACGTGAACTGCGGCATAACTCAGGAGAGCTTGCAACCGTTTGGAGCGATATTCGTTAACGACATCGGCGCTTTGAAATTGTCGCTGCCAGCACTCTTTGAACAGCGTGCGGAAACCTTTGCCGTACTTGACCGGCAGAGGAATGGCGGTGTGATAGAACTTCCGAAGCGGGTCTGTCAGGCGGCTCATGGCTAAAGACTTTCGCTATGCGCATTTTTTTACAAGTGACAGCTCGTTATAGCGGGCAATCTCGACGAAGCCCAGCTTGCTGTAACAGGCGATTGCCGCGGCATTATCCGCCTTGACGTTGAGTCCGATTGCATCCACAGTCCTTCGCAAACTTCGGACGATGCCCGCCGTGACGTGCGTTGCCAATCCGCGTCCCCGAAAGTCCGGATGCGTGGCGATGTTGCCCAGCGCAGCAACGCCGTAGTTTGGCGCGTAGACATGCACGCCGCCCGCCGCCACCAGCCGACCGTTGTCGCGAACCCCGAAATACTGCCCCGTCTCCAGCATGCGTGGATCAAACCAGTTCCCTGGATAGACCTCGTGATAGAAACTCTTGAGTTCCCGCGTGTCATCTATCGTCAGATTGAGAACGTCACTTGATATCGGCGGCAGTGCACCGGTTGACAGCTGAAGGTGCATTTTGAGATGATTGCCTTTCAAATCACTAGCGAATAGCGGATGAAGAGCTGATTCAAGTCCGGGAGAGAGGTGGGCATAGATTCGCGCGGGAAGACGCGGGGCTAACTCTTGAAGAAGGAGCCGACAATCTTCACCGTTGCCGTCTTCGAGAAAAATCAGCGTCGGCTCAAACGGCCCAGTGTAAAGTAGAGCGACAGCCCGTAACAAGCCGCCGCTTTCGAGTCCGAACCATCGCGTGTGGGGCCAGAAAAAATCATCGAGATCGCCGAGTTGGTAGATATTCAGCGCGCGGTTTCGTCCGAAGAAATCGGCGAGCACGGCGCGGTCAGTGATCTCGATGAGCGACTCCACTGGTTACTTCACGGCCTTGAGAATCGCCTTGAATTTGTCCCCCTCAGCGACGCGCAGCAATTCGAATAGAACCATCTCAGTAGAGGTCACTCCGGCGCCGAGGCTCTTCATGCGTTCGAGGCCATAGGCCTTGTTTGCGGCCGTCCGCGAGGAGACCGCGTCGGCAATCACCTCGACCGCCATTCCCTCGGCGAGTAGATCGCGCGCCGTCTGGTACACGCAGACATGTGTCTCGATACCGACGAGCAGCACCTGCGTGCGTCCGCTTTGCCTGAGCGACGCAGAAAATGCCGGATTTCCGCAACAGCTGAAGGTGTTCTTCACCAATGGCTGCTGGGTGCTGAGGATTTCCGCCAACTCCGGAATCGTCGGGCCGAGGCCGACCGGATTTTGTTCGTTCCAGATGATCGGAATCCCCAGCGTCTGCGCGCCGATTGCCATCCGCTTGAGGTTGGCAAACAGGCTTTCTTTGTCGTGCATCAACTGCGCTAATTTGCCCTGAACGTCCACGATTACGAGCACTGCCTGGTCATGTTGAAGGGATTGATCTTTCATTCGCGTTCCTTTCTTCTCGTCTTATAATAAAGCATCGCCCGTCAGAATCAAAGCGCGCGCAAACGCTGGTCGATGAGGGCTCGATGCCGGCCTGCGCCGGCCAACTCACAGCCACTCTTGGCGCGGCCGTCTCGAAGAGGGCCGAATCAACGCTTTACAATCGACCGTAATTGCCTATATTAGAGCCATATAATCTACGATTGACGCGCAAACACTTTCACCTGCGATTGCTCTCTTTTCTGCCCTGCCCTTGATGCTCGAAGGCGCGCCCACGCTCTGTAGATAAGCTTGCAACGTCAAACCTGTCCAAGATCGGAATCGATCTCGAAGGAGCAGTGAATATGAAATTGAAATCACCCACGACCGCGGTGTTCGAAGTGTTCTTTTGCCTCTGCGCGGCAGTTGTCCTCATCAACACGGCGCGGGCGGCTGTGCCCCAGTTGATCAACTACCAGGGCCGTCTTACCACAGCTACAGGTGAGCCCGTCGCCGACGGCGCCTATTTCATCCGCTTCCAAATCTACGACGCGGCCACCGCGGGCACTTCCCTCTGGAACTCGGGAATCCAGGCAGTCATTGTTAGCGGTGGAGCTTACACCTATGTATTGGGAAAAGATGTTCCGTTGCCTGATGGGTTGTTCGGCAGCGAAAATCGCTGGCTCGGAATTACCGTTGGCATTGACCCCGAGATGACGCCGCGCAGCCAACTCTTGTCTTCAGTCTACAGCTTTGTAAGTCAGAATGCCGACTCGGTCGACTGGAACGGCATTAGAAGCATGCCTGCCGGATTCGCCGACGGTATCGATGACAACAGCGGTGACATCACAGCAGTCAACACGTCGGGTGGCCTGACTGGCGGCGTTACAAGCGGCGACGCCAATCTCTCGCTCGCCACTGGTGGCGTGACTTCAACCCACATTGCCAACAGCACAATTGTTGATGCCGACATAGCACCCGGCGCAAACATCTCGGCATCAAAAATCAACGGCACACTTGCCACCTTAGACAACCCCCAGACTTTTACTTCCACCAATCACTTTGACGGTCCCGTCGAAATCGGCGATAGCACGATGCGCGCAACCGGCGCTGGAATCGCGCTGGGTAGGAATCTATCTCCCTCCGGCACCTACCTGCTGGAATCCCGTCGGCGCTTCAATACAACTTCCTCTCGTTACGGAAATTACACGTTTATCGAGAATGCCGGCACCGGAGCACTGTATGCCAACTATGCTCGTGCCGAGGCAACCACATTGGGCGACGCCGGTGCCGGGTTCGTGGTCGGCACCTACTCGCATAGCGAGTCCGATAACTTTGATCGCTATGGATCATACTCTTCAACCATTGCGCAGAATCGGTCAATAACTACCGGCGAGAGTTTTGGTGCCTTCGGCAGCGCACAAGACGGGGCAGACGCATACGGCATCTATGGCGAGGCCAAATCGAGCGATCGAGGCTATGGAGTCTTCGGCATTGCAGAAGAGAATTCAGGGCAAAACATCGGGGTCTATGGCAGGGCCATTGGCGGTGATTGGCTGTCGGCGGTCTATGCTTGGGCGAATTCCTCCGCGGCGGTGGCACATGGAGTCCGCGCCGTTGCCGACGTAACGAACGGATCAGCGTTTGGATTGTTGAGCACCTCGTACAGCAGTACAGACTTTTCGGTAGCTTCTTACTGCGTGGCTGAAACCAATTCTGGCGAGGCCTACGGCGTCTGGGCAGATGCGGAAGGGTTGAGTGCTACCGAAGTTTGGGCAGGGAAGTTTCTTGGCGATGTCGATGTTTTTGGCACAATATTCTCACCAGTCTTCGTCGAAAAGATCGACCACCCCATTGACCCTACCAATAAGAACCTTCATCTTACCGGCGTCGTCTCGCACGAAATGACGAACATTGCGCACGGCAATGTAACAACCGATCCCACTGGACTCGCAACTGTCTCACTCCCTGACTACTTCACGGCTATCAGTACCGATTTCAGATACCAGCTTACGGTGGTCGGCCAGTTCGCCCAGGCGATAATTGACCGGGAAATCGAAGGTTCGAGTTTTGTCATCAGGACCGATAAGCCGGAAGTGAAAGTCTCGTGGCTGGTGACGGCACTTCGTGACGACCCCTATTCCAGAGCACACCCGACAGTTGTCGAGGCGGACAAACGTGCCAAGGACCTTGGCCTCTACCTTCACCCGGAGGCGTATGGCCTTGGCCCCGAATTCGGCGTCAACTTCAAGAGGCGGGAGGAAATGCGCAAGCGGAGGGCGGAAGAGATCCAGGCGACTAACCCACGAGCCGTGAGGCCAGGACTCGATCCATACGACCACAGATAGTCGGGAAGATTCTTGACGAAGCGGCTTCGTTCGACCTGTCGCCCGGCCACGAGCGGCAAAGAGCCTTGTACTCGTGGCGACGAAACCGAACAATCGCACAGCACTGCAATTGATGGACACACTGCCGCTTTACAAATTCTAAAAAATGGATATATTGGGGCTATAAATACGCCAATCGGACTTCACACTCACACTTTTCGGAGAACGTCGCTTATGAAACCGCTTCTTGCCCGCTGGTCATGCTGTTGCGTATTGACACTCGCTCTGATCTACGCCTCGTCTGGCACAACAGCCTTAGCCTCCACACCGGCACTGATCAACTTCCAGGGCCGCGCCACCGACTCCGGCGGCAACGCCCTCAATGGCGTCTATTCCTTGACCTTTCGCATCTATGACGCGCCTCTCGGAGGTGGCTTGATCTGGTCGGAGACACAGAATCCCGTCACCATGACCAACGGTTTGTTCTCTGTCCTGTTGGGAACGATCACGCCCCTGGGTCCCAATGTCTTCTCGACTCCGGACCGCTATCTCTCGATCCAGGTCGGCGCCGATCCCGAGTTGACGCCGCGGCATCGCATCGTCAGCGTCGCCTACGCCCAGCGGGTGGGTACAGTCGATGGAGCAACGGGCGGCAGCGTGGCCGGCGACCTCTTTCTCGACTCGCGACTGCAGGTAGGTACCGGCTCGATCGCGGGAACTAACGCCGTCCTCTTCGGCGCCAATCAACAACTCGACGGCAATTACAGTTCGATCACCGGCGGCTCGGATAACCAGGTGCTCAGCGAGTATAGCCACATCGCCGGCGGCTTTCAACAGCTCATCGATGCGCCGGCATCCTACTCGTTCATTGGCAGCGGCGACCAGAACCGCATCTTCGGCGGCGGCTCGGCCATTGCCGGCGGTATTGCGAACTGGATTGATGCGAACGCCCCGTTTTCCTTCGTCGGCGGCGGCATTAACAATTTCGTGCTCCAGTCCTATGGCGCGATCGGCGGTGGCCGCGGGAATCTCATTGAAGGCGACAGCTCCATCATCGGGGGTGGACGATTCAATCGCATCGGCGGGACGACCGCAGCGATCCTCGGCGGATCGCAGAATGATGCCAGCGGCGACTACAGCGTCATCGGCGGCGGCGACTCGAACAACACCAGCGGCCTGCATAGCGCAATTCTCGGTGGAATGTACAACTCGGCTTCGGGCGAGCGTTCATTCATCGGCGGGGGGCGCGAGAACCAGGCAACCGGCGATCTCTCTCACATCGGTGGCGGCTGGCTGAACTATACTGCTTCACTCTATTCGACGGTCGGTGGCGGCGAACGTGATTCCGCCGTGGGCCAATGGTCAACCATCGCCGGTGGTCGCAACAACGATGCGGAAGGCACCTACTCTACAATTGGCGGCGGCACCGGCAACCGCACTGCGGGCACCCGCTCCTTCATTGGCGGCGGCACCGGCAACTTCGCCGACGGCTTCGACGCCATCGTGGTTGGAGGTGAATCCTGCTCGACGCTGGTCGGTGGCGGTTTCGTCGGCGGCGGCGAAAACAACGTAGTTGAAGGCATCAACGGAGTCATAGCCGGCGGAATCGACAATCGCGTCACCGGATACGCCTCGGCAATCTTAGGTGGAATCAACAATCAAGTTGACGGCGACAGCTCAGTAATCGGTGGTGGCATCGGCAATATTATCGCTCTGGGTGGCTCCTGGTCCACGATCGGTGGCGGTAACAACAACACCGTGACCGGATACAATTCGGTGATCAGCGGCGGTTGGAGCAATACTGCCACGGGCAATTTTTCAGCCATTGCCGGTGGAAGCGGACATAGCGCCAGCGGGCCCGGAGCGTTTGTTGGTGGTGGCGTCAGCCACACCGCAACCAGACCCTATGCCACGGTTGTAGGCGGAGGGTTTAACGACTGCGCCGGCGGATGGAGCACAATTCTGGGCGGAAGCGGTAATGTCATCGAAGGTACCCTGTTCACGGACACCGACTATTCGCTCGTGTTTGGCCACACCGTTGTGAGCCGCACGAGTTACCGGGCTATGATTTTCAATTCAGCCGAGCCTGGTCGCCTCGGCGTCAATCGCGATTCCGACGATGGCGGCTTGTCCCATCCCATCCACGTTGGCACAACTACCACAGACGGCAACGGCGCGCGCTTGACCGCTGCCGGCGTCTGGACCGATGCTTCCTCTCGCGAATTCAAAGAGAATTTCATCGAAATCGGCGGCAGCGAATTGCTCGACAAGATCGCTGAGCTGTCGTTACCACATTACAGCTACAAAGGCACAAGCGAGAAGCACATCGGCCCGATGGCAGAGGATTTCGCCGCGCTGTTCAATGTCGGCTCGATCGACGAGACCACCGGCCAGATCGACAACCGCTATCTGTCGGCGAAAGACGTTGCCGGAGTCTCGCTGGCGGGAGTGAAAGAGCTGATTCGCAAAAACGCGGCGCTGGAAGAGCGCATTGCCAAACTCGAAACGCAGTTGCAGTCACTGCTGAACGATAAACGTTAGCCCGGATACATTCAGAAATGCGGAGATTCCTATGGTTCGAACACTACTCATCCTGACCGGCATCATCCTGATCATCCTACCACCGACGCTGACGTCGGCAGTTCCCAGTCTCGTCAGCTATCAAGGGCGATTGACCACTGCCGCCGGAGATCCGGTTCAGGACGGAACCTACTTCATTCGCTTCCAGATCTACGATGCCCCCGTGGGTGGGGCTTCGCTCTGGAACTCCAACATCCAGGCCGTGATCGTGACCGGTGGGGTCTACACCTATCTGCTGGGCCAGGACGTTCCCTTACCCAACGGCATTTTCAGCGGCGGCAACCGCTGGCTCGGAGTGACGGTTGGCGCTGACCCCGAGTTAACTCCGCGCAAGCAGTTCCTGGCCACCGCCTTCGCCTTTACCAGCCAAAATGCCGATTCTATTGGCTGGGCCGGTATCAAAAACATGCCCGCTGGTTTTGCCGACGGTATTGACAACATTGGAACCGGCGATATCACCGCAGTGAATACGTCCGACGGTCTGACCGGAGGCGTTACTTCCGGAGATGCTAACGTCGCAATTGCAGAAAGCGGTGTCACGTCAGCCCACATCGCTAACGGAACAATTACCGACGCAGACCTCGCCGACACGGCCAAAGTAATCCCTGCGAAAATTGCTGGAACAGCAGCAACGCTCGCTGGCTCTCAGGTATTCACCGGATTCAACACTTTCTCCGACCAGATTGCAATCGAGCGCATACAACCGTCCTCTCCCGAATCTCCGTCACTGAGAGCCTCACATTCGAACAACAGCGCCGGCCCTGTTGAAACAGCCGAATTCATAACCATTAACAGCGGGTCCGGAAGCGCCTACGGACTTTCTGCCGAGGGGAGATCCAATGGAGGCTATCGATTTGGTTCGGTGTTCCGCGGCCGTGCGATAACTCAGAATCTTACCACTGGCGATAGTTATGGTGTCTATTCGACCGCCACGGATGGTGCTTTTTCCGTCGGCGTTTACGGAAGCGGTGGTAATGCCATTGAAGCCCGCGGTCTCTATGGCGGAAGTCATGGCACCTCCTATCAAGGCGTCGGTGCTCACGGAATCGCGGGCAATAACAACAACATCGGAATTGGAGTCTCGGGGCAGGCTCACGGCAACCCCTATGGCTACGGCGTAATTGGCGAAGTCTGGAACAATTCAATCGAGCAGTTTGCCGGCTCGTTTTTCGGCAATGTCAATGTCACAGGTACGATATTTATGCCCTCCTTAATCTCGCGCGTCGATCACCCCGCCGACCCTGAGGGCAAATATCTTCAGCACGCCAGCGTCCAGGCGCCTGATATGATCAATGTTTACTCCGGAAACATCGTGACCGACGGCACTGGCGAGGCGACTGTGACTTTGCCTGATTACTTCACTCTCATAAATGCCGACTTCCGTTATCAACTCACCGTTATCGGCCAGTTTGCCCAGGCAATCGTTTCGCAGGAGATTCAGGACAACAAGTTTACGATCAAGACTGATAAGCCTTCCGTGAAGGTCTCCTGGCAGGTCGTCGGCACCCGCCAAGACAGTTTCGCACGAGCGAATCGCATCGTCGTTGAGCAAGCGAAGATGCCGCATGAACTCGGCAAGTATGCTCATCCGGAACTTTACGGACTCGGACTCGAACACTCGATTGGCGCCGAGATTCGGCTCTCGGCACGAAGAATGGCCGGGGAGGAAACAGCGAAACGTGAGACGGAGCAGGTTATCGAATCGCAATCGAAGCGCTAGTGTTCAGTCGAATATTCAGAGTTAGCTACTGCACCATTCAAAACGAGGTTAGCTCATGTCACGATTTAAGCAATCACAACTCCGCTCGACTTTCTACACTCTCATTGCTGCTTTTCTCTTTCTAAATGCATCGGCTTCAATTTCACTTTCCAGCATTCCACAACTGCTCAGCTACCAAGGCCGACTGACGAGCCCCGATGGCCTGCCAGTTCCCAACGGCGACTATCAATTGCATTTTCGGATCTACAATGTCTCTTCAGGAGGAAGCGCCCTCTGGTACTCTAACGCCCAGACGGTTTCTGTCACAAATGGTCTCTATACCTACCTGCTCGGCAGCAGCGTGCCTTTCCCCAACGGGTTGTTCACCGGAAATCGCTGGCTGGGAATCACAGTCGGCACCGATCCGGAACTGGCACCGCGCATCCAACTACTCTCCTCGGCTTTCGCCTTCACCAGCCAAAACGCTGATTCGGTCAGCTGGAGCGGGATCAAAAGTCTGCCGGCCGGTTTTGCCGACGGCGTCGACAACAACTCCGGTGGCGATATCACTGCCGTCAACACCAGTGGCGGTCTGACCGGCGGCGCGACTTCGGGAGACGCCAATCTCTCGATTGCCTCCGGCGGCGTAACGTCAAGTCACATCCAGAACGGAACCATCGTCGATGCCAACATTGCGAATTCCGCTAACATCGCACCGACAAAGATCGCCGGCGGCGTGCCGACACTCACCGGCTCGCAAACTTTCTCGGGAACAAACACTTTCAATAGCACTGTCGTCGTCGGCGATAGTACTGCCCGGTTGGATAATACGACAGTTGCCCTCGGCCGCATCACCGCCGCGCCATCGGCGCTGCTTTCGGCCCGCCGCAATTACGCGAATACACTCTTTAACTACGGCCTCTATTCGTGGCTGCAGAACACCTCGACCGGACAGTTGACAGCATTGTATGGTCTCAGTCGCGCCTCCACTCCTGGAAGCGGTGGGACAGCAATTGGAACTTACTCGCGTGCCGAATCGGATGGATCGCCCCGCTACGGAGTACAGGCGCACTCCCGGACCCTTACGCCCGGCCTCATTTCGGGGGCAACCTACGGCGTGCTTTCGAATGCCTTCTGGGGAACCGATGTCTTCGGCATCTACGCTTCTGCCGATAGCGGCGCATTCGCCTACGGTGTCCGCGGCGCCGCTACAGCAAACAACTCCGGATACGGCGTGTACGGCGCCGCCTATAATAGCGCTACTTATGGGTACGGCGTCTACGGCGCGGCTTTCAACAGCGGCTGGACCAATTACGCCGGTTACTTCAACGGCGACGTCAACGTCACTGGAAACATCCTCATGCCCGCGAAATTCACGGAGATAGATCACCCGCTCGACCCGGAAAACAAAGTACTTCACCTTGCGGGAGTTGACTCGCCCGAAATGAAAATCATTTACGATGGTATCGCCATGACCGATGCTGCGGGCCGGGCGATCGTCACCATGCCAGACTACTTCGACGCTCTCAACACTGAATTCCGATACCAACTCACAGTTATTGGTGAGTTTGCCCAGGCTATCGTCGCTCGAAAGATTGAGAATGGACAATTCACGATCAGGACCGAGAAGCCTAATCTCGAAGTCTCCTGGCAGGTAACTGGTGTGCGTAAAGATCCCTACGCCGCAGCCAGCAGCGTCCAGGTCGAGGCGCTTAAGCTTGAGGCTGAACGCGGCCATTACTTGCAGCCCGCAGCCTATGGCAGGTCGGCTGACCGCGGCGTCGACGCTGTGAGACACAAGGGCGCAAAGGAACCCGAGATAAAACAAACCGTCACTCCAGATTCCGAATGATTATGATTGTAGCGAATATGGACATTGTGACTCTAATCATACAACGCAGCGATATTCCTGAACCAGCTAACTCTTATAGAGCGCTTTCGCCTAAAGGAGTATGACAAACATGCACACGAACAAATGGCTTTTCATGTCTGCTTGCAGCCTGATAACGCCGTCTCATGGCAAGTGACCGGAATTCGTCAGGATCTCTTCGCCCGGTCCGATCGCGTTCCAGTCGAGGTGGCCAAGTCTCCGCGCGAGATCAGCGAGTATCAGAACCCAGAAGCGTATGCATGGGTCCTGAACGCGGTATAACGGCTGAACTGAGGGCCGCCGCGCTGAAGGCAGCCGCCGCCGACCTTGAGCCACCACGAGCCGAAGTCGGCGATCTGGAATAAAGAGGCAGCCACGATACCCGACCAGGACACTCCGGGTGGTCGGGTAACACTGCCGGGAGAGCGGCCGATTCTCGGCAAGATTGAGTACTCGAAGCAACGGATCTTACATCAATTTCCTTGACAATTTTGTCCAGTTTGGTATGATTGACCTGCGACGGTTTGCCAATAACCGGGATATCTCTTGCCCGGCTGTCGACCCCTTCGCACTCGCTTAACTACCGCATTGGTTCAGATCAGGGAGGGCTTTAGGTTGCCCTTTGTTGCTATTGACCTAACGAGGTTGCAGGGGATGTTTCCCGGCGCGCCTCTCTTTTTCACCGCGATTTCAAGAATCATTTCAGCTACCAAGTCAACAGGAGTCATACCGTGCGTACCCTTTACACTCTGATGCTCATTGGCCTGCTCGCGTTTTCGGCGAGTCTTTTCGGAGCCACTCCATTCCTGCTCTACTACCAGGGACGACTAACCAATGACGCGGGAGTACCGCTCGATGGAGTTTACCAGGTCAGCTTCACGGTTTACGATAGTGAATTCGGGGGGACTGCGCTGTGGACCGAGACCCACACTACCGTTAACGTCAACAAAGGTCTATTTGCCGTCATTCTTGGCTCGGTTAGCCCGATAGCCCCGGGATTGTTCGTGGCAACTCCCCGCTTCCTGGCGATCGGCGTAAACGGTGGTCCGGAGATGTCGACGCGGCAGCAGATCGTCTCGACCGCGTACACCTTTCACAGCTATGACAGCGACTTGCTTGAAGGTGAACCGGCATCGCACTATCACAGTTGGAACAACCTGACCGGCATGCCAGGTGGCTTCGCTGATGGTGTCGATGATGTCGGCATCGGCGATATCACAGCGGTCAATGCCGGCGAAGGCTTGGATGGCGGCGCAACCACCGGCAGCGCCACGCTTGGCATTGCCGATGCCGGCGTCACGTCGACGCACTTGCTCGACGGCACAATCACAAACGCCGACATCAACGCTGCTGCCGCGATTGCCGTCGGCAAGATTTCCGGCACGGCAATGAATCTGACTTCATCACAGATCGTGTCCGCTTCGAAAACCTTTGACGGCGGCCTGCACATCGGCGATACGACGTTTTATGGCAACAACAGCGGTATCGTAATCGGCACTGACGCTTATAGTCCTTCGACGACATATCTGCTCCAGGTGATCCGCAACTACAGCACGACCGGTTCGCGCTACGGCATCTATGCCGACCTCGACAACTTTAGTACCGGAACCGTCTACGGGCTCCGCAGTCGTGCTTCGGGAGCAACCGCCGGCGCCGATAACGCCGGAACTGTTTACGGATTTTACGGGGTGGGCATCTCCGATGGCGACTATCGCTACGGCGCTTATCTCCATGGGCGAGCCCGTACCGTGAACCTCCACACCGGCTCAAGTTACGGCTTCTATTCGGAGGCAAGCTACGGCATTGCTGCCTACGGTGCCGAATTGCACGCCACCGGAGCGATCTCCGGATTCGGCCTGTTTGCCGAAGTCTCCGGTAATAGCACCGGTATCGGTGTCTACACGAGCGTACACGACAACACCGCGAATTCATCCTCAGTTGGAACTACCAACTATGTGTTGAACAATGGCGGCAACGCCTATGGTATCTCCGGCACAACCGGCAACAACGTTGGCACCGGATACGCCGTCTATGGCCACTCTTACAGCAACGCTGCCAACTGGTCCGGCTATTTCACCGGCGACGTCTACGTCGGCGGCACCGTTTATATGCCGGCAAAAGTAACCCGGCTTGATCATCCGTCCGACCCCGAGAATCAGTATCTGCAGTTGGCTGGCATGGAGTCACCGGAATACCAAATCAACCTGTCGGGCAACGTGACTACCGATGTCTCAGGCAAAGCCCGCGTCTCTGTGCCTTCATACCTTCCGCAGATCGCCACAGACTTTCGCTACCACTTGACGGTGATCGGCCAGTTTGCTCAAGCCATCGTCAGTGAAGAGTTCTCCGGCGGCGGCTTCACTATCGCTACCGACCAACCCAGCGTCAAAGTCTCCTGGATGATCACCGGCACACGCACCGACAACTTCGCCAAGTCACACCCCTTGGCAAACGAATTGGCCAAGCCAGCCGAATTTCGCGGCCGCTATCTGCACCCCGAAGCCTTCGGCGCGGCGCCGGAGCGCGGCTACACCTTCCAGATTCAACAGGACCTGGAGCGCCAGAAGCCGCAAGCTCAGGCACGGCCAATCGAGGAGGAAGAGGAGTCGCGGTAAGACTGCCCAGATAGCAGCATTTATCGCTTGCCATTTGGCCATAAAGTACTATTTTGACCTATATTCGCAGGAGTACTACAATGACTTTTCGGCTTACGCTTACGACCATTCTGATTCTGGGTTTACTTGGCGCTGCCTTCGGCGCAAAAACACCGGCGAAATCTTCGAAAACCACGCCTGTCCCTGTCGAGACCAAGAAGACACCGCCATCGCAACCGGTATTGAACGCCTCCCCGACGGGCTCGGCAAGTAGCGCTACCGCAGCCGGTGTGCCTACTGATATTCTGGCCCCGGGCACCAAGACGGAGTCGCAGAAGCCGGCCGCTCCGCGTGCCGGCGAACAGATCAATTGGGACGTCATCGCCTCAGGCGGTGGCACGATGTCTTCTGCCAATTTCGTTCTTGACGGCACCATCGGCCAGACAGTGGCAGGTCCCTCAACTTCGACCAATTTCAACCTGAATTCCGGTTTCTGGCAGGACTTCTCTACCGGCGCCGAGTTCCTATGTGGCGATGTGGACGACAACGATCGCGTAGACATCACCGACGCCGTCTTTTTGGTCTCCTACATCTTTGGCGGCGGCCCGGCACCTGATCCGTTGGAATCAGGCAATGTCGACTGCAACGACCGCGTCGACATCACCGACGCCGTCTATATTGTCACCTATATTTTTGGCGGCGGCCCGGCCCCCTGCGCAAATTGCTCGTAGGTTGTAGTCCGGCCGAAGACGGCAATGATTCGCCGTTTCGGCGTGAAAAGCCGTCCAACCATTTATCCCGCAATGGCGTAAAAAAATCGCATATTTCTTTCCCCGCCCTTGACAATCGTCTCCGGTTGCGTATTTTACGGGTCTTGTTATTGGAGAGAAGTGTAAGGAGTAGTTAGTGAGAACCGCCTTTCTAAAGCCCGAGAGCGTCGAACGCAAATGGTTTGTTGTCGACGTCAACGGCAAAATCCTCGGACGCCAGGCGACCAAGATCGCCCGCATCCTGATGGGCAAGACCAAGCCCGAGTATTCGCCCTTTATGGATCTCGGCGATTTCGTCGTCGTCGTCAATGCCGACAAGGTGCGGCTGTCGACCCCGAAGAAAGAATCCGAAAAGACCTGGCATTGGAATACACTCTATCCGGGCGGCCATCGCCAGATCACTTTCGACAAGGCGATCACCCGCTACCCGGAATCGATCATTCGCGACGCGGTCTGGGGAATGCTTCCCAAGGGGCCGCTCGGTCGCAAAATGATCAAGAAGCTCAAAGTCTACAAGGGACCGGTACATCCGCATGCCGCGCAGAATCCGGAACCGCTGGAACTGAAATAGTCGTTGGAGATAGAAAGGTCATTGATGCCTCAAGACAAGATTCACGCTTCCGGACGGCGCAAAAACGCCACCGCCAGTCTTTGGCTGGTTCCGGGTCGGGGACAATGGAATGTCAACGGTAAGGACATTCTCCCCTACTTGACCCGCGAATCGCTGGTGACGCTCGCCTCGGAGCCGCTCAAGGTCGCCAATCTCGCCGGTCGTTTCGACATCAAAGTCAACGCCGCCGGCGGCGGACTCTCCGGCCAAGCCGGCGCGATTCGCCTGGCGTTAGCGCGGGCTCTGGCTGCGTTCAATCCGGAACTGCGTAAGCCTTTGAAAGTCGCCGGGATGCTCACACGCGATCCGCGTGCCGTCGAGCGCAAAAAGTACGGCCAAGTCAAGGCTCGCAAGCGCTTCCAGTTCTCGAAGCGTTAGGAACAGAATTCACTCGGCGGGCCGTAAGGTCCGCCGCGATATTTCACACATCCGGGGATTCGGACGGGTGGTCGGACCGCAGGTTCGTCCCGTTGACCGAAGATGATCCGGGTGGCGGCTTAACCAAACATCAGGAGTTATGAATGCCCACAGAAGTCACTGTCCGTGACCTTCTCGAAGCCGGTGTGCACTTCGGTCACCAGACCCGCCGCTGGAACCCGAAGATGAAGAAGTTCATCTTCACCGCCAAAAACGGCGTTTACATCATCGATCTCAACAAAACCCTTAACGCCATCAAGATCGCCAGCCGCAAAGCGCAGGAAATCGTCGGCAAGAATCAATACATCCTCTTCGTCGGAACCAAGAAACAGGCGCAGGACGTCATCAAAGCCGAGGCTCAGCGCTGCGGACACTTCTTTGTCACCGAACGCTGGCTCGGCGGTATGCTGACCAATTTCCAGACGATCAAGAAGAATATCAAGCGCCTCAAGGACATCGAAAAGATGCGCGAGGACGGTACTTTTGAGAAACTGACCAAGAAGGAAATCTCCGGTCTCAGCAAAGAACACGAGAAGCTCGAAAAAGTCCTCGGCGGTATCCGCGACATGAACCGCCTGCCGGGCCTGATGTTCGTCGTCGACTGCAAGAAAGAGAAGATCGCGGTGGCCGAAGCCAACAAGCTCGGTATCCCGATCATCGGCATCATCGACACGAACTCCGATCCCGATCCGATCGACTTCCCGATTGCGGCCAATGACGATGCCATCAAGTCGATTCGCATCATCTGCCGCCACGTCGTCGACTCGGCGATGGAAGCCAAAGCCATGATGATCCCGCAACAGATGGAAGCGCCGGCCGCTGCCGGCGACCAGGAAGCTTCCGCCGGTAAGTTCGGCGAGAGCGAAGCATAAGAGAGGTTTGCTACAATGACTATAACAGCTGACATGGTGAAAGAACTGCGCGAGCGTTCCGGCGCCGGCATGATGGAATGCAAAAAAGCCCTGACCGAAGCCAATGGCGATATGGACAAGGCGGTCACCATCCTGCGCGAACGCGGGATTGCCAAGGCCGCTTCCAAGGCCGCGCGCGAAACCAAAGAAGGATTAATCGGACACTACGTTCACCCCGGCGACAAGCTGGCAGTGCTCGTGGAAGTGCAGTGCGAGACCGACTTCGTCGCCCGCACCGATGATTTCCGCGAACTGGTCAAGAACATTGCGATGCACGTGGCCGCATCCAATCCCCTGGTCGTTCGCCGCGAAGATATCTCGGAAGAGGTATTTAATCGCGAGCGCGAAATCTACCGGCACCAGACGCTCAACGAGGGCAAGCCGGAAAAGATCGTCGACAAGATCGTTGACGGCCGCATGGAAAAGTGGTACTCCGAAGTCGCCTTGATGGAACAGCCGTTCGTCCGCGACCCCGAGATTTCCATCGGCGATCTCGTTAAGAACGCCATCGCCAAGATCGGCGAAAACATCCAAATCCGCCGCTTCGCCCGCTATCGGCTCGGAGAGTAAATGGCCGTCGCGCCCGTGTATAAACGCATTCTCCTGAAACTCTCCGGCGAACAACTCGCCGGAGAGCAGGGTTTCGGCATCGACCCGCGCCGCCTCGAATACATCGCCAACGAAGTCAAATCCGTCAAGGAACTCGGCGTCGAAGTTGGCATCGTCATCGGCGGCGGCAATTTCCATCGCGGCGCCCAGGGCACTGCGCTGGGCATCGGCCGGGCCACCGGCGATTACATGGGCATGCTGGCAACCGTCATCAATTCGATGGCGCTGCAGTCGACGCTCGAGAACTACGGCATGTATACGCGCGTGCTCTCGGCGATTCGCATCGAGGCCGTCGCCGAACCCTTTATCCGTCGCCGCGCCATTCGGCACATGGAAAAGGGCCGTATCGTAATCATGGCCGCCGGTACCGGTAATCCCTATTTCACTACCGACACCGCCGCCGTGCTGCGCGGCATCGAAACCGAGGTCGACGTCGTACTCAAGGCGACCAAGGTGGACGGGGTTTACGATGCCGACCCGGTCAAGCATCCCGAAGCAAAGCGCTTTGACGTGATCAACTACGACGAAGTCCTGAAACGTGATTTGAAGGTAATGGACGGCACGGCGTTCACGCTCTGCCGTGAGAACCGCCTGCCGTTGGTCGTTTTTAAGTTGACCGACGCGGGCAATCTCTATAAGGTTGTCACCGGCGAAAAAATCGGTACGCTGGTTAAAAACAGTACGGAGGAAGTCGTATGACGACAGTTGCGCAGTTGTTGGCTGAAGCGGAAGACAAGATGAAGAAGTCGATTGCTGCCCTGCAACATCATTTCACCACGGTGCGGTCAGGGAAGGCCAATGTCCACATGCTCGATGAAATCATGGTCGACTACTACGGCACACCGACCCCGCTGAAAAATGTCAGCTCGATCTCGACTCCCGAAGCCCAGTTGATCGTTGTGCAACCCTGGGAAAAGCAATTGCTGACCGAGATTACCAAGTCGATTCAGAAGTCCAATCTCGGCTTCAACCCGCAATCCGACGGCCAGGTTATTCGTATTCCGGTCCCCTCGCTCAGCGAAGACCGGCGCAAGGAACTCGTGAAACTGATCAAGAAGATGGCCGAGGAGAACAAGGTCGCTATCCGCAATATCCGCCGCGACTCGCTCGATCATGTCAAGCGCCTGCTCAAGGATCACAAGATCTCCGAAGATGAGAAGGACAACGCCGAAGTGGACGCGCAGACACTGACCGACAAGTACATCGCGCAGATCGACAAGCTCACGACGGCGAAAGAAGCCGAGGTGATGGCGGTCTGAGCGCTCGCTTGACCTCCGATCTCGCTTCTCTCAAAGAGAAGATTTCCCCCGAAAAACTCCCGCAGCACGTTGCCATTATCATGGATGGCAACGGCCGCTGGGCCGCCAAACGCGGCCTCGACCGCTCCGCCGGTCACAAAGCCGGTGTCGGCGCGGTGCGGCGCATCGTGCAACTCTGCGGCGAAATCGGCATCTCCTACCTGACGCTCTATACGTTCAGCGTCGAGAACTGGAAGCGCCCTAAGACGGAAGTGGGATTCCTCTTCAAGCTTCTCAACGACACGGCGCGTTCCGAGCTGGCGGAGTTAATCAAAAACAATGTGCGCCTGATCACGACCGGACAGATCGACGAAATTCCCTTCGCCCGCCGCCGCGCGATCCTGCACGCCATCGAAAAGACCTCGAAAAACACCGGCCTGGTACTCAACCTGGCGCTCAATTACGGCGGTCGCATGGAAATCGTCGAAGTCGCCCGGCAAATTGCACGTGATGTCAAAGCGAACAAGCTCAAGGTCTCGGATATCGACGAAACGCTGTTCTCCAGCTATCTCTTCACCCATCCGCTTCCTGATCCGGACTTGCTGATTCGCACCTCCGGCGAAATGCGTCTGTCCAACTTCCTGCTCTGGCAAACATCCTACACCGAATTGGCCATCACGCAGACTCTTTGGCCCGATTTCGCCGAACGGGAGTTCCTCGAAATCATCATCGACTACCAAAAACGCGAGCGCCGCTTCGGCAAGTTATGATCTCCCGTAACCTTGCCCAGCGTCTGGCCGTTGCCGCCGTCTTCATCCCGCTACTGCTCTATGTATTTCATCTCGGCGGGATACCATTCCTGATCTTTGTCGAGCTCCTGATCGCCTTGTCGGTCTGGGAGTTGTTTTCGCTGACGCGGATCAAACTCTACTTCTGGCAAAAGGCTCTGCTTATCTTGCTTGCAACCTTCCCTGCCTTTTCCGACGCCTTTCTCGAGGGGCGATATCTGTTGGAGTTTCTCTTCGGTACTCTCTTCTTGACGACCTTGCCGTACACCTTCACGCGGGGCCTGGGGGATGTGTCGCGCTCGATCGGAATCGGATTTTTCGGCGTGCTCTATTTGAGTCTGGGATTTTCCAGCCTGATCCTCATCCGCTCCACCGACATCGTGCCGGTATCGCAGGCGGGCGGCTGGATCACCTTCCTCTTCGCGGCCATCTGGATCATTGACACGGCGGCCTACTACGTTGGGGTGAAGTTCGGCTCCACCAAGCTCTCCCCGGCCATCAGCCCCAACAAAACCGTCGCCGGCTTTCTCGGTGGTTTCCTGGGCGCCGTTCTGACCGCAGGCATCTTTCATTTTGTTTTTCTTCAGGATGTCGGCTTCACGCGCCTCGTGCTTCCGGCTGCAATCATTGCCGTTTTCGGCCAGCTCGGTGATCTGGTCGAATCGATCTTCAAGCGCGAAATGCAGGTGAAAGATTCGTCACACCTGATCCCCGGTCACGGCGGCATTCTCGACCGATTCGATTCGCTCGTCTTTGCGGCGCCCGCGCTTTATCTCTACCTGCGCCATCTGGCTTAGCGTGCCTGGCAGGCGACATTTTTATTGAAACCTTCATTGTTTGCCGCCATATTAACAGGAGCAGATCGATATGACCAAGTTGCTCGACTATATCTTCCTGACGCGTCCCATGCTCATCATCCCCGTCTGGACGATTTCGCTCCTCGGCGCCCGCGCTGCGCTCTGGCGTGAACGCGGTTTTAGCCCGATTCGCCTTGACCATTATCCTTTTGTCAGCTTTACCTCCTCCGACCTTGATCTTTTGGTGATGCTGTTGCTTTCGACGTTCCTCGCGGGCGGCATCTTCATTCTGAACCAGATTTATGACGCCGACTCTGACAAGCTCAACAAGAAGCTGTTCCTTATCCCCGAAGGACATGTTTCGATCCGCGAAGCCTGGACACTGTACCTCGTCCTGACCGCTGCCGCGCTGGTCGGCGCTTTCGTCATCAATTGGCAGCTCGGCTGCCTCTTTGTCGCCGGGGGCTGGTTCGGATTCCAGTATTCGTTCCCAAGATTCAAACTTCGCGAACACCCCTACAAATCGTTTCGCAACAATGTCGTGGCGCACGGCACCCTGGCCTTTTTGTTTGGCTGGGTGATGTATCTGAACTTCAACCTCGAGGGGATCATCAAGTCAATCCCCTACTTGTTGGCCGTCGGCGCCGTGTACTTGAACACGACGCTCCCCGACCTTGCCGGCGACGAGAGCGTCGGCAAGAAGACTTACGGCTCCCAGTGGGGCGTGAAAAGATCGCTGCAGAACGCCACCTGGATGGTCGTCTCCGCGCTCATCCTCTCGGTCATGCTCGCTGACTACGCATTCGCGGTAGCGGCTGCGGTCGCGCTGCCGTTCTTCATCTCAGCCTGGTCGTCGGCATCGGTCACGACAGCGACTCTGGCTTCGAAGGTCGCAATCCTGGCGCTTTCGGTTTTCGCGGCGCTCTTCTTCCCGCTTTACTTTCTTTTGCTGATTCTGACGATTGTTGCCACGCGGATCTATTACGCGAAACGCTTTAATCTGCAGTATCCGGTACTGACGGAGAAATCATGAGAACCCTGCTTGCGGCGATCCTGGCACTTTCGGTCGGACTCGGTTGCACGGCTGCGGTGCGCTACTCGACACCGCCCGGCGGTCTTCAGGCGCGGCCTGATTACGCGGATACGGCGACTTCACGCCCGGTCTTCGATGACGGTGGCGAGTATGCGCAAGACGACTCGGAACCGACACCACCAAAAGAGACTCCGACACGCATTGACAAGACGGTCATGAATCGAGTGATTTCCCGTTATCTCGGCGTGCCGTATCAATCCGGTGGTTCCGGCACTCTCGGTCTCGATTGTTCCGGTCTGGTCTACTGCGTCTATCGCGACTACGACGGCACTCGTCTCCCGCTCAATGTTCAAGCGCTTTATCGCCTCGATGAGCGCGTCGGTTACGACGATCTGACGTATGGTGATCTGATTTTCTTCCGCATTAACGACCGCCGCGTCTCGCACGTTGCCATCTACCTCGATAACGGAAAGTTCATTCACGCCTCCGAAAGTCGCGGCGTTGTCGTAGACGACATACGCGACGAATTCTTCGCCTCGCGCTACGCCGGCGGCCGCCGCATCCACTGATCCCGCGAAAGCCCGGCCTTTTTGGCACCCGCAAAACGAGTGTGTGATTTCCCGCGCCGCAGCGTATCTTCTCTGCTATGAGCGAGCTGTCTCAACTTCTGCGCGATAAACTCGAAGAGCTCCCCCTGAAGCCGGGCGTCTATATTATGAAGGACGAAGCCGGCAAAATCATCTACATCGGCAAAGCGAAGATCCTCCGCAACCGCGTTCGGACTTACTTCGCGCAGGCACCCGAACTTAACCCCAAGATCGCGGCGCTCAAAACCAAGATCGCCGACTTCGAGTTGATCGTCACCGACAACGAAATCGAGGCGCTGATTCTCGAGGCCAACCTCGTCAAGAAACACAAGCCGCGCTACAACATCAATCTCAAGGATGACAAGCGCTATCCCTTCCTGATGATTACGCAGGATGACGACTTCCCCCGCCTGCTCGTGACCCGCAGCATGCGCCGCGACAACGGCCTCTATTTCGGCCCCTACGCCAACGTTGGCGGCATGCGCGAGACCTATCGCATGATCACCCGTCTCTTTAAGCTGCGCACCTGTAAACTGAAGATTCCGCATCCCAAAGGCGACGGTCGCTACAAGGTCTGCCTGCAGTACCATATCAAGCGTTGCGATGGCCCCTGCGTCGGACTTCAGAGCAAGGAAGACTACGACAAAGAAGTCCAGAAAGTCATCAAGCTCCTTCAGGGCAAGTCTGCCAGCTTGCTCGAACAACTGGGCGACGAGATGAAGCAGTTGGCTGCGGCACAGAATTATGAAGAAGCCGCCCGCGTTCGCGACCAGATCCGCTCCATCGAGGGAATCATGCAGAAACAGAAGGTCGTGGCCGACCACGCGGTCAATCGTGATATCATCGCCTTTGCCCGCGCGACCTCCGACATCTCCGCCGTGGTTCTGCAGCTGCGCGACGGTCTGTTGATCGGCCGCCAGAACTTCCACTTGAAGTCGGCTTCCGGCGACACCGAGTCGGATATCGCCGAGTCATTCATGAAGCAGTATTACCTCACCTCGACGATGGTGCCTGAAGAGGTCTATTGCTCATTCGAGCTCGAGGATCAGAGACTCATCCAGGCCTGGCTCTCACAACGGCGCGGCGAGAGGGTGGATCTGCGGATTCCCCAGAAAGGCGAGAAGATGCGCCTGATCGAAATGGCCGAGGCCAATGCCCGTCTGCTGTTGCAGGAACTGCTGAAACAGAAACAGGAACGTTCCAGCAAACTCCCCGCTCTCGTGGCTGCCCTGCAGAAGGATCTCTATCTCGACAAACCGCCGGTGAGCGTCTGTTGCTTCGATATCTCCAATCTCGGCGAGACCGATGCCGTCGGCTCAATGGTCTTCTTCAGGAATGGTAAGCCGCTCAAACGCAACTACCGGCACTTCAAGATCAAGACGGTTGCCGGCCAGGATGATTTCGCCATGATGCGCGAAATCGTCTCGCGCTACTTCACCCGCGTTCTCACCGGCGAGGCCGACCTGCCCGACCTCTGCATCATCGACGGCGGTCGTGGCCAGCTCAACGCCGCTCTTGAAGCGCTTAAAGAGCTCGCCATTGACGATTTGCAGATCTGCGGCTTGGCGAAACGTCTCGAGGAAATCGTCCTGCCCGGCGAAAAACGCATGCTCTCGTTGCCGCGCACTTCGCCGTCCTTGAAAATGTTGCAGCGCGTGCGTGACGAGGCCCACCGCTTTGCGATTACCTACCACCGCTCCCTGCGCGACAAGAAGACCGAACGCTCGCTGCTCGACGCCATCGATGGAATTGGCGATAAACGGAAAGAAATGCTCTTGAAGACCTTTGGCTCACTCGAAGCGATTCGCGCTGCCGATGCCGACCAACTTAACGCTGTCGTGAAAAACAAGGCACTGTCGCAGAAGATCGTGGCGTTCTTCGCCCAGCAGGCAATCGATTCAGCCCGCTGATCCGCCCGACAACGCCTACGCCTACGCCGACCCCTCGTGCCAACGCTTGCACTTAATAACCTCGCGATCGGTTATGATTGCCGAGATCAACTCATTGGGCGTGACATCGAATGCCGGATTAATCACTCGAACCCCGGCCGGTGCGATGCGCGTGACGCCGATTTGGGTTACCTCTTCTGACCCGCGTTGTTCGATTTCAATATCTACGCCGGAAGCCATCCGATTGTCGAAGGTCGAGGTCGGTGCGGCGACAAAAAAAGGAATCCGGTGATGCTGCGCCAGCACGGCCAGAGAGTACGTGCCGATCTTGTTGGCGACATCGTAATTGATCGCGATCCGGTCGGCGCCGACGATGACGCAATCGATGATCCCGCGCGCCATCAGCGAGCCCGCCATATTGTCGGTGATCAAGGTCACATCGAGTCCCTCGCGCGATAATTCCCACGCCGTCAGCCGCGCCCCTTGCAGAATCGGCCGCGTTTCGCAGGCGAACACGCCGAGCTTCTTGCCGGAACGAAATGCCTGATAAACCACTGCCAGCGCCGTGCCCATCCCGCCGGTCGCCAGAGCACCGGCATTGCAGTGCGTCATGACCGTGCCGGCCGCCGGCATCAATTCCAAGCCGTTCATGCCGATCCGCTCGCACATGCGGGCATCCTCGTCGTGGATCTGCAGCGCCAGATCAAGCAAACGTTGCGAGACATCCGGCTTGTCGGCGAAGGCATGATACGAAATCAGCATCCGCTCGACCGCCCAACTGAGGTTCACGGCCGTCGGTCGCGCCAGTTTGATCTCATTAATCGCAACCGCCAGCTCAACTTTGTTGCGGCATTGGCGTGCCGCCAGGACAATTGCGTACGCAGCAGCCACGCCAATCAGCGGTGCGCCGCGCACCTGCAACGTCTTGATTGCGCGGACCAAGTCGCGGTAGTCCTTGATTCTCACGTAGATTTCCTGCCCCGGCAGCTTTGTCTGATCGAGGATTTCTACCTCGTCCTCTACCCAGCGAATCGTCGAAAAGTTCACTTGCTCATGACCTTCGTATCAAGTTGATCTCTCAGCCCGCGAGAAATAAATGCGACGGAAAGCAAAAATCAACCTCTCATGTGCATTTTGATCGCCGTCCTTGACGGCTCCGGTTATATTCCTCCCTATGAGCATCGACTTTGCTTCCGTTCGCGCACTGCTCTTTGATCTTGACGGCACCCTGACCGTCGATGGCATTGCTCTGCCCGGTGTTGGCAAACTGATTGAAACTCTCGCGCAGCGCGATATCCCCTATCGTATCTGCACCAACACGACCACCCTGTCGATGCATTCCCTGTCCACCCAACTGCGAGCTGCCGGACTGGATATCGATCCCGAGTTCATCTTTTCCGCTCCAACCGCAGCCCGCGAATACCTCCGGCAACGCCGCCCGGCAAGCTGCTGGCTGCTTCTGAGTGACGACACATTGTCAGATTTCGCAGAGTTCCGGCAAGACGATGAGCACCCCGAGATCATCGTTATCGGCGATATCGGCGAACGCTGGGATTACGCCTTGATGACCCGTCTTTTTCGCCGCTTGCGCGCGGGCGCAGAATTGGTCGTTCTCCACAAAGGTAAATACTGGCTCACGCGCGGCGAAGAAAAGCTCGACATCGGTGCCTTTATCGTCGGACTGGAGTATGCCACCGGCACTGTGGCAACGGTAATCGGCAAACCGTCGCAGGCATTCTACGAGTTGGCACTTCACAGCCTCGGCCTTGAGCCGCGCGAAGTCATCATGGTCGGCGACGATCTCGACAACGACGTCGCGGGAGCCCATGCTGTGGGAATGAAGGCTCTACTCGTGCGAACCGGCAAGTCACCGGCCCCGACAAGCGGAGCTATACCCGACCTTACCCTTGATTCGGCATTCGACATCATCCAGCTACTTCGTTAAACAACAACATCTTAGAACATCACTTGACAAGTTACACTTCATCCCTTTTTTACCGATATTCTGAAACATTGAGTCAATTCAGAGTACAATTACGAGAGAATCAATTGCTCGTTCCATAAAGGAGAATCATGAGACGAATTTCCATCCTGCTCGCGGCGCTGCTCTTGTCCATCGCAGTTACCGCCGGAGCGCAAAACAACGTCAAGAAAGGCAACACCATCGCCTTCCTCCGCAATAACGACATCTGGCTGATGGATGCCGATGGCGCCAACCAGCGGCCGTTTGTTACCGGCCTGACCAACGCCCGCGGTCGCCTTAGCTGGTCTCCTGACAACAAGCGGTTGGCCTTCTCCCGGCGCGGCATGGTGACGCTGCAGTACCCGGACATGGGTGGGCACCAGCATGCGGTCTACGATCTGTTTTACGCCTACGCCGATTCCGCCAATAATTTCTGGGAGAACATTACCAATACGATGGGAGCCCAGTACCCCGAATTCGTTCGAGATGGCTCCAGGATCATGTTCCTGCACGATCTTAATGCCAATATGGCCAATGTCACCAAGCCCAACTATCGGGTCTGCTTCTACGACACAAAGACCTTCCTGCTGCGCAATCTCGACATGGCGCCGGGCTCGGAACTTGTCATCTCCGCTCCGACGATTTCTCCCGACGGTAAGCAACTGGCTTTCGTCGTCATGAAGATGCAGGGTGAGCAATTCACCCCGACCGGCATCGCCGTCGCCGGAGTGGCAGAGTTTCCAATGAAGGACGACATCCTGATGGAACGCGCGAACAAATGGAAAGGTGCCACGGCTCCCTCCTGGTCGCCGGACGGCAAATGGATTGCCTATCTCTCCAGCGATATGGCAAATCAGTCGCTGTCGATTACCTCGCCTGATCTTGTCGAGAAGAAGGTCCTTTGGAAACCGCCGGCAGGGACTTCCTTCGCGGGTGGACCGGTCTCCTGGTCGCCCGATTCCAAGTACATGGTCTTCGCGACGCAGAACGGTTCGATCTACAAGCTTTCGGTTTCCGGCGGCGAGCCTGTACGGCTTTCCGGACCCGGCAACGACTTCAACCCGGCCTGGTGCAACTAAAGACTGATCTAAGAGCTTGGTGGTATTTGAAGGGCACGCTTATCGCGTGCCCTTTGCCTTTGAGGCGGTCAATCAGAGGTTCAAAAGCGCTTCCGTAACGGTCCTGACTCCGAATCCCGAAGGCCCCTTTGGAGTGATTTCGGTGCCGCGATATTCGTAGTCGACGGCCGCTATGTCCAGATGCAGCCATGGAATGTTGCCGGTGAATTTCTTCAGAATTAAGGCGGCGGTTATCGTTCCCGCCGGCCGGCCGGCCGAGTTAACCATGTCAGCGATATTGGACTTGATATTCGCCTCGTACTCTTCCCATAGCGGCAAGCGCCAGATTTTTTCTCCTGAGTTTTCGGAAGCCCTGACAAATCGATCGACCAGCTTTTCGGAGGTCGCCAAAAACGCTGCGCCCGCATTTCCCAGGGCGACGGTTGCCGCGCCGGTTAACGTCGCCACGTCAATGAGATAATCCGGCTTCTGCTTCGAAGCGTAACCCAACACGTCGGCCAGGAGTAAGCGTCCTTCTGCGTCCGTATTGATAATCTCGATCGTCTTGCCGATCGACGTCGTCAGTACGTCCCCCGGTTTGTAAGCCGCCGCTCCGGGCATGTTTTCGCACGTCGGAATAAATGCCGTCACAGCGATTTCGGCCTTCAATTGCGCCAATGCCGCCATCACGCAGATCACGACGGCTGCTCCCGTCATGTCCTGGCGCATTTCGAACATGTTCTCGGCCGGCTTGATCGAGATGCCGCCGGTATCAAACGTGATCCCTTTGCCGACGAGAATCACGCGCTTGGTCGCTCGCTTTCGCGGCGTGTAATCGAGCCTGATCAACTGCGGCGGCTCGATTGATCCCTTCGCAACAGACAGGAACGCCCCCATCTTCAATCTCTCGATTTGCGGCCGGCCCAGTACGGCCACCTTGAGCGCATATTGCCTGGCAATTCTCTTCGCTTCAGCCGCCAATCTTGTTGGCGTCAAGTGATTGCTTGGCGCCCCAGACAGATCGCGGCATTGGTTTTGCAGTCGGGCCAGGACGGCGCCCTTTTGGGCGCCCGCGCGCAGGCGTTCCACGGTGCGACCTTCAGAAGTCAACAGCCGCAGCGCGGTTGGCTTTGAAACGCCCTTAGGTGCGTCGCTGCGATACCTCAGGTCGCGATAGCCGCCAAGAATGAACCCTTCGGCCAGAGCCTGCCCGATCGATTCCTTCGATAACTCCTTGGGCAGACCTTCCGGCACCACGATGGCGACTTCGCCTTCAGCTCCGCCTTGAACCGCCGAGCCAGCGGCATTGCGCAGAGTCTGCAGTGAAATCTCGCTCGCTCGCCCAAGACCGATCAGAATGACCGCGGCAAACTTCTGTTGCGGATGCGGGACAAAACCGAAACGACTCAGTCTCTTGCCTTCAAAGTATCTCCCCTTCTTTAGTTCGCCGATCTGGCCCTTGAGCAGTTTGTCGATCGCGGCAATCGTCCGATCACCAAACCCCTCCTCCGGCACGAGCAAGACGAGAGACCGGCTGGCCAGATTTCTGGCCTGGAAAACATCACAGGAAATGCGCATTTGTACCTCGCTAACTAATCAAAGCAATCGGCGGGAATATAGCGAATCAGGACTCGAGAACCTTGAGAATCGTGTCGTAACGACCAAAGGAGGGCATCAGGTAGGCACCCTGCACCATGCTTCGCGCCTGCATCAACAACTCGCGCGCAGCATCAATACCGACCGCAGCGGCGTCCTTGCCCGACGCCTCGAGCCGTTCGCGCAGTGGTCGCGGGATTTCAATGCCGGGCACTTCGTTGTGGAGGAACTCGGCGTGACGGTACGACTGTAGCGGTAACAACCCCAGCAAAACCGGCAGCTTGAGGTGCTGAATCCGATTGAGAAACCTCTCCAGGACATTTAGTTCATAGAGTGGCTGAGTCATGGCGAATTGCGCGCCGGCGGAGATTTTTCGCTCCAGACGTTCGACTTCACGGTCAAGAGTTTCGGCCGTCGGATTGACCGCCACTCCGATCGAGAACTCTGTGTTCGAGCCGATCGGATTTCCGGCAAGATCGGCGCCGCCGTTGAGTCTCGCGATGATCGCCACCAGACCGATAGCGTCGACGTCATAAACCGCCGTTGCGTTGGGATAATCCCCCAGGGCCGGCGGATCGCCGGTCAACGCGAGGATGTTGCGAATGCCCAGCGCATGCGCGCCGATTAAGTCTGATTGCAGTCCCATCAGGTTGCGATCGCGGCACGTGAAATGAAGGATGACCTCCAACCTGACCTGCGCTGCAATTAAACCGGAGACGGCCAGGCAGCTCATCCTTGTCCGCGCCATCGGCGAGTCGGCGACGTTGAGCGCATCGACGCCCGCTTCTTTCAGCTTCGCCGCTGCCTTGAGGACTTTCTCCGGATTGGCGCCCCGCGGTGGGTCAATTTCTACCGACACGACAAACTGCTTTCCCAGTTTTGCGGCGAATGCCGACACCATCCGCCCACCGGCAATCGGTGCTGCCGGCTCTACTGATTCACGGACTTCGATGACGTTTGTACTCGGGCGCACCGCCTGAAACGTATCGAAGACTCTTCGCATAGCGCGGATATGTTCGGGAGTCGTGCCGCAGCAACCCCCAACGATTCGCACGCCCAGATTCAGGAACTTGCCGCAATAATCGGCGAAATACTCCGGCGACGACACGTAGAAGAACCGCCCCTCGTTGTAGCGCGGCAATCCTGCATTGGGCAGCGCCGAAAGCGGCAAGTCTGTATGATTGCGCAGCGCCGCCAGAAAATCGTGAATGCGCTGGGGCCCGACCGAACAGTTGGCGCCGATAACGTCGACCTTTAACTCGCGCGCGGCGTCGAAAACCTCGAGCAGCGAACTGCCCCGGATTGTCGCCAGATCGTCGTTGATGCTCACCTGCGCAACAATCGGCAGATCACAGATGCTGCGCACGCCTTCTACGGCCAGCCGCAGCTCGGCGATGTCCGGCATCGTCTCGACCATAAACAAATCGACGCCGCCCTCGAGCAGCGCCTCTGCTTGTTCGCGAAACATTTCCGCGGCTTCCTTGCGCGAAATCCCCCCGTATTGCCCGATCAACTTGCCCAACGGCCCGATCGAGCCGGCGACATAGATGTCCTTGCCGAGCAGTTCACGCTTGTCGCGCGCGATCTTCGCGCCCCGGAAGTTGATCTCCCGCACCAACGAACCCAATCCATGTTGTGTCAACTTAAGGCGATTGGCGCCGTAAGTATTGGTCTCGATCAGTTCGCTGCCCGCCCGGATATACTCTTCGTGAACCGAGCCCACGAGATCGGGAGCAGTAAGATTAAGCTGGTCGAAACACTGATTGAATGATGCCCCCTTGGTGTACAGATACGTCCCCATCGCACCGTCACCGAGCAACGGCGCACGCGCGATGCGGTCTCTGAACGGCTCGCTCATGCGAACTACTTCATTCCGAGCTTGGTCTTCACGATCTGCACCGCGTCAACCATGTTGCGCAGTTTCGCCTCGGCCTCCGGTGTCGTGCGCGTCTTCAGGCCGCAATCCGGGTCGATCCACATCAGTTCCGCGTCGAACACGTCCAGCCCTTTCAGAATCCCGGCGACAATCTCCTCGATGCTTTCGATTCGGTGGCTGTGAATGTCCAAAACTCCGTAAGCGATCTTCTTCGTAAACTTCGGCTCTCGGAACACATCCAGATTGCTGAAGCCGGAGTTGGCGAACTCCAAGTCCAATTGATCTACCGGCAGATCAAGCAGGCGCGGATAGATCGTCTTGAAATCGCCATAGCAGATATGAGAAATCGTCATCGCCTTGATGCCCGAAGTTACGACCCCCATCGCTTCGATCGCGATTTCCAACTCTTCCGGTCGCGTCGAGATTGCCGGCTCATCGATCTGGATGTACTTCGCGCCGGCCGTCTCCAGATCCCTCACTTCATCGTGCAGCAACTTCGCGAACGCCAGCACCACATCGCGGCGCGTCTCATAATGCGTATTGAACGACCAGTCGCACATCGTGTAGGGGCCGGTCAGCATCCCTTTCACCGGCCGGTTCGTCAGCGATTGCGCGTACTCGAACATTTCGACCGTCATCGGCTGCGACCGTCTCAGATCGCCCTCGACAATCGGCTTGCGGTAGTAACGATTGCCGTAGGAGCGCACGAGATCGCTGATGCCCATTCCGAGCAGTTTCTCGGCGAAGTATGTCGTCATATCACCGCGTTCCATTTCGCCGTGCACCAGCACGTCGATGCCCAGGTCTTCCTGCAGGCGGATGGTTTCACGTGTCGCCTGCAGCTCCAATTCCTTGAGCTGCTCGGAGCTCAATTTCCCCAAGCCAAACGCCGTCCGCGCTTTCTGCAGATAGTCCGGCTTCGGGAAACTGCCGACGCTGGTTGTCTCAAGCATGCGTCTTTCCTCCGTTTGCCAGGCGCGCCACTTCACCCAAGACTCGCAGTTTGGCGAGCGCGTCGCGATGCGGTAGGAACTCGAGGCCGCACGAGGGGCTTATGTAGGCAGCCTTGTAGCGATCGGTGATCTGGCGCAGCCGTGGCAAGATCTCCGCGCTGCTTTCGAGCTTAATGTTCCTTGCCTCGATGAGACCAAAACAGCGAGCATGAGCCGATTTTAGTGCCATCAGCGCATCGAAATTCCCGGCGTGCGACACGCAGTCTGCGGCGATGACTTGCCCCGCGAACTCCGTTAACTCTCCACTGATCGGTGCAATGCTTCCAAAGTAGTAGCAAACCCAGAACTCCGCGGCCTGCCCGGCGATTACGCTATTGAGGGTTTCGATTGACTTCTTCGCCAGCTCAGGATGATACGGAATGCAAGGATCGTCAAATTGAATCACTTTGGCTCCGGCACGGAGCAACGCCGCGACTTCCGCCCGCAAGGCAACCGCAAGATCGTCGATCAATCGCGCGCTGTCGCCGTAGTGCTGGTCCTCCACCAGCAGTGCAAAGCTTGCGGGTGCCGGCAGCACTACCTTCACCTCGCCCTCGAAAACGGCGCGCGCTTTTAGATAGTTGTCAACCGCGATCGGTTCTCGCCAACCGACTGTGTCCACAACTCGCGGGCGACGATAATAGACATTGTTGTCAAACCAGCGCAATAATCCGCCGCTCGCAAAACCCGCCATTTTCGAGGCGAACGGCGAGACAATGTCGTCCCAGCGAATCTGGCCGTCCGTCGGCAAATCAATGCCCGCCGCCTTCTGTTCGCGCAGGACGCGCGCAGTCACTTCGTCAAAGCCGCGCTCTAACGCGGCACGATCGATCTCTTGCTTGTCGAACCGATGCAGCAGCTTGCGAATATTTAAGTCGCCCTTCGCCGAGGGAAGCTTGGGGTAGTTGCCCACCACTGTCGTCTTCAACATGGCGCTATGTTATCCTCATCAACTGGACAAAGCAAGTTTTACTTTGACCGCGCGCCAAACAAAAAGGGCGCGGTCGCCGCGCCCTGTTATGGCAGTGGGGTCGCGGCGTGTTAGGTCGTGTGGCTCATTTGGCGATCAAACGCCTCCATCCGCTCGGCGATCCGCTCGTCGATGTTGATGGCGTCCGAATCGTTGTAGAACTCCTGGTCGTCAAAGCGCGAGAGCGCTTTTAACTCCGCCAGTACGGCCAGTATCTTCAGGATCGAATTCTCTATGACCTTAAGCGATGCCGCAACCTTCCCGCTGCGGTCGACGATCTCCTTCTTGTCGAGACCCATCTGCAGCAACTGGACTCGGCCGCTGATCGCCGTCGCGACATTGTTCAGATAGTGCGACAACGTCGCAATCGCGATGTTCTTCGAGCGCACCATGCCGGCGAGGCGCTCTTCGGCCAGCAGGCGTCCCGACAACTCCTGCCGATCCTTGAACAATCCTTCAATCGTGAGGTAGGAACGGCACAGCTCGCGATTGGCGCGCGTCAGCAATTCGGTCGAACTGCCGATGTCGATGCCGATATGAATCGCCGCCGCCACCGCTTCGTCCAGCAGTTCGAAGGCCAGGCAGTCGAGGAATTCGCGGTCGAGCTGCAAAATCTCCGCCAGGCGCGCTACTTGCGGCGCGTGACGCTCGATGTATTTGATATTCGGCGTTTGGATATTGCGGGCCAGGATATTCGCTAACTGCACCACTGCCAGCGCCCGTTCCGGTTGCGTGGTCGACTCCAGGTGGTGATGCGAACGGATTACGCGCTGCAGCTCTTCCGGCAGGCGCCAGCGTGTCGCGATGATGCTGCCGAGTTCCGCGTGGTCAACATCGAAAATCCTGCGTTCGGCTTCGATATCGTCTTCACCCGCTTCGATCATTTCTCGCACTCGCAGGTAAGCCTGGGGATGCGCGTTCATCATGTACAGCTTGCCCAAATCATGCAACAAGCCGGCGACAAACGCTTCCTCGGTGTTGCGGCTTCCCAATTTCTGTGCGATCTTGCGCGCAAGGAGCCCGACGCCAATGCAATGAAAATAGAACTGGCGAAGAATCTCCTCCCCCAGCGGCGAGTCTTTGCGTGGAGGGATGAAGACGGACACCGAGAGCGCAATGCATTTGATCGCGTTGGCGCCAAGGACCCTAATCCCCTGGTGAACCGTTTTGATCTGCGCATTGCGCACGTAATAACTTGAATTCGACATCTTCAGGACCTTGGCGGTCAGCGAGGGGTCTTTTAGGATGATATCAGCCAGATGGTCCGGCGAAGTGTCATCGGATGACACCGCTTCCAACACCCTGATCAGGGTGTCGGGAATGGAGAGTAAGTCCTTGGAGGCGTCAATGTTGTCGAGCAGGCGAATTTTTTCCATAGTTCTCCCGAATCGGCAGATAATGAACTGATAGTTCTATTATCGGAAGAACTTCACCCGTCTGTAGTTCTTGTCTCAGCTGGCGATCATTTCGCACGCCGCCCCGATCACCTTGCCCAACTGTTCCATCTTGAAAGGCTTGGTCAACACGAAATCGGCGCCGACGCCGGGGGCACGTTCGCTATCGGGCGGCGTATCCCACCCCGACAAAATAATGACCGGCGTCAACGGGGCGATCCGTTTCACCTGTTCGGCAATCGACCAGCCGCTGATATCCGGCAACCCCGCCTCAGCGATGACCAGGTCGAAATGCTCCTGCCGAAACAGCTGCAGCGCTTCGCCGCCGCTGCTAACTGTGGTGATCCGGTGCCCCATGCGGGCAATAATGCTGGCCAGCAGGTCGCGGATAACTTCCTGGTCGTCAATCCCGAGTATATTGAGCCGCCGTGCCTTTTCTTTCTTGCGCTCGTGCGTCAGCCGCCAGACCAGCGTTTCCACCCGGCCCTGTCCCGGCGCAACAGTGTACTCGGCGGGAAGCGAGCGAAACGCTTCCGGAAAATCGAGCGCCACCACCGTCGGTTGCCAATCGCCGACGTCGACGCGCTTCTCGCGGAAGCGCCGCATTTCAATCTCATTGACGGTCAGTTCAAAATAACGATGATGCTCGTCGTTGAAACTCGACAGGTAAAGCCTCTGCCCGCTGCGTTCCGCGAAAAACGCGCGCACCAGCGCTTCAACCGCCTGCTGTACCGGCCTTAGCTCGCCGCCCAGCGCCGTAATGTCTACATCGCTGTCAATCCCATGCCAGGTCAGAACATCGACCAAGGACGTACCATTCTCGCCGCTACCGGCCTGTGTTCCGCTATTGGCCACGACTCTCACCGGCTCGCTTTCCGCCGGCAATCCCGCCCTAAGCTCGTTCTCGTTCCGTCCCCTGGCCAACCAGCGCTGCGCGCCGACTTCGATGATCCGCCGCAGCAGCTCAATCGATTCGCGGGCAATCGGCTCGTCTGGCCCCGTGAAGAACACGAGCGCGCCGCGCCTGACCTCACCGGTCTCCAGCGGTATCGTCCACTGCACGAGCTGCTCCGGCAAAGCGACCATCGCCTTCAACAACGTCGCCTGCTGGTCGACGCCGGCGATCGTCGCCAACTCCGCGCGCGAAATGCGCCAATCGCTCTCGCGGCGTTTTAGGGCAGACTCGACCAACCCCGCCAGGATCTGCTCCTGGCGCAGGCGGCCGGCTTCTGATCCGAAGCGAAATCCCGCCTGGTCGTAGAGCGCCGGACTTCCTTCCGGTTGCGAGGTCAAGGCCACGATTCGCGCCGCCATCTGCGGCACCAATCGACCGGCGGCATCGCTCAAGGCCGTGAGCAAGTGCGCATCCGTATCGGCTTCCAGCACCTTGCGTAGGCAGGTGTCGAGTTGAATCACCGAGTGCTTGAAACGGTCGCCTTCGCGCTTGGCCAGAAAGAGGAAGTGCAAGTCGGCCAGGTATACGGAAGCAACCCGCACCGCCGATAACTTCTCTTCGGAGAACTCCAGCGAGGCTGTCTCACTCTCCAGCAGAAACACCAAATCGTCGCGATCCGGGTACGGTACCGGGACAAACAAGGTTTGTCGCGGCATCGAGTCGAAGCCCCGACCCGCCGGCGCCGAATGCGGCGAGGTCAATAGCAGGAGTTTGCGTTCTGTGATCGCCCGCTGCAGTCCGTTGAGTTTGCGCTGGTCAATCAACAGGCCGGTTTCGGCGCCGCCCGAGGAGGCCTTGACCCGAAACTCCCCGTCCGCGTCCTTGAACACCAGCTTGATGCAGTCGGCATCAAAGAACTTCCGCACCCGCTCAAATTCCACCGCTTCGCGCAGCTCCAGATTGCTTCCGATGCCGCGGCGGAAGAACAACTCTTCCGTGATGCGCTTGGCTTCTTCGGAGGGCCGCAAGCGGTCCTTGAGCCGCAGGATTTCCTTTTCATTGCGCGCGCTTTCGAGCAGTGTTGCCAGGTGATTCGTCGCAACATTGAGCGCCGCGCTGCGCCGATTGTTGAAGTGAAACGGCTTGGACGAGAACAGCGCCACGCTGCCCAGTACCCGATCGCGCGCGCGCAAAGGAAACACCACCAGCGAGAGAAACCCGGAGCCGCTGATCAGCGTCGCCGTCGCCTGATCGGTGTCGGCGGTATTCGTGATGTTCTGCGTCCGCGAGAGCTTCTGGACGCGGCCGAAGACGTCGCCGCCGACGCTGAGCCGTTCCAGCCGCTTCGTCAGGTCCGGCGGCAGATTCGAATAGGCGGCCAGGATCAATTCTTCGGTGTTCTCCTTGAACAGCAGCACCGCAGCCCCCTCGGCGTCGGACCGTTTGGCCAGCTGATTAATGGCGAGATTCAATACTTCAACAAACGAAAAAGGCTGCTGCGACAGATCCTGCAGGTTGAGGTAAATCGCCCGCCACTCCTCGTCGTCGCTTTTCTGCGTCTCGATCTGGTGCATCGAGGACGCGATACTTCCGATGCCCCACATCATCGCCAGCACGCCGGCCGCGATGCTCAATTGCGCGGCCACCGTCAGCCAATAAATGACCGCGGGAACAAAGACGTTGACAAATGCGGGCATCCCGAGAAGAAATTGCAGCGCTCCGGTGAACAGGAAGAGCCACAAGGCGAAGCTGATCTTCGTCCAGCCGTCGCTCGCCAGCCCGCGGAGACGCTCCCGGAAACGCGGGACGACGAAAAGCAGGCCTCCTGCGACAACCACAATGATCAAGCCATAAATATTCACGAGCATCTATCGCCTTTCTTCGCCGACCGTTTCCTTCAATCGGCGCAGGTGAAGTATCGGAGCGGTTGCCGGGAGCGGCTTAGCCGCGTCCGCGCTTCTTGATGAGGATGCCAAGTCCCAGCGCAATCAGCGCCACCGGCCAGGCAAACTTCCAGAAGTCACCATCGATGACGCCGAGATTCTTCAGCAAGAACAGTACGCCCAGTGCAAGTATTATCAGCCCAATAACCACGTTACCCGCTCCCGAGGTTTGCCCTGATTAAATGCTTTTTAATCCGGCCAGCAAGCGATTTTTCAACCGGCTGCCACCCCTGCCGGGGGCACCAAAACAACAAAAAAAGGACTGCGGCGAACGGCCGCAGTCCTTCTCGTTGTCTGACCTGGTCGCTTAGTAGAGACAGGGTGGCGGACCGCCCTCGAAGATCCAGTTAATCAAGTAGACGCAGTCCGAAATCGTGATAATACGATTGCAGTCGACGTCGCCGGTTATGAAGATCGGAATCGGCGCCGGCCCGCCATTGAAGATGTAGTTAATGATGTAAACGACGTCCGAAATATTGACGATACCGTTGCCGTTGGCATCACCAAAAGTATAGACCCAAACCACAACCGGCAGAGTCACCGGCGAATTCGTCGCCGTCGTCGACGTAAAGACGATCGAGCCTACATGTCGACCCAGGCCCAGTCCGATCGGGTCACTACGCACCAGGACGCTGTCGACCGTCGTACCGGAGGTCGGAATGGGTGTCAGGAATGGTACCGTGGCAGTCGCCGCCCAATCGACGCAGCCGCCCGGCGCGTTGAACACAACCACCGACTGATCCGCGCTGCCAAGCTGCGTGTATTTGAAGATGTAAAGCAACGAATCCGCCGAAAGATCAAGCACCTTGATGAGCGGCGTCGGATTCACGGTGAACGTTATCGCAACCTTCTTCGGTGGATCGATCGCTAGATCGGAATTGACGTAGATCGTATCCTTATAGACTCCCGGCGCCAATCCGTCAACGTTCACCCGCACGGTTACCGTCTGCGGGCCGCTGAAGCCCATCGGTTCGGCTGACAGCCACGGCGCGCTGAACGAGAGCGACCAAACCAGCAGCGGCACGGTGACCGATTGCGAAACGAGAAACGTCTTGTGGGCGACCGGCGGATAGGTACCGCACTCGACTCCGGTGAAGCTCAACGACGTCGTCGAAACGTTCATGTTCTGCGGTACTTCCATCTTCCAGAACGTCACCGGTACCTTGATCGGGGCGTTAATTGCGTTGGTGGAAGAAATCGTGATCGTGTCGTATTGCTTGCCAAAATCTACCAACAGCCGGTTGAACGACAGGGTTACCGTACCGGGCGAGCCCTGCACCGCCGAACCGGTATCAACGCTCAGCGTCAACCACGGTTTGGTCTTGGTCAATGACCACTGGAGAGTGCCGCCCCCGTCATTCTCGATATTGAGGATACGGTTGTACGGATTCTGCGTCTCCGATCCAACAACAAAGATCGAATCCGGTACCGGGTCAATCACCGGGAACTCCGAAAAAATCTCAAAGACCACCACCAGGTATTGCGGCGAATTGGTCGCAGTCGGATCGCTGATCTCGACCGAATCCTTGTAAACCCCCGCTGCCAGGGCGGTGTTGTCGACCGTTACAGTCACGTTCGAAGGCGCTGTGCCGCTCCCGGAAGAGAGATTCAACCAGGAGATCGACTCGGTCGCCGTCCAGTTGAGCGTCCCCTGCCCGATATTCGTGATCGCCACATCCTGACCCGCCGGATTGCTGCCGTTTTGCAGCGCCTGGAAATACAGGCTGTCGGGCGTCAACTTGATCGTCGGCGGCGGCACCGTCATGTTCAGTGTTACATAGAATTTCTGCGGGCTATTGGTGGCGTTGCCCGCGGAGATGAAAACTGAGTCATTGTATGTACCAGCCGACAGGGCAGCCGTATTCACGCCGACTACCATCGCACTGGGCGCCGTGCCGTTCATGGGATTCAGGACCAGCCAACTGGTCGACTTTGTCGCTGTCCAGTTAAGCACTTGGCCACCGGTATTTGTGATGTTCTGAAGCTGTGTCGCCGGGTTCCCTTGCCCAACCAGACCGTTGAAAACAAACGACGGTTGGCTCAGCGAAATGATTGCCGGCGGCTGCGGATTACCGATCTTGATTTCGCCTTCCTTGAACTGCGGGCCGAACCCAAGCCCGCCTGCAGGTACAAATTCCCACGTTCCCGCCGGTGGCACGAATGTGGTATCGATACTCACAAACTGGTCCGGCGCAGCGGGAGCTACGCTATACCAGATCGTGAAAAGCAGCCCGTCACCCACGGGCAACGGGTTCGAAGCGGTCAGGTCGGCAAAGCCCACCAATACCGTTCGATTCGGATTGTTGGCGGTGACGATCTTGAATGAACTCGCCGGTAAACGAGTACCGATGTAGGAGATAGAATCGTACGTCACATCGGTCGAACTCCAGGTCATGCCCAGCGAGTAGCCACCGATCGGATGTGAATTGTAGGCGGTCACCGGTACGCCGACATCCAGTCCGGCATTAGTGGTGACCTTGCCGGCTCGTACCGTGTCGGGTGTCCCGGCATCCTGCGCCCAGGCATTTCCGCACACGAAAGCCAGCATGAGCAAAACGTACAATACCGCACGCGCTCGCTTCATAACGAACCTCCCTCGTCCGATAAGGTTGTGTATCGATTGGTCATTTCTCTTATTTCTTAAGATGCGCTGCACCAGTTGCCGTCTCAATCTTCCAGAGCTCAGAAGTCTTCCGATCTGTCTCTGCGAGTCAGACTTCGCGAGTACGCGTAATGAGTGCCGCAACGGCCTGACTGAATCTCAGTGTTAAGATCACCGAAGTCTGCGGTTTGGAATCCGCAAACCTCGATCGGATTGTAGCTCGGGACAAAGTGTCCCGCAGGTAGAGCCTGTAAAACCTTGAAGTTCACGCGGATGTGAACAAGTTGCACCCAACCACCCTGCTACAATGAACACTGTTGAGTGCAAACTGTCAAGACCCATTTTGCTAAGTGTTTGTTTGGACAAAAGTTAGTGCCGGTACAACTTTCCAATTTCCGTGCAATTCGACCTCGGTACCGATTCTTTGTCAACTGGCCACCTGTCCGTTAAGACGAATTGGTCGAACTCTTAACTCATCGTAGGGGTCGGGTCTGCCTACCCTTTAGCAATTCCACAAGAACGCCTGGCGGGCAAACCCAGCCTCAACGCTACGAAACCCTTCCACAGCCTTCTCCCCTCTCCTTTTGGGAGAGGGGTCGGGGGTGAGGGCGCTTCGCAAACGAATCAGATCCTCAGCAGTTGCCCAGGCCTTCGTCCCACCCGACCGCCTCCATCCACCTGTTGCATCAGGTCTCGATCCCGGCCCATCTCCTCCATTTACCCGTTGCGTCAGGTCTTGCTCCCGGCCGAGCGCCAGCGAGGACGGGATTGTGACCTGACGCCTGTTATGTCACCTAGGAAGACACTCGGCGTTGTCATTGCGAGGAGCGAACGCACACTTTGACCACTTACCGTTCCTGCCGCGACGAAGCAATCTTCCATCCCTCCTCGGTAGGTCAAACATTCCTGTCTGACAACGTTCCTGTCTGACACTCAGCCCCGGCAGACAAGAAGAGGCTGTCCCACAAGTTTTGGTTGACGGTCCTGAGTCGTATTTTATCGTGG
>CAZOYE010000011.1:0-131249 GCA_964584025.1 uncultured Ignavibacteria bacterium
ACGCTTACTCAATTACCTGCGTCGCTCGGATATCGAAGGCTACCGTCATCTGGTAACTCAATTGGATCTGAGTCGCTAAGACGGAAGCAAGGAAATTAGATGCAAACATTTACCATGGATTTGGGCGGCCGCACGCTTTCGATAGAAGTTGGTCGCGTGGCCAGGCAGGCGGATGGCGCCTGTTGGGTGCGTTACGCCGATACGGTGACGATGGCAACAGTGTGTGCCGCCGACAAGCCGGATTTCGCCAAGGGTTTTTTTCCGCTCTCGGTGGACTATCGGGAAAAGACTTACGCCGCCGGCAAGATTCCCGGCGGATTTTTCAAGCGTGAAGGCCGACCCTCCGAAAAGGAGACGCTGACATCCCGTCTAATCGACCGCCCGTTGCGGCCGCTGTTCCCCGATGGATACATGAACGAGGTCCAGATCATGGTCCAGGTTCTGTCCGCCGACCAGGAGAACGACGGTGATGTGCTCGGGATCGTGGGCGCTTCAGTGGCGATGGCGATCTCCGATATTCCGTTCGAGCAGACGATCGCCGGCGTGCGTGTCGGTATGATCAACGGCCAGTATGTGGTCAATCCCACGTTCAGCCAGCTCGAAGAGTCGGCGCTAAACCTCATCATCGCGGGCACGCCGGAACACATCATCATGGTCGAAGGCGGCTGCACGGAGATCTCGGAAGAAGAGATGGTCGGCGCGCTGGCGTTTGGACACGAGCAAATCGGCGAGATCTGCAAGCTGATCAAGCAGATTCAAGCTGCGGTGGGCCGGGCGAAGAAGGCCGTGATCAAGCCGGAGATTCCCGCCGGATTGTTCGCGCGCGTTGAATCAATGGCGAAAAGCCGGCTGGAACAAGCCAACGACAACAAGGAAAAGCACGAGCACGACCAGGCCGTCGGCGCGATTATCGACGAGGTGAAGAAGGCGCTGGAAGAAGAATTCCCGGACTGCGGGCAGTGGATTTACAATTACTGCGAGAAGTTCGTGCAGGACGATATGCGCCTGCGAATTCTCAAGCGGGAGACGCGGCTGGATGGTCGTGATCTCGACACGATTCGCCAAATCACGTGCGAAGTCGGCGTGCTGCCGCGCACGCACGGCTCGGCGCTATTCACCCGCGGTCAGACGCAGGCGTTGGTCGTGACGACGCTCGGCACCAAGATGGACGAGCAGATTGTCGATGCGCTGGAAGGCGAATCGAAAAAATCGTATATGCTGCATTACAACTTCCCGCCGTTTTCGGTAGGTGAAGTGCGGCCGAATCGGGGTCCCGGTCGCCGCGAAATCGGCCACGGCGCGCTGGCTGAGCGTTCGCTCGAGCCGGTACTGCCGGCGGAAGAAAATTTCCCGTACACGATCCGGATCGTCTCGGACATCATGGAATCCAACGGTTCCTCGTCGATGGCTTCTGTCTGCGGCGGCTCATTGTCGCTGATGGATGCCGGCGTGCCGATCAAGGCGCCGGTTGCCGGAATTGCCATGGGATTGATTCTCGAGGGCACGGAGTACAAGATCCTCACCGACATCCTCGGCGCCGAGGACCATTACGGCGACATGGATTTCAAGGTCGCCGGGACGCGCGAAGGCATTACAGCCTTCCAGTTGGACATCAAGATCGGCGGCTTGACGATCGCGATCATGCGCGATGCATTAGCCAAAGCCAAGGAAGCGCGCCTGAAGGTGCTTGACAACATGGATCGGACGATTGCGCAGCCGCGCGCGGACATCTCGATGTATGCGCCGCGGATTCTTACGATCAAGATCAAGCAGGATCGTATCGGCGAGGTGATCGGCCCCGGCGGCAAGATGATCCGTTCGATTATCGAAGCGACCGGCGCGAAGATCGATATCGAGGACGACGGCACGGTGGTGATTGCGGCTGTGGACGGCGATGCCGGTCTGCGGGCGCGCGATATGATTCTGGCGTTGATCGAAGAGCCGGAAGTCGACAAGGTGTACACCGGCAAGGTGAAACGCATCGCGGAGTTCGGCGCGTTCGTGGAGATTATTCCGAATACCGACGGCCTCCTGCACGTGTCGGAAATTGCGCACCATCGGGTGGAGCGCGTTGACGACGTGCTGAAGGTCGGCGACATGATCGAAGTAAAGGTCCTCTCGGTAGATGCGGACGGCAAGATTCGCTTGTCGAAGAAGGCGCTGACACCGCGACCGGAAGGGATGCCGGAACCGGAACCGCGCAGCGGTGGTGAACGGCGCCCCTATGGCGGACATCGCGGCGGTGATCGTGATCGTCGTCCGCGCGACCGCGATCGGGGTTCGCGCAACCGTGATTGAAGCCAAGTATCAACGAAGCATACTGGACAACGGAATCCGCATCGTAACGGAGCAGATTCCGTATATCAAGTCGGCTTCGATCGGTATTTGGGTGGATGTCGGCAGCCGCAGCGAAGAGGCGCGGGTGAACGGCATTTCGCATTTCATCGAGCACATGTGCTTCAAGGGCACGAAGCGGCGTAACGCCAAGGAGATCGCCCAGAGTCTTGAAACCCTGGGCGGCACGCTGAATGCCTTTACCAGTCGCGAAAACACCTGCTACTACTGCCGCGTTCTTGACGAGCATTTTGATATCGGCTTCGATGTCCTGGCGGACATCGTCACCGATTCGGTGTTCGACCCGACGGAACTGGAACGCGAAAAAGAGGTGATCCTCGAAGAGATCAAAGACGTCTTCGACACGCCCGCGGAATTGGTGCATGACTACTTTGCCGGCGCCGTGTGGGATCCCCACCCGCTGGGGCAGTCGATCATGGGCGAGTCGGCCGGCGTGAAAAAACTAACGCGGCAGGATGTGCTTGAATACATCGCGCGCAACTACACCGCCGACCGAATCATCGTGGCGGCAGCGGGAGCGGTTGAGCACGAGAAGCTGGTGGAGGTGACGGGAAAGTCGCTGCGGGTGGCGCAGGCGGGAAGCGGGAAGGGGCTGATCGCGCCGCAATACGATCGCGGCAAACGTCTCGTGCACAAGCGTGATTTGAATCAAACGCACATCTGTCTCGGCTTTCCGAGCATCGCCTTCTCGCACAAGGACCGCTACGCGATGCTGATCCTGAACACGCTGCTTGGCAGCGGCATGGGCTCGCGGTTGTTCCAGTCGGTGCGCGAAGAGCGCGGGCTGGTGTATACGATTTATTCGTATCAGGATTTCTACCATGACACGGGCTTGTTCGGGATCTATCTCGGCACCGATACGATTAAGGCGCGCGAGGCGACCTCGGTGATACTCGACGAACTCGCTGCGGTGAAGGAAAACTCGCTGACCGAACAGGAAATCGATCATGCCAAGTCGCAGCTCAAGGGCAATCTGATGCTGTCGCTCGAGGGTTCTTACAACCGCATGAACCGCCTGGCGCGGCACGAGATCTTCCTCCAGGAGTTTGTCTCACTGGAGGAAACGGCCGCGGAGATCGACGGCGTGAACCTGACCGATGTCCGGCGAGTAGCCAAGGCGGTGTTCGACGAGAAGCTGCTCACTATGGTGGCGCTCGGGGCGGTGGACGAGAAACTGCTCGGTGAAATCGACTGGTCAGTATTGACGAACTAATCCGCCTTATGAACTGGATTCTTGCCGCGATCGTGCTCTTGGCCATCGCGGCATTTGTTTTTTCCCTCGTCCTGGCCCGACGCCTGCGCAGGATGCCGCGCGTCCTGATGCTGCACAGCCTACAGCCGCGATTCCCCGACATCAGCGCGATCGCTCCGCAGCGGTTCGAGCAGCTTCTAAATGCGGCCGCGAAAATCGGATTGAAATCGGCGTTTCTCGACGAGGCATTAGCCGACCGAAAGTGTTTTGCGATTACGTTTGACGACGGCTACGACGATCTCCTATCGATAATGTCGCTGGTGCAGGAGCGGAAGACGGCGGTCACGGTGTTTGTGCCAACCGCTTATCTCGGAAAGGCGAACGAGTGGGACAACCTGCTGCTGCGGGGACGTCGGAAGCATCTGACGCCCGAGCAGGTTCGTGAACTGGCGGCCGCGGGAGTCCAGTTTGGCTCCCACGGGCACACGCACCGTGATTTGACGTCACTGAGCGAAGCGGACTTGAAGGCGGAGTTACTGGAATCACGGCGCATCCTGACAGCACTGTCGAGCCGCGAAGTGGTGGCGCTGGCGTTTCCGTTCGGGCGGTACGACGCGCGCGTGTCGGAGATGGCGCGCTCGCTGGGCTTCCGGATTCAATTGACGTCCGCGGCGCGCACGGAAGATAACGGGGTGTATGGACGCGTGGCGATTAGCGCGCTCGACAACGGTCTCACGATGCGGGCCAAACTGCGGGGGTCGCTGCTCGGCGGTTTTGAATCGCTCAAGTCGGCAGTGATATCCAGTTGCTCCTATCTGACGCCACTGACGCGCAAGATTCTCTGAATCGACGCACATTCTGCTTGCGAAGCGCTGCAATTCTCCTAATTTTCTCCGATAATTTTCAGAAACGGACGTGGCAATGATAGACTGTTATATCGAAGAACTAAGCCAGCATGTCGGGCAGGAAGTCCGGCTGAGAGGCTGGGTTTACAACACGCGCTCATCGGGCAAGGTGCGCTTCATCGTCTTCAGAGACGGCACGGGAATGATCCAGGGTGTGCTGGTCAAAAGCGAAGTGTCGGAAGAGGTCTTCAGCCGGTTTGACCAGTTGACGCAGGAGACCTCGATAGTGATTAGCGGTCCGGTGAAAGAGGAAGAACGCGCGCCGGGCGGTTTTGAGATGTTGATCAAAAATCTCGAGATCGTGCAGGTCAGCCGGGATTATCCGATTTCGCCGAAGGAGCATACGACCGGCTTTTTGATGGAGCACCGCCACCTGTGGCTGCGTTCGACACGGCAGTGGCACATCATGCGGGTGCGCAATGAGATTATTCAGGCGATCCGGCAGTATTTTTACGAGCGCAAGTTCATACTGATCGATACGCCGATTTTGACCGGCGCGATCGGCGAAGGTGCATCGACGCTGTTCGAGACGCAGTACTTCGACATCGGCAAGGCGTATCTGGCGCAGACCGGGCAGCTGTACTTAGAGGCGGCGTGCATGGCGCACGGCAAGGTGTACTGCTTCGGCCCGACGTTCCGCGCAGAGAAGTCGAAGACGCGGCGGCATTTGACCGAATTCTGGATGATCGAAGCCGAGCTTGCGTACTGCGACATCAACGGCGACATGGACCTGCAAGAGGACATGATTTGCTACATCGTCGAGTGGGTGCTGGAGAAGGCCTCGGATCATCTGGTGGCGCTCGAACGCGATATCATGAAACTGATCGCGATCAAGAAGCCCTTCTATCGGATCAGCTACGACGAAGCCGTGGAGCGCCTGCAGAAGACGGGATCGAAGATTACCTGGGGAATGGACCTGGGCGGCGAAGATGAAACCGTATTGACGAACATGTTCAACCGGCCGGTGTTCATCTATAACTACCCGCGCGAGGCCAAGGCTTTTTACATGAAGCGCAACCCGGAGCGTCCGGAGGTCGTGTTGTGCGCCGATCTTTTGGCACCGGAAGGTTACGGCGAGATCATCGGCGGTTCGCAGCGCGAGGATAATCTGGAGTGGCTGATCGATTCGATCAAGCACCACAACCTGCCGCTGGAGCCGTTCGAGTGGTATCTCGACCTGCGCCGCTTCGGATCGGTGCCGCACGCCGGCTTCGGCTTAGGTATCGAACGCACGGTCGCCTGGATTTGCGGGCTGCCGCACGTGCGGGAAACAATTCCGTTTGCGCGCATGCTATACCGCTTGTATCCGTAAGCCAGCATATTGGTCTGAAAGCTAAAAAGATGAGTACTGATAGAGACACCCGCTCAGAGTCGCGCAGCGGCTACGACTTTGCCCGCATCGAGCAGAAGTGGCAGGAGCGCTGGGACCGCGAGAAGCTGTTCCGTGCTCCGGAGATGCCGCGCGAGAAATACTATGTGCTGGTGATGTTTGCTTATCCGTCGGGCGACATGCACATGGGGCATTTTCGCAACTATATCATCGGCGACGCGATGGCGCGCTATCAGTGGTTGCGCGGCAAGGATGTCTTGCACCCGTTTGGCTGGGACGCTTTTGGATTGCCGGCGGAGCAGGCGGCGATCAAGCGCGGGTTGCACCCGGCCGAGTGGACGATGAAGAATATCGAAGTCTCCCGCAATACCCTCAGGAAGGTAGGCATCTCGTTTGATTGGGAGAGGGAAGTCGTCACTTGCCAGCCGGATTACTACCGTTGGAGCCAGTGGATTTTTCTGCGGATGTACGAGAAGGGATTGGCCTATCGCAAGGCTGCACTGGTAAATTTCTGTGAAACGTGCAATACCGTTCTTGCTAATGAGCAGGTTGAGTCGGACGGCACTTGTTGGCGTTGCCACAACTTAGTAACCAAGAAGCACTTGAATCAATGGTTCTTGAAGATCACCGAGTATGCCGACCGGCTGCTGCAGAATCTCGACACACTAGACGGCTGGTCGGATCGACTGAAGGCGATGCAGCGGAATTGGATCGGCAAGTCGGTCGGGTGCGAGATCAAGTTCAAGCTGGAAAACTCGGAGATCGAGATTCCGGTCTTTACGACGCGTCCCGACACGATTTTTGGCGTGACGTTTATGGCGATTGCCCCGGAAGCGGAATTGTTGTCCAAGCTGGCAATCCCTGCCGAACGCCGGGCTGAAGTTGACAAATATATCGCGAAGTCGATTGCCAAATCGGAAATTGAACGGCAGGCGGAGACGCTGGACAAAGACGGCGTTTTTACCGGTCTGTATGCGGTGAATCCCTTAAGCGGCGAACGCGCGCAGCTCTGGATAGCGGACTATGTGCTGGCGTCCTACGGCACCGGTGTCGTCATGGGTGTTCCGGCACACGACCAGCGGGATTTTGCTTTTGCCAAGACTTACGGCATTCCGATCAAGGTCGTGATCAAACCGCAGGGCGAAGCCGCACCAATTGTTTCAGAGATGGAAACGGCTTATGTCGAAAAAGGCGAGATGTGCAATTCCGGCCGATTCGACGGACTCGTCGGCCATGCCGGCGTAGACGGCGTGATCGAGTACGCGGAAGAAAACGGACTGGGTAATCGCAAAGTCAATTTCAAATTGCGCGACTGGCTGATTTCGCGCCAGCGCTATTGGGGCACGCCGATTCCGATCATTCATTGCGAGAAATGCGGTGAAGTTGCGGTCCCGGATAGTGAATTGCCGGTCTTATTGCCGACCGAGGGGGTTGACTACATTCCCAAGGGTCGTTCGCCGTTGGCCGACGCCACCACCTGGGTCAATGTGAAGTGCCCGAAGTGCGGCGGAGCTGCCCAGCGCGACGCGGATACAATGGACACGTTTATCTGCTCTTCGTGGTACATGCTGCGCTATACGGACAATCGCAACGACAAGGCGCCGTTTGCGACCGAGAAGTGCGACGCCTGGATGCCGGTTGATCTCTATATCGGTGGGATTACGCACGCTACCGGGCACTTGATCTATTTCCGATTCTTCACGCAGTTCCTGCACGATTTGGGGATACTGCATTTTGACGAGCCGGCGCTGCGGATGTACAACCATGGGATGGTGATGGACGCCGAGGGGCGCGTAATGTCGAAGTCGCTGGGAAATGTGATCAGCCCGATCGACGTCATGAGGGAGCGGGGTGTCGATGTTAGCCGTCTGGCAATGTTCTTCGCCGCGCCCGCCGACAAAGAGATGCCGTGGACGACCGAGGGGCTGGTCGGTGTCGAGCGGTTTATGAGCCGGTTCTACCGTATCGTTGAGCAAGTGGCAACCGGAACGAGTGTGAAATCACCAGCAGCTCAGATTGCCGTGGAATCGCTGGATGCCGATTCGAAGGCGGTATACATCAAGCTCAACCAAACTATCAAGAAAGTCACCGAAGACCTTGAACGGTTGTCGTTTAACACGTCTGTCGCGGCGATCATGGAGTTTTTCGGAAGTTACGCGCCGAAAGCACAGCCGGACGCCTTCGACCGCTTCGTCGTGAGCCGTATCGTGCAGCTTATCGCTCCGATGGCGCCGCATTTCGCCGATGAGGCCTGGGAGATGATGGGACACAAGGAATCAATTCTGAAGTCGCGCTGGCCGGGATACGACCCGCAGGCGGTGCAGTTCGACACCGTAACAGTGGCAATCCAGATCAACGGCAAGGTTCGCGATCAGATTGAGATCGACCGTAGCGCCAGCGAGGAGACCGTAAAGCAAATGGCGTTGCAGCAGGAAAAGGTCGTGCGGAATATCGAAGGCAAGCAGATTGTCAAGATTATCTACGTGAAAGAGAAGCTCCTGAGCATCGTGGTGAAGTAGCCAAAGGCGGGGCGTAGATTTCTGAGAATCGAGCTCTGTCGTTTTTTGCATCTTGATATAATATATATTATCAGACGCTTTAAGGATGAGTCAAGGCACATCGAGGGATGGCTGCCAGAGAGATTTAGGCCGGGTCCGCTTTAAGGCAGCCGCTCCCCCACCGGTCAACCACAGCTATGGGGCTGCCCCTATAGTTGAACCGTCGGAAACGACGAAATCACTGATCCGTCGATTTCTCGACATGTGTCTACTTGCCTAATCTCCAAGCACTTAACCCGGGCGGGCGGCACCATCCGCTTTCGGCGCGCCGTTTGCATAACACGGAGCGAAACCAAATGACGAGGTCGCCAATGAAGCGAAAAAATGAGAACGGATTTACCCTCTTGGAAGTAATGATCGGTCTGGTGATTTTCACGCTGGGCCTGCTTCTGCTGAGCTCGATGCTGGTCGTCGCTTTGCGCGGCAACGTCTGGTCGGGCAAGACGACGATGGTTGTGCAGGCCACGCGCGAGAAGATCGAGGAGTTCAGGAGGCTGCCGGACGCATCGATGATCGACGGCGCGGATACGCGCGGACGCCTAAATCGCGTTTGGCAGGTCTCGGACATCGGTGCTAATCTCAAGCAACTTCTCGTGGTAGTCAGCTACAATGACGAGAACGATGTTCAGCGGGCCTGTAGCACGACAACCTATATACAGGTAGGTGAATAACATGGTACGCTTAAAGTATTACCTTAAGAAGGTCCGGAATCAGGGCGGATTCACGATTCTGGAGGTCCTTGTGGCGGCGCTGATCGCCTCGTTTGCGGTGGCTGCTGGCATGAAGGTGCTCATTGTCCAGAACGAGAATCATATCATTCAGTCCGGTGTCACGGAAATGCAGCAGAACGGCCGCGCTGTGGTCAACGAGCTGGTGCAGAAGATTCGACAGGCCGGTTACCGACTGGAGCCCGGGATCACCTGCATGACGGCTTGGAATGCCAATCCGGACACTGTTGCCGTTGTCTTCATGGCCGAGCCGTTGTGTACGGCCTCACTCAGCGATCCAATGTCCTCCCCTACCGCCGATCTGGCCTGCGAAGGCGCGGATTTGAGTGGATTTGTGGCGAATACGTGGGCTTACATCTATGACGCCGTAACCGACAGCGGTGAATACTTCTGGCTCTCTGATGTCGATATTGCCGGCGAAGAATTGCAGCACAGTTCAGCGGCGTTGAGCAAGTCGTACCCGGCGAATGCCAAGGTGTTCATGCTGGATTTCTACAAGTACTATATCGACGATACCGATTCGTTGAGTCCAAAATTCATGATGGCAAAGAACGGCGACGACCCGGTGGTTTACGCCGACGACATCGTCGATCTGCAGCTTCGCTACACTCTGGCTAACGGCGCAGTTTATGACACGATCGTCGTTGACCGCTACGTGCGCGAGGTGTTGATCGAAGTGGTGACCCGGACCGCGAAGAGTGACCTGTTTGTGGGGGACTATCGATACGACACGCTGCGGTCCAGCGCCATGGTGCGAAACCTGACCATGTAACAAGCGAGGAGATATGAATAAGACTCCCTTAAACCAGAGCGGATTTACGACGCTCATCTTCCTGTCCCTGCTGTTGATGCTGTCGTTGCTGGGCATCAACGCAATCATGACTTCGACGACCGAGGTCGAGATCGCCGGCTACGAGATGAACTCGACGGCGGCACTCTACGCTGCCGAGGCGGGCCTGGAGAAGGCCAGTGCCGTGCTGACGAACCAGTACAACAACTACGGCAAGCCGCCATCCTCGATGCCCTCCGATTCGTTTCAAATCGGCAAGTTTGCCGTATCATACGAAGTCACCAAGCCGGGTGTGACCGTGAACAAGATCCTGACCCAGGGCGCCTATCGCGGGCTTTATGCCTTGTCCGACGAGTACGTGATTACGGCGCGCGCGACCGCGCCTGGAACCAAGACACAGACCTCGCTGCAGATGACGGTGGACGCTTCTGTCGTGCCGGTGTACCAGTTCGCGGTGTTCTATGAGGAAGATTTGGAAATCGCTCCGGGCCCGGCGATGGTGCTCGGAGGACGCGTACACTCGAACGCGAATATGTATCTGCAGTCGAACAATTCGCTGCGGATCGACTCGTATTGCACGGCGGCCGGCGACATTCTCCATGGCCGCAAGCCGAATTCGGGGCAGACGGACAGCTATGGTACCGTCGAGATCAAAGATGGCACTGGCACCTATCGCAACATGAAAAATGCCGATAACACCTGGCTCGATGCGTCAGACGCCGACTGGGTCAACGAGTCGATCGGACGCTGGGACGGGCGAGTGGAAGACCGTAACCACGGCATGACTGAACTCAAGCTCCCGGTGGTATCTTCGGGCGAGCCGAAGGATATGTTGGAGCGCGCCGGCAGCGACAATGTCGACAGTTACGAACACAAAGCGGGATTGAAGATTCTGGACGGGCAGGTATTTCACCGCCAACCGGATTCGACCTGGTCGAACGTGACGGCCGATTTCGTATCGCAAGGAATCTTGACCGAGACGACGTTTTACGATGACCGCGAAAACAAAGACGTGTCATCCTACGACATCGACATCGCCAAGTTGAACACTTCGAGCTACTGGCCCGACGGCGGGATTATCTATTCCTCGAACACCGACGGCAGCAATCTGACGGCGACGCGCCTGAAGAACGGCTCGGAGTTGAAAGAGGGGTTGACGGTGTGTTCGGAGAACCCGCTGTATACGGTCGGGAATTACAACTCCGTGAACAAGAAGCCGGCTTCGCTGATGGCCGATGCTTACACGGTTCTTTCGACCGCCTGGAGCGACGGCAATAGCTGGGGTGCGCTCAGCAGCCGAACGGCTTCAGAAACCCGCGTGAACGCGGCCTATATGACGGGCAACAAGCCGACCGGTGGAGGCACTTACTCCGGCGGTTTCGAGAACCTGCCTCGTTTCCTGGAGAACTGGTCGGGCAAGAAGTTTTACTGGAAGGGATCCGCGGTCGATTTGTGGGCTTCCGATCAGGCGATCGGAACGTGGGGCGGCAGCTATTACAGCCCGCCGGATCGTGACTGGTCGTTCGACCTTGATTTTCTTGATCCGAGCAAACTCCCTCCGGGTACGCCGCTGATTTCGATTGTCATCAAGACCTCGTGGCGCGAAATCACCGCGCCGGGTCTGGCCGCGCATTAAGTTATTGCCATAGTGTCTGCGCTGCAAGGCCGTCGGGAAGATCTCTCCCGGCGGCCTTTTGTAGTCCCCTACTGCCGTGATTATTCTGGACGGCGAGTCAAGAAGACGTTAGTTTCGTGGGAGTGGCTATGCACGAACTGCGGAATTGGCGGCGGTGGCGGCGAGGACTTTCTTGGTGGAGAGTCTGAGGATGGCCTCGAAGGCGACGGCCTTGACGGATTAGGAGGAGGCGGTGTCGATCCCGACAGCGCTTGGGTGCGAACATTGACGCATACTTACTACTACTATTCCGGCAGCGAGGTTAGCGTTGTTGTGCAGAAGGCTGGCAACGGCAATATCATAGACTGGTCGCACAATGTCTATGCGGTCGGCCGCAAAATCTGTTCAGCCAGTCGCGGCGATATCATCGGCGGAACCTTGACCAAGAGTTTTATCGTGTCGGATCATCAGGGCAACGTGCGCAATGTGTTCAATTATGATGCGCAGGAGAATCTGCTACTGAATGCGGCTTATTGGTACAATCCGTTCGGCAAGCAGGACTCGGTGGTCGTGTATGGCACCGGCGGGCACTTGTTTACGTACAATGATAAAGAGCTTGATGAAGAACTGAGTTTCGGGATGTACTACTACGGGGCGCGCTTCTATGATCCGTCGATCGGGCGGTTCTCCTCTCCCGACCCGGTGAAGGACTACCACAATCCGTGTTCGTATGTGCGGAACAATCCAATAAGGTATATTGATCCGACGGGGATGGCGGGTGAGGGGTCGTCGCCACCAGTGTTTAGTTGGGGTGGGCCGATTGGGCCGGCACTGAATATCAATAGACAAGATCCAATGTGGACTTCCGACGATCTGAGGAATGAAGGATTTGACATCCGCGCGTTTGGAATTTGGATGAACTCCCGTGGCGGTGGAGGAACGACAGGCGCGAATGAATCGAATGAAGGAGGAAAACTCACTGAGGGTGTGAAATCTGTGATGTGGTCTTGGGCTTATTTCGCTCATCTGGACTATTTGGAAAGCGGTGGCAAACGTGGCATATCCTAAGAGGTCTTCTCAGAATTCACGTCGATGCTGGATAGTGATAGGATAAGAATCGGTCAACCTTCACGGAAGAATGCATCGGCAGTCTATGACAGAAAGACAGGAGTAATGACCATCAACTCAAACATTTGGAAGGACTTCTCCAATCCCAAAAAGCAAGCTGGCATCATGGCATACGTATTCCATGAAGTAGGTCATGCTCTTGAGGATCCCCCTGCTGGAACACCGAAGTGGCACAAGACATTTACACCACCTGACGGCGCGACGGATTACTGGCACTATGATCGAAGAGGTTATCAGACGCAAATGAGTTTCTGGGAATCGGTCAGATACAATCGAATCACTGTCTCAGGTGGACGAGCAAACTTCAATGCAATAGAGGATTATCGAGAATGGAAGAAAGACGAGTGGCAATTCTGGCAAAACAAAGCGATTCTTGGATATTAGGAATGCGCTTCGTTCTCCCCGCCTGCATCCTCTTCTGGACTATTGCCCCGATTGTGTTTGGCGAGCAAACAGACCGAGTCGAGAAGTTCTGCGATCTCAGCACTCGAAGTTACGATGAGCAAGTCGTAGAGCACTTCCCTGACAGAGATAGCATCGGCATTGCCAAGTATGGATTCGATACCCCAACTCCATCGAAGTTTGAAGCGCCCCAAATACGTGCACATGTTCGGAAGTTCTTGGCACGCGTTGATCCAAAGACCCTTGAGGGTATGCGAATGGTGGGTGCTGAAAAACGACCTTCGAAATTCAGACTCTTGGCAGAGCATCGATCTTTCGCACTGTGCCAACATGTGCTCCTGAGCTATGCAGTGGACGGCGTTAGTTCGCTACTACATGTCGCCGTTGATACGGTAACGTTTGAGGCACGGCCCCTATGCTGGGTCACCGAACGCGAGTTTGTTGAAACGTCCTCGTGGGCTACCTCAGAATGCCCTGAGAACGCAGTGTCGACCCCACTGTGCAGAGCAGTGCTCCTCGTTAGTCTTATTTACGGCGGAGGGCAGAACTACCCTATCGAGTCGTTCGATGATTTGTTGGCGGCATTGTGGTATAGCACCGAACACCTAGATCCTGCCAATCCGGAAGGAGTTTTCAGTAACTTCATCTATAGCGTTCCGGATTATGCTTCCGATGACCTCGCAACTTCGATACTGTCATCCAAGGACCAGGCAGGCAGAGACATCATCTTGGAAACGTCAATGAACGTAGCAGTGAGAGGTTTTAGATTCACACCCGCTAGGGAATTTGCAACTGAGCTCGGCGAGGACTCAGTTAGCTTCTGCCTCTACTCGAGTGAGTGTCACGAGTTGGCCAAATGGTATGTGATTTTCAACAGTGATGGCAAGGTCAGACGAATTGGCTATCAGTCAGAGCCGGTTGCGATTGGTTCCGAGTCACCGTACGAACTCAGCCCATACAACAACGGGTGGAGATTTAAGGATTTCGATTGAGCTGTCTGAAATGCTCTGGATCGGTCGCAAGATCTGCTCAACCAGCCGCGGCGATCTCATCAGCGGGACGTTGACCAAGAACTTCATCGTGTCCGACCACCAGGGCAACGTGCGCAACGTGTTCAATTATGATGCGCAGGAGAATCTGCTGCTGAATGCGGCGTACTGGTACAATCCGTTCGGCAAGCAGGACTCGGTCGTCGTGTATGGCACCGGCGGGCACTTGTTTACGTACAATGATAAAGAGCTTGATGAAGAACTGAGTTTCGGGATGTACTACTACGGGGCGCGCTTCTATGATCCGTCGATCGGGCGGTTCTCCTCTCCCGACCCGGTGAAGGACTACCACAATCCGTACTCGTATGTGCGGAATAATCCGATTCGGTATGTTGATCCGACGGGGATGGCGGGTGTCTCTTCGCCAAGGCGCTATCTGTCCCCCGGTGTGTGCTCACCAAAGCGGTCAGACGAAGACGTGTATAACGATGCGTTTTTTGATTGGGAAGACGCGCAGCAAGAATTGGATGATGCGCAGAAACGCGCAGAAGATAACAAAGAGAGCAATTCGCCTACGGGCGGCAACACTTCCAGCGAAACCACCGAGGCAGATGACCAAGGAGTGACAAATCCGTACTATCTCCTATATGGTCCTCCAGACCCCTCGTTCGCTCCCGATGAAGAAATCGAATTTGATTATGATCTTGATGATTTTGATGATGTGGCGCAAGACAGAATTGAGGACGCAAAGGATCGAGCTGATGCCACTTACGACGCCATTGACGCAGATTTTAATCGATACAATTGGACCAGTGACATGATCTTAGGAAGCCCGAGCGAAGCCGGGCCGCCATACCCTGGAGCAAGGCCGGATGCCTCGATTGGTGAAAGTCCTGTTGGCTCCCTGAGAGGATCGAAATCAGGAGACTACAACAATCATCTGATTATGGGCGGTAACGACCTACCTGCCCACTACCTTACGACCATGGCGGGGCGCTACGAATGGAGCCAAAACAGAAGGGGATATTCGGCTGACAGCGCGTACCGATCGATTTATGGGGGTCCCTGAAACATGTTTTGTGAGGTTCATTGAATGAGAGTCATCTACTCGAGAAGTCAGAAATGCCTAATGAAGTTGTTGCCGCTGCTGGCGATGATTTACACGATTTGCATTGGATGTGCTTCACATTCAAGTGAACATGATCCGGAGAAGATGCTCGCCAAGGCAATTGAACTGCACCAAAGGGGCTTGGTTGGCGAAGCTATCGAGCAATTCGAGTCGATTGTGGCAGAGACGGAACATACTATCGGTAGCTCTCCTGCACTTGCATTAGCATACCTCTACCTTGCTCGCATTCAATCGAACGCGCTCCACTTTGTCCAGGCCGATTCAAACTTCTTCTATTCTGAACAGGTGATTGAACGCTACAAAATGTCAGATACGCTCTTGGCAACAGCATTTTGGGAACATGGAAAAGTCCGGTTGGGGCTTGACGACTTCGAGGGATCGGCTGACCTCTATCGACGTGCAATCGACCTTTACAAGCAACACTTTGACTCATGCGATTGTCGTGTACGTTGGGTCCAGGACCTACTCTCAGAAGTCTATACTATTCGAGGGGACTTCAGGACTGCCACATCTTACATAGAGCAATGGCTTGCATGTAAGTCACTTCCTGACATCCTTTTGGACTCCTTGGCGTTAGCACGAGTTTCTGAGCTAACGAGCAACTATCTTGTAATTGGCGAAAATGATCGAGCCAAGCGGACAGCCAAATTCTATCTGGATCACTATATCTCGGTTGGCTCTCAATATCCCAATGAAATTGCTGGGCTGTATCTGTCGCTCGCTGATGCGGCCCTCCTTCGCGGCGATCTCAAAGGCGCCATCGCTGAATACGAATCGGGATTCATGTTGATCAAGGACCGATCTGATACTCTCTCAAGCGTCTTCAGAAGATACATGAGAGCGCTTGCGGAATACTATTTTAGAAGCGGAGATACTCTCACTGCAATTGCGTATTATGAGAGGTTTAAAGATCTGACTGGATTGAAATACGGACAGCACAGTTCAATATACAGAGAAAGCTGCGACAGGCTTCATCAGTTGCGGCAGGACTAGTCATCGCGTTCGAGCAACATTGCCTGCAAAGATCCTCGCTACCACTCATCACGGCAACGTGCGCAACGTCTTCAGTTACGATGCGCAGGAGAATCTGCTGCTGAATGCGGCGTACTGGTACAATCCGTTCGGCAAGCAGGACTCGGTCGTCGTGTATGGCACCGGCGGGCACTTGTTTACGTACAATGATAAAGAGCTTGATGAAGAGCTGAGTTTCGGGATGTACGTTCCGAGTGAGAGAAGTCGCTACTTGATGCCGTAGCGTTCGATGCGGTCGCGGAGAGTGTTGCGGGAGATGCCGAGGGCTTCGGCGGCTTTGACTTGATTGTTGTGCAAGTGCTGTAGCGTAAACTCGATAAGGGCTTTTTCGACGGCCTCTTGAATGTGCGCGTAAATCTGGCCGTTGGACCCGGAGAAGATCTTGCCGTAGATCGGCTCGATCACGCGGCGGAACATCTGGTAATAATTATCCTTGAGAGCGTCGAAGTCGATCTTCATCAGGTCGCGGCGATCTTTCGTGATCGGCAGATCGGCCGGTTCGAGCCAGCGATTCTTGCTCATGACGATCGCCGTATGGATCGTGTTCTCCAGTTCGCGGACGTTGCCGGGCCAGGAGTACTTGGCGAGGATTTTCATGGCCTCGGTGGTGATGCCCTCGATATTCTTGCCGGTCGCGGCGTTGTAGACCTTGACGAAGTGATTCGCGAGCAGGGCGATGTCATCAACGCGTTCGCGCAGCGGCGGCAGATAGAGCGAGACGACCTTCAGCCGATAGAAAAGGTCAACGCGGAATTTGCCGTCCTTGATACAGGAAACGAGGCTCTTGTTTGTCGCGGCTAGTACGCGGACGTTAACCTTGATGGTCTCTTCCCCGCCGACGCGCTCGAATTCTTGTTCCTGCAGAATACGAAGCAGCTTGCTCTGTGTCGCCAGCGAGGTGTCGGCGATTTCATCGAGGAAGATTGTCCCGCCGTTAGACAGCTCGAATTTGCCGAGCTTGCGGGCATAGGCATTCGTGAAGGCGCCTTTTTCATGCCCGAATAATTCGGACTCGAGCAAGGTTTCGGTGAGGGCGGCGCAATTGACCGATAGGAAGACTTTATCAGAGCGGTTGGAATTGCGATGGATGGCGCGCGCGACCAGTTCCTTGCCGGTACCCGATTCGCCGAAAATGAGGACGGCAGCGTCGGATTTGGCGACCTGGCCGATCATCTTGGCGATCTCGACGATTTCCTCCGAGACGCCGATGATTTCGCGGTGCGGATCGAGCACTTCGACTTTGGGCAGTTCCGGCGGTTTGGAGGCCGACTTGGCGGCGCGCTGCGAGCCGACGTTTTCGCGCGTCGCATTGGAGATGGTACTCATCAGGCGTTCGAACTGGAAGGGCTTGGTGACGTACTCGTAGGCGCCTTCCTTCATGGCCTGAATCGCGCTATCGGTTGAGACGTGCCCGGAGATGACGATAACCGGCGGGGCGTCCTTGATTTGGCGAATCTGCTTGAGCAGGTCGAGGCCGGACATCGAGGGGAGATTGACGTCCAGCAAGACGCAATCGGGCAGATTCGACTCGATGAAATCGAGTGTACCCGGGGCATCAGCCATGGTGTCGAGCCGGTATTCACGCGAATCGAGAAGCCCGGCTAATGACTCGCTCAGGCTTAAATCGTCATCAATTAGCAGGATATTTTTCATGCTAGATCTCCCTTCTATAATCGGCGAAGAGAGGCTTAACATTTACCTGCTTTATTGCTTTGCTTTGGGGATTTTGTACTTGTCGAGAAGGTCGTAAAGTGTGGTGCGGCTGGTGCCGAGATCGCGGGCGGCCTTGGTGACATTCCAGTTGTTTCGTTGTAGAGCGGCGCGAATATGGGTCGATTCGGCCTCTTCCCTAACCTCCTGAAGCGACTTCATTTCGGCGTCGGGGAGCGCGTTAAAGCCCAAATCAGCCGCGCTGATTCGGTTTGAACCGCTCAGGATGACGGCGCGTTTAATACGGTTCTCGAGCTCGCGAATGTTGCCAGGCCATTCGTAGCTGCGCAAGGCCTGGAGAGACGAGCTGGTGAAGCTGAGATTGGTTTTGCGGTTTTCCTCGCCGTAACTGCGCAGGAGAAATTCGGCGATCAGGAGAACGTCGTCTTCGCGCTCGCGAAGCGGAGGCAACTCGATGGTGATGACAGAGAGTCGATAAAAGAGGTCCTCGCGGAAGTGCTTATGCAACACTTCCTCCTGCAAGGCGCGGTTGGTGGCGGCAATAACGCGAACATCGACCTGGATCGTTCCGCGACCACCGACCCGCTCGATGATTTTGTCCTGCAAAAACCGCAGGAGCTTCACCTGCAGCGCCAGCGACAATTCGCCGATTTCGTCGAGAAAGAGGGTACCGCGATCGGCCAGCTCGAACTTCCCTATCTTCTGGGCGACGGCGTCGGTGAAGGCGCCCTTCTCATGGCCGAAAAGTTCGGATTCAAGAAGTGTTTCCGGAATAGCGCCGCAATTGATGGTAATAAACGGCTGATCGCGACGATCGGAGCGCTGGTGGATGGCTTTGGCGATCAGTTCCTTGCCGGTGCCTGATTCGCCCGTGATTAATACCGTATACGGCGTCGTCGCCACGGTATCGACGACTTTGAAGACCTTGAGCATGCGCTGTGAGACGCCGATGATGCTGCCGTAACCGCGTTGGGACTTAAGTTCGCTTGCCAAGCGAGCGTTCTCGATCTCGAGTTTCTGCAAGTAGACAGCACGTTTGATGACGATGCCCAGTTCGTCGAGATCAATCGGTTTGACGTAGAAATCGAAGGCGCCGTTCTTAACGGCGCTGAGGGCGTTGCTGCGTTCGCCGTTGCCGGTAACCATGATGATCTTCAAGGTCGGGTCGAGTTCCAAGAGCTCGGGAAGGATCACCAGGCCGTCTTGATTGTCGCCAAACGGCGAGAGGGCGATGTCGAGCAAGATGACGTCGGGCTTGCCATCGCGAGTGATCGCGAGCGCCTCGCCGGCAGTGGCGGCGAAGAGAACGTCATATTGATCTTCGAGCGCAAAGCCCAATTGCGTCCGGATGCCGTCTTCGTCATCGACGATCAGTATTTTGGCAGTCTTGTCGCTCATGCGCGCCTCAGCTTCAACTTGAACTGACTTCCCTGCCCCGGCACGGAATTTACTGTAAGCGAGCCGCCCATCTGGCCGACCAATTCGCGCGACTGAAAGAGCCCGATCCCGAGACCGCTGGCTTTGCTGGTCTGAAAGGGGCGAAAGAGACGGTCGCGGATGAACTCGGGTGTCATGCCGACTCCGGTATCGCCCACAGTAAGCAACACGGATTCAGAAGAATCGGCGCTGCCTGCGATTTTCAAATCGCCGCCACTGGGCATGGCTTCCACGGCATTGATGATCAGGTTTGAGATCACGCTGCGAATCTTCTCCTCGTTGCCTTTGACCGGCGGCAAGCCGTCGACGGCGATGGCAACACGGACCTTGCCATGTGTAGACAGTTTCATTTCCGAAGCCAAGTTTAGCACAATTGCGCCCAAATCGCAATTGGTGAGAGCGAAATCGATTTGTTTGGCGGGCGAGGTGAGCCGGTTGATCAAGCGCGTCATCCGCTCCTGGGCGCCGCGCAGCGTTTCCAGGGTCAATTGCTGGAAGCGCGGGTCGTCGAACTTCTTTTCGGCGTTCTGGAGAATCATCGAGACCATGGAAACGAGGTTCTTGACGTCGTGGACAACGAAGGAAGATACCTTCGTGAAGGACGCCAGTTCGCGGGTCTCGAGCAGTTTCTCCGACTGGCGCGCGCTGAGCAGCGAGAGCGCGAGCTGGTGTGACATGGAATCGATCAGAAAGCGGGATTCGGCGCTGAGAGGTGTCGCGGCAACGGCGCTGATGAAGCCGACAAAATCGCGACGCGCGATCAGAGGAATCAACTCGCTGCCGCCGAGCGAGTCGATCACGCGCTGCTCTTCGACAGAAGGTGCTGCGGATTGCGAACGGAATTCAGCGGCATTGACCGTGCGGCCCTTGCGAAACAACCACAGTTCCAGTTGGGGGACATTCAATGGTTCGAGTTCTATGGTCGGAAAGCTGAGGTAGTGCTCGCCCTGGTTGTCGCCCCGCAGGTAGAAGCGGATCTCAGCGAGTTGGCACTTGCGGTTGAGCACTCCGGCCATCCGTTCAAAGATCTCTTTGCGATCAGTGGCTGCCGAAACTTCTTCGGCGAAAGCTGTGAGCTCGGCGAGAATATCGGCGCGGCCCGAGAAGACGGAGCGATCGACAAGACCCCGCCAACGCCGGACAAGTGAACCGGAGAAGAGCAAGGCGACGAAGAGGACGATCATCAGGAAGGCCGCGAGAACGGAAATGAAGACTTGCGGGCTACCGCCGAGGGAAACGAGAAGCTTGACGACGATTCCGATCAGCGCGAAGTAGGCGCCGACGAGGAGCACCGCCACCGAAGAATAGACGGCTTCGCGGGAGATCACAACGCCGAGTCCCTTCTTCTCTTCGAAGACCACGAAGCGAGCCAATAAGATGAGGGCGACGATCATGAGGACGGCACAGAGCTGAATACTCGCGAACTCTACGCGTGAGAGCAGCAAGCCCAGCATTCCGGTGATCAGATTAATCCCCAACAAGAGCGCAGCGGCAAGCAAGGAGGGCAGCAATTTGCGGCGCAGATCGCCCGACGAGGCGCGGTAAGTGCTTTCGAGCTGGAGCAGACCGAACGTGTAGGCGGCAATCAGGACGATCAAGAAGTACTTGCCGTGAGTGGTGATGGCAAAGAGATAATTGCCGTTTTCGTCCACGCCGGTTTCAAAGTAGCGAGTAAGGAATCCGAGAACGGTAGCGGCAATCAACAGAGCTGCTATGGCGTAGACCGTCAACGAGCGGAGGCGAAACATGCCCGAGGATTTTTCGCGGGCAAACACGAGCAGGAAAACGAGCCAGAGCGCGGTGGCCAACGACAGCAGCGCAGAAAGCAGCCCGTGCTGCCAGGAGTGCAGAACGGCATAGCGCGGGATGATAACGATAAAGGCGGCCCACAAGGCGGTTGTAACGAGGCCCGAGGCGACGAAGATGTGTGCAGTGAAGTGCCCGGGTCTGCGCACGAGCACAAACAACGTGGTGAAGAAGGCGGCGAAAGCGGCGCCGACCTCAGCCAGGTCGTAGAGGGTGAACATCAGTCTTCGGCGTAGTCGATGAAGAAGCGGACAATGGCGCCGGTGGTGAAGAAATTGGCCAGGTTGAGGGCAAAGGCGAAGGCGACGGTCAGCCAGACGACCAAGTCCGGGTTAAACTTATCGATGATCTTGTCGCTACTCTGCAGGGTGTAGATCAGGGGAAGCAGCAGCAATTGCGGCAGACCGACGAAGATCGCGGTCGTGAAGAAACTGCGGAAGAACTGCGCGATGCTGTCGCGGAAAGCCGCCACGAGTCCTCTACCCCTGAGAAACATGTACGGCATGACGTAAACGAAGAGGCACGTTACCAGCACCGACAAGCCGCGCATGCCGAGAAACAGAGCCAGTTGGCGGCGCGGCGCGCCCTGCACGAAATCCACGAACAATTTCGAGAGCGACATAAAGAGCAGGTAGATGAGAACGAAGTTGATCAGCCAGATCAGCAGGATTTTCAGGTAGTGCGGCAAGACTTCCCGAAGCGAGCCGATAAACCGCACCTTCTCGCGGCGGAAGTGCGCGGCAAACATCACGACGGTTGCGGCCGTAAAAAGGGACTCAACGAGCAGCGAGATGACAACGCTGATGCGCTCAAAGGAATACGGCAGGAACTGCAGGTGCTGCGGATAGTGCAGCACCGAATCGCCGGCGATCCAGACATTGAGCGGAATGATCCAGGACATGCCTGAGGCAAACTGATTGGCCAGAAGCAAGGCGACCGTTGCCAGCAGCAAGAAGTACAGAAAATACGGCGGCCAGAGCCGGAAATTGAACAGAGTCAGGATCAAACGGCCGTAAGCGGCGATGATGTAGTTCAGTCGATCCAGCGCGCTCACATCAGCCTACGGATTGGGGCCCCGCACCTCGTTGGAAGATACCGAACGCGCGCCGAAGCGATCGAAGACAACGACAACGTAGTAGAACTGCTCGCCGACGGCGATGTTGTTGTCGGTGAAGTTCAACGTAGACGCGCTATTGATGACTCCCACCAGATTGTTGTTGTTGGTTGTTGAGACCGGCGAGCTGGCAGAACGATACACTCGATACGATTCAAAGTCGTCTTCCGTGTTTGGCGTCCAGCCGAGCGAGACCGAAAGAGAATCCTCGTCGGAAATGAAGAGCACGACGGCATCCGGCACGGTGTTGGCAAGCGTCGCTGTCTGCGCGACATTACTCTGCGCGCTGAGACCGGAACGGTCGGTGGTAAACAGCGTGTAATAATATGTCTTGCCGGGGTCGAGATCCTCGTCGTGGAAGTTCGTAATGCCGGCGTTAGTTTCAGTAACGATCAGCCGTGAGTTGCGATTTACCGTCGAGGTTTCCGAACGGTAGATCTGGTAATTCTCAAAATCGGAAGCAGAACTCCGCGTCCAGGTCAGCTCGATTTCGGATTCAGAAAACGTTGCGGCGCGCAGGGTCGAGGGCAGCGGCGGATTGGCGATCGTGATCAGAGTTGTCGCCTCGCGCGGAGCTGCCTGATTTCCAGCCGCGTCCGTGAACCGGCCGGTGATACCGGCGTTGGCAATGTCGACGCCACCCGGGACCGTATAGAGCCCGTGGTAGACGCCGTCGGCCAGCGCATCAGCGGTAGCGGGGTTGACATCAAGCAACTCTATCGTGGCAATATCGCCGAGCGACACCGAGGCGGCGCCATCGAGCTCGCCGGCATCCAACGTGAAAACGATTTCGTCGCCGACGGTCAGTACTTCCCCGGCGGAGTTTTCGCTGACAGATTCAATGAAGGCGCGCGTGTCGAGGATGATTTCATCACTCACAGTGCCGAGGACTTCGTTGTTTTCGGCGTCGAGGAAGCGGGCGTAGACTGTTTTCACGCCATCGTCACTCGTCAGTTGCCAGTTCCGGCTGGCGGTGAAATTAGCCCACTGCGAACCGGTAAATTGCGGGTCATTACCGAGCATAACGAGGCGCGTTCCGGACGGAGCGGCAAACGAAACAGTGACTTCTAAGCTATTGGTGTACTTTTCGCCGCTGTTAATACTCACGCCGAAGAGGTTGGGAGTCGCAGAAACCGGATTCGACAGTCTGCCCTCGAGGCCGCTTGAATTGACGGCGGAAACCAGATAGAAATAGCGGAGACCGTTGCGCAGGCCCTCATCAACATAGCTGGTCTGCGCCGTCGAATCGATGATTTGCGGCCCGGAACTGGCGGTGTCGCCGCGATAAATGATATAGCGGGCAATCTTTGCCGGTTCGGTAACGGACCAGGAAAGGTTCACTTGTCCGTCGCCCACGGCGGTCGCCAGGTTACGAGGAATTTCGGGCGCGCCTTCGATCCGATCGGTCTGTACCGGCTTGGCGATTTCCTCGGTACAGCCCCCCAACAGCCACAGGCAGAGCAGCGGCAGGACTATCAGAGATAATCGAAGTAAAATTCTTGCTCTCATCAGAATGTCACCTTCCCTGACAACATTACTGTCTCCCCATCATACGTCGGTTCAAAACTCAAGTTTGAGCCAGAGATCTGGATGCCGTAGTCGGGGAAGAACAGCACCGCATCCAGGAAATTGTAAACCCAGAAGCCGGCGAGGATCGCACCACCGAGGTTGCGATTTTGTTCGGCATCGTAGGCGTCCTTCTGTTCCTCGTAGAGCTGCGGGAGTAAGGCCTCCCGTTCAGCGACGGTTCGTTTCGAGTTGTAGAGATCGAGGATATCGAAATATTCATCGCGTTCGCTGTCGAATTTCAGTTGCATGAGGCCAACGGTGACCCCGCCAATCAATGCGCCGGCGGTCATGAAAGCGCCCTTGGTCTTGGCACCGGAATAGCGCTGTCCCCACCCGGGAATAATCAGTGAGCGAATACCCGCACGGACGCGGGTTTTGGGGCGTAGTTTCAGGTCGATCGAGGTCGATTCATTCCCGGCGAGCACGATCGAAGACTTGTGCGTTTCGTAGCCTTCACGATAGGCCGTGATCTTGTAGTAGCCGGCCAATTGCTGAGTAAAGGTGGTTGGCGTGACGCCGGCGACAGTCAAGTCACCGGTAAGAATCACCGTCACTCCGGAGGGATTAGAAGTGACGTTGATGGCGGGTCCTGCGGATTGCGCGTTCGCCGGGGAGATCATCATGATACCAACGACCAGCGACAGTGCAACCCATTTTCCGATAATTAGTTTCACTGTTTCCATATCGGCAAAATATAGGACTCTTTAGAAGCTCCGCAAGGTTTTTACTAAAAAACCTCGCGGAGCGATTTTGTTCAGCGCTGTGAGATTGAATTACATGCCGCGCATGCCGAGCATGACGCCGACCGTGCGGAACATGATCAGGACGTCTTGACGGATGCTGGACTTCTGGATGTATTCGATGTCGCGATCGACTTTCTTCTTCACATCGTCGATCGACTGATCGTATCCACCTTCGACCTGGGCCAAACCGGTGATCCCGGGGAGAACTTCCAGGCGATGGATGTAGTTGGGCACTTCGTCCTTAAGCTGTTCGATGAAGAACGGGCGTTCGGGACGCGGGCCGACGACCGACATTTCGCCGCGCAGGACGTTGATCAACTGCGGGAATTCGTCGAGGCGAGTCTTGCGCAATATGCGGCCGAGACGAGTGATGCGCGGATCGTTCTTGGTCGCCCAAATCGGACCACAACGCTTCTCGGCATCGATATACATCGAGCGGAACTTGTATACAAAGAACGGTTTGCCGAAGACGTTTTTCTGACGGCGATCTTCGCGACGATTGCAGATCAGCAATTCATCGGGACGCTGGCGACGGTCGCGTTTGCGGCGATTCAGCCCGACGCGTTCCTGTTTGTAGAAGACCGGTCCGGGCGAATCGAGTTTGATTGCCAGCCCGACGATCGCAAACAGCGGCAACAGGCAGATCAGTCCGACGAGCGCGATCAGCCAATTGAAGGCAAACTGAAGGCGCTTGACCGTATCTGATGACGCAACACTGGTCGATTTGGATTCCGCCTTGGCAGCGGCCAGAAACGCCAGAACGAACGCATTGGAAAAGACGTGCTCCCCGATGAAGATGCGAGATGAACGCACGACAGAGTTCCAGGCGCCACGAACCGTCGAAATCGGCGACCAGTTGAAGCGGTCGGCGACGACGAGGTCCGAATGGTAGCTGGCTGCCGAAGTAGCTTTGTAGTACTTCTCAGCCTCATTTCTGTCTTTCATGTACTGCATCTTACAATGCTCCTTGGGTTACTCTTGGCCAGTAACAGTAGAGTTCGATGCGACTTAGAGCAATTAAGATGCCAATCTCAGAATCTAAACTTGCAGGACAAACAAATCTACGATTGTAGGCTCGTGAATTATAGTAGTGTATTACGTATCAAGGCATTATAGCGGACACATCATGTTTATAGTTAAATCCGCTTTCGAGTGTGGTTTTACTGTTAATCCAACCTTAACCCACTTAGCCAGTGCGAGATAGCATATTCTCTGCAAGGGAGTGCATAGTGGACTTCCGTGGTAATCCGCTGTGGTGATGTGGAATTGTTGGGATTGCAGAGGCCAGTTTAGGTGGTCTGAGAACCAGTGACTATCTGGCGAAGCGGAAGGAAGCAGTCAACTGGTGTACGCCTTCCTGGGAGGCCGTGGGCCGGTAGGAATAGTCGAGACCCATCTGGCCGAAGAAAAGTCCGGCGCCGAGAGACAGGCCGTCAGCAGAAGCACCGTTGTCTTCCAATTCGCTGCTGTAGCCGACGCGAACCGCCAGCGCAGAGCTGTAGAGGTACTCTAAGCCACCACCGAGAACGAAGCCCTCGCCATTGGTCTTGGAACCCGCCACCGAGAAGGTTGATGCACCGAGCGTGCGGTAAGAGGCGCCGAGGCGAAGAGTTGCCGGTAAGTTAATGCTCTCTTCGATATACTTCAGGGAGCCCCCAAGATTGGCGTACTGGAGACCCAGGGAGAGCCGTCCAAACTGGGCCATGGCTCCGGCATCGAAGGTAATTGTGCTTGCAGAATAGTCGGCGAGTTTCTCAATGACCGGCTTGGCGGTCACGCCCACAGAGAGGACGTCGCTTAAGCGCTGCGAGTAGCCGAGGCTGATTTGCATCGAGTAGGCAGACAGGTCGCCGGTAGCGACGCCCGCAACGTCGTAGCCCTGGATGTTTCCATAGCCGAGATAGGTGACACCGATACCAAGTCCCCCGCTGCGCAGTGGGATTGCCAAGCTGAGATTGTCGAGGCGCAGGTCCTGCATCAACTCGGAATGGGTAGCGGAAAGCTCGCCAGTGCCGTTTAAAGCGATTGCTGCCGGGTTGTAGAATAGAGCGGCGGCGCCTGAGGCGTTAGAGACACACGCGTTGCCCAGAGCGGCCCCACGTGAGTAAACAGGAATATTCAGGAAATCTGCCGCGTGAGTGCCGGAACCGGCAAGGACGTTTCCTGACGCCAGAAACAGGTTGAGGGCGGCGATTGCTATGTGTCTAATCCAAGTGAACGAGTTCATTACACCTCTCCCGTCATCGCAATGTTAGTCCATGTACCCGTCGCCAAGAGGGCAACGGATGTGCCAAGGACCAAACAACGGGATGAGGTGCATGCACTACTACCTTCAGATCCGATGAAGATCATTTCTAACTTTATCCCACACAAGATGTTCCGGAGCGCGCCCAAAAGCGTTTCGTCCATGCGCCGCCGGTTGACACCGTCTTGAAAGAGCGAAGTAGTATTCCCGCGCGTGTTGAATCGTTCAACAGCTTGGGGAGGCTCGTTGTACTTAGACAGCCCAACCCATTCTCCGACACCCTCCTATGGCCAAGTGTTCAGAGAATGAACTACTGTTTCTAATGTCGGCATGATCCCGGAGAACTTCAATCCTTCAAGATCACCGAAAATGCCATTTCTATATATTGCTGTTCTTGGCCAGCAATGCCACTACAGATAGTTTTTGAGGGATCAAAAGTCAAATAAAACTTGTGTTTGGATGCACAGTATCTGCAGGGCGAGGACATGCCGAGGGCCGGTCCGTCGGCGCGATTTAATATTGACTTAAGCGGTCGAAGTTGTTACCTTGCAGCAGAATACAAGATTCCACATCTATCAATTCGGCGGCAGGTGGTACCAACGTCGCCGCCAATAGCTTCTCAGGAGAACCGATGCGCTTGCGAATTCTAATCTCATTCCTGCCCATAGGGCTGCTTGCCTACCAGAGCCTCGAGGCTGATATCAAATCTGCGGGCACTCCGAGCCAGATTATTATCGATCAACACAAAGCGCAAGGGCTGCCCTACCAGGGGGCGTTGTGGCACGCTGCGGAACAGGAATACATCCGACTTCTGGAGATTTCGCGCAGCCGGCCATCAACATCCAGGGACGGCGGCAGCACGGCGGCTAATGCCACGCTGATTAGCAGCAGCAATTACCAGGACAACGGCACAACCGTCGGCAAAGGTAACGACGCGTCGATCACTTCGTGTACAAGCGGCGGCAACGATACAGCGGAAGATGCCTGGTATCGGCTTGAGTTAAGCGAACCCTCCATCGTCGACGTTTGGACGACGTGTGCTGCTTCGGGCCCACCGAGCTATGATACGCGCTTGGCGATCTTCAACGGCCAGTTTGCTCTCGTCGCCTGCAACGATGATGATCCTGCTTGCGGCAGCCCGAACCTGCAATCGAAGATCGAGAGTCAGGCGTTAGGCGCCGGCATCTACTACGTCGTGGTCGACGGCTATAACGGCGCTTCGGGTCCTTACCAGTTGAACGTCGAGTGGAGCGCCGCGCCGCCGCCTTGCGCGAGCGGATCAAATCAGTCGAATGCGGAAGCGATCTCTTCCCTGCCGTTCAGTGACACGGGCACAACGGCGGGAACGTGCAATGATATCATCATCCAGTGTGAAAGCAGCGGACCGGACACAGCCCAGGATTACTGGTACTCGGTCGAATTGGATACCACGATGCTGCTAACCGTATGGACGACGTGCGGACCGCAATATCACGACAGCAAGCTGGCGATCCTGGATTCCAATCTCAATCAGCTCTACTGCAATGACGACAATCCGGGCTGCCCGAACGATCAATCGCGGATTTCGCAAGCAGCGCTCCTGCCGGGCGTATATTACGTCATTGTCGACGGCTACCATGCCGAGGCCGGAGACTACGAAATCAACATCGAGGGTGTTCCGTATGATAGTTCGGTTATCGACACTCTGATGCCTGACATTATTATTCGGGAGGATGACCTCTACGATAACGAAATCTCGACCTCGGTGGTACCGGGCCGGCGCCATCTGAAGTTGTCAAACGCGACGCCGAACCTGGGACCCGGGAAGCTCTACCTGTACGGTGTGTTGCCGGGTAATCCAGACGGCACGCAGGATGTACGGCAGCGAGTGTACCGCAGCGACGGGAGTTTCTTTGATCGCACGGCGGGCAAATTCATCTATCATCCCGGACACGATCATATTCATGTCGAGAATTGGGCGCAGTTCCGCCTGCGGGAGTTTCTCGCGGATTCGAGTATGGGAGCAATAATCGCAGAGGGCGAGAAGACAAGCTTCTGTATTCTCGATCTCGGAATCTACAACAGTTCACTTCCCAATTTTGACCCGGATGGTCAATTCCACTCGTGTTCGGGGACGATTCAAGGGCTGTCGGTCGGCTGGGTGGATATCTACAGTAAGGATCTGCCGGGACAGAATATTGACATCACAGACGTGCCGGATGGAATTTACTGGCTGGAATCGGTGGTTGATCCCGACAGCAATATTCTCGAAGAAAACGAAGCGAATAACGCATCGCGGATCATCGTGACGCTGGGCGACGGTCCCTTCGCGGTGGCGGATGCTTACGAGCCGAATGATTCATTCGCAGTCGTTGATTTGCGTCCGGTGGGCACCAACAACAGCCCGAATCTTGGGCCATGCAATCCGGAGCGCACAATTAGCGGACTGAGCATTCATAGCGCGAACAATGATGACTACTATCGTTTCTACATGAATGAGACCGGCGGGAGCGGCGATTTCGTCAAGATCAATTTCAATAACGCCGTCGGTGACCTTGATCTCGAGTTGTACTTTGGATCGCGATCGTTGGTGGCGATCTCGGCGACATCGGCGGATTCGGAATTTGTGTCAATGTCGGGGCGACCGCAAGGCTGGTACTATGTGAGGGTAAAGGGCTTCCAGGGAGCGATCAATCCGACGTATTCACTGACGATCAATCCCTCAACAAATGGCGCGCCGGCGGTGACCGTGGTTGATCCTCCGGTGGGGGACACCACGATGGTGCACGGTGTGGATACCTACAACGTGACGTGGAACTACGGCGATCCGGAAAACGACGAATGCTGGGTGACGGTGTACGTTAACGATACCGCTGCTTTCAACGGTCAGGAACTGCTTCTGCCGACGTCTCTAAACGCGGCTGCCGCGCAACAGTTTTACATCGTCAATTCGGCTTACGTGCCGGAGCATACGCCACTCTGGGTCTACTGCTCGATAACTGATGGCGGGACGACGACGGGCACGTGGTCGCAGGGCACGGTGACGTTCGTGGACCAGGCACACACGCACGGATTGATTTCGGGGACGGTGATCGATGTCGATTCCCTGCCAATCGCGGATGCCGAGGTGGTCCTGAGCAATCATGCGCAGCGCGACACGACCGATGCCTTGGGAAATTTCCAGATCAACAACATCGAACCGGGATTCTACTCGCTAACGATATCGCATCCGGTCTATGGCGACACGACGCTGACGGACGTGATGATCAACATCGCCGGGATCAAATCAAAGATCATTATGCTGGGCTGTGATTACGTCGCCGGCGACGCCGATGGTTCGAAATTAGTCAATATCTCGGACGCCGTTGCACTGATTACCTACATCTTTGCAGGCGGACCAGCGCCGGATCCTGTGGAAGCCGGCGATGCCGACTGCAGCGGTACGGTCAATATCAGCGATGCCGTGTACTTGATTACCTACATCTTCGGTTCTGGCCCGGTGCCGTGCGGAGGGTGTTGAGGGGGGACTCTCAAAATCATGATAAGACCAGAAACGCAAAAAGCGTCCCGGGCGACCGGGACGCTTTCTTTTTGAATCCTATGTCGAATCTGACGATCGCTACTTCTTCCTCATGAAGACCATTGCTTTGAGGCGATTCTTCGGGAGCGGCGCCGGTTTCGGCTGGCCGGGTATGAAGACTTCGCTCGGATTAATCTTCTTGGAAAGCTCGCGGGGAATCTGCTTGGACGAGACGAAGTCGAATTTTTCGAAATACTTCGGCATGTCGGTGGCGAGCCAGACCGTGTCGGGTCCGTGCTCAAGCAGTTTCTTGACGATCAGCTTTCCCCAGCCCTTGCCGCGGAACTCTTCGGCGACGCCGAGCAGTTCAAGCTCAGTATAGCCGTCGTTGGCGCGCATGGCTCCAAATCCAAGGATCCGTTCATCATTCTTGAGAATGGTGAAGGAGTCGGGTGGTAGATCGGTCGGCGCGAGATCAAATTTTTCCACCATCCGCATGACCTGCCGGAATTCCATTTCCGACGGTTTCTTGAAGATCAACATCCTTTCCCTCCGGGACAATCTCGCAAAAATACGGCATTTGGACGAATCTGACGGCTTTCGCCGTTGCGTCCAAGAGCCCACCTTGACTTAACAGCTACATATTATACGATATTTTCGCTCTTTTTCAAGCTAAATCTTGATACGGTCGGCGTGCTGACCGATAAACGGGATCGTAAACTCTTTTCCCTGAAGGGAATACAAGATTCCAAAGACTGCGGATCCGATCGAGAGAATCAGCAATATCCCCCAAAACAGGTTGGAAATAATGTCGAACATAAAGAAGATAGCAAGTATCTCGATAAAGAGCAGGATCAGACCTTGCTTTCCGTGACGGAATGCAAACTTATTGTGTCGCATTTTGATGAGAGGGACAAAGCAGAGAAACGGGACGTAGCCGAGAATAGCGGCCGCCTTGCCCTCTTCGATCATTTCCTCTTCACTCGAGTAATGCCTTGCCTCGGCTTCCGGGCCGGAATCGCCAGAATACGTTGCGTCGTCGCCGGTATTCTCGAATTCTCTATCATCCATGAGGCCGCCTTCCGCCTAAACTTGCCAGAAATGCGCCTGCCCGGGGTCGGGCAGTTCCATCGCTATATAATTGGCCTCGGGCCATCTTTCAACAATTTTTTCGTTTTCGGCGCAGGCGACGGCGAAGTAGAGATGGCGGTCTTCGGTGAATTTCAACATATCGCGCGGCACCGCGACTTCGACGATTTGCTCCCAACGTGACTTGGGAGCGATTCCGGCATAGGGTGCACCGCCATCGATGCGGACTTGCGCTTCCGTCTGCGTGATGTCGATCGTCGCCTTGATGGCGCAGGCGATTTCGAGGCGGATCATGGTTGTTGCCGGTTCGATCGCAGCTTCCCTGTCGAAATCGATGCGGAAATAGAGATACTTGTCGTCGTAGCCGAAGAGAATGTGCGCAATCCGATTGTCGACACGGTGCATCGCGCCGCCGAGCTTGCTGCACTCGATTCTTCCAGCGCCGAACCACTCAAAGAAGCTGGTCTGGCGGCCGTCGATTGCGGGATGCAGGTAGTCGGTTGGTTCCTGGACTCCGGGCAAACGCGGGATGCGACGGATCGGACGAAGCAGCGCCAGCGGCGGCTCGATGCCGAGAGACTCCCAAATGTTCTGCAGATGCCGGCGGAAAAGCGCATCGAAGAGCTGGAAGTGGTCAGTCTGGTGTTCGTCGCCGTACCACCAACACCAATCCGAGCCTTCGGCGATGTAGATCTCTTTCCAGCAGAACTCAAGGGTCGCTGCGTCAGGCGGGTCGGCGGAGTTCTGGCGTTCGACGAGTATATCGCGGGTCTGAGTCAGCAGGTCCCAGGCGGCGTTATCCTCGGTATGCCCGATCCAGACGCGGAAATTGTGATTAATCCACGAGCCGGGAAAAAGGTGCGGCAGGTGATGGACGGTTGTGGAGCCGTCGAGAAGCTGTCGGGGAGTTACGGTCTCGATCGACAGTTCACGTTCGAGGCGGCTGTAGAGCGCACGCAGGAAGTCGTGTCCGTCGTTGGGGTAGTACTCCCAGGCATTCTCGCCGTCGAGAATAATCGAAACGACAGCCTCCTCCCCATTTGCTTTGTATAGCTTGTCGAGTTGGCGCAGATTGGCGATGAAATCGTCGGCGGCTTTCTCGGCGTTCCAACCGGAATAGACAAAGCCGATTTTGTCGGACATTTTGTGATCGCGGAAGAGAATCCCGAGCGGCGGCTCACCATCTCCCACGCTGAAGGCGCGATGGAAGCCGTTGCCGGCCACGTCAAGTTTGATGCCGCGATCTGCGGCGAGGCGAACGGAAGCCTGGTAGATTTCTTCATCGGTGGCGATCCAGCGCACACCGTGCTTGCGCAAGATGGGAAGGATCGACTCGGAGACGGAGCCTTCAGAGGGCCACATGCCGAGTGCGGAATCCCCAAAGAGGCTGCGGTAGAGTTCAACCGAACGACGCACCTGCTCGTCGGCGTCCTCCGGGTGCGCGAAGCGCCGTTTCGGAAGCTCCATGTTGGGCAGCGCGGCGCGGGCGATTTCATGGTCGATCAGCAGCGGCAGGATCGGGTGATAATAGGGTGTGAACGACACTTCGATCTTGCCGGAAGCCGCGCGTTTCTGGTGTTCGGGAATGATCCGACCCAGCAGTTCGATCTGGAAATCAAGCAATGCGAGCTTTTCTTCCTCCGTGATATTGCGGCCGCGGGCGTAGAGCGGTTTGACCCGAGGATCGGAGCGAAACATCGGATCGACCCAGACGGCATTGGCCCAGAATTGCAGGTCGCATAGATCCTGCTCGCTGATGGCACCGAGGCGCCGGCGTTGCGTGGCCTCTCGCGCCCGCTGTTGGAGTTCGAGGTACCGCGGGTAGGGTTTGATCATCGTCGCCTGATGTGCCGAGAAGAAGGTCTCGAGAATTTCGAACTTTTCGTCGTCGTGCAGTTCACCGGCGTTCTTGCGCGAAAGTTTCAGATGGCGGTCTTCGGCGCCGTTTTCGACGTAGTCGACAATTTGATCAAGAAGCGATGGGACGAGATTGAACGTTTGCCGCAAGCGCGGGAATTCGTCCAGGATCAGCAGCATGTCGAGGTAGTCTTTGGCGCCGTGCAGACGGACCCACGGCATGAGGATTTCGCCCGACTTTGGATCCTTGTAGAAGGGCTGATGCATGTGCCAGATGAATACCAGCTTCATCGGCGAAACGCAGCTTTCTTATTTAAAGTCGCCCTGGTCGTAAGTCAGGATGCCCTTTTCGATCAGGATGATCCGGGCACTGCGATAGCGTTCCGAAGTGGTGCTCCGCTTGCCGAGCAGGTTGAAGGCCTCCTTGGCGGCGGTGGCGTCGCCAGCCTTGACGGCGTTCTCGACGGCATCGAAGAGGTCCTCGTCGTAGGTAGATGCCAGGGTGTCCGCCTTAGCGACTTCGAGGAAGCTCGCGGCGGCTTCCTGATAGCGCGCCTGGCCGGCGAGCGAGGCCGCGACACCGCGCCGGGCGGAGTGGCGGAAATAGTTATCGATGGCGTACTTGTCGACATAGGTCTTGAAGGCCTGCTCGGCTTTGGCATAGTCGCCGGTCTGATACAGCAAGTTGGCCAGTTTAAAAGCGGCCTGAGCAGCGGCCGGAGTCGAGCCGTACTTGTTAATAACTTCCTCAAAATCGGTGACGGCCAGCTGAGTCTGGTTGGTGCGCATTTCGACCTCAGCACGTCCCAGCAGTTCGGCGGCCTTCTCTTCGGCGCTGCCAGCCTGCGCGACGTAGACCCAAATAGCGATGGCGATGACGAGCACGGCGACGACGCCGATCACGATGTTCTTGAGATTTCCCTCGGCCCACTCTTCCAGTTTGAACATCCCAGTGACGAACTGATCTTCCTTCATTTCGTGCTTGGAGATTCTCTTCTTGGTCGTCATCTAATCCATGGCTCCTGCTTAATCACTACGAATTTATCGACAGTTCTAACAAGACTCATAAGTTAAGGAATTCTTCGGATTTATCAACAGAAATTTAGGCGGAAAAAGCAGCGGGCGGGATAGCGTATCCCGCCCGCGGGTTGTCCGTTAAATCGTTGTCGCTTAGAAGTAGCCGGTGAAATTCACGAAGAAGCGCGGCGACTTCTTGGTCCGGGTGTTCTCGTACTCGAGAATACTCTGCTCAAGGATTTCGGCGCCCTTCTCGGTCTGCTCTTCGGTACTGAACTCTGCCGCCAAATCCACGTGGATTTGCGACCAGTGAATTCCCGTGCCGAAGGAGAAGGTCGTTCGCGTGACGTTGTCACCGAGGACGAATCCTTCGAGAGGCTGGTCGTCTACGTTTCTCTGGAGGTCGCTGACATCGCGGTACGGGAGCTTGGTGTAACGGAAACCGGCACGCAGCGGGAAGGTCCCCAACTTGCTGGGAACCAGGTACTCACCACCGAGCCGGATTTGGTAACTGGACTCGAGATCAAGCTCGAACTCGTTGAAAATCTCGATATACTCGCCTTTGGCATCGTAATAGGACGTTTCGGTCGAATCGACGTAGTAAATCGAGCCGGGGAGAGTGAAGAGATTGACGGAATCAGCGGAGTTATTCGGCGCCTGCTCTGAACGCACGTAATATTTCACACTGCTCGAACTACGAACCTCGAAGTCAGCAGACACAGTGAATGCCGTCGTCGGTTTGGCGGCAACACCGAAACCGATAGTGAGGGGCTGTTCGACCTTGGTCTTGGCACGAAAGAGAGTTGGTTTGATCGCTACGGGAGTTCCCTGACCCGGAGCATCCAGGGAACGAAATGAGATCGTATCGGCGCGCTTCAAGTCGTGATCAGTCGCCATTTCAAATGGGAGCTGAACATTGACGCCGACCTGGACCTTCTCCGCCTGATAGAGGAAGCCGGCACCAAAGCCGAAGCCGGAGAGATCGGTTAAATCTTCCATCCTTATTCTGTCGTAGAATTCAACGGAGTCGAGCACCTGTCCGGCGAAGAACAACTCGGTTGAATCGAGAACTGCGCGCAGGTATTCACCGCGGCCAGAGCCACTATACACGTTCGCGACGATACCGCCGGAGAGACGACCGTAAATGCCGGTGCCAAAACCGAGGGAGAATTTATCAACGTGGCCGTTCTGAGTGCTCGTGAAGTTCGCAGCAGTCAACTCCTCCATCTCGTATGCCGTCACCGGCTGCAAGTAGTAGAAGGTGTCATCGCGCTTTCCAAGGCGATCATCGCTGTTATCCTGGATTCGTTGATAGGTTCCCGAGCCGACAAAGAGATGACCCTTAATCCGAATCGGGGCTACGAAAGAGCCAAATTCGAGGTTGAGAAGATCTTTGGTTAGTTTGGTAGTGAGGTTCCTGGATGAGGAGCCAACGTAGTTGAAGGAGTTCTCGGTTTCATGTCGATAGACCGAACCGGCGACAGAGGCTTGCGTCTTGGTGACCTGAATGAGCCCGGCCGGATTCCAAGTTAGCGCAGAAGCGTCATCGGCGAGGCCGACAAAAGCGCCGCCCATACCGCGAGCGCGCGCGCCGGCACCGAGGTGCTCCTGGTCGTACATGCTAAATCCATATAAGTGAAAATCTTGCGCAACTGCAGACCCCACCGCCAAAAGGAATATTAGCAACCCACTCGCTGCAAATCTCCGCATAACTCAGACACTCCTTATGTACTTCCCTCTCCAAATTTAAGCAGCCAATATAGATTGAGCCGTAAGGCGTGTCAACGCTTTTTTGGCTGCAGCAATTCCCGCTTCGAAGACGCACTCGCACTGCTGGTTGTTTAATGACAATCGGTTAGAGAGACCCGGCGCGACGCCCTCAGAGCCGATGGGCGTTCGCTGCGGACTAATTGGATTCGCTTTCAGAGTCGCTACCGACGGCAGCTTCGGCGCCGCCCATCATGCCGTATTCGTGGAGTTTGTTGCGCAAGGTACGAGTGGTGATGCCGAGGGCGTCCGCTGCCTTGGTGCGATTGCCGTCGAAGCCCTCCAGCGCCTTGAGGATCATCAGTTTTTCCATTTCGGCGAGCGGCAAGATACTGTCGGCTGCGACGGTGGAATGCCGCGCCAGTTCACCGAGGGCCAAATGGCTCGGCAGGTCGGCCTCGGTCAGGCGGTCGGACTTGCAGAGAACCACGGCGCGCTCGATGTAGTTTTCCAGCTCACGAATATTGCCGGGCCAGTGGTAGCCGAGAAGCAGTTTCATCGCTTTCTCGGTAACTCCTTTGACCTGCCGCTGGTTTTCCTCGTTGAATTTGCGAATGAAATGATCGGCGAGCATCGGGATATCATTCGGGCGCTTTCTCAAGGGCGGCAGGGTCAGCGGAATGACGTTCAGCCGATAGAAGAGATCCTGGCGGAAGCGGCCGGCGGCGATTTCCTCTTCGAGATTACGATTGGTCGTGGCGACGAGGCGGACGTCAACCTTGATCGTCTGTCCGGAGCCGACGCGTTCGAATTCCCGCTCTTGAATGACGCGCAGGAGTTTGGCCTGAATGCTGGTGGGAATCTCGCTGACCTCATCAAGGAACAAGGTCCCACCGTCGGCCAGTTCGAAGCGACCGGAGTTCTGCTTGACGGCGTGCGTAAAGGCGCCCTTCTCATGGCCGAACAACTCCGATTCGATCAGTCCTTCGGGCAATGCAGCGCAGTTCAGTTTAACGAACGGCCCCTGCTTGCGCGGTGAATTGTAGTGAATCGCCCGCGCGATCAGCTCCTTGCCGGTACCGGACTCGCCGCGGATCAGGATCGTCGAGCGCGATTTGGCCGCCGAAGCCAGGTCCTCGAGCAAGGTGAGGAGTTGTTTATCGGCGCCGACGATATTGCCGAAGTTGTAGCGGCTGCGGATTTCGCTGCGGAGAATGCGATTTTCAATAATTAACTGGCGGTGCCCAAGGGCCTTGTTGAGCGAGATTTCGAGTTCATCGGGGAGGACCGGTTTGAGAATGTAGTCAAAGGCGCCTTTCTTCATGGCGTCGACAGCGTCCTTTACGGTGCCGTGTGCGGTAATCATCATGACGACGGCTTCGGGAGCTTCGATCTTGATTTTGTCCAGCAGCTCAATGCCGCTCATGCCGGGCATCTTGACGTCGGACATGATGACGTCGAATTCGACGTTCTGAATCAGCGGCAATGCTGCTTCACCTGACGAGGCCGTTTGGACGTCATGGCCGAGCTTGGTCAAGACCGCAGAGAAGAATTCATTGACCAGGGCGTCGTCATCAACGACGAGGATCGAACGCTTGCTCATGCCGACCTCAGGGGCAGTTCAATCGTAAAAGTTGAACCGCGATCAGGATTATTGGCGACCAGAATGGCGCCGCGATGGGCATCAACAACCTTCTTCACAAGCGCCAGACCGAGGCCGGTTCCGCCCTCACGCGTCGTGAAGAACGGAGTGAATATTTTTTCTCGAATGGCATCGGGGACACTGCTGCCTTGATCGCAAACCTGGATGCGCGATTGACGACTATCGGCTGAGAGGCGAACGGTTATCGTGCCGCCACCCGGCATGGCTTCGTCGGCGTTTTTGAGCAAATTGATCAACGCCCCGGAGAGATTTTCACGATCGAAGGCACAGAGGGTCTTGCGGCGCGGCAATTCCAGGTGAAGCTGCGAGGCTGAAGAGCGCGAGGAGAGATCGACGCGGAAGAAGTCGACGGTTTCCTGCACAAATTCATTGAGGTCGGCTTCGCGCGGCTCGTGGCGCAGATCGCGGGCATATTCGAGCAGGGACGTCACCGAGCGATTGAGCTTGTCGACACCGGCGATGATTTTGTTCACATAGGCAATCTGCGGATGGTCCTCGCCAAGTTCGGAGCGCAGCAAGGCGGCGAAACCGGCGATACCGGAAAGCGGATTCCGGACTTCGTGGGCTACCACGGCGGCAACTTCACCCAAAGCGGCGAGGCTTTTGACGCGGGCGACTTCGTCTTCCATGCGCCGCAGCTCGGTCAGATCGACAAAGACCTCGAGGGCACCAACGATCTGCTCGTTGGCATCGGTGATGGGGGCACTGGATGCCGAAATCGGGACTTCTTCCCCGCCGGCAACCCCGATGCGTTTCTCAACCAGTTTGAAGCTCTTTTTGCCGTCGAGGATACTCAGCAACGAATGCTGGCGCGCGAGAGCGCCCGAGAGAATTTCGTTGTAGTACTTCCCCACGGCAGCCGAAGGTTTAACGCGCAGAATGTCGCAACCGGCTTTGTTGATCGCGTTGATACGGCCATCGAGGTCGACCGTGAGGACACCGGCGGTCAAAGACTCCAAGACATTATGCAGGAAGTTACGGGTGCGAATGTTCTGATCGAGAGCCGCGACCAATTTCTCATTGGCGGCGGTGAGATCATCGGAAAGCCGCTGGTGCCGCACCTGCAGCGCGCTGTACGACTCGTTAAGCTGGCGGATCGTCTCGTTGAAACTGGCAAAGGTGTCATTGAAGACGGCCAATTGTTCCGCGCTGATCTCGGGAGTCGTTGCTTTTGGTTGCGGCTTCATATTACTGCAGAATTTGGCGAACTTGGCCGGATTTGCAACAAAAACATTGCCCCGGTTGAGATCGATCAGTCGAGTGAGTCGAGAAAGTCAGCGTAAGCGGCCTGAAGCTGCTCTCCTGAGATATTGACCCCCGAATTGTGTCCGCCCTCGATACGCAGGAACTTCTTCGGTCCGCGAGCCGCTGCAAAGAGCTTTTCAGCCAGTTCAAATGGGACAACTTCGTCGTTCGGGCTGTGAATGACCAAGACGGGAATGTCCGCTTCCCTCAGAATCACCTCGGAATCGAACTTTTCGGTCAAGATCAAGCTTACGGGGAGATAAGGGAATTTCTTGCGCGCGATATCGGTCATGGAGTTAAAGGTCGATTCGAGGATCAATCCGGAGAGCGGCAGATGGGTCGAGAGCCTCACGGCCACGGCACCGCCGAGCGAGCGCCCCATGCCGATGTACTTCACAGAGTCGGCGCCAAAGCGCTGGCGCAGATGAGCTCCGAGTGTGGCCAGGTCCAGATCGAGGGCGCGCTCCGAGACGGAACCGGGCGTTCCGGAGTAGCCGCGATATTCGAAGGCGATCACCCCGACGCCGAGATCATGAAGGGTCTGATAGAGGTCGAGATTGGTGGAAATGTTGTCGGCATTGCCGTGGAAGCAGACGACGAGTTTGCGCGCGCCCTCCCGCGGGATGTACCAACACAAGAAGCGATTGCCGTCGGTCGACTCCAGCCAAATCTCTTCGAAGGCCAGGCCGGCGTCCGTCGGCGTAGCAATGACGGCGCGGTACGGAAAGTAGATTAGTTGCTTCTGAAACAACCACGCCGCGACGACGATTAAGAAGTAACCGACAAGCAGCGCGACGAGCACGACATACATACGAGGTTTCTTTCTGGCAGAGTCCGTCAATTGGTTTCCTCGCCGCTAAGATACGGTCTTCGCCGGCTCCCCAAAAGAAAAAGGCGACAGCCGAAAGGTTGCCGCCTCAAATAGTACGGTTTGTCGGCTCAGCGGTAACTTTCGCTTTCGATATCCTTTTCCCATTCAGGATTCTGGATCTCGCCCTTGATGGTGGAATGGACCAGGCGGTAGTTGCCGTAACCATCCTGATCGACAAAGAGACAATAATCACCGCCGGCCTGATTGGGCAGACGGTCGTAATACCATTTTTCGTACGGCTTTTGCCCCATTGCCGATGGCTTGCGTTCGACGTTGTCGGGCTGGCCATAAGTGATGTAGACTCGGCCGCGATCGGTTTTCCAGCCATCTTCGCGCGCGATCAACGAGGTCGAGTAGTACTGATTGGCATAGGCAAACCGCCGAAAGATCTCGTTCTTGAACGTATTGATCTTGCTTCCCGGCGAGGGATTTTTTCTCTCCCAGAACTGGCCGAGAAAGTTCTTCTTGCCCTCGAGGTCGAGATCGCGATAGAGGGCTTTTTCTTCCTTGGTCGTGACGTACTTGATGACGTTTTCCATCAGGTCAGCATCATCCTGGGTGAACTGGTCGGGCGTGATCTGCGTGGGCGCAAGCTGTTCGAAATTGTAGATCATCCAGAATTTCTTGGAAGCGCTGGTCTTGTTGCCGGTTGCCAGGTCTTCGACGATCACGCTGAGTTCATAGGTGCCGCCGGGGATGCCGGCAATGTTGACCTTTTCCATGAGCACGGCGCTCGTCCCCGGTTTGTGCCGACGTTTGACGGGGTACTCACGCATATCGAAGCCGTAGTTGTCGCGGAGCAAGGTCTTGACTTCAAAGTTCTCCCCTTCTCCCGTACCCGCGGCAAAGTTGTAGACTTCGGCATAGAAGTACACGAGCGTGTCCTCGTTGGAGAAATAGCGATTCGGGTTTGGCAGAACGCGCCGATTAGCCTTGATCAGCGACGAGAGGGGGTCGAAGCCCGGCGAGTTGACTTCGAGAGTATCGATCGAGTACGCCAACTCGAGGTCGGACATCGCGAAGTGATCCGTCGTGAAGTCGCGCACCTGCAAGTCGAAGGTCGCAAGTCCGCTGCGCTTGGTCTTGTAGTCGACAGCGGTCACTTTCATGCTATAGGCGCCACTCGGCAACAGCAGGGGCAGAACCTCGAAGATGCGAACGTCGGTCTTGTAGGCGTCATCCAGAAAGCGCACCCCCATCGGCACGAGTTTAGAACTGGAGTCGATTACGGCGCCGTGGTGGTCTTTGGCTTCAACGTACAACAGCGCCAGAGCCGAGTAGTAGTTGCTGTCGACTTCGAACTGGAAGTCGGCCCGCTGGATGGCGACGTAGATTTCGACATAGGTTTTGCTGCGATCCTGGAAATAGATATACGAGCTTCCATCGGCCCAGACGCGAATCGGCTCGACGCCGCTTTGTGCCTGCAGCGCTGCGGCGCTAACGATCAGGAGCGCCATGGCCCATTGCATTGCTCTCATACGAATATTAACTCCTGTCAGGGGCCTTATGGCCCGAGTGTCCCACGACTTCGCCAATCACCGTCGTACGGGTACTGCAACTGCATGTCGCCGTCCCCGCGCGTATCTTCAAAAACGAAAGTGCGCCGTTGCGTAAAATAGTACCAAACCTGATAGGGCTTGCGTCCGAGTTCGAAGGGATGATTATCGATGTCATCGGGCGCACCGTAGCGGATATAGATCATGCCCCGATCCGATTGCCAGCCTTCGCGGTTGACGGTCGAATAGTATTGGTTCGCATAGCGGATGCGGCGATAGTACTCTTCGCGAAACTCGTTTTCAGGACTGCTGGGTGTCGGGTCTTTAGACTTCCACCAGTCTTCAAACGCCTGTTCGCGGAGTGAATCGGGCGTCTGCTCGAGGGCCTTTTTTTCATCTTTCTTGAGCACGTACTTCAACTGGCTCAGCGCATAGTCAAAATCGTTGCGCAAGAGGCTCTGGAGCGACCACTTGACCTGAAAGGCTTCTTCCCGTTCAGCCAGATTCTCGCCCTGGTAATCGAGTCGGACCTTGAGGAAGTAATCGCCCGGAACGAGGTCGCCGATCTCAACGAACTGCTGAACGCCGAGGACGGTAGTATCGACCGGGACTTCATTGTCTTTGCGAACATCAAAGCCGGAGCGTCGGGCGCGGAGCTCGTACGACAGGGTCATTTGCTTGTTGACGTAGTCGGCTGCATAGATCTCGACATAGAACCCGAGGGGTTGCTCATCGGAGTCGAAGGCGCGCTCGACTGTCGGAACGGCAGCCAAGCCGTGTTTGTTGAAGGGCGAGCTGCTGTCGACCGAAGTGATCTCCTGGATGAACTGAATATCCGAGAGATCGCGGGCGCGTTTGAAGGGGTAACTCTCGATCGTGCCTTCAATCGTCTGGACGTCGTTGGAGTTGTGGTCGATCAGCTTGCAGACCAGTCGATACTGCCCCGGCGGAATCGGTAGAGTCAGCTGATTGATCAAGAAGCCGCGATCGGACTTGGTGAGGTCGTAGCTATCAAGGACATAGGTACGCTCGACCGAGCGGCCGGTAACCTGCAGGTCGTGCTCGCCGAGGACGATAACGTTGACTTCGTAGTTGGCGATATACTTGTCGGCTTTCTTGACGTAGTTCAGGCCGTCATTGAAGATCTTGTAGTAGACCTCAAGACGATTCTGGGCTCCGGTATCGGCGAAGACGGCGACATCCATGAAGAACTTCGAACGATCCAGGTTGATATCGTCGCCGCCTTCGGCTAAAAGCGCCGAAGCGGCAGCAAGAACCTGAATAAGAAGGATTGGAAGAAGGCTGCGAAATCTGGGCATTGTTCTCTCAATTCTGGTCGCAAAGCTAATTGGTCAAACGGTTACGGCAAGCACTATTTATACGAGGTGACCTGCCCGACTGTTCAGTGGCAGGCGCCATTCGTTCGATGAGGTTGCGTCGAGGCTACTCGTAACGGAGGCTGACAATCGGGTCGACCGAGGCCGCCCGCCAGGCCGGCATGATACCGGCGAGCAGGCCGACACCCGCCGCGATGACAAAGCTGATGAAGATCCAGACAAACGGCACCACCATAGGCAGGGGTGACAAGGCAGAAATCACAAAGGCGAGGACGAGCCCGCAAACGATGCCGATCATGCCACCCGTGCCGGATAGCGTCATGGCTTCCACCAGGAATTGGAAAAAGATATTGGCGCGGCGGGCACCGATAGCCTTGCGGATACCGATTTCGCGCGTCCGCTCGGTAACCGAAACCAGCATGATATTAAGCACCCCGATGCCACCGACGAGCAACCCGACTGAGGCGATTACCATCATGGCCACCCAGATGCCCAGAGTAAGTTGTTTGTAGGAATCGAGCAGGGTCTCCTGAGTGACGATGGCGAAATTGTCGTCGTCGCTGTACCTGACACCCCGTAGTCGCCGCAGGGCCTGACGGATTTCATCCTCGGCCTTCCGCATGGTCGTGGGGCTGCTGGCCTTGACGGCGAGCATGAGTTCTTTCTCCCAGGGATACATTTTCTGAAAGGTTCCGTATGGCAGCATAATGGTGTTGTCATTGGAATCGATCAAGGATGAGCGACGTTTCTCCATGACGCCGACGACGCGAAGGCGATTGTCGTTGACGAGGATGCTCTTGCCAATGGGCGATTCGTTGGGAAACAAGGTTTCGGAGATATCTTTGCCGATCACGCAGACCATGGCGCGGTGGAAGTCTTCGGAGGGCAGGAAAAAGCGGCCCTGTCCGATGTAGTGGTTGTTGACGGCTTCGTAATCGACGCTGGTGCCGAAGAGCGCAGAGCGGCTGGAGCTGTTGTTCTTGTACTTGACGATATTGCCGCCGGGGCGGAAGTAGTAGTTCTGGGGGCTCACGCCGTTGACACTGGGGCAATTCTCACGAATGGCGTTGGCCTCATCGAGCGTGATCGGTTTACGACTGCGTTCCTTTTCGGTGAGTTCGTTCCAGTTGGTGTTCGGCGGGTATTTCATAACCCAGAAGACATTGGAGCCCATAGCTTCGATGTCATCCGCGACGGCGCTGTTTAGACCCTGAATGAGCGATACCATCCCGATGACAGAGGCCACGCCGATCAGGACGCCGATGATGGTCATGATCGAACGGAACTTATTCGAGCGGATGGAATCGAGCGCCATGAGGACGCTTTCTTTGGTCTCGAAGATGTTCATGACTCAAATCTCATGGCATCGACCGGATCGAGCTTGGCGGCTTTCCAGGCCGGATAGATCCCGAAAAAGATCCCGATGCTGGTCGGGATCAGGAGGCCGGTTGCCACCGCTGTCGGAGAAATCACAAACGGTACGCCGAGCCAGTCGGAACAGAAGAACGAGATAAGAAGTCCCAGCGAGAGGCCGATGATACCGCCCTGCAAGGACATCAGGAGAGCTTCCAGCAAGAATTGCGACAGAATATTGCGACCGCGGGCACCGACGGCTTTGCGGATGCCGATTTCGCGGGTGCGCTCGGTCACGGAGACCATCATGATGTTCATGACGACAATCCCGGCGACAACCACCGAAATCAGCGGAATCATCATGCCGACGACGCGCGCGACGCCGGTAAAGTTCTCGACGAAGCCCATGATGGAGTCCTTGGTAAGCATGCCGAAGTCATCGGGATCGTGGTAACCGACATGGCGGCGCGCCCGCATTACCTGTCGAATTTGGTCCATCGCCTGATCCATCAACTCCTCGGAACGGACCTTGACCATAATGCTGACGTCCTGATGGCGGCCGGTGTATTTGAGCATCGTCTGGATCGGCACGTAACAGAAGCGATCGAGGTTTTCGCCGAAAATCGAACCGCGCTTCTTGTTGACGCCGATGACGGTGAACGAGGCGCCCCGGATAATGATCTCCTTGCCGAGGGGGTCCTCATAGGGGAAAAACTTGTTCTTGATCTCTTCGCCGATGACTACCAGTTGGCGACGATGCTGGTCATCGAGGGCAGTAAAGAAACGGCCTTCCACGATCTCGATGTTGTTGATCTGGCCGGCATTGGCAGAGAGCCCTTCGATATGGACGTTGTATAGCGATTTGTTGTCACGCTTCACGGTGACGTTGCGTTCGCAAGAGACTCCGACGGCTTCCGCCAACGGCACCGACCGTTCGATAGCCCGGGCATCTTCAACGGTGATCTTCTTGCGCTTGATCGCCTTGAACCACTCGTCTTCCGACGTGATAATACCGAATCGCGTGACGTAGACCGTCGAAGCCCCCATTTCGTCAAAAACGTTGGCGATGCGGCGCATCATGCCGTCGAGCACCGAGATGATCGCAATCACTGAAGCGACGCCGATCATAACGCCGAGCAGCGTCAGGAAGGTGCGCAGCTTGTGTGCCCACAAGGCGGCGCCGGCGAGCTTCAGGGTCTCATAGATCATAGATTGGCGGTTTCTGAGGAGGTGATAACCTCTTTCTCAATATTGCCGTCGCGGATGTAGATGACCCGATTCGCATGCAGGGCGATGTCGGGTTCGTGGGTGACGACGATAATCGTGTTTCCTTCGAGATGGAGTCGCGCAAACAGCCCCATGATTTCCTCGCCGGTCTTGGTATCGAGATTACCCGTCGGTTCGTCGGCGAGGATGATCGACGGCTCGTTGACCAGCGCGCGAGCGATCGCGACGCGCTGGCGCTGGCCGCCTGAAAGCTCGTTAGGCTTGTGATACATGCGGTCGGACAAGTCGACTAATTCGAGGGCGCGCTTGGCTTTTTCGATACGAGTTTTGGAATCGGTGCCGTTGTAGATCAGCGGTAACTCGACGTTGTGCAGAGCCGTCGCCCGGGCGAGCAGGTTAAAGGTCTGGAAGACAAAGCCGATTTCGCGGTTGCGAATCAGGGCGAGGTCGTCGTCGTTCATCTTGGCGACTTCCTTGCCGTTGAGCCGGTAGCTACCCTGCGACGGAGTATCGAGACAGCCGATCAGGTTCATCAGGGTGGACTTTCCGGAACCGGAGGGCCCCATGATCGCCAGGTATTCGCCTTTTTCGACATAGAAGTTGACTCCGCGCAACGCGTGGAGTTCTTCGCTGCCCATCTTGTAGGTTTTCCAGATGTTTTCGGTCTCGATCAGATGCATCATTTCTCTGTTACTACTTTCGGCGCCGCTTCAACTTTGACCTTGGCTCCGTCTTCCAGCGATCGCAGCACCCGATAGCTGCCGGAGACGATTTCGTCGTCGACGGCCAATCCTTCGACGATTTCGAGATTCTGTTGGTCGGAAATGCCGGTCTTGACAGTGACGAATTTGGCCACGCCATCTTTGATCACAAAGACACCTTCAATCTCTTTGGGCTTGGCTGCCTCGTTACTGCTTACAGTCGCGGCTGATTCAACCTCGGCAGCAATCGCGCCGCCGGACGCCGGTTCCTTCGCAGGAGCCTTATCAAGTGTGTCGATCTTCTCCGGCCGCATCACGACGGCCTGAATCGGGACATACAGGATGTCCTTCTGGCGTGCCACCTCGATATCGGCCGTGGCTGTCATGCCCGGCTTAATCCCCGGGACGTCATCGGTCAGTAGAATCTTGACGAGGAAATTGGTGACGCGATCAGAAAGCGATGAACCACTCGACTGGGCGGCATTGCCGATCTCCGAGACTTCTCCCGTGAAAGTTGTGTCGGGAAAGGCGTCCACCGCGATCCTAGCCGGTTGTCCCAGGTGGAGTTTGGCGACGTCGGTTTCGTCGACTTCGACTTCGACCTCGATTGTGGACAAGTCCGCGACGGTCATAATGACGGTACCGGGATTGTTCATCGTACCGATCATGACGATTTCACCCACTTCAGCGTTTAATGCCACGATCGTGCCGTCGATCGGCGACGTAATCAGCGTTTTGCGCAGGATGTCGCGTTCCTGTTCGAGCACGGCGATCTGTTGTTTGGTCAGGAACTGGGAGGACTCATAGTTGGCCTGGGCGACCTGAAAGGAGGTCTCGGCCTGGATATGTTGTTCCTCTGAGATCAATTGCGCCGCGAAGAGCTTTTTGGCGCGTTCGAAATTCTGGCGCGCCTCGATCAAGCTGGCTTCGGCGCGTTTTTCCGACGCCCGGGCCGAGGCAACGGCGGCTTCCGCCTGGCTGACCGCGGCTTCATAGCGAGTCGGATCGAGACGGACGAGCACGGCGCCGGCTTTCACTTCATCGCCTTCGCGCACCGGCAGATCGATGATCTTGGCGGAGACGTCCGCCGAGATCTTTACGGTGGTGCGGGCTTCAACCGCGCCTGTGGCTGTGACCTCCGAAGTGATTTCGCCCTTCTTCACTTTTTCGGTCTGCACCGAGGACACATTGCCACCCTCGCGGCTCATATTGGCGACGACAAAGATCACCAACAGGAGCACGACCCCGGCGACAATGAAAATGTTCCGTTTCTTCTTAGTCATTATTCAACTCCACGAGTACCCACTCTCAGCAGCCCAACTGGACTGCCATCGGCAATTACATTTGGCCGAGAGAACGCGCCATCGCGGCCACGGCCAGATTCAGCTCATACAGCGCCTGAATGCGCGAATACTGCGCGTTCGTCAACGAAACTTGCGCGTCGAGCAGTTCAAGAATTGAGGACGCACCGAGACGGTAGCGTTCCTGCTGCAGTTTCATGTCTTCTTCGGCCGAGCGCTCGGCCAACAGGGCGGCTTCGTGCTGCAGGCGCGCTTTCTGGATGTCGAGATAGGCTTGCCGCACGTTGAAGACGAGAATGTTGCGCTCGGAGTCATAGTTTTCACGGGCGGTCAACTCGGTCAACTTGGCGCGCGAATAGGCGGTTTTCTTGGTGAAGCCGTCGAAGAGGCCGTACGACATGCTGATGCCGAAGGAATAGGCGCCGTTGTCGCGCTTGTAAGAGAACCATTCGCCCGATTCGCGCGTGTTCCAACTCCAGGAGAGACCGCCACTAATGTTCGGCACCCAGGAGCGCTTGGATATCCAGGTGCCGGCGCGGGCGGCGTCGTAGTTGGCTTTGGTCGCCTTCAGTCCCGGGTTTTCTTCGAAGGCTGTCTTGATGCAGTCGTCGAGCGACCGCGTGATATCGGCTCGCCCGAGCGTATCGAGCGGTTGCACGGGGAGACTGACATCGCGATTCATCAGGATGTTGAGATTAAACTCGGCGGTCGTGATATCGTTGACGCGCTCGAGCAGACGCAACGAGTCGTTGGCAACGTTGACTTCGGCTTTGAGTTTCTCCGAAAGCGAAGCCGAGCCCAGCTCGTAACGACTGGTGGTCACTTCGAGTTGTTTCTTTGAGCGCGCGAGGGCGTCCTCTTGAACGCGGCGAAGCATATGGGCGCTGACCAAGCCGTAGTAGGCCTGGCGCACGTTGTAGGCCGTCGAGAGGATTTGTTGACGCAGATCATTGCGCGATGCTGTGCGCGCGAGCGAGTTGCGTTTGATATTGAACCAAGTCGCACCACCATCAAACAATGTCATCGAAATGGAGAGCCCGGTGGAATAAGACTTCGTGCCGGGGACTTCGACCTCGATCCCAACGTCGGGGTTGTACTGCGAGCCGAACGATTTGCTATAGTTGTAGCGGGCCGAGGTGGAAACACTGGGAAGTGCCTCGCCCCAGGCGTCCCACAGGTCCCATTTCGAGCTCTTATAATTGTTGGTCGCTGCAATGACACCCATGTTGCGCTCGAGCGCGATATCGATGCACTGCTGGAGGGTGAGGCCGTCGGACTGGGCTGAGATGCCCGCCTCCGGCGCTATTCCCCAAATGATGACAAACAGGCCAATCAGGATGGTGGTGTTGCGCAATAAAGCCATTTAATGCTCCTTAAAGGTTGCTGAACAAATTCCTACCTTAGAACGCCATTGACAGGCCGGTAGTGATCAACGCCAAAACCGCGACGGGAATCAACACGGTCATCGCTGCCCGGCCCGTCTGGAAGTTGTACAGTACTTTGACGCCGATGATTAACAAGATTATCTGCCAAATGATAAAGACGTCGGTGTAAGTGTTGAGGAAGCTGTACAACGGCGACTCCAACGTCTTGAGATCGCTCGGCAACATGAGTGCCAGTGATGTGCGAATATCGATCGAATCCTTGGCAAGCATCAGGGGCAGCTTGACGATCGTCGAAATCACCCAGGTCATGAAAGAGAGGCAGACTATTGTTAGAAGCTGCACAAAGCGCGCAGAGCCGCCCAGGATGACATTCCCCATGAGAATCAAAAGGCCGGCGCAAATGACCATGATGATGCCCCACATGATCGGAGCTGTAATCACGCCGATGATGCGCCCAAACTTCTGGCCCATTTCGTAGTTCTGTTCCGCCTGGGCTTTTTGTTCCGGGGTGTAGCGGTCGGATTGCATCATGATTTCGTGCCCGTGCTTCATCGCCATCGGTGTGATGATCCAGGCAGAGGCAGTGAAAATCAAGAGAATCACTACGAACGGAATGACCCATGCCGGCTTTTCCTTGACGACTTGAAAGACCTTGGTTGGTGAAAACAAGACATTCACCAACATAGACCAAGGCGACATTGATTTTGTTTCAGTTACAGGCGTTTGAACGTTATCAAATTCGGTCATATTACCTCCCTCGACCAGTCTTGACGAACGCAACTTATGAGCAAAAGTTTCAAAAAACAACCGCTAAGGGTGTGCCAATCAAGATGATATCGGGCGACCTTGGCGATAGCGTTCACAAAGTTCGACCCATGTTCGGGCGATCGGCTTGCGGAGCTTCAAGAAAAAGGCCGGAGCTTTCGCACCGGCCTTGAAGACGCTCAGGGACAGTTTTCGATCAGCGTTTCACGAACACTGCTTCGATCACCGGGAAAGTCACGCCGGCGACGGAGCCCATCGGGAAATTCGTGCGGCGCGCATCGCCATTCTGTGTTTCAGTCCTGGCCGGGGCATTGCCACGCAGGACAACCAGATTTGACGGGCGACGCAGGTCGTTATCAGGGTTCGGTTCGACGGTAATGAATGCGGTTCCGCCCTGCATACAATCCAGCGGCCAGCGCAGCTCCGGAATCCACGCGGGTCGGTTTTCCAGGAAGTCCTCACCGGGGAAATTGGGGATTGCCCGGAGCTTGCAATGCACGTTGTTATAATCCTGGTAATCGGCGTAGAAGAATTTCCCCGTGGAGACGGTGTCGCCAATGGCGGTCGCCAACCAGCCTTCGTAGAGATATCCGGTATCAGGAAGCACCGGAAGTTCGAGGGAGACATCGTATTGTTCTTCGTTTTCAACGCCGGCGCCGCCCACGACGAGACTGAAGAACCAGAGGCCGTAGCGCTCGAGCGCTTTGTCGGGCTCACCCATTTCCTTCCAGTTGCCATCCGAGTAGGTGCCGATGTTGAAGCTAGCTGAAGGCACACCGTCAAAGTTGACCGGGAAGCGCATCATCGTTGTGCGGTCGCGGACGATCTCGCTCTGGGCCACGATGGAGGCCGAGGGTCCCGGATCCGGGTCGTTCGGGAACTGCTCGAGAGTAATGGCGATCAGATTGTAGTCATAGACGTTGACTTTTGCTTCGAAGACGGAGTCGATTTGCGGGCGACCGGTCGCCGTAGAATAGAACTTGTACTCGTACTCGCTCCAGAAGAAAGTACCGAAGGAGACTTGCTCGGTCCAAATACCATCTTCGGTTGTCTTGACCAGCCAGCCTTCATAGGCGAGGCCCTCGAAGAGGGTCGGGAAACGATCTGGCCGCAGCAATACCGAATTAAAGCCGCTATCATTGCCATCTGGTGGATCATCACCGCACCCGGCGATCGCCAAGAGGGCAAGCAAACACACACCCCACACCGTCAGATTTCTTAGCATTTCTGGCTTACCTCCCAAACTATATAGAAAACAACAACTTCCAACGTCATAGAACCCTAAGGATATTTCCAGCTCGAAACAGTGTCAAGCGATTATTTTCCCTGTCCTTATGACGCGCGAAGGGCTGAAATGCTAAATCCGCGCCGCAGAAGTGTCGATACTTAAAATGATCTAAACCGATAACAGCGGGAGGCTTATGATCGAGTGCAGCAAGTGCGGCTCAGAAAATCACTTTGACGGCGCAGTGTTTTGCAAGAATTGCGGTGAAGAGCTAGGTAAGGCCGTAGCGGTCGACGTCGCCGAGCAACCAGAAACGAGGATCGAGGCAGCCCCGGTTAAGCCGGAGGCAACAGCCGATGATGCCGAATTCACGGTGGAAGATGTTGCGGATCCAGATGATCCGGTAGACAATCGACCGGAGCCGCGCAGCGAAGGCGGCGGGATCGACAAGCTGCTGAGCCTTTACGGCAACGAATCCAAGGTGGAAGCGGCGCGCTCGCTCGACGAGCCCGAGAACGCAGGATCGCCGACGCTCGGAATCGAATCAGCCTCCGATTTTCTGATGCGCACTCAAGAAACCGACTCAGAAAGCAAGCCTTCCGTCGAGTCAAAGACTGAGCGCAACGATGAGCCAAGCGACAACGAAGCTGAAGCCGCTGCCCGCCGCAATCAAGAGATTCTGAGCCGACTCAAGCCGCTCGAAGAGAATGCTGCTTCCGAGCCGGCCACGGCCGGAAATGTTGAGAGCGGCCAGGTCTCCGCTGCCGACAAAGGGCAGTTACTCGATCGCCTGAACAAATCGCTCCATGTCGAGCCAAAGTCGCAGGAAGAAGTCGTGGCGGAGTTCAAAGATCCGCTGGGTAATTCACGCTCACTTCGCAACAGCGAACCCGCAACCGTAACCAGTACCTCCTCGGTTGAGGTCGACGACTCGACCGAGACGCAAGTCGCGGAGCCGCTGTCGCTCACGGCGATTTCCGCTGAACGCGAGTTGGCCGCTTTAAGAAAGCAGGCGGTCTATTTGCGCGGGCAGAAGCTGACGCTGCCGAAGAACGTCAACTTGCGAAATGGCGACGAGGTCACAATTCAAGGTCAGGAGTACACGGTCAAACCGGGCACGCTGGACCGGCGCAATCTGATCATTGGCGCGGCAGCGGTGGCGATCGTAATGATCGTCCTGATCGCGCAGAGTTTCCGGACTCCGGTGACACCAAAGGCTACGATCTTCGGCGTGGTGACGAACTCGGAAAGCAGCGAAGTGCTCGCGGGAGTCACGATTAGTATTCCGAGCTTAAATCTGATGACGGTCACCGACGAACAGGGCGTGTTTAAGTTTGTGGGGCTTGCCGACGGTCGCTACGATGTCAAGATGGAAGGGGAGCTTTACGAAGAGCGCTATTTCCCTCTCATCGTCCAAAACGGCCAGTCGGATATCATGTACGGCAGTGTCACGCCGATACTGCCGAAGTCGCGCTCGACAAACATCCGTTCAGTGCAACCCCAGGCAAGCGTGCCCACCGAAGTCAAGTCGGACTACGGCATGCTGACTGTGAACTGCAACGTGCCGGAGGCGCAAGTGTTTCTTGACGGGAAATCCGCCGGTAAGGTTGCGCAGGTTCTCAAGCGGATCCGCCCGGGCAATCGCTCGCTGGAAGTGCGCGCGGAGGGCTACGCCACGTTTGCGCAGCCGGTGGAGATCGTCGAGGGCGAGAGCACGGAACTGGCGATTACGCTGCAGTCGTTGCAGCCCGATCAGCCTACCGAGTACTCGGCGCAAGATTTCTTCGACCAGGCTGAGGCTTTGGCAGGAGAACAGAAATACACCGAGGCTGTCGGCTATTATACGCTGGCGCTGGCGAAGGACAACACCATGGTTCGCGCCTACTTGCGGCGTGCCGAGGCTCACCTCGCGGCCGGCAAGAAGCTCAATGCGCGAGCCGACTATCGTTCGGCGGCAGATCTCTACCTCAACTCAGGGCAATACTCACAGGCGATTGTCTGCTACGACAAGATTCTCGAATTCCAACCCAATGCTTCCGACGCCTTGACGCTGCGCGGCTGGGCCAAGATCAACTCCGGCAGCTACGATGGCGGAATTGGCGATCTGGAGCAGGCGTTGCTCTTGTCGCCCGAAGACGTGCAGGCGCAGATTGATTTGGGGAAGGCGCTGTACATCGTCGGTAGATACAAAGATTCAGAGAAGCACCTGAAGAGGCTCAAGAAGGCGGCGGAAGAGAGTCCGGAGATATTCGGCTACCTGGCATTGACGCACCTGGCTCAGGGCGATGAAAGCGACGCGCGGAAGAACTATGAGCAGTTCCGCAAGCGCGCGAACTCGGCGCTCGTAGCCAGAATGTCAACGGAGTCAGGCTGGCAACGCCTGACGGCACTCGCCGGCAATTGATCCAGAGTTCATACAATCGTTTTGCGGGGTCGCCAAGTACGTTGGCGACCCTGCTCTTTATTTATGGTATGCGGAACCGGCGTTGATCGAGAGCGCGCGATAGAGTTGTTCTAATAGCACAACCTGGCACAACTCATGAGGCAGTGTCATCGGCGACAGGGAGAGTCTCTGCCGCCCCGGTTGGTCGAGACTTTTCGCCAAACCAAAGGCGCCGCCAATGACAAATTGCACGCAGGAATGACGCGACTGAGTCTTGTCGAGGAAGCGCGCAAGTCTCTCTGACGATATTTGCTCCCCCGCTTGATCCAAAAGGACGGTTAACGCCCTGGGATCGAGAGCAGCTTCGATACGCCCGGCTTCGAGAGCGAGACCGTCGCGGACCGATTGTCCGGTGCCGGCGTCGCGGAGTACGGTGAGCTTAAGCCGCGCATACTTCCCCAGCAGCTTGCTATAGTGATCGATGCCGCTTTGAATCCAGGCCGCTTTGACCTTACCGACAGCGATGATTTCAAGAGTCAACATTAGTGCGGGGCGATGCGAACGACGACTTCACGCCGGCGCGGACCGTCAAATTCGCAGAACAAGATTCCCTGCCAGGTGCCGAGCAGCAGGCGGCCGCCTTCGATCATAACGGTTTCTGAGCAGCCGACCAGCGAGGATTTGATATGCGCGTCGGAGTTGCCTTCGGCGTGACGATACTCATCTCTCTGAGGGAAGACTTGCTCGAGTTTGCGCAGGATGTCCGACTTTACCGCGGGGTCTGCGTTCTCATTGATCGTGATGGCGGCGGTAGTGTGCGGTGTAAAGACGAAACAAAAACCTGTCGTGACGCCGGAGTTGGCGACCAGACGCTCGATATCAGGCGTCATGTCGATCATTTGCTGGCGAGACGAGGTTCGGATGGCGAGGCGTTCGATCATTCGAAAAGGGCCTCGACGAAGTCGCGGGGGTTGAATTCGTCCAGGTCGTCCATTTTTTCTCCGATGCCGATCAGAACGACCGGGAGCTGATACTTGTCGACGATCGAGAAGACGGCACCGCCCTTTGCCGTGCCGTCAAGCTTGGTGATGATGATGCCGTCGAGTTGCACGAGCCGATTGAAGATCTCGACTTGCTGCAGGGCGTTCTGCCCCGTGGTACCGTCGATAACGAGGAGGGTGCGGTGCGGCGCCGCGGGCATCGCTTTCTTGATTACGCGCTTGACCTTGCTGAGCTCTTCCATCAGGTTAGCCTTGGTGTGCAGACGGCCGGCGGTGTCGATAATCACGAGGTCGTCGCCGCGCGCCACGGCGGCATTGACTGAGTCGAACGCAACCGAAGCGCTATCGCCCCCTTCCTGCCCTTTCACGATGTTGCAGCCGACGCGCTCAGCCCAGATCGACAACTGGTCGATAGCGGCAGCGCGAAACGTATCGGCGGCGGCCATAGTAACCTTCTTGCCATCGGCGTGGAAGCGGCGGGCGATCTTGGCGATCGAGGTGGTCTTGCCGGTACCGTTGACGCCGACAATCATTATGACGTGAGGCTTCTCTGCAACGGAGAAAAACGAGCCGTTTGTCGGAGCGAACAGCTCCACCAAACAGTCTTTCAGTAAACGATAGACGTCTTCCGAGGCGTCGATTCCCTGCCGGGCGACCTTGTCCTTGAGGTTGCCCATCACTTTCTCGGCTGTTTCCATGCTGATGTCGGTGGTGATGAGAATCTCTTCGATTTCTTCGAGCAGGGCCTCGTCGACCTTTTTGTGAAGGCCGACCGCGGCTTTGATTTTAGTGACGAGGTTTTCCTTGGTTTTGAGGAGTCCTTGCGCCAGCTTCTTAAACGAGAAGCCCATTAATCGTCGTCCTCGTCGTCGTCATCCTCATCGTCGTATTCGTCCTCATCGTCGTCATATTCCCCGGCGGCTTCGGTTGCCAGGGCGGTCTCGATCGGCGCGGGTGCACGTTCGGGTTCGAGTGTTTCGTCATATTCGGAACCGACATCTTCGAGGTCAACGGCGGACCTTGAAGCGCGTCCGGGAATTTTGTCGGCATCGGCATCAACCGGCGGCGCTTCATCAAAGGCGAAATTCATGACCTCCAGCTCGGTGCGGCGACCCTTGCCTTCGAAGTCGACGCTGACAATCTGGCTGACTCCCGGCTGCTGCATGGTCACGCCGTAGAGCCGATCGCACTGCTCCATCGTCCGCTTGTTGTGCGTGATGATAATGAACTGGGTGCGGCCAACAAAGCTGCGAACCATGCGCAGGAAGCGCATGACATTGGCGTCATCAAGCGGCGCATCGACTTCATCGAGGATACAGAAGGGCGACGGCTTCACCAGATAAATGGCGAACAGGAGCGAAATCGCCGTCAACGCTTTTTCTCCGCCCGACAACTGCGTAATGTTCAGAAAACGCTTGCCGCGGGGACGCGCCGAGATCTCGATTGGTGTTTCCAACGGATCGTCTTCGTTTTCCATGCGCAGATCGGCCTCGCCGCCCTGGAACATCTCGGCAAAGACGCGCTGGAAGTTGGAGCGCACCTTGACGAAGGTCTCATGGAACATGCGTCGGGCGGTGGTGTTGATGCGATTGATCGTCGCTTTGAGATCGTCCTTGGCACGCGTGAGATCCTCGATCTGACTGCGCAGAAAACGTTCGCGTTCGGCTTCGCGCTCGTATTCCTCGAGCGCCAGCATATTAACCATGCCGATTTGTTGCTGCTTGGCGCGGCAATCGGCGAGTTCGGCCTCCAGTTCGTGGAAAGTCTCGTCGGCGAGAGGCTCCGGCATGATCATGGCATCGACCTGGATGTCATAGAGCTCTTTGAGTTGCCGGGAGATATCATCGCAGCGCGCGTGGAATTCGGTTTCGCTAATCAGCAATTGTTGATTCTGCTCGGAGACCTCGTCGCGATGTTTGCGATTGCTGCGGACGATCTGATCGAATTCGGATTGTTTTTCGGTAAGCTCGCCCTGGCGCGTCGTTAAAGAGAGTTCTTCGCGCTTAAGAGATTCTCGCTTTTGCCCTTGTTCATCGAAGGCCACTCTCAATTCGCTGATGCGGGCTTGAAGCGTCTCGACCTCGCCGACGCGCGCGGCAATCGCGGCTTCGCGACGATCGCGCTGGGTCTGCAACTCGACGGAGACTTCGTCAATACGGCGCAGATTGCCATCGAGAGAGTTGACTTCAGTTTGCAGGCGCAGGAGCTGCAAGCGTTGATCGTCAACTTGCTGAGATAAGCGGGCGACTTCGGATTCGAGCGACTCGACGGTGGCGGACTGGCGGCTTAAGGATTCAGCCTTGGAGGCCGAATCTGTCGTCAACTGTGTGACGCTGGATTGGAGGCTATCAAGTTGTGACCTGAGGCTATCCAATTTCAGTTGACTTGCGCCCACTGTCACGCCCAATTCCTCGAGGGCCTCGCTGGCCTGCTTCAGCCGCAGATGTTCGCCGGCGATCAGGATTTGCGATTCGGCTGCCTGATCGCGCAGCAGCGCGAGTTGGCGGGATTGATCCTTGAGTTGTTCCTCCAGCTGAATCCGTTCATCCTGAAGTGCTGCCAGGTGCGCTTCGACCTCACGGCTCCGATCGTCGGCGGCTTCGGCTTCGGCACGCAAACGCTGGAGATCCGCATCGCGGCCCAAAAGCGGCAACTGCGCGCTGCCGCCGCCTTCATGCAGCGGGCGGGCGCGATAGAATTCACCATCGAGAGTCACGACGCGCAAGTCTCCCTGCGCCAGCTCAATTAGTTTCTCGGCGGCATCGCGATCCTGCACGATCCAGACATCGCCCAGTAACAGGTCGGCGAGCTTCTCGAACCCGGGACGCACGCGGATCACTTCGGTGGCCTGCACCAAGTGTCCGCCGAAGCCGCCGGGGCGGGCGATTTTGCGATCTTTCGTCCAGGCATCGAGTTCGCTCTTGACGATAAAGGTCACGCGCCCCTGGGACTGGCTTTTGAGAAACTCGATGGCGCGGTACGCGGCGGGGCGATCTTCAACGACGACGTACTGAGCGGCCTCGGCAAGCGCCGTTTCCACGGCGCGAAGGTATTCCGGTTGGCCTTCGATCAGGTTCGCCGCGGTATCGATGATACCACCGAGAGAGTCGCGGCCGGCGAAGACCGCAGTGACACCGGAGCCGTACCCTTCATAGTGGGCGATCATGCGCTCGAGAATCTCGATCTGGGCGCGTTGCGAGCGCGCCTCGAGGCGCAGATCGGAAAGTTGGGCCTGCCGATCGGCAGATTCGAGTTCGACGGCGTGACGGCGTTCTTCTGCGTGGCTTCGACCGGTCTCGAGTTGCCCAATCTGCGCCTTCAGGTCATCGTGTTTCTGTCCGATTTCACGGATGGCATCGGCCGAGCGCGAGCACTCGGTCTGCAGTTGCGCCTTCTTCTCGGCGTTACGTGTCATTGCCGCTTCGATTTCAACGACCTGCTGTTCAAGCTGCTGTCGGTTCTGCTCGGTAAGAGAGCGACGGCCCTCGATTTCGAACAAGTCGCGCTGTTCGGACTGCGAGGAACGGCGCGCCGACTCCAATTCAGTCAGCCTTTCGTTCAGCGTGTGTTCCAGGTTCCCGCTATCGGAATTGAGCTGCTCCAGCAATTGCCGCTGGCCGGCCAGCCGATCGGAGAGGGTTGATTTCTCGATTACGAGCTGCTCGAGCTTGGCGTTGATGCCGTTGATGTCGCGACGATCGCTCTCGTCGGTCTGGGTGGCGGCGCGAATGCGCTCGTCATTGACGGAGATCTCGGTTTCGAGACGGTAGCAGGTGGCGGAAACTTCTTCGACCTGCGCCCGCAGTTGCCGCAGTTGCTCGCCCAATTCGAGGGATTGAGCCGCGTACTCTTCGCGCGCCAGGTCCCATTTGTCGATTTCGCCGCTTAATTCAGCCAACTTGATCTGGCTGAGGCGCTTTTCGTCGCGCACTTGAACCAACTGTGTGTCAAGGCGGCGGTATTTTTCTTTCAACAAGACCTGGCCGGCAGTACGGATGCGATCCTCGAGCGTCTTATAGCGCTCGGCGCGTTTCATCTGGCGGCCAAGACCGCTGACCTGGGAGGAGACTTCCGCGAGAATATCAAGGAGGCGAAGCAGATCCTGCTCGGTGGCTTCGAGTTTACGCAGGGCTGCGCGTTTGCGCTGCTTATACTTGGTGATGCCGGCAGCTTCCTCGAAGAGCATGCGACGCTGATCAGCCTTGTCCGAAAGGATAGCTTCGACCATGTCGAGTTCGATCGCGGAGTAGGCGTGCGCGCCCATGCCGGTATCGGCGAACAATTCGGTGATATCCTTGAGACGACAGACGACGTTATTGAGCAAATACTCGGACTCGCCGGAACGATAAAGGCGGCGCGTGATCGTGATATTATTGTATTCCGTCGGCAGCACGCCGCGGTTATTGACAATGTGAAGCGCCACTTCGGCCATGCCGATCGGCTTCATTTCGCGTGTCCCGGCGAAGATCACGTCCTCCATCTTGCCGCCGCGCAGAATCGAAATGCGCTGTTCGCCAAGCACCCAGCGGATGGCATCAAGTACATTGGTTTTGCCACAGCCGTTAGGACCCACGACGCCCGTAATGCCGTTAGCAAACTCGACCGAGGTCTTCAGGGGAAATGATTTGAATCCGAGTATCTCTAATCCCGATAAATACAATTGGCGCTCCTGCTTTCCGTTTAAGTTGTCCCTTGGATATCCGGCAATACCGAGCTGATTTGGATAGAACTCAGCATATCGATCATACTGCGATAGACTTTGAGTTCGTCGTGTTGAAAACTCGACCGGATCTCGAAGTTATGGATGGGCGGGCCCCAGACACCGACGAGGCCGACCCGCAACATCGCGCTGGAGTGAATCGCCACGAGCGCATTGAAGACGTTGCGTTTGGTTTCAAAATCGATGAAGACCGAGGCGTCAAATTCCTCGATCTTCTTGAAGAAATCATTCTTGGGCAGCCCGATGAAATTGGCGGCATACAGGTCGGGCGAAATTGTGTGGATGCCGGTCTTGCGCGCGATCTCGGTGCAGCCGTTCGGGACGGCGATCATCATATCGCTGCTGGGAAATATGATCGTCAATTCGCTGATCATGCGCAGCAGCACGCTGTTGGTCTGAATGCCGAACGGCAGCGTCACCACGATGCGTTTGCTGCCGCGGATCGAAGACGGGAATTCGTAGGCCGTCATCCGCAATTGACGACCTTTCAGCCCGACATAGAGGTGCTGTAGTTTCTCCCGCAATTTCATGGCGCAAGCCTCGTAGTATCGACAAAGTCCTGGTAGTTGTTGCGCGTGAGGGTAAAGGTTTTCACGCTGCCGTCATCAGGTGTTACCAGCGCCAGCGGCTTGGCGTTGCACCAAACTTCGACCATATTAGCGCGTCCGAACTTGCAGGCAATGCTGTCCTGCATCGCGAACCAGAGCGTGTCGGGGGCTTTGAGGATTTCCGAGAAGATGCTGTCGCCGTCGATACTGACTTCAATCCAGCATTCGCCCTTACCAATCATCAGCAGGTTTAGCATCGCCGGTTCGGTCGCCACTTGAACGGTGTCGAGCGGCAACGAATCGGGAATCACCGTTTCCCTGACGGCGGGCGAAACGCCGGCCGGCGCCGAATCTTCGGTCTTCATGAAATTGTCCCGATAGTACTTGAGGCCGTAGAGACCGACGAAAATCGCGATGATACCGAACAGGAGATAGAGTACGGGACGACCGCCCTTACGGCGCGGCGTTTCCGGCAGCGGCGCCTGTACGGGAGTTGCGACTGCCGGCGCCTTGACAGGAGGTTTCGTCGGCTCAGACTGCTTGGGTTCTTCCTCGGAAACGGCACTCGGTTCGTGCTCGGGCAGACGCAGAAGAAGCTCGTCCAGCGCCACGCCGAGATAATCGGAATAAGCTTTGAGGAACAGCTCTTTGTAGATGGTGTCGGGGAGATCCTGGTCGCGGCCCTCTTCGAGGGCTGAGAGGTACTTCGAATGAATTTTGATGTGCGCAGCGACGTCTTCGAGCGACAGTTCCTTCGATTCGCGCTTACGGCGAAGGTACTCACCAACGGTCTTGATATTGTCTTCGGAGCCGAATTCAAAAGTCACGAGCGCAACCCTCTCACCATCTTGATAAAGAGATTGAGCGGAAACCCAATAACATTGAGCAGGCTTCCCGTCAAGTCCTCGACCAACAATTCGCCCATCCCCTGAATTCCGTAGGCGCCGGCCTTGTCCATCGGCTCACCGGAGTCGACGTAAACCGCGATCGCAGACTCGTCCAGAGAATGAAACTTCACCCAGCTGACTTCCCCGTCAACGAGGGTACGGCCGCTCCTGTCGCGGACGGCCAGGGCCGTCAGCACGAAATGCCGATGGCCGGCCAAGTGGCGGAGGATACGGATGGCGTCGGCACGATCGACGGGCTTGCCAAGGATATGGTTGTCCAACACGACGATCGTGTCCGCAGCTACGGTAAGCGTGCCGTTCGCCGGGATCGCTTCCAGCTTGCGCAAGGCCAGGTCCAGGGCGTAACGTCGCGGCTCGGCGCCCTCGGGCACGTCTTCGTCGACTACCGGAACTACGACATCGAAGGCAACACCTGCCAGGCGCAGAATCTCCCGGCGACGCGGCGAGCCGGAAGCCAGAGTGATCCGCTCATTGCCGAGCAGTGAGTGCAGCTCTTCACGGTCGCGTGCGTCGATTGAAAGCTCAAAGCGTTTGCTGATGGTCATATTCGTCATGATCGCTTCTCTTCGGAGTTGAGAATGATCGTTACCGGTCCTGCATTACATAGTGATACATCCATAGCTGCACCAAAAATCCCGGACTCGACAGCGACACCTCTTGACTTGATCGCAGACTTGAAGTGCTCGAACAGCAGCGCAGCCTTGACCGGCTCCATCGCCTCTGTAAATGCGGGTCGACGGCCTTTGCGCGTGTCTGCGTAGAGCGTGAATTGGCTCACTGCGAGGAGTGCGCCGCCGACATCAAGCAGAGACAAATTCATCTTGCCTTCAACGTCTTCAAAGATGCGCAAGTTGACGCACCGTTCAGCCAGCGTCTCAGCGTCACGTTCCGAGTCAGCGTGCGTCGCCCCGACTAAGACCATGAGGCCATTATCGATAACTCCGACGACTTCATTTTCTACTTCCACGCGCGCCCACTTCACCCGCTGAATTACAAGTCGCATCCATAGGCCTTTCAGGCGGTTTAGATAGCCCTGATTATATTCAATGTCAACTAAAACTGTGCCTGAATTCAGCGCCACGGGCGTGTGGTAGAGTGATACTTTAATTGATGTCCGTAACTGACAGTACACGCGTGCGTTGCTGTGGCTAATGAAAGGTACTTAGGGCTCCACTCTTTCGCTGGAGCCCTAGACTTAGTGGAATCTCTGTCTTGTCAAAGACCGGAGAGCTGTAGTTTGACGTCGGCCTGAGCCCAAGCGCGCTCGAATTCCAGTTGAACGTTTGCTGCATCGGCGTCCTTCCCCTGTCGCTGGAGCGATTGCCAGAGACCGTATAGCGCACGACCGGAGCGCGGGTGCACAACCAATTCCGCACGGAATTCTTTCTCGGCATCGGCAGGGCGATCATTGCGGAGCAGTAGTGCACCGAGAGCCTCGCGAGCATTGAAATACCAGCCCTCAGGCTCGTCATAACGCAACGACTCCTGCGCGCCAACGGCGGCACGGAGGAGCTTCTCTGCCTCGTGCGCGTTGCCTTCGGCCTCAGCGATCGCTCCACCAAGCATGTTCTCCAAAATCGGAATAGCATTTCGCGCATCGTTATTCATGCTCATGTAGCAGCCTTCCGGGAAGTTCGCCGTGAGCTTCATCACTTCTGCAAGTGCAGACTTCGCCTTCTTGACATCGCCCTTCGACGCGTAAGCCATGCCATGAGCGAAATGATGAATGGTTTTGGTGAGGACGTAGCCGTGATCCGGCAACTTGGTCTTAAGGATCTCATCCCACTTGTTGAAGACCAGAAGCACCAGGTAACGAGTCGGCACCAGGATGCCAACCATCGGATCGACATTGGCAAACGGCGTGATATGCTGCTCGAGCAAGTCAACAGCCTGCATCGATTCTTCGTAGCGTCCGGCAATCGCGGCGGAAACCGCGAGGAAATGAATGTTGTGGGGGTAATACATCATCCCGTAGAAACCGACGCCGCCTTCGTTAACATACATGCTGTCGGCATGCACGGCGTAGCGGTTGGCAATTACTGCTCCCATATAATCGCCGGAGCGGATGTAAGCGTGCGCCGGCATATGCACCAGATGTCCGGCAGCCGGCACGAGTCTCTCCAGTTTGTAAGCGGACAGGAGCCCGCGGTTCGGATCGCGCGAGGCTTCAACGGCGTGAATGTAGTAGTGGTTGGCGCCGGGGTGATCCGGGTTGCGCTCCAACACGGTTTCAAGCGCGGCTATAATTTCCGGCGTCCCTTCGGCCGGTGAACCATCGGCATTCCACAACTGCCAGGGTTTAAGATTCATCATGCTCTCGGCGTAAATTGTGAGAGCGTCCATGTCGTCGGGATACTTGCCGCTTAGGGCTTTCATGGCATCGCGGTAGGCCATTTCGTTGCGCATGTAGTCGGCCTTGACGTCGGCGGAGTATCGCTTCATCATGGCATCGATGTAGTCGCACTCAGCCGGCGAGGCGAACGAGCGCAGGCTGTCGGCTTTGCGGATCGCTGCAAAGGCACCCTTGGCCTGCAGCGAGTCGATCGGGCGATTGTAGTTGGTCCCCAGCGCGTAGGCGATACCCCAGTGCGCCATCGCGAGATTGGGATCAAGTTCCGCAGCCTTGCGGAAGGAGCGAATGGCTTCGTCGTGATTGAAGGCAAAACACATGGTCAGCCCCTGGTCGAAATAGGCCTGAGCTTCGGCGTTTTTCGTGCTGACCGGATGATGATGGTTGCCGCGTCCCTCCATGAGACTGGTCGGCAACGATTCGAGATAGAGCTTGTTCTTGCCGCAGTACGGGCAGGCGGACAAAGCCGCCGTAAGCGCCATGAGCAGTGCGGTCGTCAGAAGTACCGTGCGAAAAGTTCGAGTCATAACTCCCTCCTCCTGTCGTTTCGAAGTCGCCTTCGTTTAACATTACCAATATAGGTCTATAATATGAGTGCTCCAAGCTGCGGGCAACAGAAAAGTTTGCGCGGGCGCGGAGAGTTTGGCCGTTGCTAAAATCGCCATTCGTGGCTATATTGTGGCGAAGTGAACAACCCTGCTCTTTGATCTCATCACCGCTCGTCATTCAACGACGAGGAGGAAGACATGGGAAGTAGATTCAATCTCGCGTTCTCGGTTTTGGCGGTAGGTGCAGTATCATTGTTCCTATCGCAATCGGCAAACCATGATGCCAATGCAACCCAAGTCTGGGGAGGACAGAACGCCATCGCGGATACCGATACCACGTTTCTGCCGCCCGACTCTGAGATACGCACTTCCTGTCTGCGTGTCTCGGTGGCGCCGCACTCGCTGATCGGCACCGGCCCGCACTATTGGGAGTACTTTGCGGATGGCCCGACCGCCCCGGATTATATCTATGAGGGCTACCTGATTCTTGGCAACTCAGCCGAGAATCTAAGTTACATGGGGAGCAGCAGTCGAATTCACCCAAATCCGACTCCCAGTAATCCCTTCGGTTATCTCCAGAGGGATGAGCAAGTCGTGATGACCGTCGACTCAACTTCGGCCTGGAATCAACGAGTCGCAACCGGTTCGGGGTTCAATCGTGATTCAACGCTTCAATTCTACGTCAGTTGGTATGCCTCCAAGATCCCCGACTCGTGCAATTTCCTGTTTGGAGCCTTCAAGATTTTCAAGGGACCCAATGGCGGCACGGTTGCGGGCTTGACAGTGGCGTACTTCGTCGACTGGGACATTCCCGCTGACACCGGGAGCGACAATTACTGCGGAGTAGACTATCCAAAATCAATGCTTTATCAGCGCGGATCGCCGACGGGAAGCGCAAGCAATAATGCCTCGCGTTACGGCGCGATGAGCGGATTCTGTGAGCTCGGGAGGATCGTCGGAGGATTCGTTTTGGAGTCGCCAACCTACATCTATCCGGAAGCGGCACTTGAAAACGACTCGATTTGGAATCGCATGAGCGGCCTGCAGCAGAACCAGTATCACTTCCCAGCGGCTTACGTCGATCCGCTGAGCAGTTCAGGCGCGGCTGAGGACCTTTGTATGGTGTCGGTATTGGCGCGCAATCAGACCATCGATAGCGATGACACGCTGCACTGTGGCGTCATACTTGCCTCCCAGCCTTCAGGCGGCACGCTTGCCGGACTGAAGACTGCGATCACTCAGGGCGTCAAATTTGGTCAATCCCGCAACCTGGTTCCGGGCGCCTTTGCCGAGTGCAAGTGTGGCGATTGCGACAACAACGGCATCTGGACAATCTCCGACGCAGTCTGCCTCCTTTCGTATTTGTTTTGGGGAGGTCCTTATCCCGGACTCACCTGTCTCGGCGATGCCGATGGAAACAAGATCATCACGATTTCGGATGCCGTGTATATCATCACGCACGTCTTCGGAGGCGGACCGCAACCGGGGGGATGTTGATTCACTAACGAAGTATTGGGCATTGAAGAGCGCCGTCAGGACAGAATCCTGACGGCGTTTTGCTTTGGGGAGAATCAGGATCCACCAGCCAACAATTCCCGCTGACGCGATTGGGCGGTATTGCCGTAGTAGATCTTCCTCCAGGTGTCTTTGTCTTCAAGATGGCGAAATGCCGTCGCGCCTTGCGCTGCCGGTGAGGCCGCCCATTCGCGGAAGGCATGGTGTTTCCACAGACGCAGAAACTCCGTGAAGTAAATGTCGGCGACGGTCGTATCACCGCGAACGACGAGCATGTTTTCGTCGTTATTGGTGGTCGAGGCTTTCGAGAAATTCGCGGATCCCGAAACCACGATCGGATCGCTGCCCAGCGGATCGATCAGCATGTACTTCGTGTGAACATAGCGGGCGTGCTGGTTAAGCCCACTAAGCTGCTCACGCAGCCACGCGTCGAATCTGTTTACTTTCATGAAGTTTCCTACGGCGAACCGATTCCATGGTTTAAACCGCAATTCCTTGACGACACTCTCCTGCGCCGGACCTCCGTCACTGTCGAGCAATGCGTAGCGAAGGCCGCTGAAACTGCCTCGCATCATGTCGGCAAACGGCGCGCTGACGCCAAAGGGGAACGTCATGCAGGTCATCGTCTGTGAAGATCCGGCCAGATCGGCGTACCACTGGAGCAGTTTCTCGCCTTTGCGCGGGCTGAAAAGGATGGTCGTTCCGGTGTTCACCAACGTTGAAGTTGGCGTTGGTGTATTGTTGTCGACCCAGGGCCGTAAGACTTTGGCTTCAGGGTCGCCAGCGAGTTCGTTCCAGTAGTCGAGATAGATCTGAGCAACGGTGCGGTCATTCACGACATGACCGACATCGGAATGGCCGAAGATGCCGCCGCGAGTGAAGTTCGTTGAGCCTGTCCAGACGGCCTGAGGTACGCCGTTGCGCAGAAGCACGATGAATTTATTGTGGGCGATGTAACTCGGATTCTCCTTCCGGGGCGTGCAGAGTACCGCTATGCCGGCAGCCTGAATGGCCGCATCGTTGGGTACCGCTACTTCGTCTTTGCGCGCGTCGTAGACGATCCTGACATCGGCGCCATCCGCTTTCGCCTTCTTGAGCGCCTCGAGTACAGGAGCGTAGGTGAACTGGTAGGCAGCCACGCGGAGGGCAAACGACGCGTTTTTCGCACGGCCGATGAATTCGCCCAATGCTTCATTGAGCCCGCGCGAGAGCCAGTTCCAGGCAGGCTCACCAACTTCATCGGGGCGTCGGTTGTTAAAGCGGCGCGCGTATTCCTGGCTGGCAGCGGCACCGCGATTGAACCAGACCTCGTGCGTACCAAGATCTTCCTCCTCGGTGGTAATCGTCACGCTCACTTCGGCGTCCTCCTGGAGATCGTCAGGCGTGCCCTTGAGCGCGACGACACGATACCGGTATTTGCGACCCGGCTTAGCGGTCAGGTCAGACCACGTAAAAGCCTGAAGAGGATGCTCGCGGGTGGATACGAGTCCGTCCAGGCCGACGCCCGGATCAGTTAGCGCGAAGGTCTTCATCCCCCGCAGCCAGTAGAGTTCATCCGCCTCGTAATCGCGCCGCTGGATCGCGAACCCAAGTACGCCACGCGACTTTGCCTCGGTCATGTCCCAGCCGAGCATCACAACGTGAGTCCCCGCAACGGCAAGAAGCTTGATGCCGTCGTTGTTAGCCTTTCGTCTCATGTTTTTCCACCTTTCTAAGTTTAGCATTCACCCGCAATTTCCTCGCGGACTGGCTTTGCGAATACATGACTTGCTTTCCGCCTGCCCCGCGAAAAGCATTGGGCATCAGACCCAGAGCGCGGCAGAATAGCCCAGTTGTGAGATTTGCAGTTTGCCGTTAATTCCTAGACAACATAGTTCTCTCCGGCAAGGATGTCAAGGGAGTCAAGGCGCGTTAATGAATGGAAACGCCGTCAGGACAGAGTCCTGACGGCGCGGATTTATGTAAAGGGGTTAAAGGGGAACTGATGCAGACGACTCTTACTTCACAACTTCATAGTCGGCATCGACGGCTTCCCCACCGGACTGGGCTTGCGAACTGTTCGCACCGGCGGGCTCTTGCTGTGGCTGCGCCGACTGCGAACGCTGCTGCGCCGCCTGCTGATAGAGTTGCGACGCCGCATTCTGCATGATCGTCTGGAGCCGGTCAGTTTCTGACTTCATGGCAGAGAAGTCGGATCCCTTGGTCAGCTCTTTGACCTTCTCAATCTGGCGTTCCAGTTCGGCTTTGACAGTCGCATCGATCTTGTCGCCGCTCTCCTTCACGAATTTCTCGCATTGGAAAGCCATCTGGTCGGCGTTGTTCTTGACCTCGACATCCGCCTTGCGCCTGCGGTCGGCTTCGGCATTGGACTCGGCATCGCGCACCATCTTCTCGATCTCTTGTTTGGAGAGGCCGGAAGAGGACTCAATGCGGATATTCTGCACCTTACCGGTACCGAGATCGCGCGCTGAGACATTCAGGATGCCGTTGGCGTCGATGTCGAAAGTGACTTCGATTTGCGGAACGCCGCGCGGCGCGGCCGGGATGCCATCAAGAAAGAAACGTCCGATCGTGCGATTGTCGAGGGCCATCTCGCGTTCGCCCTGCAGCACGTGAATCTCCACCGAGGTCTGGCTGTCGCCTGCCGTCGAGAACACCTGCGATTTTTTGGTCGGAATCGTCGTGTTGCGCTCGATCAATTTAGTAAAGACACCGCCCAGGGTTTCGATACCGAGCGAAAGCGGCGTGACATCGAGGAGCAGGACGTCTTTGACGTCGCCCGCGAGCACGCCACCCTGAATGGCGGCGCCGATCGCCACGACTTCGTCGGGATTGACGCCCTTGTGCGCTTCACGACCGAAGAAGCGTTCGACTTCCTCGACCACTTTCGGCATGCGGGTCATACCCCCCACAAGGACGACCTCGCCGATATCGGACGGCGAGACCTTGGCATCGGCCATCGCCTTGCGCACCGGTTCCATACAGCGCGTGATCAGGTCCTCGACCATCCCCTCGTATTTCGCCCGCGTGAGCGTGATATTGAGATGGCGCGGGCCGGAAGCGTCGGCAGTGATAAACGGCAGATTGATTGTAGTTTCTTTGACCGTCGACAATTCGATCTTGGCCTTCTCAGCGGCTTCCTTCAAGCGTTGCAACGCCATCGGATCGCGCGACAGGTCAATGCTGTCGGTTTTCTTGAATTCGGCAACCAGCCAATCGATGATGCGCTTGTCGAAATCGTCGCCACCAAGATGCGTGTCGCCGTTAGTAGAGAGCACTTCGAAGACGCCCTCGCCCAATTCGAGTATTGAGATATCAAACGTGCCGCCGCCCAGGTCGAAGACAGCGATCTTCTGCGCCTTCTTCTTGTCGAGCCCGTAGGCCAGCGCGGCTGCGGTCGGCTCGTTGATAATGCGCATGACCTCGAGACCGGCAATCTTGCCGGCGTCTTTGGTAGCCTGCCGCTGCGCATCATTGAAATAGGCCGGGACGGTGATGACCGCTTTGGTAACTTTCTGGCCGAGATAGTCCTCGGCGGCCTGCTTGAGTTTGCCCAGGATCACGGCTGAGATCTCTTGCGGCGTAAACTCCTTGCCCTCAATCTCGATCACAGCCAGGCCGTTGCCGGCGCGCTTGACCTTGTACGGGAAGTTCTTGATCTCTTCCGTCGTTTCGTCAAAGCGCCGCCCCATGAACCGCTTAACGGAGAAGACGGTATTGAGCGGGTTCGTGATCGCCTGGCGCTTGGCAATCTGGCCGACCAGGCGCTCTGATCCTTTCATGCCGACGACGGACGGCGTGGTGCGTCCGCCTTCAGCGTTGGCGATCACGACCGGTTCCTTGCCTTCCATCACGGAGAGGCAGGAGTTGGTCGTGCCCAGGTCGATGCCGATGATTTTATCTGACATATCTGTTGTTCCTCCTTCAGCGGGCGATCTCGAATCGTCCGCCTTTGCATCAGAAAGCCCGCCCAGTGACTCCGAGCGGGCTTGACGTTTCACTCGTCGCGTTTGAGAATTCTCGCTTAGCCGATCTTAATGTCGATCTGCTTCGGCTTCACCTCTTCAGCCTTCGGCAGGACGATCTCAAGCACACCGTTCTTGTAGTTGGCCTGAATCTTCTGCGCATCGACATCCTTGGAGAGACGCAGGCTGCGCGTGAAGGTGCCGTAGATCCGCTCGATATGGCGGTAGTCCTTCTCCTCGTTGCGCGACTCGTACTTGCGTTCGCCGGTCACGACGAGAGTGTTGTCTTCGAACTGCACCTTGATATCGTTCTTGTCGACGCCCGGCACATCGAGGTGGACGACGAAGCTCTCGGGGGTTTCGTGCACATCGGCACGCGGGACCCAACCGGCTTCGCTTTCAACCATCGACCCGCCATTGAAGCCGTTGAAAATCTCGGTGAACACGCGGTCCATTTCGTTGCTCAGGAGACCGAACCGATTCCGGGGCTTGCTGACTGTGAGATACATGAGTGTTTCCTCCTCTGCTATCCGTTAGTTTACTTACTTTCGTTCACTTGCCGCGATCTTTGTCGCGACGCACTAACCTATTGCAGAGAGCGTGCCAACGCTTTGTGCTCTCGCGTAATTCGTTGCAATATCATCGGTTACGCAACACGCAAAAAGTTTGTGATGATTGTCAGACAGTGCCACCATGGCAGGATTCATGCCAGAGCGGCACGATCTCTGTCAGGCTGTCAGTTAAGATGGCAGAGGTGAGTCTTAACTGCCAATAGCGTAGAGACGACGTTGGGTAGTGACCACGTAAACGAATTCGTCAATCACGGCAGGAGAGGCGATGATCGTACCGCCGACGTTGACGCGGCCTTCGAGAGTGCCGTCATGGGCAAACTGATAAACGGAGCCGGCGCTGTTCGCCACAATGAAGGAATTACCGACGGCGATCGGGGAGGCTTGCACGACGCCGTCAGTTTCGTAGCGCCAGATGATGCCGCCATCTTCGGCGTTAAGGCAGTAGACCGTGCGATCGTCGGAGCCGAAGACGATCCGGTTACCCTTCAGTACCGCCGTGGTGTGGATCGAATTGACGGTTTGATGACGCCAGACTTCCGTTCCAGTCTCCGTATCCAGCGCTATGAAGCTGCCATCGCCGACGCCGGCGTAGAGGTATTTTGCGGCGAGCGGTTGAGCAAAGATCGTACTGCCGGTTTCGAAGCGCCACTTCTCGGCGCCGCTGGCGCGATCCAGGGCGATGATCACCCCGCGGTCGGTGCCGATGTAGACGGAGTTAGAGTCGATCGCCGGCGGCGCGTAGACGTGGGCGCGGAGATCTTGCTCCCACGTTATCTTTCCGGTGAATCGATTCAGAAGCGTGACCGTGCCGACTCGAGAGACGACAAAGAGATCGTCACCGTCGATGATTGGAGCCGCGGGCGGGTCGATGACTTTGAAGGTCCACAGTTTCTTCCCGTTGACCAGGTTCATAGCTGTGAGCTGATCGGAACCTGATTCGTCGGCGAAGTAGAAGAGTTCGTCTTTCAAGGCAACGGCGGAGCCAACGGAAGAACCGGCTTCGAGTGAAGTGATCTCGTTACCACTGCGCGGGTTGAGGAAGTAGATTCGTTTATTATAAGAGGGCACGATGATGAACTGCGAGTTCCCGACTACCTGACCGCCAAGCCCACCGTTGAGTTTGCGCTCGAACTTAATGGTGTCGATTGGCGGCAGATCCATCTCGACGACGGCGTTTCCGGTGGCATTAACGCGATGCTGGGTGAAGCCGACGCCGGAGGGCGGCACCGACTTGAACGCCTTGAAATGGGGGGCGCAGGCGACGAGCGTAAGTACCAGGAGCAGTAGACTCGTCGGCCGCATCATGGACGAAGTCGGAATCATCTACTGATTAGTCCCCTGCCCCGAATGAGTGAAATCGCGCAGCTGTCGTTTGATGTTCTCAATGCGCAATTCGTAATGCGCGGCGGCACTCCGCGAATCGCGTGAGGCAATTCGCAGCGAGTCGTTCAGCCGCAGGCCGAGATTAAGCATACCGATCAGCGAGTCGAGCGCGGCGGGCTCCAGAGCCGAAAGGTCGGTTCTGGAGAACAACTGTGCTGAACCGAGGAGTTCCACCTGCTTGTTCATGGCAATGTCCGATGCCGCCGGCGGAACCGGTTTGAAAAGCGCGGCTGCAGCGCCGATGACCGCCATCAGGATCACGAGCGCTATGACGATGATTCTACCGTTTACCATGGAGACAAGATCAGAAGTTCCAGCCGAAGAAGAAATCAAATTTCAAGCCCGGCTCGAATGTTTCGAAGTCTGTCTTCTTGGAAAGATCGAAGCGCAGGACCGCCATGTAGCCCAGGGCTACTCTCGCGCCGACGCCTGCGGAGCCGTAGAAGCGGTCGAATTCGTCGTTCCAGCCGGAACCGACGTCGGCAAAAAGCGCTCCGCGAATAGCTTGGAAGCCCATGCGGCCAAAAGGAAAGCCGATAAACAGATTGTCGATGAGCGGAAAACGCAACTCATTGGACAACAAGACGACTTTGCGTGAGTAAAATTCACGGCGGTCGTAGCCGCGCAGCGACCAGCTGCCGCCGAGATACATCCGTTGCGGTTCTTCGCCGGCCGACCAGAACCCGAAGGCCCGCGTGGCAAATGCCGAGTATTTGCGAATCCGCAGATAATTGCGAAGGTCAACAAAGACCAGACGATTAAAGAACTGGCCGGAATAGAAATCGGTTGTCAGCCCGACGGTAGCGTTCAAACGCATCCCGTCGAGAGGACCGGAGATATCCCACAGAGAATTGTCGTGGATGAGCGACGCGTAATTGGTCGCCAGGATGGCATGGCGCTTGTCGAAGAAGAGCGGTCGTTCTTTGTAAGAGTGACGCAAGAACAACGAGGTCTCGACGCGTGTGAATTTCGACAATGGATACGATAGCAACCCCTGCACACCGCTCTGGCGTTCGTCGTAGTAGCCTTCGTAGTCGTCGTAGTGCTCATCATACAAGTGATAGGCGCCGAGACCATAGTTGATGCGGTGTGTCTTGTTGATGTAAGTAATGCCAACATTGAATGATTCCAGGAGTTCGTTTTTGGAATCGGCTGTATTCGACAACAGGATGTAGTAAAGCTTATCGCCGAGCATGTCGGAAAACACGGCCTGAAATCCGCCGATCGTTCCGTACACGGCGTCGTAGGCGATGGCCGACTGAGCGACATCGAACGAAAACTCGTTGTTGTAGTCGATAACTCCGGCCTCTTCGCTGCCACCCAGGCGATCGGGGTTCCAAGCGGCATACTGCGCTACCGGGGTCTCAACCGGCACAGCCGACGCCGTATCGAGCGGCATGGCGTAGACACTGAAGCTGAAGTTCTGGTACCCGGAGAACATCAATCGGTCGCCGTACATCACGGGGTCGAAGACGCCGGTAACAAAGGAGGACACCTGCTTGAGGCGCTCCTGGCGATCAAGCAGATAGATATTGGAAACGCCGTTGCGGTCGGAGGAAAACAGGATCCCTTCGGAGGTGACATAGGGAGAGCGGTCGTTGAATCGGCCATAGGAGAGGGGTGCGATAACCGAGTCACGCCACTGATAGCGAAAGAGATTGGTAAACCCTTCATGGCCGTAGCCACCGCGATCGGAGGCAAAGATGATGTCCTCGCCGTCAAACACCGGCTCTGTGTCGAGGTAGATATCATTGGTCAAGCGTGTCAGGGCCGAGTCGGTCAGGTTCAGTAGGTACAGATCGTGGAAACCGCCGTAGGTTGCCCCGGAAAATACGATGCGCTTACCGTCCGGAGACCAAGATGGAGACAGCAGTTGGTACAGCTTGGCGAACTCAAAGGTCAGCACAATGTCCTGCTCGCGGACGTCATAGATATAAAGAACATCCCGGGAATACCGCTTGGAGATGAAGGCAATGCGGCCGTCTCCCGATGCGCTGATACGCGACTGCAGGAGATGGAGCGATTCAAAGGCGGGCGAGCGCTCGCCCTTGACGAGGGTGACTTCTTCATCCAGCGTCTGCGAGCGCATGTAAATTCCGGAGTAGCCAAGCTTATTGGCCTTGTAGGCGACCCAGTCGCTGGCGCCGCGAAACTCGATATTGAGCGGAACCGGCTTGACGGCGAACTGCTTTTCGGTAATCGGCGTCGTTGTCTTGGCCGGCAGATCAGCGTCCTTGAGATCGGGGAAATAGCGTTTTTTGAGCGAGTACACCCATTCGGCGCCAACTTCCTCGAGCGATTTACCGACCGTCACTTTGAATAACTGGCGAAAGGTCTGGGCTTTCCACCAGTTTTCGAACATCATCTGCAATTTGTCTTCGCCGTAATTGTCGGCAAGGAAATGACAAAACGACTCGCCATACTTGTACATGAAGAACGAGCCGGAGAGATACTCCAGTTCGTGAATCGGCCGCAGCGTGCCCTCGATAGCCATATCGGAGAGAATCATGTCGGCTTCGGCGTCCCACTCACGCGACCAGTATTCAGCCAGTCCTTCCGTAAACCACAGGGGAGGGCCGTAGAAGCTCATTTTGCGGTGCTGGGACATGATGGCCTGGATTTTGTCGAAGGTGAACACGTGCACGAGTTCGTGGCGGATTACGCGCTGGAATTCGGAGATCGAGCCGTTGAAGGGCACGACCATGCGGCCCTTAAAGAACTCGGTGAAGCCGGCCACGCTTTCGGGAAGCAGCGTCGGTGTTACGTTGGTCTGGGTGAAGAAGGTCGGCGCGCTGTAAATGATCAGGGGGATCTTGCGAAAGATATGGAAATTGAACTTGTCGGCGAGATGATCGTAGCTGGCCTCGGCGGCAGCCGCAGCGATTTCCGGGAGTCCGCCGTCGTCGTCGTAGAAGAAGATGCGGAAGTGCTCGGTCTGCAGGACCTTCCACTCGAAGGGCTGGTACTGCACCTTGTTCTTACCGAAGTAGAACTGTGCCGCGGCATCGCTGAAGCCGATGCTGAGGGCGACAGCGATGAGAGCGAGTCGACATAGAATCATGCGTTATTCGGTCGTGGTGACGGTTTTGAGATAGCGTTCTGCCAGTTTAACGGACTCCGCCTTCCGGAGCTGCCCGAAGAGAGAACGCGTGCTCTGCTTGACGTATTTGCGCAGAATGTCGTCAAAGATGACCGATCTCAACATAATAAACGTCTTAACGATCAACTCGTTCAACTCTTCATCGGGCTTGCTGAACAATTTATGGTAGGATTGCGACTCGCCTAAGAGAATTTGAGCCAGAAAAGTCAGGCTGCGCTGCTTGTCGAGCTTAATCAGGACGGGTAAAATGGCCTGGCGATCGGTCACATTGCGCAGGAAATAGTCTTCGACGTAGGGATACTCGGCGGCGGAGCCGATTTGCCCAAGGGCATGAAGGGCCTTGATGCTGATTTCCCGGATCGGGTGCTGCAGGAGGCGGGAGATGCCGCGGGCACCCTCGGTGCCGCCGAGCTTCTCGAGCGCGACCAGCGACTCCATGACGACGCGTTCGTCGCTATCCTGGATAAAGCGCAAGACCAGGGCTACCGAATCGGGGTGTGGTATGTTACCCAGAACGAAAAGCACATTTCGGAGCTTGAACCAGTTTTCCGTCGAAAGCTCCGGGTTGTTGGCTGCCCTGGCCGTGAGGCTGCGATCGGAAAGGACCAGCTTAAAAGCGTTAATGGTCTTCTCGCCGAAGCTTGAGAGGATACGGATCAGTGTGATGCGGACGCCGCGCTCGCGATGGCTCAGGTAGCTGGTGAAGACCAGGATCGGCTCGAGGTTATTGAACTTCTCCAGCAGCGGAATCATCGGCTTGCCAACGAGGTCAAAGTGCTTGGCGAGCTTGGAGATCAGTGTCTCCGCCAACTGGGCTGAGGTCATTCGCTGATGGGCCTTGGCGGCGGCATCAGCGACACCCTCCTGATAGATGACGTTGAAATCGAGCTTCTGGACGATCAGGTCAAGCAATGAAGCCGCTTCTTCATACAGGTCGATATCGATGTAGCTTTGATAATATTTCTCCACGATATCGGCGAGGAGATTGAATTCGCGCAGACTGATGTTCGGTTCGGCGATGCGTTCTTTCAACTCCAAGAGCTGCAGCCCGGAAACCGGCGCATTGTTGTTCTCCGCACAGATCGAGGCAAAGCGCAGGAGCGCTTCGTGCTGAGTTTCGGTCAGTTCATAGCCCTGGCGGTCGAGTCCGGCGTAGAACTTCTTGACGAAGTCCTCGGTGTATTGCATGTCGCTGATGGTTTCGAGCCAGCCGATGACATCATCCACATTGCTGGGGTCGACATCCCCGAGGAAGAAATCAGACTTGAAATTCTCGATCTCGATGTGGGCGATCTTTTTCGGCGAGGCGTCAGTTGAGAGGATCTCGCGCAGATAGTCGTTGTCAACCAGGTCAAGCTGCTCGATTTCTTCCTTGAGGCGCGGCAACAATTGAATCGCCTCGCGTTCCTGGAGCATTTCGCGAAAACCGGTGAGAGCTTTGCCGACTTCGGCCCGGCTGGCTTGTTTGCCATCTGCAAATGACATACGCAGAGCGGCTACAAGTAGCCCGAGCAGCTCTTCATTGTTGACTTCGTTAAACGATTCTTTTAGCCGCTTGTAGTCCTCGGCTGTAAACTTGACGCCGTTACCTGCTCCGCTTCCACCGGCTCCGCTGCCTCCCCCCCCGCGCCCGATTCCAATCGCGCGTAAGCCTTCCTGCACAGATGCGCTGACTCGGCCCTTCCATTCAACGAAGCCTCCGCCGCCGGTGCCCTGACCTGTGCCACCTCCACTGCCACTGCCACCGGATCCCGGCCCGAGTCCACTACCACCACCTTGACCGCTTCCTGAGCCGCCGCCTTCTCCGCTACCAACTCCGTCGCCGGTGCCTCCCCCGGAACCGGCGCCGCCGCCACCGAGGCGCCGAGTCAGAACCTGCAGGAGCAGTTCCGGATGCTTGCGGAGGACGTCAGACATTGTTTGTTCGACCTGCTGCATCAATTCTGGTGAGTCGAGACCGCCGCCGGAACCACTGCCTCCGGATCCCAACCCTCCACCTCCGCCGGCAGACAGTTCATCCTCCGAGACCACGCGCTCGCCATCACGGACGAGTTGATACTGGAGCTTGCCGACAGTGATGCGCCGGATCTTCTCAGTCTCAAGGAAGTTCTGAATGTCGCGATGTTCTTTCTTGAGGTTGATGTGCGAAAGGAATTTTTCGAATTCGTCGGGCGTGACGCCGACCTCAAACGAGACGCTGTGCAGACCCGATTCAACCAGAACCTTCCCCAATCCTTCGGTAAGCATTTTCGCATCAAGCGGGATACCGTCACCGAGAAGAGTGCCTTCGGCGATGGCAAAGACAACAGTCTTGTCGGCCGCCAGAAGTTCTTTGAGAATCGCGAATGGTCGTTCCGCAGCCTTGGCGGAAATGGGATGACCGGGTGGATATATTCCGAGTTTGCGCGCCGCTGCTGAGACCTCGCGCAGGAAGGAGACGAGGGTCTCGGGTGAGAGCGCCGATTGCGTGGCTCGCTCCATATCTAAGTTAATCGGCAGCAACTGATTAGATATTTAGAGCGATGTGCTCAAATGCTGCGCTGACGTTCATTGTGAAACAAATGAGCGACAGTCAACTGGGTAAGCTCATGAAGGCAACAGGTTACGGCCCTTTTACTTGAGAAAAAGCAGTTTGAGCGCTCCTGATTTGCCGTATTGACGGCAAAAATAAATGCCGCTGGAAACAACATTTCCTGATGAATCCCGGCCATCCCACATGAAGTAGTCTCTCCCATCGACGTTGAAGACGGTCACCAATCGGCGCACTTTGCGACCGAGAAGATCCATGATCACCATCTCCGCGGGGGAATCAGAGACGATGGTCGTTTCCGAGTTGAATGGATTGGGGAAGCTCGACATCGAGCCGTTGGATGGGATGTCCTGTGCCGCCTGGTCGCCGGCGCTCGTCATGAGGTCGATGAGAAGCGCATCAGACTTCGGCCCCAGATTATCGCCGAGCCAGGCAGCGACTGAAAGGTACTTGCCGTCGATTTCTTCTCGAGAGAAGACATAGTGCATCGCCGAGGTGCCAGGCACAATTTGCTCCGGCATAGTAGCGGCTGCATCTCCAATACTGATCATGAAGATCGAAAAGGAATCAGGAAATTCCGCGGAAGGGGCGAAGCTGCCGATAGTGTCGCAGACGCTATAGGACATGCGCAGATGGACGTTCATATCAGTCAGATCAATCCAGGTGATTGACTCGCCTTCCGGAGTGCCGAACCACTGCCCCTCGGCGCCGATCGTGTAAGAGACCGCCAAGGCCGGTGCGGACGGAGTTGCTTCGAGCCACTCGACCATGACGTACACGGCATTACCGACACTGCAAAGCGCTTGAACCGGAAAGCGGCACCATTGCGCCGCTGAAGCGATTGTAGAACAGGCGACAATGTTCTCCCAGAGGGGGGCCTCCGACGATGTGCCTGGCAGATGATCATAGATTGCCAGGCGAAACGGCGACATGAAGTCCCCGGGCTCCTCGACGTGCGGATCGCTCGGCCAGAGGCGCAGTTCCACGGCTTCGACAGCGATCTCCGGCCTTTCAACAGGCAGTTCCCTGACAAATCTGGCGCCGACGTACTCCGACGAATAGAACACAAATGAGATCGGTGTCTCATTACGATCGCCGGCGAGTTGGCTGTTTACTCCGGGATAGTACCAGGCGACGACGACACTGTCGTCTCTTGCGGCATAGGAGAGTCCGTATGGCGCGTGGATTTCATCCGACTTGATTTCAGTTGAAACCGCCATGGCCGCCGCCAGGACGACAGCAAACGGAACCCTTATTTGAGCACCCCTACCATTCATGGATATGTTGGAAGATATTAGATCGTGCGCTGAGGCGCAAGCCATGAAATGGCTCAAGCATAATAGAATCAGTTCTCGATGATGTAATGATCGAAGAGCGGATTAGTCGCGCGCCGAACTCAGCAATTCGCCCTTGGTGGTGGAATAGACTTCACGAACGGAGGCGAATTCGAACTCGGAAAGCATGCGGCGAAGTTTGGGTTCGACGGTCGAGAGATTCGTGTAATGGCGCAGTCGGCTTTTTAAAGCCACGCCGCTCTCGCGCGGTTGATCGGGATCGAGTTCCCAGGGATGAAGGTAGATCATGGCCGGATAGCCGGCTGCATTATATAAACGAATGGCTCGTCGTGTGTACCAGTACGGAAACATGCGAAAACTTCCGCCGCCACAAGCCGGCAGCCGTTTGCCGAGAAAGACGCAGGTTACCGGCGGGATTTCCAACAGCCGACCCTGGCTGGTATTGATGAAGTGTGGATAGCGAGGAGCGCTGGGGTCGCCGTAAAGATCGTGGCGGATCGGATAGATGCTTGAGTCATACTCGATGCCACATTTCACGAGAATTTCCCAGATCCACTCGCGTCCGCGTTCGGCCGAAAAGGTGGGAGCGCGATAACCTTTGACCCGGACTCCGGAGGCATCTTCCAAAGCCCCGATCGAGCGGCGGATATCGTCCTCGAATTGCTTCTCGTCGAGGCGTGTCAGCGTATCGTGGCCGTAGCCGTGGGTCGCCAGTTCGTGGCCGCGCGCCTTGATCATTGCCATAATGTGCGGGAAGCGCTCGGCGAGCCAGCCAAGTGTGAAGAAAGTCGCGGTGGCGTGATATTCGTCGAGAATATCGAAAATCCGCATCATGTTCATCGTGAGCCGGCTTTGGCGCTTGGACCACTCCGAACGCGGAATGTGGCTGTAAAACGCTTCGACCTGGAAGTGCTCTTCCACGTCAAATGACAGAATGTTCTTCATATCTCACGACTTCTTGGTTGCGTAGTTGTAACCGTAGTACTGATGGTTGTAGTGGTACGGCAACACGCCGGACACATTGTTCAGTACAACACCGACGATATTCGCATCGGTCTTACTGATTATATCGGCAGCCCGCTTGATAACTTCTTTCTGCGTTGCTCCTGCCTTGACGACGAGAAGAAGTCCGTCCATGTTTGGACCCAGGACCACCGGGTCGGATACCGGTATTATCGGGGCGCAATCGACGAAAACCAAGTCAAAATAGAATTTCACCTTTTCAATCGCCTCGATCACTTTATCGCTTTCAAACAGCTCTGTAGGGTTGTGTTTCAGAGTGCCGGCGGTGAGAATCCAAAGATCGCTGATCTTGGTCGGCTTAAAGGCGTCCTCGGCCTTGGCAGTGCCGTCGATGATATCGGTCACGCCGGGCTCGAGAGGAAGGTCAAATATCTTGTGGATCGTCGGGCGGCGCAGGTCGGCGTCGATAAGGATTGTCTTGCGTTTCTTATAGGAGGCCGCCGTGATCGCCAGATAAGACGACACGGTAGACTTCCCCTCCGAGAGCATTGCCGAGGTGACAAGGAAAGACCGTTTCGAGACACCCTTGACAGGCCGGGTGATATTGTGCAGCAGGCGGCGGAATTCGGTACCGACAACGGACTCGGGATGGTAATACTCCCAGATCGGTCTGCGCCGCTCCTTGTTCACAACTATCCTTTCAGGATCGCCTTGACTAAAGCATCGAAGCCGCGGAATTCGTTCTCCGCGAGGCGCAGGCTCTTCTTTGCGCGCTCGAAGTCCGGATTGATCTTGAGAGCTTCCTGATACTCCTTGATCGCCTTGGAGTGAATGAACCGCCCCATGAGCGTGTAGGCGACCGCAAGATCGTAGTGAAGGTCCGGGAAATGAGGATTCTTGGCAATGGCGTCCTTGAGATTCTCGATGCGGCGGCGCAGTGTTTTCTCGTCGATTTTGTCAGTGACGAGCATGAATTTCAGGTAGACGCTGGAGAACTCGCGGAAGCGCTGTTCCTTCTTACGCTCGCGAGCCAGTACGAGCTTTGTGTAGGCGCCTTCCAGATCGCCCTCGCCAAACAGGCGCCGGCCGTCATCGAAGTTTTTGTCCTGATACTCGGGGCAGACGACAATGGCTCGCTCGAGATTTTCGGCGATTTTTTCGGTGGCTTCCGAGAACAGCTTGAAGTCCTCGCGTCTTATCGAATTTAAGACGTAGGTCAGCGCCTTGTTGTAGTAGGCGTCACCGTAGTAGATGTTGATGGTGATGGCCTCATCGAATTCGATCATGGCGCGCTTGCAGCTCCCGTGCGCCAGATAGGCCTCGCCGAGGTTGTTGCGATAGTCCGCAAAACGCGGTTGTGAATCGACGCAGCGATTGAAGACTTCGATCGCTTCGGCGAACTTGTTCTGCATCATCAGGACCTGCCCCAGGTGACACCACTGCTCGTGGCCGTCGGGCCGCAGCGAGACCGCGCGGCGGAACAGGACCTCGGCTTCGTTGTACATCTTCTTGTACATGAGCGCGAGAGCAAGGTAGTCGATCTGCTCGGCTTCGTTGGAGCTGAGCGCCTCTTTATAACGCTCAAAGATGTGCTCGACTTCTTCTTTGCGTTCTTTGTGGGCGTTCTTCACCAGTTCGAGCAGTTCCTGCTCGGGCAGATGCGGGTAGACGTTTTCTTCAACCGTTTCGAGCAACTGACCCTCGGCGAAGATCGACGAGCGAATCTGGTGATTCGCCGTGTCGTTCACCGTCTGGATCAGATATTCGCGATCGGTCGAAGCGACCCGCGAGTTGAGTCGATAAGTTTCCATCAGCACTTCCTATGCCGCCTTCATTCCCTTGGCTTGCGACGAGGCATCGATATTCGGAATGGTCCCGACCACCTCCAGCCCCAAGAGCTCTTCAATATCTTCAACGCGTTTAATCGAATGGTCAACGACCTCGACAACAACGACGGCGCAGCCGCCCAGCACGAGTCCCAGAGCGAGTCCCATCAGGGTGATCTTGCCGCGATCGGGCGAAGAGGGCTCCAGGGGAATCGTAGCCGGTTCGAGGATCGTATAGCGCGTTTCCGCCTCCGCTTCCTTGCTGGCGCGCGCGATTTTCTGGCGCTGAGCCTCGTCCTGCCAGTTCAAATATTCTTTCTTCTTTTCTTCAACTTTGTTCTCCAGACGCTTCACCATCTGTTCATAATACGGTTGGCCGGCGATGACGCCCCGAATTTCATTCACTGCCGCGGCGAGGATTTCCCGTTTGCGCTGCAGAAAGCTGATTTCGTGAGAGCGGTAGACGAACTCGCCGGCCTCGTTGCGCGCGGCGGTTGCCAGGTTCGGATACTGCTGCGCAACGATGCGCGTACAGGCAGTTTGCAGTGAATCGAGCGCATCGCGCGTCCGGAGCAGCTGCGATTGGATCTTGCCGTCCTTCCAGAGATACCGCGAGAGCAGCTCGGCCGTTTCCCGCGTTGACTCCTCGGCGGCGGCTTTGTGGCGGCGGACCTCCGGCGTTACGGCCAGCACTCTTGCGGTGTCGATCCCTTCCGAGATAAGCTTGCCCGCCAGGAAATTCACCCGGTCAGAAGCTTCACTGGTTTCGATGCGAGTGGCGTCGACTTCCGACTCGATCTGTCCCAGATTCTGATCGGAATTGATCCCCGCCTGCAGTTGCCGATTGCGGTAGGAAGTCATGAAGTCGGTGAGTTGTTTGTCGGCGTCTTCGTATTCTTTCTTGGCGATCGAGAGCTGTTTCTCCGCGAGGGACTGGCCTTCGTCACCGGCCAAAACCTGCTCGCTCAGTTTGCGTTCGCGATAGACCTCGGCCAGGGCTGTGGCCATGCCAGCGGCCTGGCGCGGATTGCGCGAGCGGGCGGTAATGACGACCTGATTTTCCCCGATGAGGCCGACCTCGATATCGTCACGCAATTCCTCGATCTGGAGGGTGCGCACCATAGTCGGCAAGTCGTTATCGGGAAAGTCGGATAACATGTTCCGGGCGTCGGCCATCACGCGCTCCGATGGCTCAAGTTTCATTTGCTCGATCATCCGATTGATATAGCCGGAAGAAGTGATCTCCGAGCGCGTCGCCGCGAGCCAGTACTGGCGCGCCCGAGGTTCGGGCAAGACTCCGGCTTCGTCCGGGAGCAGCCGCTCGAGTGTTGGTGAGAGGAATTTCTGATTGGAAATCACGACCTTGGTTGCCGATTCGAAAATGGTCGGCAACGCGTAACTGCCGGCGAAGGCGACTGCTGTGACGACGACCAACGGCGTCACCAGCCAGAACTTCCGCTTCCAAACGATCTGCCAGATGTCGCGCAGTGTGATTTGGCGCTGACTCACTCTCCCAACCTGTCAATAAGCAGAACGGTCGATGTGATTGTCGTCCCTAACGTGATGATGTCACGGAATAGATTGAACCCGCTGCCGACTCCACCCGAGCGCGCCGGGATGTAAATGGCATCCTCGGGCTTGAGCAGATAGCGCTGCGGGCTGCCGGTTTTGAGCTGTTTGTCGAGATTCACCTCGTAAACATTGGCGTAGTCGCCGCTCTTGGAAGAGACGCGGATCTTCTTGAGGTCGGCATCCGGCGTGGTGCCTCCAGCCAGCGCGATCGCCTCAATCAGATCAAGGCGGGCATCCAGCGTGTACGCATTCGGCCGAGTCACAGCGCCAACGATGTAGAAAACGTTACGTTTGGCTTCACTTTCGGCAAGATTGATATTCGTCGGCACGCCGCCCAGAGTGGGAGGCACGCGAATGATGTCCTTTGCATGCACTTCCGGGAGTTGCGAAAAATCGCGCGATCGAATCGCCGAGAGTACGTCGACGGTGAGCACGGTGCCTGGATCAACGGCGCCGCCGCGGATCAGGCGGACATTGGTTAAGTCGCCGGTAGCAGTCGGGCCGCCCATTTCCTTAATGACCGTCCAGATATCAGGAATGACTTCCCTGGCATATCTGCCTGGAGAAACAACCTCACCTTCAACAAAAACGGTCTGAGAATTGAAAGCCGTGACGACAACGGTGGCCTGGCTGATGTCGCGATTAAATCGCGAGACTTGCTCGACGATCTTACGGGATAGTTGCGATGTGGTCAAGCCGGCCGCCGTGATTTCACCGATGACTGAAAGGGTGATTTTGCCGTCGGCATTCACAACAACCGACTGGTCGAGAGTAGGCGCCTGCCAGAACGAGACCTGCAGAACATCATCAATCCCGATGACGTAGTCTGCTAGGGCGCTCTGCGGGGCCGCTAACCCGAGAAAAACCAGCAACAAGATGGGTAGTAATAACTTCCGAGTCATAACTCCTACTTCTTCACGGTAATCAGATTTTCATCGAACATAAATGACTTATTCTTGCCGGTGCTCTTCGCCTGCAAGAGCGCCATGTCGGCACAATATATTAATCGGTCAATCCGTTGTGCGTCATTAGGATAAATCGCTCCCCCCAGTGATACGGTGATTTTGAGACTGGCGGGAGTGAATTTGTCGCGGAATTCGTTTTCGAGAATGGCGTTGCGCAAGCGATCCATGAAATTTATGCAGTCGGCGGCGTTGGTATCAGGCATAACAATACAGAACTCCTCGCCTCCATAGCGCGACACGATATCGATAGAGCGTACCGACTTAGTCAGGAGTCCGCCAAGCTGCTCCAACAGAAAATCTCCTGATTGATGACCGTAAGTATCGTTAAAAACCTTGAACCCGTCAACATCAAAGATGACCAGGCCGAGGTGGCGATTAAATCGCTGGGCGCGAGTCATTTCCTGCTGAAGCCGCTTGTAGAAGTAGCGGTAGTTGTAGAGACCGGTCATCTCGTCGGTGTACGAAAGCCGCTCGATTTTCTCGAAATTGGTGAGGTTGTCGAGGATCAAGCCGAACATGCGGCTGAAGGTTGAGAAGACCTCGATATTCTCCGGGCTGAATTTCTCCGGCGGGCAGTTCATCCCGATATATCCATCTCGCGGATTGGAGCCGTTCAAAAATCCCAGGCAACGAATACCGGCCGCCTTTAACTGGGCAATTGCCTCCGAGCCGTCCTGGGAGTAGGCCTCCAGAGAAAGGACAGGCCTCTCAGGGCTGAGGAGTTCGAACAAGGAATGATTGGCCGCCAACGTGAAGTCAGCGGGGAGATTCGGGAGCTTTCCCCGATCTCCTTGACGCGTGACCGTGCGCCTTTCGGCGTCATGAACCAGAAGAACCGCTGAATCAACTTTGAACTCCTCCGCAAGCAGCCGCAGGTAGGCCGCGTAGAGCTTGTTGCGATCGTAGATCCGCGCCAGCTTATCGAGCGCCGAAATGAGTACGGTGGGGTTGCGGCGATTCGCGGTCTCATGCGATGAGCGGTCGTTTTTGAGTGCATCGAGCTGCTGACGCAGTTTCTGGACGGTGAGGTTATGTTTGTAAGTAGCATCGTCGAGATGCTTGAAATTTCCGACCTGGTCAGCCAGCGACAACAAGAAGGGCCGGATGATTCGAAACGGCACGTCCTGAGGCGTGGAGAAGGCGATGAAATAGTTGCAGCGCCCGCTTGTCAGAACCGGCACGGCCTGATCGAACGGATGGGGGTCATTGCCCTGGCTGCCGTCCCCGGGGTAGACCTTGCGAAACGGAATCGATGATTCCCGTTTTTCCAGCATGTGCTCGAGTTCGGGACGGAAGAGGACGCGATAGTTTTTGAGACTTTCGCGCTCTGCGCCAAAGAGATCGGTCAGCATGTAGCCGCGCTTGCGGCGGGCGAAGACGGCTACCGTGTTAAGTCCAAAATCGTCGTGAAAATAGCGGGCGAGCGAGGTCACCTGTTGATCGAGTTGTCGGCGCTGCGAGAAGTCCTTGTGAATCTGCTCGACCTGGTGCAGGTAGAGGCGCACGATGGTTTCGAGGCGATCGGTGCCTCGTCTTCTCAGCAGGATAGCATAGCTAAAACCACCGACGAGGGCGACGACGATCGCCGCCACAAGCAGCGGGCGCGACCATTGATCGACAAGCAAAGCTCCGCCGATCAGCGCCGTAATGGTCGCCATCAAAGCTGCCAGAAAATAGAGCATAGACTATCGGTTTATATAATCAGCGGCGAGCGCGGTTGCAAGCGCAAAGCCACGCAACCCTTCGGCGTCGGGTGCGCTCCCGGTCAGGCCTTGCGACTATAACGAAAGCGGTTCTTTTTGGACAAAAGCGAATGGCGGCGGAGAATGCTCCAGACGCCCCACCAACCGATCTTCTGGCCATCCCCGTTGGCATCGCTGCGAATAATGCGCACGATTTCGCCAATGGAGTAGAAGGGGTCGGTCTTGACCAGGCTGAGCACGAGGCTCTCTACGCTGGGGCGAGCGGTGACTGACGGAGCGGTTTTTGTCTCCGGCGGGGTCACTGCCGAGGCCTTGATTCGGGCCGTCGGCAGATCGGCTTCGGCTGTGGCGACTTCGACCTGGCGGGCGATGGATGCTTTTTCGGCTTCCTTCTGGTTATGCTGGCGGACTTCCGCGGCGGCGTCTTCACCGGAATGCCCGTTGCCACGAAACTCGATTTTGGCCTTTTCGATATTGTCGTAGGCTTTCAAGATCGAGTCGAATTCAAGCAGCTCGAAGATCTCATAGACACTGGGGATCATTCGCGCGAGTTTGATGTCGCCGGAGTTGGACTTGATCTCGCGGATATTGCTGATGAAGATGCCCCAGCCGGCGGAAGAGATATAATCGACGCCGGCAAGATCGATGATGATCTTGTAGCGCTTCTGCTCCATCAGCGAGTTCATGACGCGTTCGAGTTCGGATGAGGTCATCGTGTCGATGACACCGTCGACGCGCACCAGAGTGACGTCGCCGCTTTGCCCGGCCGTATCCAGAGAGATTCTTATGTCGTCCATGCCTGCTTCTCGTCCTTTGCGGCCGCCACCGGATGGCCGTTTTGTGAATAGTTGGCGATTTCCTTTGCGAACAAGAAGTAATCGAGCGCACCGTTGGAATAAGGCGCATGTTCGAACACCGTCTTGTATAACATCTGCGATTCTTTCAGTTGCGTGTTGATCCGGATCTTGGATGCAAACAACTTGTCACCGTACTCCGTGAGCAACTGGTTGTAGATCGTTTTTGAGACCTTGGTCCTCGTGTCAAAAAACGTCGCGAGAATCCCCAGCAACTCGACCTTGCGGCCGATTTTCCGGTAAAGATCGTCAAGTAACTTAAGGGTCTTCTTGGCGCCCTCACAAGCAAAAAAATCCATCGAGACCGGGATCACGACGCCGTCGACGTAGTTGAGGACATTCATATTGATCAGGTTGATTGCCGGGGGGCAATCGCAAATCACGTAATCGGTGCCGCGCAGATTTTCGAGCACCTGCCGGAGGCGCTGTTCGCGGTCGACCTGGCGCGCCAGGAACAACTCCGTTTCGACGATGCGCGTGTTCCCGGAATCGATCAAGAAGAGGTTGGGGCGCAGCGGCGCGATCTCGACTTCTCCGGTTGTGAGGAGTTCTGCCAGACCCTTCTGCGGCTGGACGTTGAAAGCCATCGACACGTTCGCCTGGCTGTCGCAGTCGACGATAAGGGTCCTCTTCCCCGACATGGCGAGACAATGCGCCAGGTTGATCACCGTGGTGGTCTTGCCGGTTCCGCCTTTACAGGTTATGACCGCAATTTTCTTCAATCTTTTTCATCCTTGCGTTGATCGCCGAGGAGACGTTTTTCGTAATCGGCAAATGAGAGCGAAGGTTCCGCGTCGGGCAGCTCCACCGTTTCGAGACTGATCCCCTCTTCGGCGCGTTTTTGCCATTCCTTCTCGTCGACAGTCTCGAGACGCGCCGTCGACAAGACGTTGCGCTTCTCGGCCTCGCGGTCCAGTTCCTTGACTCGGCCGGCGACACGGTCAAATAATAAACGCAACTGATCGGCGGATATTTGACCTTCCATCTCTTCAAACATGGCGGTCAAGACATCGGTGCGCTCGTCGTCGACGCCCAATTCGCGTAAGCGATCTTTAAAAGCCGCGAGTTTGTCGTCTTCTTGTTTCTGCAAGTTGTCCTTGATCTGGCCCAGGTAGGCGGCACGATCCAGGGTCGGATGGGGCGACTCCACCTTCTGCGCCAGCTTGAGGTACTCCTGCTCCTGCTCGGCCGTAAGGGTTCCGCCGAAGCGGCGGGCAAACTCATAACGTTGGCGTTTGGTGTTAAGCCGTAGGCGCACCAGTTCGGAGTAGATCGTGCGGTCCTCAACACCGACATCTCCCGCCTGCTCGAGTTCACGTTTGATGCGTGTGGGGCCGTAGTCCGGGTTCTTGCGGATGATCTCGAGCACGGCATTGCGCTCGTTGTAAGAGAGTTGCGCCGGAGCATCGTCGACGCGCAGGGTCTTATTGAGGAGGCCCTCTTCGCCGAACTGCTCAAAGCGCTTCTTGTAACGATAATAGGTTGAAGTCGAGAGTCCCATCATGCGGCACGCTTCCGCCACCGGGACTCTCTGGACATCCACCATTTCGAGCAGTTTCTTGCGGCGGGCGAAGATGTATTCGTCGGCCTCGACCTTTTCCTTGATCGCGACCATCGTGATATCGTCGTTCTGCTCGGCGCCCTGGGTGAACTTGCCGAGGTCTTCTTCGAACTTCTCGGCGAATTCATCCGGCGACAGATCCGAGTTGTCGCGGATGAACTGCAGGAACTTCTCCATGCCGTATTGCTGTTTGCGCGGGTTCATCGCCTCGGTGATACCATCGGTATAGATCACCAGCATGTCGCCCTTTTTGAGGCGCACGCCCTGGCTCTCGAGATTTTCCTCGAAACTGACTCCGTCAGGCAAGGTTATGCCAAGCGGAATGCCGCGCGGGTTCATGAAGAAGGTTTTGTCCTCGTCCTTGCGGTAGAGAATCATCGGATTGTGCCCGGCCGAGGCGAAGGAGATTTTGCGCTGCTGGGTGTCGATGACGACCATGAAGATCGTGATGAACATCCCTTTGCGGACATCCTCGGTGACGAATTCGTTGACGTTGCAGAGAATATCTACCGGCGAGCGGGCGCCGCGCGACTCGAGGCGAATCGCGGTGCGGATCATGGTCATCACGAGCGAGCCGGGGACGCCTTTTCCGGAAACGTCGGCCACCACGATACCGAGCGTTTTTTCGTCGAGCCAGACGAAATCGTAGTAGTCGCCGCCGACGTCCTTGGCCGCGCGATAGATGGTCGCGATGTCGAAGCCCTCGATATCGGGGAAACTCTTGGGCAGCAGCGTGTGCTGGATATCCTGCGCCACCTGCATCTCTTTGCGCATGCGCTCCTGCTCGACGACGTTGGCCTGGGCTTCTTTGAACTTCACGCGCATCTCATTGAAGGCTTCGGCGATGGCATTGTATTCGGCGGCGCCTTCGACTTCGATCTTGGAATCGAGGTCGCCCTTGCCGATGCGCCGCACACCGTCGATCAGGCGTTGAATCGGCCGCACGAAATAGTTCGAGAGCAGGTAGACCGCGCCTATAACGATAAACATCGCGATAGCGACGGTTACGAGAATAGTCTGGCGCGCTTCGGCGATGCCCTCGAGCAGGCGTTCTTCACCGAAGCCGACGTGCAATCTCCCATATGAATTGGCCTGGTAGTTGATCGATTCGACGACGTGATGCAGGCTGCCCCCGTCCTCTGCGACGTAGGGTTGCGCGACACCGGTTCGATCCGCATCGATACCGTCCGGAGGCTCGTAGGTCGTGTGCAATCGTTCGGGGAGATCGGTTGAGGCAAGGACCTTGTTCTCCCGGTCGACGACGAAGATGTAGCGAACATCCTGATTCTGGCGCGCGAAGTTCCGGACAAACTCGTCGAACTCGACGTCTGAGGAACGATTGATGAAGTGATTGGCCGCCTGTGCCGCGATGGCGTTGCCGTATTCGGCGATCGACGCGCTAAATTGCTCCTGCCGCCAAATGACCATGCGCGTTTCCCAGAGGAAGTAGACCGAGACGATAACGGCGGTCATGATCAGCGAGGTCCAAAGCGCGAATTTCCAGCGGATCGAAACGCCTTCGGTTTTTGCTACCGGTTCGGGCTTAATGTCCGGGTAACGCTTGACAAGCTTGAGTTCGTTGACGCCGGCGTTGGTGGAGTAGGAGACATCGTCGGTGACTTTGCGAATCAGGTAGATTCCCAAGCCGCCCTTGCGCCCGGTCTTGATGTAGTGATCGAGATTGGGATCGGTCAGCTTGTCGAAATCGAAACTGCGGCCGCGATCGTAAATGGAGACGCCCATGCGATCTTTAAAGAGCGATAGGCGGAGCTTGATCGTGCCTTCGCCATAGAGGTAGGCGTGGCGGATAACGTTGGTGCATGCCTCTTCAATTGCCAGAAGAATCGCGGTCGTGTCCTTACGGCGAAACGGAGTCTCGGCAAGAACCGTCTCGACGAAACTGCGAATGTCCGGCAGCTTAGCTTCCTGCGCCGGAAATTCGGCAAAGATTTCTTTCGTGGGACGGGAGAAGAGTCTCATAATATTCTATCGTATGTCATATCAACGGAATTACCAAGCCCGGATATAGTCAGGCAGCAGCCGTTAAGCACACTTCCTTGTTAATCAATTGGTTTTGCCGTTTGATTGAAGTCTTAGTTTAGCTTGAACGATGTTCTTTTCGGTTTCGGGATTCCCCGGATACTTTGCCAACACCTGTTCCCAGAGGCGAATGGCTTCGGCATACGCGCCATTGCGGAACTTATCGATGCCGTCGAGATAGAGCTTCCACACCGCACCATCTTTCTGAATTTCGCTCAGGGGGATAGCGCCAGCCGACCTGCCGTTGTCAAGCTTGCTCAGGAGCTCCAATGCTACAGTGTCCTGCGGATTGCTTGAGAGCGCTTGAGACAGGAACTGGCGAGCCTGTACGGTGTCGCCGGCACTGTAAGCGGCCACACCGGACCGCAGCAGTCCCAAGGAGGCAATGCGATTATTGATCTGAATCAAGCTGCGTTGGGCGGCCTGATCGCCGGGATTGAGTTTGAGGATTTCGCCGTAACTCACAGCGGCATCGCTGTACTTGCCGGCATTGGCCTGGCGCGTGGCCTCAGTGCGCAGCGCCGTGATTCGGTCACCTGTCAGGAGGTTGTACTCGGCTTCGCTTTGCTGGAACCGCTGGTCGGCTCCAAAGGCGGGGCGCAGCCGCGAGAGCATCACTGAAGCAGCCTCGAGATCCTTGACATCGAGCGCCTCCCGCAGTTCGCCGAAGAGCTCTGCCGCCTTGGCTGAGTCGGTTTCGGCGAGCACGCCGGCGCGCACGGAAGCGGTCAGTTGGTCGGTGCGCTGGCGGTCGATCTCGGCAAGACGCTCGTCGGCCTCATCGCTGTTGTTGCCGGTCAGTACGTAGACCTTCTCATAGTAGACTTCCGCAGAATCGTACATGGCATTCTGGTAAAAGTAGCGCGCCTGCGTCATCGCGAAGTTGAGATCGCGTTCACGAGCCTCGCGCGCGAGTGTCTCGGCAGCCTCGCGATTCGCTTTTTCCCGTTGTGCCAGCAGCGACTCGACCGAGCCGCCGAGTGAGATATCGAGAGAGATGCGGTGCTGGGCATCGAAGTAATCCTGGGTACGGAACGTATAGCCGATCTGGGCGATGCTGAACTTGAGACCCGCACCGAAATTGACCTGATCGACATCGTAGCCGGCGCGGAGGAAGTAATGGTTCATGATCGCGAACTCGGCTCCTGCGTGGAAGAGCGGATCGACATTTTCCGTCTTGTCAACATCAACCTCGAGCGACAAGATATGGCGACCCTCCGAGATCGGGAGGCGAACGCCCGCACCCGCTTTGAAGTTCACGGGAAGCTGTTCGGCGTCACGATCGAGGCGGACTTCCGGAGCCAGCAGGTTCTGCGCGTTCAGGCCGAGATGGATCTTCTCGCTCAGGGAGAGCTTGATGCCGACATCCGCGCCACCGCCGTAAGCGGATTGATCGTCGAAATCCTGTCCGAACAACTTGACGGCAGCGCCGAGCGAGATGAAGCGATTCACCTGCTTGCCGTAGCCGATCAGAAACATCTGTTGGCTGGAGCTGAAAGTTCCCTGCAATCGACCCAGATTGTCGCGACGTTGAATGTCGCCGGTCGACATGAGGAATGCGGCTACTGAAAACGTGCCGTAATCGAGGGTGGGCCAACCAAAGGCGGCGAAGGAGTAGTTGGTGCCCTCCGGGAGCGGCAGGTGCATCAGCGACAGCGAGCGATCATGGAGATTCGTCAGCGTCGCCGGATTCCAGTAGATAGCCGAAGCATCGTTAGCGAGGGCGACATTGGCGCCACCCATGCCGAGGGCACGTCCACCGGCTCCCCCGGAAAACACCGGCGTCAGGCCGGCGCCATTGCCCGCGGCGAGCACCGCGGCCAAACTCAGGATAAACGCTGCGATCAGTACGGAGATTCTGCGCGTATTCATTACTTCACCACCGCGATCTTGGTGCGCACTTCCCCTTCGCCGGGAACGCTCAACACAGCCAGGTATACACCGTTAAGTACGATATGTCCGTCGTTATTGCGGCCGTCCCACTCAAAGCGCACGGGCTCGGCCAGCGATTCAGGGGCCGGAATCTCGCGCGTGAGAATCTCTTCACCGGTGAGCGAGTAGATCTTGATTGTTGCCGCCTTGAGAGCTTCGAGATTGTAGACCAGCGTGGCCTTCTCCTGCAGAGGAGAAAACGGGTTGGGATAGGAGAAGAAGGAAGCCGCCAGATCTTGCGCAACGACCGTGTATTCCCGCTCGATCATCAGGGTCGAGGAAAACTCCGCCGAAATCGGCACCGGCTTGGTACCTGCTGCCGTTTCGTAGGATGCGGCGACTGAGTTTGAGTCGAGGTAGAAGCTGAAGTCCTCGAGTTGCGGCGTGGCGGCGATTGCGACCGTTAAGGTCGCGTTGCGCGGCACACCGTAACCGGGGCCTAATGCAAAACGCATTGCGTCGCCGACAGCCGCACCGGTGATTATGTGCTGATTGTTCAGCGACAACTCAGAAGAACTGATAACAGTCGTCGGCGCGACAGTGGCGCCTTGACGGTCGTGGATCTCGAATTCGAGAAACTCAAGATACGGTTGCTCGGCTTCGCCGACGATGGAGAACGAAAGATCGAGAATGGCGTACTCGTTCCCGGGCGACAGCAACTGCAGGGGCGCGGCGGTGAAATCGAGTCCGATCGCCACCTGACTTTCAGAAGAAATCACGACGATCGTGTCTGCCCGATCGAGCAGGCGCGCGGCCTCAACGATATTGAGATCATTTGGCGTTTGCGAAATCGCGATGACTATCAGGCCGGTATCATCATCGGCGGGCGCCGTGATTTGCCAATCGATCGTCTGTCCGACATCAAATGACCTGGATGCCGCACCATTGAGAGTGAATCCGCCTGAAACAATTCCCAAAGTCAGTTCGCCGCTGCCGGTACTCGCCTGCCCGCTGTTAAGCACACTGGCGGAGATGGTGAAGGTCTCACCCAACCCGAGAATGCCGTCCTGTGCAGAGGGCGGCGCGCTGATTTGACTTTCGAGGTTCAAGCTGGCCGGCGTCTGGATCACAACGACTTCGGTAGGATTGCCCTGCGGCGGCTCGACCAGAGCCGCCAGCCCTGAAGTCGCTCCGGCTGCAGACACAACAGTCATGCTGAAGAGCTCTGAAATGGTTGATTGAAATGCTGCCTCGACAGTGAACACGACGGTAGTATCGCGGCCCGTCGCGAGTGCGTCGATCGTTTGTTCACCGTCGAACTCGGAGTTGCCGTTGCTCGTCAACCGTACCACGATTTCTTCGAGGTCTTCATCTCCGGTATTGCGAATCGTGGTTTCGATGCTGAAGGTCTGGCCGAGGTTCACGTAGGGCGGGTTGAGTATCTGCAGTGCAACATCCATCAATTTTACTGCCGCACCAAAGGGGATTGAGACTTCGGATCCGGGAATCTTGAATCTTGAAGATTCCGCATGACCGTTCGCCGAGCCGGAGACCACCACCGCAAATGAGTCGATTGCGGAAGCGATATCCTGCGGCACCGTCAGCTGCTTGAAGATCAACTGCGCCTCGCCGGGTGCAAGGATCAGGGACTCAGCGCCAAGCTTCACAGTGATCTGTTTGCCGACGGCGTGCATCGTCAATTCGGTGGCGAGCACGTCTGCCGTCATCGTGGCTGTACCGGTGTTGGTCGCTTCGAGTGTGAAGGCAACGTCGGTCCCACGGTAAAGAGTTTGTGGCGACAGCGAGCCGGCAACATAGGCAATTGCCGGGGCGGACTGAATCAGGAGTTCAGCGTTTACCGGCAAAGTTTGGTCGAAGGCTACCGTGCCGAGATTACCCACGAGTCGAATCGAGATATTGTCGACCAACTGGGGAGCAACCGTCGGAAGCACTACTGGCGGAAATTCCAATGTAGACACTCCGGCGTTTGCCGCGACGACGACGGTAGACGGTAGTGTCAAAACAAGCGGATCACTGTCTGCGAACACCAGCGACAGCGTTGTAGTGGTGGTCAGACGCAGTTCGTCGTCCGAATCATTGCGCACGGCGAGGGCGAAGTTGTAAGATCGACCTGCAGTTGCCTGTTCGGGTGAGAACGATCCTGCGACAAGGCTGACGCCTTCGGCAGCGAGAATGGATAGTTGATCGAGGTTCGGCACCGAATCACCCACAACGCCGTCGCCAAACCGGGCTGTAAAGGCGGCGTCAACTGTGATAGTCTGATTCGGCAAGGCAGGCACCGCACCGGTGATTGTGAACACCTCGTTGGTAAGCGCCGGGATCTCGCGACTGAGTGTCGGAGTGATTTGCGTCGGTTGGAGCAGGTCGCCATTGGCATAAAGCCGGATCGAGTTGATCGTGGCGGGCTGAACACCGAAGTTGGCGATTGTCAGCTGGAAGCTGTATTGTTCGCCGACATAGCGGCTTTCGTGTTCGAACTCACCGCGTGTGATTTTCAAGAGCGACAGTCCAATCGGCGGCGTCGTGCCGGTAATGCCCGACTTTGACCGCGCCGTAAACTGCACGAAGCTTTCGAGCCCGTTGTAACGCGTGGAAAACCGAGTGAGGTCGCAGACGCCGGCGATGAAGCTATTGCTGGCGGCAAAAATGTTATCGGCCATCTGACCGGAGCCGGTGCAGGTTATGGTCACGGAGTCGGTTGCCGCCGTGAATGACTCTGCGATGTTGCCGTAGGAATCGAGGGCCGTGATCTGGGCGGTACCGACGAAGGGCTGATTGATCGGTTGCGTGGGATCCATGTCGAACTGAAAGCGGACAGTCGAGGCTGGCGCTACTGACAGATTGCGGTTGGCGATCACGCCGCTCAGATTAATTCTAATCGCCGCCGATCCGCTCTTGACCAGTCGGATTACTCCTGAGCCTGAGCCATTAATGACGGCGAACGACGGCAGCGAGGGCAGCACTCCCGAAGGCGAAACACCGTCACCATTGATCAGCGTGACGACGGCCTGACCGGAGATCGGATTACCGTAGGGGTCAATGGCACCCGTGATCTGAATCGGTACGTCGACACCGGCAGTAGCCGAGCCGGCGAGACTGAGATTGTACGCAGACGGCGCAGCGGCACGGATCGCGATCGGGTAGATCGATTTTTGAATTGCGCCGTCCTTCATGAGTCGTAGTTCGTGGCGTCCAGCGCGCGTGAAGCGAAATCCTGAACCGGAGAAGATCTTGATGCCCTGGTCAAGTTCGGTGAAGGCGAAGGGCGTGCTCTCTGAATGAGGCAGGGTCGCTGTCGGATCGGTGGATTCGAAATAGACCTCTTCTTCATGGTCATATTGAACGTTTCCGTACAGATCGTGAGCAGTTACGGTGATATCATCGTCGCCATCGCGCCAGTTCTGGCCGGCCACGGCGCTGTCGGCGCCGCCGACGAAGGAATAGTAGGCGAAGGATCCGGGGAGAACGTAAATCAACCCGCTGGTGTCGGCGAACTGCCCGTATGTCGCAAAGACACGCGACTGCCCCACGAATTTTGCCAGAAAGCTGCTCCCTTCCATGGTACCGGCCTGAATCGGGTTGCCGATCACACCCCAGGTTACCGGACCGCCGGTAACATTATTGCCAAACTGGTCGCGCCACGAAGGCGTGAACGAGAGCGTGGTGCCGGCTCGTAGCTGCTGGATACCCTTGGGCGAGACCGAGAACTGCGCAAGCGGGCCGGGACGAAGAGTGAAAGGCTCTGAGAGGCGTGGCAGAGCGACAAGCTGACCGTCGGGTCGGAGCACGGCAATCAGGACTTCGTACTGCCCCGCCGTCTGCGAACTCATAATGCCGTAGGCCAGGACGGTTATTTGCGTGCCCGGTTCGGGTAGATTCCCGATGGAATCCAATTCAACGGACAAGTGAAGTCCGCCAACCTCGTAGTCAACCACCGTGAACTGGCTGGAATCGCCATCCGTGTTGGTCACACGCACCGAGTCTATTTCGTTGAGATCAAAATACGGCGGAAAGTCGAACTCCAGTGAAGCTCGAGCAGGAAGCGAATCGCCCGCGATGACGAACTTCAGACGATACAGAGTCGCGGCTCCGACCGTGTCATTCTCAAGAATGATCTGGAACTCCGGAATTGAGCCCGGCAGATCGACTGCCGCCTGGTAACTGGCGGTGAATTCCGGGCCGATGGCATAGGATTCGGCCCCAAAGAGAGCAAGCCATGCCACGACACAACAAGTTATGAGGTACTTATTCATTGGGATACTCGCTTACCTTCGACAAAAAAGCCGCGTTTGCCGCGGATACAGAGAATGATAGCACAAAATCGTTAAATGTCAACGGATTTGGTCGATTCATTCAAGCTCAGGAACAGGGGTAAGACGAAACCGGATGAACGATTAAACGAAATCGAAGGTCGCGCGTCATACTACCTGTAAAGGCATTCAGGCGGTTCACTTCAGTTCTGCTCCGTAGCCTATGCAGCCGCTTGACCACCTTTGCGTAGATACCCCCCTTTGCGGGTTTGGTCATAATCCCTCCACTCACCCAACGAGCCTGCGGGCGCGAGCCCGCAGGTTTCGTGCTTTAGAGCTAAAGAGCTTTGAGGAAATCTTCCCAGGGAGTCGCGAGAAGGGTTTCGGTAGTGGAACGACCGAGAGCACGTATGATCATGACCGCTTTTTCGATTTGCTGGGGATCGTCGGACTCGACGATGTCGACGACATCGTAACTGCCCATGCAGCCGTAGCTTTGTACCCACTTTGCCTTCGGGCACTCCGCGCGCAATTTCTCGCGGACGAGGGTAGCGATGCCGCGCAAGCCGTCCGGCGTGTCGAATGCATGGGGGCCGAGTTTGCTAAGGATGATGTAGGTTGCCATTGACTCTCTCCTGTGTATTCGCGATTAACCGTTGTTGCCTGTTTAGCGTTTCGGCATCAGTCGCCGGTAAACATGATACGGAAGCAGCCGCATCGCCCAAGCGACAAAACGCCACCGACGTGTCACATAGACGACCCGCTTTTTCCGCTGAATCCCCCGAAAGATCAACTCGGCGGCCCGTTCTGGCGTCGCCACCCAGAACATCTCGTTATTCTGGGCGGTCATCTCGGTTGCGACATAGCCGGGACGCACATCAGTAACACAGATTCCTTTCTCGCGCAGGTTGCTGTTCAAACCTTGGAGGTAGCGCAATTCAAACGCCTTCGAGGCGTTATAGGCAGGTGATCGGGAGTTGCCCCAAAACGCGGCCACCGAACTCATGCCGACGAGATGACCGTTTCCCTGCTTCAGAAACAGGTTGGCCGCCCAGGTTGCCATAGCGACGAAGGCAGCGACGTTGACGGCTATCGTCTCCAGTTCGGGTTCTGAAAGAAGCTCGGGATTGCGCCGCCCGATTCCGGCATTGACGACGCAGAGGTCAAGCCCTCCCAATTCAGCCACGAGCGAAAAGAGTTTTTCCGGCAACCCATCGACCTGGCGAAGGTCGATTTCACGGACGATGACATTGTCGGGTGCGATTGCCTTCAACTCTTCAAGACGCTCCCGGCGCCGACCGATAGCGGCCACCTTGTAGCCCTCCCGCAGGAGCGTGTGGACGAGTGCGCGACCGATCCCTGACGTTGCGCCGCTGACCAACGCTCGGCGTGCACGCTGTTCGCTATTGCTCTCAGTTTTCACAAGCCGTTATGCTTCGCGATTCTTTCTGGCCCACATGTACCATGCGGCGACGCTGCAGTAGGGCGACCAGCGCTTTCGCAACAGGTCCCAGGTTTGCGCATCGGGGCGTGTGCCGTAAACCAGCTCGATACCGATGCGCACGCCAACGTCGAGTGTCGGAAGGATATTCGGACGATTGAGGACAAAGATCAAGTACATATCCGCGCTCCAGGGGCCAAGCCCCTTCACCGAGGTGATCAGCTCGCGAACACGGTCATCAGACACCCGGGACAGGTGCGCCAGCGGAAGCTTGCCAGACAAAACCCTGGCAGAGAGGTCGGCCAAGTACGTCGCCTTCTGCCGGGAGATGCCGGCCGAACGAAGCTGCCCGGGGGTGAGATCGGAGATGCGTCGCGCTGTAATGCGCCCCCCCGCGAGCGATTTAAGCCGACCATAAATCGTTCCGGCTGCCTTCAAGGAGAGCTGCTGGTAAACTATCGAACGCACGAGGAACTCGAATCCACCGCGACTTCGTTGAAGGCAGCAAGGTCCGATCAACTCGATCAGTCGGGCCAGCTTGCGGTCGCGTTTCGCCAGGTGTTGTTCTGCCTCGGTCCACTTGGGGTGAGAACCGTTTTCTTGAGCTATGTTGTCATTCCTTTCTTTTAAGGGTCGAGCGTGGGATCGTAAACCTCGACCGAGCGTTCTTCGTTCGGAGTCGCTTCTTTGTAGCCGCCGATACAGTAGATCAATCCGTCCAACACTACCGCGACATGATCGTGGCGCGGAATTTGCATCTCGCTCTTGGTCCGCCAAACGGCGCGGACGGGGTCATATTCTTCGACGCTGCCAAAGAACTGATGCAGGGTAATCGAATTGTATCCGCCAGTGATGTAGAGCTTGCCATTGACGGCGGAGGCGCGGTGGTCGCGTCGTACCGAGGGCAGCGGCGGCAGCGGGTCAAAGTCTTTCGCGGCAGGATCATAGCTTTCGACATTATCGAGCCAGAAATTGGCTGGAGTCGATCCGGCGACAAGATAGAATTCACTGCCAAGATAGGTTGCCGTATGGCCATTGCGCGGCTGCGGCAGCGAATCAACAATACTCCAGGCATCTGCCGCGATATCGTACTTGAGGATGCCGCGGTGATTCTCAAAGCCGCCGAAGAGATAGATCTGATCGCCAACGATGTCGCCGGCAAAGCGCGAACGTGCCTGCGGCAGGCCGGCCATCGTTGACCAGGTATCGGTCGTCGGATGATATCTTTCGACGACATCCCGGGGCTGCCCGGAGGCCGAGCCGCCAATAACATAGATGTAGTCACCGTGACCGACTGCGAGGCCGTAGGCTCTTGGAGTCGGCAAGTCACTTACGAAGCGCCACGAATCAGTTGCCGGATCGTACTCCTCGCTGCTGATTTCCAATCCTTCTGCACCGAACCCGCCGAAGACGTAAATCTTCCCTGCAAGCGTTGCGCCCATGGCTCCGATGCGGGACTTTGCCATTGGACTGCGGAATGACCAGCCATTGGGAAACACGCCGGTTTCAAAGCTCCAAACCGGGCCGGTTACCGATTCACCGGTGGTGTCAAAGGCGACAACGCGCCAGAAGTAGCGCCGCCCCTGGCTGACGGTAACTTGGGTCGACTTCTGATCGCGCAGCTGTGAGAGGTGTTTCACCGGTGGATCGATTGTATCGAGCAGAACGTCGTAGAAGATCACATCGCCGTCGGGATCACTGGAGTCCCAGGAGAGCGTCAGATATGCCGGTTGAGCCTGGGCGCCGTCGGCCGGCGACGGAGTGTGGGGTCGTATCGGCGGATCGTTCGGCGGCGATGTAGCATCATCGGAGCAGGACGCTATCCACACCGTGAGGATAAGGCCGCATGCGACAACCCACCATGGCTGCCGGCGATCGATGAGAGCCGACCGGAATTTCATAGCTGAGACAAGGATGGATCGCTTTTGTCCATCTGTCAATCACCTTTTGGCTGACGCGGCGGGGTTGTGCCGAGATAGATCGCGGCGAGCGCCAGTAGCGCGCCGCAGAATTCCCACGTCGTTGTGGGCCGATCAAAAAAGAGCAGGTCCCAGAGAAAGGCCAGCGCCGGCTGCAACAACAGCGTGAGCGAGACGCGGGCGGCGCTGATGTGCTTGATTGACCGCGTTATCAACACCCAACCGAGTACCTGGCCGCAAAATCCGTACAGCAGCAGCCACAGGAGACTGTCGGTTTCTTCCAGGCGAAAGCTCTCGCCGGACAACAGCGCGATAACGCCGATCGCCACCGCTGTGGTGAGCGAGGAGATCATTGTGCTCGCCATCGATGAGGAAGAGTGTTCCAATGACTGCAGTTTGCGGAGGGTCAAGACGAATGCCGCGTAGAACTGCGCAGTGATCAGGCCGAACACGACGCCGAGTTGATACGAATCGCCAAGCTCACTCCAGCGCAGTCCGACCAGCAACAGGAGTCCCCCAATCGCTAACGGAATTGCCGCCCAGAAGCGCCAGCCGGGACGCTCTTTGAGTACGATAACGGCGTAGCTTGTAACGAAGAACACCTGAAAGTTTGCCAGGATTGTAGCCAAGCCGGGTCCGACGTAACCAATGCTGCGGTGCCAAAAGGTCAGATCTCCGGCAAAGAACAGACCGGCAAGAGCGGCGAGTCCAAAGCTCGGCCAGCCATGCCAGATACGGCGCCGGCCGGCGACAACGATGAGCAAGAGCAGAACACCGCCAAAGGCCATGCGATAGAAGCCTGCCACCGCGGGACCCACTGCGGCAAGACGGACGAAGACGGCCGAGAAGCTGATCAGGACTGCACCTGCGAGAAGTTCCGCCTGGCTGGGGAGAAGTTTCCGGGGTTGATTGCTCATTGCCTACTTGAATGATTCGTCCGTCTCAAACGGATTTGTCAACATGCTTCCGGCCAATTACATAGATCGCTTCGGAGAAGTAAAGGGCGTTTACGTCCCGAGGGGCCCCACTTAGAAATGAGGTTAGGGTCTATCGGCGGCATGTTGTCAACGATTGTTATCATGGGCTCGTCGGCGTTGCGCAATGCGAGCAGAATTCGTAATTTTCCAGGAAGTTCGAAGAGCCTCAACACCAGACGGGAGGACCGCCCATGCCGAAACAGTCCACGGCGCGATTGCGCAAATCTATTGAACAACTTGAACTCAAGATCCAAACGGAGAAGAAGCGACTCGCGCAGATGCGCCAATCGCTGCCGCCGCTCGAGGTCGCCGACTACGAATTCACAACGAAAGCCGGCGGCAGGACAAAGCTTTCGAAGCTATTCGGCAAGCACGACGAACTTCTCCTGATTCACAACATGGGAGTTCGCTGCGCCTACTGCACGATGTGGGCAGACGGATTCAATGGCCTGCGTGAACATCTTGCCAATCGCACCGCATTTGTGGTTGTGTCACCCGATCAGCCGAAAATCATGAGCGCATTCGCCAAGAGCCGCAATTGGAAGTTCCCGATCTACTCGCACGCCGGCACGAGTTTTGGGCGAGACCTGGAATTCGCTGATGAAAAGGGCAACCCCTGGCCGGGGGTGTCGACGTTCTTCAAGAATCCCGATGGACGAATCTATCGCGTGGCTTATGCCTATTTCGGTCCGGGCGACGACTACTGCGCGACATGGCACTTGTTTGACCTTCTGCCGCGAGGAACGAACAAGTGGGGACCGAAGTTCAGCTACAAGAAGTAGCGGCCATCACGGACAAGCGGCACATGGGGATTGGCCGCCGCCAAAGATGTAGGTGATCAGGTAGACGGCGTCGGAAATCGTAATGAGTCCGTTGCAGTCGGCATCACCATTCACAATTGAGTTGGGTGGCGGTCCGCCGCCGAAGATGTAGGTGATTAAATAGACGGCATCGGAGATCGTCACAAGGCTGTTGTTGTCGGCGTCGCCACAGACCAGCTCGCAAGCATCGCCAATGCCGTTGCTGTTGCTGTCGGCCTGATCCGGATTGAATGTTGCAGGGCAGTTATCAAGTGTATCAGGAACTCCGTCGCTATCGCCATCTGGTGCAGCTGCCGCAAAGGGGCTATCGTTAGACCAGATTGGACCTGCAGGGGATCCTCCATAGCGACGGATGCCGTGGCTGGGTCCTCCCGCTGCTCCAGAAATATCAAATAGCGTATCCCCTGCCCCTTCGTCGAAATGGTAGAGCGCGGCAGTAAGGCCATCGGTTGTGAATGGATTTGACGAGGGCGTGAACGAACCGGAATAGCGCAACGAGGTTGAGAGGCGCAGTTCGTCGAATAAACCGCTGTAGGAAGGATACGCCGCTCCGGCATCGTGTTTCTCCGCTCCGATTACCAAGAAAGGATCGGAATTCACGCAAGGGCCGCCGCAGTGATTGCCGGGGATGCCGTCGTCGGGATAAGATACGTCTCCATCGGGACCGTCTGCCATAGCTTCGAGTAGCCCGTCAACGTAAAGCCAGACCATTCCATCAGACCATCGGCGCTGGAGCGCAATGTGGCGCCAGGTATTGTCGAGGACGTCCGTTGTGCTGCAGATTGAGAGGTCTCCTGTACCATCGCCGCTGACTCCAAAAACGATACGGCCGCCGGCGACGGAGACGCCGAATTTGCGATCCTGGTTGTAGCGGTCGCGATCGAGAATAATGTTGCCGTAGATCCAGTTGATGTTGCTGCCACAGTCTACTTCGGGTGAAGTGTTGTCGGCCGCAGAGGCGCGCATCCAGAACTCAATCGTGAAATCGCCGACGCCGATGTCAGCCGGCGGTCCGGGATCGGTATCTGCGGGGTCGTCAATGCGAATTTTCACGCGGTCAAGGTCGGGGGCTGTCACGCCGTTGCCGTAGAACCGAAGTGAATGCTGGTCTGCCGATGCAGCGAGTGCGCCGAACAATATGATTAGAATGAGCCACGTCAGGGGCAGGCGCACGGTGGCGGGCCTCCCGCAAAGATGTAGCCGATGAGATAGACACCGTCAGAAATCGTGACCAAGCCGTTGCAGTCGACATCTCCGGCAGTCGGGGGATTGGGCGCAGGGCCGCTGCCGAAAATGTAAGCGATCAAGTACACGACATCAGAGACATTGACGATGTCGTTGGCGTCTGCATCGCCACAAATCGAGTAGTTCTTGGCCGCGCCGAACTGCAGGTCAATTTCAAAGAGAATCTTGTCGGCGACGACGAGACAGCTATCGGGTGCACCGATAAACGGCAGGCGGCTGCTTTCGGGATAGTTGACATTGTCCGGTTCAACCCACAGGAGCGCACCGTTGTAGTCCCGCACGGTGTTGAGGAGAATCAAGGTGTCGCCACGCTTGTTGGCGGCCGCGTTGTCGCCACAGAGCCCCCAATGAAACGGAAACACCTGGTGCGTGCTGTCATTCCAATCCCAGAGGGCGAAAAAGGTCAACTTGGCGACCGAGCCTTTCGGGTAATAGTCCGCCGAGTCGGGGGTTATCGGTCCGTTGACTATATCCGCGATGCAGAACATGTTGACGGTATTTTTGATCGGATCGTGCGCGGGCTGGAAGTACTCCCAGTTATTGAGTCCGGTATCCTGCTCCACCGAAACGAAACTGAAAAGCGAATCGTTGTAGCGGATCGTCAAGTCGATCCCGCCGAGCTGGCGCGTAGATTCCATGAGAATGCGAACTTCGAAAAGATTACCGGTTTCGATGCCGCTGGGGGCGAACACACGAGCTTTAACCGATTCGCCAAGGATGCACTGTACGGGAAGCACCGACGTGATGAGGAAGAAGCCTGCGAGAAGCAGTTTTATCATGCTAAGACCTTACCAGCGCTCCACCTGTCGTACCAAGGGACGCGCACTTCACTTGATCTTCGGTCGATAGCAGTTTGAGCTTCGGATGATCCTCGCAGGGTCGTGATCAGTAACGCTTCAGAATATAGCTCAAATTCCAATTTGCGCAAGTCCATTTTCCGCTTTTGTACCAAAACGACAGCGCCGGCAGAACGCCGGCGCTGGCCATACTCGATGAAGTTTTTCCTCTTAGCGGTTGCCGCCAAACATTCTGCGGGCCACTTCATTGACAGCATCAATCATGGTCGCGGCGCCCAGCGAGCAGTCGATCGTCATTTCATATTCATCGAATTCAATATTTCCTGCGCGGACCTTGACGCGATACGTTTGCTGGTCCAGAACGGTGACCTCGACCGACCAGGTCGTGAACACAATCTGGTCGCCGATAAACTGCGAACTCACGTTCTCCGTCAAGGAGTAGCTCACGGAACCGGAGACTGCGCACGCCGAGCCTGACTCCGAGATCGGTTTGGCGATCGCGAGATCATCGGTCTCGAGAACAACAATCGCTGTACCCTCAATCGTCTTGCCCAGCGTGTCGATGGTGGTGCTGACTTCAAGGCGAATCTCTCCGTCAACGACGATCGTCTCGGCGGTCAGGTTGTCGTAGCGAACGTCGCTGCGCCAACCGAACTCGGTCGGTACATCGTCTTCGGAGATGTGCTCGATGCCCACGCGCGCGATGCCGTGGACGAAGTCGGTCGATTCGTCGGGCAGGAATTGATTCTCCGCGGAAGTGTTCTTGAACTGGATCGAGTCGCGCCAGTTGACGTCATAGTACGGGCGCGAACTTTCCAGACTCTGCGTGGCGAAGTAGCCCTCCCACCATCCGGAAAGCGCGTGATAGACAACGAAGACGGAGTCGGTCTGCGGTGCAGCGGCTTTGCCCAATTCGAGATCGTAGCCGTAGTCGCCGTCTTCCACACCGTCGGTACGATTCAGCCCGGAAGTCAATAGATAACTCGTCAGCGGGACGATCGATTCGTTCAGCTCCTGCACCTGGAGATACTGCGCTTCCATGTCGGGGCCGGGGACGGTAATCTTCTCCTTGTCCGAACACGATGTGACAATCGTTAATGAGGCAGCCGCTGCAATGATCGCGGCCAGATGTCGAAAACGCATAACTGGATCTCCTCTAAGTTGTGGCTGAGCCTAACGGCAGTAGCCGTTATGCGCCGGGGTTCAGGCCGAATGATACTGTCTTACAGATTAAGCGACAGCTCGTCGAGCATTTGTTGCAGGTGTTTGAGCTTGACCGGCTTCGGCAGGTAATAGTCGATGCCGTCGGCTACCGAGATCTTGTGCGTATTGCCGGAATCAAAGGTCGACATCACGGCGACCTTGGTTTCCGGGCTGCTCTGGCGAATTTGCTTGAGCAGGCTCACGCCGTCAACCTTGGGCATGCGCGAATCGGCGATGACGAGCTTGTATTGGTTTTCGTTGACCTTGGTGAAGGCTTGTTCGGGTGTATTGGCGCTGTCGGTCGTGACGCGAAGATGATCGAACATCTCCACGAGAATTTTCGCGGTGTCTCCGAAATCGTCGACTATCAACACCTTGGACTCATGTTTTGGCATAAGGGTATACCTACCTCCCTGTTTCAATTATCGGCCTGCCTACTCCCTAATATTACCCCCGAAGTGTTTGAATTGTGTTAAAATTTTGAAGAACAGGTACTTATATTGGCGCTCCGAAAGGCCACGACGGCATCGAAGCGTCAGTCAAACCTGGGAATTTCTTTGCTAAGTTTCAACATGATACGCCTGCGAATACTTGCGGCCCGAGCCAGTCTCTGGTTCGTATTGACCTTGCTGACTGCGCTTCCAGTGTCTGCGCAGGAACCGGAAGTGGAGATCGCCGGCAAGCCAATTCGTTCGATTGCATTTGAGGGAAAGTTCAAGCTGCGGCGTTACATCCTACACCGCGAACTGACGGTCGCGGTGGGAGATTCCCTCGATTTGGAATCGCTCGATCACGACCGGCGACGCATCGAGAGCTTCGGCATCTTCTCCAAGGTCGAGCCGCGCCTGGAGACTGACGGCGACTCTGTCGATGTCATCTTCAACCTCCGCGAGGTCTGGACGCTCCTGCCGCTCGTCGCAATCGGCTCTACCGATGAAAAGCTCGACTGGTCGCTGGGCGTTGCCGAGCGCAATCTGCTCGGATTCTATGTGCAGAGCGCCGTCCTCTTTCGCCGCTACGAAGGTAAGAATTCCGGTTTCTTCTCGATAACAGCTCCCCGCGCGTTTGGAAAGGACTTGTCGCTGAGCCTGGCGTTGTCGGATCAACGAGAGATTGAACCGCTGTCAACGCACGGGTTGCGCGCCGACTACGATTATCAACACAAGGCGATTTCAGCGGCGGTGGGGCGGCGACTACACGAGCAGATCTATAGTTACATCTCCGGAGGTTACGACCGGGAAAACTGGACGTGGCGCGATCAACCGGTGGACCGGACTCATTTTCCGACGACGATCGACTACCCGCGCTACGTCGTCGGTACGGGCGTTGTCCTCGGGCGCGTCTACTACGATCACTATTTTTATACCGGAGTCGATCTCAGCAACGATCTCGCCCTGATCAACGAGCGGCCGGCCGGTCGCTTTGAGAAATGGCGCTATTCCATCAGCGCTCGGGGGTACCAGATTGTTGGTCCCGTCAATCTGGCCGGTCGCATTGCCATGCGGACGTCATCTGCCGACGAGCGGGTTCAGCCGTATTCCGTCTCCGGCGAAGCCAATGTGCGCGGTTACTCCGATAAGATCGAGCGGGGCGATCGATTGCTGACAGGCAATTTCGAGGTGCGCTTCGAGTTTTGGGATCGCAAGCTGTTCTACGGTCAACTGGCGGCGTTTGCCGACTATGGCGCGATTTGGGGACGGGGTCGTTCGGCTTCTGATGCCTTTGCGGAACCTTACTGGTCAATCGGCGCCGGCCTGCGCGGCGCGATTCAACAATTTCTCGGGCGGATCGGCCGGCTCGACGTAGCGCTCAATCCGCGCACGGGTGAAGTCAGGTACTACCTGTCGACAGCGCAATTTTTCTGATCGGAGACAGATTCTCTGCCTGAGTTTTTAATTGTACAATCTGACGGGCGGCGATATCGTGAAGGGTTCTCTTGGAAAGGAGTCGGCCATCGACAAGCTCTACAAATTCCTGGGCATTCTGATACCGGTTGCGGCAGCAGGAATCGGCTATCTTGTCCTGACGATGATAAACATCCGCGAAGTCACCACTGAAAACGACTTCATTACGGCGATGCTGCATTCTGACGGGGTGTATAACGCCGTTGAGAAGTTAAAGACGATTGCCGCACTGGCCATTTTCGCTCTCGGCATCTGCTTCGGCATTGTCACCTTCGGGCTCGGTGTTGTTCTGGCTCGCCTGAGAAAACTTGGGGCCCAATAGTATGAGTCTCTGGCGCCGCATCCCGACTCGCGCATACCTGATCACGATGCTTCTGGCAATCGTCGGCGTGCTGACGTGGAACTATTTCATTGTTACCGCCACGACATCGTCAATTCAACGCGGGCGGAGTTACGAGCAGCTGGAATTCGAGTTAAATAGCGGCGAGACGGTTACCCTGCCGGATACTTCGGCGCACTACGTCGTCCTGATTTTCTGGGCGACGGGATCGGAACGGAGCCTGAGATTGCTTGAAGAAGCGAAGATGGAAATCCAGAAGGCCGAGTACGATTCGCTGATTCGATTCTTCTGGGTCAATTTGCCCGATTCGATTGAGCAAATCCGCGCGACAGTTGACTTTGATGATCTCACGCTGCCGTTTGGCCATCGACCGCGCGGCCAGTTTATGGAGCAATTCCAGATCAGGTCGCTTCCGTTGACGGTGGTCTTTTCCGGGGACGGATCGGTACTGAGCACGCAGGAAGGTTATCAGACCGGGGACCTGACTTCCCTGCTCAAGAACCTCGTCCTGATGAGCCGGTCAACCGGCTTCCAAGGAGAATTTCGCTTTGGAACCGGGGGGGACAAGTGATCCCGGCGATCCGCTTCATCGATGTTTCCAAGACCTACCGCGAGCGCGGCAATCGCAAGGAGGCGCTCAAAAACGTGAGCTTCGAAGTCCCGCGCGGGGAAATCTGTGGATTTCTTGGTCCGAACGGCGCAGGCAAGACGACGGCGATGCATACTTTGATGGACTTTATCCAGCCGACGTCAGGACACGCCCACATTCTGGGAATCGACTCGCGAAATCCGGATGCCCGAAGATCGGTCGGGTTCTTGCCGGAGATTTTCAACTTCGACGGATTCATGACCGGCGCGGATTTTCTCAGGTTGTTTGGCGCGCTTGGCGGCGCTACGCGGGACAAAGTGGAAGCGGCGATTCCTGAGTTGCTCAGTTTTCTGGAAATGCCGGACGCCGGACGCGTGCGCATTCGCAATTACTCCAAGGGCATGACCCAGAAGATCGGGCTGGCACAAGCCTTAATCGCTGATCCAGATGTGCTGATTCTTGATGAGCCCACTTCCGGGATGGACCCGATTGCCAAAGCCAGGATCAAAGAACTTCTGGTCAAGTTGCGCTCGGAAGGCAAAACGATTTTCCTTTCGACGCATATTCTCTCTGATATTGAAGACATTGCCGATTCGGTCGCGATTATCAACCAGGGTCAACTACTGGCCTTTGACCGTCTCGCCAACTTGCTCGACAGCGGCGGGACATCCTATCGCATCGTCTACCTCGGCGGGGAGCAGGCGCTGGCGGATCACCTATCCGGACTCGCAGAGGTGTCGAGTGAAAAGGACACGACGATTGTCGTTTGTGGCAACCGCGAGACCAAGGATTCAGCGTTGTCGAGCATTCTTGCAGCCGGAGCCGACATTGTTTCGGTCGCGCCGGTGCGCGCCAGCCTGCTCGGCAAGTTCCTCGAGTTGGTGCAACATCAGGAGACGGCCAATGATTAACCGGCTCGCCCTGCACAGGCTTCAGAAGCTGCGCTCCTCGAAGATGCTGTTGGTGTTCGTGATTGGCTGCGGCTTTCTCGCACTGGTGACGGTTATTCCGCCGGTGGTGTTCGCGGCTTACCAAGGGGTCAGCATAGGCAGCGAGATCGCCGCAGGGTTTTTCGAACTGCTCGTTGGAATCGGGCAAATTGCCGCTTTGTTTCTTGGTGTCACGACCTGGCGCACCGATTACAAAGACGGAACGCTGTTGACCTTCGCCGCCAGGCCGATAGCGCGCGTTGAATTGTTGGTCGGAAAAATCCTGGGTTCGATATACGCCCTGCTGATATTCCTGGCGATCTCACTTGTAATCTATCTGCTGTTGCATTTGATCTTCTTGCGCTTTGCAATTCCGGCCGTGAGCCTCCTGTATCTGCTGCAAGTGTTCCTCAGCTGGATGGCGACATTTTCGATTGGGTTGTTCTTTTCCAGTTTTTCAGGGACGTTGATGGCTTCGGTGCTTGGGGCTCTGTATTTTCTGATCAGCATGATTGGCCGCCAATTGGCGAATCTCCCCGAGAGCACTCTGACCTTCATTGGCAAGGCCGTTCGCATGATTTCGATTGATCGCGATCTGGGGTATGGCCTGTCACAGGTACTGAGCTCGGACCTGGAGAGTATCGCACCGTTATGGAAGGCTTCCGGTTACTTCGCCCTTTGGAGTATACTTCTGGTCTGTGCCTCGATTCTCTTTTTTGTTCGCCGCGAGTTCATGGGTAAGCGGTCATGAATCTGATTGCGAAGGTCTTTTGGATTGCCGGCGCCGGTGCTGCGGGAGCACTGGCGCGTTATGGCATCACCGGACTGGTGTTTCGGATTTACGGCGGGACGTTTCCTGCCGGCACGTTCATCGTGAACGTTGTCGGCTGCTTCCTGTTCGGCCTGATCTGGCCGCTGGCGGAAGAGCGGCTCATTGTCAGCGGCGAGTTGCGGACGATTATCCTGGTCGGGTTCGTGGGTTCGTTCACGACTTTTTCGACACTTATCTTTGAGTCACAGGAACTCCTGCGCGATGCGCAGTGGCTGGCAGCGGCTGTCAATATTTTTGGACAGACGATTCTGGGACTTGCGGCGCTGCTGCTGGGACTCTGGATCGGGCGATCCATCTAAACGAAGGAGAGGGTATGAATCTGCCACGCGAAGCTGAGCTACTCCGCATCTTCATTGGCGAAAGCGACCGCCATGCAGGACGACCGCTCTATGAATCCATCGTGCTATTAGCGCGCGAGCACGGATTGGCTGGAGCCACGGTCCTGCGCGGCACGCTGGGGTTCGGCGCCAACAGTCGCATTCACACGGCGAAGCTGCTCCGGCTCTCTGAAGATCTGCCGATGGTCATCGAGATCGTCGATGCGCCGGACAAGATCGAAGCCTTTCTGCCGGTCCTTGACGGGCTGATCAAGGAAGGCATGATCACGCTTGAGAAGGTCCGGGTTCTGGCTTATCGGCAGAACGAGAAGAAGTGATCCGGGCTAAGATGCCATTGCAGGCTACTTGCTCCCGAAACACCAACCAATCGTGAATCGATAATCCGGATAATCGACGAGTCCGAGCTTAAACTCCAGGAACATAAATCCCGAATTGGACGTCATGCGCCGGGCAATGCCGCCCTGGAGGCTCAGGCCGAGTTCGGTATTGTCGCCGCCGCGGTCGGCGGAGACGAACACCGCACCGATACCACCGCCCAGGTACGGATTCCAGCTGCCCCAATCCTCCCGAAAGCGGTAGTCGAGCTCAAACATCGGTGACACGACAGTGAAGTCGTCATCGATGCCGATCTCGATATTGGGAAACATCATCAATTGTGGCGCCAGATCGCCCAGGTCGAGATGCGCACCGAAATGAATCTGGTCAGGGTCAATTGTCAATCCGGCGCGCGGACCGAAGCCGTGCACGCCGAAGGAACGCTGGGCCTGTGCTGTCGTTGAGATCAACAACAGAGCCGCGAAAATTACAAGGATTCTTTGCATTGTATTCCCTCCCATGTCGTGGTTACCCCCAGGCTGGACGCTTTCCGATCGCGTTCAGTCTTCATCCTTTCAGACATTCGGGCCGCTTGAAGCGACCCGAATGTAATCTGGACTTGTTTAGTACTTCACCGCACAACCGTACGGGGTCGAGCTCTTAACGGCAACAGTCTTATTTGCGGCAAGGGCGTCGAGAGCCGCGCTCACGTAGTTGGTTGACTTCTCGATGTCGCTGGCCTTGGTCGACGGCGTGTCGTCGATGGCGCCGGCATAACGCAGAATTCCGGCTGCGTCGATGACGAACATATGCGGCGTGGTCTTTGCTCCGTAGAGCTTGCCCACAGCGCCATTTTCGTCGAGCAGGTACGCCGTCGGAACGGCCTTTTCTGTCGCCATGCGCTTCTTCAGGTCAGCAAGCGGAAAGTGTCCCTGCTTGCCCGGAGCCGAGGAGCAGATCGACAACCAGACGACGTCTTTCTTGGTGTAAGCGGCCTGCAGTGCGGGCATGTTGCCCGAGCCGTAGTGCTTCTTGACGAACGGGCAATCGAAGTTCACCCACTCGAGCACGACCGTCTTACCCTTGTATGCTGAGAGCTTGTGCTCCTTACCGTCGACATCTTTGAGCGCAAAATCAGGAGCGCCGTGATCAATGGCGATTCCGGCCATGGCAACATCCTTAGTGCCGTCCTGAGCGATGGCTACGAATGTTGCCACCAATCCCAGCATGACCGTGATGAGCAGGGCTTGCGTTAGTCGTTTCATGTTGTCTTCCTTTCAGTCCCACTTGACCAGTTAAGCCGCGGCAACGTGGGGAGCCACCGCGAGAGTTTATCCTTCCAACTTATCCAGCGCCTCGAGCACGATGCCCGGGGTCAGCAGTTCCGGCAAGACCAACGGTGAACCGCCGCTTCTGCCGGTGTAAATGACATACAGTGGCACACTATTGCGCCCAAACTCCGCGAGCGCTTGTGTGATAGTAGCGTCGCGCGAAGTCCAGTCCGCTTTCAATGTTGCCATGTTCAGTTCGTCAATGCGCTTGCGGACGTCCTCCGATCCGAACGCTACCCGTTCGTTGACCTTGCAACTCAGGCACCAGGCAGCGGTGAAGTCGATAATGAGCGGACGTCCCTCTTGCTGTAGCTGTGCTACCCTTTGCGGCGAGAATGGTTCCCATTGAATCCCGTCACCGTTGCCGGATGCGACTTCTGCGGCGCCGGCCGCAGGAAGATTGAGTACGACGGCGAACATCGCGCCGACGATCAGCAGTGCTGCTGCAGAACGTGCAAGTATCCGCGAACGTAACTCGCCGGCCAGGCCGCCCCAACGGCCAAGAATCCATGATGCGATCCCTACCATGAGCAGGCCACCAAGCAGCAGGACGACAGCATCCGCGCCAGCCTGGACTCCAAGTACCCAGGCCAACCAGACCACGGTGGCCATGAGCAGGAATCCCATCGCCTGCTTTAGCGTCTCCATCCAGCGTCCGGGTTTGGGGACAAATCTCAACAGCGCGGGTGTGCTCGTGATGATGACGTACGGCGCCGCCATACCGATACCGAGCGCTGTAAACACGAGCAGCGATACGAATGCGGGTTGCGCCAGAGAGAATCCCAGGGCCGCTCCCATGAAGGGAGCGGTACACGGAGTCGCAACAATGGTCGCCGTCATGCCGGCGATGAATGAGCCCAGTGCGCCGGACTTCTTACTGCCGCCGATTCCGGTCAGCGAAGTTCCGACTTCGAACACGCCGAAGAGATTGAGACCGATCAGAAACATGAAGGCGGCAAGTCCGACGATGAATGCCGGCGATTGCAGCTGGAACCCCCAGCCCAGGTGTTCTCCGCCGGCTTTGAGGACTTGAAGCAAAATGGCGAGTATCCAGAACGAAACCAGGACTCCCAGGGTAAACATGACATTGTGTCCGGCGATGCTGCGGCGTGATTCGTTCGCCTGTTGCACGACTCCAAGAATCTTAATGGAAAGGACCGGCAACACGCACGGCATGAGATTGAGAATCATGCCTCCCAAGACCGCGAAGAGCAAGGCCTGCCAAAGATTGATGTCGCTCGTTGCCGCAACGATGGGTGCAGGTTGAGGCGGTGCGGTGGTTGCCGCAAACTCAAGAGCACGATGTCCATTTCCAAGCCAATCTGAGTCTGAGACCAACAGACCGCTAATCTCTCGAAGCGTGTCTGTGTTCAGCGTGTTTCTGGGGACGCGGAGCGAAAAGCCATCAGCGGTACGCGTGAGGACTTGTCGACCGGCGTTTTCGATCAGGCCTTTGCGATGAGGATAAAAAAACAGCTCTTCGGGTATCTCGGTTGCAGTAGCGGATTTCCGTCCAACGAGAATGATCTCTTTGGCGGTCTGCTCTGCCGTCAGGCTCCACGAGTCGCCCTTGATCGGAGCCTGTGCGCGTGTGGCCTCGAATCGAGCACTTGCATTAGCATCAATCTCGCTACGCGCAGACACCGGAAGTTTCAGTGAGAATACCGCTTCGCCCGGAATGCACTCGACCTTGCAGATTAGCCAATCGACTTCAGCAACAATATCCAGCATCTGCCCGGGCTCAAGCTGCGACGATACCGTGATCCGCGAAAGAAACAGCGGCTCGTGGTTGTAGCCGAAACTCAGCAGGGGTCCGGCAGGAATCCGTTCCGGGATCGGAAACTCGAGCGGCTGCGCGGTGAGTCCCTCCGGAAGTTGCCAGTTGATGCGCGGCGCAAGACCGGCGTCACCGGGGTTCGTCCAGTAGACGTGCCAGTGATCTTCCAGCTTCATTTCCAGCGCGATCGTGAATGTGTCGCCCGGCGCGATTGTCGTGCGGTCTGCTATCAGCGTCGCGACGACATGATCACGAGCAATGGATGCGCTTTGCATCGTGCCGGCGAAGATAGTGGTGGCCCCCGCGAGGAGCACCGCCAGCAGCAGTGTCAAGAAAGTTGCTGAGCCTCTCTTCATATCTCTATCAATACCAATTATCGAGCGATTTGGTTCATTATTTGAGACAAGAATTTCCGCGAATGACGAGCGCAAGCTGCTCGTAAGATATTGCCGTGTCGTCAATTGCGGCTGTTACTTGAAGTTGTCATACAACAATTTTGCTACAGTGAGGAGTACTACGAAGATCAGGATCGGGCGAACGAATTTCACGCCGCGGGTGATCACGAGATGGGAGCCGATGTAGGCGCCAATCATCTGGCCGACGCCCATTACGAGACCAACCCAGAGGACAACCTGCCCGCCGATGGCGAACGCAACGAGCGAGACAATATTGCTGGTGAAGTTCATCAGCTTGGTGTAACCCGTGGCTTTCACAAGATTGTAGCCCAGCATAAGCATGAACGACATAACCCAGAAGGAACCGGTGCCAGGTCCGAAGAAGCCGTCATAGAAGCCGATCCCCAAGCCGAAGGCGAGATAGAAGACGAAGCTCTTCAACCGCGCGTGCGTGTCAATTACCCCGAGTCTTGGCGAGAAGATGAAGTAGACCACGAGGCCGAGCAACAAGAACGGGATAATGGTTTCGAGCCACTCCGACTTAACGCGCTGGACGACAAAAGCGCCCAGTCCGGCTCCGATCGAATTGAAGAAGATTCCCCAGGCCCCTTCGCGCAGATTGATCACGCCGCGACGAAGATGGCTGACGGTGGCCGTGAAGCTGCCGAAGGAAGATTGCAGCTTGTTTGTACCGAGAGCCAGGTGTGGCGGCAGACCGACCGCAAGAAGCGATGGGAGAGTGATCATTCCACCGCCGCCGGCGATGGAGTCGACCCAGCCGGCAAACAGCGCGGCGAGAAACAGCAGCCCGAATTCGATCGCAGTTATCTCCATGAATGGCGGCGTCAGACTGCGAGCGTCATAGGATCAAAGTTGTGACTATGATCTGGGCGAGCATGATTTTGGCAATCATTGAAGCCGGCTGGACGGTGGCATACCAGACATTGGGCAGGTCGCTATCGGCTTGCTGATTGGCGTAGGCGAGGCAGGCTGGTTGGGTCTGGATCCCTGACATCATACCCATTACTCCAAGCATCGGCAGCTTAAGATACTTGTAGCCGATCAGAATCGTCGCGATCGTCACCGTAGTGGTTACGAGTCCACCGGCCAGGAAAAGCGCCCAGGAACCTGCCTGAAAGGTCTCGCCAAATCCATAACCTGCTTTTGTGCCGATGGCTGAGAGGAAGAACACCAAGCCGATTTGCCGGAGCACAAGATTCGCGGCGTGCGGCAGGCCCCATTGGATGGGGCCGGTTCGTTCGAGTCGTCCGAGGATCAATCCGACGACAAGCGGCCCTCCCGCAAAACCGAGTTTGAATTCGCCGCCTCCCGGCAGCGGGAACGGGATCATACCGACAAACACGCCGAGCACGATACCGAGGGAGAGCGAAAGATAATCCGTTTCGGAGAGCGCCTGGACCGAGTTGCCGAAGAACTTCGTTACTTGCTCTTCAAATTGCCGTTCGACGACAACCATGATCCGATCGCCGATTTCCAACACCGTCTCCGGCTGGGGGACGAATTCGAAGCCGGCTCGGCGCAAGCGGGTTATGGCACCGGGAAAGGGAGTTTTTTCGCGCAGTTCGCGGATCGATTTTCCCACGACCGCTTTGTTCGAAACGAACAAGAGCAGATAGCTGGTATCGTCGCGACGTTGAGCAATTGACTCTTCACTGGTTTCGCCGAAAAGCACGAGCGCTCGCTCGAGGGCCGTCGGCGGCCCCACGGCCACGATCAGGTCATTAAGCATCAGCTTCGATTGCGGCTGGACGATGAAGATGTCCTCACCGCGCTTAGCGCGACTTAACGTAAATCCCGGATCGCCAAGAAGCCGGAGCGCGGCATCGGCCGACTTGTTGTTGACTGCCGGATTGGTGATCTTGTAGGTCTGGGTTACGATCGTTTCGATTTCGTCGCCACTCAGTCGATCGCGCGCCTCTTTTTGATAGTCCACCTTGAAGATCTTGGCGAAGACATAGAGCCAAAGAATGACGCCGAAGACGCCGAACGGGTAGGCCAGGCCATAGGTGACGACCGGACTCTGCATGTATAACTCCGTCAGCTCGCGGGGGTAGCTTCCCGAGAGATTCTTGACGGCTTCGACGGCGGCAGCGAGCGCCGGAGTATTGGTCAAAGCGCCGCAGAATAATCCGGCTATACTGGGGGCGGACATGCCCATCAGGTGGCCGAGCCCAGCGGCCACAAGGGCACCGAGACACAGCACGCCGATGGCAATCAGGCTGAAGCGGACGCCGCGTTTCTGGAAGGAGGCAAAAAACCCCGGACCCGCCTGCAAACCGAGAGCGTAGACGAAAACAACAAGGCCGATGATGTAGATGTACTCGGGCAGGGCGAGACGCGGATCCATTGCCCCGAAAGCGATCCCGACAAAGAGGACGGCGGCGATGCCCAAGTTGAAGCCGAAGACCTTGATGCTGCCGACAAGATATCCGAGTCCGATGACTGTAAACAGCAAGAGCAGTGGGTTGCCCGCCAGAAGGTCTATAAACTCGGCCATGTCTTCGCAACGGCTCCTTTCGCCGCAAATCGAGCAGTCGATTTAGTAAAAAAAAAGCCAAAGCGCAAGCGCTTTGGCTTCTCTTTCCTGGTCTCCTACCCCCGGCTATTTCATTAACAGCATCTTGCGGGTTTGCGCCTGGTCGCCGGCGGTCACGCGATAGAAGTAGACACCGGAAGGCAGGGTACTTCCCTGGTCGCTTCGGCCGTCCCACTCCAACTCATAGGTTCCGGGCGAGCGCCGACCGAAGTCCCGCGAGACAATTGTCTGCCCCAGGACATTCAGGATCTGAAACTTCACATCGGCAGACTTGGCCAGAGCATACTTAATCCGGGTCGTCGGATTAAACGGATTGGGGCTATTTTGCTCAAGCGTGAAGCGGTCCGGGACCACCGGTTCAGCCGATTCCGTCACTGTTGTTGCCCCGCTGATAAAGCCGTTGTCTATGGTACAACTGAAATACTCAAGCGTGTCCGGCGGGATGACAACCTCAGTCCGCGCCATCGTGACACCACCGGGGTATTCCAGCGTGTAGAACTGGACGGTTTGGATGAAGTTCGTGTCGACGAACAATTCCCGATCCGTGGTGTTCGTGGTACTGATGACCATGCGGGTGCCTTTCGCCCGGATGGCATCGGCTTGCTTGTTTTTGTACTTGATCACTCCCCAGGCATTGCACTCCCAGCGAATGCTGTCGCGGATTTCCGTGGTCGACAAGATCGTTCCAAGCGAGTCGGTCTCTGTGTAGCCATATTGGCTTTCACCGATCCAACTGCTGCCTCCCGTGATCGGAAATTTCATCAACAGCACCGGTGCGTCGTAGACCGTGAAGATCGTGTCGGAATTACCGACCCCGTAGATGTAAACATTGCCGTGGCTGCGCACTTCATTGGGAGGCGTGTTGAAGTAGGTCCAACTCGCAAGTCCCGCTGGAGTCCAAGCGCGGTCCGCGCCGGGAAAGAGATCATTGCGTGGCGACGTGTTCGCATTCACCACCGAGTTCTGTATAAACCCGAAATCAAATGTAATCGCCGAGAAATCCCAGACTTTCCCGCCACCGCTGCCATCCCAGTAAGCAGACCAGTCGATCGGGCTGGGCGGGAACAGCGACATCTGGGTTGAGCGATAAATCGTGCCGACATCGTACGAGTAGTCGCCCTGGTTGATGGTGATCTGTCCCTGCAAGACCGACGCCCATACCAGAATCATTCCCATTGCAATTGTCGTTAACCGAGATTTCATAGCACCTCCATTCGGAATCATTTAGTGTAGTTCAGAGTTCGATTTTCATGCTCGATATAGTTCGGTGAGCGTTGCCCCGCGCGCACGCATAATCGTCACACCGACAAGACATTACAGTCAGCACTTAAAGCATTGGAGCAAGAGAGCGTGGAGTGATGCGACCGAATTAGTATAATATATTGATAGACATTGTCAATATTTATCATGTCCCCTTAATGAAAACGAGCCGGTTTGCTCCAAACCGGCTCGATCCGTCTGCGATGGCGTGAATGCTAAAGCTTCACAAGTTCTACCCGGCGATTGTTTTGTCGTCCTTCGGGAGTGTCATTCGAAGCGACCGGCTTGGTCTCGCCAAAGCCCTTGGTTTCCAGTCGCGCCCCGTCGACACCATACTTCTCAATCAAGTACGCCTTGACCGAAGCCGCTCGCTTATCACTTAGAGTCTGGTTGCCGGCATCTTCTCCGACATTATCTGTGTGCCCTTCGATCGAGAGGCGCAGTTCGGCGTGATCTTTGAGCATTGTGCCGATTTCCTTAAGCGTCGGCGTGGATTCCGGCTGGATCACGTCACTACCTGAGGCGAACAGAATCCCCTGGGTCACGACTTTTCCGTCGGCCAGAAGCTGATCGTACATGATCTTCTTGCCGCCTTCCGCGAAGCGAAAGTTGGTCAGCATCATCGGCGCCTCTTCGTTCGCCCAGATCTGCACAGGCAGACTATTGGAACGCCCAAAGGTGGCCGTGGGAATGTTGGCTACCCGGGTCTCGTTGACATACACCTTTAAATACTTGCCGTCCCCCATTACCCGGCAGTGAGCGACCTTCTCCTTGGCGCGCGCGGGTACATCCATCGATGCGGCAAAGTCGCCGCGCCGGCCGACACCGCACCCAAGATACCAGAAGAATGTCAGCTGGTGATTTGTCTCTTGTTGGTCGGTACCATCGAAGATCGAAATCGTGTTATGGCTCGAGGGCCCGTAGTAATCGAATTCCAGTGTGAAGCGCTGCGGCAAGACTTCCGGTAACGGAATCTCAAATTTGGCGGAATTGCTGGCGCGCAGCCAGCGTTGTCCGCGCCACTCGGCAACTTCCATGTTTCCTTCGACAAACTGCAGGCGTTGCGGGAAATCGCCAACCCCGGTCTTGGAAAAATCCTCGAAGTAGATCACGCGATCACCGGGGACGAAATCATAGTTCACCCAGACGCCTTCGCCCGGCTTCATACCCGCGCCGCCACCGCTGGAAGCGGCTTCACCCCCCGCTTCGGCTTCGCCCGATTCGGCGCCGTCCTCGCCACCCTTGTTATCGACGGCGTCATCGACGGCTTTCTCCGCCTTTTCCTCCGTCTTCTTCTCGACCTTCTTCTTAACCTTGTCCTTCAGGCTACCCAGCCCGGCGAACGTGGATGCGGTCGAACCGATCAAAAGCGCTGCCAACACAAGGCAGAAAACGAACAAAGCACGCGATTTCATATCTCGTTCCTCCTGTAATTCCGCTATCAAGAGCAAGATTAGACGATCGCCGTCCCAGCGTCAACCATAATTGATTGAGGCGGGTTTCCCGACGTGCCCGACCCCAAGCCGGGCAACAATGCCGACGAATCGATAGTGTCTAAAGAAGAAGACCGGAGCGGAATTCGCTCCGGTCGCATAAGACAAGCTAATTTAGTGTTCCGATTGCCTTTTCGACGGCGGCCGCGACTTCGCCGGCAGTCACCGCCGCTGCCATGGCGTTAATGTCACCGTAGAGTGGGCGGTCGTCATCCATGACCGGCACGTGCTTTCGCACCACCTCGTACGCGGCTTGCGAACCTCGCCCCGGCTTGTGAGGTTTCAGGAACTCGAAAGCCTGGGCGGCAGCGATCATTTCCATGCCGATGACTGCCATACCATTCTTTACGATATCGCGGGTTTTCAGGACCGTCGTCATGCCCATCGAGACGAAGTCCTCCTGATCGGCGGCGGCAGGAATCGAGCCGATGGAGGCCGGGGCCGAGAGAATGCGATTCTCGCAGATTAGCGCGCCGGCGGTATACTGCATCAGCATCATCCCGGAGAACATCCCGGCGCCCTTGGTAAGATAGGCCGGCAAGCCCATCGAAAGGGCTTTGTTCAAGAGGCGATTCAACCGGCGTTCGGACATGACCGCCATCATCGTGATGCCGGTGCCGATGTGATCGAGCGGATAGGAGATCGGCGTACCCTGGAAGTTGGCGCCGGTCAAGACATAGCCGCTGTCACCCTCCGGGAAGAAGATCGGGTTGTCGCCGACGCCGTTCAATTCAGTCTCGAATTGCGCGACGGCATAATCGAGCGCATCCCAGACCGCGCCGAGAACTTGCGGCGTTGAGCGAATCGAGTAGGCGTCCTGAACATTCTTTCCGGTGCGTTGCATGATCTCGGAGTCTTTCATGATCTCGCGCAGATGGCGTGCCGACTTCACGGCGCCCCGGAAACCGCGCACGGTGTGAATCGCTTCTTCAAAAGCCTTGGCATTGGCATTGAGGGCTTCCAGCGTCATTGCCGCGGCGATCTCGGCCGCCTTGAGAAGCATAATCGTATCGCAGAGAAGGAGTGAACCGGCGCCCGCAATCACATTGGAGCCGTTGATCGAAGCCAGACCGTCGCGCGCGGCGAATTTAATCGTCGGAATTCCCGCTTTGGCCATGGCGTCTTTGGCCGACATGCGCTGTCCCTGATAGAATGCCTCTCCCTCTCCGATCATTACCAGCGCTAACTGCGCCATGGGAGATAAATCACCGCAGGCACCGACTGACCCCTTCTCGCAGGCAAGCGGAGTAACGCCCTTATTGAGCATCTCAACCATCGTTTCGACGACGCGCAAATTGCAGCCGGAGTGGCCCTGGGACAAGACGTTGATGCGCGAAGTCCAAGCCGCGCGCGCATACTCGATCGCCAATGGATCGCCGTAGCCGGCCGCATGTGAGTAGACAAGGTATTTTTGGAAGACTTCGAGTTGCTCCGCCGAGAGGGCAACTTTCGCTAAGTCGCCGATGCCGGTATTGATGCCGTACATCAGCTCCTTCTCCGCGACCTTCTTGTCAACGAAGCGACGGCAGTGCTTTATGCGTTCGACCGCCGCGGCGGACAATTCGATTTTGGCGTTGCGACGGGCGACATTTTCCACGTCATATATTGTGATTTTTCCATTGCCGATCTGGACACTCATCAAACACCTCCCGAGATGAATCCAAGCCTTGAAAGAAGCGTCTGAGTCAGGCCAAAGACAAGCGAATTCTCATCGCGCCCGCTGCCCCCTAATTCGATTTATGATGTCGATAAACTCCGGTCTTGCAGCCATTTCCCGGCTGCAGACAACAGCGTGGGCGAGAATGAATTAGGATTAGAGCTAATCGCTTTTGTGAGACTGACAGCTATTCGGAAGCAACGGCAGACTTACGCTCGACGATTTGCTGAACCTGTTCGATCGAGAGGCGGGCTTCTTTTTCGAAATCGATGATCTTGGTGTTGTCGTGATAAATCGCGGTTTTGAAGACCGTCACGTGCTTGAGCTTGTCGATAACCGAGGTGATCTGGTCGGCGCTCTTGTCGTACACGACCAGAGACTTGGCCAAGATGCCGTCCGGGTCGTCGACCTGGCCATTCCGCATTGCCAGCTCGAGCAACTGTGTCCGACCGGAGATTGAAGCGACAGCGTTGTTGAGATAATGCGAGAAGGTCGCAACGATCGCCTGGAGCGACTCCAGGGCCACGCGGTGGATTTTCTCTTCGTCGAGCTTTTCCTTCGTCTGCACCAACTCCTGATAAAGTTGGTCGGCGTACGTGTAGAGATGGTAGAGCTGATTCGTTGCCTTCTGCAGCAGTTCCATTGGCGTGCCGACATCAACGTCGAGATGCTGAGACGCTTCAAGCAGTCGGCTGAGGGCAGCGTACTCGATCTCCTTGAGATCGGTCGCGCCGATACCGAGATTGCTGGCAACGACGTCGCGATTGGTCAGTTGCGCGCTTTTTTGTCCGACGGAAGCTTCGAAAGTGAAGGTCGCCAGTTTGTCCGCCAGGTTGACAATCTGGGCGAGTCGATTGTCCTTGTCATTTAGTTCGAAGACGTCGTGGTGCCGCGCAATGGCAATGCAATAGCGCTCGGGGAAATTCCAAACGCGACCGAGCAAGTCGCCGGCGGCGGCGTGATCGATTTCGAGAATCTGCCGCTCAGCCTTCATCATATCTTCCCCGGCAGCGACGGCCTGGAAAACTTTACCGTATTCCTTGGGGTAGAAGCAATCAAGAACCAACACGCCAAGATCGTGCAAGCAGCCGCAAATAAAGGCCTCTTCAGCAATCTGCGGCGATACCTTGTTCGCAATCAATTCGCTGACGCAAGCCACGTTGAGAGAGTGGCGCCAGAAGTCCTTCAGTTCGATCTTGGAGCCGATCTTCGCCGAGAGATCGTAGAGCGATAGCGAAAGCGCCAACGCCTTGACCTTCGAAGCACCGAGCGTCATCACCGCATTGCGAATTGAGGACACCTGCTGTGCCCGACCGTAGAACGGCGAGTTGACGACCTTAAGAATTCGGGAGGTCAGAGCCACGTCGCGGGCTATCACCTCGGCCAGATCGGTGAGCGCCAGATCAGGGTCGTCGCAAATACGCAGCACTTCGGCCATGACGGCCGGAAGCGTCGAGAGCGACTTAAACGACGAGAGTTTTGCTTCGAATTGCAGCCGATTCATCTACACCATGTATCGGCAGGATCAAACAAAGGTGTAGCCGAAAGTTACCGGAGGCGCTGGAGCAGGCGCGCTCGGCGTTTTTGCAGCGTTTCATTCCAGAACAGCACGCGATCGTACGGGATCTCCGCCAACGGGCTATCGAGATATTCGAGCGCCTGGAGCACAAGCTGCGAAGCACGTTCGTAGTTGCGCAGGCGATGTTCGAGAAGTTTCGCCGACTCATCCAGGACGCGCAGTCGCAGTTCGCCCGCCTGAAGCGACAGGCGTTCGAGCGTGCTGAGCGCGTCGTCGAATTGACCGAGCTTCTTCTGAAGGCTGAAGAGGTGAAGGGCGAGCGCGGTATCAGTCTCTGTCTCGGTGGCGCCGACGGATTGCCGTCTCGCGGCTTCGTGGGCCAGAGCGAGATCGCCACGCCGCATCAGGAAGCGAGAGATACGCAGCGCGTCCTCTGCGGAGTAATAGTCCTGCGCCGCGGCATTCTGGAGGTAGTTACGTACGGCGTCGACGAGAAAGAGCAATGTCACGATATCGAGACGGTTATGCAGCAGAACACCTGCCAACGGCCCCGCGCGTCCGCTACGCAAGTAGTCGAAATACAGTGATGGAATCATCCAGCCGGGCGTATCGTCCTGTCGGTGCAGGTTCAGAAGCTCTCTTTCAAGCGTCTGCAGGGTTGAGTCGTCAAAACGGCCTCGCCAGAATCGACGGCAGCAGTGCAGCAAGTCGATATGGAACATTCCAACGAACGGAGATTTCAGGCGCTGCATCGCGTAGCGGGTTTCAAGCAAGGGAAGATCAAAGCACTTGCCGTTAAAACTCACGACGTGGCGGCGATCGCCAGCGATCTCGGCGATGGCTTCCAACTGCGCCGGTTCATCGGGAAAATCGGGAAGAAAGAACTGCGTCACCGTCAGGCAATTGTCGGCGACGAATCCAACACCAACCAGAAATGCTACCGTTCCGGACGCTGCCGACAAGCCGGTCGTTTCGGCATCGATGAAGACGAAATCCTCGAGCGAGCGGAGATTCGGAGCGGCGTTGACGTCGAAGTGCGCCAGGTCGACACCGGGTTGCGCGAGGACGGTTTCCAGCGATCTGACGCCGTGCAGAAACCCGGCGCCGTAACGGGTGGTCAGTTCCAGATAGCGACCACACTCCGTGCTGACCAGGTTGCCGCCGAGTTCGTCCGCCAAGTCACGCAAGTGGGCGGCATCGGAGTCGAGCGGCTGCGGCTTGTTGAATTTGTCAAGAAAGTCGAATTTGCTCATGGCTTACGAGTAGTATCAAGAAACTTCAGGCCGTCATCAGCCTGCGAGCGAACAAAGAGATCCGGCTCGTTGGCGGCAAGCCATTTCAGTAGCGAGCGGCTCTTTTCACCCAGCACGCGCGACAGCGACCATACGGCCCAGCCGCGAACACTGTGGTCCGGCTCACTGAGGGATCGCTCGATTTCCCGTTGCGCCGCTCTCAGGTGAAGTTGCCCGCAGAGCTTCAACAGCAGCGCCTTGGTGCGGCCGGTCGTGAACGGCAGTTCCGTAAGAATCACCGCGTGTGCCGCCGAGTCCAACTTAGCGAGGGCGTCAAATGCCGCCAGGCGGACGCCATAGTAGTCGTCATTCAACGCGCGCATGAATAATACGCTGGTGGACGGCTCATTAAGCAGGCTCAAGCCGTAAATTGCGGCCTTGCGCACCAGACCGACAGAGTCGGCAACGAACGGATCGAGCAAGTCTGAGGCCTGAGGGCCGCCGATCTTGCCGATCGCGGTGACCGCCTCGACGCGTACGGTGAAGTCTGCATGCGTCGTGACCGGCAGGATGTTTGTCAGGGTCGCGGTGTCCTTGATCTCCGCTAAACAGCGGCAGGTCGTTCGTAGTTGATCCTTGTTTTCGGTATCAAGCGCGGGAATCAAATGCGGCGTAGCGACCTTCCCGATTGCGCGATAGATGTCGATCAACGCCCACTTCTCGCGCGCGTCGGAGGTTGACAACTTCCCGGCCAAAAAGCGCGCTGCTGATTCTCCCATTGCACTCAGCGAATCTTGAGATGGTTTCACCATGGATTGAAAGCGAATTTCACCCGAGGATCCCTGCCGCCAGAGGCGCTCCATCAATGCATCCTGAGAGCAGGCGGTGTTCACCATGATCAGCAGCAAACAGCTCGAGAAGCAAAGGAACAGCTTCACTTGCCACCTCCCGCCTGCAGATCGGCGCCGATTCCCCATTTCGAGTTCGTGATCCAATAAGAGGCGTCCCTGCCATTCCCGCGATAGTCATCGATACCGCTCAGATCAAGGAAGAGTCCGATCGAACCATACTCGCGGCGCGGGTTGCCATAACCGTGAGTATTATTCGCGACGCGCGCGATATGGCCATCGTTGCCGGACAGGTCAAGTAACATCCCGATCCCGTTTGCCGAGCCGGCTGCCTGGGAGAGGTCGGTGGCGCTGTACTGATCGTTGCCGGCGCAGTCGAGCAACATCGCAAATGCGATATCGTGACCGCATCCTTGCGAAACGCCCTTCGAACTATAGAGATCGTCCCCGCTAATATCGATCAAGTTCGCCAGACACATATGAGTCGCGGCACCCTGGGCGTATTGATAGGCGATGTAATTGTCGTTTCCGCCGTAGTCGATCAGCCCCCCGATCGCATACCAGTAGGACGCACCCTGGCCGAAGATGTCGGCACTGTACTGGTCGTTGCCGTCTCCATCGACGAGCAGCCCAATACCGCCCGAAAAGTAGGGGCGAAGTCCATACCCGAAGCCCTGCGACAACGAAACGTAATGGTCTTCGTAGCGCAGTATGTCGCCGTACTTCCAGCCGGCGGTGTAGCGGTCGTTGCCTTTGAAATCAATCAGTGCGCCGGCACCCATGATGAAGCCGAAGCCTTGTGCATATAGTGCAGCGCTGTAAGTGTCGCGACCGGCCTCGTCAATCAACATCCCGACGCCAAAGGTCGCTGCCCCCTGTGTCAAGAGATCGCCCTGATATGTGTCGTCACCCGCACGGTCCCTTAGAATTCCCACGCCAAACATGCCGCAGCCGAGCGAGTACTTCTTGCCGACGTACAGGTCGTTGCCGCTCCAGTCGTCCAGAATGCCCGCGGAGAAGAAACCGGCGCCAATTGCGTGGTCGGTTTGTGCAAAATACTTGTCATCACCGGCAAGATCGATGATGATCTGCGACTTGTATTCCGGAGAGCGACTCAGATAGTACTCATCATCCCCCCCGAAATCGATGATGATGCTATAGACGCCTTCATACCGGTCATTGCCGGGGCCGCCGATGGCAATGCGCCCAAAAGGTGTTTTCAGGTCTCTGAGTTGCGCCAGCGAACGACATTGCGCCAGTTCGCGCCCGCCGTTAGGCTGCAGCTCAAGCCAATCGCTGATTAGTTGATAGGCTCCAACAGCTCCAGCGCCATTCGAGGCCATGTACCTAATGTCTCCTTCATCGCAAATCGATCTCAACCGCAGCGCCGCTCGTTCTTGTTGTTTCTGCAAGCTGTCAAGGGCATCGAGCGGAAGTTCTACATCTTTCTCCTCCTCGCGCAGGAACAACTCAAATGAATCCTTCAACAACATTTCGTTCTTTGCGAAGTCGCCGCCGGCGCTGCCCGGTGTCTTGTCCAATCGCAGAAGAGCCCATCTTGTCAATCGCACCAGCGAATCGCAGGAGGACGCCTGATGTTCGAAATCTCTGAAATTTCGACTCGCTACATCGTCCCAGTGTAACGAGTCTTCAGCCGGCGCGGCTGTCTGGTCAAGAAACCGCTGCAGCATCCGATAGTTCTGATCAACTGTACGCGGAAGAGCCAACAGCGAGTCGGCGCTTCCTTTGGTGAAGGCAGGCAGCCCCAGCGGCCTGCGAGTGTACGCATTGACGACACTCAAGCGAAAAGTATCGAGATCGACCCAGTCGGTGCGAAAGCCGACATCGGAAGTGTCGATGCCGATGTAGTTCAAGGTTTGATTTATGGTATCGAGCGGAACGCGAAAATCGTCGCTGCGCACCGTGGCGGTCAACAACAGCGCCAATCCGAGGACGAGAAGAGTTTTGTGCATGCCCGAATTCTAACTCTGTTGAGTCGATCCGAGCAATCGTTTTTTGTGCTCACTTCTTGGTCAAAATCCAGATCCAGATCGGCAGGATCGGATAAGCCGCCCTGTAGATGAAGGTCGGTACGCGAAACGCCCACCCGCTCTGGGCTCTGAGATCGTCCGCCGCGAAGCGCTCGGGGTGCTTAAGAATCGGAATCGTGTAGTCGTGGAATTCAAACTCGCGAAGAATCTTCTTCAATTTCGGATACGAGCGCAAAGTCACATCATAACCTCCCTGCCTTCCGGTAAGCTTCATGTAAACATTTGCCAGCCGATTCGGCAGCCAGGAGAGAAATGGCAATTTGTAGTGCCCCTCAACCAGCGTGAATCTTGAGCCGGCGCTGAAATAGCAAAATCCACTTGGCTTCAGAACGCGCCGGATTTCGCGCGCCAGTCCGACCTGATCATCGACGTGTTCGTAGACGTGATTGCAGATTACGCAGTCGAACGATTCATCCGGAAACTCCAGCTTTGTGGCATCGCCGCAAACCCAGGTGACATTCGGGCTCTTGCACTGCTGCCGCCCGCGTTCAATCGCCACGTGATCGATATCGAGCTCGACGACTTCATCGAACACGTCGGCGAAGATTTCGGTCATGACGCCGGCCGCGCCGCCGACGTCCAGCACGCGCAGGCTCGAGCCGTTGCCACGGCAAAAATCCTGGATGACGGCGATGATTTTCTGCGCCTTTTGCACCCGGCCGGTACGATCGTACAACTGCGGAAAGCGCTCGGAGAAAGTCCCATAAATCTCGTTCCGACGCGTGATTTCAGTTGTCATTTTTTCTCCTGAGCACAAGCATCGCTGAAATACAAAACAACGATGGAATCATGTTAGCCAGCCATTGACCGACACGAGCGGCCATGCGGCCCCAACGCGGCGGCATCAGCGGCTGGAAGACCTCGGCCTCGATGACATAACCGGCGAGGCGTGCCAGTTCCCGCGCCTTGCGCGGCGAGAAAAGCTGGACGTGCTCGACCAACGGTTGACCGACGCCAAGTCGTCTGACGATGTGAAACTCATTCGGCACAGAGATCACCATCCGCCCGTTCGGCAATAGCACTTTATCGGCTTTGCGCAAGACGGCCGCAGGGTCCTCGATTTGCTGCAGAACCTCGAAACAAACGATCAGGCTGTAGTGGCCTTCAAATTCGTCTTTTTCCAGGTCGACGACGCGCGCCGAGTAACCCGCCTCTTTCATGTGACGCACGGCTTCGGGCGAGATATCCCAACCCTCAACACGATAGCCGGCGCTCTTGAAGTAGCAGATCAACTCCCCCTGCCCGGCGCCGATGTCGAGCAGCGAATTGTAGCGGAACCCCACCAGGTCGTAGAGGCGGCGCGCCCGCCACTCGGAACGTCGCGCGACGCGGTGGTGGTCTTGCTGTTCCCAGTAACGATCGAAATAGTGTTGCTTATCGTTGGCCGGCATTGACGACATCGACAAAGGTCCTCACAGCTTGCGCGGGTGCGAATCGCTCCAGCAGATTCTTCGCCGCGGTTTTGATATCCAGATCGCACACGATAGCCCTGACCAACGCGTCATGCAAGGCGCGAACCGATTTTTTCTGAACGACGTATCCGAGTTTATTGTCACGCACCAGCGTGCCGAGATCACCGACGTTGGTCACGATCATCGGCGTCGCGGTCTGCAAAGCTTCACCAAACACCAGCGGAATCGAGTCCGAGTGCGTCGGGATCACCAGCGCCCGCGCGCGCTGGAGATAATTGATAACTTCATCGGTCGGAACCCGGCCAAGCAAGTGCACTTTGCCGCGCAGCTTGAGCCGATCGATTTCGCGTTTCAGTTTCGGCACCGCCGAACCGTCGCCGATGTAAAGCAGCCGGTAGTCCCAGATATCCTGTTTCAACAGCGAAAAGGCCCGCGCTAAGTCGAGAACGCCCTTGCTCTTCTCAATCCGGCCCAGATACAGAAAGTACTTCTCTCTGGGTATCGGCTGCGCCTGGAAATCGAAGAGTCGCAGGCTCGGCAGAAAGTGACATTCGCGCCCCGAGAGCCGCTTAACTTTTTCGGCCAGTTCATCACCGTCGGCAAATAATCCGGTAGCTTTCGAAAGAGCCACGCGGATCATCTTACCGGCCAAGGGCCGCTGCGCCCAGACGTTGATGTCGGAGCCTAACGACCAGACTGAGTAAGGCACTCCGGTTTCCTTGTGCGCCTTGTAAGCAAACCAACCAGAGGGCAGCGCCCAAAGCGCCAGGATGTGGTCGTAGCGGTTGCTCTTCAAGTGTTGAAGGAGAGTTTGCACCCCTGAGTCGAAATGCTTCTTGACCAGTTCCCATGTAGCCACGCGATATAAGGGCAGTTCCGAGAGTGTCCGCTGTGTTTCGCCCCAATCGAAACGCACAACGTCGAACGGCAACGACGAAGTCTGTTCGCCGATGCGCGAGGTATAGACCGTCACAGCGATGCCAGCAGCTCGCAGCGCCTCGATGAAATCGAGGACGAAGGGCGAAGCCGGGTCATCGGGCGAAACCGGCAGGCGGTTAGTGATGATGAGCAGCCGCTTGATCGCGGTGACGATCGGCGACTGGCTCGCGGTCGTTGGGTTGGGAGACTGATTCATCTCGTTCCGCGTTAATCTCCGGATGATCGCTCATCCATCTATCCAGCTTCAATTCCAGCCGCTTGTTCTCGCGCTGGACGACAAAGATCTCTTTGCGCAACTTCACCAATCCGCTGCCGAGGAAACCAAACATCAGGATTTGGATTCCGGTGAGGATGAACAGCACTAACAGCGTCATCAGCGGCCGGTCGGGATTCAGCGTGCCGTTCTGCCAGAGGTAGACGACGTAACCGCCGCCGAGCAGGCCCAGACCGATCAACACGAGTCCAATGGCGCCAAAAAGCAGGATCGGTTTTTCGTGCAGGGAGAAAAGCAAGTGGGACGTAGCGATGGCGCGGAAGCGGAATTTCGATTTCCCTTTCTTGCGCGAACGCAGCGTCGCAGGCATCTCCATCACCGAATAACCGGAGGCCAAAAGCTTTGTGATGATCTCGAGGTGAAGTTCTTTTCCTGACGAGAACAATTCCAATGACTTGATGCAGTCGGCGCGATAGGCGCGCAGGACACACGTGCTGGTCTTGACTTTTCCGCCGATCGCATAGTTGATCACCTTGTTCCCCAGGCGCGAAATCCAGAGCCGCAGCGCCGGCACATTCTCGGCGCCACCGCCCTCAGTATAGGGCGAGCCAACAACGCAATCGAGTTTGGTGTACTTCTGAAGTAATGCAATCATGCGGGTCAGATGATCGGCTGAGTACGATAAGTCGGCATCGGTTGTGCAGATGATTGTCCCCTGCGCAGCCCGGATGCCGTCGCGAATTGCGAATCCGCGCCCCTGGTTGGGCTGGTAGCTGATCACGCGCAAATGGCGATGATGCGACGCCAAAGAGTTAAGCTTGAGCGCCGTGTCATCGGTCGAGCCGTCGTCAACGGCAATAATCTCGAAGGCATGTCCGTGGGCCCGCAATTCCGCCGCGATTTTGTCGACGGTGTCGGGAATATTCTCCGACTCGTTGTGCATCGGCACAACGACACTAACCAGATCTCTAGCGCTCACGGTCATGCTCCACGGCGTAGGCCGCCTGTTGTATTTCAGTCAGTTGGCGATTACCCGGATCGAGCTCGACAATCATTTCGGTGAAGCGGCGTTGGTCATCGGCTTGACGGTTCGCGATCGCCAATTTCAGGCAACTTAGGAGCAGGTCGACGTTTTCAGCGTCGCAGTCGGCGGCATCGCGGTTGTATTTTGCCGCGATCACCGGCTGTTGATGGCGATGGTAGAAGACGGCGAGATTGTACAGCAATCGACCGAAATGCTCCCGCGTCGTGCGATCGCGATTGTCGCGCCACAGCGAGGCTTGATCATTGTAGAATTGCACTGATACGGACGCAGCTTTCTGAGTGAAGTTCCCCTCAGCGCCGTAGAGATAGGCAAATCCGCTGGGTTGAAGTTTGGGAATCAATGGCGCAGTCCACTGCGAGAGCGTTAACGCCACCGGCCGATAAGGCGCATTAATGCCGATCCAGTAGTTCAAATTGTTGATGAAATCTTCGGCAAAGTGGTCTTGATCCCACGCGGCGGAGTAGTAGAGTTCCGGATGGCGCTTCTGCAGCTTAACGCGATAGTCTTGGCGCAACAAGGCTCCGGTTGAGATAACGATGACATCCTGACGGAAACCATCAACCTTCTGCTTGCACAGCAGCGGCGAGAAGCTGTTGTCTTCGCCTGCAAGAAAGATCGTGCCGGTCGGAAGCGATTCCAACACGCTTTGCGCGTAGATATCCGCTTCGCAAATGCCGTTCTTGGCGGCGGCATTGTAGTTGACGCCAAACAAGTATGAGGCTTTCACAACGAGCGTAAAAGCAATCAGCAGCGGAACACCGAGACGAAACGCCGACGACGTTGACGGCTGCCGTTTGAGAATCTCCCGGGTCAGCGCCGCTGCGCCAACAGCTGAAGCCAGAAAGATCATCGCGAAAGCCGGTATCAGGTAACCGTAGAGATCGAGGTTGTACGACGAGAAATCGGCGGCGTAGGCCGTAACAAGAAGGGTGGTTACGATCGGAAGAATCAATACGACAAAGCCGAAGCGCGACCGCCGCCACGATTGAATCAGCCCGAACAATGCGAAGATCATGATCAGAAGCGGCGTTTCGTGCACGACGGCGCCGATCGTCGAACTCAGGCGATGGACATAGGGCGTTGTCACTGTAAGCTGCTCAATCGGCAGCGGCGCATCGATTCGCAGGATTGAGCGGAAAAAGCCGCCAATCGAAGAAAAGTCTCCCCAGTTGAAGATCGGCATGTAGCTTTCGCGGATCGGCAGGTAAAGATAACTCAGAAGTCCGACAAAACAGAAGACCGCGAATAAGCCCGCCACACGCGGACGCAACAACTGCTCCGTGTAGTGAATGGCCGCTGCAAGCGCGAGAGGAAAGACCACCGCGCCGTAAATGAGATAATGATTCGCCAGGCTCACGCCAACGAGCAAGCCCATCAGCGCCGCGAATCGCCCGATCTCGATTTTCGCTTCGACAAAGCGTAGCAGAAGCCAGATTGTCAGGGTTACGAGAAGCGTATTGAGCGCATAGACCTCGGCTCTGACTGCCTGAATCCAGACACCGTACACGAACGCGAAAGCCACCACGCAGAGGAGCAACATGACCTCATAGATTGCTTCCAACTGCTCTCCCTCGCGGCGTAGAAAACCAAGGCCAAGCCGGAAGAGCGACAGGCAAGTAAGCGCCATGAAGAGCCCCGAAGCTACGTTCACCCACCATTGCGGCGTGCTTCCGGGAAGCAAGGTGAAGAGGTGCGCAGTGAGAACATAGATCGGAAAACTGGGGTTGTGGACGATCCCCAGTTCCGCAGCGGCAGTCTGAAACGCTGCTGAGTCTTCCCAATAGATACCCGGGGCAGCTGTTAACAGATAGACCGACAGCGAGATGAGGAACGCCAGCCACGAAAACGCGCGCGTTCGATCCATACTCCTTCTTTCGGCATTCTGACGTGACGGATTAACCCGTTGATCGACATAAAAAAACGGGCGGGGACAGCGTCCCCGCCCGCGGCAGTGTTGCCTGTAGCGGTTCTTAAAGAACCGAGTCGTCGGAAGTCACGTTCAGGTTGCCGTCCTGATCCATCGTCCAGGTATCCGGAGCAGCGTCGTCGTCCAGACCCGGGTTCGGAATCGTCGCGGTCGCCGTGAAGGTGGTCGCGGTCACGCCGGCGATGCTGTACGAGTAACGGGCGGTCGGGCCAACTTCAACACCCAACGTCGCAAAGGCGTTCGGGGTCGCCGAACCGGCTACGGCACCGGCCGGATCCCAATAGGTATCGTTCTGCTGACGGTAGGTCTGCTGCATGGTGTAGACCTGCTTGAGAATCTGCTTGGCTTCCGACTGCTTCGACTTGGTGGTCGCCCGCATGAATCTCGGGATGGCCAACGCGGCCAAGATACCGATGATCACAACCACGATCATCAGTTCGATCAGGGTGAAACCCTTCTGGGTTCTGTGAAGCTTACTGAGCATTGCTCCTCCTGCGTTATGGTTCATCTTCGTGTCTTTCGTACTCATGCTTGTCATCATCCGGGGGGTGTAAGAGCAAGAAGCGTGCGAGGAATTCCGGAACTCTCAGTGCATCGGCTAACACGTTGACGTATTGTTGCTTACGCACATGTTATTGATGAGTCGCTCTATGTTCGACATGATTAGGGTTCTATTCATTACGGGTCACTTCGCATGATCGCCGTGCATATTGCAATAGGCGAGTCAATGCAGTCGTGGGTAAGCGTCCAAGCAACGGGTAGTAAGAAACAAAAACGGGCGGGGACAGCGTCCCCGCCCGCGGCAGTATTGCCTGTAGCGGTTCTTAAAGAACCGAGTCGTCGGAAGTGACGTTCAGGTTGCCGTCCTGATCCATCGTCCAGGTATCCGGAGCGGCGTCGTCGTCCAGACCCGGGTTCGGAATCGTCGCGGTTGCCGTGAAGGTGGTCGCGGTCACGCCGGCGATACTGTACGAGTAACGGGCGGTCGGGCCAACTTCAACACCCAACGTCGCAAAGGCGT
>CAZOYE010000012.1:0-89931 GCA_964584025.1 uncultured Ignavibacteria bacterium
AATGCATCTAAGTGCCAAGCCCACCCCAAGATTAGATTTCCCTGTCGCAAGACCTGAAGGCACCTGGAAGATGACCAGGTCGATAGGCCATAGATATAAGCTCCGCGAGGGGTTCAGTCGAGTGGTACTAATTTGCCGTGAGGCTTGATCTAAAAAATTGTCGCTGCCGGGCGGGAGCATCAAACCCGCCCTCCCGCGACACTTTTGATCAACGTACGTCTGTGAAATGTGACGATTGTCGGTGCCCCACTGACCTGTCCCGCGCTTCAGCGGGATTGCGGTGGGAATCTCGACACCACAACACGGGACTACAGTGATTTCTCAAAATCCCAAAAGCTTTTCTGACTCATGCGTTGATCCCCATCGGTCTCTGATATTGGTTAATAAATTTCGCTGATCTGTTACTGTCATTCCCGCGCAGGCGGGAATCCAGTGACAGAACCCAGCAACCGAATTTCCGGTGGCCATAGCGTGAGGGTCCCACCTGTTCCCATCCCGAACACAGAAGTTAAGCCTCACCGCGTCGATGGTACTGCTGGCGAAAGTCAGTGGGAGAGTAGATCGCTGCCGGGTTAATTGACAAAACCCCCGCCTCACTCGAGACGGGGGTTTTTGATTTGCAGTTACGATGGTCTGCCCTATATTTGTAATATGACGCCGAAGATCTCTATCCCACAGAACCAGATTGAGGCTTTCTGCCGGAAAAACTACATCCGCCGCCTGGCCTTATTCGGTTCGGTCTTGAGAGATGATTTCCGGCCGAACAGTGACGTGGATGTGCTGGTCGTATTCGAGGAGGGCAAGACCCCAGGACTCGAATACTTCTCGATGGAAGACGAGTTGTCCGCTCTGCTGGGGCGCAAGGTGGACATGTGCACACCAGGATTTCTCAGCCCCTATTTCCGCGACCGGGTTATGGCAACCGCGCACAATCTCTATGTCAAGAGCTGAAGACATCATCCGAATTCGCCATATGCTCGACGCCGGCCGGCGCATCATGCGGATCATTCACGGCGTTGATAAGGCGGCCTTCGCGGGCAACGAAGAGAAGTTTCTTTCGGTAACAAAGCTCCTTGAGATCATTGGTGAAGCGGCGCGGCAAGTCTCAGATCAGACGCGAAGTGAGTTTGCGGCTATCCCCTGGTCGAAGCTCGCCGGAACTCGCAATCGACTTATTCATGCTTACTTTGACGTGGATTTGGAGGTGATCTGGAACATCGCTCAGTCTGCTGTACCCACTCTGGTCGCGGAGCTTGAGAGCTTGTTGGCCAGAGAACCGAATCAATGAATCGCTGCCGGGTTAAATAACAAAACCCCCGCCTCACTCGAGACGGGGGTTTTTGCTTTCCTAACTCTTCCGCCACATTCCTTTCCCACACGTCATCCCGGCGCACGCCGGGATCCAGCTTCAATCTTGGAATCCCGGCTGGGCAATGCGACGCGTTGTGCCAGGTCTTCCGAGCCCGTAGATCGAGTGTGACGTGCCCGGATTTGATTTGTAGCTCGGGTTTCCAGCGCTCCCGGCAGTTTTCGAAGGGATACACTCGGAGGCGCGAAACCCGACACTCCCTGCTCTCGCATGCCTCCCAATGTACTTATCGTTGTGCCAGGTCTTCCGAGTGCCGCCTCGAAGAATCTCAAACTCCTGAAGTCCTCCCGCCGGCACGAGGGCGACCTGGCACCATCTAACCCCACCACGTCAGTAGAACCGTCGGCGAAAGTCAGCTGGTAGGTCCGAACCCCTGTGGTTCGGACATATCGTTGAATTCCGCTTTCCCATTCACTCCTTCTCACTATATTCCCGCATGACCCCCGACTCCTTCCGCACGCTGGCTCTCTCGTTTGAGAATGCCGTCGAAAAGCCCCACTTTGAAATCACGTCATTCTGTGTCGGCAAGAAGATATTCGCTACTCTGAACGCTGCCGAGAATCGCGCGACGCTGCGGCTGCCGGAACTCCAGCAGGATGCCATCGTCGCCTTGAACGCCGAGGCTTTCTATCCGGTGCCGAACAAATGGGGAGCAAAGGGATGGACACATGTCAATCTGAAGAAAATCAAGAAGGGGATTCTTGCGGACGCCCTCGCGGTGGCTTATGAAGCTGTAGCTTGGTAGGCCAAACCCCTAATGGCCAACTCGTTGGCTCGACCAATCTGTCTGAGGGGTTTCGACACAATTGCTCTCGAAGGCTTCTTCGTGCCATTTCAGATCGTAACTCGGGTCTCCAGCGTTTCTGTCGCGTCGCTCATATGCATTTGGAACTTGACAAAAAAGTCCCTGTTTGGCATTGTCCTCAACGGTAGTCAATTGTCCATACAGTGAACCTTGGCAGGAGAAGTCTCGTGTATGGTAAGAGATCTTGACCGTAAACACTACCATCACAGACGCTCTGCAAAGTGCTTCCGATCTACTGACGACGAAACCAACCTCAAACCGGGGCGTCGTCCGCTCATTCTCTTTCTGAAAGGACTTTCAATGAAGACCTCCGTTCTGTGCCGCACTGGCGCGATGAAACAGCTGTTGGTTCTATTTCTGCTCTGCGCTTCTGTTCTCGCCGGCTGCGCCAAGGAAGAATGTTACGAATGCAATCCCCCTGGGAATATTCCGGGTCAGCAATCAGTTGAAGTCTGCGGCAAAGGCCAGGACCTGGATGTCAGCTTGTCTTACTACACGAGTCAGGGATATGACTGCTCAAAGACTTCTGACCGAAAGACGGTAGCTGGGCCGGACATTGAGCGAGACCTTACTCTCTTACAGGAAGAGGAGTAGGTAACGGTATGTTTATTCCCGAAAATAAGTCTTCCGCTAGTTGCCGGGGCTCACGGTCTCTCGGGGCGTTATCGACCGCACGTTGTTGGCTGCTCGGCATAACTCTCGTCTTGGGACTCCTCGCAATCATTACAATTGCGGGCTTTGGTTGCAGCGGTGACTCGAGTTCATCCCCCTCCAAGCCCGACGAGCCAGAAGGAGTGTTATACCGAGTTCCCGGGGATTTCCCGACCATTGCTGCTGCCTGTGATACAGCGAGTGTCAACGATACTGTCTTGGTCGCGTGCGGGACCTACCACGAGCACGGCATCATTGTTGCCGCCGGAACGACGCTCTTAAGCGAATCGGGCGTCGCCGGCTGCGTGACCATCGATGCCGATTCGAGCGGTCGGTGCATCCGCGTCATGGGTGGAGACCATGAGACAGTCATAAAAGGATTCTCTATTACAGGGGGGGTGGCGGAGTTGGAAGGCGAGTATCCCGGAAACGCAGGAGCAGGAATCCTCTGTATAAACGGTACAAATTTGTCGCTAATCAATTGCAGTGTGTCCAAGAATCTTGCTCAATTCGGATGCGGCGTATACTGGAGAGACGACACCTATACGAAACGTTTTCTGGCACGAGACTGCAGCTTCCACGACAACGGCCTTTACTATTGTTCACAAGGAGGCAACGTCTACGTCTATGGTCAGATTGAGCTTCGGCACTGCACGTTCTCTGGTGGATCAGCCACCGATGGTGGTGGCCTCTACGGTGAGTGCGTCGCGGCTACCCTGAAAGAGTGCCGTTTCTTTGACAATGACTGCCGCTATCGCGGCGGCGGAGCCTATCTGGTCGGCGGGCAAATCGAGATCGATAGTTGTGAATGGGAAAACAACGGCGGCGGATGGGTGGTTATCGGCGGTGGTGGAGCCGGCCTCTGGTCTGGTGGGCAACTCGATATCTCCCATAGCTCCTTTATCGGAAACTCTGGCTATGGACGCGGGGGGGCCGTGCGCGCGGATCTTGTGACCGCCGAATACTGCGTCTTCCAGGACAATTCGATAAGTCGAACTCATAGCAGTCTTCCTGCTTACGGTGGCGGGTTGTTTGCTGGCTGCGTCATCGCTAGGAATTGCTCATTCGTTGAGAATTCTGCCAGTTCTGGATTGGGCGGTGCCGTCTATTGCGCCGGGAGTTATTCGAGTGTGGACACCTTGATTATCAACCGGAGTCTGATTGCAGGCTGCCCGATGGGAACGAGCGTGTACTGCGCCGAAGATGTTCCGATCTTAGTTTCCTGTTCAGACATCTGGGGAAATACTGACGGGGACTGGACCGGAAGAATCGAAAGCAAACTGGGCAGTGAAGGAAACTTTTCTTCCAATCCTCAGTTGCTGTCGGGAACGGCTGTACCGGGTCCCCAGTCACCGCTGCTGCCCCAGAATAACTCGTGTCAGGTGCTGATAGGCGCAGTTGCGCCACACTGAGCGGCAACGCTAATGATGATTGGTGCGGCCGTGACTCTGTCGGGCACATGGCCGCACCGGTCCTTCCGCAGCACTCTCAACTCTGGCTCATCCGGCACACCACCTGTAGCCTTGCGAATGGTAGGGCATCTTCTAGTTCGTCGGTCGGGTTTCCAGCGTTCCCGGCAGTTTTCATCCGGATACTCTCTGCAGCCCGAAACCCGACACCTCTTAACAGCCGCCTATCCGCCGTACCATTGCGCGTTGTGCCAGGTCTTCCGTGTGCCGTCGCGGACCCTCTCAGCACTTGAGCCACTTCTTCCGGCACGAGGGCGACCTGGCACGCGTCTCCAAGGGTCAGCCGTGTCGGAGGTTTTTGCTTTCCGATTCAATCCGTCTCACTATATTTCTCCAATGACGCCCAAAATCGCCATCCCGCAGGCCCAAATCGAAAAGTTCTGCCGGAAGAACCACATCCGCCGGCTAGCGCTCTTCGGCTCGGTCTTGCGCGAAGATTTCCGCCCCGACAGCGATGTCGATATTCTCGTGGAATTCGAGGAAGGTAAGACACCGGGCTGGGCGTTTTTTGGGATGCAGGACGAACTGAGCGAGATCTTGGGCAGAAAAGTAGATTTGAACACGGTAATGGACTTGAGTAAGTACTTCCGCGATGAAGTGGTCGCGGAAGCCCGGGTTGTATATGACAAAGCGGGATAGCCTCATTCGCGTAAGGCACATGCTTGACGCGGCCCTGAAAGTCGTCGAGTATTCTTCTCAGACTTCCCGCGAGCGCCTCGAGCACGACGAGATGCGACAGCTTGCCCTGGTCAGGTTGTGTGAGATTATCGGTGAAGCCAGCAAGCAGACGACGACGGAATTCCGAGTGTCTAATCCGGAAATCGAGTGGAAACACATTGCCGGAATGCGCGATCGACTAATCCACGGCTATGATCAGCTCAATCTTGATATTCTTTGGAACGCTGCAAGGTTGATATTCCGGCGTTGATTCCGAAGCTTCAGAAGCTTCTTGCCTAATCCGGTAATTGGTAGTCCACCTGTAGCGCCGGCGAAGGGTGGGGATGCCTTGCCGAGCCCCATCTGCTCAAATCTCATACACCATCACAATCCACTTCCAACTTGATTTTTGACTTAAATGACCTATATTGGCGACGTAACTCTTACTAGATAGTCTTACTTCGCTATCAGCATACCGTCCGACAGGAATACTTGCCGATGCTGACTTTTGTTACCAATCGTTTGGGGCAGATTTCGCTGGTCGCCGCCAGGCGCTTCCGCCGCGGCGAGATTGTCTTCAATCTCAATCTCGGCGAATTCTCCGACCGCCCGAGCTTGCGCACCATCGAGTTAGCGCCAAACATCCATGTCGACAACCCCTGGGGCCGCTATACCAACCATCATTGCGATCCGACCTGCTATGTCGATCGCGAGCGTAAGGTGATGCGCGCCCGCCGCGATATTGCTGTCGGGGAAGAAATCAACTTTGACTACCTGCAGAACGAATCATCGCTTTCCACAAGTTTCTCCTGCCATTGTGGCGCTTCCAATTGCCGCGGTTTTGTCGGCGCCGCCGGCAGCCAGCCCTCGCCGCTGCGCATCAACAAAGAACGCCGCGCCGGATAGCCGGCTTGATCGGGAAGTCACACAGAAAATCAGATCAGTTGCCAAGGGGGCTTGGGTCGTTTCAAGAATCTCATGATCACTCCACAGTGACTCAGGTCCCTTCGTATCTAGATTATATGAACCTACTAAGTATATTATGTTTCAACCAAATCAATCCACCTCTCACAGGAGATGTTCAGAGAATGGTCCGATTTCTTCCTCTTCTTACGTTGCTTGTGCTCGCTCTGCCGTCCGCAACCTTCGCCGTTCCGGAGTCATTCAATTATCAGGCGCGCCTGACCGATTCCAGCGGAACACCGGTTCCCGACGGGTCCTATACGATTACGTTTCGGGCGTATTCTCTTCCATTGGGGGGTTCACAACTTTGGAGCGAAAGCCAGGTATTGCCGGTTGCTGACGGACTGCTGAGTTGCCGCGTCGGAGCAACCATCCCCATTCCGGAAAGTGTTCTCGACCTCCCGGAGCTCTTTCTCGCCATTCAAATCAACTCGGATGCCGAAATGACACCCCGTCGCCAAATCGTGACGGTGCCCTATGCCGCGAAAGTCCGTACTGTCGATGGTGCACTCGGAGGAAATGTCAACGGCTCTGCCGCGATTGGAACTCTCAACGACGCGTCGGGGACAAGTTCTTTTGTTGCCGGGCACGGCAACGAAGCTTCTGGTAACATGTCTGTGAGTTTGGCCGGCAATCTGAACGTAGCCTCCGGTTCCCGCACTGCTATTTTGGGAGGCTCAAGTCATGCCGTTAGCGGCGAGAACTCCGTCGCCATCGGAGGAGTCGGTAACACAATTACGGGCCTCAGCAGCGTCGCTTTGGGCGGAACGGACAACGTCGTCGCAGGCTGGAACGCTTTTGCGGGCGGCAGTCAAGCGAGTGCACTCCACTACGGCTGCTTTGTCTGGAACGATCCCTCGTCGCAGTCAGGAGCGTTAGCGACCACAGCGCCATCTCAGTTTCTTGTGGGGGTCAACGACATCTATCTTGGCTGGGACCACACCAACGTGACTCTTTCCGGCGCCCCGACGATAGGCCCGAACGACAACGCGGGAACGATCAACATCTACCACAACGGCGGAAACAGCCATTTCGGGTACGGCGCTAATGGTGAGACCTATCTCAGCTACAGCAACCAGGGTCACCTCCAGATCCGCCGCTACAACGGGAACGGCACCTACACCGATGCCATCAACATTCCTGGCAGCAACGCTTATGTCGGCCTACGCGGCGTCGGCGCGCCGACTAACGTCCTGACGCTTGCCAACGCTTCCAACGCCGGCGGGCGCGGCTTGGCTAATGCCTGGGAGACCTACAGCTCGCGGCGCTGGAAAATCGATATCACCACGATCGATAACGCGCTCGACAAAATCCTTCGCCTTCGCGGCGTGAGTTATAGGCCTCTCGATGGCGGGCCGCTTGAACTCGGGCTTGTAGCCGAGGAGGTGGGGGCTGTCTTGCCGGAAATCGTGCGTTTCGAGGACAACGGCGTTGATGCGCGCTCTATCGATTACGCCCGCGTCGTGAGCGTACTTATCGAGGCGGTCAAAGCCCAGCAAGCGCAAATTGACTCGCTAAGACTGCAAATGGCAGAGAAACAAAATAACAAACGCTGAGCAAGGAAGTTCGGCTTTCTCGGCTACACCCCCAGCTCCCCCGCATACCCAAACACCGACGGCGTCCCGCCGGTATGCCAAAACAGCACACAATCTGACTTGCCGAACTCGCTGCGCTGGATCAGATCGACCAGCGCTCCCATCGCTCGGCCGGTATACACCGGATCGACAATTATGCCCTCGGTGGAGGCTAACAGCCGAATCGCGTCTCGTTCCAGGTCTCCCATCACGCCGTATCCTCCGCCGAGATATTGATCGCGAATCAGCAGGTCGCTGCGTACGAATGTCTCATCTACGCCAACTCGCTTCGCTACGCCATTGGCCAACTGCACCATCTCTTCTTCAAAGGGCAGCGTCGTCTCATCCTTGTCGATGCGAATTCCTACGATTTTGATCTGGGGCGCATAGAGCCGTGCCCCCAGCGCCATTCCTGCCTGCGTTCCGCACGAACTCGATGCAAATACGATATGCGTGATTTCCCGCAGTCGCTCGTCCATTTGTGCCGCCAGTTCGCACATCGCCTCGACGAATCCCACCGCGCCGATCTCGTTCGACCCACCATAGGGGATCACGAACGGCCGTCTGCCCGTTGCGCGCAATTCATCCGCGACAATGGGAATCTTCTCCCCCTTGCGGCAATTGCCGCTCCAATGAACCCGTGCTCCCAGGAGTTGATCGAGAAGCAGATTGCCGGTTGCCGAAGCGGGCGCCTCGCCGCCCAGCACAAGATGGCACTCCAGGCCGGCCACGGCCGCCGCCGCCGCCGTCTGCCGGCAGTGATTCGACTGCGCCGAGCCGCCGGTTACCAGCGTGTCCGCGTTCTGCGCCAGCGCCTCGCCAACGAGAAACTCAAGTTTCCGCGTCTTGTTGCCGCCGAAGGCCAAGCCATTCAAATCATCGCGCTTGATCAGCAGTCGCGGACCGCCAAGTTTGGCCGTCAGCCGTTTCATTTCCATCACCGGCGTCGGCAGGCACGCCAGCGGAAAGCGGGGAAGTTGGGCTATTCTCATCCGGCCATAATAAGCGAGAAACGATAGCTGTCAAGTCCTCTATCGCTGTACTTTCGACCGAATCTCGCATTTTGAGATTTCTTCAGAGAATGTGATTGACCGGAACTCAAAACGTGGATAGTGTAGTCTAATTCATGGAGGGGCAATGAACAACAAAGGGAAAGGAAGTCACACCAATGCCAAAGATTTTTGCGTTGTGCGCGGCACTCGCCACAGCCGGATATCTCATTGTATCCTGCTCAGAAGACAAGCCAAGCGCACCCGAGCCTGAGATCCGTATCCAATTTCATGGCAAGCGCTCCGTCGAGGCCTGGTCCGACCTGTCGATCAAGATAACCGCCACGTCACGCTCCGGTGACGAGACGACCATTCAGAGCCGGGCGCTCCCGGAAAACTGCGTGCTGCGGGAGGGCACTGCGGACACGCTGATGCTGTCATTCTTCCCGACTCATCAGCAAATCGGCACCTACCCCATCTGGATCATCGCCGGCACCGAGAGTATTTCGGACAGCGCATTGCTGACGTTGACAGTCTTGCCCGAATCCCCTGCGACATCGACGCTGATTCCGCTCGCCCTCGGCAATTACTGGGTCTACCAGTCGGTGCACAACCGCTTGGATCTCGACACGGTTAAGCTGATTAAGTGGAATCGTAGCGAGGCTCGTGGCTTTTGGGAAGGCACCTTCTATCCCACGCTCCCGATCTTTAAGGACGGGCTGCGCGTCGAGAATGATCACATCTCTGCCGTCGATCTCGGACCTCAGTTTGCGATTCCGCCCGATCCGCCCGACTCTGACTTTGTTTTCTCGCGCGGCCTCTGCTATCAATTCGAGGATTTGCGGACCATCCAGGCCATCCACGGTACGATGACGGTCCCGGCGGGCACGTTTCCGAATGTCTTCAAGTATACGACCAACCTTACCCGCCTCTGTGACGGAGGCGAAAGCGAGGTCATCATAGAAGAAATCTATATTGCCAAGGGCGTGGGCATTATCAAGAGCACGCAAATTCGCTCTTCCCATTGTCAGACTGGATGCTCATCGCGCTGGGAACTCCTTGCCTACAAGCTGAACTGACAGCCTCGAGCAATATGCTCCCGTCGCTGGCCGATAGTGACAGAGACTGCCGTCCCCCCTCGGCAGTCTTGACCTGCCAGTCCCCGTTGCCATGACGGCAACGGGGCAGCAGGATTGGATTACGAGTCATCCCGAATCTGCATCGAGACCTCTAACAAAAGTCGCGCGGTCGCGTAAAATCACCGAGCCGTTCGGAGAACATAACAATGCAACAGCGGCCGACGGCACGGCTGTAAAGCAGCGGAAAAGAGGAATCGAATTATGTCAAGCTCTCCCAAGCATTGGAAACGAGGTCGCGGTAAACTGGGGATTTTCGCACCGCTCCTCGGCAGTTGGTCCGCCAAAAGTTCGTCACCGATGGGCCCGGTCAGTTGCTCGCGCACCTTCTCATTGGTACTCGGCGGCAAATACATCCAACTACAGGCTGACTGGAAAGTCGGCAAGACCAGCTATCAGGAAATTGCCCTGATCGGAGAAAACCGAGACGGAAGAATCGCTTTCTGGTCGTTTACTTCCGACGGCAAGAACTCCAGCGGTATGCTCGCTGACGTTTCAGACGTTCATCCGCTCGCCGTCGGATTCGAGGCCCAGATGCCGGCGGGGTTGGCGCGAATGATCTACTGGCCCGACGACACCGAGGGCTTCCACTGGGCGGTCGAATCGAAGAACAAATCAGGCTGGAAACGCTTCACCGAACACCATTATCACTCTGCCTAACCTGTAACCGCATAGGAGAGACAACCGATGCCGACCCCCAAACGCAAACGTCAACGCGACATCGAAAAGAACTACCCCACCAGGAAATTCATCGAGAAACTCCGCCGTCTTGCAGATGCGCTCGAATCTGGCAAGCCGTTTCGCATCCAGATCGCCGGTGAACGAATCTCGATCCCGGCCGACGCCACCATCAGCCTCGAACACGAGCGCAGCAGCTCTGGGGAAGAGGTCGAGTTTCAGTTGAAGTGGAAGCCGTAACATAATGTCAAATAACACGTAACGGGCGCCAATGGGTCTGTCTCTTGGCGAATCCCCGCCCTTGCGTCGGTTCTTGATTTCGCGCGGTGCTTGAAGGTGATCGTTCACAGCTTTATCCCAGCGCGAAATTGTAAACCGACGCTTGGATCCTCGCCACTCGTCACCACCGACAGAATGTGATTCAATCCCTTGATCCTCTCTTATCGCGAGAATAACCCGATTTCCGCGGTCAATTTCCTTCTAACTGGCTGTTCCGCAACAACCGCTTGGTCAGAACTGTAGTAATTCACTCCATCCGTCCAACGGCACGGATATATGGGGGGACGTGATGATTTCCGCCGGCCGCTGCGGGCGCTTCGAGCAGCATACACTCGGCAAGTAACGACGTCTAATTGCTCGCCGATGCGACAATCCTAGGTTTGTGTGCTGCGTCTAAGCGACTCCCAGCGTGGAACCGATGCTTGAGGCCAGATCGCCCTCGCAACTGGTTTTGAGAGCCCGGCTCCTGGGAGAAATCTCGCCGTTGCACGTCACGTCCACGCTCGATCCGGATTGGGCCACCCCGATTGGGGAGGAACTCAAGAAGATTGCTCGATACTGATCATCGAAGGTACCAGGAAATGCTCAAGCAGTAACTCGACGAACAAAAACGATTACGAACAGCCGGCGACCACCGCTGACTCGCAACACGGCCGTATCACTTGACAAAATCGAATTGTCGTTTATCTTGGGTAGACATAATCGATATAGTCTACGTTCGAATGGGCTCGTCGAGAGAAGCCTATCTCGTTTGCGTTTTGAATTCTCAATCCTGGGAGGTTCTTGTGTTTCCCCTGCGTTCACGTCTTGTTTCCTTGTTCTTGTTGCTTCTCGCGTTGGCTGCGTGTCCAACGATGGCATCCGTCCCTTCACAGGTTAGTTATCAAGGACGGTTGACCGATAATGGCGGCTTGCCGTTAACCGACACTGTCAGTCTCAAGTTCTCGATCTACAATAGCCCCGGCGGGGGGATCGCCCTCTGGACAGAAACTCAGCCGGCGGTCGCAGTGACTGACGGCATCTTTCACGTGCTTCTCGGCTCCGTGACCCCGCTGAGCGAGGCCGTCTTCGATGTCAATACAATACCCGACCGCTATCTCGGTGTGGCGGTCGACGGCGCCCCCGATCTTCAGCCTCTGCAACGATTTGTCGCCGTGCCTTACGCCTTTCGTGTCGAGACCGTCGACGATGCCACCGGCGGCGTGATCGATGGCAAGCTGACGGTCGGTACGTCCAATCTCAACACTGGCGCCAACGCCTTTGTCGTCGGATCGGATAATCAGGCTTCCGGAATAAACGCCTCGATCGCCGGCGGTAGGGACAATGTCGCCAGCGGCAGCTACACCCATATCGGCGGTGGCGATGATAACCTGGCCGATACCGTTGGCGCCACTATTGGTGGCGGCGAGCACAATTGGGCCGGCCAATCCCACGCCGTTGTCGTCGGCGGAACGAGTAACCACGCCTTGGGCGACCGGGCCGCGGTCCTCGGCGGATATAGCAACCGCGCCGTCGGCGATTGGTCCGTCGTTGGCGCCGGTGTCCGCAATGAGGCATCGGGGTACATGTCGGCTGTCCTCGGCGGCAATGAAAACAAGGCCACTGGCGAGTTCAGCTTCGTTGGGGGCGGGGGCGGTTCATTCGATTTCGGAAGTGCCGAAAGCGACTCCAATGTTGCCTCAGGCAATCACTCCTCCGTCGTTGGCGGCTTTGCGCAAATCGCCTCCGGCGATGGCGCTTCCATAGGTGGTGGTTCGATCAATATCGCCACGGGACTCTATGCCACGATCCCCGGTGGTCACCGAAACCAGGTGACGGGCGATTACGGATTTGCCGCCGGTCGACGCGCCAAGTCCAATCACGACGGGAGCTTCGTCTGGGCGGATTCGGATAACCTCGACTTTGCCAGCACCGCCGATGACCAGTTCCTCTTGCGGGCCTCCGGCGGCGTCGGGATCGGCACCAACGCTCCGCAAGCGCCGCTTCATGTCCAGGAGAGCTCGGCTGGGACGGCAGCGCATGGCAGTTCCGTAGCAGTATTTGAGCGAAAAGACATCACATACGTTTCCTTGCTCAGCCCAAGCAACACCGAGCGGGGTTTCCTCTTCGGAGATGAGAACCTCGCGTTCGACGGCGGAATCATGTATAACAACGTCGCGATGCGCCGTGGTCTCCAAATTCGTACCGGCGGCAATCTGACCAGGATGGTGATCGACTCCGTAGGCAACACCGGTATCAACGATCTCTCCCCATCATCACGGCTCGAAGTTGGCGGACCGATCGCTACCAAGGTCACCGTTTTGACGGCAGGGACCACGCTGGACAACACGCACAGTGTCCTGATTCTCGAAATGCCCCAGATCACCGGCGCGCACCTCATTTTCTTGCCTCTGGCTAGCAGCTGTCCGGGAAGAGTTTATACTTTCAAAGTTTCGACGGCTAACAGCGATGATATTTTGCTCCAGCGGCAGGGAAGCGATCTCATCGACAATGCGACGTCATACAACATCGTGACCGATCTTGATTTCCTGCAATTGGTCAGCGACGGCGTGTCCCGCTGGTACGTCATTAGCGAACGGCCGTAGGCTCAGTTCGTCCGTCGTGGGGGTCAAAAAGGGGGGATGCTCGGTGGCGGCAAGGCGCTTGTTCCGAACTTCACAATTGCGTATAATCCCACCACTATGTCACACCGTTTTGATTCATCCGCAAATTTCGAGCAGACCCAGTCCGCTGTCGGCTACGTCCCGCGGCGCCAGGCAACCCCGGAAACCTATCAGCAATTGGGCTTCAAATGCGGCCTGGAGGTCCACCAGCAACTCTTGACCGAAAAGAAACTCTTCTGCCGCTGTCCCGCCGGAATCTACCAGGACCACGACGATTACGATGCCGAACTGGTCCGGCATATGAGGCCGACTCTGTCCGAATTGGGAGAATACGACGGCACCGCGCTGATGGAGTTCAAGACCAGGAAGAACATCATTTACCGCATCAAGGACGAAACGGCCTGCACCTACGACATCGACGACACCCCGCCGTTTCGCATCAATCAGGAAGCGCTCGATAAAGCAATCGACATCGCATTGATGCTTAAGACGAATATCGTCGGCGAGCTGCACGTCGCGCGCAAGCAATACCTCGACGGCTCAATCCCCACTGGATTTCAGCGCACGGCCATCGTCGGCATCGAAGGCGTGATTCCTCTGAAGCACAAAGATGTCCGCATCATTCAAATATCCATCGAGGAGGACGCCTGTCGCGAGGTCTCCGATGTCGGCCATTGGCGCACCTATATGACCGACCGCCTCGGTATGCCTCTGATCGAAACCGTGACCTACCCGGAACTCCTCACGCCAGATGAAGCAGCTGAAGCCGCACATTACATCCGCTTTTTGGCACGCTCGTCAGGTAAGGTAAGAGTCGGGCCCGGCGCCGCGCGCGAGGATGTCAATGTCAGCGTCGCCGGCGGCACCCGCGTGGAGATCAAAGGCGTATCCTACATCCGATTGATTCCCAATCTTGTTCACATCGAGGCGTTTCGCCAGCGCTCGCTCCTCCTGATCCGCGATGAGTTGCTCAAACGCGGCCTTGATCCGAAAACCTGGCAGGTAACTTGGAAAGAACTCGACTCCGACCTGCTGCCGCGCGAACAACGCGCGATCAAGCGCGTCAAGTCGCGCGGCTGGGATCTCGTGGCGGTAAACCTGCCGAAGTTTGAGGGTATCCTCAGTTTCTTCACGCAGCCCGACCGCATGTTCGCCGACGAGATCAGTGACCGCCTGAAAGTTATTGCCTGCCTCGAACGTCCCAACATGCTGCACTCGGAGCAGCTGCATCTCTTCGGCGACGAACAGGAACTGCGAGACATTCGCGAGTTCCTTGAATCGGCTTCAGGCGATGCGCAAATCGTCATTTGGGGACCGCGCGAAGATGTCAAAATGGCCATCGAGACGATTGAAGAGCGATGCCGCATCGCGATGCAGGGCGTACCCAACGAAACCCGCAAGAGCCTACCCGACGGCACAACGATCTTCGAACGTGTCCTGCCCGGTCCTGACCGGATGTACCCGGACACCGATTCGGCGCCAATCTCGATCGACGCTGCCGCCATCGAGGAAAAACGCCGGCAACTGCCGGTCGAAGTCGCGCAACGATTCAAGCAACTTCGCGAGTGGCGCGTGCCGGAGGACTGCTTCGCTTACATCCTGCGCAATAATCTGATTCCGCTGATCGAAACCATCGTCGCCGAGTCGGGGCAGACGCCGCGCTTTATTGCCACGATGTTTGCTCACGGCGTCAAGAACCTCGAAGGGAAGCGCAAGGCTCCGCCCGATTTCAGCTACGGGAAAGTCCGGCAGCTCGTCCGCTTCCTTACTGAACGCAAACTGAACAACGAAATCTTGAAGAAGATGCTGCCCGAAGTCTACGCCCATCCCAATATGGACCTCGACTCAGTGCTGCACACAGTCGAGTTTCGCGAGCAATCGGTTGACGAGATCATTCAGTTCCTGCCGTTGCTGCGCCGGAAATTTTCGGAGATTCGCCACGATGAAAACCACGGCGCGGAGATCCGCTGGATCATGGGGCAAATGCGCAAGCGCGCGGTCGGGAATGTTTCATTGCGGGAGCTCCACGACCGCGTCGTGAAGGAGATCAATCATGGTTGACCTGTATAAAGGCTACAAAGGCGAGGCGCTCGCGACGCTGCAGCGCTTTAATGCCCGCGTCTGGAGCCAGACCCGAGTCGAGACGACGCGCGGTGAATTCAAGGGCATTCTGCTGCCGCGCAGCGAAAACGACGACGACAAACACATCGTGATCAAACTGGCGTCCGGCTACAACATCGGCCTGGCTACCAACACGATTCAGCAGATGACGGAAGAGGGCTACAAGGAGGCGCATTACAAGATTCCCGAAAAGGAGTTTCCGGTGCATCCCGGCAAGCCGAGCGTCAAGCTGCTCGGCACCGGCGGCACAATCGCCTCGCGTCTCGATTATCGCACCGGCGCCGTCATCCCGGCGTTTTCTCCCGGCGAGCTTTACGGCGCGGTGCCGGAACTGGCCGACATCTGCAATCTGACCACCGAGAAATTGTTCGCCGTCTTCAGTGAAAACATGGGGCCGGAGCAGTACAAGACACTCGCCATTTCCATCGGCAAAGAAATCGAGAAGGGAATTGACGGCATCGTCATCGGCCACGGTACCGACACGATGCATCACACCGCCAGCGCATTGGCCTTTATGGTTCAGAACTCGCCGGTCCCGATTGTCATGGTCGGCTCGCAGCGCTCGTCGGATCGTCCCTCCTCCGATGCCGCCTTGAATCTAATGCACGCCACGAAGACGGCGGCCGAATCTGACATCGCCGAAGTGATGGTTTGCATGTTCGGACCAACCTCGGACGAATATGGCCTGCTTCATCGCGGCACGCGCGTCCGCAAGATGCATTCTTCGTATCGTTCAACGTTTCGCACCATCGGCGACACGCCGCTGGCAATGGTTGATCGCAAGAAGATCACGCCGCTACGAGGCAATTACAATCATCGCCGCCGCGACCGCAACGTCACGATCAAACCGTTCTTTGAAGAGAAAGTTGCGTTGGTCTATTACTATCCGAACATGATGCCGGATATGATCACGTCGTTGATCGACAACGGCTACAAAGGCATTGCGATTGCAGGCACCGGTCTGGGACACATCAACAAACCGCTTTATCCCGCCATCGAACGTTGCAAAGAGGCTGGAGTCGCCGTCTACATGACCGTGCAGACGCTGTGGGGCTACGTGCACATGTTTGTTTACGACACCGGTCGCGACCTGATGAGCAAGGGAATCATTCCGTTGGCGAATATGCTGCCGGAAGTTGCCTACATCAAACTCGCCTGGGCGCTGGGGCAAACTTCGGATCTGGAGGAAGTAAGGCAGATCATGTTAAAGCCCGTTGCCGATGAAATCACCGACCGCGAGCCGTACAACGGCTATCTAATCTTCCAGGGCGGTGTCCCAGAGGTCGAGGAGTTCCTCAAGCGCATCCACAAGTAGGATAGACATTCCGAGGCTGTCCCATAAGCTGCAATTTGGCAGAATTCAAATCGCGGCAGTTCACAGTTTGGCGCCGGAAGAGACGAAGGATCATAGACTCTCGGAGAAAAGCGCGAAATCAAGAACCGCCGCAACTACCCGTTTCGGTACTTATGGGACAGCCTCTTCCTGTCTGCCACCATGATCGCGCATCGTACACAAATTGTGATTCCACCTCCCGCTGTCATTGCGAGGAGCGAACGATCACTTCGCACAAACTCCGCACTCACCCGCGACGAAGCAATCTCATTTTATTGTGTACCAATTATGTAGCTCCGACTTCAGTCGGATGTCCCGCGTTGCGTCAGGTCTTCCGATTTCGCGCGCCAGTCTCGATCTCGACTCGACGTTCGATCGCGAAATCGGGCGACCTGACGACTTACGTGTTGTCCACCGTAGGTCAATTCCCGTTTCGTTTCAACCTGTCGCCGCCACTTCTGCAGATACTCAAGTCAACCATGATTTCTGATGACATCACTAAGGGAATTGACATCGGAAACTCTTGTCGCATCCAGCTGCGCTTAGTAAACACATTCCCCTCTATCAAGAGGGGTGGCTCGCGCTCGCCGTCTCAGTACCACAACTCGACACCGACTGCGACTCTTCTCACCTCCGCTCCTGTCTCCCACCCCGCGAGCGCGAGACGGGGTGTGTCGTCGCCAATCAACCACCAGTCTGTGTGCCGCAGTTTTCACCCGCCCGACCTCGTCATTGCGAGGAGCGACCGTTACCTTCAGAATCCGGATTGCTGCCATTGGCGAACAACGCCTCTCGTCGCATCCAGCTGCGCTTAGTAATCAAATTCCCCTCTATCAAGAGGGGTGGCTCGCGCTCGCCGATTGGGTCGACAACTCGTGGCAAGAACTGACTTACCTGATGTCCGCTCCTGTCTCCTTCCCCGCGAGCGCGAGACGGGGTGTGTCGTCGCCAATCAACCACCAGTCTGTGCTGCCGCAGTTTTCACCCGCCCGACCTCGTCATTGCCGGTAGCAAGCGCAATCCCATGATCGCCCGCGTCCTAGTTACTCGTCCCCTTCATCAGGTCCCGAATCAACAAAATCAACACAATCAAGCTAAACACCGCCATTGTCCCGAAGATGTACTCCGACCCCGCGCGCACCTCGCTGTGCGCGGCAATCCGCTTGAAGGTCATATAACCGAGCATCACCGTGTTGAGCGCCACCCATCCGATGCAGAATTTCATGAATGTCGCGTTCCCGCCGCCGGCAAAGTAACCCAACACCATTGTGGCGACCGCGATGCCGCCGTTAATGAACAACGCCGTCGGCGAACCCGTGCGAACATAACCCACAATTCCCATCGCCAGCATGTAAACCCCCAGCGCAATAATCCAATAGTGAAGCTTCACGAAGCTGTTCCTCCAATCATAGATTCAACTAGTTCATGGTACGTTGTGAAGCTACGATGCTGATGGGGGAGATTGGGATGAATCTGTGCCGCTCAGCCGGCGGCGTACCGCGGCCGGTGGACTCACCGCCACCGCCACGAGCGACACAACCGCCAACACGACCGTCGGCACGTAAACAATCAGCGGGTCAACGTCTGGGTAAATCAATCGCTCCAGCCAATTCACCAGAAACGAAGGCGGCGACTCAGTCGCGCTACCGGACCGCAATCGCTCTTCCCAAACCGTCAACGGGCAGGGTGCGCCGAGCAAAATCAAGCCGGCGACGTACAGAATACCGCCGACATGAGCCAGGCGCACGAAAGTCCAATCGCGCAGACGCGCGCTCTTCAACGCTGCCATCTGCACGACGAACCCGCCGACCATGAAGGCAACCCACAGGAAATGGGCAACGACAAGGGCATCAGCCCAGAACCGTCTCATCGGCAGCAAACCTAAACCAAAAGGACGCGACAGACAATCGCTGTCTGTCGCGTCCCAATTCAATCCCGCACTGCCGGCGCCCGGCAATGCATGGTGGCTATTCAGCCGTCTCTGGAATCGCCTCCGGCTGCATAAAATCCACCACCGGCATCATCGTCGGAAAATCATCGCACGGCGCCGGACCGCTTAAGAACATGTAGTTCACGAGGTGCACCGCATCGCCGATGTTGATCCGCCCGTCGCAATTCATGTCGCCGGACACCAGCGGATCGGGAGCCGGACCCTGCGCGAAGATGTAATTAATCAGGAACACGACATCGGAAATGTTTAACTGCCCCGACCCATCGGCATCCCCCAGCGTCATCGTCCGGAACGTAAACACCTCCTCCGACCATCTCTCCCCGCCATACGACCCGCTCGCCAATACTTTCCACCAGTACCGCGTCCCCCAGGAGAGGGGGGCGGTGAGGCGAAACTCCTGCTCAACGATTTCGGACTGCGTTGACGAGAACACGAAATTGCTGTCTATGGAGATGACAAGCGCGTAGATAACGGCCTCGCCGGGAGAGGTTGGAAATGATTGGCCCCATCGAAACAATGGCGCAATCGAGGTCAAGGGATACGCAAAATCATTTTCTGGTTCCAGCAGCCCAAACTCGTCGGGAGCAACTGCATAAAATGGCAAAGCACCCATATCGCAGCGAGATCCGTCGATATCATTGAAGATCGCTGATGGATCTCCAGTATTGATGCACGGCGAAAGCGGAAGTAAGCGCAGGTCACCGACTGCGGCATCGTTATATAGAGGATCTAAAGAGATGTTTAGAACGTAGGTTCCACTCACATAGCTGTCAGAGTAATCTGGCTCATTGTCCCAGACGTCATTAAACTCAAGTACGGAGTAATTGCCGTATACCCCATAGCCGGCCGAGCCGGTAACTATATTGTTTCGAGCAAGAGCCTCACTGCCGAGGCTGAAGAAGCCGCGCGAATTGGCGTGAAAGGTGCAGTTGCGGATCTCCGCAGAGTCCTCGACAATTCCGACGCAGGCATTTCCAACGATGTTATTGTAGAAGACATTCTTTTCGATCAGCGGTTTTCCCGAGTCTACGAGGATGAGAACAAACAGCGCAGAATTGTTGAGGAACCGGTTGTTCCTGATCGTCGGAGAGGCAAGGCTGTCGACCCGGATCAACTCTTCATTGTCATCGATCGCTTCAAAGCCAAACCCCTCCAGCACGGCGGCTCGAGACTCATCACGGGTCAACAGGACCACCGGATTCCCGACATCGGAGCGCAGCCAGGTCATTCCAGGTCCAGCCTCAGACTTCACCACCACATCTTTTCCTGCGAAGTCAATGCGGCCTGTATGGAGACCTGGGCCGACTAAGACAGTATCGTTGCTTGCTGCAAAGTCAATTGCCGCTTGAATGGTCGGGAAATCATTTGGCACAAGCACAGTCATGCCCGATCGAGTTAGGAAGCTCGCAGCCGCTGACCACTCCGAATATTCGAAGCCATCGAACGAGCGGGATCGCCACCAATACCGTCCCGGGTTGTTGAGTGCGACGAGCCTTGTAGTAAGACTGTCGGTCTGACCCTCAAGCTCTACAATGTTTTCGGTGAACAATGAATCCGCAGCTACAGTAAAGCTGTAAGTGATGTCGTCTGCTTCTGCGTCGAAGGACCGCTTGATCCGGAGTCTGACATAGGTATTGGGCAACATTTCGTCATCCGTGGGATCAACAATTGCCGGAATTGACGGTGGAGTATTCCGGTGAAAACTGAACTCAGACCAGTCCCCCCATCCACCGACATCCGCAACTCGCAGTCTGCCAAAGCAGTTGGTACCCGGAGCCAGTGCCGACCCACTGTATTGCGCCTCAAAACCTGGGGAATCAATTTCTCCTGTTGACCACAATTCCGCCTCCGACCAATCAATGTCGGAACCAACCTCGATTTGATACTTGATTTGACCCGAGCCAGGAGCCCCGATGTACTGCCAGCGAATGATGGGGGTCGGGGAAATCACATGATAATTGTCAGACTGACCAACGATGATCGAGCTCGCAAACGGCAATTGGTAAGAAAACGCATAAGCTCCCATATCATTGCGCGTTCCGTCAGGATCATTGTATTCAGCCGCCACATCGCCGGCGTCGATACAGGGAGATCCGGGCTGCAGTTCGTAGCGCCCTTGTACGGGATCCAAGTAGAGCGGATCCTCAGAGAGGGTTCCGGGGCCGGCGACCGCGCTTTCAAAATCAGGATGGTTGTCGAAAACGTCATTGTAGCTAAGTTCAAGGAAGTTGCCAAACACGCCATATGCGTCTGAGCCCGTGACTATGTTATTCTTGGCGATGGTTGATCCAGCCAGTGAGAAAAACCCCCGGGAATTGTCGGCAAAGGTATTATTGATGATAGTCGTATTCGCGCTAAAGACGCCGACACAGGCGCTCCCAACAGTATTGTTATGAAAGAGGTTGTGCCGGATCAAGACCGATCCTTGGTAACATCCTATCAATACCGTTTCCCCGTAGTTGTTGAAGAAGACATTGTCCTCAATCACGATGCTGGCATGGATCTCAATGAGCAGATTCGCCGAGCCGTCAACAACAGAGAATCCATAGAGTTCTGTTCCAACGGGCTCAAACTCGTTTACCGAAATTGTACCAGTCAAGTATGTTGTTTCCGCCCCACCCGACGAACGCAACCTGATCGCTTTCCCCTTATAGTCAATATTCTCCACATACACCCCCGGCCCTACCAGCACCGTATCGCCGCTGGATGCCGCATCGATTCCTGCTTGAATCGTTGCATATTGACCCGGGACATGCAGAACATTGGCCTGCAGAAACGATGTGATGACAATCAAGAATAACACGAGGAAGGTACGAAACATCGGAAACCACCTTTCAATTATGCAGTATCATTAGATCATGAAGGGAAGATACAAACATTTGCCCTTTTGTCAATATTCGCCCGCCTTATCGTCGCGATTTCATTGGCGATTTCTCAACATCGCTCTCCTCGATTTGCGCCAAACGCCAATCAGGCAATCGCTTAAATCGACCCGTCCGGCGTCGGCTCGGTATTGTAATAGCTCAAGCTCACCTTGCTGTTATCGAGATTGCCGACAATCGTGAAATTCACCGCCGCAACTCCCGCCAGCGCATTCGCCAGGTATGAGCCGTAATCGGTAATCCCCAGGCTTTCGCGAACACTCTGGCTTAAGCTCACACCCTCGAGTCTCACACCCACCGAATCCGGCAGGATCAAATCATAGTCCGAGCTGCGACCGGACAGTTTAACTGTCACCTGTGGTGCAGCAGTCCCCAATTTCACCAGGAGATCGGAATGATCGGCGGATACATCGAGCGTCGATATCTTCAACTCCTGCGCGAACATCCGCAAATCGGTGTCGTCGAGATCGAACGTGTAGTTCAAGTCGACATCCGGATGCGCGTAGCATTTCCAGTAGTTGTCATTGCCGATGAAATTCGAGCGCTTGAAGATGCTCTTCGAGCGAATCCCCAGTTCAACCTCGCACCGCCCGCTCTCGCAGTTGCTGCGCATGGCGATCCGGTTTGACGGTCCTTGCGAGTTAACCCGCACCAATTTGGAATCGTCGGAGTTTACGTACAGCCGCCCATTGCCGAAATTCAACTTCACGGTCGCGCTTTGTTCACCCGAATAATTCAAAGCGGCCTGCGAACGGTCAAAGCTGTCGCTGCCGTAAGCCGAACTCGTAAACCCGCCGTTTTCGTCGATTGCCCAGACAAAGCTGCCTATGATCAGCAGCGATGACAGGTACCCGAGCATCTCCATCTTCGTCTTTTTCACGATCATTTCCAGCCCGATCGCGATCAGCAGCACCGGCCACAGGAAAAGCAGATCGACCCACACCCACCAACTCAGGTAGCCCAGATTAATCGCCAAAAACGTCCCGCCGATCAGGATCAGCAGGATTCCCCACCTAACTCTCGACGGACTCATGCACACCTCCGTTCGATTCCTGGGCTCTCCGAAACGCGCTGAACATGATAGCGGCGCCGATCAAAATCAGCAGCGACGGCCACACCAGCGACCAGCGGAACCACCAGAACATGCGATCCAACAGGAAGATCACTCCCAGCCCGATCAGGAACAGGCCGGGCAAGTACTTGCGCAGCGGCGATGGCTCGCGCGGCGGCTCGTTTTCGACCACGATCGTCTCTGCCTTGCTCTTCGGCATCGCGATCCACGCCACAACATACGCGATCAGGCCGATCCCGTGCGCAAACGCCAGAATCACTGCGGCGATGCGAATGATCACCGGATCGATGTCGAAGTACTCGCCGATCCCGCCGCAGACGCCGGCGATTACCTTGCTCTGGCTCGAGCGATAAAGTCGTTTTGTCATCCGGTACCTCCTTGCTGGAAAACCCGGTTATAAGACTGGCCGCGGGCAGGGAATGTTTCAGGTTCTTTGCCGCTTACTGTTTCAATCTGAATACCGATATATAAAGAGAGTATGGAGCAGACCCACAACGACAATTATACCGCCCCGCGCGAGCCCAATCCCGAGTCGCTGATTCCCGGCTCCGGCCACGCTCATCAGCGTCATCGCTGGTTCCTCTCGCTGGCGATCCTCGTTCTGGTTGTTGCCTTCGTCGGCTACGGGCTCTATCGCTACCAGATCAAGCCCGCCCTGACCATGAAGCTACCTGAGCACAATCCTCAGTCGCTCGACACCCCGCCGTTGGAACTCACCAGCTTTCAGATCCGTCTCGACGGGCAGGATGTTGTCCCCTCGGCGCTCGCCTTCAAAGGCGATTCACTCTACGTCGCCTTTGCCGGACTCGCGGCCATTCAAATCTACGGCTCCGACTTGCGACTCCTGAAAACCATCCGCCTCGATCGCCCGCGCCCCGTGGTTCCCAATGCCATCGCCGTGACCGACTCGCTGCTCATCGTCGCCGACAGCAGCGCACATCAGGTACTGCTTTATGACCGGGAAGGCGACTTTCTGACCTTCATCGAATGGTATCCCGGAAAGAACCAACGATTGGCTCCCGCAGCGCTTTCCAGCGATGGCCGGACTCTCGCCGTGCTCGATGATTCGCTCAGCCAGATCGCGATGATCTCACTTGTCGACGAGCAGCCCTTCTTCACTTGGCTCGAACTCCTCGCCGTTGTTCCGGGCGACTCCACATCTCGCCTGAACGAACCTCGCTTTGCCCTGATCGCCCACGACCAAAATCTCTGGATTGGCGAAGTCGACCGCATTCGCATCTTCACTCCGGAAGGCGTGTTCCTCCGCGACGCCGAGCCGCCGCCCAGGACGCGTATTGTCCGCCCGATCGATGCCGCGATCGCGAGCAACCCAGCCGATTCGTCGTTGACCCGCATCCACGTGCTCGACCGCGTCGCCGGCAAGGTCTTCGCCTATGACACCGCCGGCAACCTGCGCCTCGTCTATCCGCGCGATCGCGCCCTGCAACGCCCCTCCGCCATCACCGTTGACGCCGTCCGTCGCGTCATCTATGTCGCCGAAAACGAGACCGCTTCAATCACCGCTTTCGGCTACTAACGCCGCTCATCTTTCGATCTCTATTCGATCTCCATTGGACTTGCGATTTACAATTTGATAGCTTGTGGATATCTTGTACACCGGCACGGTGGGATCTCAATGGCCTGCTGCGAGGACGGTAACTAGCAGTGTACTGAAAGGTAGGTCAGCGCTTAGGCGCGTCCGCACAGTCACCGCAAACAGATTCTTGCGGATTGATGACGCAGCAAGCTACAGAACCTCCCACCCTGCGGGTGGGGTACAGAGTAATACTTGGAGGCGGGAGATGATCACTCGGATTCCCTTGCGTTTCCTGAATTGGGCTTGGTTGCTGCTCACAGTGTCAACAGCCATGAGTCTTAGCGTGTTTACGGTCTTTGTTCAGCAAGGCTTCCTACAGGTGACAATCTTCACGTCAACTACGCTAATGGCTTCATCTTTCTCCTTTCTGTTGATCGGACTGCGCGGGCGGGGCAACGAAGAACTTTTCTCAGTCAAGTCAGTGATCTGGAAGTCAAGCATGATCGGGATTGCCATTGCCACTCTCGTGCTGTTGGCGCCGTTCTTCTTGGGATTTCTGGTGTTCTATCTTGACTATCTTTGTTGGATAGTATCGATCGGAGGCATTCTATTCTTCGGGATAAAGCTCTTGAGACTCAACTGGAAGGGCGTGACAAAACAATGAACATTGATGTGACTAGACGCACTTGTACCCCACAGGAACGGTGGGATCTTAGCGGCCTGCTGCGAGGCTGGTGACTAGCAGTGTACTCGGAGGTGGGTAGGCGATTGAACGCATCGGCACAGTCACCGCAAACATGTTCTTGGCGATTGATGTCGCAGTAAACTACAGAACTTCCCACCCTGCGGGTACTGTTGAAAAAGTTCTCCAGGCCGCGATCTAACAACACAACCCCCTTACCCCCTTTGCTAAGGGGGAATAACGAACTCCAAGAAAGTCATTCGCCCGCCACGGATTCTCCCCTAACAAGGGGAGCGGTTTCAGTCTCCGACGAAGGAGGAGACAGAAACCGAGGGGTGTTATTCCGTTGGCATTGCACTCTTTTAACAGTCCCTGCGGGTGGGGTACAGAGTTATCTACCTCACCGAAGACGAGACCGCGTCGATCACCGCTTTCAGCTACTAACGCCCCTCATCTTTCGATCTCCATTGGACTTAAGCTGTACAATTTGATAGCTTGTGGGAAACGAATCGCCGATTCGTTGCTTCCTTGAATTTCACTGGAGGATAGATGATAAAATCGAAATCGCTCTTTGCCGCCGCGCTGGTACTACTCTGCGGCGGTATCGCCGTCGCGCAGTCTGCCGCGCCCTCGCCGCTGCTCTCGGCGATGAAGACGGAACTTGACCGCTCGGTCGCCGCCTACGCGCAGGCCGATACGATCCCCATGTACTTTCTGGCTTACCACGCCACCGACACCGAACAGCGTTCGCTGGCCGCCTCTTATGGCGCCATCACCAAGAACGATGGCTACCATCGGCGCATTCTCGATGTCGACTTGCGCGTAGGTGACTACGCGCTCGACAACACCCGTGAAATCCGGGGCGGTTTCGGCTTCGGCTTCAACTTCACGCAATCGCCCGAGCTCCCGCTCGAAAACGACGAAAAGGCGATTCGCACCGTGATCTGGAACGTGACCGACGCCAAGTACAAGGCCGCCATCGAGCAGTACACCAAGGTCATGACCAACATGCAGGTGATGGTCGAGCAGGAGGATACCTCCGCCGACTTCTCGCGCGAGCAGCCGCAGAACTTCATCGGCCCCACAGTGGCTGAATCGCTTGATCCCGCCGCCTGGGAGGGCCGTCTGCGCCAACTTAGCAGCATCTTTAAGGAGTTTTCCTTCGTCGAGGAATCGAGCGTCGAAATCAGCCTCACTAACGACAATCGCTTCTTCGTCTCCAGCGAAGGCGCCATGATTCAGACCGGTCAATCTTACGCCCGGCTGTTCGTCCGCTGCGAAGGCACCGCCTCCGACGGGATGCGCATCAGCCGCTACGAAAGCTTTGACTCCGACTCGCCCAATGGTCTGCCGGATGATGCCACCATCACGGCCACAATCAACCGCGTGATCGGCGAACTTGAAGCGCTCCTCAACGCGCCGCTCGCCGAGCCGTACATCGGCCCGGCCATTCTCGTCAACCGCGCGACCGGAGTCTATTTCCATGAAATCTTCGGCCACCGCATCGAAGGCCACCGCCAGAAATCGGAATTCGAGGGCCAGACCTTCGCCAAGAAAGTCGGCGAGAAGATTCTGCCCGACTTCATCGATGTCTACGACGATCCCACTACGCGCGAGTTTGACGGCAAGTTCCTGCGCGGCTTTTATCGCTACGACGACGAAGGCGTCAAGACCACGCGGGTTCCTGTAGTCGAGAAGGGCGTGCTCAAGAACTTCCTGATGTCGCGCTCGCCGGTCAACGGCTTTCCCAATTCCAACGCCCATGGGCGCAAACAAGCCGGCATGGATGCCGTTGCGCGCCAGGGAAATCTGATGATCCAGTCTTCGAAAGAGGTGCCCTTCGACCAACTTGTGCAGATGCTCAAGGACGAATGCCGCAAACAGGGCAAACCCTACGGCCTGATCTTTAACGACATCTCCGGAGGATTCACGACGACATCGCGCTTCGGACCGCAATCCTTCAAAGTCATTCCGCTGCTGGTTTACAAGTGCTATACCGACGATCGCCCACTCGAACCGATCCGCGGCGTCGATATCGTCGGAACGCCGCTGTCAAGTTTTGCCCGCATCATCGCGACCGGCGACGACTACGGTATCTTCAACGGCACTTGCGGCGCTGAATCCGGCTGGGTGCCGGTGTCGGCGACCGCGCCGAGCATTCTCGTCTCTGAACTCGAAGTCGAGAAGAAATTCAAGGAGCAGGAGAAACCGCCGCTCTTGCCGCCGCCCTATAAACCGATCAAAACCAGCGACGCCGGCCAGGGAGGGAACTAAGATGAAAGCCCATAAATCTCTAATGGTGATCCTCCTGGCTGCCTTCGTGGCCGCCCTGAGCCCTCTTTCGCTTCATGCCGATGTGACCGGTGAACTCCTGTTCAAAGTCATGGAAGATGAAGCCCAGCGCAACAAATCGCAGCTAGTCATGGAAAATCTCGAACGACCTTACTTTATCAGCTACACCATTGACGACTATCAACAACTTGAGATTTCCGCCAGCCTCGGAACGCTAGTCGAGTCGCACCTCGAGCGTGGCCGCTATCTTACCACCGACCTGCGCGTCGGCAGCTTCCAGCTCGACAACTCGAACTTTGCCGGAGGATTTGGCGGTTTCGGCGCCGACTTCACCCTGCTTCCCGTCGATGACGACTACGATGCCGTCCGGAACAAGGTCTACCTCGCAACCGACCGCGTCTACAAAAGCGCCCTCGAGACTCTTTCGAAAAAACGCGCCTACCTGCAGACGCGCATCATGCCCGATCGGCCCGATGACTTGATCAAGCTCCCGCCCAACAAGTTCCTCGATAAGCCGGAGCCTTTCGATATCGATAAGAAGTTCTTTGAGGAGCTCGCACGTCCGATGTCGGAGGTGTTTCGCGGCTTCCCCGCAATCACCACCTCCGAACTCAAAGTCACGGCCTCGGTCGTCAATCAGTATCTGCTGAATACCGAGGGCACCCGCAGCCTCCGTGGCGATCGCATCTACGGCTTTGATCTGACAATGTCCGGGCGCTCCTCCGACGGCGAGACTGTGAGTAACAACGACCGCATCATTGTCAACGACCTGAAAAATATCCCGACGCGCGAGCAATTGCTCACCTGGGCGCGCACCAACGCTGAGAAAATGAATCGCCTGATTGCCGCCGATACCCTCGAGGACTACATCGGTCCCGTGATCTTCACCGACGCGGCAGCCGGCGAGCTCTTCCGCCAATTGTTCTCGCGCCACGTATCGAACATGCCATCACCGCTCTCGGCTAATGACCGCATGGGCAGCGGTGACGAGTCCGAATTCGCCAACAAACTCAATCGTCGTGTCCTTCCGCCGACGATGAGCGTTTACAACGATCCGACGCTCGCCAAGATCGGTGACACGCCGCTTATCGGTTTCTACGAAGTCGACGATGCCGGCGGTGTCCCCAAGCGCACGACTCTCGTGGAAAACGGCAAACTGGTGAACTTCCTCATCGGGATTGCACCGACTAAGAAGCTCAAAGAGCCGACCGGCTCGGCTCGCGGCGCCGTTAGTAAAGATGTTACCGCCAAGCCGGCGAACTTGATCTTTGAGTCCACCGACAAACTCAGCTTTGACAAACTCAAGGCCGCCATGATCTCGATGTGCAAGGATATCGACTTGCCCTACGGCTTGATCATCCGCCGCCTGCGCGATCTCTCAGCGCCTGCCGCCGGAATGCAGATGTTCGGAATGCCGAGCGGCGGCAACGAAGGCCTTACGCTTCCCTTTGAAGTCTACCGCCTCTATCCCGACGGCCGCGAGGAACCCGTGCGCGGACTGCAATTCAGCAGTGTCAACGCGCGCATCCTGCGCGACATCGTCCAGACCGACAACAGCCGCCACGTCTACAGCTACCTGATCGGTAACGACTACGAAATGCCGGCTACGATTGTCGCACCTTCAGTTCTGATCGAGGAAATGGAACTGAAAAAATCCGACACCAAGGTTACCAAGCCGCCGCTCCTGCCGTCTCCGTTGGCGACGAATTAACTAACGTCCAACACGAGTAATCAGTGGACGATCCCGGATTTAGGGATCGTCCACTTTCCATTTCTGGTACGAAGCTCAGCTTTCCCTGGCCTGGCTCGCGATACGGCGCAACATGCCGTTGAAGACCACCAGGTGAATGGGGTAAGACGCATACCAATAGATCAGCCCCAGCAAACCCGCCGGATCGAACACTGCCGTTTGGCGGATCTCTGACCCGCTTGCCGTCGGGTTGATTTCAAACTGCAGCCAGGCCCGACCCGGGACCTTCATCTCAGCAGTCAAACGAAGCAGCCGATTCGGCTCGACGGCTTCTACGCGCCAGAAATCCAGCGTGTCACCGACACCAGGCACTTCGGGATCTCTTCGCCCGCGGCGCATGCCGGGACCGCCGAAGAGCAGATCGAGAAATCCACGCAGTCGCCAAAGCCAATTGGCGTAGTACCATCCACGATCGCCGCCGATCCGCATGATCGGCGCTGCCGCCTGGAGCGGGGAGCAGTCGACTTGCGCGGCCAACGAATATACGAGGCGATTGCCGTAACGCATCCCGCCGTAGCTGTGTTTATGCGGTGTCGCAGAAAGTGCATCTGACCAGCGCGTGGCCGCAAACTCTGAGTCCTCATTGGACAAAGCCCTACGGATCGCCTCGGCATACCCGCGCGGACTTATCGCAAAAACCTGTCGGGCCCTCTGGTCACGCACGATCGTGGCATTGCGCATGCTGTCAATTAGCTTGCGACCGATGCTGGCGTAGACCGGGGTAACCAGTCCCAGCCACAAGCTCGAGAGCCTCGGACTGAGCACGGGTACCGGCAATATCCATCGCTTGAGACCGCGTTGCCGGGCATACTCGCGCATTAACTCCCCATAGGAAACCAAGTCAGCCCCGCCAATCTCGAATATCCCGCTCGTCTCGGGCGGCAAGGAGATAGCGTCTACGAGATAGTCGATGACATCTTCGATCGCAATCGGCTGTGCCAGCGTCCGTGTCCACCGCGGTGTGACCATCACGGGCAGCTTGCTGACCAGCGCTCGAATCATCTCAAACGATAAGCTTCCGGAACCAATGATGATTGATGCCCGCAATTCAATCGTTGAGATTCCGGAATCGCGCAATATTTGTCCTACTTCCTGACGCGAGTTTAAGTGGGGAGACAAGTCGTGGCCGTCGCCAAGTCCGCCCAAATAGATAATCCGCTTAACGCCCGCTTTACGCGCTGCGCTTGCGAAATTCGCAGCCCCCTTGCGCTCTAAATCAGAAAACCGCCTGCCCTCGGCCAGGGAATGAACAAGATAATAAGCAGTGTCGATACCGCTGAGGCCCTTCTCGAGTGAGTCAATGTCAGTGACATCCCCCGCCACTATCTCCGTGCGCTTCGAAAATCGTCCCCGCAAGTTCTCCGGCCGGCGCGCCAGACAACAAATCTGCATTGCGCCGTCAGGGTCATCTGAGCGATAGCGCTTTTCCAGCGCTTGTACCAGTCTTCCGCCGATATATCCACTCGCACCGGTGATCAGGATCCGACGCATGAATCAGAACTCCACACTGATCCCGATCGACGGCAGCAGCCCGATCGACTCGTCCTCTTCGACTCGTTGCTCGCGCTCATTCCATCTTGGCGCCGCATTGTAAGGATTGTTGTACACATTCTGAATGTCGAGGTAGGTGATCATTGACCAGTTTTGGAAGTTCCAGCGCCGGTCAATCCGCAGGTCGAGACTGTGATTCGACTTCAGTCGGCCTGTGTTGTAGAACTCCGGTGACTGCGAACCGTCGATATTGTACGGCGTGTAAGGCGTACCGCTCGCAAAACGAAACTTCCCCGAAATCTCCCACGCCTGGTTGAAGATATACCCGCCGCCAATGTTGCCGATCCACTGCTGATCGTACAACCCCGGGCGCCGAACGCCATCGCGTCCGCTGAACAGCGACTCGTTGTAGCTGAAAGACAGCGTGCCATAACAAGGAATCATCGAGAGCTTCTTCTGCGCGGAAATTTCGATACCCCGCGCTCGCCCCGATCCGACACTGCTGAGCGCCTCGAGCCCAAAGGAAGCAAACCCGTCGTCCTTGCCGCCGAAACCGCCGCCGGTATTCGACATCACCAGGAATGGTTGTGTGACGCTGGCCGGATAGTCGAAGTAGTTTTTCAGATAGAACTCCAACCGCACGCGCGTGTCATCGCGCACCACGTGCTCGATACCGACTACGTAGTGGTTGGCACCAGCCTGTTTCAGTCCGCGATTCTCCCCGATGGTCGCCAGCCAGACGTAAGACGGCGATTGGTAGTAACGCCCGACTGCCGCTGAAAGCGTCGTGCGCGACGAAGCATCATAGGCGAGACTGCCGCGCGGAGAGAACGCGAACCCGTCGTCGATCAAGCTGAATTCATCAACGCGTGCGCCAATGGCAGCATTGGCCCGGCCGAACCCCTGCGACCATTGCAAGTACGCGGAGGCCTTGTACCCCGTCGTATCGAATTGACTGTCAGCCTCGAGTTGTTGCCCAAAGCTGTTGGTGAAGCGTGGAACAAGTATGTCCGCCCGGAAATCAATCAGCTTGCCCTGCACGCCGGCCTGGAGTTTCGTGCGCGTCGCCAACTGCCAGGTGAGGTCGCTGCGCAGCGACGTCTCCCGCTCGGTTGAACGGTTGGTGAAGATGGGATTCAACAACGAGTCGTTCTGTCGCATGTCGTACTCTACGACAACCTGCCCAACCGTGACGTCGACAAACCCCGGGCCGAGTAGATGCTGCCATGTCGCTGAGCCGATCGCCTGGTTCTGCTCGTTGGCCAAAACGCGGGAGTTGTCGAAGCGGTCGTCCAGGTCGTCGTTGGTCTGTCGGACATTGTCGATCGCGCCCAGCGCAAGAACGCTCACCGAATTGGATCGATCAAACCGGTAATCGGCCTTGGCGAGAAAGTCCCAATACTCCGGAACAAACGAAAATCCGGCCGCCTGAAAAATCAAATCGAGATAGCTGCGCCGTCCCGAGAAGATAAAACTCCCGCGCTCTCCCAGCGGCCCTTCGAGGTTTAAGCCAAACTGGCTGGCGGATATTGTACCCTTCCCCCCGACCCGGTCGCTGCGTCCTGATCGCAACTCGAGCGCCAAAATGCTCGAAAGGCGGTCGCCATAGCGAGCGGAAAAACCCCCGGTCGAGAAGCTCGTGCCGTCGACAAAATCGAGATTGACCAGCGACAAGGGACCGCCGGATGCCCCTTGTGTCCCGAAATGATTGATATTGGGCACCTCAAGGTTCTCCACGAGGTAGAGATTCTCCGAGGGCGCCCCGCCGCGCACCACAAGATCGTTGCGGCCTGGTTCAGCTTGCGCAACCCCCGGTAGTATCGAGACGGCGCGAACGACATCTTCGAATCCCCCCGGCAGCCGGCGGATCTCCTCAAACGATTGCGTTTGCGTGCTCACCGCGGACTCCGTCGAACGCGGAAAATACTCCGGACGAACAATGACCGCCTCAGTTTCGACGACTGCCGGGAACAGAGCGACTTCCACCACAGTCGGCTTGCCGGTGCTTACGACAACATCAGTCTTCATCTGCGTCTGGTAACCGATCGCTGAAACGCGCAGTCCGTATTCCCCCGGCGCAAGCCCGCCAATCACAAACGCGCCCCGCACGTCTGCCGCGGCTCCTCTCGTTGAACCGTCGATCTGCACCGAAGCTCCCGGCAACGGCGAGCGCGTAATGGCGTCAATCACCCTCCCCTTAACTTCACCCCGGCCGCTGCTTGCGTCTTGAGCGAATACCGGAATTGCCCACGCCAATAGCAAGAGAATCGAAAGCGCCAACTGCCGTCGTCGCGACAGAATCAGATAAACACCAGACATCTACCGCAATCCCTCCGCTAACACGCCGATCAGGAGCAGTGTTCGCAGCGACCACGCGACTGTGCGCAGCCAGTTTCCGTTAACCAATCGCAGAATCTGTCTCCGCTCCGGACTTGCCAGAAGGCTCCGGTGTACGGGAACTTGAAGCGCGAATGTGGAAACCCACACCACCCCAAGCAAAACGAGCCCGACAATTGCAGCCATCTGGCTCGCTGCATTCTCGGCGACCAGTGCCAGCGCGATCGCGCTGACAAGTTCAATCAGCATCAGCGGCATGACTACCCAACCGGTCCTACCTGCGTGCGATCGCTCATAAGCTGAAATGCGGCTGATCGGAACCAACCGGAAGAGAGGATAGTGCACCAACTGAACAAATCAGATGATCCCCGTCATCAGCGTCGTTGCCGTCAGGTTGACTATCAGAATCCAATGGTCCATATCATAAGTAACAAGAATCACAGAATAGCTGAAGTTTTGTCTAAATTATCATTTTTTAGCACCAAATGATTGCTCAGGAATCGTAATCTCGTATAACCTGTTGTCAAAATTAACAGTATAACAGTCACGATTTGGACTGGTCCACGATAATCACACAGAATCTTCCACAAAGATTGCAGAAAATGCAGAAATAACTTTGACATTTATTAGACACACGTATAAGTTATAATGCACATGGAAACTTCTCGTGAAATCCTCCACCCAATTAAGTCGGTGGCACGCCGGACAGGGTTATCGACTCATGTCATTCGCGCTTGGGAGAAACGCTACGGTGCGCTTGCCCCGCAACGCACGGGAAGCAATCGACGACTCTATACCGAGGCCGATATCGAGCGCCTCTCACTGCTAAGGCGCGCAACCACCGGCGGACACAGCATCAGCCAGATCGCCCGGCTTTCTGTCGAAGAGCTTCAAGGCCTCGTCGTCGTTGACGAATCATCTCCGACCGCACGAACACACCGTCGCGAGCAAGAGACTCAGAGCTCGCTGGAGTTCCACATCCTGGAATGCCTTGCCGCAGTACGCGATTTTGATGGCGAGCGGCTTGACTTGCTTTTGCGCCGCGCGGCAATCGCCGTCAGTCAACCGGTGCTTCTCGAAGGCATTATCCGACCGCTGCTCGAGCGCATCGGTGATCACTGGGCTACTGGTGAGTTGCGAGTTGCCCACGAGCATATGGCGACGGCTATTGTTCGCAACTTCCTCAGCTCAATCGCCGCTGCACATCAGCCGCCGGAAAACGCTCCGGTAATCATGATTGGCACGCCGACCGGACAGATTCATGAACTCGGCGCAGTTCTTTCGGCTGTTGCTGCTCTCTCCTCCGGTTGGCGCGTCGTTTATCTGGGCACTGAAGTGCCGGTGCAGGAATTCATCCACGTGGCGCAAAGAAGCAACTGCAGCGCCATCGGGCTCAGTCTTGTCTATCCTCCCGATGATCCGCGGCTTATCGAAGAGCTTTCCAAACTCAGGCAGATGTTGCCCACCCAGGTCAAAGTGATTATCGGAGGCCGCTCTGCTCGCTCCTATGCCGCTCGACTGCGAGAACAGGACGTCGCCTGTGTCGGCTCTTTACCTGAACTGATAGATGTCCTCAACGAACTGCGCCAGAACGGCGCAAATTGAGATTGCCGGCGCCAGGTGCGTCGACTATGGCTTCTCGATTTTTCGCAGTCGCTGCATAGCGAGCAGGAACTCCGTCAACCGTGTTTCCAGTGAGTCCGGAGCTGTGATCGCCGTTGAAATCGTATCCTCTCCGCAGGCGTAAACTCCGGCGCGTGGCGTCGGTGGGATATTGAGCTGCCCATAGCTGACCTCACTCGCTCCGTCACCAAGGTGGCTCACGACTAATCGAGGCTGGTGTTTCCTCCAAATTGCACTCAACAGGCTGTCGTACTCCACTCCTCGCGGACCAACGATGGCTAACTTGACCGGATACCGTGTCAGCCAAAGGTACGCATTTCCCAGAAGCACACGGCGCAGGTCGTCTTCCCGCAATTCAATGCTGAGCGCATAAGCGGCGATTCTCTCGGTGGGGCGGCGATACTCTTCGTTGGCAGTCAGGTAAAACAACCGCGTGAAGCTCACGACGGCACGACAAATCAAATCATACGAACGCAGCGGCGTCTTCATCCGGCCAATCGCATCCTTGTCGAGCAGCTCGAGATTCAACCCGCCGACCGCCGGATCATAAAGGCTGGAGAATGCCACCCGCGCGGTCAACTCCGCGCCTTTGAGGTATTTGCGATCTCCCACAGTTTCGTAAGCATCAAGCAGCGCCGTCATCATCGCAATCTGGTCCTCTGCCAGTCCGAGAATCCCCTTGTCTTCCGTCAACGGCGCATGATGGAACAACCCTCCCTTGCCAACCGCCCTCTGCCCCAGCGAATCCAGACTGCGAATCGCATACTCGATCAATTCCGGACGATTGAAGACGCGCCCAGCCTGCAAGTAGGCGCTGATCGCCGCGGCGTTTTCTCCGGTGTAAAGACTGCGGTCGATCTCCGGCACGCCGTACTTGCGCCTCTCGCTGTCGCTCATCGCGAGGAAACTGCCGAGATCATACACCTTGCCGTTAAGACGCAGATAGCCCGCCTGGCTTGAGTACCAGCCCCAACCCAGTTCCGTGCGCATCGCCCGGTCGACCCAGGCGAGAATCTGCTCCGTATCACGCAGGTAACTTTCATCGCCCGTGATCTGGTACATGTCGACATAGTTCTGCGCCACGTTGGCGTTTTGATCCAGCAACTTTTCAAACCCGATCCCGCTCCAATCGGCGAACATCGCCATCCGGCACAGCCCGCCCCAAACGGTATCGATCAACTTCGATTGCTCCGCAAAGGTGCTGGTCAGTTCCGTGCGAAACAACGGTTCGCCACTGGGTCCGGTCGCGTTGTACATGAACCGATTAATCTCCGGCAACGGAAACTTCGGCTGATCGCCGATTCCGCCGTACGTCGAATCGTAGCGGGAATAGATCGCCTCCTCGGCCTCAATCAACATCTGCTCGTTCGGTCGGCGCAGGCGCAGCGTCGTCTGCGACGCGCGAAACAGGCTGTCCAACTTTGCCGCCTGTATCTGCACGACGGCCGGTGTGTGCTGCCAGGCATCGACCACGCGGTCTAAGAGCACCTTGAAGGAGTCCGCCGGTACATTCGTGCACCCGCCAAACGGATAGCCCTCCGGCGTCAGGAACAGGCAGGAGGGAAGTCCTCCCAGCGTATAGCGGTCGTAGATATTCGGATATTGTTCCGCGTTGACGCGAATCGCAATACTGGCCGTGTCGATCGTCTCCCGGATGTCCGCCCGGCCAAAGACGTCACCTTCTTGCTCAGCGCACTGGCGGCACCACGGCGCCGTCAGGTAGAGGACGACTAACTTCTGTTCCTCCTGCGCGCGGGCAAAAGCCGCTGCGTTCCACTCGCGCCAGGCAACCTCGCGATCGCCGCTGACGCTCTGCTGTGATGAACCGCACGAAAGCGAAGCCAGAACCATCAGGAAAGCAATGCCCGTTCGAATGAGTGTCTTCGATTGATCTGTCATCTCTGTACTACCTTCCTGTGTTTGTTCCGTCTGTGATGAATTCCTGTTGCGGCAGTTATTGATTTCGCGCGCTTTTTTGCATGGCCGTTACTTCGGCACGCGCAGCAAGAGCAACAATCCCAGCACCAGGAACACAAGATTCGTGCCCCAGGCGGCAACCAGCGGCGAGATAATCCCGTTGTGCCCCATCTCGATTCCAACCTTCACCAGCGTGAAGAACACAAACGATATCCCCATCGAGAGTCCAAAGCTGATCCCCAGGCCGGCGCGCCGGGGGTTGGAGGCCAACGCCACACCGATGAGAATAATGATTACGTTAATAAAGGGGAAGGCGATCTTGTTGTTCAGGTCGACTACCTGCACCGTGACCTTCTTGCCCAGCAGCTTGCTTACCTCGATGAAGTCGCGCAGCTTGAAGTAGCTCATCGAAAAGGCATCTTGTCGCGTAAACCAATCCTCGAAGAAATTCGGCCGCTCGCGATACTCGCTGAACACTAGGGAATCGTGCTCGGTGCTGCGGATCGGCTGCGCTGCCGACTTCAGGTCGCCGATTTCCTTGATGGCAACGTCGTACCCGATCCAAACCGAATCGCGCCACACGAACTTTTTTGCTGTGACGATCTGCTTGAGCGCGCGACCATCGAATGTCTGGATGATTACATCTTCCCCGATCATTGCCAACGACTGATAGGTAGTGAACTGGAAAATGCGCCCCTCCAGTCCCTGGAACAACTGGTTGCGATAAACATTGGCCGCTTCCGGGCGCCGTCGCTCGATCTTCTCGGCCTTGATAATATTCTTGCGGTAGTTTGCCTCCGGTAGCACGTACTCCCCAAACACCCACAGTCCGCCCGCCACCAGGAATCCGCCCAGCACGAGAATACCGGCGATCCGATAGATCGAGACCCCGGCCGCCTTCATCGCCGTCAGCTCGTTCGTTTTCGCCAAAAGTCCGATCGAGAATATCGCCGCCAGCAACGTCGCGATCGGGCAGGTCAATACGACGATGAACGGCGTGAAATAAGCGTAGTACAGCGCCACATCCTTGGCTGTCGCGCCCGATTCGACAAACCGGCCGATGTTCTCGACAAGATTGACCAGGTCAAAGATGATTATGAAACAGAAGATAGCGACGAAAAACGTCAGAAAGAAACGCTTGAGCAGGTACCGGGCGAATGTGCTCACGGGTGAGCGCTCCGCCAGAAGATCGCGCGCAACGCCGACAAAAAGCTCTTTTCGCTGCGCACCCAGTAAATCAGGATCAATCCCACCGCCACCATTAATACATTGGCTGCCCACATCGCCACCGCCGCCGGGATAATCAGTCGATCCGCCAACTGCTCGCCCCCGATCAGGAAAGCCCAATAGACGGTAAAAAGCCCGATCGAGATTCCGATCGATAGCGCCATTCCGCCGCCGCGACTTACCACGCCAAGCGGCGCCCCGATCAAGATGAACGCCAGACACGCCGCCGGCAGCGCGTACTTCTTGTGAATCTCCACTTCATACTTTGAGATGAGTTTCACGTCGTTGGCAATCTGCGTTCGCCGCGTCTTGAACAACCGCGTCATCTGGTTAATCGTCCCGGCCGCCTGGCTGTACTGGTATTCCAGCCATTCTTTTTCGCCGCGATTTTGCGCGACCGGGCCTTTCACCGGCGGCTTCAGCAGTGCCAGCAGGGAAGAATCAGAGTCGAGTACCACCGCTTCGCGATAGTCGGAGATCTCCTTCTCCCAGCCATGTACCTTATCGAGCATCTGCTGCGCCGACATTTCACGATCGCCGCGGTAGTCCTGCTCGGTCTCCTTAAGTCGAGTCTCCAGATTGCCCACCTTGAACGTCTGCGACTTAAACGCCGAAATCCTGTAATCCCGCACCTTGTCGCGATTCTGCTCGTGAACCTGGCCATCCATCAGGTGAAACGTGATCACTTCGTCCTGCGGCGAGAACTCAACGATACCGGAGTCAGCGGTGATCGTGCGGTTGACGTTCTGGTTCGTGCGGTCATAGATTACCGCGCCCTTGATCCGCGAAGTCGTGTGATCGATATCCTCTACCAGCAGGATGTAGCCGGGAATGTTTTCGACAAAAACCCCCGGCTGGAGCTGAAACGTCGGGCGTAATCTCCCGATGTCGCCCCGCAGATTTGAGGCCATATGATTGGCATCGGGCAGAACCTCGTTGTTGAACCAGATCAGGCCGGCGCCAATCAAGCCGCTGACGACAAACACCGGAATCATTAGCCGGATCAAGTCGATTCCCAGCGACTTGATCGCCAAAATCTCCTTGTCCGCCGTCAGTCGCCCAAACGCCATCAATGTCGCCACCAGCACCGCCATCGGCACCGCCAGCGCCAGCATCCAGGCCAAATTCAGCACCAGAAACTTGATGACCGTCCAGGTCGACAGGTCCTTGCCGATAATCAACTCCAACATGTGCGGGATAAAATCGATGATCAGGACGAAGGTGATTACGAAGAATCCGAATAGGAAGGGGCCGATATGCTCCTTCAATACGTAGCGCGACAAGATCAACACGACGGATTCTACACTCGATTCCGGGCACGGGGCAAGGAAAAACAATCAGCGGTCATGAAGAGGCTTGCCGGCCGCTGCCCTGTATCAGCCACCGCTGTCGCGCGACAATCATGAGAATGCAGCCCGAAAGAATCAGCAATCCGCCCGTCGTCTCGCGCAGCGTCGGAAGCTGGCTGAAGGCGGCAAAAGCGATGACCAGAACAAACACCGGCTGGCTCTGGCTGATCACAGCAGCTTTCGACAGCGCCATACGTTTCAGTCCCTCGAGATACAATAGCCTGGTCAGCAGCGGGCCCAGCAGTCCTAACGCGATCACACCGGGCCACACCCGATCCAAACCGGAGAAATCTGCCTGGACCGAGACGAACACGATCCAGTAAAGCGCGCACATGATCAGGTTGCGAATCGTTGTGAGCAACAACGGCTCGATGTGCTCTAGCGCCCGCTTGGAACAATACTCGGCGAAACCGAACAACAACGCTCCCGACAGGACAAGCCAGAAACCGACTGAGTACTCGACGCGCAAATTCATGCGCATGACCACAATCCCGGCAATTGAAATGAGCGTGCCCAAAGTTTCCCAGATCGTGAAACGCTCGCGCAGGAACAGCACACCGAGGATGATCGCCACCGGGACTTCGGCGCGATTTAAGAACGCCGCCAGCGTCGGGTCCATCCGCTGCACCCCCGACCAGAACGCCAGCACCGAGACCATCGAGGTCGAAGCAAAAAGCAACAGCCACTTCCAGCCGTTCTTCGAGATCGTCTGTATCGTCCGCAGACCGCCCGCTCTGATCGCAAACGGAATCAGGATCGCGGAGGCGACGCTGAAGATCAGGCTGTTCATCAGGAAGGGCGAGATCGACTCAAGATTCCACTTCCCGACGACGGTCGCCAATGCCGATGCCAGAGCCGAGGTAATCGCAAAAAAGTATCCCGATTTCTTGCTGATCTTGAAAGAGTGAACCGCGCGTTCTCCTTGGGTGGAGTCTGATTGGCCGGTGCGATCTGAAGGCAGGTTAGTCAAAGACGGTTACCCGGTGTTGCGAATAACCGTCTATTTAACACGCGTGGTAATGACTGTCAAGCTCGTTGCGGCCGGCGGCGCACTTACCTCCGGCTGATTACTTGATCCAGCGCAAGCTGGCGAAAGCGGCATTGTCACACATCTCGACCCATTTGCCATGCAGAGGCAGATGATTGTTGGCAGCGTCGGCCGCATACCCGAACTCACCCTTGATGAGCCCCTTGAGCTTGGAATTTTGGTCGGTGTAGAAACCGCAGAAATAGCCATGCCCGCTGCCGCAGAGCGGACACATCGTCGGATCGTCGTAATACCAGGTGCCGAATACCCGATAGGTCACCACCGTCAACATCCCCTCAGACACGACCCCCTCGAATGTCCGCAGGCCGTTGTTGTCGGTCGTAAAGGTCCCGGCAACTCCCCCAAACACGGAGCCGTCAGGATTTAACCACTGCCCGCCAAACCATCCGCTCGCGCCGGTAACGTCGTCGCGCACCCATTCGCCGACAATCAAACCACTCGGACAATTCGACGAATAGATCTTGCGCGCACTGATCGCAAATCCGTGGACATTATTGACAAGGTGGAATTCGCTCAGGTCGGAAAGCTCCTCAAGCTGATAGCTGATATCAAACGGCGCCGTGTCGAACGTCAGTTCCGGGGCAGTAATGTACACTATGTCCTTGTCCACGTAGATCAGGCAATTGATCCCGTCGAAGTCGTTAGCGGCAAGAGATGTCCAGGCCGCTACCGCGGGATTGTTTGTCGGAATCAGTACATCCTGATTGTTCTCGAAACTTATCGTATGAAGGACATCGATCGTCACCACGCCGTTGACCGACAGCATTCCGCTCCAATCCACAGGGGTGCCGCCGGACGGAGTCGTATTGGTCAGACTGCCCCAGAGAATTGTCACGGCGTAGACATCGTAGTTGTCATAGGGCGGAGGCGTTTCGACATTAGAATTGATCACCTGCATCTCGGGATCATCAACATCGATACCGACCGGGACGGCAAACCGCCCCAACATGTCTGATACTTCTGCGGGAATCCGGGAATAGTTCGCTTGAGAATCGGGCGCGCTCGCCTGCTTGCCGCATCCTGCGAGCAGCGCCGTGAAGAGGACACACAACAAGATGAGAGCTTTGTACATCGGAACCTCTCAATCGCTGGTAGTTGTTGTTGGTCTGTTAGACACAGACTCGCCGATCGTGCGGCTGTCTTTACTTTAGCAGTATACGTAATAAGTCGCTGGATGCCCAATCGCGCAAGCTGGAAAGTGCGAGTTTGCCCTTATTGGCTCAACTCCGGCCAGTAAGAAAGTACCCTCTTGAGTTCCAGCCGGGCCAACAACAACGCGTGCCGGTCGGCCAAAGCCTCCGTCTCGATCTCCTGAACGTCAAGCTCCGTATCGAGATAGTCAGTGTTTGTAATCATCCCGGTGTTGTAAGACACCTGCGCAATCTCCAGCGCCCGCTTGGCCAGCGCTAGCCTTTCGCTCGTAATGCGCGACTTGGCTTCGATCTTCTCCAATTCGGCTCGCACGACCCGCTCTGCCGTCTGCGTCTGGCTGACGATCCGTTCAATCTCGAGTCCCAGCGTCTTCTGCTTTTCTCTTTCCTCAACCCGTCGCGACTTAGCGCGCCCTCCGTCGTAGAACGGATACGAAATCGCCACGCCGCCGCTGTAGTTGAACAACAGCTTGTCCGGGTCGGGCATGTAGGTATTTTTCCAACCCGCCGATGAAATCAATGAAACCGACGGCCGCAATTGCTCCAATCCAATCGCCAGCTGCGACACCTCTTGCTGCTTCCGCAAGGCAACGACTTCCGGCTTCGACTCCGCCAGTTTCGCGGCATCGATTTCACCCGCCGCCGGCGCGACGATGCTGATCGCCGCTAGGCTCTCGTCAACCGCGATCGCACTGTCACTGCCGATCGTCTCCCGCAGGCTGTACAGCGCCGCCCGAAGTTCCGCCTCTGACGCCGCCAGTTGCTCCTGATAGACCTTGAGTTGCATTTCGCTCTTGAGCAAATCAAACTGCGATGCTAACCCATTATCAAACAGCGTCTGTGTGTCGTCGAGATGACGCTGCGCAATCTCGATATATCGCTCGACCAACCGTTTCCGTTCGCCGACCAATGCTGCGTTCGCGTACTCAAGCGACACACGATAGGCAACTTCCTGCTGCCCAGACACCAGCGAAACCTCGGAAATCTCCTTGCCAAGCACGGCCATCCCTACCGACTTTCGTCTCTTGCCGAAATCAAACAGCAGGTAACCCGCCTGCAACTTGGCATCGGTCACGTGATGCGTCGCCGTTTGGATTTCGGGTGGCGAACTCACCATGGGCAAGTCGATCTTCAAATGCGGCAGGCGCGAAACATAGGTGTACGATCCCAGAAGCTGAAACTGCGGCCGATAGCCTGTCTGCGCCGTTGCCACTTTTCTGCGATTTTCTTCAATCCGATTATTGAGAACTGAAATCGTGTTGTTTTCGCGAAGGGCTATTTGGCGCGCTTGGTCGAGTGTCAGTCCCGGCGCATAAGCAAATGAAACTGCAGCGATTACGAGAGCCGCCGATACTCGATATGAGTGCATGATTTCAAGTTAAACATCGTGAGTTCGTCCGCAAGCGATTTCACAAAAACAGTGAACATCGCCTAATGTCATCCGTATATTTGCAGGACGGCAGGCAAGCGTGGGTCGCTTCTGACCCGCCATGACGCCGGAAAGGTTTTGCATCGATGCTTCGCAAAGTTTCTCTCATAGTCTTTCTTTTGTTTCTCGTGCTGGCCGTCTATGTCGCGTTCAAAACCGACCGCAATGTCACGACAAGTTCCTCTGAGGCCTACGAGCATTATCAAGCCGGAGTCAAATGGCAAGAGCAGCTTTACCTGCGTCAGGCAATGGTCGAGTTTGAGCGCGCCGTGGCGCTCGATAGCGAGTTTGCCGTCGCACAGGCGAGACTGGCTGATGTTTATTATGGGCTTGGCTTTGTCAAGAAGGGCCAGGAACGGCGCGCGCTTGCGCTGAAGTACCGCGACAAGCTCTCTCCACGCGAGCAACTTCTTCTCGATGGGTACAAGTGCCAGTGGGACGGCGATCGCGAGAAGGCGCAGCAGTTGGCGGAGGAGATGTTCCGCCAATATCCCAACGACCTCGATGCCATGAATGCGGTGGCCTACATCGAATGGGGAAACAACAATTTCGAGCGTTCGCTCGAGCTCTTTCAGGGAATTATCAAGAAGTTTCCCGATCATGCGCCGGCTTACAATATGCTCGGCTACCTGAACTACTACCTCGGCCGTTACGACGACGCCTTGGCGATGCTCGACAAGTACATTGAACTCAGCCGCGACCAGGCAAATCCCCACGATTCGCGCGGGGAAATCCTCTATGCGCTCGGGCGCTATGAAGAGGCCATCAACGAGTTTCGCCAGGCCTTCAATATCAACCCCGACCTCGATTTCACCGTTTTGCACATGTCCCAGGCCTACCAGGCCCTTGGCCAAAATCGCCAGACCGACTATTGCTTCGATATTCTCAACGGTCAGGCCCCCAATGACGCCAAGCGCCTGCAGTACGCCATCAACTACGCATCCCGGCTCATTCAGCGCGAGGAACTCGACTCGGCCAAGAACCTGATTGCCGCGGCGGTTGACAAGGCCTTGGCCGAAAAATCGGAAATGACCGGCGATGCCGCTTTCACGCTCGGCGTCATTTACTATCGCCAGCGCAATCTCGACTCGTTGCGTTACATCTGGAGCGAGTCGCGCAAGTATGTCGAAGAGAAGTTCAAAGAGCAGCCTGCTTTGGCTGAGGCCAACAATTGGAAAATCTCTGAGCGGTTTATGCTGGCTTCCGAAGCCGACTTGGCCGGCAACCTCGACGAAGCTGCGCGCCTCTTCTCCGAAATCGTCGCTCTCGCGCCGACACCGGATGAGAAAATGGGTTATCGCTGGTATTACGGCGATATTCTGCTCCGCAAAGGCGACATCGATCTGGCCATCTCCGAATTGCAGAAGAACCTCTCGATCAATCCGAACAACGCCCGGACGCTTGTGAAGCTGGGCGACATCTACGAAGCCGCCAACGACCGCGCCTCAGCTCAAGCTTATCGTGAACGCGCCGCCGAGGTCTGGAAGAATGCCGACCCCGATTTCAAACCGTTGTTGCTGTTGAAAAAGAAGCTGCAAACGCCGCTGGCGTCGGCCGCTCAGACTGCAAGAAGCTGAGCCGCTGCGGATATCCTGGGATCGACTTACTCGCCGATGATCTTCACCAGCACCCGCTTGCGGCGCTTGCCGTCAAACTCACCGTAGAAAATCTGCTCCCAAGGGCCAAAATCGAGCTTGCCGTCGCTGATCGCGACCACCACCTCGCGCCCCATGATCGTGCGCTTGAGGTGCGCATCGGCATTGTCTTCGTACCCGTTGTGCCGGTATTGCGAATGGGGCTTTTCCGGCGCCAGTTTCTCGAGCCAAACCTCAAAATCCTGATGCAATCCCGACTCGTCGTCGTTAATAAAGACACTGGCGGTGATATGCATCGCATTGACCAGGCAGATCCCCTCGCTAACCCCGCTCTCCTGCAAACATGTCTCGATCTGCGGTGTGATGTTCAACAACTGCCGGCGTGTCGACGTCTCAAACCAGATTTCCTTGCGATAGCTCTTCATCTTCTCTCGTCCCTCTTATTGCCTCTTCAGAAGCGGCGCAGTTCAAACGGCCCGAATCGGTAGCCCTGCAGATGCCGTTCGTAACCCGCCAGTGTAAACCAGCCGTCGCTTCCTTCCCCCGCTTGCGGCTGCCTGATGAACATACTCTGGGCGGGTGTCCACCCGTTTGCGATCAAGTACAGCCTCTCGCCGTCGTCGTTGACTGCCGCATCGAGGATTACTGACACATGCCCCATCGCCCCGCTTGTATTTTGCACAATCAAGTCGCCCGGCTGCAGTTCGCTCGCTGCGATTCGCCGTAAATCGCGCTTCAGGGCGACGCTGCCTGTCCAATGGAACAGGTAATATAAGAATTCCTCAAAAGCCGTCCGCGACGAATCCGCCGCATCCTGGCTCACCACATGCCGGTCACTCTCCGCGTCATAACGTAATCGTCGCCCCACGCTCCACTCGCGCCAAGAGATCTCCTGGCCGTTTTGCAGCCGAAACGCCAGCGAGTCCGCCTTGCCCGTTTCCCAGAAGTATTCACTAACCAGTCGCAGCGCCATGTCGGCGCATTGTTCGACATCGGTCCTGAATAGAAACGGCATGTCGATTACTCGAGGGCTCCCCGGCCATTGCTGCACTTGCCGTCCGTCGTAGTATCGTACTGAAGCGGTATCGGGTAATACCGCAAGGTGGCGAACGTACTCCGCAAACGATCCGGCCTCAACAGCAACTCGCCGGTAACCCAGCGGTTCCGGATACAGGGTCGTTAAGTCTTCACCGCGCGCGCTCACGGCGATTATCAGGGTAATCACGATCCACAAGATGATCATCATTTCTTGTACACCGGCCGGTTCCGCAACCGGTCGCTCCAAAAATTTCTCAAAACTCGATAAATTTACTAAAAAATCCATTTACTTTTGTGCCAAACTTGCATTTCTTCTCGTATGTATGAGTAAATATAGACCGCTAATGGTTAAGTTGACTATTCGGTCAAGAATAAATCGCGAACCTGTCCGGGCTTTGCCTCAAAGACCGGAATGAAAAGCTGCGAGTAGACGCCAGGAGGAGTAACACAACCAATGAAGATTTCACGCAAAGCTGATTACGCGCTGCGGGCCGTTCTTCACATTGCGCGCCAACCCAACGAAAAACGCAATTCCATCAATGTTATCGCCGAAACCGAGCGGATCCCGCGCGACTTCCTGGCCAAGATCCTCAAGGAACTGACCCGCGCGCAGATTCTCAAGTCCTACCAGGGTGTCCACGGCGGGTATCAATTGGCTAAGACACCGACCCAGGTCAGCGTTCTCGATGTCATCGAGGCGATGGATGGACCGCTTGGATTGAATCTCTGCGTCCGTGGCGATCGTGGCTGCGATTGCGATCAGGCCGACCATTGCAGCATGTTCCCGTTCTGGAATAAGCTGCAACAGGAATTCCGCACCAAGCTCAAGAGCGAAACGCTCGCCCGTCTCAAAGGCGGCTCCAAAAAGCGCTAAGTAAGTTCAGCGGACCTTTCGACCCCAAGCACTTATGGGCCGGAATCGCCTGATTCCGGCCCATTTCATTTGCTTGACTCCAGGGACTACGGACAGGATGCGCAGGGCGCCGGTCCGCCGCTGAAAATGTATCCGATTAAGTACACAGCATCGGAAATCGTTACCAGCCCGTTGCAGTCAACGTCGCCGCTCTCAAGCGGGTTCGGCGCCGCTCCGCCCCCGAAGATGTACTGAATCACATGTACGGCATCGGAAATCGTAACGACATCGGATCCGTCGGCATCACCGCAGAGATATGGCGGCTCGAAGGTGCTGATCGTCACATTCACGCCCAGTGTATCCCGCTTTGCCGGTACCGATGCATCCTCGACCGTCACGGTGAAATAGTAAGTCGCATTGAACGTCGGCGTCCCGGTTACCGTTCCCACACCATTATTGAACACGCAGCCGAAGGGAACGTCGCCGCCAAGAAACGTCCAATCGTACGGCGCCGTCCCGCCGATCGCCGTAAACTGGTAAAAATAGGGAACGCCAAGAAACCCGTCGTCCGGCTCATAACTCTGGATATGCAATTGCCCGTCGCAGGCGTCGCCGACACCGTCGCCGTTCTCGTCAAATTGATCGAGATTGACCACCCCCGGGCAGTTGTCGCAGAAATTCCCCAGCCCGTCGCCGTCGCTGTCCACCCCGTCCGGGCAGACAAAATTCTCCCACTGGAAGACGTACAGCCCGGTCTGCATGTCCGAGACGATGATCTTTCCTGACGGAAAGAACGGATACACATTCCACGCGCCGGCGTAGATCATGCCGGTCCCCGCATAGGTGTCATAGCGCGCCGCTTCATGCAACGCGAAAATGTCGTTTACGTTCCAGATTCTCAGCCCCGAAGTGTAGTGCGCTATATAGAGAAATCCGTCGCGCAAGTAGCTGTTGTGCGATATGGACGGAGTGGAAGGCAAGATATTCGCCACCAGTTGCACGTTGTGGATGTCTGAGATATCAAACACGCGCGTCCATGGCCCGCTGCCGATTTCGTCGCCGACATACGCGTATCGGCCGTCGGGGCTGATATCGATGTTGTGCGCGCCCGACCCGGGGTAGTTCCAGTTTGTGATAAAGGTCGGATTCGCCTTGTTAGAAATATCCAGAACGTCGATACCGTCTCCATAAATCGCCGCTGCAAACAGCGTGTCGTTGTGAATAACGATGTCGTGATAATAATAGGGATTGTACTCGCCCACCCGCGCGCCCGGACTCGCCGGATTCGAGATATTCCAAATCTCCAGCCCGCCGACCCCGTGATTGCCCACGACATACAAGTAGTCGCCATCCACCAGGCAATTATGCGACCCGGCATTGATCGGCACGATCGTCGCTACCTGCACCGGGCTGGTGACATTCTGGATGTTGAAAATCTGGATCGGCTCATACTCCTTCACAACAATCGCATAGTGGCGGTATACTTTGACTTCCTTGGCGTCATTTCCGGGGAATAGCGAAGGCATAAATCCGACTTCCTGCGGCGGCCAGGTGTTGATATCAATGATCGAAACACCCTCTGGTCTCGAGCAAATCAGCGCATACTCATTGCCGCTCGCCGAATCGATATACCCCCACGACCCGCCGTAGTTCGAACGGCCATGCCAGTGCCCCCAGAGTCGCAGTGAATCATACTCGTCTTCCGGACTTGCCTCCAACCGGCTGCTGTTTCGCTGAGAGAGCTTCGCCAGGCCCGCCGCTTCGATCATCTGGCTCGCCGGAGGCGTTGTCTTCTCAATGTCCAACCTGCGGAAACGCCCGGAGACTTCGTCATACTCATACGACAAGGCCGGGTTTTCCACCCATTGACTCTGTCCGGTACGCTCCGGCAGCTTAGTGCCATGCAAGTCCAGGCTTGTTGATCCAAGTAGAATCGAGATCGAGATTATCCAATGTCGTAATTGCATAGACGTTCTCCCATGGGCTGTTTGCATTGTTTCTCCGAAGTGTATGTTGTGCCGGCAGCGGCAGGCTGCTTATTAGATACGAAACCGCCCCCCGCAATGTTCGACAAAATCGGTCTAAGATTGATCTCCGGCCCCGGGGTCGTCTAATTGCGGCCAAAGTGTTTTGAATTGACTTGACTTGCCCGGCTGCGGTTATTGCCGTCATGCGGCTGCGAACTTGGTTTTTGCTTGCACTTGTCTTTTTCGGCTCATCTGCGGCGAAGGCGACCTCGATCTCCTTCCGCCAGTTCGACTTTGATTTCATTGAGGCAACTGACCGCAGCCTCGAGCGCTACTGGGAGGAAGGGCTGCTTCTTAACCCCCAACTTCGATTGTTCGCCAACACGCGCCCCAATCTCGCTCCCGAATTTCGCCCGTGGATTGCGAACGAGGCTCAGAACTTCAATCCACATCCGATCAGCACCCTGCTTTACGAGCGAATCTACGCCTACGCCCGCGTCGAGCACTTGCCCCTGAATCGACTCGGACTCCTCAAACAGACCGGAAATCGAGAACTCAATTTCGGCCTCCGCTTCGTCCCCTATGCCGAAGAAATCGCCGCCTCCGACACCATGCCCGTTCATCGTATCGGTCTGAAAACGGAGGCATGGCTTCAGCCTTTGAGTACCACGCAGATTCACTTCCGCATGCGTCTCGAAAACCACGGCGACCTCTACTCGCAATGGAATGGCCGCAAGTGGGATGAAAAAATCACCGGCTGGGTCGATCAGGCCGCGCTTTATTACTACTTCCCCCGTGGAATCTTTGCCTCCATCGGTCGCTCCTTGATGATCTGGGGGCCTGAGCAGCACGACGCGCTTTTGCTTTCCGACAACGCGCCGCCGCTCGATCGCATCTGGCTCGGCTACGAACACCCGGCCCTTCGCTTTGACTATTTCATTACGCGACTCGACGATGTCGTTCACAATGACTCAACCCTGGTGCGCTACATCTCGGCGCATCGGCTCAGTTTTCGCAAAAAAGGCCTCTTCGAAATCGGCCTCTCCGAACTCGTCCTCTACGGCGGCCACAATCGACCCGTCGACTGGCGTTACCTCAATCCCTTTGTGCCTTACTATTGGGAACAGTGGAATCGCGGCTCCGATGACAACGTCTTCTTCGGCGCCGACTTCAGCCTCTATTGGCCGCAGCGCTCGCGCATCTTCGGCGAGTTGATGATCGACGATTTCCAAATCGACCTCGAATCCGAGCCGCACCAAGTCGGCTACAAACTCGGTATCGATGCTCTCGAACCCTTTGGCTTGCAACGGCTGTTTACGAAGCTAAGCTACTCTCGTGTCAACACCACTGTCTACGGCCAAAACCAACCGCAGAATCTCTACCTCTTCTACGGCAAACCGATCGGCTACTTCGATGGCAACGATCAGGACCGCATCCTCGCGCTCCTGCGCTATCACATCAGCCGCACCTATGATGCCGAACTCGAGTTTCGTTTCACCCGCAAAGGCGAAGGTCGGATCGAACAGCATGTGAAATCGGGTGTGCCCTTTGAAGACAAGTTTCCCACCGGCGTCGTCGAAAAATCACCGTCGGTGCGACTCGGTTTGCTGATGTTTGACCGCCGGCTCATCGAGGGCCGCCTCGACCTGCGTTTCTCCCACTTCAACGACTATCGCAACCAAGAAGGAGTAGACGAAGATATCGTCGAAATCAACGTCTTCCTCGCCTGGTTCATTCAAGGATTTTCCAATTGAGCGCCCCGGGTTCTCTCACCCTTCAGGCGCCCGCCAAAATCAACCTCTTCCTGCAAATCCTCGGCAAGCGCCCCGACGGCTACCACGAACTTCATTCACTTGTCCAGGCCGTCAGCCTCTTTGACACCCTGGATTTCGAACTCACTTCGGATGGTTTCTCTCTGATTTCCGACTCATCTCTCGCTCCACCCGACTCCTCAAATCTTATCTGGCGCGCCTGGGACTTGCTTCGATCCGAGGCCCAGTTATCGTCGGGAGTCTGCGTTCGGCTCACCAAACGTATCCCCGTCGGCGCCGGTCTCGGCGGCGGTAGCTCTGATGCCGCTGCTGCCCTCAAGGGACTCAATCGCCTCCTGAAACTCGGAATTCCGAACGCTGAACTCGCCAAATTCGGCGCCCGCCTCGGCTCGGATGTCCCGTTTTTCTTCTCCAGCGGCTCCGCCATCATGCGGGGGCGGGGCGAACAAATCTCCGATTTTGAACTGCCCGTGGATTACTTTGTCGTGCTGGTCGTGCCAAACTTTGCAATATCGACCGTTGATGCCTATGCTAAGTTAAGATTCTACTTGACAAGATTCTCTACAAAGTCGGATATTAATCTCGCAGCCTCAGGCGCAGATCTTTTCCGAACGCTAAACCGGGTTGGCAATGACTTTGAGCACGTGGTGTTTCCACAGCACCCCGAACTCGAATCGTGCCTCAAGACCTTGCAGAGGGCGGGCGCCCAACATGCAGCCTTATCCGGCAGCGGGTCGGCTATTTTCGCTCTTTTCGATCAGGCGCCTGACCCGGAATTGACAGCAGCCATTACCAGCCGCTACGGCTGGCAGGTTTACGGTCTCTTGCCTGTGAGATTGACTCGAGAGTAGAGACAGCCGGCGGACTCGCCACTTGGGAGGTAGTATGGAGATCACCGACATCCGCGTGACTCTGAAGAACGAGGACAAACTTAAAGCGTTTGTCAACATCACGTTTGACAACCAGTTCGTCATCCGTGGCTTGAAAATCATCAACGGGAAGACCGGGTACTTCGTCAGCATGCCGTCGCGCAAACGCCCCGACGGCACCCACCAGGACATCGCGCATCCCGTCAACAATGATGCGCGCCGTTTTATCGAGGACCGCGTTTTGGCCGCTTACGAGCGCGAATTGGCTGCAGCCGGCTCGGCGGCCGCTTCCAGTAACTAACGCCGGCATCAACCAAAGACGGCGGCAAGAGTGTTTGACTCTTGGCCGCCGTCTTTGTATAATCCGCAACGCTTCCCGCTGCCCCCCGCCGCGGGTTGTTTCGACAGGGGTGTAGACAAGCGGTTAAGTCAGCAGATTTTGGATCTGCCATACCCAGGTTCGAATCCTGGCACCCCTGCTTGAGTTCCGACTCGCCCAAACACAATTAGCACTTGACATTAACCTCGACATCTATGTATATTTTTGGCGTAACTCAAGATATCCGGGGCATTCGTGTCCCTGCCAATCGCACTTCGCACATTCGTCCTCTTAACCCGGGAGGGTTAAAATGTCGCTACGTTTCCTTGCCGCCGCAGCCTGCCTTTTCGGCTTTTGTCTCAGCCTCTCAGCGCAACCCGGCCTGATCGGTCATTGGAGCTTCGATGAATCTTCCGGCTTGACCGTTTATGACCAGACAGGCAACGCTAATCACGGGACTCTCGTCAACGCTACGCGCGTCCCCGGCATCGTGGGCGGTGCGGTATTCCTTGACGGCACCGGCGAGGTCGATCTCAGCATTCCCAACAATCTCGCGCCGACCACCGGCATCACGCTCGAGGCTTGGTACAAATCAATCTCCTTCCTCGGCACCGGCAACGACCCGATCTTCGATCGCGGTGGCATTGCGCACGATTTGCCCGCGCCGTACCAGTTCCATCTCGGCGTGCAGGGCAACGAGCGCACCATGCATCCCAATAACACCGGCGACTTCCTCTTCGACCTCGGCATCAATGGCGGCTGGTCGCAGATTCGCAAGAACGCCATCTGGACTCCCGGCTATTGGTATCATGTCGTCGGCACCTGGGACGGCACGACCCAGAAACTCTACGTCAATGGCATCATCGTCGCCGCCGCCACTCGCCCCGGTGTGCTGTCCGATTTCGGTAACACGATGCACTTCGGCGGCTTCAGTAACTTACCGTACAAGCTCGAAGGCACCATCGACGAACTCCGCATTTACGACCGTGCCCTCACCGACGACGAAATCCTCTACCACTTTCATCATCCGGGTGGGGAAGTTGCACAAACCATTATTCGCATTGAGAAGACTCACAACTCCCTGCAAGGGCACTTCGAGGAAGTTTCGATCCAGGAATTCTTCGGCGACTACGAGTTCGGCGGCTTTGATTTTCTCCTGGCCTATGACCCCACGGGCCTGGCCTTCATCAGTGCCGAAATCGGCTCCGCCATCGATGCCGCCGGCTGCGGCTGGGAGTATTTCACTTACCGCCACGGCGCCGAGGGCAACTGCGGCGGACCATGTCCCTCCGGCCTGATTCGCATCGTCGCGCTCGCCGATGTCATCAATGGTGCAAATCATCCCGGCTGTTTCGATATCCCCAACGGCGGCGAACTCGCAAAACTCAAATTCCTTGTCACCGACGACCGCAACTTCGAATGCCAGTATCTCCCCATTCGTTTCGTCTGGATCGACTGCGGCGACAACAGCATCTCCTCCGTCACCGGCGACACCTTGTACATTTCCGACAAAGTCTTCGAATTCGAAAATTCCGATCCGACCATCCACCCCGACTTCGAAATCACCGGCGTCGACTGCGGTTCCTCGCCGCACTACGGCGGCGCCTGTGCTGAATGCGATACCTCGCTCAAGTACGAACCGCTCCGCCAGATCTATTTCTGGAACGGCGGTATCGATATAGTCTGCGCCGATTCCATCGATGCCCGTGGCGATCTCAATCTCAACGGCATCGCCTATGAAATCGCTGACGCCGTCACTTATACCAACTTCTTCCTGTACGGTTACCCGGCGCTCAGCATCTTGCCGGGCCCGCGCGAGGCGCAGATTGCCGCGTCCGACGTCAACAAGGACGGCATTCCGCTTACCGTCGGCGACTTGGTTTACCTGCTGCGGGTAGTGGTCGGCGATGCCTTACCGCTGCCGAAGCTCGCACCCTTCGCCGGCTCGACCGACATTAGGTTCGACGGCGCTTTCACGAGCAGTTCCGCAGCGCAGCTCGGCGCGGTTTTCGCTGAATTCAAAACAACGGGGAACTGCACCGTCGTCGCCTCAGATTTGATGCCGGTGGAAAGCTATCAAGCGGACGGCGTCTTGCGCGTGCTCGTCTACCCGGGAATCGAGAATCCGGGAGGATACCTCGAGTCTGGCACCCATACGCTTTCCACGGTGACCGGCGCTGCCCAGCTTAGCACTGTCCAGGCCTCTGACGCTCAGGGTAATCTCCTGAGCGTGAGTCTCCGGCACGCGACTTTGCCCAGCGAATTCCAGCTCTCGCAAAACGTCCCGAATCCGTTCAACCCCTCCACGCGGATCACTCTCAATCTTCCCGTCCATTCCGACTGGCGGCTCGAGATCATCAATGTGGCCGGGCAAACTGTGAGCGAGTTCACGGGACGCGGTGTTGGCCTCGTAAGTGTCGACTGGGACGCCCGCTCCATGCCCAGCGGCGTTTATTTCTATCGCGCCACCGCCGGGTCGGAATCGGCCACCCGCAAGATGTTGCTGCTGAAATAGTTCTGCTTGGCTGCTGTCGTTACTTCGTTCGCCCCGCTCATGATCAGAGCGGGGCGATTTTGTCTGGATACGTCCCGAAGCTCGTCCCGGCTCTGACCGCAAATACGCCGTTGACATCCTTGATCCTGATGGCTATCTTCTAATGCTTGATCTACTTCAAAGCGCGGTGGCGGAATCGAGCTGGCCCCGCCCGCGCTTCGATCACAATCTCGCAAGGAACAAAACCATGAGAGCCAACAGTATCCTCGCGGCCCTGCTCGTGCTCGTCACGTCGGCAATCTCTTACGGCGCCTTCGACGTTTCCGTCCACTTCAACGGCGGCTCCGATGTCGTCTATATCGGCGAAGACAATATCCTCGAAATCTACATCGAGAACTCCGAGATCATTCATTCGATGTCGCTGGGACTCGAGTTCACCAATTCCGTTGGCGGATTTGAACTGGTTAGTCCTTATGGCACTCGCCCCGTTCCCCCACTAAATCAATATATCATGGAGCATGGCAACAGTATCGGGAGCTTCGGGAGTGGCTCAGGACTCTTGGCAAACCTTCTATCACTGTCCGATAGCATCCTCTTCGGCGGTGTAACGTCCGTTCCCGATACTGCGACAGGATTGGCTGCGCACCCAGTTTCGACTCTGTGCTTCACCATGAAGATCCGTATTCCGGCCGGGCTCCCCGAAACACTGTCTGGTTTTTGCGTCGACAATATCTTCTTTCCTCCTGCCGGCAATTGGGTGATGGTTTATCGGGCAGGACCGGGCCAGTTTCCGGATGTCGTCCCTACCTTCCAAGGCCAGCCCAATACTTCCCAGCTCGTCCCCGACGCCCCTGCCGTCTGCTTTGATCTCGTTCAGCGCCCGCCCTGCAACCCGCCGCTGATCACAAACTGCGCGGGTGTTCCGACCAAGGGCACGATTGGCTCTCCGGTGACTTTTGACTTTAACGCGACCAACCCTGAGCCCGGCAACTTGTCCTGGTCGGTGATTGCCAATAATCCGGTGGTCAACCCGCCGACGATTGACGCAAACGGCAATTTCAGCTTCCTGTTTGACATCACCGAAAGCGCGACGTTCAAGAATTTTACCGTCATTGCTACCAACGATTGCGGCGGCGCCGATAGCTGCCAGTTCGCCATCGAGAATATACCGATCACGCCCTTTGTGATTCGCATAGAGAAAACTCACAACACCCTTCAGGGTGGCTACGAATATGTTTCGATCACCAAGGAATCCGGCTCCGACCAGATCGGCGGCTTCGATTTCCTCGTCGCCTACGATGCCTCGGCCCTGAGTTTCCAGAGCGCCTCGCTCGGTGCAGCTGCCGGCCCCGCCGGCTGCGGTTGGGAATACTTCACCTATCGCTACGGCCCCTTCGGCAACTGCGGCGGCCCCTGTCCCTCCGGCATGCTCCGCGTGATCGCCTTAGCGGATGCCAACAACGGCGCTAACCACCCCGACTGCTTTGGCGTCCCCGACGGCGGCGAGTTAGTCAGTCTGAAATTCTTCGTCACCGACGACCGCACCTTCGAATGCCAGTATATCCCGATCCGCTTCGCCTGGATCGACTGCGGCGACAACGGCATTTCCAATGTCGGCGGCGATACGCTCTGGATTTCTTCGAAGGTCTTTGATTTCGAGAATACCAATCCGCTCATCGACCCAAATTATGAAATCACCGATATGAGCTGCTACTTCGCCATCGCTTACGGGGGCGCCTGCGCCGACTGCGATGTCAGCCAGAAGTACGAACCAATCCGCTACATCTATTTCTGGAACGGCGGAATCGACATCGTTTGCGCCGACTCTATCGATGCCCGCGGCGATCTCAATCTCAACGGTGTGCCCAATGAAATCGCTGACGCTGTGCTATTTACTAACTACTTCCTCTACGGTCTGAGCGCGCTCGAATCCAATCCGCAATTCCGTCAGGCGCAAATCGCCGCTTCCGACGTCAACGCCGATGGCCACACGCTCACCGTCGGCGACCTCGTCTACCTGATGCGCATCATCGTCGGCGACGCCTTGCCGTTCCCGAAACTTGCGCCTTTCGCCAACACCGCGACGGTCACTTTCGACGGCACACTTTCGACAAATTCATCAGTCGAAATCGGCGCGATCTATGTCACCTTCAAGACGCAGGGAAGTCACAGCATCAACCACTCCGGTTCGATGGAACTCGCGACTTCCGAAAGCGACGGCCTGCTTAAGGTGCTCGTTTACTCCGGTCTTGACGATTTGACCAACCGGCTGCCTGCCGGAGCCAACTCCGTCTTCAGCATCACTGGTGCCGCAGAATTGGTCGACGTCCAAATCGCCGATTACGATGGCAATTTGCTTAACGCGCGCGTCGAGAAATCAACTTTGCCGACGGAGTTCCGTCTCGCCCAGAACGTCCCGAATCCCTTCAACCCGACGACCAGGATCTCGCTCTTCCTGCCGGTGCAGTCCGACTGGCAGCTCGATATCATCAACGTCGCTGGGCAATTGGTGAGAGAGTTTTCCGGACGCGGAATCGGTGAAGTCGTCGTCGAATGGGATGCCCGCTCTATGCCGAGCGGCGTCTATTTCTACCGCGCTACCAGCGGAGCCTTCGCCGACACGCGCAAGATGCTGCTGCTGAAGTGAAGCGACCATACATCTCGGGCTGCCGGATTGAATCGCAGTCAGCGGCCGACGATGGCTCAACTAATATCCTGCGAGGGGTCCACGCCTGCCCGATTGTTCGCAGTGAATTTTCCGCTGAATTGGTAACGTCGTCTAAAATATCGATTTAGCCTCTTGCGGGATTTGATAGTCCCGTTATATTGAAGGCGAGCAACTAACCTCCGGGGCTTACTATGCGCCGTTTCTCATCCCCATCGGGCCGTTCAAGGCGGTTACCGAGAACCCCGCTCCTTTTCAGTGTCGCGTTTCTCATTGCCATTGCAGGCGTAGCGTCAGCCGATTGCCTGCCGCCGGTACTTACCGCCGTGCCCGATTCCTTGGTCGTAAGAAGTCACTGTATCGCCTTTCTCTTCAGATTCCGTGCCACCGAGGGCGGCAACACTGCGCCCGCCGATCCGATAACCTTCACCAGCAATATCGGGAATATCAACCCCGTAACCGGCGATATCAAGATCACGCCTTTGACCGCATGCGGGCAATCCGAAGTTCTCGTTACCGCTACCAACGCCTGTGGTGCGAGCACCTCCTACTCGTTTTCTCTTCGCTGGGTGAACAGTGCTCCCCGCATCACTAACTCTTCTGCCGACACCTTCGCGATCGGCTTTAACTCCAGGTTCGAGTGGGATTTCAATTCGATTGACCCCGACCCTTGCGATCCCGCGCTCTGGTCGGTCGCGCCCTTGGAACACCCGGTCAACGCACCCACCATCAGCTCCACCGGAGTCCTCAAATGGCAGCCCGATAGCTCCGAGGCCGCCTCGACATGGTCATTTGCGACCACTGTCACTGACCCTTGCGGCGGTTCGGCAACCTGCACGACCTTCGTCGCCGTCCTTGAGCGCGTTCCGTTCTTGGTCAAGATCGGTCATCGGTATGTGGGCGATCGCGGCGACTATTGCGATATCCCGATTACTCTCGAGCGCGGCACGGCGCCCATCAGCGGTTTCAACCTCCTTCTGGACTTTGACTATCGAGCCCTGACAATCGTGGATGCCGACCTCGGCGCCGACCTCGGTCCCGACGGCTGTGATTGGGATTATTTCACTGCCTCGTATGAACGCAAAAGTGATTCAGGCGCCGAAATTTCTCCCGGCCGCGTGCGCCTGATCGCCTCTGCCGGCGCCGGAGCTTGCGCGACGATTCGCGCCGGGTCAGAGTTGGCACGCTTGAAATTCCAGTTCACCCGCGATCTAAACTACGAACTCCAACTGATTCCCATTCGCTTCGCCTGGCGGACCTGCGATGACAACACCTTCATCGGTGCATCAGCAAATACTGTCTACTACTCGAACCGGGTTTTCGACTTTGCGAATGACGATCCCGTCTACGACAACAGCTACGAAATCACCGATCTCAATTGCAGCGATTCACTTAGCTATGGCGGCGCTTGTTCCGATTGCGATCAGCCCGGAGAGAGCGCGCGCGAACGGTTCATAGATTTCGTCAATGGCTACATTGTTGAAGCTAGCTGGTTTTTCAATGAAATCGGCGATGTCAACCTCAACGGCATCGCCTTCGAGCTTTTGGATGCCTATGTGCTCGGCAGTTATCTTCTGTACGGTCCCTCCATCTTCGATCACAATCCCGAGATTCGCGCCGCGCAATTCGACCAAGCGGACGTCAACCGCGATGGCCTCAAAGCGACTATCGCCGACCTGGACTACCTGTGGCGCGTAATCGTTGGCGATGCCCTGCCATGGCCAAAGCTCAGGCCATTAACGGCGACCGCCTATCTGCAGCAGGTGGGCGGCGAACTCTGGCTCGACTCCCCCGACTCCGTCGGTGGGTTGTTGCTGAAGTTTGCGAGGGAAGACGAATACAATCTATCAAACTTCACCGAACTGAGTCCGGCGGAGTGGGAGAATAGTGACACAGTAACCGTTCTCCTGCAAGCCGGTCTCGATAACTGGTTTGCTTCCATTCCTCCGGGCCGAAATTCTATTCTCAGCGTCTCCGGCCTCGAGCTCATCTCTGCCGAGGTCTCCGACTACCACGGCAACCTGATGAACGTCCACCTCGATGCGGAAATCTTGCCCACCGGCTTCCAACTGCATCAAAACTATCCGAATCCTTTCAATCCGCTCACCATCATCCGCTTCGAATTGCCCCTTGTGGAATACTGGAATCTCGATATATTTAACGTAACTGGACAACTTGTAAGCCACTTCAACGGCCGCGGCGTCGGCACCATTAACGTCGTCTGGCGCGCCGGTCCGCATCCTTCGGGTGTCTACTTCTACCGGCTTTCCGCCGGTGGTTTTTCCGCCACCCGCAAGATGGTGCTGTTGAAGTAACTCGCCTTCAGTTAGCCATCGGAGGGAAGCCATGAGATACCGATCGACGAATCCGTGCGTAAGAGTGTTGCTGGCGGCGCTATGTCTTGTCTTGCTTTCGATCAGTTCGTCAGCCGCCGCGCCCGTCATCACCAACTGCCCCTGGATGATCAAAGGCTACCTCTGCGATGACATCCACCTGCAGTTGACGGCGACTCCAGCGCCGGGTTGCGAGGAGCTCACCTGGTCGGTCACAGCCCTCGGCCAGCAGCCGGTCAACGGCATCACGATCGATAATAACGGCCTCCTGTCTGTAACCTTCACCGGCGCCGACGGCGGCCAGCTCTTCAACTTCCGCGTCATTGTCTCCGACAACTGCGGCGCCGCCGATACCTGTATGTTTCCGGCAGAGGTGCTGAATTCCTGGCCCTTTCTTTTCCGCATCGGCAAGCTGCACACCACGCTCTTTGGGCGCACTGCAGTCGTTCCGATCACCGCCGAAGGCGGCAGCGAAGGTGTCGCTGGCTTCGACTTCCTGATTTCCTATGAAGCCTGCATCCTTAATCTGGTCGGCGCTACTCCCGGCAGCTTCTTCCGCCCCGACATCTGCAATTGGGAGTACTTCACCTATAATCCCATCGATCCCGGCATCTACGACGGGCTCTGTCGTCTCGGCTTGGTGCGCCTCCGCGCCGTTGCCGATCTCAACAATGGCGACCCGATGCCTTACTGCTACAATTTCTTCAGTGGCGACACCCTGGCAACCATGTCCTTTTACCTAACCCACGATTACGAACGCGAATGCGAATTCTCACCGATCCGCTTCGCCTGGCAAGCCTGCGGCGACAATACTTTGCCCGAACAATATCAGAACTACCAATTTGGCGCCTGTCGTGTCTTCGATGCCGGAAACACTGATCCCTATTCCGACCCCAACTTCGAACTAACCGACACCGACTGCTCAGCCCCCCTGCGTTTCGGCGGCGACTGCGGCGATTGCGATACCGTGCCGTCACGCCCAACCGTTGACTTCGTCTACTACTGGAACGGCGGCATCGAACTGCAATGTCTCGACCCGATCTGCAAACGCGGCGATCTCAATCTCAACGGGATTGCCTACGAAATCGGCGATGCCGAGATTTTTGTCGATTACTTCTTGTACGGTTTGGCCGCGCTCGACCCCGATCCCGGACGACGCGCAGCGCAAATCTGCGCCTCCGATATCAACGACAATGGCGTCACACTTGAAGTGGCTGACTTGGTATCATTTGTTCGCATCTTCGTGAATGACACCCTCTCGATTCCGCCGGAGCAGGGGCTGCCGCCGGTGGCGCAAGTTTCGATAGAAAACGGGCAATTGCTCCTCGATTCTCCCGAACCGCTTGCTGCGGTCTACGCAACGTTTGGGGGTACTCTCCAGTCGACGCCGACAAACCACACGCTGCTGCCGATGCAAACCGGCCGCGTTGCCGACGGCTCTCAACGCGTTCTCTGGTTGGCACAGTCGACGGACGAAGCCTCGCTCATCCCGGCCGGCAAGTCCACCCTCTCGGATATTGGCGACAACATCGAATTGCTCGACATCCGACTTGTCACCGCGTCGGGGCAGACAATGACAGCCAACTTGACGCGCACTGCGTTGCCGGGAGAACTGGTTCTCGACCAGAACTTCCCGAATCCATTCAACCCCACGACGCGAATCAGCTTCCAACTACCGACGCTCACCGACTGGCAACTGCAGATCGTCAATGTCGCCGGGCAACAGGTCAAATCCTTTGGCGGTCGCGGCAGCGGTGATCTCAGCGTTGAATGGGATGCCCGCGATTTTCCGAGCGGCGTTTATCTCTATCGCTTGACTGCCGGCTCCTCGACAGTGACACGCAAGATGATGTTAATGAAATGAGTATTTGGCGAAGCCTTCAGATTCGAAAGGAAGACTAGTATGAAGCTTCTTAGTGCGTACTTTATCGCGCTTGCAGCCCTGCTCTCTTTGATTCCGGCTCCTCAGATTCACGCTGCCAACGACGTCAAGATCCACATCAACTACCCCGACGACGTCGTCTATGCCGACGCGATGAACACTTTTGAGATTTGGATCGAAAACGACCAACCGCTTGTCGCTATGTCGCTCGGATTTGCGATAACTGCAACGAGCGGCTCGATCGACTGGGTGACACCCTATGGTCAGTTTCCGTCGTCGCAACCGCCTTACTTCAAGATCGAAGAAGGCGCCTCCGTCGGATCCTGGGACCTGGGAGGCTGGGCTTTTCGCAGTGACCTGTTGCCCGGCATGTTTCACATGGGTGGCATATCGATCAGTCCGAGTACGCGGTTTTCGGCACACGCGACTTCGACCTGTATCGTCTCAATGAAACTCGATGCCTCTGGCTTGACACCCGGCGGCGAATTCTGCGTCGACAACGTCTTCATCCCGCCTGCCGGGACCTGGACCTTTGACGCTGGTAGCGGCGGATTCCCGCCCTCCTTCTACGACTGCCCCGGCTGTGAACCCGGGAGTTTCGAGAATCCGCCGGTCTGCTTTCCGATCATCGTGCGCACCTGGATCAAGGGCGACGCCAACAGCAGCTTCGTCGTCGACATCTCGGATGTCGTCTTCATGATCCAGTTCATCTTCGCCGGCGGACCGTCACCCCTGCCCTGGCAGGCTGGTGATGCCAATTGCGACTTCAAAACCAACATCAGCGATTGCGTCTATCTGATTGCCTACATATTCGGCGGCGGACCGGCCCCCTGTTAAGCAGTGACGCTTGTCTCAATGAAGTCGCGACGGCCCGCTCACTTGCGGGCCGTTCGCTTATTGTTCTGCCCGGCTACGTGCGCCGAAAACCGAGTACAGCACCGGCAGTACAATTAACGTCAGCGCCGTCGACGAGATAATTCCCCCGATCACTACCGTCGCCAGCGGCCTTTGCACTTCCGCACCAACCCCGCTCGATACCGCCATCGGAATAAACCCGAACGCCGCCACTAGCGCCGTCATCAGCACCGGACGCAATCTCGAGACCCCGCTTTCGACGATGGCAGGTTCCAATCCCAGACCATCCGAACGGAGTCGTTTGATCGTTGATACCAACACCAGACCGTTCAGAACCGCAATCCCCGAAAGCGCGATGAATCCCACACCCGCTGAAATCGAAAAGGGCATTCCTCGCGCCGCCAGCGCTACCACGCCCCCCAGAGCCGCCAGCGGTACGCCGGTAAAAATCAACAGAGCGTCGCGCACTGATCCGTAAGTCCAATAGAGCAGCCCGAAGATCAACAGCAACGCCACCGGCACAACAATCGCCAATCGCGTCCGCGCCCGCTGCAGATTTTCAAACTGGCCGCCAAAGCGCACAAAATACCCGGGAGCAAACTCCACGTCGCGCTCGATGCGTTCCCGCAGCTCGTTGATAAACGAATCCACGTCGCGCCCGCGCACGTTACACTGCACAACCGCGCGCCGCTTGCCCCACTCGCGCGTGATCGTCGCATAACCCCGCTCCAGCGCCGGCACGGTCACCTGGTCAAGTGTCAAAAGCGCCGATCCTGCCGTCAGCGGCAGCCGCTCGATGTCTTCCGGCACGCCTGCATAAGATGAGTCCATGCGAATCACCAGCGGAAACCGCTGTTGTCCCTCGTACACCTCGCCCACATCGATCCCCCCGAGACTCTCGATGACGCTTAGCACCTCCTCGGCGCTCACATTCAGTCGCGACAATCGCTCGCGGTCAACTTCCAGCCGCAGTTCCGGCTGGCCGGTAAGTTGCTCGACGCTGACATCCTCGGCGCCCGCGATCGTCCCGATCACGGCGGCAATCTCCTCGGCTTTCTGTTCCAGGATCGTCAAATCATCTCCAAAGATCTTGACGCCGATATCGCCGCGAATCCCCGCGATCATTTCGTTCGCCCGCATCTCGATCGGTTGCGTGAACACGCGGTTCATGCCGGGAAGATCCGACAACTCCTGATCCATCATTTCAACCAATTCCTGCTGATTGCCGGCGCGTGTCCACTCCGCGCGCGGCTTGAGCGTGATAAACACGTCGGTCAGTTCCAACCCCATCGGGTCGGTCGAAAGTTCCGCCGTCCCGATTCGCGACCAGATCTGATCGACCTCATCCGGGAACTTCTGCCGCAGGATGTTTTCGATGCGCGTGTTGTTGTCCACCGATTCGGGAATGTCGATTCCCGCGAGGCGAATGACATTGATCGCAATCGTCCCCTCGCTCAATCGCGGCAAAAACTCCCCGCCGAGTCTGCCAAAAAAGACCACGCCGCCGATGACCGCCGCAATCGCCAAGGCTATGACTCCGATACGATGGCGTAACGCAGCCGCCACCAGCGGTCGGTAAAGTCGTTGTCCCCAGCGCACCAACCACGGCTCCTGATCGTGCCGGGTGCGCTTCAGGAACGTGGCAATCAGCGCCGGCAGGACCGTGAACGACAGAATCAACGAGCCCACCAGCACGAACGTCACCGTCAGCGCCATCGGCCGAAACAACTTGCCCTCGATTCCCTGCAGCGTCAGAATCGGAAGATAGACCAGAATAATGATCAACTCGCCGTACAGCGTCGGCTTGCGCACCTCCAGAATGGCGTCCTTGATAACTTGGAGTCGCGAGCTCTCGCCGGCGGAGGACCCCAGCCGCTTCACGGCGTTCTCTACCTGGATCACGGCGTTGTCGACTGCCAGTCCGAAATCGATCGCCCCCAGGCTCATCAAGCTCCCGATGATGCCGACCTGCGCCATCATCTCAAAAGCGAACAGCATTGACAGCGGGATGGCCGAAGCCACAATCAGTCCTGCCCGTAAGTTGCCCAGGAAAACAAACAGCACCGCAATGACCAGTGCCGCCCCGATCAACAAATTGTGTTGAACGGTCTTCAGCACCTCATCAACCAGCCGCGTACGCACGTAGACCGGTCGCGCTTCGATCCCCTCCGGCAATGTCGCGCTGATTTCCGCCAGACGTTGTTCCAGTTTCTCGGCGATCTCATGGGAGTTCTGGCCCGTCAGCATGAAACCGAGACCCAACACGATTTCGCCGGCCCCGTTGGCCGTCGCCGCCCCGCGTCGAATCTCATGGCCGATCACAACGTCCGCCACATCCCGCACCTGGATCGGAATGTCATTGCGCGAATCGATCACGAGTTTCTCGATCTGCTCGCGCCGGCTGATTGTCCCCACGCCGCGCACGATCGTTTGCTCGCCGCCTCGCGCCATCTGGCCGCCGCTTACGGTTTGCAGCCCGCTGCGGACAACCTCCGCGACCCGCGCCACTCCCAGGCCGTACTGCGCCAGGCGATTCGGATCAATCACGATGTGGTATTGCTTTTCAAAGCCGCCCCAGGCGTTAATCTCGGCGACCCCCGGTACTGACTGTAACTGCGGCTTGATAATCCAGTCCTGAGCCGTGCGTGCCGCCGTGGCGTCGTCGGTCGAACCAAGAACAAGGTAGTGGAAGATCTCGCCCAGCCCGGTCGATACCGGACCCAATTTCGGCGACTCAACACCCTGCGGTAACTGCACGCTCACCAGCCGCTCCGTGACCTGTTGCCGGGCCAGGTAGATGTCGATGTCGTCTGAAAAGATCAGGTTGACTTGCGAGATCCCAAATTTCGACACCGAGCGCACCTCGATCAATCCCGCCAAGCCCGCCAGTTCGCGCTCGATCGGAAATGTAATCTGCCGCTCGATGTCCTCCGGCGCCCAACCCGGCGCCGCCACGTTTACCTGCACCATCACCGGCGTCGTATCAGGGAATGCATCAAAGGGCAACCGCAGAAGCGCGGCCAGCCCGATGACGACCAGCAATCCCGCAGCGCAGAGAATCAATCCGCGCCGCCGGATCGCGAAGTCTACAAGTTTTTCCAGCATCGCCGCCCCTAATGCCCGGCGCAGCCCGCGCCCAGGCTGCTCTTCATCAACTCCGTCTTCAGCAAGTAGCCGCCCTTAACCACGACCAACTCGCCGGCACTAAGTCCCGCCGCGACCCGGTAATGCGATCGGTCACCGCGGTCGATCTCTACCTTGCGCGGACGATAGCGCGCGGCATCCTCGCGCACGAAAACGATATTGCAGCAGCCCTCCCAGTGCACCGCATCCTTGGCGACCAGTACCGACCCCGACTCCCCGGCGCCGTCCACAATCAAACGGCCGAAACGGTAAGCCTTGACCGAGGAGCTAAAATCCAGCAAGCGGGCGCGCACGCTCACCGTGCGCGAGTCGCTATCGACGAATGGCGCAACCCAGAAAATTTCCGCCGGAATCCGCTCCAATGATCCACCGTCTGCGGCAAAGTAAGCGCGCTGCCCCACGCGAACCATACTGGCATCACTCTGTCGCAGGTGCCCTTCAATCCACAGCGCCTTCGGCTCACCCAGCAGGCCAATCGTGGCGCCTGCTTCTTGCATGAGACCGAGGGGTGCGCGTCGATCCAGGAGATTGCCGTTCTGCGAAGCTGTCAGCGTCCAGCGCGATCCGACTCCCGTGGACTCCAGATTGGTGATTTGTTCATCTGACAACCCCGCTGCCCGCAGCTGCCCCGCCAGGCCGTTGCGCCGTGTCTTCGTGATGACATACTCATTAACGATCCGCTGATGCTCGGCGCTCGAGATCAGCGAGGCGCCGTGCAGGCTGTCGGCCCGCGCCGACTCCTGACTGTCAAAACGTGTCTCGGCAAGCGCCTCAAGGTACTCCGCCTGCAACGCCGCCATTTCCGGCGCCTCCAGATCGGCGATCGGATCACCCGCGCGCAATTGCTGCCCGAGTTCAGCCCGCCAGCGTATCACCGTCGCTGGCAGGGAAGTCGTCACCGCATAGGTGCGCGTCTCGTCGAAGATCAGCTCCGCCGGCGCATCGACTTCGCGCCCGGAGGCAACGGCCGTCAGTGCCGGCGCCACGGCAATGCCGCTGCGCTCGGCCGTCTCCGCCGAGGCAAACCGGATCACGGCATCAGCCGTGCTGCAATTCGCGTCATTACTCGTGAAGAACACCTCAGGGGCGGGCAAGGTCGGTTCAACTTCCTCTATCGGCTCATTCGCAAATCGCAGTCGTGGGTTGCACCGCCGGCAATGCGATTCCGGAATGCCGTGTTCGCCGCACCAGTCGCCGCTCTGCTTAAACTTCGCCGCTAGCTCTGGCGAGCAGAGAGTGCAGACCGATTCCGGCACGCGGTGTTCGACACACCAGTCGTCCACCGCCAGGACTTCCTCCGCACGACCATGATCGTGATCAACTTCGTGATCATGCACCTCGGCTGGACTGGCTGCCGGGACGTTTTCTGACATGAAAAACAGCGTCACCGCGATTCCGAGAATCAGCCCGGCGGCTGCAATCAAGATGTACTCAACAATTCTAAAACTGGTCATACCAACTCCTCGGCCTTCGAGGCCGCCATGACATACCACTCCCTCTCCGCGACAATTCGCGGCAGGGTAGTAACTCGACTCTGATTAAGAGGGAAGTTGGTTAGCTTCTTGGAGGCCGGTCAATACCGGTAGATGTCAGAGAACTTAAGCTTGCGTGCAGGTCGACAAATGAAATCAATGTCGCTTCGTGCCCCACCTTCAGTTCCTGGCCAATCGGCTCGGCTTGCGGTACGGAATAACTGCACCAGCACAGAGCGCACTCGCCGCACGGCCCTTCGTCACAGCAATCGCCGCAACTGCCGTGAAGATCGGCCTCCAGGGCAGTCACGAATGCCGCTACAGCTATCGCGAGAAAAAGCAGGCTCGATAATGTCCGCATCAATTTCCGCATTCTTCACTTATACGGCAGATCTTCGCCAGAGATTAGCCCTCGGTTGAGATCAATTTCCGTTTCTTCCTGAAACTTGTTTTGCGCGGCTTCTGGGTATCTAAATGGAGCAGAGCGGGATCGAACCGCTGACCTGTACGTTGCGAACGTACCGCTCTCCCAACTGAGCTACTGCCCCATAAACCGCTCGGCTTCCCGCCGTGGCGGAAAGCCTGTTTATTGGCTACAAGTTATACACCAAGACCATCTCGTCAAGCCGAATCTTCTCCCGTTCGCCAAAACTCATACATGAAATATACCGAAATCGGTAAGTCGCCCGAAAGAACCATCTTCTTCTTCATCATCGCTCAAGCCTGCGCGCTTTCCCCCGATAATCTTCCATGAATCCCAGCGGCGTCTCGATTTCTTTCTGAGGCTCCCGGTACGCTTACTGTCAGTTACTGTCAGCGCCGAGATAATGCATCTAAGAACCATCATCAGGAGATCATATCCATGTCCTCGCGCTCCGTTCTCTTCGTCGGTCAGGAAGATATCTCCGACGACCTCAACCACGGTTTCTCCGTCCAACAAGGCTCGTGGGAGGTCGCCTTCGCCGCCACCGGCGAGTCGGCCCTCGCTCAATTAATCAACAAGCCGTTCGACGTCATCGCCACAGAGCTGACTCTGCCCGACACGTCCGCACTCTCGCTTCTCCAGAAGGTTCAGGTGCAATCTCCCGGTACGATCCGGATCGTTTTCTCGGCCGGCAACGATCGCGAACTGCTGCTCAAATCGCTGGCAGTAGCGCATCAACTCGTTGCCAAACCCTGCAAACTCGACACATTGAAATCACAGCTTGTCAACTCGCTTGCCCTGCGCACAATCCTGACTAATGACAAGCTCCATGCGCGCATCTCCGCCATCACGCGCCTCCCGGTGCTGCCGAATATCTACAATCAGCTTGTTGGGGAAATGCAGTCCGAGACCGCCTCGATCCAGAAGATCGCCGGTCTCATTCGTCAGGATGTTGCCACAACCGCCAAAGTCCTCCAGATGATCAATTCAGCCTTCTTCGGCCTGCCGACGCGCGTGGAAAATCCGCTGCAAGCGGTCAATCTGCTGGGACTTGATACCATCCGCAGCCTTGTGCTGACCGCCGGTGTTTTCAGTCAGTTCGACGACCCAGGCATCCCCGGCCTGTCGCTCGATTCGATCTATGACCACAGTATCGCGGTCGGCGCCGGAGCGCGCAACTTCGCCAACGCCTTCGGTCTTACCCGTAAGCAAGCCGAGGACGCGTTGACTGCCGGCATGCTTCATGACGTCGGCAAGCTGATTCTGATGACGAATTTCCAGGATGAACTGCACGAAATCGTGAAGTTGATGCACGCCGAAAATCTGACCCTCTTCGCCGCCGAGTCGCACGTCTTGGGCGTGACCCATTGCGAAGTCGGCGCTCACTTGCTTTCGCTTTGGGGGCTCTCCGATCAGATTCTCGAAGCCGTGGCTCTGCACGATTCGCCCAATCAGGCCGCCTGCCCGACAACGAATATTCTCGCCGCCGTGCATCTGGCGAACGCGATTGACCACGATCAGAAGATGGTCGAACGCAATCCCAAGTTTACGCACGCCGATTGCGATTACCTCAACAAGATCGGTCTCGGCGCCCAACTGCCGTACCTGCGCAGCCTCACCGTGGCGCGCTGAGCGTGGGTCGCACGCAAATCGCGGCGACGTCAGTCGATGAGCGTCAAATCCGTGCTTTGCTCGACGGTGCCTCCCATGACGAGATCTTGCACCGTTACGTTAAGCCGATAATATCCCGGCCGCAGTTCGCGCGCCGACAGCGCCAGTCTTCGCTCAACTGCGGCCGTGGTTCCGCCCTCGCGATAGCTGTTGGTGATCGATTCGCGCCTGCCAGGGAATAACTTGCCGACGAGTCCTCTCAGACCGCCGCGCGCTTCCTTCACAAACTGCACCGCATACGATACCTGGTAGCGCGTGCGCCCGCTCAAGTCCAGCGCCAGGTTGTAAATCTCGAAATAGACAATGATCGTGTCACCCTCGCCATACTCACGATTGAGCGACAGGTTTAACGGTTCCTGGCCGCGCCTCAGCGTAAGTCCTGCAGCCGCCCTCCGTTCATCCCGCGCCAGGATGATATCCGACATCGCCACTTTCTTCCCGCCGAAGTCGCGTATGCCGATTGTGTCCGCGCGCGCGCCGAAGCGTCCGCTATCCGTCTGATCGACCGCCGCCCCGACACGATACTGCCCCGGCAATACCTCCCCGCCAAACAGCGTCGCGTAGCCCTCCTTGTTCCTCACGATTCTGTCCCCTCCGTCAGTGGCGGTGTCACTCCAGACCGCGCGTCCGTCACTCGTGCGCAGTGAGGCGCGGATCTCCCCACCCGACCAGCGCATCCGGGCTTCCGTCGGGAAACTGTCGCACTCCGCCAGCACCAACAAATCGATCCGTGACTTGCCGTCGGCGCCGCGAAACTGGAAGGCTGTCAGCTCGATATCGACCGGGGTCAGTTCCCGGTCCTGCCAGCTCTCTGACGGTCGTGCTCGATAGATCAAATGCGAAATCTGCTTGCTCTCGGCGATCCGGGAATCCGCAAACGCGTCGTGGTGGGGAAAGGGAAAGCGAAAAACTCCCGACAGCGTATGGTCGACAAAACCCAACGTGCAGGGGTAATTTGTCGTCGTATAAAACCACAACCAGGTCGGACTGCTCGTGGAAACGTCGCCCGGTAGATGCCGTCGCCGGCGATCGTCCGGCGGTCCCAGCCGGATCAGCGTCTCGCCCATGTCGGTCTTCCACCCCTCTAAATCGTACCGCCGATCGCTGAAGAGAAGATTGGCCATCCAGACCCGCGCGAAGTGCTCGACCTGTCGTTCATTGACCTCGGTCGTTGGATCGGTGTCCTGCTGAAACCAGAACTTCGTGTACAGCGTGTCTCTCTGTGCCGGCGTGAGCTTGCGCAATACCCCGGTGTTCTGCGGCGCAACCAGGTACTCCAGCGATTCATACCCGGCGCGCGCGCTCGAATCCATCACCGTCATCGCCCGCTGGAAGTGCCCCGCAGCTGCTTCGAATTCTCGCTTCCGGAAATGCGTATAACCCAGCGCCAGATTGGCGCCCGTCGCTGTCGAGTCCGCCTGAAATGCCCGTGTTGCGGAGATCTCCGCGCTGTCAATCCGCCCGGCAACCGCGTGCACCTCCGCCAGCTTCGTCAGTCCCGGCAACGACAGTGGCTTCTGTTTCAGAAGAGCGTTGAGAATCTCGACCGCCGAATCCCCACGGTCAACGAAGTCGTTGACGAAGTACGGTCTCCGGTACAGGTCGGCAAGTAGCAGGTACGGCTCTTCATTCTCCGGATCAAGCGCTATCGTCCGCGCCAGTTCACCACGCCCCTCCATCTCAAACGTCTGCGCGATCAGCGTCTTCGCCAACTCGAGATGATATTGCGGGTTGCGCGGATGCAGCTGTACCAGCCGGCGCAGTGCCGTCTCCGACTTCCTCCGCCCCTCGACTGACTCTAATTGCCTGTTGATCGTTCCTTGCCGAAGCAGCAACACCGTGTCGCGCGGATTCTGGAGCGCCATTTCGTTGATCAGTGTCGCCGCGCTGTCGAGATCGTCCAATGCAATCAAGCGATCGGCCTCAATGACGAGATAGTCGATCTCGAATTGCGTCATCTTGCGCTGTGAACAACTGAGAGCCGTGACCACCAAGCCCAATAGCCACAACATCCGTAACAACTTCATCTTCATCCGCCCGTATGATAATGCTTCAGCCCCTCGAATGGTCGTTCATTCGATCAGACGCTGATGTCACGATTTCTGCCCAATCTGACTACGAATTCTCCGAAAGCACTCAACCGCATTCTCGCAATTGCCCCTCGCAAATTTGACAAAAATGTGTATATTATCGTCGTACTTGCCGGAGGTATCATGCGACTCATCGCCATCGCCATATTACTTGCCCTTCTCACCACTGCGCTCTACGCCCAGAGAAAAACCTACGATTATTCCAATCTGACAGAGGATCAAATCTCCGAACTCCGCGCTCAACGCCAGGGATTCTACCGCCTCGAGCGCAGTCGCCGTGAGTTAGCTGTCAAACGCGGCCTGCTTACCCAGTCGCGCGCCCTGAATGCCAATCAAGCCGACTACGACGTCAAGTACTACGGCCTTCACGTCAATATCAACTTCACCACCGAGTCAATCATCGCGGTAATCGATTACGAAATCGAATCGCTGGTCAACAACTTCAATACCCTCGATCTCGACCTGATCGATCAACTCATCGTCGATTCCGTCAAGGTCAACGGCCAGACCGCCGTCAGAAGCCACGTGGCGTCAATCCTCAGCGTAACCATGCCGACTCCCAAGTCCGCCGGCGAAACCTTCTCGATGAATGTCTACTACCACGGCCAACCGTATTCTGGCTACGGCTACACCGATGGCGGCATGGGTTTCCAAAACAACAACGGCAATCTCGTCTGCTGGACCGCCACCGAACCCTTCGGCTCGCGCAACTGGTGGCCCTGCAAGGATACACCCGAAGACAAAGCCGACTCCGTCGAATGGTGGATCCAGTGTCCTTCCAACATGACCGCCGCCACCAATGGGGTCATGCTTTCCAACACCGATCTCGGCGGCGGCCGTCGCTTGTTCCACTGGAAACACCGCTACCCGATTACCACCTACCTGATCGCCCTCTCGGTCGCCAACTTCGTGATCGACCAGAACACCTGGAATTACGACGGCCACACCATGCCCGTCTACAGCTACGCCTTTCCCAATGCCTGGGATTACATTCCGCTGTTCGACACTCTGACAATCCCGATGCTTAACATTTACAGCGACGCCTTCGGAATCTACCCATTCGTGGAAGAGAAACTGGCCAATGTCAACTGCGGCATCTACGGCACCATGGAGCATCAGACCTGCTCGTTTCACGACCCGTTTTCTTTCTACGATCCGGTCTACTTGCTGATCCACGAGAATGCCCACCAGTGGTGGGGCGACATGATCACCTGCAAGACCTTCCACCACATCTGGCTCAACGAGGGCTTCGGCACCTACAGCGAATCGATCTTCTACGAAAACCAGTTCGGTACTCCCGACGCCTACTTCGGCCACATGCAGGTCCTCAAATATATGGGCGACGGCACAATCTATGTCGAGCAGCCTGAGTTCGAAGTCATCTTCGACGGTAATCTTTCCTACAACAAAGGCGCCTGGGTCGTCCACATGCTTCGCGGCGTGCTCGGCGACTCGACTTTCTTCCGGGCGATCAAAGAATGGACCGCCGGTCCGTTTCGCTACGGCTCGGCGACTACCGAAGATCTCTCCGCTTCCATCTCCGCCAGCGTCGGCAAGGACATGAGTTGGTTCTTCCAGCAGTGGATCTACGGCGCCGGGCATCCCAGCTACGAGTATTCCTGGCAATGCACGCCGGACGAATCCGCCGGCGGCTACTATCTCGACTGCTTCATAGAACAAATCCAGACGACTTATCCTCTGTTCAAAATGCCTGTCCGGGTCCGCTTGCAGACCACAGGCGGGGCCAAAGACACCACGCTCTGGAACGAGTGGTGGGAACAAGGCTACCGAATCCATTTGCCCGATTCAGTGACGGCACTCCAATTTGACCCGCAGGAATGGATCCTCCGCAATGCCGCCCAGGTCCCCTTCACTATGCACGCCGCCACCACAACCTGCCCCGACGCCGAGCTCGGCGAACCCTACTATGTGAAATTCGAAGCCGTTGGCGGTGTCGCACCTTATCACTGGAATTTCTGGGGCGGCGATCTGCCATATGGTCTCCAGTTCAATGGAGACACGGTCGGCACGATCACCGGTACGCCTCTCTTTGAAGCCACCTTCTATTTTACGATTCAATTGCTCGATTCGAGTCTCCCCCAGAAGTCGTTGCTTCAATCGTACTCCATTAAGGTAAATCCACCCTCGGTGCTGTGCGGTGATGCCGATGCTTCCGGCGTGATTACGATCTCCGATGCCGTTTTCCTGATCACCTACATCTTCGGCGGCGGCCCGGCACCCAATCCAGCCGCAGCCGACGCCGACTGCAGCAGCGTCGTCACGATCTCCGATGCGGTTTACCTGATCACGTACATCTTTGGCGCCGGTCCCGCTCCCTGCGCCGCCTGCCCGTAATCATCCGGAGTCCACGATCCCTTAGTTGCGTCAGGTCCTGTTCGTAGTCTCACCCCCCAGATCGTTGCGTCAGGTCTTGATCCTGGCCGCGCACCTCCCCTCAACCGTTGCGTCAGGTCTTCCGTCGAAGCGCCATCATCTCTCGATCAGACCAACACACCTTGCGCGCTAAGACGGGCGACCTGACGCTCACATGATCGCCATTTCTCAAGCGCCGTCATTGCGAGGAGCGCACGATTCCCCATCCGATCACCAATCTCTGCCGCGACGAAGCAATCTGCTTTCCTCCCGTCAATATCCCCTTGCCCTCCGTAGCTCCGACTTCAGTCGGAGACTCTTCACTACCAGACTCGATTCCCCCTTAGCAAAGGGGGCCAGGGGGTTGTCTTGTTGGCCCACGGTCTGGCGAACTCCTTCAACACTCCCTCGAGACGTGGTATGTTGAACCATTGCGTCAGGTCTTGATCCTGGCCGCGCACCTCCCCTCAACCGTTGCGTCAGGTCTTCCGTCGAAGCGCCATCATCTCTCGATCAGACCAACACACCTTGCGCGCTAAGACGGGCGACCTGACGCCACCTCTTCAGTCCGCTTGGCGCCGTCATTGCGAGGAGCGCACGAATCCCAACCCTGCCACCAGACATCATCGCGACGAAGCCATCTGCTCACTCTCCCGTCAATCCAACCTTGCCCCTGTAGCTCCGACTTCAGTCGGAGATTTTGCACTACCCGACTCGATTCCCCCTTAGCAAAGGGGGCAAGGGGGTTGTCTTGTTGGCCCACGGTCTGGCGATCTCGGTCAACACTCCCTCGAGACGTGGTATGTTGAACCGTTGCGTCATGTCTTGATCCTGGCCGCGCACCTCCCCTCAACCGTTGCGTCAGGTCTTGATCTTCGCCGAGCGCCTCCCCCCAATCGTCCTCCCCTCAATCGTTGCGTCAGGTCTTCCGTCGAAGCGCCATCATCTCTCGATCAGACCAACACACCTTGCGCGCTAAGACGGGCGACCTGACGCCACCTCTTCAGTCCGCTTGGCGCCGTCATTGCGAGGAGCGCACGAATCCCAACCCTGCCACCAGACATCATCGCGACGAAGCCATCTGCTCACTCTCCCGTCAATCCAACCTTGCCCCTGTAGCTCCGACTTCAGTCGGAGATTTTGCACTACCCGACTCGATTCCCCCTTAGCAAAGGGGGCCAGGGGGTTGTCTTGTTGGCCCACGGTCTGGCGATCTCGTTCAACACTCCCTCGTGATGGGGTGTTTCGTCAGATCTCCAGCCCCGAATCGCCAATACTACTCATTTGATCGCTCCCTTCATCCTCTCGAGCTTCTCGATATTCAATTTCTCGCGTGGGTTCAATGCCGCCTCGGCTTTCCCAAATCTCAACGCCTTCAACTCCCGCGCCTCGTTCACAGCCGCTTCCCCCTCGCGCCGTATCCGAAGCAACTGCCCGCTGATCAACACCTCCCCCGGCGGCGGAAACGACATGTTCACCGATTGATCGATGTACAGCGTCCGCCCACGATACTGCAGCATCTTCATCAGCAGCGCGCGATAAGTCGCTTCGATCTGCCCGGCTTCATATGTTTCACCGCGCTCGAACCGCCTGACATGCGGTAGAAATCGCTCGATTTCCGGTAGCGCATGCGCGTGAAGCGCCGGGTCTGCGTGGCGAATCCAGTCGAAGTACCACGATCGCCGCGCCAGTTCATTGTCGATCACGATCACGTCGGACCGCTCCCCGAGGTAGAAATGCGAGTACAACCACGGACTCACGATATCCCAGTCCGCGCAGAAGATCAGCGCATTCGTGTCCACCGAGGCATAGAAATTGTGCACCCCGTCCAGCGCCGCATAGTTTTCCGATTGGTCGTTTGCCTCCCAATGATCAATCGCGTTCCAGACAACCAGGGCCGCCAGCAGCGCCGCTCCCATCCAGGCAGGAATTCGTAGAGTCTGCCACACCCAGTGCAGCCCCACCATCCCGAAGATCAACAGCGCCACCACGGTCGGAAGCAGGTAGTTGTCGATATCCGGGATCATAAAGTTCAAGGCGTAAAGAACATTAAACACGATAAACGCAGTCAGCAGCAGCGCAGCATGACGATGAGTCTTCCAGGTGCTAAGCAACCCCGCTGCGATCACAGCCCAGAACGGAACGGGAAACTGCGTCCAGAGAATCACGGCAAACTCGCGCACCCGACTCCAAAGCACCTCCGAACTCTGTGAAAACATCCACACCTGGTATTGCCAGCCAGTGACATGGCGGACGAAATTCTCCCAGGTGTGCGGCTGCCCCCAGTTAAACACCGGATCAAGCGCCGAGCGCAGCGGCAGGTACAGGTATACCGACGCCGCCAATGTGACCGCGCCACCCGTCAACAGAGACACCCGTTTATTTTCCCAAATCTCTCGCCGGTGCTGAACAAGATGAATCGCGATCGCCGGCAAGAGCAGCACCGTCGACATGTGATTGGCAAACGACAGCGCTACGATGTAAGGACCGATCACCCGCTTGCGCGCATCAAATCTCGACAGCAGCAAGGCCGTGATCAAACTCAGAAAGAGCAGATGAAGCGAATAGACCTCGTTCGTCGTCCCTTGCACCCAAATCAACGGCGCCGTTGCCGCCAGCAGCGCACCGGGCGCCGCAAAAGAGACCGCGCTTCCACTTTCAAACTTGAAAAGTCCCACGAGTACAAAGAACAGCACCGTGATCGCCGCCGCCGCGCACAGCGCTGCAAAGAGCACCTGCGTCGTCATCAACTCGAACGGCATTAGCGCAAACACGCGCCCCAGCAACGTGTAAATCGGATACCCGGTAGGGTGGGCAATCCCGAGTGTCCCGTTGACGACCGCCAGCTCCCCCGAGTCGATGTAGGTCACCGTTGGGTAACGCGTCAGCCAGAAGAAAAACAGGGTGGAGACAAATATCCCCACCCCAAAGAGTGACTTGGTTAGACGAGCGCTCTTAGAATGGAAGATCGTCATCCTCATCAGCCAGTGGCGGAGCTTCGGCAGCTTCCGGACCCGGAGCCGTGCCGCTGCTTGTATCGCCGCCGCCTTCGCCGCGCCGTCCGAGAAACTGCAGCCGGTCGCCGACAATTTCGGTGATCCAGCGCTTGTTGCCGTCCTTATCGTCGTAGCTGCGCGTCTGGATCTTGCCCTCGATGTAAACGGGCGAACCTTTCTGCAGGTATTCCTTGGCGATTTCCGCCTGCCGCCGCCACAGCACGATATTGTGCCAGGTGGTAGTCTCTTTCATCTCGTTCGTATTCTTGTCGCGCCACTTCTCCGTGGTCGCAATCGAAAACGTGCACACCGCCACGCCCGCCGGGGTGTACCGCAATTCCGGGTCCTTGCCCAAATTGCCGATCAATATCGCTTTGTTAACCGAGGCCATAATCTCAACTTCTCCTTTTCGGAAGTGCTCCAACATAAACACTCCCCGCTCCCGAAGTCAATCAGTTAATGGCGTGGTAGGAAAACCGGCGCGACTCTCAGCGCCGCGCCGGAATAGGAGAGTCTAAAACCGCCCGAACCCCAGCGTCAGATTGAACGTCGGCCCTTCGAGGTCTTCGGTGGTATAGCGAATGCTCGTCAAGTCATCGACGAAGCGGTATCCCGCGCCAAGTCCCAGTCGCACATTGCGCGACAGGCTCACCATCACATCCAACTGCGGTTCGAGAACGAAGAAGCCATCGTACTCACCATAGTTGTACTCGAAGAATTTCTCATCGACATTGACCCAACCGCCACCAATCAGAACCCCCATCGATATCTGCCCCTGCCGCGGCTTACCGCTAATGATTCCCAGCTCAAGCCCTCCATAGCCCAGCGCCCACTCATCGTCATCGAAATACTCGTGGTGATAGTAGTCGTTGTAATTATCCTCCGGCATCCCGTATCCGGCCAGACCGACATAAAACGACCGGTTGAATTCGAGTCCGCCGCGTATCCCCACCAGCGTCTCCGTCTCGTCGTCGATCTTGCCGAACTTCAGCGCCGGCGAAACATACCACCCCAGCCGTGATGGCTCCGACTCGCGTTGCTCAACCACGACACGCTTGACCTGTGGCGTCCCCTTCTTGGTCTTGGTCACCGCGAAGGCATTTGCCGCAATCAGTAGCGTCAGAAATAGCACAAGAATCTGTCTCATTCTCTCCTCCGTTTCTCGTGCCCGATCGAGGGCACTTCGATCTGGAAGTACCAATGGCAAACCCCGTGCCAGCCCTCGTAACCGCTTGCGCCACCGCATTCGCCCGCCGCCACGCTCCGAATCCAGTCCCCACGCCGCACATTAATTGGGCAGGACCACCGGCGTCTCACCGCCACCATAACATCCACCGACCCTCCGCTTCTTCCTGTAGGTCAGGATCCCCGCGATCCTGACATTCCATCCAATAACCATTGCGCCAGACGTAGGGCAGGTCTCTGATCGTACTCACTCGGGTTCTCCCTGATTTTCCGCCGGAGACCTGCCGTGCCAAACCAGTTTGCCCACTCCCTGCGAAAGATCGCCCGTCAGATTCCGCTCTATCAAGAGGGGTGGATCGAGCCCGCCGTTTCTAATCCAACGACATCGAAAACCATCGCATCGTGTCCAGACGTAGGGCAGGTCTCTGATCGTACTCACTCGGGTTCTCCCTGATTCTCCTCCGGAGACCTGCCGCTCACTTTTCTTTTCTTGTTTCCATTGTAGCTCCGACTTCAGTCGGAGATTCACCGCGTTGCGTCAGGTCTCCGATCGAATCCCCTCCAGGACTACCTTTCAAATGGCCCGTCAAATTCCCCTCTATCAAGAGGGGTGGATAGAGCGAGCGCAAGACAGCTCTCCGATCGAATACACTCCAGGAAGAGCTCCTAAATGGTCGGTCAAATTCCCCTCTATCAAGAGGGGTGGATCGAGCCCGCTGTTTCTATTCCAGCGACGTCGACAACCCCCTCATCGTATTCAGTCCACTCCTGCCTCCCACCCCGCGGGCTCGAGACGGGGTGTGTCTTCTCCATAAGCGCACTCCCCTCACGTGGCGTCAGGTCTCCGATCGAATCTCCTCCAGGACTACCTTTCAAATGGCCAGTCAAATTCCCCTCTTGAGAGGGGTGGATCGAGCCCGCCTATTCAGAATCACCGACACCATCACTCCTCGATTCGACTATAATCCACTCCTGCCTCCCAACCCGCGGGCTCGAGACGGGGTGTGTCTTTCCGTGTCGCGTCAGGCTGTTCTTAGCCAACCCAAACCCGTCCTTGCCCCTTCCATTCAAATCACGTCATTGCACACATGACCACCCCCGGCAAACTCTATATCGTCGCCACTCCCTTGGGCAATCTCGGCGACATCACCTACCGCGCGATCGAGACTCTGAAGTCCGTCGATTTCATTGCCTGTGAAGACACCCGCACTTCACGCGTGCTTCTCGATCACTACGGGATTCACAAACCAACCATCGCCTATCACAACTTCAATGAACGCGCCATCGCCGAGAAGCTCCTCGATCGCATCACCGCCGGCGAATCCGCCGCCATCATCTCTGATGCCGGCACACCCACAATCTCTGATCCCGGCTTCGTCATTGTCCGCGCAGCCGTCGCGCGCAACATCACGATTGTTGCGATCCCTGGCCCCGCCGCCGCCACTGCCGCTCTTTCCGTAAGCGGCCTGCCCACCGACGCCTTCATTTTCTATGGCTTCTTACCGCAAACGGCAGGGAAGCGGGCGGCTGTCATCAAATCTCTCGCTGACCGCCGTGAGACGCTGATCTTCTACGAGTCTCCCTTTAAGATTCACAAGCTGCTTGACCTGCTCCACGAAATCCTGGGCAACCGACAGATTGTCATCTGCCGAGAACTGACCAAGAAATTCGAAGAAGTCCTTCGTTCTGATCTCGAATCAATCCGAACTCAACTGACAGGGAAGATTCTAAAGGGTGAGTTAACCATTGTCGTGCAAGGACTTGTCAGAAATCTCGGCTCGGAAGCAGAATAATAACTGGAATTCTTAAGAAAACCTCTTGACACGTCGATATTATAATCGCATATTGACATGCGATTAGACTATATGCTTTCGAAGACTGGTATACATGCAGTGATGGCCCTCGCCGAGATGGCCAAGTTGGCGCCCGGACAATACGCCGGTGCTGGCGACATCGCCAAGACTATCAGCGCACCACAGAACTACTTGGGCAAACTGCTCAAATCCCTGACCAATAGCGGTCTTGTCGTCTCTCAGAAGGGCTTCCGCGGCGGCTTTCGTCTAGCGCGCCCCGCTGACGAGATATCACTTTTCGACGTGGTCGATCCGATCGACAAAATCAGCCGCTGGGGGAATTGCTTCATGGGTCGTGGCTTCTGCAACGAGGCGGAACCGTGCGCCGTTCACCATCAATGGAAAGCAATCAGGGAGCAGTACCTCGGCTTTCTCCACGAGACGTCACTGCTCGACCTAATTCAGCAGAGGGTCCATCTTTGATTCGTCTCTGTATCAAAAATAAGATAAATAGATGTGATTACTTTTGTTTATGAGTTTGAAAGAAGACAATACTTTGCAAGGAGAGTCCCATGAGACCAACTCAAATCCTTAGCGACGAGCACCGCATCATCGAGGTCATCCTCGAGAGCCTGCAGCATTTCGTCACCGAGAGTCGTTCTGCCGTCAAAGTCGACCGCGATACGGCTGAGAAGTTTATCGATTTCATCCGTACCTTCGCTGATGGATGCCATCACGGCAAAGAAGAGAACCACCTATTCGTCATGCTTGAAGAGAAGGGCGCCCCGCGCGAACATGGTCCCGTCGGCGTGATGCTTCACGAGCATCTCCTCGGCCGCTCTTTCGTCAGCGGTATGGCCGAAAGCCTCCCGCAGGCCGCCGCCGGTGATTCACCGGCCGTGCAGAGATTCTGTGAAAGCGCCCAGGACTACATTGGTCTGCTGCGCGCTCACATCATGAAAGAAGACCAAATCCTTTTCCCGCTCGCCGACCGTCTGCTGACCGAGGAGGATCAGTCGCGCCTGCAGAATTCCTTCACTCATGTTGAAGCGCACGATATGGGCGAAGGCACTCACACGCGCTACCTCGAGATGGCGCTCAGTTTGGCCAACAAGTTCAACGTGCCTGCCGAGCCAATCAAACGTCAAATCTTGGCAGGCGGTTGCACTTGCAGCCACGGCCACAAGGTTCAATCGGACGCAGCACATTAAGGCAGAAGATAGGAGAGAATCGTGAAAAAACTTTGGATTGCCTTTACCGCCGTCGTCCTGCTCTCGTTCGCCGTGCTCGGCTGGGCCGGACTGAAGATATACCAGGAAAAACCGCCGATCCCTGATCAGGTCGTCACCACCGACGGCACGATCATGATCGATCGCGGTCAAATCTCTGAGGGGCAGAATGTCTGGCAGGCGATGGGCGGCATGCAGGTTGGCTCGATCTGGGGCCACGGAAGCTACGTCGCCCCCGACTGGACCGCCGACTACCTTCATCGGGAATGTGTCTTCATCCTCAATGAATGGAGTCAAACTGACTTCAGCAGCTCGTATGAGTCGCTCGATCTCGAAAAGCAGGCGGCTCTCCAGGCGCGCCTCAAGACGCTCCTGCGCAGCAACACCTTCAACGAAGGCTCCCATGCTGTCACCGTCGATCCCGTGCGCCTGCGCGCCTTTGAGGCAAATCTCGCACATTATTCCGACATCTTCGCCAACGGTCACGAGCAGTACGCTATCCCCAAGGGCGCTGTCTCTGATCCGACCAGACTGCGGGACATGACAGCCTTTTTCTTCTGGACCAGCTGGGCGGCTTCGACCAATCGTCCCAATGACATCATCAGCTACACCTCCAACTGGCCGCACGAACCGTTGATCGACAATGTTCCGACCAGCGATGCTGTCATCTACACGGGCTTGTCCATCATTATGCTGCTCGCCGGCATCGGCATGTTGGTCTGGTATCACGCCGCGCAAAAGAAAGAGCCGGTCGCCGAAAAACTGCCCGCGCAGGACCCGCTCTTCCACTTTCAGCCGACACCGTCCCAGAAAGCCGTTATCAAATACTTCTGGGTAGTCTCAGGGTTGTTCCTCGCGCAGATGATCATGGGAGTGATCTCTGCCCACTACGGTGTTGAAGGCCACGGCTTCTACGGAATCCCGCTCGCCGAGTGGCTGCCATACGCGGTCACGCGCACCTGGCATACGCAGCTTGGCATCTTCTGGATCGCTACCGCCTGGCTTGCGGCCGGTCTTTACATTGGCCCGGCCGTCAGCGGCGTCGAGCTCAAGGGCCAGCGCCTCGGCGTCAATATCCTCTTTGGCGCGCTCGTGCTCGTCGTTGTCGGCTCCTTGACCGGCGAACTTCTCTCGGTCAAGGGCATGATGCCGGGTGACTCCTGGTTCTACCTCGGCCATCAGGGCTACGAATACCTCGACCTCGGCCGAATCTGGCAAATCGCGCTACTCGCTGGTCTCGGTCTCTGGCTCTACCTGGTCGGCCGTAATGTGCTGCTCGCCATTCGCAAGGGCGGCGAGGAGAAACCGCTGATGACCATGTTCCTGCTGGCCTCCATCGCCATCGGCGCTTTCTATTCCGCCGGCCTGATGTGGGGCAAGAGCACGCATTTATCTATGGCCGAGTATTGGCGCTGGTGGGTGATTCATCTTTGGGTCGAAGGCTTCTTTGAGGTCTTTGCCACCGCCGTGATCGCGTTCCTCTTTGCGCGCCTGCAGTTGATCCGCCTCAAGACCGCAAACTCTTCAGTGATCTTCTCGACGACCATCTTCCTTTTCGGCGGCATCATCGGCACACTTCACCACCTCTACTTCAGCGGCACGCCGACAGCCGTCATGGCGCTCGGCGCGGTCTTCTCCGCGCTCGAAGTCGTTCCGCTCACCATCATCGGCTTCGAGGCCTGGGACAATATCCGCCTGGCGCGCTCAACTCCCTGGGTTGCCCGCTACAAATGGCCGATCTATTTCTTCGTCGCCGTCGCCTTCTGGAATATGGTCGGCGCCGGATTGTTCGGCTTCATGATCAACCCCCCGATCGCGCTCTACTATATGCAGGGTCTCAACACCACGCCCGTGCACGGACATACAGCGCTCTTCGGCGTCTACGGCATGCTCGGACTTGGCCTGATGCTGTTCTGCTTGCGCGTGCTCTATGTGCGGCAGGAGTGGAAGGACAACGTCATCAAGTTCTCCTTCTGGACGATCAACATCGGCTTGCTCGCGATGGTGCTCTTGAGTCTGTTGCCGATCGGCTTTATGCAGACCTGGGCCTCAGTACGACACGGCTATTGGTTCGCGCGCTCCGCCGAGTATCTCTATTCGCCGGCGATCACCGTCTTCAAATGGCTGCGCGCTCCCGGCGACACGATCTTCGCCATCGGCATCCTGACACTCGTTCTCTTCATCTTTGGCTTGGCGACCGGCCACTCATTACTGAAACGCAGAGCCGCCGCCTCCGAAATCCAACGCCCCGAACGGGTGGGATAGGGATTGAATCAGAAGCAAACAAGGGCACGGACTTGTGTGCCCTTGTTTGCGATTGTCCTTCCTCCGTAAACGTTTGGCTTATATGGACTTCGACACCATCTAACGTCTGGCAATTCAGCGACCCATAGACTTCTGGGCATTCCAATTAGACGTCAAATCGTCACACTAGATTTTACTTGACAACATTGTCGATTTTTGGCATCGGTTATTGACACAACAACTAGTCAGAGAGTCGGAAATTCGACAACAGTGGCATCTCTACCTAAAGAGCAACGATCTCGCTTAAATTGGAATCACTAGAAAGACACGAAAATGTCCAACAGGGAGGGACTATGTTCAGACTATTGAGAAACACCGCTGCTGGTTCAATTATGAGTATGTTGTTCTCGTTACTAATCTGGCAGTCTGCCATCGCTGGACCCGACGGTGACGCTAAGAAAGCTTACGAGAGAGGCGACTTCGAGTCCGCGGTCCGGATTCTCGTTGAGAAACTGCGCAAGAAGCCTGACCACCAAGACAACATAACCATGATGGAGACTTCGCTGCCTTTTGCCTTAAAAAAGCTCCAGGGCAGGGCGGAAACGGCTGAGGCCATGTCCAATTGGGATGAAGCAAATGCAGCCTACGTATACCTCCAGAAATTCTGTGAGACAGTGTCGAACACTCCTCCGGTCATTCGTGAAGTCAAGAAGGATGGCAAGAAAGTCAAAGAGCCAACGGTATTCGAAGTGCCCAACGTCACTCCGAAGATCGCAGAGACTCGCGATAAGGCTATCACAACTCACTACCAGAAGGGACTGGACTACGAGCAGTCTCAAGCGTGGAAATCTGCCGCAGTCGAATTTAGGCTTGTGCGCGGTTACGACCCTTCGTATCAGGATGCGGCAACTCGATATACCGATTGCCGAAAGAAAGCCATGATCCGAATCTGTGTAATGCCGTTCGAAAATGTAAGTGGCAAGACTGAATTCGGCGATCTTGGTACCCAACTAACCGATCAAATCAGAAGCAAGGCGATGAATAGCCAACCGGAATTTCTGGAATTTGTCGATCGAGCATATCTGAATCAGCTTCTTGCAGAGCAAGGCATTCAGCAATCAACAGTAGTGGATGAAAACACAGCTACGACTCTTGGCAAGAAAGTTGGTGTTCAGGCCTTCATCTTTGGTAAAGTTCTGAGTGTCGTGCCGAATTTTCCGGCGGATATTGTCAAACACGGTTCAAATAGCGTGCAGGTCTACAAGGACAAGCAAACCATCACGCTTCAAGCCCAATACGACATCCATCAGCGCGAAGCATCAGTAGCAGTTGGTGCGAGTTTTCAGGCAATCGAGGTCGAGAAAGGTACTGTCCTCGCTTCGGAAACTGTCAGTGAAGATGCGAAGTTTCTGTGCAAGTGGGTGCTATACTCCGGCTCGCAAGAGGCAATTCCGAGTGAAGTACTAAAGGACCAAACCGATGGTGGTGAAAAGGCAGCGCCATCGAGGGAAGTGCTGGTTCAGGACGCGATGAACAAACTCAGCGGCAGACTGGCTTCGGCGTTGGCAAGCAAGTTCCAATAAGAGACCTCGAAGTATCGCACATGGTTCTCACAACCTTGACGAGCCGATTGTTTCTCCTCTCAGCAATGCTTTTAATTGCTGGCAGTCTTGAGTTGCGGGCACAGGGGGCCTGTGTGCTCGCCGTGGACGCTTCAGGAAAACGGATGAACGTGGTGCAGGCCTACCTACAATATGATTTTGCCGTGTTCAAGATCAAAGCCGGTGGTACACGTGAGATGCAACAGAAGCGGTTGTTGTCGGATACTCTCTACCTTCAATTGTCGGGCTCAGATGAACTCGCATCTTTCCCTCTCAAGCAAGTCCGCAGCATAGAACTGCTGCCTGATAGTGCCGTTGGTCACGGCTCGAAGGGTATTGTGGTTGTTGTCCTCAACAACGGCCAGCTCATTGATTGCCGTCTAGGTTACTGGCCGGTGGACTTGCTTTTCAGGGCATTACTAGATGACTCACAGTTTGAAATGATCGGTGACTGCAATCGTTCTCTTCGTGGAGAACTCACCGGAACCGGAGACGGGAAACGATTTAACGCCAAGTTTGAATCGCTCAAAACCGTAAAGTTCGGATGCGCTCAGGGACCAGATCCGCTGGCGGAGTCCCGTGCAGTAATAGCTAGGCTAAAGCATGAATGTGACAGTTTGAGGTTGAAGATCGAAGAGCTAAGGACTCAGTTGAGAAGGTAAGTTCTCAGCTGAGTCAGCCTTCGTTCTCTAAGGCGCGTGGGGTCGAGGATATCCCTACTAATCCTCCATCAGATTTGTCTCCCGTACTTACCTAAACACCTCGCTCGCCTTCACAATCTCAATATCCTCCGCCTTCAACTTCAGATCCAACGCCTTGATTTCGTCGTTGATAGCCTTCAATTCGCCTTCTTCCGATCCCGACGGCAATTCGAGCTTGGTGTCCAGTGATAACAACTCCTGCTTCGCCGCTTCACCGTTCGAAACCACTGCCACGATCGTCACCTTCGGCGGATGAAGATTGTCGATCGCGATCGTCTGAAGTTCGCTGCGCGGCACGGAACTGATCTGCTTGCGGAAACCATCGACAAACCCTATCTGGCCGTACCAAATCTCATCCATCTGCATCCCCAGCATCTGGTCAGCCGTCTCGGTACGGAACGCAAAGCTGTTGGCGACAAAATCCTTCGTGCGGTCGATGTCTTCCGCCTTGAGCGGCATCGTGGTCAGCTTTGTCATTTCGTGAAGCATCAACTTAATGCAGAACTCGAAATTGATCTCTTTCGGATATGTCCACATGAGGAAATGCTGGTCGCGGCGCGGTACGCCGGCATCCGCCATCTTCGACCACCCCGCTTGGCGAAAATGCTCGATATAAGCGTAAGCGCCGTAGGCCAGCCCGCGTTCCGCCCGCACCGTCTGGAATAGCCTCCCGAACATTTCCCGGTGCTGCCCCAAATAGCAACCCAACAGCGCCATCGGATAGTACTGCGGCGACAAGCGATTATCCTCCAGCGCATGCCCGATCCGCAGGTTTGACTGCGCGCGATTTTCCTTCTCGACCAAAACCACCTTCGTCGTCTTCGGCAACTGCGGCATCACATCCGATCGCACGACGCGTCCCGAAGGCAGTTGTCCGACATCGGCGCGAAACCGGTCGACCAGCGAATCTTCCACCGCCCCGGCAATCCCGGCGACAACATTTCCCCGCAGGTAATTCGCCCGATAAAATTGCACCGCATCCTGCTGCTGGAAATCCCGCACCGCTTTCTCCGCTCCTTGGACGATATGTCCGTAACGGTGTCCGGCGAAAATCGTATTCTCAAATACACCCAGCGAAAGCCGGGCATCGTCCTCGCGCACCTGCCCGATCGCGTCAAGCTGCTGCGCGATCATCTGTCGCACCTGGTCTTCCGGGAACGTCGGTTCAAGAAACACCTCGCGGAAAATCGCGTAAAATTCGCCGGCATTCTCCGCCAGCGTTCTTCCGGAAATCACCACGACCTCTTTGTCGATCGAGATGTTCAACTCAGCGCCGATTTGCTCGAGCCGGCGCGCTATCTCTTCGCGCGAAAAACTCGTCGTGCCCTTGTCCAGGAGATTCGCCGTGAGATAAGCCAGCCCCGGTTTTTCCTCCGGATCAAGCGCTGATCCCGCCGAGATCATCAGACGATAGTACACCACCGGCACACCCGGCTTGTCGACAACGACAAACCGATCCGGCGTCGGCCCGGTACACGCCAGCGCCAGCATCGCGAAGAACACCATTGCCGCCGTGAGCGCGCCCCATCTATTTCTCACAAGATTCATCTTCTCCACCTCACACCCCACTCTTCGGAACCAGCGTTACCACTGTGCGATTGTCCCCGCGAAACAGGCTTGCCGCCAGACTGCGAATCTTCTCCGCGGTCACTGTGTCATAAAGATCGTAAAGCTCGAACATCGCGCGGTGATTGCCCGTCAACACCTTGTAAACGCCCAGCGAACTCGCAATCCGGGATGGTCGGTCAAGCCGGTAGATCATCTGCGCCCTGAGGTTGTTGCGCGCGCGATCAAGTTCCTCCTCGCCAATCAGCTCTTTACTGAGACGACTCAAATGGCCGTAAATCGAATCACGCACTTCTTCGCTCGAAACCCCGCGCCGCATCCTCGCGGCGATTACCTGCAATCCGGGATCTTTGCGCAACTCCGCATCACCGGAAATCGATTCTACCAGCGCCAGTTGATTCTTGAGCAGCGTAGTTAATCGCCCTGATTTTGCGAACAGTACTTCGTTCAGCAAATTCAGCGCCGCGTGCGTTTCCAGGTCAGTCCCCGGCGCACCGGTGTGGAAGGCAATCCGCAGTAAAGCCGGTGTCTCGTCATCTTTCCAGGTGAATGACTTCACACGCTCTTCCGTTTGCGCCGGCTCAGGTAGTACCTGGGAAGCGTACGCTTCACCGCGCTCCCAACCTCCGTAGAATCGACTCACCAATTCCTTGGTCTTCTCGATATCCACGTTTCCGGTAACGACCAGGATGCAATTGTTCGGAGCGTAAAAACGGTTCTTGAATTGCAGACCATCCTCGAACGTCATGTTCTGTTCGAGGTCTTCCTCCCAGCCGATCACCGGATGATGATAAGTGTGGAGCGTGTACGCCAGCCTGTCGAGTTCCACACTCAGGAATCCGTCGGCATCATCGGCGACCCCGCGCCGCCGCTCTTCCTTGACCGGCCCCAGCTCTGTGCGAAATGTCTCGTTGGTAAAGACCAAATTGCGAATACGATCCGCTTCGATCTCCAGCATCTGCTCGAGGAATCGTGCCTCGGCATTCAGGAAATAGGCCGTGTAGTCGTTGGTCGTCCAGGCGTTGTTCTCGGCGCCCAGCGGCGTCACGGCGTTCGTGAAGCTCGGAAAACGCGGCGTCCCGCGAAACATCATGTGCTCGAACACATGCGCCAGCCCGGTTATCCCCGGCCGGTCTTCGTCGCGCGAACCGGCGTTGACAAACGTGAACACGCTCGCTGTCGGCGCTGTCGTGTCGGGGCAGATCAGAACCGTTAATCCGTTCTCCAGTTGTGAAACATCCACGCTCAGATCAAATGCCGAAGCCCTGTCTAATGACAGCGACAGCAGCAGAAACAGCAGGACGAAGCCTCTCATCCTTGGTCGCATCAAAACCTCCCAATCATCAAGTCTGTAATCCTCCGAAGCTACGTCGCGTGCGAATAAGGGTCAAGCCCAAACCCCACAGAAATCACACGCGATTATGCGATTAGCGTACGCAAGACCGACACTTTACTTACGCTCGGTCGTAATACAGAGACTGGACCTTCCATTTTTTTCAGTGTAATCTGTTTTATTATAAAGCATTACGGGAATCACCTGTGGTGTGCAACATTGGCACATCGTTTGCTTAATAAGGGACTGGATTTGTATATATTGTCTATGATTGGATAGAAAGGCCCGACTACATGAAAGTTCGCTCACTAATCCTCGTCGCGTTGCTCTTGCTGCCTGCAGTGGTGTCCGCGCAGACCTTTACCGGATCGCTTTACACCCCCGGCGGCGTTACAGGTTCCTCTTACTGGAACAGCTACAACGACGATGGCTTCCGCATCTCCTGGAATATCTCGCGCCAGAACGACGGCAACTGGCGTTATCGCTACTACGTCAGCGATGAAGACGGCTACAACCTTGATCGCCAACTCGACCGGATCATCATCGAAGTTTCTCCGACCGCGACGTCTTCCAACTTTTGGAATTTCCGCTGGGATGGCAACTCGTTCGGTAGCTGGAGCATCAACAACTACTCAGCCAGTTCCACTTATCCGAACATGCCGCAGGCCATGTATGGGATGCGCTTGACTGCTCCGAATAACCGCGGCTACGATTTCAATTTCTCGTTCTACTCCGACCGCGCCCCCACCTGGGGAGATTTCTACGCCAAGAGCGACTACTCCAACGGCAGCACGTCAACGGCTTGGAACGAGGACTTCACCGCCACCGATCCTACTGCCGCACCCGAGGATGGCCTCCTCACCGGTGCCAATGGCGGTTCGATCCACAAGATCCTTCGCCCCGATACCGTCACCGGTTCCGGTGCGCATGATGCAGTCCCCGAGCCGGCGACCCTGCTCCTCTTCGGACTGGGTGCAACCGGCGTCGGCCTCGTCCGCCGCTTCCGCAACCGCAAGTAAAGCTTGCAAGTCTAAGCCTTTCTGGAGAGCCGGTCCCGCGACCGGCTTTTTTCTTGTCGCAAAGCAAACGAGCCGGAGGGGGTCTCCGGCTCGCGTCTTTTTCAAATTCCTTGAAAATCAGAGGCGCTTAGTTGCCGCCGCCGAATCCTTCGTTCGTGCCGCAATCAAAGGTACCGTAAAGCACCACGCGGTACTCGCCGGTCTGCGGGTTTACGGTTTCCACCTTGCAACGGCAGGTGGTGGAATTCAGAAGAATCTCGGTGAATTTCTGCTGCAACTTGGCCGGGGAGGTCGGGCAGTTTTCGATCGTGTTGATATCAGTAATGCTCCACTTGCGCATTCTGCTAACTCCTTCTTGCGTTTTCTGTTTCTTGCCGGTGCCGCAGGCTTCCGGCGTCTTCAATTTTGCCTGTAATCGAGTCGCTACTTGACGCCGCAACTCTTGGCGAAACGTGCGCGCGCGGGCTTAGTAACGATCGGTGCCCCAGCCGCGATCCATGTCCAGCGTGCCCTGGAGGACAATGCGATACTCGCCGGTCTCCGGATTGACCGTCTCAACCTTGGCCTTGGTGTTGATCGAGTTGAACACCAGCGCGGAAATGCCTTCGTTCAACTGGCGCGGCGATGAGACCGGGCGCTCGAAGAAACGGAAATCGTTGAAGTTAAACCAGTACATGGTTCCTCCTGTGGTGATGGGGTTTGGGTGTCTCCGGTCACTGGCGTTGAGTTGCCCGTGCCGGCTTTTCGCTTTTATGAGACTGCTTTGCGTGATGGCAATTCATCACCAGCCGATACCCGCCGCTCTGACTTGACGCATCCCCGCTGAATATCTTCAGCCTGAGTGAATCTGGCTCGGTACGCTGGAGAAGCGGACTTACCTTATTGACCGTCATCTTCCACTCCCGAATCGAAAAAGTGCAGGTCCTGCAACTGGCCGATCGCGCTGTTGATGTTCTCAATCGATTCGTTCAGAGCTTGCGCTAGCTTGGCCACCTCTTCCTTGGTCTCGGGAAATGTCTTGATCATCTCCGCCACTTCGAGCAGCAAATGGAGGTCATCTTCCGTGGGATTGCCGGTGACGAAATTGTTCATCATGTTCGCGCCCAGGCACGCCGCAAAGATCCCAATCCGCGGATCATCGCATTCGACAAACAAGTCGAAACGGCTCTCCGGTTTCTTCCAGCCGCAGGTAATCCCTGAACAACTCGGCATCTTGCCGACCGAGCACTGGACATCCACCATCAGATGCTCGAGCAAATGTGGGTAATCCGCCAATTCGCCGATGCGCTTCACCGAGCTTCCCCCCTCAGAGCGGGCGAACAACGGCGCCGCTTCCCAGCCCTCGCAACACGAGTGGCGGCTGATGCTGGGAAACACCCGGGTACAATCGCGATAGAGCGTGAGGAAGCTCTCCCTTGAAGTATCGATTCTTTCGGAAACATCTACGACCACCTTGATCTTGCGTGAACCGCGGCGAAACCGGCTGTACAGCGACTCAATCTCGGGAAAAACGCCATAGTGCATTGCCAGGATTGTAATCAACTTCGCTGTCTGTCTCGTTCGTTAGCGTTTCACGGCCGACTACTCAGGTATCGGTCAAACCAAGACTCCCTTTAACCAGCTTCTAAGTCCATTTTTTGCACTCCGCCGCGTCCTCTCCCCGAATTCGACTTACCCCGGCGCTCTTCACGCAACACCGTATCCGAAAGAAACACGCATCCTTCGCACACCCTTCAACAACGCCGTACACGCGGAGTCCCCAATTCCCCTCTCGAGAGGGGTGGCTCGATTCGCCCCAATTCTCTGCTCGCCTCTCAATTCTCCCAGGCGAATCGAGACGGGGTGTGTTCCTTTCATTGTTGCATCAAGTCGTGAGCCCCGTAGCCCACCCGCAGCGCAGCGAAGGGTGGGACAGCCCTAATCGTTGCATCAGGTCTTGAACGATACCGAGCGCCAGCGAGGGATCGATTGTGACCAGACGATTCAGCACCCTACAGAAATTGCCATTCGCACAAACCTCTGCCATCAAATTCCCCTCTCGAGAGGGGTGGCTCGATTCGCCCCAATTCTCTGCTCGCCTCTC
>CAZOYE010000012.1:90031-91936 GCA_964584025.1 uncultured Ignavibacteria bacterium
AATTCTCCCAGGCGAATCGAGACGGGGTGTGTTCCTCCGAAACATCCGCTGCACCCTCTCGGCGATTGCCCCTTTTCACATCTTTACCTATAATAGGTAGACACCAAACCTGACCGACTGGTCAATCAAAGGATTCTTGTGAGCGACCTTTTCCAGGACGAAACTCCCGCTCGTAAAACTACCAACGCTCCGCTCGCCGAACGCATGCGCCCCGAATCTCTCGATGAATTCGTTGGCCAGCACGACCTGATGGACCCCGGCAAACCGCTGCGCGTGATGCTCGACAAGGGCAAGATCCACTCGGCGATCTTCTGGGGCCCCCCCGGCTCCGGCAAGACTACACTCGCTTATCTGATCTCGCGCGTCCTTAAGCTCAAGTTCATCTTTTTCTCCGCCGTCACCTCCGGTATCAAGGAAATCAAGACGGTCATGGTCGAGGCCGAGCGCGAGGAATCCCTCTACGGCCGCCGTACGATTCTCTTTGTCGATGAAATCCACCGCTTTAATAAGAGTCAGCAGGATGCGTTCCTCCCGTACGTCGAGTCCGGCAAAATCATTCTGCTCGGAGCGACTACCGAAAACCCCTCTTTCGAAGTCGTCGGCGCGTTGCTCTCGCGTCTGAAAGTCTACCTGCTCAAACCGCTGGAGATTGCCGACCTCGACCGCCTCATCACCCGCGCCCTCTCGGACAATTCGCGCGGTCTCGGCAAGAAACGAATCACGCTGCACGACGATGCTCGCTCTTACATTCTCCAGGTCGCCGGCGGTGATGCCCGCAAAGCCCTCACGCTTCTCGAACTCGCCTGCGAAGCCGACCCCAATTGGGAGCAAGGAAGTGCCGAAATCACTTTGCCCCGCATCACCGAAGTGCAGCAGAAGAAAGTCTTGCTCTATGACAAATCGGGCGAAGAGCACTTCAACCTCATCTCCGCCCTGCACAAATCGATGCGCGACTCCGATCCTGATGCCGCGCTCTACTGGCTGGCGCGTATGCTCGCTGGCGGCGAGGACCCGCTCTACATTGCGCGCCGCGTCGTTCGCTTCGCCGTCGAAGATGTCGGTCTTGCCGATCCCAACGCCATGGCCGTCGCCCTGCACGCCAAGGAGGTCTACGAGTTTCTCGGCACTCCCGAAGGAGAGTTAGGCATCGCCGAAGCCGTCATCTATCTGTCCTGCGCCCCGAAATCCAATAGCGCGTACAAGGCCTACAAATCAGTGATGAAAACCGTCGAAGACGAACCCGCCTACGAAGTCCCGTACCACATCCGCAATGCCGTGACCGGTCTCATGAAGGGCTTCGGCTACGGCGCCGGATACAAATACGCCCACGACGAACCCAACGCCATCACCGCCCAGTCCGATTTACCCGACCAACTCCAGACACGACAATTCTATCACCCCACCGACTACGGCCTCGAGAAAAAAATCAAAGAACGCCTCGATGCCTGGAATGCCATTCGTCACAATAAACGCACGTAACTCCCGGCTCTACCACCTTCCAATCCCAATGGTAGGGTAGGCATTCCTGTCTGCCGCCTTCATCATCCGACCGGCAGAAATCTCCATCCAAACACGCGAGAGACGACTCTCGCCTGAGGGTGTCATTGCGAGGAGCGAACGACTCCCCAATCTCCGAAGCCACCTTGCCGCGACGAAGCAATCTCACTTACTCCGGTGTTGCGTCTTGTTTTCCTTCGCAGCACCTTAAGCTCATTATCAAATCAACACAATTCGCACGCTGAGACGGCGATCTAGTCCAAAACCTCCCACCCCCCGGTAGGGTAGACATTCCTGTCTGCTACCTTCATCATCCAACCGAAAAAAACGTCCATCCAAACACGCGAGAGACAACTCTCGCCTGAGGGTGTCATTGCGAGGAGCGAACGACTCCCCAATCTCCGAAGC
>CAZOYE010000012.1:92036-98845 GCA_964584025.1 uncultured Ignavibacteria bacterium
CATTATCAAATCAACACAATTCGCACGCTGAGACGGCGATCTAGTCCAAAACCTCTCCCCCCGCTACGGTAAACATTCCTGTCTGCCACCATCCGCGACTCCGGCAGACAAGAATGTTCACCCTACCGACTCGCTTCTCCCCTCTCCGCGTGGGAGAGGGGTCGGGGGTGAGCGTGTCTTTGCAGGCAGCGAGCGACTCCCAATCTCTGCATCCACCCGGCCGCGAAGACGCAATCTGCTTCCCACCCTAAGTCGATCACCACTCAATTCCCCTCTCGAGAGGGGTGGCTCGATTCGCCCCCATCCTCGCTCTCCTCTCAATAGTACCGGGCGAATCGAGACGGGGTGTGTCTCTCCGTCAGCAGTCGTAGAGCAGGTCTCTGATCGCTCACAGTCCGTCAATCGCATTCTTTCCACCGGAGACCTGCCAATCGCACTCCCGCCCGCCCCTATTTTCCCCTCGTCTTTCCGCCTGCCGTTTTGTATAACATCAACGATGAATATCCTTCGCCCGCTCATTCTGGCCGTGCTATCGGCGCTCGCGCTGGCATCAACCGCCTTTGCCGACAAAATCCTGATCTACATGGATCGCGAACAAACCAACCATCTCAAGGCCTACGGCGTGGCTTATTGGACTCTCGCGCAGGGCCGCACCGTCGAGTGGCTGCTTAACTACCGCGGCGGCTCGTTTTTGACCGACAATTACGAAGGCATCAAGAATATTTGCGCTCTCCGCGGCGTCGCCTTCCAGACTCTCAATGCCGCCGACGAGGCCCTGATGCGCGCCACCATCGAAGAAAACAACATGGAGTCGGTGCTGCTGGAAAAACCACCCGCCGTCGCGATTTATTCACCGCCCAACAACGAACCGTGGGACGATGCAGTGACCTTGGCACTCAAGTACGCTGAGATAGAATACAAAACAATCTGGGATGCTGAAGTTCTCGACGGCAAACTCGAGGAATACGACTGGCTCCACCTTCACCACGAAGATTTCACCGGTCAATACGGCCGTTTCTATAGCTCGTTCCGTAACACTCTCTGGTATCAGCAGGAGGTGGCCGCCAACGAGCAGATGGCGCGCCAGTTGGGCTATCGCAAAGTCTCCGAAATGAAAACCGCCGTCGTCAAAACCGTCGAAGACTACGTCGCGCGCGGCGGCTTCTTGTTTGCCATGTGCTCCGCTCCCGAAACCTTCGACATCGCCCTGGCGGCGGAGAAGACCGATATCGTCCCGCGCGAATTCGATAACGATGCCATCGATCCCAACTATCAGGCCAAGATGAACTTCGACGCCTGCTTCGCTTTCGAGCAGTTCAGCCTCTCGGTGAATCCGCTCGAGTACAAGCATTCTAACATCGACACCTATCCCGATCGCCAGGCCTACGTACCGGCTCCCGAACTCGACTATTTTCAACTCTTTGATTTTTCCGCCAAACTCGATCCCGTGCCAACCATGCTCGTGCAAAATCACGTCGGCGTCGTTCGCGGCTTCATGGGCCAGTCGACGGCATTCCGCAAGTCGCTGCTCAAGAAATTCGTCACAATCCTTGCTGAAGTGCAGGGTCAGGATGAAGTGCGCTACATTCACGGTAACTACGGCAAAGGCACCTTCACCTATCTGGGCGGCCACGATCCGGAAGACTACCAGCATATGGTCGGTGATCCGCCCACCGAACTGGAGTTGCACAAAGACTCGCCCGGCTACCGTCTTATTCTCAACAACATCTTGTTTCCGGCGGCCAAGAAGAAAGAGCGCAAAACGTAGCCGGCAGCGATCTTAACCTTCGCGATTTTTTTCACTTGATTTCAGCCGGGCTTTGTATTTATTAGCAGTACCCTGAAGCTGGCCAGTTCTGGCCGGCATGACGAGTTTATCCTTCATCGCCTAAGTTCGTCGCCACGCAGCCTGCGCGACTATCCCTCGCCGGCTGGTGTCGCACGCCTGACTCGAAGAAGTATCGCATAACCAGCTTGGCCAACACCGTTGGAGGTTATTTTGTCGGGAAGTAACGACATCCTGATCGCAAACATTAAGGAGAAGGGCAATGAGGTAACCACCTTCCTGGAGAAGGAGGGTATCCAGATCCGATACACCGCGCTGCGGTTAATCGACTATCTCATCGCCGGCCGCGTCGCCGTCGTTCGTCGCACTGTCGAATCATTCCTGGCAGACTTGTCGAACAAAATGGTCTATCGTACCGCGCCCGAATTCAAACGCAGTTTCCCCGATCCGCTCTACATCGTCGAAGGCAACTCGCCCGCCGCCGCCATTTCAGCGACTACACCCGGGCGATCCGGTATCACTTATCTGACCTTCGTGCATCGCATTCCGATTATCTTCGCCAGCACGCCGGAGGAATCCGCCAAGTACATCGCCTTGATGATGAAGCAGGCGGAGTTCGCTTCAACCCCGGCCGATCCGGATGCCGCCTCGACAAACGACGAAGCAGCCGCAGAAAGCGCCGATTCCTCGTTTGATGCCGTCGTGCTCGATGCCGATCTTCAGATCAAGCTTTTGTCGGCGCTGCCGGGACTGACCGCCGAAAATGCCGCCGCGCTGCTTGCGAAATTCGGCACACTCAAGGCTGTATTCGAAGCCTCCGAGAAGGATCTCGCCAAGGTTAAGGGTATCGGCGCCAAGAAGGCCAAGACAATTGTTCTGGCGGTTACCGCCTCACCGGCGCCGACTCGCGAAGAAAAAGCTGCGCGCCGTAAGTCTGCCCATTCTTCCATCTCCCGCTAATCGCCATGGCTCTCTGGGCGAAAGAAGGCGTTTCCCGCGCTTTGCATCTTTGGCTAACGCGACTATATTCATCGCGTGCGCCAATCATCACATCGATTTGATTTCCTCGCCGTTGCCTCGTTCCTCGTTCCGCTTGTTGTCTACTCGCTAACCCTGTGTCGCGGAGTCTTCGTCGGCGATAGCGCTGAATTGGCTCTGGCAGCCGCCGGCCTCCAAATCGCGCACCCGCCTGGCTATCCGTTCCTGACCCTGGTTGGCAATGTCTGGTCGAAGCTCGTTTTCTTGCTTCGACCAATCGTCGCCCTGAATCTGCTCAGCGCCTGCTTCGCCGCCGCCGCGTCCTATCTTGCATATCGACTTCTCTGCCACTGGATGATTTCCCAACAATCTCTCGCTTCATGGATCGCTATCCTCATCGCGCTCGCCTTTGCCTTCAGCCGAACCCTCTGGTCGGTCGCCACAAGTTTCGAAGTCTATGCGCTCTCCGCGTCTCTCACACTGGCGTGCTTGTTCTGCTCAATCAAGCTGCATCACACGGGCGAACGCCGCTTCTACTACCTGATGCTCTTCCTCTTCGGCCTCGGACTCGCCAATCACCTCTCGATCTTGGCGTTGTTCCCTCTACTCGTGATCCAGACCTGGCGGAGTCGCTCCCACGTGTTCTTCCGTGACCACTTCTTGGCTTTCGGATTGTTTGCGCTGGCTCTGTCGACTTACTTGTACCTGCCGCTGCGTGCCGCCCACGAATTGGTCTTGAGTTGGTACAACCCGCAGAGCTGGATTGGCTTTAGGCAGCACGTTCTTGCCGAAAGCTACCAACGCTTCCTCGCCGCGCCCGCCTGGACTGATATTGGGCCTTACTTCGTTCGCCTGTGGCGACAGCTTGCCGGTGAGTTTGCGCTGCCGCTTATCATTTTCGCAGTCGCCGGACTCGTTCTGCAATTACGCCGCGACCGCCCGCTCGCGTTCACCCTGTTTGCCGTGTTGGCGACCAATCTTGCCCTCAACTTCAGCTATACCATCGCCGACATCGCTCCCTACTTCCTGCCGTCGATCGTCGTCGCCTGCATCTGGCTCTTCGAACTCTGCGCGGCATTTCTGACTCTGCGCCAGTCCGCGATCCTCGGCCTCGCACTTGCAGCAGTGCTCTGCGGCGGCTCGCTGCTGGGGAACTGGACTCGCTGCGACATCAGCCGCCACACCAGCGCTGAAACCTACGCCCGCGATCTCATTGCCCGCGTCCCGGCCGGCGGTCTGCTCCTCTGCGGCTCCGACAACTCGATGTTTCCGTCGCTCTACCTGCGCTACGTCGAGGAGGTCCGTCCCGACTGCGAGGTCTCTGGTCACCTGCCGACTCTTACGCACCTTCGCCGCTTACTTGGCTATTCCCATGCCGATGGTTGGACACACTTTCGCAATCTCGTCAACTTCGCTCTCGACTCCACCGCTCGGCCGGTCGTCATGGCGCGCGAACTTATGAATTTCGACAACGACTATCCGCGCCTGCGTGACGGACTGCTTCCTGCCGGTCTCGTCTATGTCGCCGACTCCGCCCTCTTGCCGACCGTCTTTCAACTGCCTCGCAGCCTGTCTCTCGACGATGCGCCAAGGCTCTCCGATCCCAAAGAAATCGCCCTTTATGCTGTGTATGCTCTCGTTGAAGCGGAAATCATCGCCGCCGGGAATTCTTCGCACTCTGATCAGTTGTATTCGCGCATAGCTCAGCTCGTTCTCTCTGCTGAAGAACCATCAATCGTGAGCGCCCTGGCCGCGCATCTCATCGACTCAGGAAAACTTGCCCGGGCCAGAAGTCTGCTGGAACTGGTCATGGACGACCCGGCGCTCCGTCGCAGTGAACGACTGCAACTTCTCGGCGGGCTCGGCCATGTGGCGCTGCGTCTCGAGGACCGCGCCTCCGCCGTCAGCACGTTTGAACGTGTTCTGGCGCTCGATCCTTCCAATGTCGAAGCACGCTTCCAGTTGCTTGCCATCCAGGCCGCCGCAGCTCTCGATTCGCGCGATCTCCCCCGGGCGATCACTCTCTTCGAGCAACTTCATTCTCTCGCCCCCGATCATGCGCAAGTGAGTTTTCAACTCGGTGTGCTCTACGCCCAGACCGAAAATCGCGCCGCGGCAATCACCGCTTTGCGCCGCTGCGTCGCGGCGAACTTCCGCGCTGCCGAAGCCGCCTCGATTATCAGTGAATTGGAAAAAACTGCCCCTTAGTACTACTATGCTACCGAAACTGCCGGCGGCGGCGCGGGCTCGCCGATCACCTGCTCGCCGGATAGGGAAGTCAACCGCACCGGCACAATCCGATTCTCCAGATTCTCCTCGCTCTTGACCAACACCCGTATGTAGCTCTCAGTGTATCCCGCCCAGTAACCGTCTTCCCGAGTTTCAAATAGAACCCCCAGAGTGCGTCCCACGTTCGCCGCTCCGAACGCCCGTCGCTTGCGCGCGCTCAACTCCGTGAGATTCCGCGTCCGCTCTTTCTTGATCGGATGCAGCACCTTCGCCTTAATCGATGCCGAAGGTGTCCCCGGGCGATCGGAATAGGTGAATACGTGAAAATAGAAGAAGGGAAGTTCAGTCAGAACCTCCCGCGTATCGGCAAACTCAGCGTCGGTTTCCCCCGGAAATCCCACCATCACGTCGGTGCCCAGCCCGATATCCGGTACCGTCTTCGCCGCCCACTCCACGAACTTCGCAAACGGCTTGATCGTGTGCTTGCGCTTCATTGCATTGAGAATCCGGTCGTTGCCGCTCTGCAGCGGAATATGCAGGTAGTGGCACAGCTTCTCTGATGAAGCCATATAGCGCACCAATTCCGCGCCGATCGTTGTCGGTTCAATCGAGCTGATGCGAATCCGGTCCAGCCCCTCGATTTGCTCCAGCGCTTCGATGACTTTCAACAGCGATTTGCAGTCGTTTTTGTACGTGCCGATGTTGACGCCGGTCAACACGAGCTCGCGGTGCCCGGCAGCGGTAAGATTGCGCGCTTCCCGCAAGATGTCCTCGAAACTGCGGCTGCGCGCCCGCCCGCGCACGGTGGGAATTATGCAGAACGAACAGAAGTAGTTGCAGCCGTCTTGAATCTTCAAATTCGCTCGTGTATTGAAATTGTATAGCCCGTCCGTTTCAATCGTAAACTCCTTTTCCGGGAGATTCGCCGAATGAACCACCTGCGCTCTGCCGTGCTTCGCCAGGTCGCCGACAAACTCCGCCACCCGTAACTTGTGCTCGTTCCCAATCACCAGGTCAACACCGTCGATCGCGGCTATCGTCGCCACGCTCTGTTGCGCGTAGCAGCCAACCACCGCTACAAACGTCTCGGCGTTCTTGCGCAGCGCCTGCCGCACCGCCTGCCGGCACTTCGCGTCGGCCTGCTCAGTCACCGTGCACGTATTGATTACGGTCACATCGGCCCGCTCGCCGAATTCGACAATCTCAAACCCGCGCGCCACCAGGCTATTGGCGATAATCGCCGTCTCCGCCTGATTCAGCCGGCAACCCAGCGTATGTAACGATGCTCTCGGCAATTCTCTCTCCTGCTGCCGCGATAACCTCGGAACTCATCTTCGCTCGACTTGTTCCGTGGTATCATCGACTCGCCGAATATATGATCTCCCGCGCTCCCGGTCAAGCCGTGTGACTCCCACTCCCGTTCCTCCGGCGCCGTAGCTCAGGATCCCCGCGATCCTGACTTTCAAGTCACCAATCTCTTCAGATCAATTCACCAAATCGTGACCGCCTGATTCCCCTCTCGAGAGGGGTGGCTCGATTCGCCCCCCAGTCCTCGCTCTCCTCTTGATTCTACCGGGCGAATCGAGACGGGGTGTGTCGCTTCAACAATCACCACTCTGCCGCATTTTCACGACTCGCCTATTTCACCCCCCGTTGCGTCAGGTCTTGATCCCGGCCGAGCACCAGCGAGGACGGGATTGTGACCTGACGCCTACAACTCCACCTGTCACATGTTGTCATTGCGAGGAGCGAACCAACTCTCTTTGCTTTCCACTAATCACCGCCGCGACGAAGCAATCTCGCATTGTGGCTCAGG
>CAZOYE010000012.1:98945-114874 GCA_964584025.1 uncultured Ignavibacteria bacterium
CTCGCTCTCCTCTTGATTCTACCGGGCGAATCGAGACGGGGTGTGTCGCTTCAACAATCACCACTCTGCCGCATCTTCACAACTCGCCGATTTCACCCCCCGTTGCGTCAGTTAATCGTAGGTCAATTCCCGCCTGGTCTCCGAACTCCGCCGATTTATTATGATTTCTCGGCGTCAACCCGCAAACTCGATCTCCTTCCGAAGGGAATTGACAATAGACTTCACGAGACTCCGACATACAGGAATATATATCCTACCTGTTCACCCCCCCGTTGCGTCAGGTCTTGATCCCGGCCGAGCACCAGCGAGGACGGGATTGTGACCTGACGCCTACAACTCCACCTGTCACATGTTGTCATTGCGAGGAGCGAACCAACTCTCTTTGCTTTCCACTAATCACCGCCGCGACGAAGCAATCTCGCATTGTGGCTCAGGGTCCCTGCGACCTTGACTTTCAAGTCACCAATCTCTTCAGATCAATTCACCGAATCGTGACCGCCTGATTCCCCTCTCGAGACGGGGTGTGTCTCACGAATACATTACCTCCACCGTTCGCCCCAAGAAACAAGAGCCCGGACGCATTCCTCGTCCGGGCTCCACTCTACAGCGGCGTGTCCTCTCGCCGATGTCTACTTCTTGTTGACGGCCGCCTGCAAGGCGCTCAGTTGCTGCCGCAGCTCATCAAGTTGCTTTGCATTGGTCTCCTGTAAGCGCGCGATCTCGGCATTCTTCTGCTTGAGCTGCGCATACAGCTCCTTGATCGCCGCCAGCGCAATCCCCGACGGATCGATCGTCGAGATCGACTTGTCGTCCGCGCCGACGCCAAACGCCTTCTTAAAATCCTGCGCTGTCGGACCGATGTGCTCGGCCTCTTCGTTTCCTTTGTAGTTCCACTTGGAAATTTCAAGCGCCGAGAGCTTCTCCAAGAGCTCCGCGCCATCAACCTTCTCGAAATTCTCCTTGGCATTAGCATCCGACGCGTTCACCCAGTTCGTTCCGTCGCAGTAGGCGCCGCCAACGACATCAATGCGGTGGCTCGGCGTCACCCCGACTCCCAGCAAACTATCGATATAACCCAGTCCGTCAGAGTCGAAATCAACCGCCAACTTGAAACCATTGTTAATGTTGATCGCTCCTTTGATGACCCCCTTGTTCTTGACCTTCATCCCGACGCTGATGCCGCTGCCACTGGCCACCACCTGGGCTGTCGCCGTATCGGCCGAACTCGTCACGCTGCGATCAACCAGGCCGTCGCCGTCGTCGTCCGCACTCAGTGAGTGCACGGCCTCAACACTATCACAATCGCTGCTGATCCCGCGGTTCTTGTCTGCGCCGGTGCCCTTGACTTTGATCGCCACGCTGCAAGTGCCCGGAGTGACCATATGGCTAAGATCACCCTCCGGGATGCCGTCATCATCGCTATCCACGATCCAGCGCGCATAAGAAGCGGCTGCCGCGCCGCTACCGCCTCCAAGAAGGTTTGAAACGCCGCTGACAGCCTTTGCTTCCGAGATTCCGTCGTCGTCGTCATCAATATCCAGGTAGTTGATCGACAACGAGTCATTGCAGGAAATGCCGGCCGAGCGGCCCTTGTCAGCGCCAGTGCCCTTGGTATTGATCGCAACCGAACAGCTCGTCGGAGCCACGAACTGCGAAATCTCGCTTTCCGGCACCGTGTCACCGTCATCGTCGATCGAAGACGTGCTGCTCAACGAACTCGGAGTTGCGCCCGATTGGATCACCAGCACCCGGTTCGCATCCGCTCCCGTTCCCTTCGTCTTGATCGCATGGTAAGCGGTACTCGGCGTGACACTCTCGGAAATCTCGCTCTCGGGAACCGTGTCGCCGTCGTCGTCGATCGAACTGATGCTGCTTAGCGAATCGGGGGTCGCGCCGTTCTCAATTGTCAGAACGCGGTTGGACTCTGCGCCCGTGCCCTTGGTCTTGATCGCATGATAAGCGGTGCTCGGCGTCACCGACTGCGATATCTCATTCTCCGGCACGCCGTCGCCGTCGCTGTCATACAATTGTCCGAACGTTGCACTTTGCGTCTGTCTGGCGACCGAAAAATTGGTGCTCAAGCGCGCCGGCGTAGATTCAAGCTTCAACTTCAATGAGACCCCGCCGGTGTCGCAGACTGCTTCGCTCTCGGTGCTGTCGTTGGCCGGCCCCACAACCGTTGTCGTGCGCCGCGCGATTGTCGCGCCTTCTTTCGCCTTGAACGTCACCCGTCCGACGCCGTTCTCGCGATAAGTGCGCGTCTCCGTAATCGAATCCGGCGTGCATCTGAGATCTGCCTCGACACCATCTTCTCCCGATGAACCGATTCCGTAGCTCTGGACCCGCCGCCGGGCGCCGCTTCCGTCCACGCTCGACTCAATGCTGTATTCCGGCGCGCCATCATCATCAAGGTCTGCCACCACGACTGTCCGGCCCGAATCGGCGTTTGTCTCGCTGCGGATCTCCCGCTTTGCTCCCGTTCCCTTTGTGTTGATTGACAGCCGCGCATTCCCGCTGCTGGATTCACATTCGCTCGTGATCAACGCCGCGCCCGAAGCAATCGCGTTGCCCGCCGCATGCAATCCACCGTGCACTCTTTCGCCAAATGTCACATGATAATCGGTCAAAGTATCACCGATTACCACCACGCCGAACCCGGTCTTTATGTCACCATCTATCCGCCCCGCCGCTACTGAATACGGCGCTGCCGCCAGCCGTAACCGCGGCGAAATCGGCGGATCGGCACCAACACGAACTTCCAGGTAGCGCTCGATCGCCAGCGAACCGCCGCCACCGCCGCCGCTACCGGCAAGAATGTCGGTCGTCAGCGGCGCCAGCGATCCCAACGTCACTGCAAATAGTCCGTCAGAGACCGATACGCCCGGATGAACTTCGCTCCACAGCGGTGCGCCGCCGATTGGTGCTTCGAAAATGGCATAGGTGATGTCGAAGAACCCGTCAAGTGGGGTATCAGAAGCATCAAGCAATCGTCCTTGATGCTGAAGCAACACGGGCACAGCAGCATGCGACACAGAAAACATTAGGACAAATAGAGCGACTCCGACTCCGAGTGCGACGAACGGACGCAGCATACACGACTCCTTCAAGCAGGGAATAATTGTTCTTCTCTGGGTGTTTGTTTTGGAACCTGTTTACAGGAGCAAATATATGAGAATTTTGTTAGAATTCAAACAATTATCTATCGCATTAATCTATGTTTAAGAGGTCGCTCCCTATTCGACTCAGATTCAAGACTCAACAAGTTGCGATTCAAGAAGAGTGATCACTCACTTACACGAAATGGGGCAGCCTTGGTTAAGACAAGAGATCACAATCAGTTAACTTGTTTTCACAAAGATATGCTAAACTTGCTCTCGATTAAATAGAGCAAATTATCGAAAAATGGCTTGACAAACTAAAGTCCATTAGTTAATTACCGACCAATTAAGTGGTGTTTGATCTTGATTTACTTGTGAAGTAAATCACAAACGCTATCGGTTTTGGAGAGTTTCAGAATGAACCTGAGTAGCTTCGCACCCGTTGGCATCTTTCTACTGCTCGGGATTGTTTTTGTCCTGTTTACGCTCTTCCTCGCCAGGCTCATCAGGCCCGCTCGCCCCTCTGATGTCAAGCTCTCCAACTATGAATGCGGTGAACAGCCAATCGGTACCGCTTGGATTCAGTATAACCCTCGCTTCTATATATTCGCGCTCCTGTTCGTAATCTTCGACGTCGAAGTGATCTTCCTTTTCCCCTGGGCGGTCGTCTATAGATCCCTTGGCCTCTTCGCCCTCATCGAAATGCTGATCTTCATCGGCATCCTGATCATCGGCCTCGTCTGGGCTTGGAAGAAGGGAGTGCTCAAATGGGCGTAATCTCCAAGCTTCCCGTCGTTCTCGAGCGCATGCCGATGGGCACCGTCGTCGCGACATCTCTTGAGAAAGTTCTCAATGAAGGCCGCGCCTCTTCGTTGTGGTACCTCCTGTTTGGTACTGCCTGCTGCGCCATCGAAATGATGTGCACCGGCGCCTCGCGCTACGACTTCGATCGCTTCGGTATGTTCTTCCGCGCTTCCCCGCGCCAGGCTGACCTGATGTTTGTCGCTGGAACGATCACCCACAAGATGGCCCCGCGCGTCAAACTGCTCTACGAACAAATGGCCGAACCGCGCTACGTCATCGCGATGGGTGGCTGCGCCTGTAACGGCGGTCCGTTCTATTACGACACCTACGCGGTGCTCAAGGGCGTCGACAAGATCATTCCCGTTGATGTTTACTTGCCGGGCTGTCCGCCGCGACCCGAGTCGCTCTTGGAAGCCTGTCTCAAGCTCCAGCAGAAAATCAAGAAACAAAAGTTAGGAGAATGGAGCACCGACATCCGTGGCTGACAGCGCGACCATCCTCCAGATTCTCTCCCAGCGTTTTCCCAATCAGGTGACAGCGCTGGAACTCGTCCCGGCGCAAACGGCCGTTTCCATCGATGCTACCCTCATCCTCGATTTCTTTGCTTTTTTGCTGGAAAATCAGGATTTAAAGATGAACTATCTCTCATCTATCTCCGGCGTCGATCGCACCGATCATATCGAAATCGTCTACTTCGTTTCGTCGTTCGAATACAAGCATAAACTCACCGTCAAAACCAAAGTCGATCGCAGCGGCGGCAAAATCGACTCGATCCAGCACCTGATTCCCGCTGCCAATTGGTTCGAACGCGAAATCTGGGAATTGTTCGGCGTCGACTTCGTCGGCCATCCGGATCTGCGGCGTTTCCTCCTGCCGGATGATTGGAATCAGGGCAACCCGATGCTGCGTGATTGGGAAGGTGAGGATTTTGTGAGGATGCCTGAAGTACAATGAACGAAGCGACGCCGACACAATATTCGGAGGAATTCGAAGTCAACATGGGTCCGCAGCACCCGTCAACCCACGGCGTGCTCCGGCTGATGTTGCGCATGAACGGCGAAAACATCGTTTATGCCACCCCCTACATCGGCTACCTCCACCGCGCGATTGAGAAAATCTGCGAGAACCGCACCTACGCCCAGTGCATCCCGTTGCTTGACCGCTTCGAATACGTCACCTCGATGGCTGCCGAAGAGGTCTTCTGCCTTTCCACCGAGCGGCTCGCCGCTATCGAAGTCCCCGAGCGCGCCGAATACCTGCGCGTCATCATGCTCGAGTTCAATCGTATCGCCTCGCATTTAATATTTCTCGGCACTTTCTCGCTCGATCTGGGCGCGATCACGCCGTTCCTCTACTGCCTGCGTGAGCGCGAACAGATCATGGATCTCTTCGAAATGACCTCTGGCCAGCGCCTCACTTACAATTATATCCGCGTCGGCGGCGTCGCCGAGGATATCCCCGAGGACTTTCTGCCGCTGGCCCGCAAGTTCGTCGACACTTTCCAGCATCGCGTCGACGATTACGAGGCGATCCTCACTCAGAACCCGATCTTCCTCGCGCGCACCAAAAACGTCGGCATCATCTCCAAGGAGATCGCCCGCAACTACGCCGCCTCCGGCCCGGTACTGCGCGCCTCCGGCGTCAATTGGGATCTGCGTCGCGATGATCCCTACTCAATCTATGACCGCTTCAAATTCGAAATTCCCACTGGTACCGTGGGCGACACCTGGGATCGCTACATGGTCCGCGTCAAAGAACTTCGCCAATCCAACGAGATCATCCGCCAGGCGCTCGATCAGCTCCCACAGGGCGACATCAAGGCCAAAATGAAAGCCGTCTTCAAACCGCCGGTCGGTGAATGTTACGCGCGCATCGAAAACGCCCGCGGCGAAATGGGCTGCCATATCATTTCCGACGGCAGCACCAAGCCGTATCGCGTCAAACTCCGCGGTGGCTCCTTCTGCCACACGCAACTGATCCCTGCCATCGCGCCCGGCATGATGATCGCCGACCTCGTCGCGACCTTTGCCTCGCTCGACGTCATTCTCCCTGAGGTGGACCGGTAGTCTATGGAACTCTCGCCCCTTTTCGCCTGGCTCGAAGCTCGATTATTCGATTTGGTTGAATCGCTGGGTCTACCGCTCTGGGTCGCTCAGTTAATCGAGATTCTTGGCGCCGCGATTGTAGTGCTTCTGATGTGCTTCCTCGTCGTGCTCTTTCTCGTCTGGTGGGAGCGCAAACTCTCCGGGCACTTCCAGCAGCGCCTCGGCCCGATGCGCACCGGCTGGCACGGCTGGCTCCAGACCATCGCCGATGCCATCAAGCTCTTCCAGAAAGAAGACATCGTCCCGAAATCCGTCGATCGCAAGGTCTTCTACTGGGCGCCTGTCGTCTGCTTCGCCTCATCCTATGCCGCCTTTGCCGTTGTTCCCTGGGGCGAGGGCCTGATCCCGTCCGACCTGAATATCGGTATTCTCTACATCCTGTCGATTACGACCTTCGTCGTCATCTCTCTTCTGATGGCCGGCTGGTCTTCCAACAACAAGTATGCACTGCTCGGCGGTATGCGCTCCGCCGCGCAAATCATCAGTTACGAAGTCCCGCTCACGTTGTCTGTGCTCGGCGTCATCATGTTCGTCGGCTCGCTCTCGATGGTCAAGATTGTCGAAGCCCAGGCCGAGATCTACAACTGGTTCATCTTCCGCCAGCCGATCGGTTTCTTGGTTTATCTGATCGCCGCCACTGCCGAGACCAACCGCGCGCCTTTCGATATCCCCGAAGCCGAACAAGAACTCGTCGCTGGCTTCAACATCGAGTACTCCGGCATGAAATTCGCCATGTTCTTCCTCGCCGAATTCCTGAATCTCTTCTTGGTCTCGGCGATCGCGACTACGCTTTTCCTCGGCGGCTGGCAGGGACCGCTTCTGCCGTCCTGGCTCTGGTTCATTCTTAAGACGACCTTTGTGATCTTCGTGATTATCTGGTTCAAGTGGACCTATCCGCGCCTGCGTGTTGACCAACTCATGGAGTTCTGCTGGAAAGTCCTCTTGCCGGTAGCCTTCCTGAATATCATCCTGACCGGAATCGTCGAGTACTTGTTGAGGAATTAGGGAAGTCACCATGCCGACAGCGTACAACCTCAACCCGATCTCCGGGATCAAGAACCTGCTCATCGGCCTCTGGGTGACCCTGCGCCATCTCTTCAGCAAGTCGATTACCCTGCAATACCCGACCGAACGTTGGGAAATGCCCGAACGTTCGCGCGGTGTCGTCGTCCTGCTCTCCGACAAGGAGACCGGCGACCTCAACTGCACCGCCTGCATTCTCTGTGCCAAGGCTTGTCCCGTCGGCGCCATCCGCATCGAACGTCACCGCGGCGATGACAAACGCTGGAAACTCGACAGCTTCGCGATTGACAATACCATCTGCTGTTACTGCGGCTTGTGCCAGGAGGCCTGCAACTTCGACGCCATCAAGCTGACGCCGAAATACGAATTCTCCTCCTACGACAAAGCGAGTCTGACCTACGACGTCCACCGCCTGCAGGAGCTCGGTCGCGATGTCGACTACGTGCCGACCGCCAAGAAGGCCGCGCCGAAACCGGCAGCTGCGGCGACGCCGAACCCGGCTCCGGCGGCGACCACCACGGAAACGCCCGTCGCAACACCGCCGCCGACGGTCGACAAACCCGCAGAAACCAAGGGAGAGGGCGAGTAAGCCATGGAATCCGGAATCGTCCCGTACCTGTTTTACCTGTTTGCCTTCATGATCATCGTGTCCGGCATTCTGGTCGTGACCCTGCGTGATATTTTCCACTGCGCCCTGATGCTCGTCATCTGCATGTTCTCCGTTGCCGGCATCTACGTCCTGCTCGGCGCGGATTTCATCGCCGCCGTCCAGGTCTTGATCTACGTCGGCGCCGTGTCGGTACTGATGATCTTCGCGATCATGCTCACCGCGCGAGTCTCCGGCATCGGAATCAAACAACAAAACGATCAGGTACCGCTCTCGTTGCTGGTGACGCTGCTGTTTATCGGGATCACAATCTTTGGTCTCGGCAAGTCAATCTGGAATCTCAAAAACGCTGCCGTGCCCGATCAAACCGTGCCGTCGCTCGGCACCTTGCTTCTGACGACCTATGTCGTTCCCTTTGAAGTCGTTTCGGTTGTTCTATTGGCTGCGCTGATCGGCGCCGTCGTTATCGCCCGGAGAAATTGAGGCTATGGAAATCGGACTCGGACATTTTCTCTCGCTGGCCGCCATCCTCTTCGGCATCGGCCTCTTCGGCGCGCTCACCCGGCGCAACGCCATCGGCCTGCTGATGTCGGTCGAGCTGATGTTCAACTCCGTCAATATCAACCTGGTCGCCTTCAACCACTACATCACGCCGACTGATTTCACCGGCCAGGTCTTTGCCATTTTCACGATCGTCATCGCGGCCGCGGAGGTCACAGTCGGCCTCGCGATCGTGCTCTTGATCTATCGCAACTTCCGCGACGTGTTCGTGGATAACATCAACCTGATGAAATGGTGAGCCATGCGTGAACTAAGCTGGATTATTCCGATTCTGCCGCTGATCGCTTTCGCGCTCATCGTCTTCTTTACGCATAACAATCGCAAGCTTTCCTCCGGGATCTCGATCTTCGCGATCGCAACCGGCTTCCTCTATTCGATCGTCCTGCTGGTCAAACAAATCGGCGACAACACGCCGTTTGAAATGACCGCCGGTTGGGCGATCTTCCCGACCTTGACGTTGGAAGTCGGCATCTGGATCGACGCGCTCACCGCGATCATGCTCGTCGTCGTCACCTGCGTTTCGATGCTCGTGCAGATTTACTCGCTCGGATACATGCACGGCGACCCGCGTTTCTCGCGCTTCTATGCCTTTTTGTCGCTGTTCACGTTTTCGATGCTCGGCCTCGTTCTGGCGAACAATTTCTTCCTGATCTTCGTCTTCTGGGAACTCGTCGGCCTGACTTCGTACTTGCTGATCGGCTTCTGGTTCGAGAAGAAGTCCGCCTCAGACGCCGGCAAAAAAGCGTTTATCACCACCCGCATCGGCGACTTCGGCTTTATGATCGGCGTAATCCTGCTGGCGGCCTATTGCGGCACGCTAAACTATCAGGAAGTTTTCCAGTCTGTCGCCGGTGGCGCGATTCCACCGGCAATCCTAACCTTCGCCGGTATCGCGATCTTTTGCGGCGCGATCGGCAAATCTGCCCAATTCCCCTTGCACGTCTGGCTCCCGGACGCGATGGAAGGTCCGACACCGGTCTCGGCGTTGATCCACGCCGCTACCATGGTTGCTGCCGGTGTCTACCTCGTCGCCCGTTCGATGGAGCTGTTTGTCCATAGCCCCGATGCCGCCCTTGTTGTCGCGAGCATCGGCATTATCACATCCTTGCTGGCCGCTTCGATTGCCCTCGTCCAGAACGACATCAAGCGCATCCTCGCATACTCGACCGTCAGCCAGCTCGGCTACATGATCATGGCATTGGGCCTCGGGGCGTTCACCGCCGGCACCCTTCACCTGATGACTCACGCCTTCTTCAAGGCTTGCTTGTTCCTCTGCGCCGGCTCGGTCATCCATGCCGCACACACGCAGGACATTCAGCTGATGGGGAACCTGCGCAAGAAAATGCCGCGTACCTACATGACCATGCTGATCGCGACTCTATCGATCGCCGGCATCTTCCCGCTCTCCGGCTTCTGGTCAAAAGACGAAATCGTCGCTGCAACCCTCGGGCACCCCGTGTTTATGGTGCTGACCTTGCTCGTCGCTTTTATGACCGCCTTCTATATGTTCCGTCTGGTTTTCTTAACCTTCTATGGCGAGTCGCGCGACCAGCATTCCTTCGATCATGCGCACGAATCGCCGGGCGTCATGACCTGGCCGTTGATCATCCTCGCCGGACTTTCCATCTGCGCCGGCTGGGTTGCTATCCCATGGCTCTCGCACGGCTATTCATCGTTCGCCTTCCACGGCGAACCGCATCACGCCGAGGTTCACATCAGCGTCATGCTGATTTCGACGCTTGTCGCCCTGGCCGGTATCGGCCTGGCGTACCTGATGTATATCAAGCGCTCAATCTCGCCGCAGGCACTCGGCGCGAAATTCAAGGGTCTCTACACCTTGCTCTACAACAAATGGTATTTCGATGAAATCTACGACGCCGTCATCATCAAGCCGGTCCTGCGTCTGACCGACTGGCTCTGGAAATTCGACGGCGGTGTAATCGACTGGATCGTCAACGCCTTCGGCCGCGTCACGATTTGGCTCTCCGACGTCAAGCAATGGTTCGACCAGCATATCGTCGACGGCGCCGTCAACGGGCTCGGTTATATCACCTGGGCTTTCGGCGCTCTCCTTCGCCAGTTCCAGACCGGCCGCGTCCAGTTCTATGGTTTCTTTATTCTCTTCGGCATCGTGCTGATGCTCATCGTTCGAGTTGTGTAACTGCTTCAGGCAGGAGTATTGATATGGACTTTCCGCTTTTAAGCCTCATGATCTTCACCCCGGTGATCGGGATGGTGGTCGTGATGCTGCTCAACAAGGATAAGCATAATCTGATCAAGTGGACCTCCACCTTGATCAGCGTTATCCCGCTGATCCTGTCGTTCATCCTGGTCTTCAAGTATGACGGCTCGACCGCCGAAATGCAGTTCGTCGAGAAATTCTCCTGGATCCCCTCGATGAAGATCCAGTACTTCCTCGGCGTCGACGGACTTTCCGTGCCGATGCTGTTCCTGACGGCCCTGCTGTCAACGATCTCTTTGATTGTATCGTTCCATATCAATACTCGCGTCAAAGAGTACTTTGCGTTCTTCTTGCTGCTTGAAGCCGGCATGATGGGCGTCTTCGCCGCTCTCGATTTCTTCCTCTTCTATGTTTTCTGGGAAGTTATGCTCGTGCCGATGTACTTCCTGATCGGCATCTGGGGCGGACCGCGCAAGGAGTACGCCGCGATCAAGTTCTTCCTCTACACGCTCTTTGGCTCGATCTTCATGCTGGTCGGCATCCTGATCCTTTACCTCACGACCGGCTCGCTCGATATGCTCGAATTGATCGCCCAGGCGCCGACGTACGCCCATTCGATGCAGATCCTCGTCTGGGTCTTCTTCTTCCTCGCCTTCGCGATCAAAGTCCCGATCTTTCCGTTCCATACCTGGTTGCCGGATGCCCACGTCGAAGCCCCGACGGCCGTTTCGATCATCCTGGCCGGCGTCCTGCTGAAAATGGGTACCTACGGCTTCCTGCGGATCAGCTATCCGATGCTGCCTTACGGGACGCAATATTTCGCCTATCCCTTTGCCATCCTCGGCGTGATCGGCATCATCTATGGCGCGCTCGTCTCAATGGCACAGAAAGATCTGAAGAAACTCGTCGCTTATTCATCCGTCTCGCACATGGGCTACTGCATCCTTGGTATGGCGGTCTTCTTCATCGACCCGACCGGCAATGCACATATTACCGGCATCGCCGGCTGCATCTTCCAGATGTTCAGCCACGGCCTGATCACCGGCGCGCTGTTCTTGCTCGTCGGCGTGCTCTATGACCGCGCCCACACCCGCGAGATTGCCGCCTTCGGTGGACTCGGCTCCAAGCTGCCCGTCTATACCGCGCTGATGACCGTCTTCGCGATGGCCTCGCTCGGTCTGCCCGGCATGTCCGGCTTTGTGGCTGAATTCATGGTCTTCATCGGCGCCTTCCCGAAATATCAGGTCATCACCGGCATCGCGGTTATCGGCGTCGTTCTGACCGCCGGCTACATCCTGCGCATGGTCCAGCGGATGTTCCTTGGCGAGTTCAACGTCAAGTGGGCTAGCCTCACCGAAATCAATGCCCGCGAAATCCTCGCCGTCGCGCCGCTGTTGATTCTGACCATCGCCCTCGGCGTCTATCCGGCGCCGCTGGTCGACATGATCTCCGCCACGCTGCAAAACATCGTCGTGATGGTGTCGAGGTAGGGAAATGAGCGACCTGAAGCTGATGCTGCCCGAGTTGATTCTCTTCGCCTGGGCCATGCTGCTGCTGATCATCGGGGTCCGCCGCAAAGCCGCCGCCGCAACGAACGGCAATGGCATGATCTACCTGACCCTGCTCGGCATCGTTGTCACCGTGTTCACTATCCCGGTGACCGGCTACGGGATCGCTTTCGGCGGCACCTTCTTCGTTGATCAATTCGCCCTCTTCTTCAAGCTGATCTTTCTCGGCGCGGCCTTCTTTGCCGTCGCCTCTTCCGGCACCTTGATGCAGCGCCTCAGCGCCGACCGCGGCGAATTCTTCTCGCTTGTCCTGCTTTCGACCGTCGGTATGATGCTGCTCATCTCGACCAATGAACTGATCACGCTCTACGTCTCGCTCGAACTGACCACCATCCCGCTCTTCGTCCTCGCCGCCTATCGCAAGGATCGACTGACCTCCACCGAGGCGGGACTCAAATACCTTATCCTGGGCGCCGTCTCATCGGCCGTCCTGCTCTACGGAATCTCGCTGATCTACGGCCTCACCGGTTCGACATTTCTTAGCGTATCTTTGAGCCGTCTGCTCGAGCAATCGATCGGTATGCTCCAGGCCACCAACAATCTCAACCTCGCGCTGCTGATTGCGATGGTCATGATGATCGCCGGCTTCGGCTTCAAGCTCGCCCTCGTCCCGTTCCACATGTGGGCGCCCGATGTCTACGAAGGCGCACCGACTGCCATTACGTCATTTCTTTCCGTGGCTTCGAAGGGCGCCGGTGTCGCGGCCTTTGCTCGCGTCTTTTACACCGCCTTGCCCAGTTTCAATGAATACTATTGGGGCATCATGATCGCCGCTCTCGCCGCTGCAGCCATGATTGTCGGCAATATCACCGCCGTCATGCAATCCAACGTCAAGCGCATGCTCGCCTACTCGTCGATCGCCCACGCCGGCTACTTGCTCGTCGGCTTCGTCGCTCTGCCGCTGACGCAAAACGACCCCGCCTACGGCCCGGCCTCGATCATGTTCTACATGCTCGCCTATCTCTTCGCCAATATGGGAGCCTTCGCTTGCGCCATCGCCATCGAGAAAAACTACGGCACTTACGAGATCAAGGACTACGAGGGCCTCGCTAAGGACGCCCCCGCGCTTTCGCTGATCTTCATGGTCTTCCTGCTCTCCCTCGCCGGCATTCCGCCGTTGGTAGGTTTCTTCGCGAAATACTATGTCTTTCTCGCCGCTTGGAAGCAGTACCCCTGGCTCGTCATGATCGGCGTGCTCACTTCGGTGATCGCGCTCTACTACTATGCGCGCATCCTTAAGCAAATGTACTTTAGCAAGCGTGAAGCCGCGTTCCCGAAGGCGCAATACGACAGCCCGCTGCTGATCACACTCGCCCTCACCACCATCGGCACCGTCCTCTTCGGCGTCTTTCCCGAGCCGGTCATCGCGTTCGCCAGCAAAGCCTTCGAGGCCTTCCCCTTTTAGCTGTTGACATCATTCGCACTTTTCCTTAGTATCGCCTGTGCCCGTGTGGCACAATCTCATGAGCTCCGACGGTAGTATTCGCAACAGATTCAAAAGGTACATCGTTTCCGGTGTTCTGGTAATCGTCCCCGTGATAATTACCTTCGTCGTCCTGCGCTTCCTGCTCAGTTCGATCGACGGCATCCTCTCGCCATTGTTGATCCGCTATCTTGGCCACGACATTCCCGGGCTCGGCATCCTGATCGTCGTCGTTCTGATCATTCTCACCGGTGTCCTTACCCAGGCCGTCCTCGGCCAGCAGTTGGTCAGTCTCTGGGATCGCGTTCTCGCCCGCGTTCCGCTCGTGCGCACCGTCTACTCGGCATCCAAGCAGCTTCTGCAATCGGTCACCGATCCTAACGAAAATCTCTTTCAGCGCGTCGTCATCATTCCTTACCCTCGCGCCGGCATGTACTGCTTTGCCTTTGCCGGCTCCGAGGTTCAACTTGACAACCTTCCCGACAATCCTTATGTCGCAGTGTTCGTCCCGTCGACGCCGACACCCTTCACCGGCTTCACGGTGATTGTGAAGAAAGAGGAAGTTTATCCGACGAATATTAGTGTGGAAGAGGCTGTCAAGTTTATCGTCTCCGGCGGTATCGTGCGCCCCGAAGGTTTGATGCCCGGAGCGCCGGGAGGCGTAACCGGCGCATGAAGCTCTCCAAGCTGCTCTCCGAGGAACTCGTCGTCGCCGATATGCCCGGCGGCGCCAAGAAGGATGCCATTGCCTTCCTGCTCGATCGCATCATCGCCCGCTTCCCGCTGCTCGATCGCGAAAAAATCCACGCTGCCATCGAAGAACGCGAGCGCATCGAAAACACTTCCTACGGTCACGGCTTTGCCTTTCCACATGCCCGCACCGACGAAGTCCAGCGCATGTACATCGCCCTCGGTCTCAGCAAGCGCGGCCTCTCCGACAAAACCCCCGACGGCGTGCCGCTGCGTTGCGTCTGCCTGATGCTTACGCCTTCGAATATTTCTCAGCTCTACCTGCAGACGCTTTCCGCCTTTGCCCGCCTCGCGCGCAATGGCGAACATCTCAAATCCATGCTCGAAGCTCAAACCCCCTTGGAGGTTATAGACGTCGTGTCGAACTCTGATGTGAAAGTTGACCGCGACCTGCTGGTCCGCGATATCATGGTCGAGAAAGTCTTCTGCGCCCGCCCCGAAGTGACTCTCAAGGAAGTCGCCAACCTGTTCTACAAATACCGCATCGGCTCGATGCCCGTCGTCGATGACAACCAGCACGTCATCGGCATCGTCTCCAATCGCGACCTGATTCGCGCCGCCTTACCCGATTACAAATCACTCGTGCAGAATCTGTCGATGGCGCCCGACCAGATGCCCTTCGACGATCTGCTCAAAGCCGCCGAGAAAAAAACCGTTCGCGAGATCATGACCACCGATGTCGCCACCACCACCGAGGACACGCCCGTCGTCGAACTCGCCGCCCTGATGATCTTCAAGAATCATCGCATGGTCCCGGTCACCCGCGACCAAAAACTCGTCGGCGTCGTCGTCATCTCCGACATCGTCTCCAAAATCATCCGGGGCTAACACACCCTCTGCCCCGCCTCCAACCCGCTCGCATCGATCGCATCGCGTAGCGGCGCATGGCAGTGCGCCAGTGGTCTCGTTTCGAGGCAGTGCGCCAGTGGTCTCGCTTCGAGGCAGCGCGCCAGTGGTCTCGTTTCGAGGCAGTGCGCCAGTGGTCTCGCTTCGAGGCAGTGCGCCAGTGGTCTCGCTTCGAGGCAGTGCGCCAGTGGTCTCGCTTCGAGGCAGCGCGCCAGCGGTCTCGCTTCGCCCACTGCGCCCATCAATCCCGTAGGTCAGGATCCCCGCGATCCTGACGTCTCCGCGAATCATCCGCCCGAACTTGTCATTGCGAGGAGCGAACGGCTTCCGACATTTCATGCGCACGGTGCCGCGACGAAGCAATCTCCGCTTGTCCGCTGAATTTTCCCTGCAGGTCCGACTTCAGCCGGACAATCTCCAGCCCGTAGGGCAGGTCTCTGATCGAGTTCACTAGGACTACCGACGTCACTCCGCCGGAGACCTGCCATCCCTCTTCATCGCGTAGCGGCGCACGGCAGCGCGCAGTGGTCTCGCTTCGAGGCAGCGCGCCAGTGGTCTAGCTTCGCCCACTGCGCTCATCAATCCCGTAGGTCAGGATCCCCGCGATCCTGACGAACCGCTGATAAAAACCTCTCCCCTCAATCAACTTGCCGATCTCCTGACAAACACCATCCCCCCTATCAACCCGACGATTCCCCGTTGCGTCAGGTCTTCCGATTTCGCGCGTCAATCTCAATCTCGGCCCGACTCTTTATCACGAAATCGGGCGACCTGACGCGACTTCTATCCTACCGAATCATTTCTCGCCTCTCCTTCTGGGAGAGGGTGCCTTCGATCGCCAACATAAATGCAAGCCATAATCTGCAGGTCAAAATCCCCGCGATCCTGACACCCCACTACCTCACCGGTTGGACTCTGCAATCGATCTGACAAGCTCGATTCCCCTCTATCAAGAGGGGTGG
>CAZOYE010000012.1:114974-129082 GCA_964584025.1 uncultured Ignavibacteria bacterium
CTCGCGCTCGCCGTTTCAGTTTCACAACTGGCTACCAACCCCGACTTTTCTCACCCCCACTCCTCTCTCCTCCCCCGCGGGCGCGAGACGGGGTGTGTTGCTTCTTCATTGCATCAACTCCAGATCTTGCCTAGTCGCCCTCATAACTCCGGCCACCCACAATCTGCGTACACCCACCTACCTCAACTCAGGGGTCGGGGGTGAGGGCGTCATTGCGAGGAGCGGACGAATCCTCAGATCTCGCAACACTCCCAACCGCGACGAAGCAATCTCTTCGCTACCCACACAAGAACTGCTCTGCCAGATTCCCCTCTATCAAGAGGGGTGGCTCGCGCTCGCCGTTTCAGTTTCACAACTGGCTACCAACCCCGACTTTTCTCACCTCCACGCCTCTCTCTTCCCCCGCGGGCGCGAGACGGGGTGTGTCGCTTCTCATCTTCCTACGACATCACTTCGCCGAATTCCCCCTACACCACCCACTTCTCCTCCCCCTCCTTGATCCCATACTTCTTCATCCGGTAAATTAGCACGTGCCGCGGTATCGCCAGAATCTCCGCCGCCTTCGTCCGGTTCCAGTGCGCGCGAAACAACGCATCCACGATCATCCGCCGCTCCGCTTCATAAAACGTCAACCGCTCCGGCTCGCGCTCCTTCTCCGGCCGCGGCAGCCCTTCCACGAAATCCTTCGGGATATCATGCATGTTCAGCAGATCGTTCTTGCGCAGTAGGATCATCCGCGAAATCAAATTCTGCAGCTCCCGCACGTTCCCCGGCCACTCGTGGTTCTTCAAGGCTTGCATCAGGCCTTCTTCGAATCGGATCGGCTCTTTCGGCGCCACACTCTTGGCGATCGCGTGCGCTAACAGCGGGATATCTTCGCGCCGCTCGCGCAACGACGGCACCTGGATCGGCACGACATTCAGGCGGTAATACAGATCCTCGCGGAACAGCCCCTTCACCACTCGCTCGCGCAACTTCACATTCGTTGCCGCCACGATGCGTACGTCAACCTCATGCGTTTTCTCTCCGCCGATCGGCTCGAACTTCCGTTCCTCAATCACCCGCAGAAGTTTCGCCTGCAATTCCAGCGGCAACTCCGCCACTTCATCGAGAAACAGCGTTCCGCCGTCGGCGATTTGAAACCGCCCTTCACGATCGCGCGTCGCGCCGGTAAACGCCCCCTGCACATGCCCGAACAACTCGGCCTCCAGAAGATCGCGGGGAATCGCGGCGCAGCTCAAGGGCACAAACCGCGCATCCACCCGTGGACTCAGACCGTGAATCGCCCGCGCCACCAGTTCCTTGCCCGTCCCCGACTCGCCGGTAATCAGCACCGTCGCGCTCGAGGGCGCAATCTTCGCGATCTTTTCTTTAAGCTCGCGAATCGGCGCCGATTGCCCGATGATCGCGTCAAGCTCATAGCTTTGTCGAATCTGCTGCCGCAGCGCCGTGACTTCGCCCTCGAGCCGGTGAAACTCCAGCGCCTTCTGGATCGCGTGAAACAACTGCTCGTCGTCGAACGGTTTGACCAGGTAATCGTACGCGCCCATCCGCACCGCGGTTACCGCCTGCTCGATCGTCGCATGCGCCGTCATCAGGATCACCTTGATCGTCGGCTGCAGCGAGTGCGCGCGCGCCTGCAGCTCGAGTCCGTCCATGAGTGGCATGCGAATGTCCGCGAGAAGCAGATCGAAACCTTCGTGCTCCAACACCTTGACCGCATCCGTCCCGTTCTCCACGGCCCGCACGCTGTAGCCCTTTTTGCGAAGCTTGAATTCCAGCACCCGCCGCAGCGCGTCGTCGTCTTCGGCGAGCAGGATTCGCATCATCGAGTCTTTCAATTCGTACAAGGGAGACATACCGTTACCTTCGTGCCTTCGCCCGGACGGCTTTCCATCTTGATTGCCCCCTCATGGGCATCTACGATTGAGCGCGCAATCGGCAAGCCCAGCCCGGAGCCGCTTGCCCGCGTTGTGAAGAACGGCTCAAAGACTCGTTCAAGATTTTCCGGCGCAATTCCCTCACCGCTGTCGCTGACCGCGAGTACGGCAAGCCCGCCCTCATTTGTCAACGAGGCATCGATCGTGCCTCCCGCGCGCGAGGCCTGGATGGCATTGAGCAGTAGATTCAGAATCAACTGGTGCAGCTTCTCGCGATCGCCCGAAACCTCAATCGCGCCGCTCTCTTCCAGGCCGATCGTTACCCCGGCCTTTTTCGCCTGCGCTTCGATCTGTTTAAGTGCGGCTCGAAGCAACTCCGTCAGGTCGAGCCGCTCTTTCTTCACCGGTTTTGGTCGCGCGAACTGCAAAAACTCGCTGACCGTTCCGTCGATTCGTCGAATCTCGCGCTGCAGGATCTCCCTGAATTCGTCGCGATCGTGCCTCGCCGTCGTATCATCGCAAATGATCTCCACCGCGCCTTTGATCGATGCCAGCGGGTTCTTTAGCTCGTGCGCGACGCCTGCAGCAACCTGCCCGACGATCGAGAGCTTCTGCGATCTCTCCAGTTGCAGCCGCGTTTCGCTCTCCCGTTGTCGCGTCTTCCACTCGCGATCGATGAGGAATCCGATCAGTCCGCCGAGCGCGAAGTAGAAGATCAGTTCAACCAGCTCACCTGCGAAATTGTGCGCCGAATGCTCGGTGCCGAAAATGTAGGGCAACACCAGCACGCTAATCGCCAGCGCCGTGATCAACCCGCCGCGCAGTCCGAACCAGGCGGCGCCGATCACAATCGGGACATAGCAGAACCGCGTGTGCACGGCGTGAATCCAATGCTGGTCGCCGAAGATCGGTTCCAGCACCCAGCCATAGTGGATCGCCGTAGTCAATGCGACGATCCCGGCGATAATCCCGATTCTCGACTTTGTGTTGTTTTTCATCATCACGCTCGGTGTTCGAGTATCAATACTCTCTTTAACTCGCGCCAGTGAATGCAACTCTCTCTGGAGGTCGGCGAAAAGCCAGCTAAGGCGATCTATCCGGTCACAACAATTGACATTACTTATACTCCTGCAAATGAACAAAATTGAGGAATATTATACATTGTTAAAGAATAGTCTTCAATAAGACGAGAATAATCGAAGTTAATCTATTGTGCGAATTGGACTTACAATTCTGGCACGCACTTTGATATCAGAATCTGCGTGAAAACTGCGCTTATAACGATGCTTTTCCTGTTGGTGGCAGTTGGTACCCCGAGAGCCAGCCAATCACTGAGCGACTCTCTTCAATTAGCGTTTCGGGCCGCTCCGGAAGATCTGCCAACATTCGATAGCACAACAACTTTGATCGACTACCTGAAACTCGGTGCCCGCGACTGCTGCGGCCTCCGCGCGTCGTTCTATAACTGGCAAGCGGCGCGATCAATGGCGGGATTCGCCGGAGCGCTCGATAACCCAATTGCTTCATATCAATACGGTTACAGCGATTTTTCTGAACCACTCGGTGGCAAGAAACATCGATTCGGCTTGATGCAGCCTATCCCGTGGTTCGGGACCCTTGGTGCCAAAAAGCGCGCTGCCCAGAGAATGGCCGATGCAGCTTTCCAAGACTTTGAATTGGAACGATTTATGACTCGCTTGGATGTAAAATCCGCTTATTTCCAGTACTATCTCGCCAACCGTCGCTTCGCAATCACTTACGCAAGTTTTGAACTGATGAAGAGTTATGAGGTTGTTGTGCGAACTCGCTACCAGGCAGGACTCGCCGGTTATGCCGAGCTCGCGAGAACCCAGGTCGAACTTGCCGAGTTAGAGAGCATGCTTCAGTCAATGCGGGATATGATTTCTCCGACACGAGTTAAGCTATTATCAATACTTAACTTGCCTGACACGCTTTCCTTGCCGGTTCCCCGCGAGATCCCAACCTTCAGCGAGCGTCTCGACCGTGATTCTTTGATTCGGTTGGCGGTCAAGGCTAGTCCGGAATTGAACGGAGCCATGCACGAAGTCGAAGCCAGACGCGCGGAACTCGTTGTGGCCAAAAAGGAAGCGCGGCCGGAGTTTATGCTGGGCGTCGAGTATGAACGCTCCGAGACGATCAATCATTCCGGCATCACCGAGAAGATGAATGACTACATGCTCGGCCTGCAAATGACTATCCCGCTATGGTTTGGCAAGAATCGCGCGATGCGGAGAGCAGCCGAAAGTCAGGTTCAAACCACGGAATACATGCTTCAGGAAAAACGCAATGACATCGTCGCCATGGTGGCGATGACACATTTCGAATACCAGGACGCCTTGCGCCGCATGAGGTTATACCGCGACGGCCTGATCCCCAAAGCTCAGGAGGCTCTTGAAGTCAGCTTCACAGCCTACAAGTCCGGTCAGACGGAGTTCCTGATGCTTCTTGAGGCGCAGCAACAACTTCTGCAATTCGAACTTGAATCTGAACGTGCCAGCGTCGAAGCCGCCACCAAGTTGGCCGAATTGGAGGTGCTGTGCGGCACTGAATTTGACATCATATTGACAAAGAAATCTTACATGGAGGAAAACGAACAATGATTAGCAGACTCTTGGTACTCGCAATTTCAATGATTGCGGCCCTTGGAATTACAGCCTTCGGCGATGACGCCAAAGACGCGAAGAAACCGAATCCCAGTGGCGAGCTGAAAGCTCAGACTCACTGCCCGGTGATGGGCGGAAAGATTGACTCAACAGTCTTCACCGACATCCAGGGTCACCGGGTCTATCATTGCTGCCCGGCCTGCATCCCGAAGATTAAGTCTGATCCTGACAAGTACTTCAAGAAAGCCGCCTCGGATGGTGTGATTTTCGAAAACATTCAAACCAAGTGCCCGGTCTCCGGCGAGGATCTTGAAAACAAGAAGGTGTTCATCGACTTTGAAGGCCGCAGGATCTTCTTCTGCTGTTCCAAGTGCAAAGGTATGTTCTCACAAAAGGATGCGAAGAAGTACCTTAAGAAGATGGATGAGATGATGCCAAAGCCGCAGGAAAAGAAGGACAGCCATGAAGGTCATAACCACGGTTAGTGACTGAAGGAGTTGGAGATACGAATGATCGATCTGCTCGAAGTGACTGAAACATGAACTGGAAGATCATTGGTTTTCTTGGACTCGCTGTTCTTGCAGCGTTTGTGCTCGGCATGCTCGTCGCCGGAGGTGGGGAGTCACAAGGAAGTAGCGAAGTTGATTCGGGCGCAATGAGCGAATCCGTTTCGGCTGCAACGGTTTGGACGTGCTCGATGCATCCGCAGATAAAGCTGCCAAAGGCTGGCAAGTGCCCGATCTGCTTCATGGATCTGATTCCACTTACCTCGGATTCCGGAGAAGAACTCGAGCCGCGTCAAATTCGCATGTCGGAGACGGCGCAGAAACTCGCGCAACTCGAAATGGCGCCGGTAATTAGGGGAACCGAACCCGCGACAGTTCGGTTGGTCGGGAAACTTGCTTACGACGAAACGCGGCTCGCTACCATTGCTGCGCGCATTGCCGGGAGAGTGGACAAGCTCTTTGTTGACTTCACCGGCGAGGTAGTGCGTCAGGGCGAGGCGCTGGCTCTCATCTACTCTCCCGAGTTGCTGGCTGCGCAGCAGGAGTTGTTGCAGGCAGAACTATCATTGAAGCGATTTGCAGGATCGGAGAGCAGCAGCTTGCGGACATCCGCAGAAGCAAATGTCATTGCGGCGCGGGAGAGACTGCGATTGCTCGGGTTTGGCGATGAACAAATCGAGGAGATTTCGCAGAGCGAAAAGGCATCCGAACACATGAAGATCATTGCGCCGATGAGCGGGACAGTCGTCGCGAAAATGGTTCAGCAGGGAGACTACGTCGAAGAGGGGATGGCAATGTACCGCATTGCCGAATTGTCGCGACTCTGGCTGCTGGTCGACGCGTACGAGGCCGACCTGGGAGGGCTTGCTATTGGCAATCATGTCAAATTTACGTCGCAGTCTTTCCCGGGCGAGGCCTTCGAAGCCAAGATCGGTTTCATCGATCCGACGGTCGATCCGATGACGCGCACGGTTGCAGTGCGCGCTACAATAGAGAACCCAGACGGGCGATTGAAGCCGGAGATGTATGTTAGCGCGGAGATTTCGTCGTCGACCTCGGGCGGAAGCCCTGACGGACTTCTCATCCCGGTCACGGCGGCGCTTCTGACAGGAAGACGAGCAGTCGTATATGTCGCATCCGACAGCGAGGAGGGGACGATTTTCGAGGGACGGGAGGTCGAATTGGGCGGGAGAAGCGGGAGTTATTACATCGTCAATAGCGGGTTGGTTGAAGGTGAACTGGTCGTCGTAAATGGCGCGTTCAAACTCGACAGCGAACTGCAGATTCAAGCCAAGCCGAGCCTGATGTCGGACGAGAACAGTCAACCTGTGGACACGGAAGGATCAGGCAAACCACAAGCCAAGTCGAGGCGAGTCGAGATACCTGCGGCCGCTCACCAGGCGCTCGAACCGCTCTTCAACGCCTATTTCGAACTGCAAATGGGGTTGGCGCTGGATGATTTGCAGCGCGCGAAAGTCGCGGCCGGCGCGGTTGCTGATGCCCAAACTGCGGTCGCCATGTCGCTTTTCACGGGCGAAGGCCACATGCTGTGGATGAAGTACGGAGAGGTCATTGCCAAAGAAGCGCAGAGGCTAAGCGCCTCCGGCAGTTTTGTTGAAGCGCGGGATGCCTTCTTCTACATGTCCGATGCCATGATCGATCTTCATCAGAGCTTTGGTCATGCCGAACAGCGCAACTACTACCTGACGTTTTGTCCGATGGCGCGGGACAACAAGGGCGCATTTTGGCTGCAAACTGTCGACACCGTTTGGAATTCATTTTACGGCGATGAGATGCTGCGCTGCGGCGAGATCAAGGACACTCTCGAGCCATTGGCGGGCGAGTAATCATGGATGAAGAAGGCCGGTTGCGCGATCCGGCGCAGATGTCGTTGATCGATAAGATCATCGTCTTCTGTCTGGACAACAAGCTCGTCGTGCTGCTGGCGACGGCAGCCATTCTGGCCTGGGGGCTGATGGTTGCGCCGTTCGATTGGAACATTTCATTCCTGCCGCGCGATCCGGTCGCGGTGGATGCGATTCCCGACATCGGCGAGAATCAGCAAATCGTTTTCACGGAATGGCAGGGACGTTCAGCCCAGGACGTCGAAAATCAGATCACTTACCCCCTCACAACCGCATTGCAGGGAATCCCCGGCGTGCGCACCGTGCGCAGTTATTCGTATCTCGGCTTTTCGACGATTTATGTCATCTTCAAAGACGACGTGGAATTCTACTGGTCGCGTACGCGGATTCTGGAAAAACTGAATTCGCTACCGCCGGACTTACTGCCGGAAAATGTCCGACCCGCCCTGGGACCGGATGCGACTGCTTTGGGGCAGGTCTTCTGGTACACGCTTGAGGGTCGCGACCCGCAAGGCCATGTAACGGGAGGCTGGGATCTTCACGAGTTACGTTCAGTGCAGGATTGGACGGTACGATTTGCGCTCCAATCGGCCGAGGGGGTCGCCGAAGTCGCTTCGATTGGCGGTTTCGTGAAGGAGTACCAAGTCGACGTCAATCCCGACGCGATGCGCGCTTACGACGTAATGCTCGATGATGTGCTCGCCGCGGTGACCAAAACGAATGTTGATGTGGGCGCCGGCACGATCGAGGTCAACAACGTCGAATACACGATTCGCGGTGTGGGTTTCATCAAGTCGGTCACCGATCTCGAAAATGCCGTAATTCGGCAGCGCGGTGGCACGCCGATACGGATCCGCGATGTCGCGACCGTCGGTCTGGGTCCGGCGATGCGGCGCGGGGCGCTCGACAAGGGTGGCGCTGAAGTCGTCGGCGGCGTGGTGGTGACACGCTTCGGCGAGAATCCGCTCGCGACGATCAAGAATGTCAAGGCGAAGATCGCCGAGATTGCGCCGGGACTTCCCCAGAAGACTCTCGCGGACGGCACCGAATCACAGCTTACCATCGTGCCGTTTTACGACCGCACGAATCTCATCTATGAAACGCTCGGCACACTCAACGCCGCCATCATCGATCAGATCATCGTGACGGTAATCGTCGTGTTGGTGATGGTGATGCACCTGCGCAGTTCGCTGCTGATTTCGGGGCTGCTGCCGGTTGCCGTGCTGATGTCGTTCATCGGCATGAAGGTTTTCGGAGTGGATGCCAATATCATGGCCTTGGCCGGGATTGCGATTGCGATCGGCGATATCGTCGACATGGGGATTGTCATCTGCGAGAATATTCTCCGCCACTTCGATCAGGCGCCGCCGGGTACCTCACGCCGCAAGATCATCTTCGAGGCAACCTCCGAAGTCGGTTCGGCAGTACTGACGGCCATCGCCACCACGGTCGTTTCGTTTTTGCCGGTGTTTACGATGGAGGCGGCTGAGGGCAAGTTGTTCCAGCCCCTGGCGTACACAAAGACATTTGCATTGATGGCGTCCGTGGTGGTGGCGCTGACGATCATCCCGGCATTTGCGGACATGATGTTCAGCAATCCGCAGGAGCGGAGACGCGGTCGCTCGCGCATCATTCCCGCTGGTTTGATCCTTGCCGGACTAACGCTGATCATCGCCTGGGGTCTGTGGTGGACGGGTCTGCTGCTCGCGGCGATTGGAGTTTTCCTGCTGGTGCAGCCGCTTCTCCCGGAAAGTTGGGGCGCCAAATTGCCGAAGTACATCAACGCTTTCCTGGTGCTGATCGTGACGGTTGTCCTGAGTTCGCACTGGATGCCGCTTGGTGTCGGGCGCGGCGAGCTGTTGAACTTTATCTTTGTCGCGTTCGTTGTCGGCGGGCTGCTCGGGATATTTCACTTGTTCATCAGGGTATATCAACCGGTGCTGCGGTGGTGCCTGAGCCATAAGCTGTTGTTTCTTTCATTGCCCGCGGCGATCGTCGTGTTCGGTTTTGTGATTTGGTTGGGGTGGGACAAGCTGTTCGGATTCCTGCCGAACTTCGTTCGTTCCTTGCCGCCTTATGTAGCCCTGAGCCATTCCTTCCCGGGCATCGGCAAGGAATTCATGCCCGATCTGGACGAAGGGTCATTCTTGTGGATGCCGACGACGATGCCACATGCCTCGATCGACGAAGCCTTGAGCGTGGTGCAACATCAGGACAAAGCCTTTGAAAGCATTCCGGAGATCGAATCCGTGGTCGGTAAGATTGGTCGAGTGGAATCGCCGCTTGATCCGGCGCCGACTTCAATGATCGAGACCGTGATCAACTACAAGAGCGAATATGTCACTGATGCCGATGGGCGAAGACTAAAGTTCCGTTATGATGATGAGAAGAAGGAATTTGTGCGGGACGACGCGGGTAAGCTGATCGCCGACGAAGCGGGACGGCCGTATCGGCAATGGCGAGAGCACATTCGGACCTCCAACGACATTTGGGACGAAATCGTCAAGGCCGGGAAGCTGGTTGGCACAACTTCGGCGCCGAAGCTGCAACCGATTAATGCGCGAATCGTCATGCTGCAGTCGGGGATGCGCGCCCCGATGGGGGTCAAGATCAAGGGGCCTGATTTAGAAACGATTGCGAAAGTCGGCTTGGAAATCGAGCGACTGCTCAAGGAAGTGCCGGAAATCGAGCCGGCGACGGTGGTGGCGGACCGGATTGTGGGAAATCCGTATCTCGAGATTCACTTCGATCGCGAACGGTTGGCGCGCTACGGTATCACGATCGCAGCGGCGCAGGAAGTCGTCGAGATGGCGATCGGCGGCATGCCGTTGACCACAACGGTTGAGGGCCGCGAGCGCTACCCAGTGCGCGTGCGTTATCCGCGCGAACTGAGAGGCTCGGTCGAAGACTTGGAGCGCGTACTGGTGGCGGCGCCGGACGGCAAGCAGATTCCGCTCGTGCAGGTAGCGGAGATCAAGTATGTTCGCGGGCCGATGATGATCCGGGCAGAGGATACTTTCCTGACCGGCTACGTTATTTTCGACAAACAGCCGGGACTGGCGGAAGTCGACGTGGTTGATGCCGCGGCTACCTACCTGAGAGAAATGATGAAGTCGGGAGAGCTGACAATTCCGGCCGGTGTGAGCTACTCGTTTGCGGGCAGCTACGAGAACCAGGTGCGATCGGAGCAGCGGCTGCGCGTCGTGATTCCGCTGGCGCTGCTGATTATCTTCCTGCTGATCTATTTCCAATTCCGCGATGTGCCGGTGACTGCGCTGGTCTTTACGGGGCTATTTGTGGCGTGGGCCGGCGGGTTCATGATGATCTGGCTCTATGCACAGGGCTGGTTTTTCGACATCTCGCTGTTTGGCGAAAACTTGCGCGAGATGTACAACATCAAACCCTACAATTTATCGGTCGCGGTCTGGGTGGGATTTCTCGCGCTTTTTGGCGTGGCGACGGATGATGGCGTGCTGATTTCGACATACATCAAGGATGTCTTCAAAGCGGATCGGCCGCAGTCGAGCGCCGAGATTCAGGCGGCAATCTTGAAGGCAGGCGGGAAGCGGATCCGGCCGGCGCTGATGACGGTCGCGACGACGATCCTGGCGTTGCTGCCGGTGCTGACTTCGAGCGGGCGCGGCTCGGATGTGATGGTACCGATGGCGATCCCGGGGTTTGGCGGCATGCTGATTGCGATCATCACGGTGTTGACGGTGCCGGTGATGCACTGCGCGCTTGCGGAGTGGCGGCTCAGGCGCAATCAGCCGCTGTAGATTCAATTACGCACTATGCATTCGCATTCCAGGGGAAGGCGCTGATCTCGAAGACGGCGTCGATGCCCGGCCGCGATTTCTGGACAATTGGAATTTCGAAGACGGTCGGCGAGTCGGGTTTTTTTGCATCGGGCGCGGTGACCGGCTCGATGGTCTTTGTCATTTGATTCGGGCTATTGGAGTCGAAGCCGTAACGCAGGCGCCAGGGATCGCCGTCTGATTTGGGCGGGATCGCTTCGATGTTGAGCTTGTCGCGGAAGAGATAGCCGCCCTCGAAGTGTTGGTCGAGGAAAAGCAGGCCGTCGATTTCGTACTCGGGGACGATCACGCCGAGGTCGATCGAGAAGCCGAGGGTTTTGCGACTCGTGTTGACGCGCTGCGAAGCCGACAGGAAGGTTGAGAACAGAACCGGGTGGCGGGCCGACGACCCGGCGGGCGGGTTGAAGAGTTCATCAAAGGTGCGAAAGGTCGAAGACTCCTCGCTGACAAGGCGACGGTGAAGATCGAAGCGCTTGCCGCGCACACGCAGAATATTCTCGATGTGATAGGAAGCCTTGACGGTTTTGCCGGCGGCGCGTTTTTCTTCGACCTTGGGGGGAAACGTGATCGAGTTGAAGCGAAGTTTACCGAGCACTAAAAGATCGCCAAAAAGGAAGCGGGTGAGATTCTGGAAACCCTCTTCGGAATTGACGATGCCGTAATGACCTGAATGACTGCGATAGACGAGGGCGCGCGGGGATTGGAACTTGGCGGTTTTGCCGCCGGAACCCTTGAACGGCCCCCAGACGGTGGCGTTTTCGATGCGCACGAGGCCGTCGCTCATCGGTCCGACGGCGGCGGAGGCGAGTCCGCGGGCAACTTCGTAGTCGCGATGATTTGAGCCGACCAGAGTGAAGAAACGGCGCGGGTCGAATTTGCCGTCGAGGCTGGCGACACTGTCGTCATCGTTGGCGGCGGGCGGCAATGAGAGGAAGGCGCGCATGCGTTTGCGATTGAAAGTATTCACGTTGTTGTTGGTGATAAAGCTGGGGAGGTTGCCGATCAGGCGCAGATCGATGCCGTTGTGCGGTGTGGCGTAGGTGAAGACCTTGTCGACGGCAGCGCGCGCGGTTTTCAGCGCGGCAGATTCCGCGGCGGGAAGGATCGCGTCGTTTTGCAGGAAGCAACGGCAGATCAGGCCGCCCATCGAGTGGGCGACGAGATAGAGCTTGAAGGGTTGCCCAGTGGTGGCGCCGGAGTCATCGAAGCGTTTCTTGATATCGGTGATCAGACGTGCCAGGCCGGCGGCGTAGATTTCGATTTCATCGCGGGTGCCTGAGCCCAAGTCTTTGGAGGCGCGGTCGTAGTAGCGATAGATGACGATCGAGCGCGGCGCGGGAGTGAAGTCGACAGGCAGTTCCTGGCCGCCGTCGTAGACGTCGAGGTAGCCGTAGTCTTTCATCAGGCGAACGAGCGGGGATTCGAAGTAGTGGCGTTCGATATCGCCGCTCCAGACCTGGCGGATTTTGGTGGAGCCGAGATTGAAGCCCATGTAGGGATCGGCGACGGTTTCTTCGACTTCCGATTGCGAGCCGGCGTAGCCGCGGACATAGATGATCGGGTAGAAGGGGTGTTCGAGTTTGGTGGTCATGGTATACCTCTTTCCTCAACGGTCCCACGGGCGGGAGATTGACGTTTCGTCCCCGAGGCGGTGATACGGTTGTTGAATTGGACAGTGCGGGGGTAAGGTGGGGGATGGCGAGGGGGATGTCAAGGGGGATGTCAAGGGGGAAGCAACATTTCGGCAACCTGTTCCCTGCGACCCTCGTAAAGACAAGCCAACGAAGCAGTAATCGTAAATATTGACCCGCGAAGTCTTTGATGACTGACAGCGCGAAGAGCACGATAACTGAATTGGCCTGCGGCGCCGGAGATTGCGGGAGAAGAAGGAGCGTGGATTGAAGATGATTGGCTTCTGGTTGGGACGGCGGATGACAAGACTAATTGCCTCGGGGGTAGTCACGTTTGTCTTGGCGGGGATGTCCGGGGCCGAAGAGGTTACGGCGCAGCAGATGTGCATGCGGATCATGAAGCAGGATTCGACGCTGAACAACTTGGTCGATCCGGCGGGGTACCAGACGGGAAAGCTGGGCGAACTGGGCGGCGTGATCAAGGTGGGGAGCGGCAAGCAGGCGATGATTTTCATTCCGGGGCTAGGGTTTTCCGGCGAAGTGTTTCGCGAATTGATGGAGCCGCTCGGCAGCGAGGCGACGATGTATGCTGTGACCTTGCCGGGATTCGGCGGGACAGCCGCGCCGCCTTCACCGCCGGAGGGAACGAGTTTCGGCGAACAGACCTGGACGAACGGCGCCTACCGGGGGATCGAGAAACTGATCGAGACGGAGAAACTCGAAAAAGTGATCGTGGTCGGGCACTGGCTGACAGGCACGACGCTGGCGCTGAAGCTGGCGGTGGAACATCCGGAGAAAGTCGCGGGGGTGATCCTGCTCTCCGGCGCGCCGTGTTTTGTGCCGACCGATACGACGCAATTCAAGTTGCACATGCCGCTGGAGAAGATCGTGGCGATCTCGGATAGATACATGGCGCCGATGTGGTTCAAGACGGTGACGCGGGAGACGTGGGACGATAACAATTTTCTTCCCGGCGACTATGCGGTGAATCCGATCCGCGGGCTGCGCATGTGGCGGATGGCGGCGGAGCCGGAACTTCACGTGTGGGTGCGGTACTTGATCGAGTTCAACGCGCAGGACGTGACGCAGAGTCTCGATAAGCTTGCGGTGCCGGTGCTGCTGCTCAGGCCGGGATTGGAAGGAAACTACTATGATCCGGGGCAGGACTACATGACGGGGTATTGTCATGGCGGTTGGAATGCTCTGCTTGCGAAGAATAAGAATTTCGAAGCGAAGACGATTGCGAATGCGCGGGTGTGTATGTGGTTTGATCAGCCGGAGGTGGTTATGGCGGAAGTGAGGGGGTTTGTGGGGCGGGTGAAGTGATGGGATTTTGTGTGAGGGCTAGCGGACACACCCCGTCTCGCGCTCGCGGTGTTTGAGACAGGAGGGGACTTCAAACGGCACGAGGGAGATTACTGTTCTTTGAATTCAGATTGCGAGCGCGAGCCACCCCTCTCAAGCGGAGAATCTCGAGGGACGCGCGGGTCGCTATGGATGCGAGGTCGTCGAGGCAATAGTTCGAGATTGCTTCGTCGCGGTTGGGGGGAGGCGGGAGAGCTGACAGCGGATTCGCTCCTCGCAATGACAGCATGGTCTGGCGATGGAAGATGTGACGGGGCGTCGAGTAAAAAGTCGTGTCGTTGTCGGCGCAGTGCATCGAAGCGAGACCTAGGGCGCAGTGCATCGAGGCGAGACCGAGGGCGCAGTGCATCGAGGCCAGACCGAGGGTGCAGTGCATCGAAGCGAGACCGAGGGCGCAGTGCATCGAGGCCAGACCGAGGGTG
>CAZOYE010000013.1:0-113613 GCA_964584025.1 uncultured Ignavibacteria bacterium
CGCAACAGCCCTTCGACCCCTGTATTAAACCCTTGACTTGAGGACGGTATCTACGACTTCAAATAGCATAAGTCTTCCATAAACGCAAAAGGCAGGTTGCAAGCAACCTGCCTTCGTTTTTTGATTTCCGACCTCAGTGCCGGAGCGGAATCGATCAGCGCAATTGGAACTTGAGCGTCGCCTTGACCGTGATTTCGCGCTCGCCGTGGCCGGAGAGCTTGGCTTCCAACGCTGCCGCTAAGACCGCTTGCTCAAATCCCCAATCGGGGGTCGAGCAATTGACAATCTTGGCGTCCTTCATCTTGCCCTTCTTGTCGAAGGTGATGTGGACATCAACCACGGCTTCCTTGTTAACAAGGCGGGCCTTGCGCGGATAGACCGGCTCGATGTAAAGCTGGTACTTGGAGGCGTCCTCGACGACCGTCGTATCCGTCGTCGTGCGACGGGTCGTTAACTCAGGTTTCTTGATCGGACGATTGGTGTCGGGACGTTTCAGCCGACTTTCGATGTCGACCAATGGTTTGGTCTTACCACCCGAGATGGCGGTGGCATAAAGGTCGTCTTTGTCAGTTTGACCGGCGGTGACTGGTACAGCGAAGAACGTGGCGGCGACAAACGTGAGGGTCGTCAGAATCGCCGACAAACTGATGGTTTTCGCTGTCATGCCCACTCCTCCTCTCACTTTAGTCTAACATTGTCCCGTCATTAATGGTTTCGTAAGTCCCAGAAAAAACTTAAGTCGACCAAACCGGTCACACTGCCGGCGGGACGCCTTAGGGACGATGTTGGACTATTGTTTGCTATTATAAGATACGCAGCTAAACGGTAGCGTCAAGGGTAAAATTGGCGGTTTTGGGGCAACCGTGGTGCCCCATCCAGCTGGCTTGCAGCGGTTGCCCCGGCTCGTCCTTGCGATTTCAAGCTACTTCAGTCTGAATTTCACTTCGTAGGCCACCCACAGCGCCACAGGCTGCTTGTTCTGCAGCGCCGGTCTCCAGATTGACTGCCGGGCTGCCGCAATTGCAGCCTCTTCAAAGCCGGCATTGGCTCCCGACTCGCGCAAAACGATGACGTCACGAACGCTGCCGTCGGTCCAGATCAGCACTTTCAGCCAAACCGACCCTTCGATTTGGGCTTTGCGCGCAATCTCCGGATAAGCGGGAGCCGGGGCGGAGACTTTCAGCGGCTGTTCTTCGACAGCAATAAACGTGTCGGGCGCGGGGATGTAGTCATTGATATCAGCAGTGATCTGGAGCGACTTGCCGTCGAGTTCCCCATAGTCAATACCGATCGGTGCATTGATGATTGCCAATTCAGTCTGGCTTGGTAACACATAATCCTCTTCGATGTCGGAGTCAGGCCCTTCCTTGGGAAGCCTAAACTCGGGCTTGGGAATGTCGTGCTTGATCGTAATTGCCTTCACCTTGTCGGGATCGATCGGCGGCGGCGGTGGCAGGAGTTCGACTGTTATGGTGTCCGTGATCGACGTGATCGGCGGCGGTTCGTCAGGTCCGGCCACCAGGGCAACGGCGCTGATAGCGAGCGCGATGACGGCGATGATGACGGCCTCGGAAAATAGCATATTCCGCTGATAGCGGTGTTTGAGTTCCTGCGCCGAGCCAACGGCCGCCAGTGATGCCTTGGCTGTGTGCATTGTGTTCCTCCCTTCGGATAGCGATGTGTGAAGCGACTTACTCCGAAAGGACTACAGGCATAGAAAGGGATTATTCCCGAAAACGAAGAGTCTCAAAGCCCCGCGGCGGCAGTTCACAATTTCGCGCTGGGAGGCAGGTAGTAAGAGAAGCCTACGAAAGAACGCGCGAAATCAAGAAGTGCCACAACCCGTATCTACGTCACTTGTGAGATGGTCGCGAATCGCGAGGCTACACAACCTTGCTCTTCAGAATGTCGTGGATGTGCACGATCCCCACCGGGCGGTGGTGATCGTCGACAACGACCAGGGCAGTAATCTTGTGGTCTTCCATGACCTTTAGGCCGCGCTCGGCCAGCTCATCGGGACCGATCAGCTTTGGCTCTGCCGACATGACATCCTGAGCGGTCTTGGTCAGGAAGTTGTCATTGCGGTGGATCAGCCGCCGTAAATCGCCATCGGTGAAGATTCCCAGCAATCGGCGCTCGTCATCGACAATTAATGCCGTACCGAGACGCTTGTTCGTGATCAGCACCAGCATATCCTTGACGAGCATCTTGAAGTTGGCAAGGGGCAGGTCATCGCCGGAGTGCATCAGGTCGCGTATGCGCAAGGTCAAGCGGCGTCCGAGCGTCCCACCCGGGTGAAGTAGTTTGAAATCATCCGCTGTGAAACCGCGCTGCTCCTGGACAACGAGCGCGAGTGCGTCGCCGAGCGCAATCGCAGCCGTCGACGATGAAGTCGGCGCCAGATTGTGAATGCAGGCCTCCGCTGGGACAGAGGCATCGAGGGCAATATCAGAGCGTTTGGCCAATGGCGACTGTCTGTTGCCGGTCAGCGAGATCAAGGTCAGTCCGAGTCGCTCTATGACCGGATAGAAGCTCTCCAACTCATCAAGATTGCCCGATTTGGAGACGGCGATGACGAGATCGTCTTTCTGCAACAACCCGAGGTCGCCATGAAGCCCTTCGGCCGGGTGCAGAAAGATTGCCGGCGTGCCGGTGGAATTGAAGGTCGCGACGATCTTGCGGCCAACGATTCCCGACTTGCCCATACCGGTAACGACAACCTTGCCGGAGCAGTTCAGGATCGTGTCGACGGCACGCTCAAAGGCAGGATCGAGCTTATCGGCCAATTGCCGGACTGCTTCGGCCTCGTGCAGCAGGACTTCCTTAGCTCTTTTTAGCATGGCTGATTCCCTCGCGATAAATCTGCACCAAGTCCAGTCCCTTAGCCTTAAGCACGAACGTGATGACCTCGCGACAGGCACCTTTGCCGCCGGCGCGCGAAGTCTGGAAATGGCAGTGCTCGAGCAATTCCGGCTCGGTGTCAGCGACACAAACGGCCAAGCCGACCGCTTCCATAGCCACCAGATCGGGGATATCATTTCCGACAAAGCCGATTTGATCGAGGCTTAGAGCATGTTGGTCGGCAAGATTCTTAAGTGCTGAGATTTTATCCCAAGCCGTCACGACATCACCAACGCCGAGTTCCTTGCAGCGGCGCTCGGTCACCTCTGAGCCGCGAGCCGTGATAACCGCATACTTCAACACCTGGCCGCTGGTGGCCTTGATCGCAAAGCCGTCGGCGGCAGAGAACGCCTTGGCCTCCTGATTGTCTTTCAGGAAGATCATGCGATTATCGGTCATGACGCCGTCGACATCGAACACGAGTAGTTCGATCGACGCCGGATCTATCTCAAGTTGGCGCGCAAGTTTCCGCAAGGCGTTTAACCTCCGTCAAATATGCCTCGACATGATCCAGCGGCAATTGGGTAGCAGCATCCGATTTGGCCCGCGCCGGATCAGGATGAGTTTCAAAGAATAATCCGTCGATGCCAACCGCAAGCGCGGCGCGCGTCAGCGGCAGGATGAATTCCCGGCTGCCACCGGATGAACCGCCCGCTCCGCCCGGCTGCTGAACCGAGTGTGTCGCATCGAACACAACCGTGTGACCGCTTTGTCTCATTTTCACCAGCGATCGAAAGTCAACCACCAGATCGCGATATCCAAACGTCGTTCCGCGTTCGGTCAGCATGACTTGGTTGTTGCCGGCCTCGACCGCTTTCTGCGCGATATGTTGCATGTCTTCCGCAGCAAGAAATTGTCCCTTCTTGATATTGATCGCTCGGCCCGTCTTCGCGGCTGAAACAATTAGTTCAGTCTGACGACAGAGAAAGGCCGGAATTTGCAGTACGTCACAGACCGCAGCGACAGCGGCTACCTCAGTAGTCTCGTGAATATCAGTTAAGACCGGTACACCAAACTCAGATTTGACTCTGGCAAGGATCGCCAACGCTGCGTCATCGCCTATGCCCGTGAAAGATGTTCCCGACAGACGATTCGCCTTGCGGTATGACGCTTTGAAAATAAGTGGGAGATTCAGCTTATGCGACAACTTGCTGAGAGCGGCGGCAACCTCGAGAGTCGTCGCCGCAGATTCTACTACACACGGTCCGGCAATGATGAACAATCGGCCGTCACCGAAGCGCTGCTTGCCGATCGTGATCATGAATGCAGATCGTAGTCTTCGCGCATCTCAGCGGTCACGGCCGGCTCGGGCTCGATTTCGAGATTCAATTCCGGCTGATCAGGATTGGCATGGAAACGCTTGGCAGCCCGCACAAACTCGCGGAACAGCGGGTGGGCGTTTCCGAGACGGCTCTTCAGTTCCGGGTGGAATTGCACGCCAACGAACCAGGGATGCGAGTGAATCTCGATGATCTCGACGAGCTTGCCGTCGGGCGAAACGCCGGAGAGTCTCATGCCCTTGGATGTCAGCAGCTCCCGATAGGGGTTATGGAACTCATAGCGGTGGCGATGACGTTCGGAAATCTGCCGATCCTGATACGCCTCGTACGACTTGGAGTTTTCGTCAAGGATACACGGGAAAGCACCCAACCGCATCGTGCCGCCCATCTCGGTAACGTCGCGTTGGTCGGCCATCAAGTGAATCACCGGATGCTTGAGGTCGCGATAGAACTCATAGCTATGGGCGTCGGACAGTCCGGCGACATTGCGCGCGAACTCAATGACGGCACACTGCATGCCTAGACAAATGCCAAAGAAGGGAATGTTGCGTTCGCGGACGTAGTGAATCGCCTCGATCTTGCCTTCGACACCGCGCTCGCCGAATCCCCCGGGAATCAGCAAGCCATCGATGTTCTGCAGGTACTGCTGCGCGCCATGCGTCTTGATATCCTCGGAGGCCACCCAGACGAGATCGACTTTGACGTTGTTTTCGGCGCCGGCATGCACGAAGGCTTCGATAATTGACTTATAGGCATCCTTCAAGTGCACATACTTGCCGCAGATGCCGATGCGTACATGTTCCTCCGGACGCTTGATCTTGCTGACGATCCCCTCCCACTCACTCAGGTCGGGATCGGGTGCGTTCAATCCGAGGTAATCTACGATGAAGTCATCGAGACCCTGCTGGTGGTAAAGCAAAGGGACTTCGTAGATCGTGTCGACATCGATCGACTCAATCACATTCTTCGCCGGGATACTGCAGAACAATCCGATCTTCTCCCGGATCGACTCGGAAAGCGGGCGGCTCGTGCGGCAGAGGAGAACCTGGGGCTGAATGCCGATTTCGCGGAGGTCGCGCACCGAGTGCTGCGTCGGCTTGGTTTTGATCTCGCCGGCGGTTTCCACCCAGGGAACGAGGGTCAAGTGAATAAAGAGCGTGTTTCCGGGGCCTTCTTCCAGACCGATTTGACGCGCGGCCTCAAGAAACGGCAACGATTCGATATCGCCAACGGTGCCGCCGAACTCGGTGATCACGACATCGTAGGTATCGTCGCGCCGGGCCAGCTTGCGGATACGCGTCTTGATTTCGTTGGTGATGTGCGGAATAACTTGCACCGTGGCGCCAAGGTAATCGCCTTTGCGCTCGCGGTTGATGACCGTTTGATAGACTTGTCCGGCAGTGACGTTGTTGTCGCGGGAGAGAGACTGGCCGGTGAAGCGCTCGTAGTGTCCCAGGTCGAGATCGGTTTCGGCGCCATCATCAAGAACAAACACTTCACCGTGCTGGAAGGGATTCATCGTCCCCGGATCGACATTGATGTACGGATCCATCTTCTGCAGATTCACCTTGAGCCCGCGTTTCTGCAGCAAGACCCCGATCGAAGCGGAGGCAATGCCCTTTCCCAGCGAGGAGACCACCCCGCCGGTGATAAAGATGTATTTGGCGCCTTTCACCTGTTAATTCCTCCCTCGTCCCTGAGCAGATTGTTAGCTATCGCCAAGTCCTCCGGTGAATTCACCGAGAGTAACGATTTGTCAATAATGGCCACGCCGATCGGAAAATTGGATTCAAGAACGCGCAGTTGCTCGAGTGAATCGGCAGTCTCGCGCGGAGTCGGCGGTAATTGAGCGTAGCGTAGCAGAAAGTCCTTCCGGTATACGTAGACTCCGGCGTGTCCGTAGTCACTATTCGCTGCGCTTATGGTATTTATCGGCTGGCGCGAGAAATCAATTGCGCAGCCTCTCTCATCGACCGACACCTTAACGAGATTTTTGTCTTCGCGATCGAAGTCCGGTCTAGTGATCTGGAAGGCGACGGTAGACATCGGCAATTCCGGCCGGGATTCGAGGAGCCTCACCGCACTATCGATGTGTCCCGGTTCGATCATAACTTCGTCACCTTGAATGTTAACCACAATATCACAGTCGATCGCCGCCACAGCCGCAGCACAGCGTTCCGAGCCGTTACGAAATGGGGCGTCAGAGAAGTACGTTTCGCCTTTCTCAGCTTCGATCAATTCCCGTATTTTCAAGTCATCCGTCGCTACTATCAAGCGGTCAAACCTCGTGTACTTCTTCGCGCGCCGATAGACGTGGAGTACCATCTCCACGCCGGCGATTCGAGCCAATGCCTTACCGGGCAATCGTTTAGAACCAAGCCGGGCCGGTATCACTCCCACGATCTTCAATTATCGACGACCCGCGGTACCTTGAAGTAGTCGCCGGTTCGCTCCGGCGCATTCTTCAGCGCTTCCTCCACGGGCAACGAAGGGCTGGTTTCATCATCTCGTAACACGTTACCCGAAAGCAGGATAGCCTCGTCACTCTCGATGCTTGATGTATCGACTTCCTCAAGCTGTTTCACGTACTCAAGCATTTCAGCAATGTCGCGCTGAAACCGCTCGATTTCCGACTCATCGAGTCTCAGGCGCGCCAATGCTGCCAGTTTAAGAAGCTCTTCCCGGGTAATCATGTCAGGGATTGCCCGTGTTCAGGAATAAAAAACACGGGCTTCACATTATTGAAATGCTAAGGCTTTGTCAACAACAATAGGGAAGTAATTACAGTTAGTTCCCGACGGCAGTCCGACGCCGGAGCGTCAAACAACAACTCCTCGGCTCAGTCGGAATGCCGGAAACCGCATTTCGATTGCGGTTCAGGCTCGAAGTGAGTATTCTTCAACCTGATAACGGACTTATTTGTCGACGTACATCTGTTATATCGGAGTTGAAATATGACACAAACTCGCAACGGGATTGCAGCAGAGATCAAAGATACCACGGCAAATCCGGCTCCCCTGGGTTTGCTGGGCTTCGGGATGACGACGGTGCTCCTGAACCTGCATAACGTCGGGCTGTTTGGCCTCGACTCGATGGTGCTCGGGATGGGGTTGTTTTACGGCGGGCTGGCGCAAATCGTCGCCGGCATCATGGAATGGAAGAAGAAGAACACGTTCGGCACCACTGCGTTTACTTCTTACGGCCTCTTCTGGCTGACGCTGGTGGCACTCCTGGTGTTACCCAAGCTGGGCTGGGGCGAGGCGCCCTCGAAGAGCGCGCTGGCGGCCTACCTGTTCATGTGGGGGTTGTTTACCTGCGTCATGTTCATCGGGACGCTTAAACTCAGCCGTGCCCTGCAGGTCGTCTTCGCATCCCTGACTCTTTTGTTCTGGCTACTGGCACTCGCCGACGCGCTGGAAAATCCGGCGATTACGCGCGTGGCCGGCGTCGTCGGGATTTTCTGCGGTTTTTCTGCGGTCTATACCGGGCTGGGCCAGGTGCTCAATGAGATGCATGGCAAGTCGGTGTTTCCGCTGGGCGTGGCGAAATCGTAGAGGAAGAAGGAGCAACTGATGAAACTCGAAAACATGCCCTTCGCTACCGTCGACTGGACGAAGATCGAACCCTCCGAACACCGGGGAGACTCCGGCATGGCCTACTGGCGAACCATGCAGTTCGGCAGCATTCGGATTCGCATGGTCGAATATTCGCCGGGCTACGTAGCCGATCACTGGTGCGATAAGGGTCACATTCTTCTGGTCCTTGAAGGGAAGCTCACGACGCAACTAAAAGACGGGCGCAAGTTCACTCTGACTCCGGGTACCAGCTATCAGGTCGCCGACAACACAGCGCCGCATCGGTCGATCACCGAAACAGGGGCAAAGTTGTTTATTGTGGATTGAGACTACAGAATAATATCGAGCAGATCTCTGCAAATGAGAATACCGGTGCGACGATCAACGGCACAGACTTTGTGGAAGTCGATTTCATGAATCCTATTCTGACACGAGTCTGCTCGTGAAAGATCGAGAGGCCCATTTATTCACTATATAGCTATTCCCCGTTCAGGCCCGTATGGTTCGAGTGGTTCATTCCAGTATGTGCACACATGGTCGAGAAATCGCTCAATTTCCGTGAACGAGATATCCCTATAGTCCTTCCAGTGGATACAGATCGTCAACCTCTCGCAAAATCTCTCGTCCCGAGAGGCAACAATGAATGAGTTTATGATTTCTCTTAGAATCGCCTTCCGTGTAACTGCCAGTGGCCAGCGGTTTCTTCCTGTACCTATCAGCGGAATGCTCAGTTGATTGTGCGTTGAGTTCTTCTTAGCGGCCGCCCAAGTAGCTGCAAGCACCCTGATCGGATCGGCTTTGAGAGGCTGATTTGCGCAGAGTTGTGTCAATGCGATTAGGAAGAATTGCGTGTCAGGCGCAATCTCGACTACTGCCACGGACTCGAGGGGGTAGTTTCCATGGATGTCTAGTCTGATGCCACTTGAACTGAGGCTCTGCTTGAGGCTCTCCCGTACATGCTGCTGCCTATCAACAAAGTGTTTCCTTATGATTTGGCCCTGGATAGTCTCTGGATCGATTCGTGGATCGTCAAGGTCGGTTCTAAACGCACAATCCCAAGGAATTACGAGAGCACCGCGACAACGCCCAATATCTGACACCGCCACCCTAATCGTCACGTCTGTGTCGCGGATTTTCCGGCTCACGCTCGTCTTGGGAAGTGTCTTACAGAGACTCAAGATTACTGCAGCAATCAGAATATGAATCCAATAATTGAGGAGGAATCCTGCAATCCACGTTTCTTCGACTCCTCTCAGTTGCCCGTAGACCTCCCTGTAGAACATATATAGTGTTACGGCCCCTCCTATAAGCGAAGTCAATACACGAACCTGTCGAAGCAAACGACTCGACGTCCACAGTTCAGAATGAAAGAGCCCCAGTATTTGATACATGGCACTAGATACCCAGCTGCGCAATGATTGAATCGCTCAGGATTCTGGGACCTTGAATTCCGCCGCTGCTCAGCTTCAACCTGACATCTGGCCACACCTTAAGCGCATATGATATAGCCTTCATCATGAACGGTACGTGAAGTACCAGCTCGTCTCTGATCACTGGAGGACAACGTTCACTATCAAACCCTTTATACCCGTTCAAGTTTGCCCCAATTATCGGGAGGTCATTGCGAACTGCATACTCCAGTTCCCACCGCACGAACTTGTTGAGGAACTTTGTTTTCTCACCAATCAAGCACAGTAGCAGCCTGGATCTTGCCAATCGCTCCCCCAAATCCCTCTTGATAGTCTCTTCTGAAGACCAACGCATAATGTTGTTGAGGTCATGCGCGTCTAAGAACTCAAACTCCGTGCGCTCATTCTCATCCCATGCCTGCATTAACCGATAATAATGGATATCGCTGTCGGCATCAAAAGCTACATAGATTCTTGTACGATAGGCCATCGCAGCCACTCCCCTCTAGCTCAGTCCTAGTTTATCTCAAAAGAACGTAACTTGACTGGACCAGTCAAGGACATTTGAGCAGTTCGAGAAAGAGCCGCACTCACTTGTGTAATCACAACGCCCCCGAGACCTTGCAGTCCCGGGGGCGTTGAATTTGAGTATTCAGGGTAAGTCAGGATCACAGGGATCCTGACCTACGGAGATTACTTCATCAGCGTCATCTTCTTGACTTCGGTGTAAGCACCAGCAGTCATCTTGTAGAAGTAGACACCCGACGCGACACTCGATCCGGTGGCGTCATCGCCGTGCCATCTCACCTGATAGGTGCCGGCCGGCTGGAATTCGCTCACCAGGGTCTTGATCTTCGCGCCCAGGACGTTGTAAATCGCGATCTCTACCTGCGCCGCGTTTGCCACGGTGTACTCAATCGAGGTCTCCGGGTTGAACGGGTTCGGGTAGTTCTGCGCGAGGCTGAACGACGTCGGCAGCGCGCCCTTATTCACCGTGGTGAACTCAGTGATCGCAATGCGGTCGCCGTTGTTCGTCCACTGGATCGACTGCTGAGCATCCTCGCCGTTGATCTTGAAGTTGATCTTACCGGCGTTGGAGAACTCGTTGTTCGCCGAGTAGTTGTCCGGACCGTAAACCGGCATGAAGCCGTACTTACCGTCTTGACGCAGCGTGTACTCACCGACCAGGGCGCCGTTTTCGTTGTAAGCCGAGATCACCGAACCAGCAGGAAGCGTCTGGCCGTTGAGGCGGACGTTCTCACCGTACAGGTTGATCCAGGTATTGCTCGACTGGATGCGCGGCACATAGCTGGAGGCCGTGCGGGTCGCATCAGCGCGGGCAAAGGTCGGCGGCAAGTCGTAAATCAGCGAACCGGCAGCGTCGGTCTTGACCCAGTAGCCGAAGCACGGCTTCATCTCGGTCAAGGTCGCCAGTTCCGGAAGCGCCGGATCGTAGCTCAAACCAGCGCCCTCGTAACCAAGGACGACGATTACGGACTCCCAAATCGAAGTCAGAGCCGTCGGGACTTCGCGGGCATCTTCCGGCAGGTAGCTGACCAGGTTCCAGTTCTCTTCAAGGGCGATAGCCGTGGCGGCATCGACCAGGAAGCCGGTCACGCAGATCGAATCCGGAGCATCCATACGGAGCCAGTAGCCGTGAGCATTGTCGACGGTCCACAGGGTCGAGAAGCCCGGAAGATTCGGGTCGTAGGTCAAACCGACCGACTCGAAACTCAGGACGACATCGGTATTGTCGAAGATATCGGCGAACAGCGCCTCAATATCCGAGGTCGGCAGTTCGACGTTGAACGAGATCAGGTTCCAACCGGTCTGCAGGTGGATGCACTTGGTCACTTCGCCGCCCGTGGCCGGGTATTCGAAGCAAGCCGAGTAACGATCACCATTGCCGGTCCAGAACAGGTCGCCGTCGAGCAAGTCGACGTCGCCGCCATTGTACTTGAGCGTGATCTGATCTCCGAGTACGCAACCTTCGTCGACGCTGGGTGAATACGGATCGTCGACGTAGACCGGCATGAACCCGAAGGTACCCGGCTCGGAAACGACCCACTGACCACAGAGCACGCCATCCGGATCGTAGGCTTCAACAACGCTACCCACCGGAATCGGCATACCGTTGGCGAACGCTTCGCCATTGCAGTACAGGTCGACCCATTCGTAGGTCGGGATCACCTCGCCGCCGTCATTGCCCAGCACCAACAGATTGTCGTCGCTCGGAAGCGTGACATCGTCGTCTTCGCCCGGATAGTAACCCGGCAGGTAAGCGCGAAGCGCGTAGCCGTCAGCCGGAGCTTCCATCAGGCAGATTTCAAAGGAACCATCAGGGCCTGAGGTGGCAGTAGCGATAACGCTGCCGCCATACCAGAGTTCAACCGTGGCTCCTTCGATCGGATTGCCACCGCCGTCTTCCACAACACCGGAAATGCAATGTTCAGTCGGAGCGAGGATCTCAATGGATCCAGCAGAGAACTGCGGATAGATCGAATTAGCCATCTCGTCGTTGAACAGGAGTTCAACGCCAGGCTCGATAAAGGTCGTGTCGATCGTGATGACCTGCGGAGAGGCAGCGCCATCCACCGAGAACCATAGAGTGGCCCACAAGCCGCTGCCGGTTGCTACCAAAGCTTCCGGCGGAATGCGGAGTACGCCCAAGGCCAGCGTGCGATCAAGGTTATTGATCGTGCTTATCTTGGTGGCGATATAGGCGACTCGCGATCCTATGTAGGATACCGAGTCAAGCGTCACATCACTCGAACTCCAGGTCAAGCCGGCCGACATCCCTGCCAGCTCTTCGAAGTTCTGGAAGGTCAGTTCGACAGAGACCGGATCGCCCGGATAGCCAACTTCATGGCTCACCCAGACTGTGTCTTCAGAAACCGGCTTCGGAGTAATTGTCAGGTCGATCGTGATCTGATCGCCTTCATCGGCCAAACCGGCGCCGGCAAGCGTTACCGGCATCACGTTAATGTGAGCCTGATAGTTGCCCGGGGCCAGGCTGGCGGTATTGAACAGGATGTTCATCAGATCGCCAGGAGTGACACCGGCATCGACGTCGCCGGAGGTCGGGTCGACCGTTACCCACGGCTGGTCGATAGAGGTGGTCCAGAACAGCGTTCCACAAACGGCGCCGTTCGTGATGTAGACCATCTGATCCAGCGGGCTCGAGCCCTCTTCGGCAAGCAATTCGAAATAGTCGTCGCTGACTACGGCCACCGGGGCAGCGTTGCAGCCTTCGACAACGATCTGAACTGTATCATAGTGCACGCCGGCCCTGACGATCTCCTGACCGCTAAACACGACATCGTAGGTGCCGGGAGCAGTTTCGGCCGAAATCTCGCCGCTGAAGGTGCTGATCGTCGAGGAGCCCGGAATGACAACCGGGTTCACGGAGAACGATCCGGTAGCACCAGCCGGCAGACCGCTGACCGCGAGCGTCACCGAACCGGTGAAGCCATCAAGCGGTTCGACGTTGATATCGAATGAGAATGGTGCGACTTCGCCACCGGGGACGGTGACAAGCTCAGGGGTCGCATCGATATTGAAGTCGGGAATGACAACTTCCTGAACCGTGAAGGTCGCGGCGTCAGAATCGAACAAAGCATCCGGATCGGTCGCGGTAAACGTGATCGTCTCGGAACCGAGGAATCCATCCGGGTAGCTTATGGTGGCAACATTGTCAGTACCAATCACGACCGTAAGCATCGTGTTGCCGCTGAAGGTCCAGGTGAGCTCTTCGTCAAGGTTGTCCGGATCGCTGACAAAGTCATTCAACGCGATCGTCGCGAAGGTCTCGCCGGCAAGTATCGACTGATCCGGAATGTCGGAGACAACCGGCGGATCATTCGGGGCGGCGTTGACCGTGAAGGTGGCCTGATCTTCATCGAAGGCGCCTTCCGGATCGGTGGCGCGGAACGTGAACACCGCAGAACCGGTGAAGTCGTCGACCACGATCGTCGCGATCCGGTTCTCGATCGTCACAGTAATCGTACCGCGACTCTTGAAGGTCTGCACCGTCCAGGTCATCTCCTCGTCGGTGTTATCCGCATCAGTGACATAGTCATCGAGCATGATCTGCGCGAAGGTCTCGCCTTCCGTGATCGTTTGATCCGGAATGTCGGAGACCACCGGAGCAGCATTGCCGACGGAAACCGTGACGTCAAAGCTGCAAAGGCCGGTGTTACCAGCGGCATCGGTCGCCGTCACGTTGACGGTCGTGGTGCCGACCGGGAACAGGCTGCCGGAAGCGGGAACCGCAACAGCGGTCGCGCCCGGGCAGTTGTCGGTCGCGCTAACGAGGAAGTTGACGGCGGTTTCGGTTTCGCCGAACGGAATCACGACATTGATGTCATCCGGGCAAATCGCAACCGGATTCTCGGTGTCGTTAACGGTGACGGTAAACTGACAAACGGCATCGTTACCGGCATCGTCAGTAGCTGTCACAGTGACATTAGTCACGCCGATCGGGAAGACCGAACCGGAGGTCGGACTCGAGACGATGGTGACGCTGCCGTCGCAATTGTCGGTGGCCGTCGGATTGAAATTGACGATAGCACCGCAGTTGCCGGCATCATTGCCAACGACGATGTTTGCCGGGCAAGTCACGACCGGGTCGGTCTGATCTTCCACAGTGACCGTTGCTTGGCAAGAGCTGTCGCCATCGATAGACGTAACGGTTAAGGTTACGAGAGTTTGTCCAAGCGGATACGGCCCAGGCGGAGTCTGTGTTACCGTAATTGCATCGCCATCGGGATCGAAAGAGCCGTTGTCGATGCTCGCGGCTGCAGTACAATTAGCACCAGCGGAAACAGTAACGTCCTGGCAAATAGCCACTGGGGGATCACCCTCCGGGGGACAGCCGGTACCGAGAATAATGTCGTCTGTACCGCAATCAACAAATCCCGGAGCAATCGAGCCACCGGTCTGGACCGAGAAGGTCAAGAAGCCGGCAGGCGGTACGAAGGTCGAGTCGATGTTGACGCAGGCATCCGCAGCACCAGCCTGCACCTTGAAACGCAGGGTGAAGACCAAGCCTTCGGTGGCCGCGCCGGGAGCATGGATCGGCATCGGCGAGAGGGGCATGAAGTTGATCCAGCCGACCAGTACCGTATTCGCGGCTGTGTTCTTGGTCTGGAGGAAGGACCCGAATCCACCAGGAATCGTCAAGGCCGGGCCCTGGAGGACCGTGTCGATTTCAATGAAATCGGAGTTGTAACTGAACCCGTAAGAGAAACCGCCGAGTGCCGCCGAGTTCGCGATGTAAACGGGCACGTCGACAATTGTCCCTTCAGTTAGGGCAGCGTTGGTCGGGCAGGTAATGCGCATGTAGTTGTTGGTCGCATCCTGGCCGAAGGCCGCGCCTGTCATCAGAAGTAGAGCCGCCAGAACCATGAACCACGTCATGAATCGAGCAGCGCGGGGCTTTGGTGACATAGAGCCTCCTGAAAAGGTTAATGAGTTAAGGTTCTTTGCGAAGATGAAGTCGTTCTTCTTCAAACCGTCTTGTTCTCAGAATAAGAATTGTATTTTGCGACGACAGGTAATAGGTACAATAAGTACATTCCCCCCTACTCCCATCAGGGCAAATATAAGTTATTGAAAGTGGGTGTCAACACGAAAACTGGCTGTTTTGCTGTTAAATTTATGTGCAGAAATAACTAACCGCGTTTCTGCCCGTGGCCAAAAATCCGGCGAAAAACGACTAACTTGATCGCAATTAAACCACTGCGGCTACGCGGAGAGCTTGATCTATGTCCCGGGATTCGCTATTCTCATCCATTCCGGTGTCAGCTCGTCGAGCGTTAACGCCAAGGAGATAGAACAAATAGCCCCCGAAGAGCGGGCGTACTACATGGGATATCATTTCTGACCAGTTTGGTCAATATTTACATATTTCTGGAGAGATACTGATGAGAATAGAGGATACGAATGACTGAGCGCAAGTCGCTTCTTGAGATCAAAGATCTGGGAGTTTCTATAGCAGATAAGCCGATTGTGAAGGGACTGTCACTTCGCGTCAATGCGGGCGAAATACACGCCATCATGGGACCTAACGGCTCAGGCAAGTCCACGCTGTGCTATGCCCTGATGGGTCATCCCGAGTATCAGGTCACGGGTGGAGAAGTATTGCTGGAGGGGAAGAATGTGCTCGAAATGGAGGTCGATGATCGCGCCCGAGCGGGCATGTTCCTGGCTTTCCAATACCCGGTGGAAGTCCCGGGTGTGACGCTGCAGAACTTCCTGCGCACGGCTTACAACGCCCACAAGGGCGAGAACGGATCATCCAAGGTCAATGTCCTGAAGTTCTGGGGATTCCTGAAGTCAAAGTTGCAGATGCTCGGCATCGATGAGTCGTTCGCTAATCGCTATCTCAATGATGGATTTTCCGGCGGTGAGAAGAAGCGCGCCGAGATACTTCAGATGGCTGTGTTGGAACCGCGACTGGCGCTCCTTGATGAGACTGACTCGGGCTTGGATATCGACGCCCTGAAAGCCGTGGCCGAAGGTGTCAATAAGCTGATGAATCCCAACATGGGCGTTGTTCTCATTACCCACTATCAGCGCCTGTTGAATTACATCAAGCCGCATTTCGTCCACATCATGGCGAATGGTGCAATCATCAAGACCGGCGGTCCTGAGTTGGCTCTCGAACTTGAAGAGCGCGGCTACGGCTGGATTGTCGGCGACAAAGCCACGGTGGAGGCTTAGCATGTCCGAACAGAAGCCAAACTCTGAACTTAATCTTGGCGATTACAAGTACGGTTTCCATGACCCGGAGAAGTATTCGTTTAAGTCGGGTAAGGGCCTGAACCGGGAAATCGTGACGACGATCTCGGAAATGAAGAACGAGCCGGGCTGGATGACCGATTTTCGATTGAAGGCTCTGGAGCACTTCAATGCGCGCCCGATGCCTCAATGGGGCGGCGGCGGGCTGCTTGATACCATCGACTTCCAGAACATTCACTACTACGTCAAGCCATCAGAGCGACAGGGGCGCTCGTGGGATGAAGTGCCGGAAGACATCAAGAAGACGTTTGACCGTCTGGGGATTCCCGAGGCGGAAAAGAAGTATCTCGCCGGCGTCGGAGCGCAGTACGAATCGGAAGTCGTCTACCACAATCTGCAGGAGCAGTGGGAGAAGCTGGGTGTTGTCTTCCTTGATACCGACTCAGGTCTCAAGAAACACGAGGACATCTTCAGGGAGCACTTCGGAAAGGTGATTCCCTACAACGACAACAAGTTTGCCGCCCTGAACTCGGCAGTCTGGTCGGGTGGTTCGTTTATTTACGTACCGAAAGGCATCAGCGTCGAGATTCCGCTGCAGGCTTATTTCCGCATTAATACCGAGAACATGGGACAATTCGAGCGTACGCTGATCATCGTCGACGAAGGCGCCTGGGTGCACTATGTCGAAGGCTGCACCGCACCGGTATACAGTTCCGATTCGCTGCATTCGGCCGTGGTGGAGATCATCGTCAAGCGCAATGGCCGCTGTCGTTACACGACGATCCAGAACTGGTCGAAAAACGTTTACAATCTCGTGACCAAACGCGCGCAGGCCTGGGAAGGCGCCACGATGGAGTGGGTCGACGGCAATATAGGCTCCAAGTTGACGATGAAATATCCGGCAATTCAACTTATGGGAGAAGGCGCTAAGGGCGAAGTTCTCTCCGTCGCGTTTGCGGCAGACGGACAGCACCAGGATGCCGGCGCGAAGGTTTCGCACTTTGCGCGCAATACGTCATCGTCGATCATTTCTAAATCGATATCGAAGGGCTCCGGACGCTCGTCGTATCGGGGCCTGGTCAAGGTCGCCAAGGGCTGTACCGGCGTAAAATCCAATGTCGAGTGCGATGCTCTCCTGCTCGACGAGCATTCGCGCACCGACACCTACCCGTACATGGAGATCGATGAAGAAGACGTGTCGATCAGCCACGAAGCCTCCGTGTCGAAGATCTCCGAGACGCAGTTGTTCTATCTCATGTCGCGCGGGCTGTCCGAAGAGCAGGCATCGATGATGATCGTCAACGGATTCATCGAACCGATCGTGAAGCAATTGCCCATGGAGTATGCGGTCGAGATGAACCGCCTCATCGAACTGGAGATGGAAGGGTCAGTCGGCTGATGGCAGTTGTAGTCAAATCGAAGGAGAAAGCCGACCTGTTCGCACCGCTCGGAGAAGAGCAGTTCGACAACTTCATCAAGTCGCTGAACGGGTCGGATGGCATCAGCCTTTGGCGGCGCAAGAGCTTTGAGAAAGGGCTCGCCGCTCCAACTCCCAACAATCACGACGAAGACTTCAAGTACGTTGATTTCCGCGGCTTGAGTTTGGCCGGCCTGCAAACCAATCCGGTTTCCTGGCTGCCGCGATTGGATGGTAATCCCGCCACGATGCTGGCCGCCGGAATCGACAATATCAATCGCCTTCCGGAAGAATACTATATCGCGGGCGTCGAGCACGACCCATCGGAGCGCATAGTTCTTGAGTCAATTGCGGAGGCACATTCCCGGCAGCCGGCAAAGTTAATGGAACTGCTGGAGTTCTTTGCGGCCAACTTCAGCGAGCGAAAGTTCGTTCGCTTCGCCCATGCTTACTTGAGCCAGGGGGCTTTCCTGCAAGTGCAGGCCAATACCGAAGAGTCCAACCCGCGTCAGATCTATACCCGTCTGACCGGCGAGCAGCACCTGAGTTCATTTGCGACGGTAGCCGAGATCGGCGCCAATTCGCGGGCCAGCCTCGTCTGGGATATTGACTCCGAGACCAGGGCCTCCGGATTTCTCAACGGGACGCTTGAGGTGATCGTCCGGAACGGCAGCCACCTGAATCTTCTGCTGACCCAACACCTCGCCAATCGGCTTGGCAGCACGATGACAGTGCGCGTCTATCTCGAACGGGACAGTGTGCTGGAAATGGCCACGATCAGCTCAGGGGGCAAGGTCAGCCAGACGGAGATCGACCTGAAATTTGCCGGCCGCGGCGCCCAGGCGCTCGTGAACGGAGTCTACCTGGGGCGTGAGAAGGAGAACTTCAACCTGCTCACGCATCAGGATCACCAGGTCGGCAACACCAACTCCGACCTGTTCTACATCGGCACGCTCTCGGGTGAATCGTCGTCAAACTACCTGGGGAAGATCACGATCGCCCGCGACGCCCAGCGTTCTGACGCCTACCAGAAGAATCGCAACCTCATTCTCAATAAGGGTTGCACCGTCAACAGCTCGCCAAAGCTGGAAATTGGCGCCAATGACGTGCGCTGCACGCATGGCGCGACCACGGCAAGGGTGTCAGATCTTGAGATGTTCTACTTGCGCTCGCGCGGCATTGACTACCTGACGGCCAAGGTTTTGCTGGCTGACGGCTTCATTGCGCAGGTGACGCCGCGGATCAAAGCCGAACTCCTGCAAAACGGATTCGCGCGGCGGCTCGAGGCTCTGCTCTATCGCTGGGGAACCAGTGAAGACAGCGGGCAATGACGCTCTCGCTTCCCGCCGCCGGTGCGGTGGGAATGAGAATAAGAAAAGGATTCAATGCCGGTTGATATCAGTAAGCTGAAAGCGGATTTTCCGATCTTCGGCAACTCCCAGCGCAACGGACGCCCGCTGGTTTATCTCGACTCCGCCGCGACCTCGCACAAGCCGCAAGCCGTTATCGACACGGAATCCAAGTTCTATCGCGAAGAGTACGGCACAGTCCGGCGCGGGATCTACCACTTGTCGGCCATGGCGACGGCCCAGTACGAGGGCGTTCGTAATCTGGTCGCTGAGTTTATCAATGCCGCTTCGCCGACCGAGATCGTCTACACCCGCGGCGCAACGGAGTCGATCAATATTGTCGCTCACTGCTATGGCGAGAAGCAATTTCGGGCCGGCGATCAGGTACTCATTTCAGAATTCGAACATCATTCAAATCTTGTGCCCTGGTTGATGCTGCGCGAGCGGACCGGTATCGAATTAGTCTATGTCCGTTCGACGCCAGACTGGCGTCTCGACATGGATGATTTGGCCGAGAAACTCACGCACCGGGTCAAGTTGGTAGCCATTACCGGGATGTCCAATGTCCTGGGCACCATGCCCGACCTGAAGGCGATCGGACAATTGGCGCATCAGCGCGGGGCGTTGTTCCTCGTCGATGGTGCGCAAATGGTCCCCCATAGCGGCATTAACGTCCAGTTCATCGATTGCGACTTCCTGGCGTTTTCATCGCACAAGATGCTGGGACCGACAGGAGTCGGCGTCCTCTACATGAAGCGCGAACTGGCCAACAAGATGCTCCCCTGGCAAGGCGGAGGCGACATGATCGAGTCGGTCCGTTTTGATGGATACACTTCCAACGGCTTGCCTTACAAGTTTGAAGCCGGCACCCCGAATATGGCCGGGGTTATCGCATTCGGTAAGGCTATCGAGTATATCAATGCGATCGGCCTGGTGAACCTGATCATGCATGAACGCGAGGTCACTGAATATGTTCTGCGCCGTTTCCAGGAAACGGACGGGATTCAGCTCTATGGTCCTCTGTCCCCCGCCAATCGCGGGGCGGTCTTTGCGTTCAATTACAAGGACTTGCACTCGCACGATATTGGCTCGATGCTCGACTTCTATAACATTGCGATCCGTGCCGGGCATCACTGCGCGCAGCCACTTATGAGCAAATTGGGAGTAATATCGACCGCCCGGGCCAGTTTTTACCTTTACAATTCGCCGGAAGAGATCGATATTCTCCTTGAGGCGCTCGTCGAATGCGAGCGGTACTTGAAACATGCAGTTAGATGACCTCTATCGCGACGTAATCGTCGATCACTACAACCACCCGCGCAATTATGGAAAACCAGAAAAGGCAGACATTGTCGTTGAGGGGAAGAACCCCGTCTGTGGCGATGAGATTACGATCTACCTGAACGTCAAAGACGGGATGATCTCTGACGTTCACTTCGAAGGCAAGGGTTGCTCAATCTCGATTGCTTCGGCATCGGTGATGACTGAATCCCTGATCGGCAAGTCTGTTGACGAGGCGCGTGTAGTTCTCGAAGATTTCAATAACATGCTGCGGGGGGAAGTCTGCGAGCGTTGCGAAAACTACTCTGATGCCGCCGCATTTCAGGGTGTAACAAAGTTCCCTGTGCGGGTCAAGTGCGCCTTGCTCGCTTGGAAAACCGTCGAAGGCGCCATCAACGGCGATTCTACAAAGTCTTAGTAGAACTCGCAGTCTTTAGAAGTCCAAAACTCCTAATCAATTCCAGTTCGATCCGTCCAGTTTGAGCCCGCCGGCAATGAGTAACGGCGCACTTCCCTCTTGTTATCCTCCAAATCTGCCATATCTTTAGTGAGCGGGTGCACTCTCATGAATGAAAGGCGGATGATTCCTGAATGAGCAGCGAAGGTAAGGCGGGATGCGAGAGCCCGAGCGACAGGCCAACGTTGTTTGATTCGGAAGTCCAAGGCGACTCGCGGTACGGTCGGCCGGTAATCATCAAAGCCTCCCATCGCGATGCCGCAACGCTGGCGGAACTGAATCAACTGCTGCGCGATAGCTATGCGATCGTTCGTCATTGGCGACATCCGCACATTCTCCAACCTCTCGACTGCTTCGAGACGGGCGGCCGCGTACATCTTGTTCACCCGGCTCTTCGCGATGCCCAGCCACTCTCCCTCGATCACTTGCGGGAAAGTGGCACCTTCATACTGGCCTCGCTCTTTGGCGCAGTAGAGTTCGTGCACCAAATGGGCTACGTGCATTGCGACCTGAAGGCGGAAAACATCCTCGTCGTAAGCCGCGGCGGCCGGCTCTGGCCATACGTCACTGACTTCGATTTTGCCACGCCGATCGGTACGCTGCCTAACGCGCGTATTTTCGGCTCGCCGCTGCATATCGCTCCCGAAATTCTTCGCGATGAGATTGTCCTGCCCCAGTCGGATTTCTACTCGCTGGGCGCAATGTTGCTCCTGCTCTGCCACCGCGACCGGCAGGTCGCCTTGGATCAACTCGGCAAGATGGCTTCGGGCAAACGCGAACAAGTAGCTCTCGAAGAAACGGATCTGGCTGCTGGGGTGAACGAGTACGCACCAATGCTTCGTTCACTTCTTTCTCCGTTGCATAGCCAGCGGCCCACCAGTCTTGGGCAAGAACTTGCCGCGATCATTGGTGGAGACATCGTGGCACGTTACGAGCGTGAACTCCTCTGGAATCTAACGCGTACACGTTTCGCTCAACATTCCCAGCGGTCAGGCGACGGCGAGTTGCTCTCCAGCTTTGTGCGACAGACCGCCCTGATATTCGGTATCCCGGAGGAGTTGATGAAGGCCGCCGATGACCTGCGACGTTTGAAACCAGTCGCCGCCTATCGGATAGCCCGATCGCAACTCCGGTCTTCCGAGGTCACCCGTGTTGCCCGCTACTGGCAGGTGAGTCTGGACTTCGTGAGAGCTGGTCAGCTTCTGAAGGACCTGGAGCGCGCGACCACCGGGTCGGTAGACGCTGAAAGTGGCGAGCCGCAGGGGTGGTTGCGTTCTGCACTCCGCGAGCGCGCACGCCGCCGGCATTTACATGCGGCAGTTCTCTTTGAGGCCGCCATCAATCACCCCGGCTTGCTGACCGCTTCGCAGCTGGCAGCGGCGAAGCTAAAGCTGGCAGCAACCTTGCGGGCGCTGCGCTACGCGTCGGAAGCTAATCGCCTGATCAGAGAAGTCAACGCACAGTACGAACTGCCGCTGCAGAAGCGTGTCACGGTTCTGGTAGCGATTGCCGATCAATTTGACTTCTCGACGGAACTCGGTGAGCGTCTTCGCATATTACGCCAAGCCTACAATCTGGCACGCCGGGGCGGAATGACTTTCCGGCGCTTCCGCATCGCAGAAAAGCAGTTGTTTCTCCTGTCCCATCGTGGTCGAACGGCGGCGGCTCTCAAGCGCTGCAAGGCTCTCCTTCGATTTGCCGAGAAAGTCCGCTGCACGGGTGGAGTCAACTACATGGCGAATGCCCTTGGCTGCTTCTTGAATGAGACCGGGAAAGTGAACGAAGCGAGAGACGTCCTTGTCGCGGCGCGAGAACGGCTTGCCCGCGAGGCTGATTTGCTCAAGATCCCCATGGGAATCAATATCATGAACTCGGATACATTCCTGGGGAATTATTCGCAAGTAATCGAATTGGGCCACAAAGTATCGAATGAGCTCGCCGGGATTTTTGACCAGGGACCGGTGATATATCTGGAGGAGAATGCACTCCATGCCCACATCATGCTGGGAAACTTCGACGAGGCCGAGGGATGCTTAGCCCGATATCGAGCCAATGCCTTGATGCGAGCAGATCGCGGCGGTGTCACCCATAGCTTCATTCTGGCAGGATGGCTGGCGTTGCGCCGCGGACAGATTTCTATGGCGCAGGTTCAGTTAGAGAACGCCCGCCGCCTTCTCCGCAACGCCAGCGGTGTTCGCTTCGCGGCGACGGTTCTTTATTACCTTGGAACCATCTATCTTATGAATGGCAACACTGGCGTCGCTCGTGACTTCGCCGTCGAGATCGAGCGGCTGACAGCCGGAGGCGGCCACCAAGTCTTCCGAATCGACGGCAGGCTTCTGGAAATACTGGCAACGTGCGAAGATAGCGAGGCCAAGCGCGCTGCGCAGCTTGGTTCACTAGCTCGGCAGGCGGCGGCCTTAGACTATCTGATGCCAGCCTGTCTGGCCGTGTCGCACGTGCTCGCCGGACATACCTTGGGCGAAATCCCCCAGGTTCTGGCCGAACAATCACGACTGAGAAGCTACATCCGCGAATCTGGAGGCTTGCTTGCCAAAGCGGTTCTCGCCCACCTTCGGGCTCGGGGAATCGAAGCACTGCCGGCCGCGGGCACGCAGTTGGATGAACTGAAGCTCGCTTTGGGATATTATCGGCGCGGTGGATTCCTGATCCAGGCGTACAACGTGTGCCGGGAACTCGCTGAGTACTATGACCGAAACTCGCGGCATATTTCGCGACTTCGATTTCTGGAAGAAGCCAAGCGGATTGCCGAGCAGATGAACAACGACTCCCTCGTGACCGAGTGCGAAGTCGAAATCACTGATGTCAGGGCTGCCTATGCCAGCAAATCTGCAGCCGACCTCTTGCTTGAAGTCTCCGAGATCTTCCGATCGATATCTGACTATCGCCTTGTCGTTCAACAGCTCCTGAATCTGGCCCTCTCCGAGACCGGTGCAGAGCGCGGTGCGATACTTCTGGCGATCGAGGGCGGTACAAACCTGCGTGTTGAAGCGGTTCGCGACCTTGACGACGCCTCAATCAAGGATGTCATCACCGTTAGCCGGACGGTCATGCAACGGGCCTTTGAACGCCGGGAGCCGGTATTTGTCGACGATGCATATGCCGACCAGCGCACGAGCAGCCTTCCGAGTGTGCTGGCCCACAACATTCTCTCGATCGCTTGCGTTCCCCTGGTATCCGCAGATCGCGTTGCCGGAGTGCTGTACCTCGATCATCACAGTGTTCCGGGAATCTTCCACGAAGAAGAACGGCGATTCATCGAAGCGATATCCAATCTTGTCGGGAGCGCCCTGGTGCATGCGCGTGCCGTCCGCGCTGCGCAAGCGGAACAGAATGAATATGTGCTCTCCGACAAGTCTCGCGGCAAGGGCACGCTCCTGATCACGCGGAATGCCGAAATGCAGAGCCTCTTCAATGGCTTGCCGCTGGTAGCGCGTTCAAATGCTTCGGTCCTCCTCTTGGGTGAAACGGGCACCGGAAAAGAAGTTATCGCGCGCCTGATTCATCAACAATCGAATTACAGGGAAGGCCCTTTTATTAGCGTCAACTGCGCCAATCTGAGTGGCGACTTAACTGACAGCATTCTCTTCGGCATTGACAAGGGAGCCGCCAGCGGCGTCACAGGACATGAAGGCAAATTGGAGGCTGCCGACGGTGGAACGCTGTTTCTTGATGAAGTCGCGGAATTGCCCCTCGAGACCCAGGCGAAACTCCTGCGCGCGATCGAGAACAAGGAGTTTACCCGAGTGCGCAGCAACAGGACCATTAGCGTAGATGTCCGCATCATCGCGGCAACAAATCAAGTCCTCGAGACAGTTATTAAGCAGGGGCGCTTTCGCCATGACTTGCATCACCGCATCAGCACACTAAGCATCAACCTCATCCCCCTGCGCGAGCGGCCGGAAGATATTCCGATCCTGACCAGCCATTTCTTCGAATTGTTGGCTCCCGGTCAAGACTTTCAGCTTTCGCCGCAGGCGATGAAGGTCTTTCTAAATTACGACTGGCCCGGTAACATCCGCGAGCTACGGCGGACGATCGAACGGATAGTTGCACTGCTCGATCCCGGAACCGTTCGACCGGATGACTTAAAGCAGCGCGTCGGGGGCGTCACAATCTGGCAGGGCAAGATCGAGTCTGTCCCGGTCGCGGAGTCCTTTCGTGCCCGGCGAGGTCGCGCAGAACGCGAGGAACTCCTTGCTATGCTTGAGAAGCACAATTACAACCAAAGTGCGGCGGCTCGAGAGCTGGGCTTGGCCATCTCTACGTTCCAGAGGCTTCTGAAAAAACACGGCATCGACCCCTCGAGACCGCCTCTTTCGAAGGAACAGGTCTTAAAGGCTTTGAAGTCTTGTCGTGGTAGATTCCGAGAGGCCGCAAGGCTCCTCCGAATCCAGGTAGCTATCCTAAAGAAACTTATGAACGAATTCGGAATAGATCCTACCGATATCAGCTAATCTCTCTCTTCCGATCTCGTCAAATTTACCGTATTCGGTAATATGTTAATTCTATGGTTCTCTAAGGGTTGCTCGGTAATTCGATCTGCGTTTACTGAAATCGGGTAATTATCCGCGGATGCAGTTGAAATTCCGCGTACTTAAAATCCTCATAAGTAATTGATTATAAACACTTTATGTGATTTCAAGGCACGCTAATTGTCGCTGGCATGATTCCTGACATGTCTCCACCGGGGGCAGAAACAGAGACTCATAGGAGGAATCATGCTGAACGGAAGAGCCGTTGGATCAGAACCGAGGAAGTTTGTTCGGGCACTCTCTATTGTCTTGATCATCGCCCTGGTCGCGATCGTGCCGACTTCGCGGGGAACAGATGGCACTGGTGGATGCCCGGGACTTAACTGCCCCACTGATTCTGGTGGTCCTGAAACCACGATTGTGATCGTTGATACTCAACCGAACCCGGACCTCTTCGGAATCATCGCCATCATCGCGGGCATCTTCTTCTAAGGAGGCGAAGCCGAGCATGCCAAAGTCCGAAAATCTCGTCCTGCTCATCAGTATGCTAACCAATCGCAGGAGTACCAACATCGAGACAATCGCGCGTGAGTGCAACGTCTCCAAGCGCACCGCCTTTCGATACATGCGATCGTTGGAGTCCGCCGGCTATCCAGTTTACTACGATGAGGAATACTCCGGTTATCGCCTGGCGAATCGCTCAGCCAAGGTCCAGCAGTTTACGCAGGTAGAAGCGGCTTTACTGATCATCGCGTTGGGGATGATCGAGGGCGCGCTCACTACAGACTCGCTTTCAATCATCCAGCGGATCCGAGTCAAGCTGGAGGCGTCGATACCCTACTCCGAACAACGCAACCTTGGACTTCACTTGGATTCTCAGCTATTCAGGGCCAACAACGGACAGGTTCGTGACCAAGTCCTCCTTTCCCTGATTGACTTGGCGAAGCGCATGGGAAAGAGGCTCCGTCTGGTCCACTCGGAACGGAACTCATCGACTGCCTGCATCTCGGAGATTGATCCGAATCTCAGGTTCGAGCGGGGTTGGTTAATAGAGGATCGCGACACCGGGAAAGAGCCGGCGTCGATTCCAGTAAGCTCAATAATCGACTTGGAGATGATTTGATGTAATTCTCAAAAAAAATCACTGCAGGCTGACAGGAATTGTCACCGCCTGAGCCTATAATAGAATTGTTGGTTAGGACTCTGAGGTAACTGGGACAACGGGGAATAAAAAAGGGGGAAGAAGTCGACCTCAGAGAGGGGGCTAGGAAACTCTGAGGATACGCGATACCTCTCCCCCCAAAAGCTTCAAAAGGGGTGCCTTACCCTAATACGTAAGGCAAGCCAAGAAATATCAAGTAATCTTTCAACGCAAGCAATTTCCCTAAACTGATCCGTTTTTTTTATCTTGTTAAGTACCACTAACTTAATCTCAATATTGGGCAGTTCTTTCGCCCGCGGCGCTGGTAAGAGAGCCGCTGAAGACAATAGTCAATCGAGACTCAATCGCCTTCCCCTGGGGCTTTCTTGCGCCACTCAGCCGCCGTCTCTTGAACGAAGTCCTCGAAGCTTCGTGGTTTCTGCCCCAGGGCAGCCTCTACTTCGCGCATCTCGACCGGAGAGGCATTGAGACCGCGCTTCTGAAAGTAATCGAACATGATGCGCAGATCGTGGACCAGCCATGCCGGCAAAGTCATCGCTGCTGAATCCGCCCACTGGGAGAGATCATCCCCCATATAGTTGACTTCAGTACCTAAGTACTTACTCCAGATGCGGGCGACATCTTTACCTGTCAGTGAAGTCGGGCCATTGAGGGGCACAGTCTTTCCATCCAGCGCGGAGGTGGATAGAGCCCTGACTGCGCAGTCGCAAACATCGCGAGTATCGACTCTTGTGACACCCAGCGCTCCCAGCGGTTGGGGGTAGACTCCGTGCTCTAACATGACTTCACGAAAGGACAGATCGTTCTGAAAGAAGTTGTTGGCCCGAAGTATCGTCCACGCCAAACCTGATTCCTTGATAGCTTTTTCGACGGCGAGTTTACTGGCAAAATGCGGAATATGGGTGGCATCTGCCGGTAGGACGACCGACAGGAAAACGATCTTCCGGGCTCCGGCTTTGCGCGCAGCCCGCACGGCATTCTGACCGTGAGCCGCTTCATCAGGGTGAAGGGCAGTGATCAGCATGACCTGCTCAACTTCCTGGAACGCCCGCGCCAGGCTCGGCGGGTCCGCAAGATTTCCGACAGCACCCTCTGCGCCTTCGGGCTGCGTTCCTGCCTTGTCGGAAGATCGCGTCAAAACTCGGACTGCCTTGCCCTGGGCGAGCAGTTGGTTTACGACGAGGCTGCCGACATTTCCCGTGCCTCCGACTACGAGTGTGGACATGATTCGTCCTCTCTGTTAAGGGTTCGTCTACTGCTCGGTACCCGCAACTAATGGAAGTTTGCAGCTAAAGGCAAGCAAGGAAGGTAACTCAACCATCGACTGAAATTGGCTCAATGCAAGAGCGGGTGGGAAGCGCAAGATTGAGACTGCTGTGACGGTGCCACCACTGCGTTCACGGGACAATAGTGCACTGTCGATTCATGGTCTATCGGTCTGGTTGCTTCCATCGTTCTGCAGTCGCTCCATGATTCCCGGCGTTTCCCTCAAGAATCCGATCCAGATGACCACCGTCATGATCCAGGGATGCAAGTATTGATAGAATCCAAAAACTGTATCGGGGGCGGCCATCTTGATCCGTGGGAGTAGCAGTAGTAGCGCAAGAGCAATCTGCCCTTTGCGCTGAATTCCGCCCGTTATCACCAAAAGTGTTGGTACGATCAAGAGCAATTGCGTGTAGTTTTTCATACGGGGCAGCACCAGTGCATAGAGCAAACAAAGTGCGCACATCGTCCAGAGCAGTTTTGCTCGTGTGTCGATGGGCCAATTTCGACGCAGACACTTGAACGTCAGGGTGGCGAGAACCACTGCGAACATCAGATATAGAGCCATGACAACAGCGGCAGACCCGGCCGAGTCGATCCTTGTTCCAATCAGCAAACCACCGACATCGTGAAAGACTGCCAGTGTCGAGTGATTGAAACTGGTGGTGTACTCCTTGAGGTTCGCTCCGATTTCCACGAACTCGCGAAATTGCGGCGCGCTCAACGACCAATTGATTAACGCGTATCCCATCACCATGGTGCCCCCGACTGCGACCGCCTGCCAACGTCTGCGGGTCTGGGTCAGCAAGAGCAACGGCAGAAAGAGCGCGAAAGTGAACTTGAAGATAGCGGCGAAGGCAACCGCCACGGCGAACCGAAACGGCTTCGATTCAAGCAGCCACCAGAAGCCTGTCCAAAGCAGCGCCTGCTCGATCAAAGCCACATTGCCCGCCGTTAGGTCGCGATAAAGCGCGGAGAGAAAGGCTCCCGAGCCGATGAGAAGCATCAGCCACAGCGGCCCCCAGCGAATAAAGCGTGTCCGCCAAAGCCAGAAGAGATAAACGGCAATGACGACTTTGAGCCAAAGCCAAACATGATAAGCAACGCCGTATGGCAGCCACGTGAGCGGACGAAAGAGATAGCAAATGGCGAGCGGATAGACGAAGGGGAGTTCGATCTTGTCGTGCGAATACCTATTGAGCGCTTCAAGATCGTAGGGGTTCTCCCCCTGCGCCTGCGCGACAGAGGCATAGAAATAGGTCTTGAAATCCCAGAGCCGGTCGCGGTTGCCGATGGAGATAATCATCACCAGCCAGACGATCAGGATTGTCGCGGTGAGGACGCGATCATCACGAATGAACGCCAACAAACGTCCAGCGGTAGCTTTCGATTCAGGTATGGTCATCAGTTGCATCGCTCAATGCGATTGATGACTACGCTGATTGAGAGACTTCGGCAAGGAGTTTGGAGAGGCCGAATAAATCAGAACATGCCCTGAGTCTCGACGAGCACGATAATCGTAGGGGCCGGGTTTGCCTGCCTGCGTTTCTTTCGATAGAGTGAATACAACCCCCTAACCCCCTTTGCTAAGGGGGAAAAACTTAACTTGTGGCTATTCGTAGGCCAGGATCCCTGCGATCCTGAATGCTTCTTTCCGATCAAGTTGAGATAACTGCCTTGTCATGCACCACAGCAAATCATATTCTTGCCTACCATGGACGCAGAGAATTCGGCGGAGCGGGATGTCAGTCGAATTGCCTACCTGGTAGCGACACTGGCCCTTGCGCACCTGTACCCGGCAATTACAGGCAGCAGTCTACTCTGGGGGCTGGGATTTCCTTCCGCCTTGCCGCCCTTCCTCTTGTATTGCATTGTCGGTATTCTGGTATTGGTTTCACTGCCGGCGGTACAGAAACTACTCGCACGTTCTCGATCCACTGAAGGCACTTGGCGTGACCGCAAGAATATCTGGAGCGCTGGACTGGCTTCTGCATTCCTCTTCTTGATTTTCGTCCTGCTGCGTCAACAAAATCTGATTCTCGGCGACGCCTACTCCATCATCGAACGCACGCTGCAAGGAAACGATTTTGCCCCCTTCAGCGCTGTCAATTTGTATCTGCAAGAGGGGATACTCGCATTCACTGGCCATGCGGATCCGGACAGCATCATTCTCGCGTATCGTCTAACATCGTGGCTGGCAGCCGCGATCGTTCTGGGAGCGCTCTGGCGGTTCAGTGCGACTAACGGTCAACTCGTGGTTGCTGCAGCAGCATTGTTGGCGACGGCTCTGATTCAAGTATTCTGTGGCTATGTCGAGCGTTACCCGATTGCCTATGCGGTGCTGTTTGTCTATTGCCTCATCGCCTATCGCGATTTCCAGGCAAGACGAGTAAGCCTGGCGGGGGCAATATGCTTGCTGGCGGCGATACTACTCCACTTCGCCGCTGGAGTAATGGTGCCGTCGTTTCTGATTCTGGTCATTCGCAAGTATCGCACGAAGTCAGCCGTTGCGCTGTCAGTTGCTGCTGCCCTGGTCCTGTTGTTGTTGGCAACGATCTATGCGCGCTCAGTGTCCGGTCCGGGTTCCGCGTTCTTACCGTTTCTGCCGCAAGAGGGAAGGCCCTATGCGTTCTTCACGATCGAGCACTGGATCGACCACCTCAACATTATATTGTTAACAGCGCCTCTAATGATTGCGCTGGCCTTCACCCGCCGGTTCTGGCGAACAGAAATCGTGATTTTCCACCTCGTGATGCTAATTCCGGCCTGGCTGTTCATCCTCGCGGTCGATCCCAAGCTGGGTGCGCTGCGCGACTGGGATCTGCTGGCTCTCTTTGCGGTGCCGGCACTGGCTGCGACGATTACGGTGCTTTGGGAGATTTTTGCCAAGGCGCCGCGCGCGCTTACCGCCAACGTAGTGATCATAGTCATGTTCGGGATACTGCACACCGGATCGTGGGTCGTCTTGAACTCCCGGGCCATGCCTGCCTATGAGGCGATGAAAGGAGTGATTGCTTCCGATCTGCACTATGCTTCAACCGCCGACCATGGCTTGATGAATGTCTCCTGGGCAAGGATTGTCCAGAGTGTCTACAACGATGGACTCGAAGGAGTCGCGGCGCAGGAACGACGACTGGCGGGCGATCCGTCCGACAGCCGAAATCGGTATAACCTCGCGGTTAATCAGGCCAAACTTGGAAATTACTCACGCGCTGAGGAATTGGTAGTCGGGCGTTGGCAGGAGTTTGACTTGAATCAGCGCACCGTGTCGCGAATCGCAGAGATTTTGCGCCATCAGGGTAATCGCTACGAACTACAGCGCCTTCTCGAAGCCGCCATTGCGCGCGACCCCGGTAATTCGGTGTTTGCACCGGAGTTGGAGAGCCTAAAAGGTCAGTAGGGGCTGGGTTTGCCTGCCTGCGTTTCTTTCGATAGCGTGAATACAACCCCCTAACCCCTTTCGCTGAGGGGGAATCCTACCCTGTCGAGTCGGCTCTTCGAGAGAAGTTGCGTCCGGTCTTGTTCCGCACGCACAATAATCGTGGTCGACGAAGCAAGTGGTTCGCGCGGAATGTGACCCGACGCCAAATCAAGCGCGGACTATGCCGTTGATTCCTCATTTTCTCTGTTTATCTTCGCCTTGTAGAATTCTCTGAGTTCATCCCACGTGGATCCTTGGGGGTAAGGTACATACCCTAACCATGCTGTACCCATAGTCTGTGCCCAAACAGCTTCGCAAGATCGTCTCGGATGAGATGTGATCCATGATTCATAGAACGACGTTCTGAAATCTTCGTGACCCAAGCACATGAAAGGCCGCCACTGTTCGAAGAGCTCGTCCTTCGCTCTTATGTCAATAATTTCAATTTGTTCGAATTGACGAGACTCTCCCCTTCCCCAAGCGCGCTTCATTAGGTCGATTGCTGAGATATCGCTCACTGGAGCGCCATATCCAAAGATCGTGAGAACGTACGCGTGCTTCAAGTGATTCTGAAGTCTGCGCCAATACTCTCCAATCAATTCGTCTCCCTCGTATGACTTGTCGCTTATTGGATAAAGAATCGGGCAGTTTTTGTATGGCTCTCTGCATCTTGGACAGACATGTCCTCGTGGCCCCCATCTCCTGTCGGTACTGCAGTACCCCACGGCCACACAGCCATGCAGAAAGGCAAATTCGGGTTCTCGGAAGGCTGGAATATGGTGACGGCATCTGGAGATTGCGTAACAAAGAAGGGGATCCCAATTGAATGTAGCAATCAGGTCTTTCTCTCTCAAGGACAGAACAAGGTGATCATACAGAGTCGGCTCATTCGGCAATCGCAATTCTGAAAAGTACTCAAACACGCACGCTTCAATGGCGCTTGTCAAAGAGCGATCACCCGAACTGTGAATCTCACTGAAAATCTCTTCGAAGTTTCTTGAACTCCAATCTAATCCTTTCGCAAACGGCAAGGAGTCAAGCCCAAGCGTACTAACAAGATCGTTCATTAAGGGCAGCTTCCGCCCGTACTTGTCGCCGTGTGGCAACGCGGCCCGACTAGCTCCTGCACCTAGCAGAACGACATGAGAACGCTTCATGCCGATATCGGCAATTTCGTCCCAATCACTCTCTGACGACTGGTTTGTCAGTTGATTGCTTCCTCACCAGTTCACACGCTGGTTTGTTGAATAGACTCAAGATCCGACCAAGGGAGACGCCGTACCGCTGACTATGAAGTTCTGTTATTGTCATGCAATTTAAAACGACCCATGAGCCTCGTTTGGCTCTTTACAGGATCGAGCATCTGAAACCTCAACGAACGACAGAATCCATCAATGCCGGGGAATAAACTTGTCGAAGTGAGATTCCATTCACGTAACTTGCGGAGCCCCTCAGAGCGCAATTCAGCTGCGATAGTCATTTTGATACAAGAACCGTCGATCGGTACAATTTTTTCTATCAGTTCTTGAAGTGGAGTCTCTATCGTACTCGGAACTAGAAATGCTCCTTGCTGTGCCAGCGATCTTTCAGTAGCTAGACAAGGCCAATAAAGAGCGAGAAAATTGTGCTTTGACGTTTCATCTTCGAATAATGTCGTACCAACGTTCTCCGGAGCATATTTGGAAAGCTCCTCGTGATTAAATGCGTAGATGGCACCGCTACTTTCTCCAGCCTCAAGCACGAAGTAAGCGGCGACGTACGGCGAGAAGGTGACGTCGAGCAGTCGAGTTGGAGCACCGTAGTGCTGCATGATGGCCAGCCATTCAAGCAGTTCCCCTGATTCAGGGAGCTTCGATCTGTACAAGTGTGCGTTTCGCTTGAACCGATCAATCATCAGCTTCTCATGTTCCGATTTCAGGAATCCGCTTGTCGAGCCGCCTAACGACCTAATCGTCCTGGCAGTCTGAAAAGCGCGGAACAAGGAGGTTTCCGGAGACCAAGCGGCATCAGATTGACCTCTGAACACCCATTTATACCGGACCTTTGTCAGATTAGATACTCGGGATTCGAAATCATCCCAATCGCTTAGCACAATCTCTTTCCAGATGCTCACATGCCCCATCCCATCAATCTGACGAGCTACGCCACCACCAAACCATGCGCTTGCCCATCATTACTCTTCTTTATGACCATTCCCCGCAAGTCCGACTTTCTCAAGGATCGAGTGCTTGAGCTTCTCTTTGATATCCGGATTATTGATCAAAAACGCCCGCGCGTTTTCGCGGCCTTGGCCCATGCGCTCATCACCGTAAGAGAACCACGTGCCACTCTTCTGGATAAAATTGTGTGTCGTGCCGATGTCGAGCAATTCGCCTTCGTAGTTGATGCCAGTGCCGAACATGATATCAAACTCGGCTTCTTTGAACGGCGGGGCGACCTTGTTCTTGACGACGCGTACGCGCACGCGGCTGCCGATCACTTCGTCGCCCTCTTTCAGCGAGGAAATGCGGCGAATATCCATGCGCACCGAGGAATAGAATTTCAGCGCATTGCCACCGGTCGTGGTTTCGGGGTTGCCAAACATGACGCCGATTTTCATGCGGATCTGGTTGATGAAAATTACACAGGTCTTTGATTTGGAGACCGTGCCGGTGAGTTTACGCAGCGCCTGCGACATCAACCGCGCCTGTAAGCCCATGTGCGAGTCGCCCATTTCGCCGTCGATTTCCGCCTTGGGCACGAGCGCCGCCACCGAGTCGATCACGATGGCATCGACTGCGCCGGAACGCACCAGGGTCTCGGTGATCTCCAGCGCCTGTTCGCCGGTGTCGGGCTGGGAGATCAGCATGTTGTCGGTATCCACGCCGAGTTTCTTGGCATAGGCAGCATCGAGCGCATGTTCGGCATCGATAAACGCCACCGTGCCGCCGGCTTTCTGAGCCTGGGCGATAATGTGCAGCGCCAGGGTGGTCTTGCCGGACGATTCCGGGCCGTACAGCTCAATGACGCGGCCGCGCGGCACGCCGCCGATCCCAAGCGCCAAATCGAGCGAGAGTGAGCCGGTGGAGATCACCGGAATCGGTTCGATTGCGCCCAGCGCACCGAGGCGCATGATTGAGCCCTTCCCGAATTGCTTTTCTATCTGTGATAACGCTGCATCGAGCGCTTTGGCCTTGCCGTCGCCAGCCATAGGACTAACCTACCTTTCTTGATGATCGCGCCGCTGGGCGCAGTAACACGTCTCGGTTCAAATAACAGCAGCCGGCAATCCAAAGTCAAGGGCGGCGAAATCACTTTTGGAGGGGTCATCAGAGTCCCAAAACGTCAGGATCGCAGGGATCCTGACCTACAATGATTGACACAAGGATGACACGAAAGCGTCTCCATGTGAATAACTTCTTGACTCGACCCGCTTCACAGGGTTGATTTTGCGCAGCTATTGTGCCCTAACTCAAGGAGAGATAAGTGAATTTGCGTCAGATAACCCTGGTCGCCCTGACCTTTGTGCTGCTCAACGACGTCTTCGCGCTCGGCGGTTTGCCTTCAACGAAAGTTACGTTTGAGAACGGATTGCAGGCGATTTTCGTCGAGAATCACTCTTCGCCGATGATTACCTCGATCGTCTTCGTCAATGCCGGAGCGCGTTACGAAAACGAATTCAACAATGGCGCGACTCACTTCCTTGAGCACTTGCTGTTCAACGGCACCAAGACCAAGTCGCAGGAACAACTCGACGACCTGATTGAGCGGCATGGCGGATATATCAACGCCTTTACCCGCAAGGACTTGACCGCTTATCTCGTCCTGATGCCGACCGAATACATCGATCACGGGCTGGATGTCCAATCGGATCAGCTCTTTAACTCGATTCTCCCGGACGAGAAATTCCCCAAAGAGCGCAAGATTGTCATTGAGGAAATCCGTCAGAGCCACGACCGTATCGATGATCTGGTCGACGACTTCCATCAATCGATCGTGTATGCGGGCACGCCATATGCCCGTCCGGTACTGGGATACGAAAATCTGATCAACACCGTCACCCGCGAAGAGATTCTCGAATACTATCAGACCTATTATGCGCCCAACAACATGGTTGCGCTGGTTATCGGCGATTTCAACACAGCAGAGATGGCCAAAAAGTACCGCCAGTATTTCGGCGCCGCCACGGCCAAGCCGATACCGCCGGTGCCGGCTTTTGCTGTCACGATTCCCGACGAGAAGAAGGTCGTCACCCAGGAAATGGAAACGAAAAGCTGCCATCTGACCTTCTCGTCGCGCGGGCCGCTCTGGAATGACCCCGACTATTATGCCTTCCACGTACTCAACGAGTTGCTCAACTCCGACGGTGTGTCGCCGCTGCGCAAGGTGCTGGTTGACGAAGGCGGTACGCTGACGCAATCGGTCGGCTGTGGTATTAACACGCAAAAGGACTTCACGGTCTTCGATGTCTCGATCAAAACCGACTCGGTGAAGAACATTGACCGAATCGTGACGCTGTTGAATCAGACGATGGAGCAAACAATCGCCAACTGGCAGCCGACAGTGGCGGATATCAAGGCGGTTGTCACCAGTGCCAAGACGAGCGAAATCTACCTAAAAGAGAAGCTTCACTACTATGGATTCCAGATCGCACCGCTGATGGTCTCGACCGGATACGACTTCATCGACAACCTCACGGCCAATCTCGAGAAAGTGACTCCGGCGGATGTCAAACGCGTCGCGGCGAAGTACTTCAGGCCATACAATTATGTCGCAACGGTCGTAAAGCCGTTCGAGGAAAGCGAGTCTGCGGGAGCGGCGAAGATCACCAGCCAATATGCACACAAGACCCTGCCGAACGGACTGGAAGTCATCGTCAAGTCAAACGCTTATTCGCAGGTGCAAGCGTTCATGGTACTGGGCAAAGACCGCGCCGGCAGTGAACCGGCGGGCAAAGCAGGAATCACTGATTTCGTAAACCGCATGCTCGCGCACGGCACCAGAAACTACACGAAAGACCAGCTTTCGCGCGCCCTGGCTGAGATCGGCGCCAACCTTACGACGAACGATAACCCATACATTCCGTACGACGATCGGTACACTTCGCGGCAGTTCTCGTTCGTGAAGTTTGAGACGATCTCCGATTTCACCGATCGAGGGATTGAGTTGCTCTCCGAAATGATCAAGTATCCAACATTCGCCGATGATGAAGTCGAACAAGTGCGGCAAGAGGTCATGGGGATTCTCGGAATCCAAACGGGTTCGACCTCCGATCAGGCCAAGAATCTCTATTACGAACTCTTGTTCAAAGATTCGCCATTCGCCAACCCTGAAACCGGCACGATGAGATCGCTCGGATCGATTACCCCCAAGGACCTGCGTGATTATCACGCATCTTACTACTCGGCGAGTAACCTGATTCTGGCCGTGTGCACCGACCTCCAGGCTGAAACGATGATGGGTAAGATCGAGGCTGCGTTCGGAGACCTTCCGGCGCGCGAAATGACAAAAGCCTCCGCGAAGCCAGTAACCTTAGCCGGTGTCTTGAGCGAGAACAAGCCAATGGAAAAGAAGCAAGCCTATATGTACATCGGCAACGCGATCTGCGGAGCTTCCAACCCCGATGCCGTCGCGCTGCGAGTCGCCGTCGATATCCTCTCGACCCGCCTTGGACAGAACCTGCGCGAGAAACAGGGACTGGCCTACCGAGTCGGTGCAGGAGTCAGTTTTGATCGCGACTTCGGCTGGTTTACTGCGGTGATGGGGACCGGTGTCGAAAACTACGACCGGGCGAAAAACGGAATCCTGTCTGAGATCGACTCGCTGAGAAATCACGAAGTCTCTGCCGAGGAACTCGAACGCGCCGTCAATTCGCTCTGGGGATCTCAACTGACGGCGCGCTTGTCACGGGTCAACCAGGCATTCTACATGGCTGTGAACCAGTTTCTTGCCGGACGATATGATGGCGAGGACGATTTGATCGCTGCAATGAAGAAGCTGACGCCGGCAGATATCAAGCGCGTTGCACATGACTATTTCGACACCAAGAATTACGTTCTGGCGACGGTCGGAGCGCCGGTGCAGTAGGTTAGACATTCTGAGGCTGTCTCAATAAGTTCACTATCGCACCGAACGCGTAGGCCAGAACCCGACAAGCTGATCATTTGCCACCGTGCACCGAACAGAATGATTTGTCGTCAGGAAAGTGTGATTTGAGCCGAAGGGTCTTGACATTCTCAACTCAATAACGTCCAAAGCGTGTCAAATCCCTTCGCCGCAGAAGCACTCTTGACACTTCGCAATCGCAATCTCTCCGGATTGGTTGGGCGGATTGCCTGAGATTCGGGATTTGACCTACTTAATGATCGCGGTCGGCGGAAGCTGAGCTACTGGTTCGACCGATCGTCCCAGACGACGATGCGATACAGGCTGTCAGAAGGGGATTTGCGGAACTTGAACTCAGCCACACCGACTGCTTCGTAGAATTCGAAGCCAAAATCACCGTCGAGATCTTTTACCGATAGATTGAAGTACACGCGGTAGACCTCCCAAACTTCTTCGCCGGGGAACTCCTGACGATCAAAGATCGGCACCCAGGAATCGAGGCGGATTTCGTCAAAAAGCTTGAAGAGGCGCTCGGTGCGCGCCACGTCGCCTGACGGACCATCACGCGGGATTTCAACCTGTTCGATTTGTCCGGTACGATCCTGGTCGATGTAGCGAAAAATGAACTGCTCGTCGAGGCAGTTTTCGTACACGTCGATATCGTTGTGCTCGTACGCGTACTTGAAATTGTGCAGCACCGAGTCGGGAGCCGTTTGTCGGACAATCGGCACAACGCGCGAGGGACCGACAACCGCCGGCGCAAACGGGTTCTGACACGCAATCGTCGCCAGGGTGGCCAGCATCAGGAGTGGGCGCAGACAGGCCAGATGTCGCTTAGCGATAGGCATTCTTGAACTCCGCCCAGGAGGAAATGTCGAGGTCGAGATGTAGGTCCTCCCACCGGCGCAATGACCAGAAATTGAACGCACTTTCCACGAGATCAAACCGGGCGATCCCCTGGAAATTCTGTTGCACGGTTCCCAGCGTGTCGGCGATTGTCACCACATAGGAACGGATCAGGGTTGCAGTCGTATCGAGTACCAGATCGGGTTGTTCTTGCTGAATGGTAAATTCGATCGTGATCTGACGCAGCGCTTTCTCCGCATTGAACTCGTTGAACATCTTGGTCGTCAGGTTGACTTCCTGGACGTAGCTCCAGGAGGTGTCGCCGGGGAGAGTCTGCAGGAAGTCGAAGCGAAACGTGAAGCTGCTGTCGAGGCACTGCGTAAAGTTGCCGATGACGAGTTCGTTGTAGGAGAAACGCAAATTTTCAAGCACGATCTGCGGGGCTGTCGGCGGAATGAACGTCCCGACCCGGCCGGTCGGATCCTCACTGTCGCGCGTTGAGAACGGGTTCTTGGCACAAGAGGTCAACAACACCAGCGAGATCCACAAGAGGAGTGTGAGTTTCGACTTCATAGGTATCTCTTGAGCGTGATGGTGAACACGTCGTAATCCTGGCTGCGCTGTTTTTGGTATTCCTGCACGCGGCGTTCGAGACGACAATCAACATACGAGTTGGCGGACATCGTCCATTGCAGCTCGAACCCGATCAGACTGCGCCGCAATTCGTCGGACTGAACCCGGCGGCCGAGGGTTGACTCGGGATCGAATAGGTGATCGTAGAAGGTCTGCCATTCGTAGGAAGCATAAGGATAGAAGCGGAAGCCGCGGACGGGCCGATATTCAATCCCCAGCCGCGGCCGGTGCGTACGGCGGTCCCAGCTTACCTGCTGCTTCCATTGGTCTTCCCAGATCAGCCGCCCGAAATCCTCGAAGCGATAGGCGTACTCCACGACCAGATCGAAACGAGGCGACATCTCAATGGCAAGCGTATTAACAAGATTGGCGCGTCGGTAAAGCGTATTGCGCTCGCTGACGGCATTTTTCTCGAATTCATAGTAGATGTAGTTGGCGTGCATCTGGTAATTCTGTTGGAGAGTCACGGCTCTGACCGGACGCCATATCAAAGACGGGTTCAAGATATAGACATTGTTGATGTTGTTGTTGGCCGAAAGAGAACCGGAAATGTAAACGAGGTGGAGTTCGCGGGCGCTGCCGTCGACAACGCCGGTGAGGAAGTCACTAAAGCGGTGCACGGCGCGAAATGATGCCAGACGGGCCGCACGATCGCGATCGGCGAAGAAGGCTGAATTGGTGGGTGCAAAGTATGAAGTGACACCAATCTGACCGCTCAATTCTACGGTGTCCGCGCGGGTTGCCTGCCAGAGCATTCGTGCCGTAAGTTGCCCGGTTTCTGACAACTGGTTCGTCAAACTCGAACCGAAGTCTTCATCCGTGCGATTAAACAGATAGGCGAGCTGGCAGTCAAATCGACCATAGAACGCTCGCGACAGCCCGAATTGATACTCCAGGACCGAGGTCAGATTGTCGTTTTGGCGAATGAAGCCCTGATCGGCTCCCTCATACTCATAGTCGTAGCGATCGTAGCGATAAGCTGCCTCGACACTGAGACGCGCCGCAAGCGGCAACGCTTTCGAGGCCGCCATGTCCCAGCGGCGTTGCTCGCTGGACTGTCGGGCAATTGCTTCGAAGGTTCCGGTCGACGGAAAGTACTTGCGCAGGCTGAAAGACTGGTTACCGCTGAGGCTCAGGGTGTCGCTTCGAAAAGTGAGGTTGGCCAGGTCATAGCCAAGCGAGATCATGCGGCGCGGAGTTTGGCGCGGCGTGGTAATCTCGCCCTCCAATCGAGCCACTCCCCAGCGCGGGTTAATCGGCACAAAACGAATCTTTGCTTCATAGCCTAATCCCGTTTCTTGATTCCGCTGCGGCTCGAATTTCCGCTCTTCGAAAAGCAGTCCGCCGCTTTGCATCACGGAGAGCCGATCGCCTTGATAGCTGTTGGTCAAGAACAGGCGATTGCCGATGAAGCGTTTTTCTTCAAGGCGGTCAAAATCCTGAGACAGCGAGACGCCGGCGCTGACGCGGGAACTTAGTCGATAGCTGAATTTGCCCTGCGTGACGGCGCTCTTCTGCCAGCGATCGCCGCCCTTGCCGAAGATCGATTCGCGAAAGAGCGTTGCTCCCGATCGATTGAATAGCTCGATTACACCCCTGGCACCGAGCGCTTGATTCACCGACAGCGAATCCGCCCAGCTATACGTTTGACGATCAATGGAGAAATCGAGAGTCAAATAAAGGGCGCCGGCCCGAGATGCGAGCCCGGCGAGGATCAGGACTACGAAGAGGGCGAACGATCTGATTTGTGGCATTCCAGCAGTTTTGCCAACTCCACAAATTGCGCGACCGCCAACTGCTCCGGACGCGCGCGGACGGAAATCTCGAGATCCTCGCAGATGCGGGCTACAACTTCCGGTGAAAGGCTGTACTCCTCGCGCAAGATACGCAGCAATTGCTTGCGTCGCCACCGGAAACACGCAGCAGTCAACCGCCGCAGGGCGGGGAAATCACCGTCGGATACCTGCTGTATCGGACGCCGCTTCAAATGGACGACGCTCGAAGAGACCTTTGGAGCCGGGAAGAACGAGCCGGGTTTGAGGTCAAACGCCCGTTGCACCTCGTAATACAGCTGCACGAATACGGTGAGCGACCCGAAGTCTTTACCCCCGGGAGAAGCGCACAGCCGCAGGGCAACTTCTTTCTGCATCATGACAACGGCCTCGGGGAATCGCTTGCGGTGACTGATCAACCACTCCAGGATCGGCGAGGTGATGTTGTACGGCAGATTGCCGACGATCTTGATGTCTTCTCCGAGGTTCGGTAGTGATGCCGGGTCAAACTGAAGGACATCCGTTGCGATGACTTGCAGATTCGACCGGTCGGCGAAGCGCGTGACGAGGAGGTCCGCCAGGGCTCGATCCAGCTCAAGCACGACGACTCGGGCTCCAGTCGCTGCCAGATGCATGGTCAAATCACCGCGGCCGCCGCCGATCTCGATGACTGTTTCGTTTGTTCTCGGGGCCAAGAGTTGGACAATGCGTTTTGCCGCGTGGGCATTAATCAGAAAGTTCTGGCCGAGGCTCTTGCGGGGTTTCATTCAAACTCAAAGAACCGCTCGGCGTTACCATCGATCATTGACTCGACAGCCGCAAAGTCCTTGCCCAGAGTCTCAGCCAGCTTTTCGTAAACCAGCTTGATTAAGGCCGGATGATTGCGCTGGCCCCGATGCGGATGCGGGGTCAGGTAGGGAGCATCGGTTTCGAGCAAGATCAAATCGGCAGGCAGCGATTTGACGAGCTCGGGAAGACGCGAATTCTTGAAGGTCATCACGCCGCCAAAACTCATGAAGAAGCCGTAGTCCGCTGCTTTGTGCGCCTCTGCAGGTGTTCCCGAGAAACAGTGCAAGACGATATTGGCCTCGTAGGCTTTTTCGGTGATCAGGATGTCAAGCGCCTCGGCGTAGGCATCACGGATGTGAATTACCATCGGCAAGCCAAGCTCTTTCGCGAGCGCGATTTGTCGCAGGAAGACGCGGCGTTGCGTATCGCGGGGGGAATGATCGCGGTAGAAATCGAGCCCGATTTCGCCGATCGCTACTACCTTAAAGTTGTTCGCAAGTTCTCGCAGGCGCGCCTCGGAGTCATCATTGTAATTCCTGGCGTCGTGAGGGTGAAACCCGATCGCGGCGTAGATCTCCGAATATCGGTCAGCCAACGCGACGCCGGCAAGCGACGACTTCAGGTCGCAACCGATATTGACCATGCGGCGCACTCCGGCCGAGCGCGCCGCCGCAAGAATTTGATCGCGATCTTCGTTAAAATCGGGAAAGTCAAGATGGCAGTGTGTATCGATCATGCTTACGCTACAGTCTGCGCAGCAATGCCGCCGCGGCGATCAACCGACCTTGGCTCCGGAGGGGATATCGCCGTCAACAGTGACGAGCTTCAGTTCTTTCCCCTTCTTGGCTGCCAGCAACATCCCGTTCGATTCGATTCCCCGAATGGTTGCAGGCACGAGATTGGCTACGACTACGATTTTCTTTCCGACCATCTCTTCGGGCTTGTAGAACTCGGCGACGCCGGCGACGATTTGGCGTTTTTCGTCACCGATTGCAATCTGCAGTTTCAGAAGCTTGGTCGCTTCAGGAACTGCCTCGCAGGCGATAACCTCCGCTACGACCAGTCTAGTCTTGAAGAATTCATCGATGGTGACCAGACCTTCCGGCAGATCGGGAGATGCGGGTTTGGGAGTTTCGATCTTGTCCTCCTTCGGCGCAGCCAGGCGCGGGAAGATATTGTCCAACGGGCGCAGTTGTGTCCCTGGTACAAGCATTTCTGTTTTGCCGGCATCGATAATCGAGGGCCGATACTCGCTGTTGTACCCCAGCATCTCCAGCACCCGTCCCGACTTTTCCGGCATGATTGGCCAGGTCAGAGTAGCCGCAATTCGCACGGCTTCCAGCGATCGATGCAACACGGTGGCCAGTTTCTCTTTGTTGCCGTTCTTCGCCAGTTCCCAGGGTTTGCTGTAATCAAAATGGCGATTTGCCGCTCGAATCAGCGCCCAGATCGACTCGACAGCGCCCAACACATCGATATTGCGAATCTGGTCGATCACGGCTTTGGGTGTTGTGGTAATCAGCCGATTCAATTCTTCAGAGTGATCGTCCGCGCCTGCCGCCAGTGGCGGGATTTGGCCGCCGAAGTTGGCGATGGTCAGCTTCACGACGCGGCTCACCAGGTTTCCATAGTCATTGGCCAGGTCGGAGTTGTACTTCTCATAGAGCCGCTGGTAGCTGATATCGCCGTCCAAGTGGAATGGAAACTGCGATACGAGAAGATAGCGGGCAGCATCCTGCCCGAACTGCGCGACCAAGTGCTCATTCGCGATGACATTGCCGAGCGACTTGCTGATCTTTTGTCCATTCAGACTGAGATACCCATGGATGAACATGATATCGGGCACCCGAAGATCGGCCGCCATTAAGATCGCGGGCCAGAAGATGGCGTGGAACTTGAGAATATCGCGCCCCATCAAGTGCACGACTTGTGACCCGTTCCACCACTTTTCGAACATGGCCGGGTCATCGCCGTAGCCGATGGCCGTGATGTAATTCGGCAGCGCGTCGACCCAGACATAGGTCTTCTGCTTCGGATCAAAGGGCAGATCGATACCCCAGTTGAGTTTCTCGCGTGAAATGGAGAAATCGGGAAGCCCCTGCTTCAGCAGACCCAGTACTTCGTTGCGGCGCCCCTCGGGCATGATCTTCAGGCGACCGCTGCGGATCAACTCCTCAACTTTGTCAAGGTAGGCCGTCAGGCGGAAGAAGTAATTGTTCTCCGAAACCAGTTTCGGTTTAGTCAGGTGGTTGGGGCAGAGTCCGTCGGCGGTCAGTTCTTTCTCGGTGATGAACTTCTCGCAGCCGACGCAGTAGAGGCCCTCGTACTTGCCCTGATAGATCACCGGCTCGCCTGCCGGTGTGCGCGCCTCCCACAGCTTCGTCAGGAGTTTCTGCACGCCCTTCTTGTGGCGCTCGGAGGTCGTGCGGATGAAGTGATTGTATGAGATTCCAAGGGTCTTGAGCGCCTCGACGAACTTCAGATAGTTCTCATCGCACAATTGCTGAGGCGTTTTGCCCTGCGCCAGAGCGGCTTCTTCAACTTTCGCGCCGTGTTCGTCCATTCCGGTCAGGAAGAATGATTCTTCGCCAAACAACGCATGGAAGCGCTTGAGCGTGTCGGTAATAACCGAGGTGTAACCATGCCCGATATGCAGCTCGGCATTGGCGTAGTAGATCGGGGTTGTGATATAGAAGTTCATTCTGATTTCGGATTGTTCATGCGCGCCTTGAGCGCCGCGGTAAATTGCTTTTTCTTCTCGTGCTGCACCCAGTCTTTCCAGCTCAGTCGTTCGATACCTTCGTCAAGCCGGATCACCATGTATTGCTGGAAGACGTTGATTGATTCCACTGTGCCGCGTCCGGCGGGAGTGTCTATTTCGCTGCCGACCTCCGGAAACTTGCGGATCGTGTCCGTATAGTGGTTCTGTTCGTAAAGCAGACAACACAACAGACGCCCGCAGTTGCCGGAAATCTTGGCCGGATTCAACGACAGATTCTGGTCGCGTGCCAACTGCGTGGAGATCGGCTCGAACTCGCGAATGAAGGTGTTGCAGCACTGTTGCAATCCACAAATGCCGTAACCGCCGATGCGGCGCGCTTCATCGCGGACGCCAATCTGGCGCAGTTCGATGCGGGTCCGATAGTGCGAAGCCAGGTCCTTTACCAGAGACCGAAAGTCCACGCGCTCGTCCGCAGTGAAGTAGTAGGTCATTTTGTTCAGGTCGAATTGATACTCGACGTCCACCAGCTTCATTTGCAGGCCGTGTTGCTTGATCAATTCTTTGCAGTGTTCAAGCGATTCGGACTCCATTTCGCGGTTTTTTGACATCTTGAAGCGGTCATCGTCGGTGGCGCTGCGCAGAATCGGGCGCACCTTTGTGGGACGATTCTTGAACTTGGCTTCCGGTTCGATCAGCATATGAACGAAGCCCATATCTTCGCCGCGTTCCGCCTCGACAACTACCCAGTCTTTTTCGCCCAGGTTTAGGCTGTGCGGATTGCCGTAAAACTCACGGCGATGCGCTTTGAACTCAATTTCGTATAAGAAATCCTGAATATCCGTCATAATCTAATGATACGCATTTGACCCATAAACACTCAATAAAGCTTTCCATCCGCATCGAGTCAAGTGCGGAACTGGTTGCGCGTTGCGACACTTAAAGGGACGACAAAAATTGAAAAACCGCCGCTCCACGAGGAACGGCGGCTTGAATTCTCCAAAAAACAGTGGGAGGCTTCTATTTGACTGCGGAGAACACCTTGTTGACCTCATCCCAATTCACCACGTTGAAGAACGCGGCAACGTACTCGGGACGACGATTCTGATACTTCAGGTAATACGCATGCTCCCAGACATCGATACCGATGATCGGTGACTTGCCCTGAGTCAGCGGCGAGTCCTGATTGGCCGTGGTCACAATTTCCAGTTTCCCGCCGGAAGCCACGAGCCAGGCCCAGCCGGAACCGAAGACGCCGGCGGCCGCAGCCGAAAACTTCTCCTTGAATCCGTCGAAGCTACCAAACGTGGAGTTGATCGACTCGGCGATCTTGCCATCAAATTTCGTGTCCTTCTTGAGGATCTTCCAGAAGAAGCTATGATTGGCGTGTCCGCCGCCGTGATTGCGCACGGCCGTCCGAATCGCTTCCGGTACGGAATTCAGGTCGCGGACCAGGTCTTCCACCGCCTTCTTCTGCAGTTCGGGATGGCTGGCAACTGCCTCGTTCAGCTTGGTGACATAGGTTTGATGGTGTTTGCCATGGTGGATGTTCATCGTCTCTTTGTCGATGAACGGCTCCAGGGCATCGGGCGCATAAGGTAGCGCCGGAAGTTCATAGGCCATGGGAATGCCTCCTCGTAGATTCTGTTAAGTGAGTAACGTATAAACACAGCTTCATCATATTCGACAATTTAGGTCCCTATCATCCCTGCAAAAGGTCAATACGAAATCGCGTCGGCTTTTTATTGGATTGGAAGTGGGTCGTATCGATTCGCCGAATTACGAAAAAGTTGTAAATTAGGCTTGAACATGTATTCTTTTGCCCAAGAACTTGTCGATAATCGTTAGAAAAGACCTTTAAGCGTTTTATTCGCCATGCTACGGGTAATAGCACTTCTCGAAAAGATACCGCGACCGGCGGGAGCGGCTCTGGTGACAGCGCTCATTCTCTCGATCGCAGCCATCTACTTCTATACAAGCGCGTCCCTCGCAATTTCGATATTCTTCTTTCTGCCCATTGCGATTGCGGTATGCTCCCTGGGGCGGGTTGCCGGGATCTCGACGGCTATCTTGAGCGCGTTCGTCGCGACGATCGTCGATATCGAATCAGGAATGATTCAGCGCAGTCCCGATTACACCGTAATCAATGAGATTCTGAGATTACTGCTGTACATGTTGATCGCGATCATGCTGGCAGCGCTCAAAGATTCGGCAGATCACCACAAGGCGGCGGCGCGAGTTGACGACCTCACCGGTATCTATAACCGACGCGCTTTCCAGGAGTTCGCCGAACTGGAGATTGCCCGCTCGCGGCGAACGGGGAAGCCGATCACGATTGCCTTCACCGACATTGACAACTTCAAGAATGTCAACGATAGCGACGGCCACCAGGCCGGCGACCGTGTTCTGTCACAGACGGCCGACCTGATGAGATCGAGCGTGCGCGCTGTCGATCGAGTGGCGCGATTTGGCGGCGATGAGTTTGTCATCCTCCTCTCCGACACTGATTCTGCGGCTGCTGTGAACGTCATGGAGCGCCTGCGGCTGGATTTGACCCGCATGGCGGAGCTGAATGGTTGGCCGATTTCCTACAGCATCGGAGCGTTCACCTTCAAGCGCCCGCCCGAATCAGTGGACGAAATGGTTTCGCGCGCCGACAGATTGATGTACACGGTCAAGCAGTCGGGAAAAGACCAGTACCTGCACGACGCCGAGTAGCGGTATCGAGTTGTCTCCCCCAATCCCCTTAACGGGCTCCCTTCAAATCCTGCTCAAACAGCTGTCTGAGTTTCCTCAACGTAGCGGGCGCATGGCCGGCGAAGTGATTATTAATATAGACTAAAGTCTGAATTTGCCGTTCCATCATCCTGACCAGGAAGGCGCTCCAGCGGGCGAGACTCTCGTCGCGGTCGATCACTTCCTTTTCCCACGTCTTGGTGATCGCTTCGATTTGTTGGCGGTCGCCGAGCAAGCGGACGTAGCAGAAATCGGATGTGATCGGGTCAAACATCTGTTCGACTTCGTCTGCGTGCGGCATCCACGCCTGATCGACCAAGACGAGTGCAGTGTCGTGACGACGTAGCAAAGCGACGAAGTCCGGCTTGAGCCAGGCGCGATTGCGAATTTCGACTCCGTAACGAAATCCTCCGGGCAAGTCCGCGAGAAAACGGTCCAGACGTTCAAGGAAGGGATCGCGTGAAGCGAAGACCTTCTTGGAGAAATAGGGGAACTGCAGGACGAGCGGCCCGAGTCGCTTGCCCAGTTCTGAAATTACTTTGAGAAATCGATCGCGATCGTTGTAGGTGGCTTCCGGCTCCAGAATCAATCTCGAGTCAGGCGTCGCACCTTCGCCTCCATGGACGATTGACCGGGGGAACTTCGCCGATATCAGGAATGACTCCGGTGTCTTCTCAGCCCAACCGGCGACCGTACGAGCCGACGGTATCGCGTAGTAGGTGGCGTCGACCTCGACGGTGTCGAATTGCTTCGCGTAGAAACCAAGAAACTCGGCCGGTTTGGTGCCCTCGGGATAGAAGGGACCTACCCAATCTTCGGATGAAAATGACGAGGTCCCGAAGCGGACCAATGATGGCTTGGACTTTGCCGGCATTGACCCGATTATAATAGACCAAGCTGGTTCAGTAAAGTGCGAAGTGGCGATCGAGTTTAAGCTTGAATTTCCCTGCTTTTTGCGGCATACTCTCCACCAATGTACACAGAGGATTCGACATGTTGAATGCCGGCGACAGTTTAGCTCAGTTTAAGATCGTGCGAAAACTGGGCGAGGGCGGGATGGGTGAGGTCTACCTTGCCGAAGACACGAAGCTCAATCGCCAGGTCGCATTGAAGACTCTGCGCGACGACTATTTCGACGATGAAGATCGCCGCATCCGGTTCGAGCGTGAGGCCAAAACTGCTGCGCAGATCCAACACCCCAATATCATGGCGATTTACGATATCGGCGCCGCCCAACCGACGGCCGGTCAACATGAGATGCATTATATTGTCATGGAGTACATTCGCGGCAAGCACTTGAGTGAGTATTTGTCCGATCAATCCCTGGATATCGGGAAGAAGCTGCGAATCGCCGAGAAGATCGCCTCGGGACTGGCGGCTGCGCACAAGCTGAACATCGTCCATCGCGACATCAAGCCCGATAACATCATCGTTGATGAGCACGAAGAGCCGAAAATTCTCGATTTTGGTCTCGCCAAGCCGATGACGCCTCTGCAGGCCGGTGAAACGACGCAGGCTGTCAGCGGCGCAACCGTCAAGGCAGATGTCACGAAGGTTGGGACGGTCATCGGGACGGTAGCTTACATGTCTCCCGAGCAGGCGCGCGGCGAGACGGTAGACTCGCGATCAGACATCTTCTCCTTCGGCGTTCTCCTCTACCGGATGTTTGCGGGCGAGATGCCGTTCACCGGACAGTCACAAGTCTCGATATTGGCCAAGATCCTGGAGACTCCCCATCCCCCGGTCAGGCAATTTCAACCCGATATTGATCCTGAGATTGAACGGATTATTGACAAGTGTCTGCAGAAGGACGCCAACGAGCGCTATCAGGATACGCGCGACCTCGTCATCGACTTGCGCAACCTCCGGCGCCAGTACGACAGCGGTGTCTCTTCTACGGTTTCCGGCATTCGCACTCAGAAGGACTTTCAGGGCCAGGTAAAGCAGGAGGCGGCGCGCCAACGTCGCAAACGTCTGATGATTGCGCTGCCGGTGGTCGTCATAGTCGTCAGCGCTTTCTATTTGCTTTTCCCCAAGGGCGAAGAACTCGGCATCTCCAGCGCAGAAGCTCGGGAATACACGCTGGCGATTCTCAATTTCGAAAACAAAACCGGTGATGCCAGCCTCGACTGGCTTGAAACCGGCTTGCCGGAGATTCTGATCACCGATTTGGCACAGGGTCAGCGCGTTAACGTCATCAGTCAGAACAGGCTTCTGGAGGCGATGGGCAAGACTGCGAAAGAACTGGAGTCGATCGGCTACGAGGAACAGGTCAAGGCTGCCCGCAAACTCGGTGCAGTGAACGTTATGTCGGGGGCGATCTACAAATTGGGCGAGAAATTCCGCATTGATGCCCGACTTGAAGACGCCAAGTCCGGCAAAATACTCATGGGTGAAAAAGTCACCGGCAATGACCCGTTTAACGTGGTCGACTCCCTGACGACGCGCATCGCCGCCTCATTGAATCTGGGCGAGTTAATGGCGCTCGATCGCGGTGTCGCACAACTAACGACTTCAAACTCTGAGGCCTATCGATACTATCATTCCGGGTTGCAGAAATTCGGCAGCCAACTGTGGGACGCTGCGATTGCCGACTTCGAGAAGGCAATTGCCATCGACTCGACTTTTGCGCTCCCTTACTTGCGCATCGGCATGACCTACATGTTCCGTGGAGAGCAGCAGCGCGGCGCGAGCTATTTTGCCAAGGTGAAACGTTACGAAGACAAACTGGGTGACCGTGATCGCAGCCTGATCGACGCCTACTACGATCTCTGGTTCCGCCAGGAATTTGACGACGCCATGAACAAGTTGAAGAATCTCGTAGAGAAGTACCCTGAGGATAACGAAGCCAAAGGCGTCTACGCGATCTTGCGCCTGCAGCTTGCGCGCGACACCGTTGGCGCAATTGCGTTGCTCGACGGTGTGCTCGAGGACGACCCCAAGAACCAGATTGCGCTCAATTATCAGGTCTTCGTGCACCGGTCGATCAAGAAGTACGATAAGGCGATCGAGTACCTGAAACGCATCAAGCTATACTATCCGGAATCACCGATCTCCTATCGCGATCTGGCGACAACGTACACCCAGATGGGGGACCTTAACAAGGCGCAGGCGGCGTACGAGGAATTCCTGCAGCGCTTTCCTGACGATCCTGACGCCATCGTCAATCTGGCGATGAATGCGCTGCGCCTCCGCGATTTCGCCAAGGCGGAACAGTATATCGAGACACTGCCGAAGTATCACGGCGACAATCCGATCCAGATGCTCTCATACTATGATGTCAAGATTGGCCTGGCCAACTGGCGCGGCGCGTTTCGAGAAGGCTTGGGCTTTCGCTTCAAGGCGATCGCCGAGGCCGAAAAGTCCAACGACAGCGCCCGCATTTATCAAGCCTGGTCAACTCTCGCCTCATTCTATGAAGTGATCGGTCACCTCGACAGCGCCATATACTACATGCAGGACAAATATCGGTACGCCCCATTCATGGCAAAGGTCAATCACTCAATTGCCATGGTTGCCTTTGACCCCAAGCTGGCGGATTCCCTGCGACCAATTATGACGCGCGACCTCAATGACATTCGCAGCCGCTTGCCGGGTGAAATGCAAAATATCATGAACGGCGTGCCGGAGCTGTTCGAAGCCTTCGCTGCGGCGGATACAGCCGCCATCATTGCGTCGTTCGAGTCCCTCAAGAACATGGGCGGCACCGGGGGCGATATTGAGCGGACCTTGGGAGAGCTGGCGACTATGTCCGGGGATTACAAGAAAGGCAAAGCTCGCCTCGAGAAGTATCTCTATGAGGGAACCCCCGTTGCCAGCGGATTTTACTATCCCTATTCTGTCTACCTCCTGGGAGTGGCAAATGAAGGGCTTGGCTTGACGAAGGAAGCGATTAAGAATTACGAAGAAGTGCTAACCTATTGGGGCAAGCCCGACATGGAGATACCCGCAATCCGCGATACCAAAGCCCGTTTGGCGAGGTTACGAAGCTAATTACGAACCTCTATCGCGGATACGTGCCCGACAGCTTTGAGAAAAACTTGTGAACCCGATGGACGAACCCGGTGCCGGGAAGAAACATCATCGGGCAGTGGCCCTCGACCAACTCAACGTGATGTTCTCGGCAATAGGAAACGGCATTTTGGCTGACCGAGCCTGAGCCGATGGCCCGGTGGAGCCAGATCTTCGTGACCTTTGCCGCCACGCATTCGCGAACAATATCCTCGGTCACATCCGGCGGTGTCATCAGCAGCGCTGCGGAGACCGGCGGCTGAATTTCTCCGATGGATGAATAACAATGATGGTCATCAACCAGAGACACGGCGGGATTAACCGGCACAATATCGTAGCCTCGCAGAGCGAACTCGCGAAAGAGGGTCCGGGAGAAATCGCGCGGGTCACGTGAAACCCCAATCAGTGCTACCCTTTTTTGACTGAGAAAATCCTCGATCTGACGCAGAGAACTCATCGGTGCCTCCTCATCATCATCGCCGCCGCCGATCGCCTGCGGCGTGTCTCTATCTATTCGTAAGAACGCTGATGTTGTCAAGGATTACTTTCGGCTTGTAGTCTTAACAGTTAATTCGTATCTATATTGAGATGTTTAGGAACTGCGTCAATGCCTTGCAATAACGTCGTCGAGTTGATTCAGATCAGGCTCGATGAAAACGAGCGCCTCACCGATTACCAGTTCATAAAGAAATCGTGCGGTCAGGGAGTGGGCAATAACTCGCTCATGATCGACGTTTTCCGCCATCTCAGTATCGCCGAATTGCTTGAGTTAGAACCGGAAGCAATGTTGAGCGTAGACCCGACCGAGGATCGAATCCTGGAGTTTCTTCGACTCAAGCACCTGTTTGCGGTCAAGGCCACACTCGAAGTCTTCACGGGAGCGGCCGCGGGCGCCAAAGGCCATGCTTGCGCCGTTGCGGACGTCGCGTACGATGGCGTCGAGTCGATCATCAACGCCGAAATCGACGTCGATGTCATCACCGAACAGATAAAATCCTGCCCCGGCTGCAAGGGATGCGGCATTCGCGCCTGACGGCGCCGGCCCCGAATCCGGTGATCGGCGTAACTGCTTTCTTTCGTTGCAGTCAAAATTAAAACCAGATTGATTGAGGATCGCATGCGAATTGCGATCACTGCGGCCAACGGAATGATTGGGTCGGCGCTGACCCAGCACTTTGCCGAGCAGGGGCATAATCTTACCCTTCTGGTACGTCGTCCCGTAGAGAGCATTCACGCGCTGTCGCTGTGGAACCCTTCCACCGGTGAGATCAATGCCGCTGAGCTTGAGTCGCAGGATGTCATCATAAATCTGGCCGGCAGAAATGTAGCCGACCGTCGCTGGACACCGGCGTTCAAGCAAGAAATCGTCAGCAGCCGCCTCCTGGCTACCGAGCTTATCGTTCGGACACTCAAGAAGCTCTCCCGGCCGCCCCAGCTTCTGCTCAACGCTTCCGCTATTGGCGTCTATGGCAATCGTCCGTCTGAGGCTGTGGATGAAGACAGTGCCCCTGGGACCGGCTTCATGGCTGAGAGCTGTGTCAAGTGGGAGGCCGCGGCGAACCAAGCCGCTGAGGCGAATGTTCGCGTTGTCTGTCTTAGGATTGGTGTTGTGATTACCCAGTCCGGCGGCGTCGTACAACGCCTTCTGCCCATGTTTCGCTTCGGACTCGGTGGCAAGCTCGGGGACGGTCAGCAAGTTATGAGTTGGATTGCCTTGGACGAGATACCCCTGATTGTGGATTACGTCATCGCGAACGCAAATCTATCCGGGCCGCTCAATCTGACTTCGCCCAATCCCGTCAGCAATGAGGCCTTCACAGCCGCGCTCGGTAAATCCTTGCGACGCCCGGCAATCTTCGCAGTGCCGGGAATCGCCCTCAAGTTGGGTGTTGGTGAGATGGCGGAGGAGCTACTGCTGAGTGGCGCAAGCGTGATACCGAAGAGACTGCTTGCCGCGGAGTACAAATTCCGTTATCCGGAACTCGACCGCGTTCTAACGGCCGAGCTATCGGGCGACTGAAGCGATTCTCAACGAAATCGTATATCTGCCGAACCCATTCCGATGTCAAGGATCAGCGTCAAGCGGCCCTTGGCTTCGTCCCAGTTTTCGGTCTCCCAAATTCCGTCACGTCCGCGGACCTTGTGAAATCTCTTCTTCGGGATATCGATCGAATTGAACCAGTTTTCCTCAGCTTCGAGTCTCACAGCCAAGTCACCGGGAAGAATGATCTCAACCGAACCCATGCCGACGGAGATCTGAGCCTCCGCTTCGTAATCAAACTTTCCGGTGAAGTCGAGAGTGAAATCTCCCATCCCGCCTTCAAAGTTCAGCAGTTCGAATCGGGCATTAGCCAGATTGTCGACTTCGAGCTCGCACGCGCCGGCATCAATCTGAAGATCACGCATCATGACCTTGTTCGGCGTGGCAAAATCGATGCGCGCTTCAGCGGCGCCAATATCAAGGCTCATATCGGCGATACTGAGATTGGAGAGGTCAAAGGTCGTGACCGCTGCGCCGACTTCGACATCGAAACGGTACTCGACCTCGGGTGAGAAGTTGAACTCCCAGGAATTCTCCTGTCCTTTGATGTTGCCGGCGTTGTTGCCGCGCATCTCAGACTCAAAGGTGAATTCGCCTGTTTCACCGTGTTGCTGAAAATCCTGCCGGTACTCGAACTTGTTTTCGTTGTAATCGCCGTGAAAGGTCGCCAGCACGCCGTCCTGCACTTTGGCCGGCACAATGTCAAAGCGACCCGCCGCGAGGGAGAGCTGGACATCGAGCTGCGAGACCCCGGTCGCCGTTACTTTGTCGTCGACACTGGTGAGACGACCGGCCAGTAGCGCCGCAGCGGCCGCAATGAGAATCAACGGGACAAGAATCGCTAATTTGCGCATGGGAATGGCTCCGTTATGAGTGTTCAACTAATAAGACGAGAGTGTCTTCGCGCAGGTTTCAGAAGTTTCGCTGATTTTGGATTGAGAAGTCTACGAGGAGGGCTTTTCGGTAACGACTTCGAGCGTAACGCGGACCTTCTCGTTTTTGTAATCGCGGGTGCCAAACCGGGTCAGGATCACGCCGCCAAATCCCAAGGTCATGACCAGAAGAGTCAACAGCCCGGCGACAATACCGAAAATGACTGACAAGGGTTCCTGGTCAACGATCAATCCAAAGAAGAAACCGATCGCGGGCGGTTGAAGAATGATAAATCCGACCAGAAGTTTACGGAATCGCCCTTCCTCTCTGGCGGCTTCCTTGGGGCGGACAAAATCGGAAATGAATAGCGCGAAGGCTGCTCCCCCGAGCAGCGAAGCGGCGATCATGCCTAAAGGCAGTCCCAGCAGGGCCACCGGCAACCCAATAATCGTGATGCAGAGCAGGATGAACACCGGCAGCAGGAGAATCCAGGCAAGGAAACCCACGGCCAGTGTCTTAAGAATATTCTGGCTGTAAAGAGCCTTGATGCGATCGGTCGGCCGCCGGAACAACATCGCGACTGCGGCAGTGAAAAGGAACAAGAGCGAGAAATAGACTATGGCTCCAGCCGCCGCACCGGAGGAATCGCGCTCTTCGTAAACCCGGGGCCAGTCGATCGCCGGGACGCTTTGTTCGGTTACAGTTCCCGCCACGCGCGAACCGGGTTCTTCGATTGATTCATTGCAGATCACATTGCCGAGTACGATGCCGGTGCGCGTAATTCGCACGGTTCCGGTTGCCGTTACCGAACCATCAACCAGTCCTTTGATCGTCACGTTGCCGCCGATCGAGACCACTTCCCCCATGACGTGCTCGTCTTCCTCGACCGTAACAGACTGGAACTTGCGAATGCTCGTGATTTTGACCGGATAGTCGTCGGGATCGAATTCGGTTATGAAGTCGCGCGGGAGACTGGGAACCGACGGGATGTCCGGGTACTCGTCGGATGCGCCCGCGGGAATCATGATCTCATTCCCCACCGAATCGGTCAGAAGAATCCCTCGGTCATCAATACGGATTTCAACATATGTCTTGCCGCGATAGTCAGTATTGCCGGGGGACGGCTGCGCGAGGATTCTGGCAAAGACACCCAGCGCCAGAAAAAGCGAGACTACGTGAATGAAGTTGCGGCTTGTCACGACCTGACCCATGCCTAGTATTCTTTGAGTACGATATCGCCGGACGTCGAACGCAATTCGATGCTAACGCCGCCACCGCCGATACGTCCTTCAATCTTCTGACGATTCAACGAACGGACCTCCAGCGCCAGATCGGTGTCGATGGATCCGGAGAGCGTCTCCAGAATCAAATCGCCCTGGATCTCGGCAGGCGCCAAGACGCGAATATCACCGGAAATGGTCTCGATTTCAAATCGCTTGCCGTTTCGAAAATCAGAGGTCACTTCCACATTGCCGGAGGTGGTTGATACAGCCAATCCGCCCTCTCGCTGTTCGAGAGTGATATCGCCTGAAGTCGACTTGATGTTGAAGTCTCCGGAGCATTTCTCGGCATGCACGTTCCCGGAGGTCTTGTTGATTCTCACGGCGCCATTCACCCAGAGAAGCTCGGCGTCGCCGGAAGTCGCTTGCATGGTGACATCGCCCGTAATATTCTCCAACAAAATGTCTGAAGAAGTCGCCATGATATCTACATCGCCCTTGACTTCCTTTACTTTCACATTGCCCGAGGTCACATCAACATCACAAGCGGCGTCTATGGATGTAAGCAAAACTTCGCCGGAAGTTGCATCGACCTGAATCGCCCCGACCAGACCGGTCAGATCGATGTTACCGGAGGTAGTCGAGACTTGAAGATCAAGCGACTTCGGTGTTTCGAGTTCAAAATGAACCACGCCGGGAAAGCCCCGGCCGAGGCTGAAGAGCTCTTCGAGAAATCCACGGGCGCCGTTGCGCTCAGGATAGCGCGCCAAAATGTCGATGCGATCGGCCGCCGCGTCAACCTCGACCTCGAGCATATCTTCGAGCGCTTCCGCTTTTTCCCGCGACGACTCGTCGATTTCCTTGATGATGCGAAGTTTGAGCTTGTCTGAAGTGCCCCTTGAGACTATTACGTCGCCGGCCGTATTGGAGATGGTCAGCTTGAAACCATCTGCCACGGCGTACTCCCGTGTTTCGTCGAACTGAAACACTTTGGCCCTCACCGGTCCTGCGAGAACGAAGTTTACAGCCAAGAACCCGGCAGCGATGAGCAGCGAATGACGAGCCATGAATCCCTCCAAATCAGCGAACACCTTTGAGCTTCTTCTTGAGAAGCTCACGCGCCCGAAAGATTCGGGCTTTCACCGTGCCGACCGGCAATTTGAGGATTTGCGCGATCTCCTCATACGATTGGTCGTCGCGGTGGCGATAGAGAATTACCTCTCGATACTTGTCCGGCAGCGATTCAATCGCCTCCTGAATCGAGATCTGACGCTGCTTTTCCCACAGCGTCTCTTCCGGGTTGTACGAGGTGTCAGGAAGGTCAATTTCGACAGTGCCGTCATGGGTTTCGACCGGCTTGTCGAGGCTAAGGGCCTCGATCTTCTTCTTCCGGATCGCGTCGATGGCACAATTGGCAGCGATCTTATAAAGCCAGGTCGAGAACCGAAACTCGGACCGGTAGGTGGCCAGGGAGTGAAACGCCCTCATGAAGGTCTCTTGGACCAAGTCCTCCGTCTCATCACGATTCCGGACGATCTTGAGAATAATCTGGAAGATCGCCCGCTGATGACGGGTCAAGAGGGCTTTATAGGCGGCCTGGTCACCGGCAAGCGCTTTTCCGATCAGCAGTTCGTCCGGTTCCTGCACCTGTTCAACCTAACTCTTAGATACGCCTTCATTAACATTGTGTTTCAAGCCGGCGGGAAAGATAGCCGTGAGGTATGGCAAAACCAAAAGGTTTTATCACCGGCGGTCTATGTGTGAGGACGCCGACCTTCGGGAATTGGTTTAAAGTGAAACAGAGAGTCTTCGCCGAGCAGCGGGCGTTTGCGCGAGATCCACGATAGAGAATGAGCCGTGGAAATCACCAGTTCTTGTGGTCCCGCCGAGTTGTTTTGCCGATCCACTCGTCTTGCCCGCGATTCGCTTGATAGATAACGCCGCAGAAGTACTCGCGATCTATGCGGCATCAGAACATCACGTTGAGACGTGATGAAGTACTTCTATATGACTCCGGCGGGTTTATTCTGGGGTCAACTGACAACGGCTGCAGGACTCACCGATCAGTAAATAGTTTGAGATGCGGGATAAATCGCGCGACAGCACGGCCTTACGAAGTGCGGTTGGTACTTCTGCTGCAACATTCCCGCAAAGTATTGGGACTGTCCACTTGTTCTGACCGTCGCTCGCTAATAAGCTCCTGAATGTCGACTTGCTAAGTGGTTGTTGTTCAACAGTCCTCATAAACAAATGTTCCAGTTCGAAACCTCAACAGCCACGGCACTAATTTTGCACAAGAAGGCCACAGGCCGGGTTGGGATTCAAGAACCACAGGGGTGGAAGCCGAAACACAGCAACCATCGAACGAGCACGATGGAGGATACACCATGGCTAAAAAGCGAAAGTCGGCGTACAAGATCCCGAAAAAGACCTGCTGGCACCTTTATTCGCTGCAGACTTTAAGCGGCGACAAGTTTGTGAAGGTTGTCAACAAGATATTGCGCCATGAATGGCAGGTGATTAAGTAGTCGGTCAGGCAGCCGACCATGAGGGAACCTCAATCCACTCCGACCGTATAAAGCGGGACGCCGAATTTTTGTCTCAATTTTTCGGATTGAAACCCGATCATTTCTATAGAGAGTTCAGACTGAAAAAAACTTGACAACCGTCTTGAACCAGTCTATCTTCGGCGGAAATTTCCGGGGGCGTACTACGGGCTGGATGCAAGATGTGTGGGAAGTTCTTTAGGGATGAAGAAAAAGTTATCGGTTTTTATCGTACCTGACTCGGGGCAAGTTCGGCAGTTCTCGTTGTCGCGAACTGTCATCGTCTTGGCCGCCAGCGCAATTTTCACCTACTCTATCTTAACAATGGTGCTCTCCTACGGGTTCTTTTCTACTCGAATCGAGGCCCACAAGGTCGAGTCATTGGAGAAGGAAAACCAGTTTCTTTCGGCTAAGTTGGTTGGTATCAACGAGTCGATCGAGTTTCTACATTCTGAAATTGCTTCACTGACTGAGAAAGAGAAGGCAATCCGCACCATCTTCGAACTCCCGGAGATCGATCCGCAGCAGCGTGAGCTTGGTATAGGCGGCCCGAACCTGCTACCCCAGGAGGAGGAATTGGCGCCGAGCCGGTCAAGCGCGTACCAGACTGAAGCCGAAGTCGACCGGCTGGTTGCTCTGACCAATTTCGAAAAAGAGCAATTTAGTTTTGTTTATGATGCCCTTCAGCAGAAGAAGACTGATCTTGACCACACCCCATCGATAATGCCGGCTCAGGGCTATTTAATGAGAGGCTTTGGGCACAAGCGCGATCCTTTTACTGGTCAGATCAAGATGCATTCCGGTCTCGATATCTCCAATCATATTGGGACACATGTGATTGCGACCGCGAATGGAACGGTAGAGAAGGTCGAGTATTCGAACGGACTGGGAAAGACCATTGTGATCAACCACGGCAACGGGTTCAAGACCGTTTACGGTCACCTATCAGACTATCGGGTTAAGGTCGGTCAGTACGTCACGCGCGGCCAGTTGATCGCCCTGATGGGGAATACGGGATACTCAACAGGACCACACGTGCATTACGAGGTATTCCGCGATGGCAGTCCGGTAAATCCGATGGGTTACATTGTCAGTTACGCTGGCAATTTCTAAACCGACATTTGATTGCGATTTCGAGCCCGCTCAAGGCGGGCTTTTTTGTTGTCCGACAACCGGTTATCGACAACCGAGCTCAACGAAGATTCCGGTCGAGTCTGGTTAAGTTATTGATATTCTTAGTCTTACCTTTAGGCTGCTGTATCTCTCAGAGAACTGCTGCGATTAGGCTTGCAATTATCGACTGAGATTGTAGATTAAGATAAGCGCAAATATTCCAGACAACTTTTTCGTAGCGATTATCTGTTTCAATCTTGGAACCTCGCCGCTGCGATTCCGTTACAACTGGTGTAGATGATCGTGTTCGACGGTCTACGATGGACACGACGCAAAAACGAGGTTTGTTGTATGAAGATAAAAAAGAGCAAAGAGATTATCGCGGATCAGGACGATCTGGAACTGGATGACTCAGTCGCCAGCGAGTCTATTGACCCTGCCGATCAAAGTGAAGCGGAAACCGTTGCCCTGATCAAGCGCATCCAGGGTGGTGAGCAGGCTGCTTTCGGGCGCTTGATGAAGAAATACAAGAACCAGGTAGCCGGCATCGCTTACCGCATGGTGGGTGACTATGACGAAGCCAAGGACATCTCACAGATGGTGTTTGTCAAGACGGCTCGTAACCTGGATCGCTTCGACACCACGAAGAAATTCTCGACCTGGCTTTATCGCATCACGGTTAATGCCGCGATCGATTACATCCGCAAACAGAAGAAGCACCGGCACGAGACGATTGAAAACTACTCGGACTCGATCGAGACCCCGGCCGATACACCCGATATGAGCCTGTACCGCAAGAACATCAAGGAGTGCATCCTGCAAGCGGCCGACGCACTTAACGATAAACAAAAAGCGGCTTTTGTCCTGCGCGACATCGACGGCCATGAGATTGAAGAAGTCTCAGAGATCCTCGGTATGCCGGAGGCAACTGTGCGCTGGTACTTGCACCGCGCACGTTTGCGTCTGCGCAAAGAGCTGCTGCGGAAATACCCCTCGTTTGTTGAGAAGATGGGTGTGGTTCTCGAAGCGCCAACGCGCGCCTTCTGATCTTGTCGTCATATTAACCTCCCAATAGATCGGCGTCTTGTCAACCAGCAGGGCGCCGATTGCTTTGGTATCGTAACTCCCTGGGGGGATTACCGAGCGAACAACAGCTCGAGGTAGTTGCCGTATTGCCGGATCTGCCGTGCGATCAGCCCGCGCTCCTGGAAGCTGCGTTCCAGGACGAAAGCGCCTTCGAGAACGGCCGTGAACATATCAGCCAGTACGTCGAGATCAACGGCCAGCTTTGGCTGACGCGTTTGGACGACCGCATCCAGCAGACCTCGCAAAGCCAAGCGCGAATCTTTGAGCGCCTCAGCCACGATCACCGAAGTGCGCTCATCAATCAGAGCACTCTCGTAGCAGAATGTTGCCAACAGACAACCGCGGCGCGGTGCGTCACCATCTTCAAACATCTCGGCGAAGAAGCCAATGCAAAGCAGTAGTCGCTGGAAGGGGTCATGCGATATTTTCTCAGCTCGCGCGATAACATCATAGGTCGTGGCTTTGTCGAGGCGCGCGAAGCGTGAAACCAATGAGAACGCCAGCTCATTCTTGGAATCAAAGTGGTAGAAGAACGCACCTTTTGTGATGCCGGCTTTACCAATCACCTTGTCGATCGACGTGCCGCCAAAACCGAGGTCCATAACAAGCGCTTCAGCAGCATCCAGAATTCGCTCTTTGGTTTCGATACCGGTTCTTGCCACAATTACTCCAATTCGTTCTATACAACAATAATACTATACCAACCAGTATGTGCAATAGTGATTTTTTTCTCTTCCCCGTGATTTCTGTAATTCATTATTCATTATTGCTTTAACTCAATCTAGTGGATTCAAGTTACTCCGATTGCCAAGAAAAATGAAACCATGCTATTTCACTCTCGTATCATAACATACCAACCAGTCGGTATACTACGGAAGGAGATTAGAAATGTGCCAGATTTCTGCAGTCAGGAGAGAATTCAATCAGGGACTAGCCAATGACTTTGCTGGAAAGTTGCTCGGCTCACTCAATGCGGGGTCCCTATGCCTAATGATCTCTTTGGGGCACCGGAGCGGCCTTTTTGATGCGATGGCCGCGTTGCCACCTTCCACAACGGATGAAATTGCGGGTGCAGCGAAGCTCAATCAGCGCTACGTTCGCGAATGGCTCGGCGCGATGGTGATGGGAGGAATCGTCGAATATGACGCCGGATCAAAGCTCTACTTCTTGCCCGCAGAGCATGCCGCGTTTTTGACACGCGCGGCTTCGCAAGACAATATGGCGGTTTTCTCGCAGTACATTGCCGTACTCGGCCAGGTCGAGGATGATGTTCTTCATGCGTTCCGCCACGGCGGCGGCGTGCCGTACAGCAAGTACCCACGGTTCCATGAGGTCATGGCCGAAGACTCCGGCCAATCAGCCCTGGGCTCGTTGTTCAGTCACATACTGCCGCTGGTGCCTGGGATCGAAGGGCGACTGCAAGCGGGAATCGATGTGCTTGATCTCGGCTGCGGGCGCGGGAAAATATTGGCCGAACTGGCGGCTCGATACCCGAACAGTCGGTTCGTCGGCTATGACCTCTCCGAGGAAGCGATTGCCTATGCGCAGGCACAGGCGGTGATGCAGAATCTCGCCAATCTGCGCTTTGAAGTGCGCGATTTGAGCGATTTTGACGTCACGGCGGCTGAACGCGCCTACGACTTCGTGACCACCTTTGACGCCGTGCACGACCAAGCCAAGCCGCTCGCCTTGCTAAAAGGGATTCGCCGCTCGCTTCGCGAGGGTGGCTTCTACCTGATGCAAGACATCGCAGCCTCGAGTCATGTTGAAAAGAACGCCGGCCACCCCCTGGGTACGCTGATCTACACGATCTCGACGATGCACTGCATGACTGTCTCGCTTGCCCAGGGCGGCGAAGGCCTCGGGGCTGTCTGGGGCCGTGAACTGGCGCAGACGATGCTCCGGGAAGCAGGGTTTGGTCAGATCGCAATTCACCAGCTCTCTCATGATGTGCAAAACGAGTACTACGTAATCAAGGCCTAGCCTCCCAAATGTCCCAGCGGAGGCGGCGGTTACTCTGCTATCCGCCGTCTCCGACTCCTGCTGGTTCCTCGCTACACCATTTGTTGTTGACACAATTAGTCCACATTTCTTAATTCTCACCAAGATATCAATCACGAATATTGATGCGTGCCGGGGAGATGCTGGCATGCCGCCACAATCGTCGCGAGAGGAGATAGCCATGAGGTCTGCCAGATGGTATGTTCTTGTTCTGCTGATGGTCATCTTGTGCCTGACGGAAGTCCGCAGCGAAGTGTCCGTGACCGACAAGCTCGCCGTCTCGGCGCACTTGCGCTACGGATTGAACTACATCAACGACATCAGCGACAATCTGCCTTATACCGATCATGATCTGCGCACGCGGCTGCTCTTCGATTTGCAGCCGGGAAACAAGGAGCGCGCCCGACTTGAGTTGAGCGATTGGCGCACGTTGGGCGGGTCTTCATCCGGAGCAGGCATTCAGTTGCTTCAAGCGTCCATGACGGTCGACGACTGCCTGTTCAACCGTTTCGGTGGCACGATTGGTCGCATGCGTTACAGCGTCGGCAACGAGCGCATTATCGGCGATGACGACTGGTACGAGGGACGCAGCTTCGACGGCGCAGCATTCTACCTCGGCGACGTCCAGGTCATTCGCAACAACTTTGGCACCCAGTACGGCAACGGCAACTACGGCGCGATCCGCATTCATACCCGGTTGTCAAGCCAGGAGAACGCGAAACCGGCGAAGTCGGAACTGGGAATTGCAGCAGAGTTTCTCGCATTCAAGGTAGATGAGGGTGCATCGTTTGTTGATGACGATCATGATTTCATGGGTGTCAACGTACACCTGCCCAAGCTGGGAATCATGCCGTTTCTCTACTACGATCGCATGAACACGTTTGTCGGCGATCACCGGCGTTTGCACATGTACACTCCAGGGGTCTATTTCGACAAGACGTTTGGCGGCGACACCAAGTTTGTCTTAGAGGGTAATGCCGCTTACCAGACCGGCAAGGCTCGCGTAGCTCCCGGGGACGCCAACGAACTCGACCTTGCGGCCTACTTGCTGCAAGTCGATTTCAGCGCGGCTTTCATGAACTACCAGCGGCCGCTGATCGTCGGAGCCGGTATTGATATGACGTCCGGCGACGACGATTTCAACGACAACGATTGGAACGTTTGGTCGAATCAGCTCTATTCACCGCACCCCTTTCGAGGATTTGTCGACTACTTCACCGAGCAGCCACCGGTTGGATTTAATGACTTCTACGCGCGATTCGGGTACTTCCCAAGCGAGAAAGTGCAACTTGGTTTTGATGTGCACATCTTCCGCACCAACAAGGAGTATCCGCCGGCGACGGATTTCAACGAAGATACCAAGGCGGTCGGTACCGAGTTTGATTTCTACGGCGGTGCGAAACTCCATGAGAACATCGACTACCGTTTTGAACTCGGGATTTTCAAACCGAGTGAGGAGTTTGCCGGCGAGGACGCGAACTCTCACCTGCGCGGCGTGTTTCGCATCAACTATCGGCTGTAGGGTTCGGCTTATCTGACGGTTAGGCCGATACGATCAAACGATCGACTCCAATGTATTCGAACGACTCTTCCCAGAAGGAATCTCGCTGGAACCGGCCCCCAGAATCTCGAGTCATAGGAGTCGTCGCGATTGTCCCCTAACATGAAATAGCAGTTGGGTGGGACTTTGTACGGCCCAAACGAATCGCGGCGATCGTTAACCATGTCGTCGGTATGTTGGATAGTCGGCACTGCGACTTCTTCAGCACCGTCGACATATAGCCGCTTTTCACGCATCTCCACCAGTTGGCCAGGTCCCGCGACGCACCGCTTGACATAGTTGGTCGTGGAGTCTCCCGGCCAAAGAAAGACTACTACATCCCCAGGCTTCGGAGCATCAGAATCGTAGGCGTCGAGGTCAACGAGGATGTAATCGCCGACCATAATGGTGAATTCCATCGCCGAAGTGGGAACATTGTACGCATGATAAGAATTCATTGGCAAACAGGCTAAGTACGTTGCTACCCACGAACCGATAGCAAATACTAAGAGGATCACGGGCCGTTTGTTCGTGTGCTCTTTCAACACCAGTGGGCTGTTGCGAGTCCGGCGAACCAGATCAGTAACCACAGCGATATAATAGCCGACGACGATGACCGCAAAAGACGCCACATTGAGTGGAGCAGTATCAATTCGGATCACACAATTGAGGGCTGCATACCCAACCACCACGTTTGCGACTACGACAAGAACAGCAAGACGGAGAGACGAGACGTAGAAGTGGCCAAGTCCTGGGACGAAAATTCCAAGAAGGATCGCCAGCCACCGACGTGGCCGCCAGGGCTGGCCGCTCGAGGACCGGGAGGCGCACAACGGGCAAAGATTTCTACCGTCTGGCTGAAGGGCTATCTGGTCGTTCGAGCCACAAACGCTGCATACCTGGGAGTCCGCACTAGACGTTTCTTCATTCACAAGGTTCCAGCCCTTCCATTACTCGTGAAATCGCTATTCGAAGCGGCATCGGAGTCTATCTGCGCTACTGCCCGCGCTCGTTCTTGAGATTTTCGATGGCGATCACGGCGTCGCTTGAGGGCAAGATGATCCGCGCCAATGAGTGCTCGAGCGCATCATCGACAGTCTCGATTGCGACGAACTCAAGTCCGGCGATCACTTCCTTGGGTACTTCGACAAGGTCTTTGAGATTGCCGGCCGGGAACAAGATCTTCTTGATGCCGGCGCGGAATGCCGCGAGTGACTTCTCCTTCAGTCCGCCGATTGGCAGCACCTTTCCCTGCAGCGAGACTTCGCCGGTCATAGCAACTGTATGATAAACGGGCTGATCGGTAAACAGCGAGATCAACGCGACGGTAACGGCAACACCTGCCGAGGGTCCGTCCTTTGGAATCGCACCCTCGGGGAAGTGGATGTGGACGTCAGTCTGCTCAAAGATAGCGGGTTCCAGTCCCAGTTCGGTTGCTCGTGAACGCACAAATGAGTAGGCCGCCTCAACGGATTCCTCCATGATATCGCCCAATTGACCTGTGACCATCACCTTACCGACACCCTTCATGCGTAGAGTCTCGATGAAGAGAATATCCCCACCGAACGGCGTCCAAGCCAGGCCGGTGACCACGCCGACTTCCGGCTGACGATTGGCGACGTCGGGGATGATCTGCGCCGGACCGAGATACTCTTCGACCTGGGGAGCGTCAATCGTAATCTTGGTGGCAGCTCCCTCGAGTATTTTCACGATGCTCTTGCGGCAGAGCGATGAAATGTTCCGTTCCAGATTGCGGACGCCCGCTTCAAATGTGTAACCGGTGATCACCGCTTGCAGAGCCGCATCGGTAATTTCGAATTCCCCTTCACGCAGCCCGGTGGCCTTCATTTGTCGGGCAATCAGATAGCGACGGGCAATCTGGACTTTCTCCATCATGGTATAGCCGGAGATTTCGATGACTTCCATACGATCGCGCAGCGGACCGGGGATCATTTCAAGCATGTTGGCGGTCGTGATGAAGAAGACCTTGCTTAAATCGAAGGGCAGATCGAGATAGAGATCGCGGAAAGTATCGTTCTGCTCCGGATCGAGGACTTCGAGCATGGCCGAGGACGGATCGCCACGGAAATCAGAGCCCATTTTGTCAATCTCGTCAATCATGAAGAGCGGATTGTTGACGCCGCAATTGCGCAGCTCCTGAATGATCTTACCCGGCAGAGCGCCGATGTAGGTGCGGCGGTGGCCGCGAATCTCAGCTTCATCGCGCATTCCGCCAACGGAGATGCGGACAAACTTGCGACCGAGGGCACGAGCGATCGAACGACCCAGCGAGGTCTTTCCTACCCCCGGAGGGCCGGCAAAGCAGAGAATCGGACCATGCGGGTCTTCGCGGCGGTGGCGCGTGGCGAGGAACTCAAGGATGCGTTCCTTGACCTTCTCCAGACCGTAGTGATCCTCCTCGAGGATGCCGCGCGCGGCTTTGATGTCGAGATTATCCGTGGAAGATTTGCTCCAGGGGAGATCAGCCACCCAGTCAAGGTACGTGTGAATGACATTGTACTCCGGCGACATGGCATTCACTTCGGCCAGCCGCTGGATTTCGCGCTCGGCAACCTTGGCAGCGCCTTCGGGGAGCCCTGCCGCCGCGATACGGTTGCGGAGTTCAATGATCTGGGTGTCGGTGTCACCGTCGTCGCCCAATGCCTTCTTGATGGCGGCGAGCTGCTGGCGCAGGTAGTACTCGCGCTGCGACTTGTCGACATCGACCTTGACCTGGCTCTCGACTTCCATCGAGACTTGCAGGCGCTGGAGTTCGGCCATCATAAGTTTAATCAGGCGATCAAAACGATCGCCGAGGTCGACAGCCGACACCAAATACTGCTTCTCGCCAAGACCAAAAGCGAGATAGCTGGACAAGAGATCGGCCATGCGGCCGGCATCCTGTGCGTTGACGCGCATAATCTGCACCATTTCGCGCGGGTAGCGGTTGTCGAGCATGGTCAGCTGTTGGAAGAGCGTCAGCGCCTCATCCTGGCGGCGGCGAATCTGCTCCGGGACCTCGGTCGGATCGTGCGGCAAACAGGCGACGTTAGCGCGCAGATACGGGTCAATCTGGGATAGTTTCTTGACTTCGATGCGGCGCAGTCCCTGGATGACCAGTTGATAGGTGTTATTCGGGATCTTGACTTTGGAAATGATGCGTACGGCTACCCCGACCTGATGGATGTCCTCCAGCTTATCCGCGACCGTGACGCCCTTCTTGGTGATGGCCGTCGCAATAATCTCGTTCTCGTTGCCGACCTGCTCGAGCAGCGCAATCGAACGGGGAATGCGCACTTGCAGGGAGACAACGGCCGAGGGAAAGATCGCAGCCGAGATCAAGGGCAACAGTGGCAGTTCTTCAGGGATTTCACAGCCGACTATGTCGTGGTAATCTCTCATCGCGAATCGCCTCCAGGAGTATTTTCACAATCATAACGGATGAGGTACCGGACTGGCAAGTCGAAATGTGGGCCACGGTCTGCGCGTGAACCCGCCAGAGAACACAAAACTTAACGCCCCTGTCGCTTGCGCAACAGGGGCGTATGAGTCTGATCGATGGAATCGATCTTAGAGCGCGAATGACAACGAAATGCGGTGATTTTCGCCGAGGAAGTTCTCGGTTTCGGTCACGTACGCATAATCGATCGAGTAGCGCTTCGCAACAGTCAGGCCGGCACCGATGGAGAAGTTACCATCCGACACGCCGCCACGGATCGCGCCGAAGTAGTTATCAGCGAACTGATAATCGTATTCGGAACCGAGATACAGGGTGACGTTGTCACGGTGCTGAACTTTCTGAATGTCGCCCGCCACGGTGAAGCCACCGAATGCCATCGCGGCCACGCCCACGCGGAACGTCACCGGAACGGCATCGCGGCCGACCTTGGTGCCCAGATCGCGAGCGGTCATGCCCAGATGGACATTGTCGCTCAGCATGTACTTCATGCCCGCGTCGAAGCCGACGCCGGTGTTGGAGTACGTGTCGATCTTCTGGTAAGCCACCTTGAAGGTCAAGCCGACCTGGAGGTTGTTCATCTTGTTGCCATAGCTGAACAAGAAACCATGGTCGTCGATGTTGTAGGTCGAACCGGTCGGGCCGCCGGAGGTCGCACCCGGGATTTCATCCATCCCGAGATTCACCCACGAGAAGCCGGCCCATCCGGCCGTGCCAAAATTGTAGGCCAGAGCGGCATACATATACTGCCGATCGAGCCGCATGTTGTCTGAAAGCATCGCAGTCAGGCTAAAACGCTCCACAGAGGTCAACCCGGCCGGGTTCCAGTAGCCGGCTGAGGCATCATCGGCAACCGCCGTGTAGGCGTTGCCCATGGCCAGAGCACGAGCACCGATGCCCGTACGGAATACCGGGAAGGCGCCATTGTCGTCGGCGATCGCGGTGCCGCTGACTCCCAGCAGGAGCATGAAAAGCAGACTAGCGAAGATCACAACTCTGTTCAACTGAGTTTTCATGTCGAGATCTTTCTCCTAATCATTTCTTGTTTCTTGGTTCTGGGAGGGAGTCCCGTTATGAGGCGGGACTCCCCTAAACGTCTTCCCTTATTTCTCCACAACTCCGAATCGGATGACCGTCCGACCGGTGCTGCCGACCGCCGTAGCCGTTACTTCTGCGAAGTAACCGCCCTGAGCGACCATCGTACCGCCGTCGGTGTAACCGTTCCAAGAGACCGCGTGCGCGCCAGCGCCCATGCTGCCGGCATTGATCGTCTTGACCAGTTCGCCACCCATATTGAAGATGCGGATCATAACGTTCTCTGCTGATTTACCCAGCGTGAAGTTGAAGGCAAACGACTCGGTCGCCGGGTCAAACGGGCTCGGTCCAGCCCAACCTTCGGTCACATCACCGTCATCCAGCGGTCCGACCTTGCTACCGAAGTAGCTGCTTTCGCGACCGGTGTTGTCAGTGACGCGGATCTCGAAGTTGGAGGCACCCGGGCAGTAGTACAGCGTGCCGCCATTGCCGGTGGTCGCAAAGTACCATTCACCCGCTTCGTCGACGTCGCCGGCAGAACCTTCGCTGCTGCCGAGAGCCGAACCGCCTTCAAAAATCTCGACTTCGTCAATACCGGAACCGTCGTCCGCGATCTGGAAGACCAGCGGGCAGGCATCGGCGTCACCCTGGAGGGTGATCACAGCGCCTTCACGGTCAACGACAAAGAACTGGACGTGCGGATTCGTGTTGTTACCAACGCAATCCTCGACGCCATCAGAGCTGCCGTAGTAGAAGTCGAAGTTACTCCACGATGACGGATCACCACAGTTGCCATAGTAGCAGTAGTAGTAATAATCCTCGTCGTAGGTGAAGTCGTTCTTATAGGTTCCGTCGAAGACCACGACGTACAAGCCGCGCTCGTCGTCGAGATCGTAAGTCGTCGGAATGATGACCGTTCTGCCGTCCTCCTGCAGGTAATCCTGGATTTGGGCCGGGAAGAAGGTCTGAATGTACGCCATGCGTTCCTTCGGGTTCGAACCGTCCGGACCGCCATCTGTGGTATCCATCTTGGTCACGAAATAGACGTCCACGAATACTTCGTTCCAATCGACTCCCGAACCTTCATCGTCGATCGTGAAGGTGATTGTCGGATTGGCGGTCACGAAGCCGTTGGCGAAGTCGACGTCAGGAGCGGTGCAGTCAACCGTGAAGTTGTCACGGATGAATTGCGGACGCGCCTGTTCGTCTTCGACGCGAATGTACAGCTGATGATCACCGCACGGAATCGGCGGGTAGTAGGACTCATCATCGTAATCACCCGAATCCGGTCCTTCATAGTCGCCGTAGTAGTTGCGGCTGATGTGAAGCTGAGCCGAGACTTGATCAACGAAGAACGACCATTGCGGCGAACCTTCGTCGAGAGCCGTCGTCGCGACTTCACCCGCCTTCGGCTGGGCGATACCGGTCTGGTAGCCGCGCGCGAAGATGCGGACACCGTCGAGATAGACTTCCAGCGTGTTCCAGTCAATCTGATACTGGAACGGCTCGGTAAACTGGTACCAGATATCCGGGTATCCGTTGGTGTACGGATCACAGTACGGTACCATCTGCATCCGGCTCACAAGGCCCTGACCGTCGTACTGAGTGCGCTTAACGACCGAGTACCAGGCATCGGAGCTGCCATCACCATCGTAGCCGAAGCAAGTAACAGCGAACTGTACCCAGTTCTGGCCGTTCTCTTCGTAGAAGCCACGTACGGTTGACGGGAAGAAGACGTTATCAGTCCACCAGACACCTTCACCATCCCACCAAGCCACCAAGAGCGATTCAGTCGGAGTGTTGTCGGTGTTGTCGTACTGCATGGTCACGATGGCATACTGCTCATCGTCGCCGCAAACGTCATTGCAGGACGGATCAGTAATGTACGTCATCATGCCGTTGTTGTCGCCCAACGGGGTCAGCAGCCAATCCTGCCAGACGCTCGGACGAGCGAGTTTCGACTTCCAGATCGCCAATGCGCTGGCATCGTGACCAGTGTTGTCCGTCCACTCAGCCGGGATATCAACAGTGACATCCATGAAGGTGACCGGTCCGCCAGTGCCATAGTCACGGGTGACCCAGAAGGTGTTGTAGTCGGCGTGTTCAGACCAGCCGGTCGTACCTTCGTAATCCACGAAGTACGTCCGACCGTTGCCGAAACCGTCACCAACCAGAGCATCAAAGTAGAACGCACCTGAATAGCGGTCAATTCCACCCTGCTGGTTCAGCGCCGTGAAGGCGATGATATCGAATTCCCAGTCTTCGGTCGCAACATTGTAGGAAACCGCGACACCGTACGGCATGCCATAATCTGAATTGATCTGGGCCAAGCCTTCGAGATTGTCGCAGTCGTTTTCAAGATTGCGCTCGATTGTCCCCGGACCAAAGTCGCCCGGAGCGCCGGTCACTTCGCAACCGTCGTCAGTCACACTGATCGTCACGATCGGCGACAGCGACTCATCGTAGCCGTAGCCGTTATTTGACAGCAAGCGCACTTCATAGGTGCCGTTTGCCGGTACCCAATCGGTGTAATGGACTGACCACTGCTGCGGAGTGTAGCTCCAGTCGTCGTTCAGCAGCCACTCGCCATCCTCGTAGTTGTTCGAGCTGATCTGAATCCAGTTGCCGCCACCTTGACGGTACTGGAAGATCGACGAGGCGCCATATTCGGCAATACCGAACAGCTTGCCGTTCCAGCAACCAGCCACGAGGGCCAGTGTCGGATCGCCGGCGTAGAGCGTGATCGGAATGCTTACGAAAGCCGAGTTACAGCCGACAGCGTCGGTAATCGACGCGCCCCAGTACGACGAACCAGGTTCTTCGCCGCTCATATCCCATTCGACGTTGAAGTAGCCTTCGGCATCGGTTTCAATCGGGACACAAACGTTGTTGGCACAGATTTCGCCCATGCCGGAGTTATAAATCGGCGACGGACCCCACTCGGACTGGTTGTCCAGCGCGCGGAAGCGGAAGGTCAGCTTCTTGGTGCCAACCTTAAACGTCGGGGTCGGATCGTTTTCGTTCTCGACGTCGAAGGTATCGATACCGTCGGTCACCCAGATCGGGCGCGCCAGCGGAGCCGTGTTGTCAAAGAACAACTGGATCGGCTCGGAGTAGCTCATCATTCCAGCTTCGTTGTACACGACAGCGCGGAACTGATAGAACCCTTCGTTATCGATGTCATCCTCTTCGTCATCAAGCGTCATGCACCACGGGAATTCATTATCGGGCGACTGATCGAAGTTTGTCCAGTCATCGTCCCAGAACGGCTTGTACTGGAAGGTGACGTATTCGATCGGCGCGCCGTTGTTCAGATTCACGTTGGCGCAGAAGTACTCGCCGCCGCAGAAGAAGCCGCCATTGGCCGGCTCCGAGATCGCGACGGACGGGATATTGCAGTTGACGTGCACAAGAATTGCACCGACTTCCGGATCGGTCAGGTTGTCGGCGATATCGCACAGCTCAGCGCCGATATAGTAGTCACCATTCGGCGGGTTGTTCAGCGCGATATTCCAGGTCGCACCCCATTGCGGAGCGGAAAGCAATTCTTCATAGTCGGCGTAGACTTCAGCAATCTTCACCTTCGGACCGCCGGCCGCCGGCCAGTAGTACCAGGTCACCTTCTTGAGGTCGTGACCGTTGAAGATGCCGAGATTAAGTTCAACCTCGCCACAGATGTAGCTGCCGGCACCCGGATCGGTGATCAGGATGTTGGCCGGGGTCGTGTCGAGGAAGTAAACATCGATATAGTCCGAAGACCACTGACCGAGGCGGTCGTACATGCGGGCTTCAAGCTCGCAATCGTAATAGTCATCCGCCACATCTTCAGCGCTCAGGACGCCAAGAGCGAACGGATCAAAGGAGAACTGCCACCAGTTGGCGTTGTCGGTGCTTGTTCCGACGTACTCGCCACAAAGATAGTAGTCGACCTTGAAGACTTCGCAGGTGTCGTCTTCAGGCTGGACGATGGTCTGGACACGGATCGTTTCACCCATCTTGGCGAACACGTCACCGGCGCCACCCAGGTTGCCGGACGGGTTGGTCCAGCTGCGGGTTTCTTCACCGGTGGTCTCGAACAAGCTGATGGCCGGATCCGGCGCGCCACAATCCTTGAACATGATCATGCCGGCGCCCATATCCATGGCGTCGTCGAACGTGTAATCATCGAAGTAGCCGTCGCCGTCCATGTCGAGCATGGTATTGCCGGCGGCATCGCGCACCGCGACGCGGATACGGTAGTCGTAACCGCAATCGAGGTCGCCGATTTCCCACGTACGAGTCCAGATCGAATTGTTGTTGGCCGGGTTGCCTCTGCCAATCCAGTTCCAGAAGTAGCGAATATCGACCACTTCCGGATCGTTGGCCGGCTGGTAGAAGAAGATGACATCGGTGATATCGATGCCGTCAAGGTTGACAAGTTCCGCGACGAGGTCAACCGTTTCGCGGTTGCTGCCGACGCGCCACTTCACTTCTTCACCATTGCAACCGTAGATGGTCTGATCTTTGATGCTCAGAGTCATCTGCGGCGCGGTGCCGTCGAGGCATACACGGACAAACGGGGTCGTGTATGAGTTGTTGACACCATCCCAAACGATAGCATACAACCAGACATAACCTTCGGTCATATCCGAGTTGTCCCATTCAATGACTGTGTAGTCGTATCCGCCGAAGACGTTTTCACCGATCTTCGTACCGGGAAGCGTACCGTCGAGCGAGTAGAACACTTCCGCACGAACGGCATCTTCGCCATCGTAAGCGTTCGGGTCGATCGCAACTTCGATTTCGACCGGATCGCCGGCCGGGCGGACGATCGGGATGCACTGATAGGCATCCGGCTCAGAGATATAAGCCTGCGGAGCAATCAGATCCGGCACGCAAAGCTGGACCTGGGTCTCGCAGCTATTACCACTGCGCTCGTCGATGATCCCGACATACATGACGTTGGGAAGAGCACCGCCAACAGTGCTCGGCCAATCCTGGGCCGAGAAGTTGAAGGTGTACGGCAGAGACGTGCTCTCGACGTAGTCGATGCGCGTTCTGATATTGTCGTACTGCACCCAGACGTCGACGGTATAGAAGTCGCCGGCATCCGGATCGACGATCGACACAACCGCTTCGTTCAGATCATCGCGGGTGACGTTGAAGCCACACGGCGTCTGCGGAGCGAACGCGTCATTGATCGTCAGCACGTCGCAAACCAGAGCAATCGGGTTCCAGGTGAACTGGAAGTAACCGCAAGCTTCTTCCGCATCGTCAAGGCTAAGTTCGTTGCCGATCTCATCGACGCCGATGATGAGAAGCTCGTAGGTGCCTTCCGTGTTCGGATCGGTACCCAGATTGATCGTGTACTGGAAGGTCTGGCCATCCTGGGTCATGTCATCCGAAATCGGATAATTGTACCACGGGCCCGGATTGCCGTCACCCTGGTCGATCAAACGATAGACGGCATAAGCCGCATCGATGTCGGCATCAGGAGAGACCGCCGTGATGGTCAGGACGTTATTCGGACCGTAGTTTCCGCCGCTCACCGGGAAGACCACACAGGCCGTCGGGGCTTGAGCATCCGGAATACCTTCGTAGATCGACTGGTTGAACTCGAAGTTGCCGCAGTCGTCGCGAGTCCGAATTGAGAAACGATAAGTCGTTCCGTGGGTCAGCGGGCCCGAGTACCAGTAGTTGTAGGTCGGGTCGCCGAACTCGTTATTGAACGTGGTGCCGAAGACGTTGTCGTAATCGATATCACCACCGGTCGAATCTACATAGATGTAGAAGGTATTGGCATCGCCGGCTTGCGACGGTTCGCTTCTCGGCCAGCGGAGAGCCAATTCACCACCAGGCATCAGGATGACTTCAACGTCGTCCTGCACGATCGGCGTCGGACGACGCGAATCGAGCGGAACGTACGCCGTGCCGGCGGTATTCAGGAGCAGATCGGTTTGGACACTGTCCACGTTTCCGGCATCGTCCTGAATGTACACCCAGACTCTATAGACCGCATCCACCGGCGAGCTGTTGGCGTCTTTCGCCTGCAAGCTCGGCGGATCGTCACCTGGATCATCAGCGGTGCCGATGGTCCAATCGAGAGCCCAAATGTCTGAGCCGCCGTCGGTCAGGGCCTGGAGGGCCGTGCCGCCGAGACCGGCTTCGAAGAAGTTCGCCCAGACCGAGGTAACGTCATCGTTGCCGGTGACGTCGGCTTCGACGCGAACTTCGTCACCCAGGTTGGTGCAGCCGGTGTTATCGGCGTCATCCAACGTGATGTACTCGGTCGCGGCAAAAGCCGGGAGCTCAAGGTCGAGGGCCGGCAGGAAGTCGACCGTATCGACAATCGTGTTGCACGCATTGTCGGTGACGTAGACGATACCCACCTTCGCGGTATCAGCACCCTCTTCCAAATCCTTGGCCATGGCGTCAGTCAATTCGAAAGTCAGACGCCAGACGCCGGCACCAGTCGTGACTTCAGTCAACGCTTCGCCGGTCAAGCCCGGAACAAAGCGCGAAATGTCGGTGACGACATCGGCGACTTCGAAGAATCCGCTGCTCGAGGTGTAGACCCAAAGCACCAGGAAATCTCCGACGGCCGCATTGTCGGCCGGTCCGACGTTATTCTGCCAGATCAGGAACTTGGTCGAATCGATCACCGGATTAACGTTGTCAATTCCAGTGGAATTGAAAACAACGGTGTCCTGATCGGAGTTGGTGTAGATATCGCTCATTGAGGCGATGATTCCAAACGGAGGCACGACATCGATCGCACCAGACGTAATCTCGACCGTATCGCGCCAGTCAAACGTGGCGGCGACGTACGGAAGCGGGTGGCTGTTCGACAGTCCAAACGCGCTCAGGTCAACCCGAACGCTGTTGGTATCGACCTGTTCACCCGGGCCGAATACTCTCAACACGACGAAATCGCCGATGTTGAAAACTTCAGGACCGCAATCGTAGGTGTCGAGATGCGTAACGGTGAAATTGAAGTCGACTTGCAGATCAAAAATGCCCGTGTAGGGGCCGGTGCAGTCCAAACCATCAAACCCCGGATTATGTCCGTAACCGGCATCGCCAGGGGTACCGTCACTGTAAGTGTTGGCTACACTGAAAAGACCGCCCTCGTCCCGCAGGTCGATACCGTCGGGCAAGATGGACAGCTCAAGTCCAGTGCCGTGATAGTCAGCAGCATTCGCTTGCGCAGCACTGGTATTGACATTGACTTTGAAGATAAGTGAATCCCCAGCAGCGACAGGAATCAACAGCCCGGTGATGTACAGCAGGCTATCTTCCTCGAACGAGCTGGAGATCGCCACGGTTGTAACCGGGGTCTCAGTGGCTCCCGTCTTCTTGACGACGGAGAGGCTGTTGACAGCAAATTCTGACTCGATACAGCTCTTCAGCCGGATGGCGACGAGCGTGTCATTGCCGTTGAGATGGCCGCCGCCCGCTTCAAGCGTACCCCTGAGCAGGGTTACGTTGTTTGAGGCGGAGCCGACGGTGACGCTCGCGGCATCTTCGATATCGAAGGTCTGCGCGAAGGCCGAGGTCGCGGCCATTGACAACGCCAGGGTCAGAACAACTGCCAGCACAAACAGATTTCGAACAGATCTCATTCGACAATCCTTTGCTACTCGTTGTTTATCCATTCTTCGTTTCACATCGATTTCGGCATTGAATCGCATCAGCTTCAATACCCTCCTTTCCAATCCTCACCACAACGGCTCAGATCTTCCATGAACAGACTCCTTACTCTTAAAAAACCACAGTTTATTGCAATTCTTCTTAATTCCACCATTAGCTGATCATGCAATATGACCATCCCCCTTTCCGCCCTCATTGACCTGTATCCTATTCATCTTGAAACTGCCTTCTTCCATGTCAGCCGGGAAAAGAAAAAATCCCAACGCTCTCTTCTTCCCTGAGGCTTTGGTTTGCTGTTTTGATTGACGCTCTAGACCTTGCTTACGGCTTTCTGCCTTTCTCAACCGCGCGAAAATCCGAGTGGACGAGGAAAAAAGTCCCCCGCCCGAGTAAGTCCGGCAATTAAGCAAATCGCTGGGTGCGAGCAAGTGAAATTTTGAACGTTCACTTGGCGCGCCGAAAAATTTCCGGTCAACGTACTGGCTTTGGCCGGGAGTGTCAAGAAAAAACTTTGCTTCACTTCTAGTTACCAGAGTTTGATGCGCTGCAAAATCGCGCCGAGAATCACAGTTTGCTCTCTCGTCAGCGACTTGCGTTTTGACCTTGGTTCTATCGGCAAGCTGTTTCAGAATTTTACAGCCGCGCGAGAGATTTTTCCCGCTCCGAAACAACTTTGCTACAAATCCGAACATCCACGTGCTGCGATCTGAAACCGCAGGTGCACGACGCGGTGATGTCGAAACCGGAATACCGGCAGCCCTTTGGGGAAGAGATCGATGGCAAGGCAAGCCCGGCGAATTTGAGCAAAACGCCGGAATCAGCCGCAAATGGCTGGACGGTCTTAGAATTGTCACTTTCCTCCGCAATAGAACCAAAAGCATCGTCTGCGTTCGGCAGACTGCGCTATATTTCACTCGCCGCGGAAATTCAATCAACAAAAACTTTAGAAAAGTTCGCGAATGCCATATCTGCTTTTATGTTAATCGCTTGAACCAATAGAATCTTCACGATTTCAGAGAGTCATAGATTTGACGATAGCTGTCGTAACGCTCCTGAAAAATGTGACCTTTGATAACTTCCTGTTGTACAGCGCATTCTGGCTCGTGAAGATGCGAACAGCGTCGAAAGCGACAATGGCCGCGAAAGGCCTCAAATTCCGGAAAATGGTCCTGGAGTTCTTCGCGGCCGATGTCCCAGATTCCAAGAATCTTGAGTCCCGGCGTATCGGCGACGAATCCGCCTTCCTGAAGAGCATAGAGCTCAACCGTCGTCGTCGTGTGCGTGCCCTTGTTGGTCGCGCGCGATACTTCGCCCGTGCGAATCTTCAATCCCGGTTGGATCATGTTGAGCAGCGACGATTTGCCGGTCCCGGAATGCCCGACGAATATCGATTCATGGCCACTTAACAAGGTTCGAAGCTCTTCCGCACCGGCGTTGTTTACGCACGAAGTCGCAACGACATTGATCGTCAGCGAACTGTAAATGGTTTTGATACGATCCAGATCGACTTTGTGTTGCAGATCAATCTTGTTGATAACAACCAGAGGTTGCAAACCGCCTTTGAAAGCGGCTACCGTAAAACGATCGATCAAGTGTTGCTTGAATGCCGGCTGGGCGGCACTGACGACGATGACCATTTGATCGACATTGCTGACGATCACCTGTTCCGTCATCTCGAGTCCGACACGCGGCCGCGAGAACTTCGTGCGCCGTTCGTGGACAAACTCAATGGCGCCCGGGCCGGCCCCGACAAAGCTGAAGTCGACGACATCGCCCACCGCGACCGGCGTTTCGTTTTTCCCTTGTTTGACCCGGGTCAGGACTTCGCAGGCGTATTCAATCCCTTCAGCGAGCACGATGAACATGCGTCCGTGCGAGCGAATCACCCGCCCGGTCACGAGCGCACTCCGTTCCCCGGAGTCGAGCGCCGCCTCGGACAGAGACGCGGCGTGTTCCTGGACACGCCGCCTTTAGTCGATGTCTGAGTGCTACTGCAATTCATCATCCTGTCCCCCTTCCAGTTCGAACTCCGTCTCGACGAGTTCTTCGATCACCTGCTGGCGCGACTTGTGCTTCTCGCCCTTGGGACGACTGGCTTTCTCGCGCCGTAATTGCTTGCGGCGTTCTTTTTCCGCGAGATAATCGCGGCCTAATTTCTTCTTAATGCCTTGAATTTGCTTCTTCGTTAATCCGCCTGACATGGCTGAAATACTCCTTAACCAACAAAAAAAATCGCAGACACCTAAATGTCTGCGGCTACAAAACGCATGACGACCATGGCGCTGTGGCAGCGCACTTAGGTGAGTGAATTAACCCCGATCTTTCTCCTCTCCGGCAATCTTTGTCATCATGCATCTCCTTTCCGCTGGGCTGGTCTTCAGCCGTCTGAGACTCCATGCTATGCCCTCTGATACGGCAAGTCAACGAAAAAGTTTAGCGGATGTTCGTCAGGATCTTTCACAACCGCTTATTCTTGAGCCGGCACACGAGCATTTTCGACAACGATTTGAGGTAGCGTCCCGGTGTCCGGCGGCGGGCTGAGGCAATCATCTGGCTGCGATACACCAATGCCGGTTGTGTCTGATTGAGCTGAACCGGATGAAAGCCGCGTTTTACCGCCTCCTTGAGCGACTCGCCCTTGCGTTGTTCGATTTCGGCGACCACAAGTCCCAGTTCCGGTGGCAGGTGTGCGTCCGCCCCATAGAAAAGCGGCTTCTTCAATTCGGCTGCCAGTTCACCAGCCAGGCGGTTCAGTTGTTCGCTCAAGCGGGCATTGAAGACTTCAATGCCATCGACACCGTGAAGAATCTGGTCGGTAAGATGATGATGGCGATAAGGATGCGGCAAGACGACGATACCGTTTTGCTGGTGAATCTCCTGTATGACTTCGTGGGCGTCGCGTGTGAATAGATCTTCTTCAATAAACAAACCAATGATATCGCCGTGATCGGTGGAGAATTCCGCACCGATAATCGTTTCGATTTTATGCGAACGTGCCAGTTCACGAATCTCGCGCGCGCCGCGGATCGTGTTGTGATCCGTTGGCGCCAGAACGCGAATCTCATTCGCGAGGGCAAACTCCACGACCTGCTCTGGTCGAAGATTGGAATCGACCGAATGATGGGTGTGAAAGTGAAAGAGAATCCGCTTGCGCATGAGCACGGCTATCCTGTCCGTTACCTCAGAAACTTCCCTGTTGCCAAATCAGCATCCGTCTACCCTGGCCCCGCTTCTATCTTACGATTGCACGATACCAAGAGAAAGCGCAATCACAGTAATAGATCTGCATACGCGCCTGCTCGTTACGCTCGCGCGCCCGTCCTTAAGTTTCGGCATTCTAACGCCAACTTTTATCTTTCAAGTACTTCTCCGGCAGTCGAACAGATCGCGTGATTGCTTTCGAAAGGTCGATTCGGTATTATCACGGCAGATGAAAAACTACGATGAACTCTATCGCGATTCAAAGCTGTATTGGGGGACATCCCCATCAACGTTGGTAAAACGCTTCGCGGAGTTGGCACCTCCCGGCCGCGCGCTCGATCTTGGCATGGGAGAGGGACGCGACGCTCTCTATCTGGCTCGCCAAGGATTCGATGTAACCGGCGTGGAAGCTGCTCGATCTGGAGTAGAGAAGTGCCTTCAGCTTGCAGCACGTCATAAACTTGCGGTGACTGCTGTCGCAGTTGACGCTCGATCCTTCAAGATCGCGAAGAACCGTTATTCCTTGATCTGCGCCATGAACCTCTTTCAATTCTTCAAGAAAACCGACACGGCCCTCCTGGTAGCTTCGATTAGCTCCGGCTTGAAGCGAGGAGGGTTGTTTATTTGCCAGACTTTTTCGATTGACGATCCCCATTACAAGGCGCGCAAAGCGACATCCCAGGAAGTCCAGCCGGGCGAGTTTCTCGATGCAAACGGGAAAACCTACTCGCTCTTCGGCTATGGCGAGTTGATCGAAATCTGCAGCACGGCGCAGCTGAGAGTGATCAACTACGCCGAGTATGACTACTACGATACTTCGCACGGACCAGCCCACTGGCACGGGGTCATCGATATGGTCGCGCGCAAGCTCTGATTTGGATTCTGCCGGCTATCACTTCACCTCGCACAAATAGTGAATATGCCCGTCCGGATCGCGAAAAAAGGCGAGTCGCACCGCCTTGTCCTCGTGAATGCCGCCTTCGAAAATCACGCCCCGCTGCTTCAGCCCTTCGACCACGGCCTCAATTGACTGGGAGACATTGAATCCAATCTGCAGCGTTCCGTTTGCCCCCGGCTTTGGCGAACCGCCGTCATGGGGATGTAATCCGATCTTGAGACCGGCGCCGGCATCGACCTGTGCCCACTCGTCTCCGGCTCGGTAGTCGAGAGTGCAGCCGAGCGAATCGACATAAAATCGAACGGCATTGTCCATATTGGAGACAAAGACCGTGATGTTTCCTCCGTTGATCATCGTTCCCTCCCGGCCGGCTTTGCTAATCTGCCGGCAGCTTGTTTATGTTGCTTGTGATTGACGAATGATTAACTCACGAATCCGCGCGATGTGGTGGTCATCGTGTTCGGCGACGAAGAAGACCATATCGACCAAGCGCATCGGTTGTTTGAGTCGCGGGTGGAGTGCGCTCCGGACCACGACACTCTCTTCGACTCCAGCCAGCCGCGATACAAAATCATCGCGCCGGCTCCGGAAGCTAAGCAGAATCTGGTTAAGGCTCCGAGCATTGTGATTGGCCGATTCAGTTGCCTTGTTTTGCATGTCGGCAGCGCGCAGGATCGGTTTGTTTTCCAGGAAATCATCAATTCGGCTGTCGTGCACGTCTTCGAGATCGCTCAGATGGCCGATCTGCTCGAGGATCGACCATTTGCCTTCCCAACGATTCGACAACACGTGGGGTGCGAGCCCGCGGGTCATCTCTTCGAGACGTGGTGCCGTTCCGCGCAACCGTTCGAGAAAGACCGGGAAGTAACCGACCGGAAACTCGAAACGAAATATGCGCTCAGTCCAGGATGTTTGAGCGATCATGCTGCGATGTGCCTTTCGCTTGCGGTTAACAGAATGTGATACGCAGCTTTAAGGATGAAGTTCGGGCGTGAACGTGTAGGAAAAGCGCGGAATATTGTGAGTGCCGCGCCAAGCTACTGCAGGAATTCCATCGACAAGTCGAGCCAGGGTGCTGAATGAGTGATGCGGCCGACCGAGATAAAGTCGACGCCGGTTTCGGCATAAGCGCGGACCGTTTCGAGCGACATGTTGCCAGAGGCCTCAATTTCAAGGTCGGGATTCTGCTCGCGAATGATCGTGACGGCTTCAGCGGCCAGTTCGGGCGTGAAATTGTCGAGCATGATACGATCGATCGGCAATTTAACGGCCTCGCGGACCTGATCGAGATTCTGCGTTTCGACCTCAACGGCGAGTCGCGCATCGACGGACTTACGATTCAGCTCCTGCGCACGGGCGACGGCGCTCGAAATCGATCCGGCGGCGGCAATGTGATTGTCCTTAATCAAGATCATGTCGAACAGACCTATCCGATGATTCCTGCCGCCGCCGGCGGTAACAGCACGCTTCTCGAGCAACCGCAACCCTGGTAAGGTTTTGCGAGTATCGATAATCTTGCAGGGAGTGTGGCTGATTTCAGCCGCAAATCTGGCGGTGAGAGTGGCAATGCCCGACAGGTGCATAAGAAAGTTGAGCGCAGTGCGTTCTCCGCTCAGGAGCGCCGCCTGGCGCGCGTGGACTTCCACCAACTTATCTCCCTTGACCACGCGCGAGCCCTCCCGCAGGGAAGTGGTAAACTCGGACTCGTGATCGAGCTGATAGAAGACAAGGGCAGCCAGGTCAAGGCCGGACAGTACGCCAAAGTCCTTGGCGACGATCACGGCGGTTCCGCGCGCTTCGTTCTCCACGACGGCACTGGTTGTCACATCGCCGGTATCGATGTCCTCGGTCAGCGCCCGGTCGACGATATCGATGAGATATTCGGCACTGAGATCCACGGAGGGAGCTTACTGCGATGCTCAATTCGTGTCAACCAAAAGAGCACAAGCATGCTTGCGGGAAGATGCCGCGGCTTTATTGTTGACTACCACCGCTGGTGCGCCTACCATGAACAGCGATGAAAGCGTCCGCACTCAGTTGGATCGAAATCGACGCCGCAGCGCTCGAGCACAATATCAAGGCTATCCAGACCAATCTGGCTCGCGGCTGCAACCTCGTGCCGGTAGTGAAAGCCAACGCCTATGGGCATGGCTACCTCGAGATCGCGAGATTGCTTGACCCCCTGCGTTTCAGATTCATTGCCGTGCACAATCTTGAAGAAGCATTGCTCCTGCGGGCCGGCGGCATCCAGTCGAATCTTCTCATCCTCGGGTATATTCCCCTGGACGATCTCGCTATCGCAGTCGAAGCAGGCTTTGATTTTGTGACCTGCAATCTGGAAACTCTTGATCGCTTGAAAGAAATCGCCTCCCGGGAGCACCCTGCGAATTGCCACTTGAAACTGGAAACGGGTACCAACCGGCAAGGCGTCACGAGAACCGAGTTACCGATGTTCTTGGACCGTTTTCGCACCTCGGGGAATCTGAAGCTGTCCGGTCTTTCCATGCACTTTGCGAATATCGAAGACACGACTGACCACTCGTATGCCGATTCGCAACTTAAGCGTTTCGCAGAAATGAAGAGTACGGTGGAAGCAGCCGAGTTGACGCCCGAACACTATCACACGGCATCGTCAGCCGCTTCGTTGCTGTTTCCGCACACACATTTCAATCTTGCCCGGGTCGGTATTGCGCTCTACGGACTCTGGCCGTCGAAAGAGACCTACCTTTCCTACAGGCTGAAGGGCGGCGAAAACAACCTACTCAAGCCGGTGTTGAGCTGGAAAACGGTGGTTGGGCAAATCAAGCAGGTTCGCAAGGGAGAATATATTGGCTACGGCACAACCTATCGTGCCACCTCTGATCTGAAGATCGCCGTACTTCCGATTGGCTATTATGACGGTTACGACCGCGGACTTTCCAATATCGGATATGTCCTGATCAAAGGTATGCGGGCGCCGATTCGCGGAAGAATTTGCATGGACATGTTCATGGTCGACGTCACCGATATTCCCGGTGTTACACTGGAGACCGAGGTCGTCCTGATCGGTCGCTCGGAACAAGAAATTCTGCGAGCCGAAGATCTTGCCGCCTTGACCAACACCATTAGTTACGAAATCCTCGCCCGCATCGGCGGGCACCTGGAACGCCGCGTCGTTCGCAAAGGATAGTTGCATGCCGTTTCTCGAAACCGACAGCTGGAAGATCTACTACGATACCGCAGGACAAGGCGAGCCGCTCGTGTTCATCCACGGAATCGCCACCGATAGCCGCTACTGGATGGACCTGCCAATGACACTGGCAAAGAAGTACACCGTGGTCACTTATGATCTGCGCGGACACGGCCAGAGTTTCGCCCCCGATACCGGCTATTCTTACCGCGATCATGTCAACGACTTGAAATTGTTGCTAAGCGATCTCGGATTTACCAAGGCTACGATCGTGGCGCATTCGCTGGGCGGGGCCATCGCCGTCAAGTACGCGATCGAAGCGCCGGAGAAGGTCAAGTCGCTGGTCTTGGCGGCGCCGCATGTCGTGGGCTACAAGGACTACACCGACTGGCCGAATGTCTACCGCACGGCGCGCCAGATTGATGTCGACCAGGCACGCATCCAGTGGGAGCAGTTTCGTTTGTTTGCCAAGGTGAAGCGCGATTCGCCGGAGTGGGAGGTCTTTCGCGAGACGCTGTCCGATTTCCCCGGAAAGGTCTGGCTTGATCTCCAGGCGGGGCGCTATATCGACGAAAGCGACATGAAGTTGCTCGACAACCTCTCGATGCCTGTGCTCTTGCTCTGCGGCCGCGAAGACCTCGACTTCCTGCCTCTGGCTAAACTCATCAATGCCCGCCTGAGCAACGGCACTTTATTCGAGATTCCTGACTGCTCGCACATGATCCACCTGGAGAAACCGGAGATCTTCCGCCGCGAACTGGCGAGTTTTCTCAAGGTGTAGCTTCCGGCAGTAGCCGCAGCCGGCACTTTTACTCTCGCAGCGGAATGATTATACTTCCGTTGATGAGCGAAGACATCACCCAGCTTCAGATCGACATTCTGAAAGAATTGCGCGAACATCCGCGTTCGTTCTTTGCGGCGCGTATACTGGCGGAGCGTTTCAATCTGCCGATTCAGCGCGTTAACCGCGCGATCCGAGAGCTCGAGAACTGGGGCTACAAGCTGGAAAGAGACAAGAAAGACGGCATCAGATACGTGGCTTCGCCCGACGTGCTGTTCCCCCACGAAATCGAATTCGAGTTATCCACGGAAACGTTTGCTGGGAATATCTACAGCCTTGATCGCGTGGCCTCGACGAACGTGCTGGCACACAAGTGCGCCGAGAAAGGCGAAGCTGAGGGAACCTTGATCATTGCCGAGCGACAAACGGCCGGAAAAGGCAGACTCGGGCGGAGCTGGTACTCGCCCGCGCGGCGCGGGCTATATTTCTCGATTATCCTGAGGCCGCCCATCGCACCCGTTCAAGCGCCGGGAATCTCGTTGATCGCTGCCTTGAGCGTGGCCGAGGCGATCAAAGCCCGGCTGCGTCTGCCCGCCATGATCAAATGGCCCAACGATGTGTTGTGCCACGATCGCAAGGTCTGCGGGGTGCTCACCGAACTCGCTGCGGAATTGGATCGAGTGCGCTACATCATCGTCGGCATCGGCATCAATGTAAATCACGATCCCAAGGACTTCCCCGAAGACTTGCGACGGAAGGCGACATCGCTCAAGATCGCCGCCGGCACTACCGTTGGACGGGTCGAGCTATTGCGCGCCGTCCTGGAACGATTCGAGCGACACTACTTCAAATTCCTCAAAGACGGCCTGAGCGGGGCAATCAAATCGATTCGCGCAATTTCGTCAGTGATTGACCGCGAAGTGACGTTTCGGCTGGACGGACAAGTTCGGCACGGCAAGGCACTCGATATTACTCAGGACGGAATGTTGGTCATTGAATCGGGAGGCCGGACCCTGACGCTTGGTTCGGGCGAAATCTCGCTTGAGGAGAGCTACTAACCATGACGGCTGCGCTACGCCGCAATTGGCTCTTCGGGACGCTGGCGGTGGGGATTCTCTTTTTGTTGATCGAAGGTGTCTTGCGGCTGTTTGTCAATTTCTCGGTCGACTACCTCAGTCGGCGCGAAAACGTCAATTTCGAGTATCGCCTCTGGCAGATGCACCTGTTCAACAACTTCATGGGAATGCATGAACCGGATCCCGATCTTTTCTGGAAGCTCAAACCGCACTTTCGCAGTTCGTTTATAACGGTTAATTCCGACGGATTTGCGGGTCCCGAAGTTGCTCCCAGGTCCGACGATGAGTTCCGGATTCTCTTCCTGGGCGATTCGACACCGCTGGGGCTGGGCTTGGCAAACAGCGAGCAGTCGTTTGTTCGACAACTCGAAGCATTGCTGCGTTCGAGCAATCCTGGTCGGAAATTCAGCGTGATCAACGCTGCGGTCGCCGGCTATACAAGCCGCCAGTGCCAAACGCAGCTTGAGCTCATTGGCGCCAAACTCCAGCCGGATCTGGTGATCACCTATTTCGGCAACAACGATCCCTCGATCAACGGCTATCTCTCCGATAACGAGCTGTTCGAGCATACTCGTCGCAGCGGCCGGCTCAACCGCCTCCTTGGTCAACTTTATTCTTATCAACTGCTCAGGGGGGTCATCCTCGGCCTGCGAGACGCGCCAACTGCTAAAGCGCAGCTCAAGCCGCGAGTCTCGGTCGTCGAGGCTCGCGAGAGCCTCGCGAGAATCTCCGAGTGGTGTGAACAGCACAACTCCGGCTTGATCGTCTGTACCGCAGCAACCCCGGATCTTTGGCCACCGGGAATTCAGTTCAAGATCTTCGCGCGCGGCAGAGACGACGAGGGGAGATTGGTGATGTCGGAAGAGATGCAGGTGAAGTTGGGCAACGAATGGGCGTTGTGTCTGGACACGCTTCTGCTTCCCGGGCGCACCGATCAATGGACACAGCAGGTTTACCGGTTGGGCCAGTCGGGGCTGCCGGTCGACTCGGCTTCACTGGCGGTTCTTGCAGATCAAGTTCAGCGGGACTCAGTCAGCGCCCGCTTATGGAATAACCTGGGCGTGGCGCGTTGGCAACAGGGGATCGCGTCTGTCCACGAGTTCAGGGAAGCTGTTAGACTCGACTCACTCAGCGCCATTGCACACTACAATCTCGGCGTTGTCCTGCTACGAAGCGACAGTATTGAAGCTCGATATCATCTGAGGCTCGCCAAGGAACTTGATGACTACTCGCTCCGGATTAAAATGCCCTATAACAAGAATTACCGCGAGTTTTGCAGTGAGCACGGCTTGAGCCTCGTCGACATCGACTCGCTCTTCAGAAACCTGCCAGAGAATGAGTATTTCGTCGATCATTGTCATCCGACGTTGGCCGGTCATAAACTGATCGCGGAGTACCTCGCCGCAAGAGTCGCAGCAACCCGCAAATGACCACCAAAGAGTCTTCTTTGCCGGCGAGTGGCTCTTGACAAGTTTCTGTCCGCTAAGAAGATGACCTTCAGCACTACGATCGCACTCGCCCCTTCCGAGCGTTGTTCGGTGAGAAAATATCTGTTGACACTCTCCGGCGATTTGATTAAAGTGCCGCTTCAGATTTTAGCGGTGAAACGTCTTCGGAGCGTTTTCTCGCATACCCGCGCAAAGCGGGTGATAGCTGTGGATAATGGGATTGTTTTTGACAAATCAAGGAGAAGCTATGAAAAGAATCTGCGTGGGACTGCTTGCGGTGGCCATCCTTCTTGGCATCGGTAGTGCTCAGGTTCTGGCGGGGGAGACGACGTTCGGTGGGGAGGTTCATGCCCATTGGCTCCTTCATCTCAATGAACAAGGACAAGGTAAGAATTTCAACTACTTCAATGTGAAGCGCGGCTGGCTGATCGTCGACCACAAGTTTGACGAGAAGTACGAAGCCCATTTCATTTTGGAATCAGCGGCGCGTGGCGGCGCTTCGACCTTGACCGGCAACAGCGGCTATGACACGCGGATTCGCACCGCTTATATCCAGACAAACAATGTCCTGGGTTATCTCGATCTTCGCTTCGGTATGCACGACCTGCTTTGGATGGAGACTGTCGAGAAACTGTGGGGTCTGCGCTTTGTCGATGAAGTCTCCCTGCATAAGCTTGGCTATCTGAATCGCGCCGACCTCGGCGGATCGATCGTTGGCCATTGCCCGGGCGCCTGGGGTGTGCTTGCGTTGCAGATCATGAACGGCGCGGGTTATACCGGCACCGAAGAGAACAAGTACAAAGATTTCGTCATGTTCGCCAAGATCAACCCGTTCCCGAAGAGCCCGGACTGGAGCGAAGTAGCCTTTCTCGGCCAGTACTACATGGGCTATCCGAACGTCAGCGACGGCTCCGGCGGACTCAGTTTTTCGGACAACACGATGATGGACCGGATGCAGTTTGCCGCCGTAATGAAGTACCGCAAGTGGTTCACAGCTTTCGGTGAGTATTTCATCGCCAAGGATGACGCCAACTGGAACAACAATACAGATGATGAGTTTGTCAGCGAAGCCAACGGCTATACATTGTTTGGCCGTCTCTATGTTGCGACTTCCGAGAAGTGGCTCTCACGCGTTTCGCTGTTCGGCAAGTACGAATGGGTGGACAAGAATAAGAACGCCGATGGTCTGGACGCCGATAACGGCGACCTGCGCTTCCTGACTGTTGGCGCGGCTTACGAAGTGCGCGATGGTTTGGAGATGGCGATTGTCGTCCGCCGCGATACGGTCAATGAGAAGATTCTCGATCTGCGCATCGACGAGGTCGAGACCAACAGCCTGCAGCTGACCATGAAAGCCCTGATCAAGTAAGCACTCAATGCGAAAACTAAAACCCGGTTCGGTCACGAGCCGGGTTTTTTTGTTATGGAACGAGCGTGTGTAATGTCCGCAGAAATCGCGTAGGCCGCAATCTCTCGGACACATCTGACGGTCGTTGCTTTACCCGGAGCGTTTGGAGATTCGTGGCGTGAATGATGAGTTCTTGCTAAGAAAGCCAGCATCACTATTCTGACGCTAACTGAAGTGGAGGGTGGACTTCGCTCTCTAAGCAAGAGCTTCGATAGATTATGTGCCGACGACAGCATGAATGTTGAGATCAGAGGATTGCACCACGGGAAGGCTACCGCGCTGAAGTATTCGGCTGACCAGCCCTGAGACAACGATGCTCCCAGAGAATTGTGCCATCACCGGCGCCGTAATCGGCGCTTTCGGCGGCTTTTACTACCTGTACGATACGATCGCGGGTAGAGCCCAGCCCAATCGCGTCACGTGGCTGTTGTGGGGAATCTTCCCGATGGTAATCTTTGTGGCGCAGAGGGCACAAGGCATCGAGGAGTTGTCGTGGACGTCGTTTGTTGCCGGCTTTATGCCATTCCTGATCTTCGCCGCATCATTTTTCAACAAGAAGGCCTATTGGAAGAGCGTTCCGCGCGACTACTACCTGATGGCAGCGGCTTTCATCGGCATCATCCTCTGGGCTGTTACCGACAACCCAAATCTGGCGCTGTTCTTCTCACTGCTGGCTGACATTCTGGCTGCGATACCGACACTTATCAAGTCCTTTGGCCATCCTCGTTCCGAGAGTTGGCTTGGCTATGCCATCAGCGCCTTCGGCTTTGGGATTAGTCTGCTGTCGGTGCAGACCCACAGCTTTGAAAATACCGCCTTTGCAGCCTACGTGTTTATCCTCAACGGCACTCTTGCAGTGCTGGCCGCGCGTGGCCGTCAGCATTAACAACGAAGTATACTTGCCAAGGTCGCACATTTTATGACCGGCGCAGTGTCATCACTTCCGCTTGTGCTCAGCCGTTATTCTGCTTATTCTGTCTTAAGTCCAGATTGATCGCCAACCGCTCACGGGAACATGAAGCCATGAAAGTCATCCCAATACTTGTCGTCGCATTAAACCTTGTCAGTTTCGCCGGAACTGCTACGAGTACGATCGCGGAATCACTCTATTGCCGCTATCCGGCGCTGTCGCCTGACGGCAAGACGGTAGCGTTCACCTATCAGGGTGATATCTGGACGGCTCCGGTTGCGGGCGGCGAGGCGCGTCGCGTAACGGTGCACGACGCCGAAGATATTCGACCGCAGTTTTCGCCGGATGGCCGCTGGTTGCTGTTCTCGTCGCAGAGGCATAACAACTATGACGTCTTCGTAATTCCGACAATCGGAGGCGAACCTCGGCAACTCACCTTTCACACAAGTGACGACGTCGGCACGGGCTGGTTTTCCGGCGGCGATAGCATCGTGTTCTACTCCGAACGCGACGGCAAAGGTGACATCTTCAAGATCTCCGCAGCAGGCGGGGCGCCAATCAAACTCACTGGCGGTTACACCGAGCGCGAAAACGACGGCCGGATCAGCCCCAGCGGCCGCTATCTCGTGTTCACGACCGGGTCAGGGTATGTACGCTGGTGGCGTCGCGATCTCAAGACAGGCGGTAACTCTGATATCTATGTGCAAGACCGATCAACCGCCGAGTTTTCGACTTTTCGGTTGACCACCGATCCCACGCATGAAATCTCGCCCGTGCTCGATGAATCGCGTGAGATGGTCTACTTCGTGGCAAACTACGATGACACGTGGGCGCAGGTACATCGAGTCTCATTAATCGGAGGCGAGCCGGAGAGGATCACCGGCTTCACAGACGATGGAGTCCAGTGGTTGAATGGCTCGCCCGATGGAACGCTTCTTGTCTTTGAGCAGAATTTTCGCCTCTGGACGTTGAATCCGTTGACCGGCGAAACCAAGCAGATTCCGATCTCGATTACCAGCGACGTTTCGACCAACCTCAGTGAGCGCGTGACTTTCGACGGCAAAATCGAGTGGCTGGCTCTCTCACCTGATGGCAAGAAGCTGGCCTACATCGTTCACGGCGAGGTCTTTGTGATTCCGACGGAAGATCCGAAAGACTCGCGACAAATCACGAGAACTGCAGCGCGTGAAGAACATGTCACATGGGGAAAGGATTCGCGCACGCTGTTCTTTAGTTCCGATCGTGATGGCGAGTATCAGATTTACGAGGCCGATGCTCTGACTGGAACCGAGAAGCGATTGACCCGATCGAACGAACCTGAATTGAAGCCGGTAGCGTCGCCTGACGGCAAGTTTCTCGCTTTCTATCGGGGACTCGACAAAATCGTGCGCCTTGAGTTGGCAACCAAGAGAGAGACAATATGGGTACAAGGTACGTTCTACGACCTGGGTATTGAACCAACGATGGAGTACGATTGGTCGCCCGATTCACGCTGGCTGGCATTCACGATGAACGGCCCGACTTACGAGTCCGATATCTGGGCGGTTAATCTTTCGGGCGAGAAGCACAATCTGACTCGGGCTTCGGGTTTCAATATGCGTCCCAAGTTTGCCGCCGACGGAAAGTCGGTGTACTACACCGCCGTTGCAGAAGGCACCGACCATACCAATAAGGTCGAACTGCAGCTGCCTCCAGCTACTTTTGATGAGTCGGTCTTTGACAGCTTGTTTCTTGGCAAGGCGAGCAAGGACAGCTCCAAGACGATTAAAGACACTACGAAGACCGTTCGTATTGATCCCGATCGGATCGAATCGCGTCGGCGCAGGGCCTTTGCCCTATCTGGCTCAAGCTCCTGGCCGGTCCTGAGCTCCGATGGCAAGAAGTTCTTCTTCGTTGCATCGCTACTGGGTAAATCCGAGATCTGGTCAATTAATACCGAGGACGATCCGGAGCTCAAGCAGTTAACGTCTTCCGGTAAGACGAAGTCACAACTGGCCATCTCCGGCGACGGCAAGAAGCTTTACTTCCTTGATGACGGCAAGATTCGATCGCTCAATACCGGTGACGGCAAATCCGAATCGCTCCCGGTAAAAGCGACCATTGAAATCGACAAGCTCGCGACATTTCAGCAGAAGTTCCAGGAGGGCTGGCGACTCCTCAATCATTATTTTTATGACCCGACTTTTCGCGGCACTGATTGGAAGACCGTGCGGCAAAAATACGAAGCACCATTGGCACACGTCCGAACGGATGAAGAATTCCGGAACCTTATGTTGGAGCTCATGGGAGAATTGCGAGGTTCGCATCTCGACTTGATTCTCAGAGACGAGAAACCTGCCGAGGCAATTCGCACCGGGGAGTTGGGAATTGAGTTTGACCCGACGGTGCTCGACCGCGACGGTTTGTGGCGGGTTCGGTATCTCTACCCGCAATCCCCAGCTGTAAAGGCCGGGCTCGCGGTTGGAAACTATATCCTCGCCTGCGACGATTCGACGCTGGGACGGGATCAGAGTCTGGAGAGACTGCTATCCGGAAAAGTGGGTAAACGGGTTCGTTTGACGGTTGCGGATGCGCCGGCCGCGCAGCCGCGTTCGGTCGATGTAAAACCGATCACGGCAAGTGAACTCGAGACTCTGCGCTACTTCGATTGGGTTGAGACCCGTCGCGCCCTGGTCGACTCGCTTTCGGGCGGGCGTGTCGCCTATCTCAACATTCGGGCAATGAATCAGCCATCGCTGGATCTGTTCAAGGAACAATTGGTCTCGCTTGCCGAGGGCAAGGATGGTTTGTTGGTTGATGTCCGCGACAACTCCGGTGGTTGGATCTCGGTACACTTGCTCGGCATGCTCGACCGCACCCCCTATATCCTGCGTCGCTTCCGCGATTTCGGGATCACGTCGGAGAACAAGTTGCGCTTCAAGGCAGCGGAGCGGCCGATGGCGTTACTAATCGACAATTATAGTGCGTCGAACTCGGAGATATTCGCGGAAGGCTTCAGACGGCTGAAGCTGGGGCCGATTATCGGGACACCTACAGCCAGCGGTGTGATCGGAACGTCACAATTTGATCTGATTGATGGCACGCAGATTCGCCGACCATCGATGGGTGCGTTCACGGTCGAGATGGAGGACACTGATCGTGTGCCGCGGCAGCCGGATATCTTTGTTGAGAACCTGCCGGACGACCTGATTGCTGGCCGCGACCCGCAATTGGTGCGAGCGGTGCAAGAGTTGATGAAATCGCTAAAGTGATTGCGCACATCGAATTCATTCGATAAAAATGAGGTTGTCATTCCCGCGCAGGCGGGAATCCAATTTCCCTATCGCACTAAGATAGTATGACAAAGTTGAGGTTTGCTCCCGCCACTAAATCCACTTGGCCGCAACTTGTGGAGTTGTTCGGCGAGCGCGGTGCTTGCGCCGGGTGCTGGTGTATGTGGTGGCGGTTGAAGCGCTCCGAATGGAACGCGGGCAAAGGCAGCGGCAATAAGAAATCGCTCAAGAAGCTGGTCGATTGTGGCGCGATGCCCGGCATACTGGCTTTCGACGGCAAACGCGCAATCGGTTGGTGCTCGGTCGGACCGCGCGAGGAATTTCCCGGTCTCGAGCGTTCTCGCACTTTGAAACCAATCGACGACCAGCCCGTCTGGTCGATCGTCTGCCTCTTCGTTGACAAGGAGTATCGACGCCAGGGTGTCGCGACTGCGCTGCTCGATGCTGCTGCCAAGTTTGCAAAGAAGAACGGTGCAAAGATTGTCGAGGGCTACCCGGTGATTCCGCGCAAGGGGGAAATGCCGGATGTTTTTGCCTTCACAGGATTACTGAGCGCCTTTGAACAGGCCGGCTATGAGGTTGTCAAGAGACCATCCGCCAGTCGGGCGATTGTGCGGCGGACGCTGTAAGCTACGATCACTCACCTTGAAGTTTCTCTGTATGGTCTCCCGGATAGAACGGTGGTTGACGTAGCATCGATGTGCACGAGGTGTCGACGTCACTCGCGTCGGCGCGCTCGAGGAATTTCATCATCATCTCGTAAATGCATTCAGCGCCGTCCAATCCAAAAGGCAAATGCGCCATTAGCGGGATCACAAGCTGCCGGCTGTTCGGGCAATGCTCCGCCACCTGTTCAGCCAGGTATGGCGGCGTCACCGGGTCGCGCCCTCCGCTGATGAAGAGGATCGGAGTGTCAATTCTCTTGAATTCGTAGAAGGAAGCGGGCACTTTAGTTTTTGCCCACAGTGAAGCGGCACGTACTTGTTGCTCAACGCGGTAGTTTCCGAAAAACGTCGAATCATTGCGACGTCGCGCTTCAGTCGTGTCGATCAAGGGCACATCCTCCGCTGACGTCAACGAAAGATAAAGACCCTCAGCAAACCACTGCATTGAATCCGGTTCAGCAGGAATCATGTCCTCGAGCAAGAGCGTGTAGTCGCCGTTGAAGGCAGCACGAATCAAGTAAGGAATGTAAGCCCGCGCTTCTGACGTGTATAGCAGGCTGCGAATCTTCTCCGCAAAGATGGGTGCAGTGAGAATTACTTCGGTGAGTCTTGTGGTTCCGGGTTGCGTTGCCTGCAACCTCTGCGCAGTCGAGCGCAGATGCTCAAGCGTCGTTTCGAGGCGCTCTCGCAGGTTCGGGTATGGAAGGTTACATTGCGAGTCGGCCTGGCAATCGTCGAAGAGCGAGTCAAGTGCGGCCTGCGCCGCAACCGCGTGATAGAAGGGCATCTTGCCGTCGAGCGGCATTGTCCCCATCAAGATTGCAGAGCGCACGTGATCAGGGTAGTCACGCATATAGGCATAGGCCGCTCGCGTCCCGTAAGAAATGGCGTAGATGTTAATCTTATCATAACCCAGCCACTGACGAACGGCTTCCAAGTCTGCAATAAACTGCGTGGTCGTATACTGTGACAAGTCTGCTCGTTTTTCAAGTTCAGCACGACATGCCGCAACAGCATCGGGCGGGTACATCTCATTAAGATAACTCTGCGCTTGGGTGCGGTCACCGACCAGATCGCAATGAAGCGGGTTCGATTGACCCGTTCCACGCTGATCGATGAGAACAATATCGTAGTGCCGGCGGAACGGCAGGTCATTAGCGAACATCACAGCCGCGTCGGTGGCCGGCATTCCTGGGCCGCCTTCCAAAAAAAACAGCGGCTCGGTTGCCGGATTTGAATCAGTCGCGGCAAGGACAATCATGTTTATCGCGATCCGGCGCCCGTTGGGCAGAGTGCGGTCTTCAGGGACTTCCAGCTTGCCGCTGAATACTTCGCCATCAATATCGGGCAAGATCGCGGGCATCAGGACCGCGCGGATATTACTCCCATAGCCTGCGCTCACTGCACAGCACAAGAAAGCGAATAGAGCAAGTAGTTTGTTACTCATCGAGAAATGTTCACTGCCAACTGATGCACTAAACTTAATGTAGGTCAGGATCCCTGCGATCCTGACAGTCGAGCATGTCAGGATCGCAGGGATCCTGACCTACAATTCATGTGTCTACTTCATCTTTCGGATTGCTTCCCACATAGGGTCCCAAGAGGGCAGCTGTGTCGGCTCGGTCTTGAGAAGGGCCGCGACTTCCTTGGTTAGCAGCTTTTTGTCGACAATGACACAGTAGACGAATTCATCAAACCAATCATCGTACATCGTCCACCAGCCCTTGTCGCCCGGCTTGTCACCCCAGCTATTCTCGACCTTCCATTTGGTGGCGACGCCGTTGACGGTGTCCACGCCGGTCAGCACCATTGAATGATTCGGATAGCTGTCGCGCGTCAGCACGCGCTCGCGTTTGCTCAGGCGGACATCGAACCCGTACAGCGATTTGAAATCAAAGATCTCCCGCGCCAGCACGCCCTTGCCACCATAATTGTCCTGTCCGATGTCACAGGAGAAATAGACCGGCTGATCGCCCAGAAGCGTCGCCAGGGAATAGCGTTTCAGGCTGTCGATCGGGAGGTTAATGAAACGCAGGTCAGTTCGGTCGGCAAAACTGCGTGAGCGGCCGAGTTCGTAGTACTCGAAGTACTCCACTCCGGGATGGTCAAAGATCGCGACCATATCCTCCAACTTGGTGTCGATGACTTCATCGTAGAATGATCGCGGTGTGTATTCCTTCGGCGGAACCTGCACCGAATCCTTGCTTTCATAGCGCCAGACAAACTTCTGCGGCGGTACGCCGAAATTGAGCGCGAGTATGGTGTAGACTTCCTTAAGCATTGCTTCTTTGGCGGTGCGCAATTCAGCCGACGGTTTTCCCGCCGCGTGCATTTCACGCAATTCCATGGCATCGCCTCGCAGCTTACGATTGAGAATCGCGTTGAGACTGCCGGTGTGCGCAGTCGCGTAGGTTTCCGGCATCACCTGATCCGGCACGACGCCGTATTTGGATACGAGATCGACAACGTACGACCACCAGCCGCCGTCACCGCAGGGATCATCGAACAGCATGACGACTTCGCGATCGTCGATCGGCCGCCCGGCCAGCTCGATCGTCATTTCGAGAAACGTGTTCGATTTCTCCAGCTTGTCCCAGAAGAAGAGGTAATTCGTCGAGAGCTTAAACGTCCCGAGTTTATATTTCTTCATCACTTGTGGTCGCAGAAGGTTTGAGCCGGCAAACATCCAGCAACGCCCGGAGGCCTCCTGATTGGTCATTTCGCCGGTTTCGATGGTTTTGTTGAAGATCGCATTGTGCTGGACCAGCTTGTCGCGGTCGACGGCGAGTGCGTTGATGTCATTTGCCGAGAGCGCGTTGTAGATCGCTGGATTCTTGCGATTTTGATCGAAGTCGGATTGGAGTTTCTTAATTAGATCGTCGGACAGGCCAGTCGTCTGCGCGAAGATCGTCGCCGGTATCAGTAATGCGCCGGCTATTATTGCGGCCAAAGTTCTCAAGCTCGAAGATGCAAACATGCGGGGCTCCTTGGAGTGGTGAAAATCTAATTGGCGGAAGATAATCGAGTAATCAGGGGGATGTCAATGTGAATGGGGGGCACCCGATTGACGTAAGCGAGCGATGCATTGAAGCTGCGCTGAGACTCCGCACAATGGCGCTGTTGTTTCTTGGTTTGTGCGCGGCAGCCAATCTGTGGGATGCCTTACTTGAGAATTTATTGAGAATGAAGCTGCGGCAGCGTCGGACAACTGATTCAACGACAGGACATTTCGCTTGACTGGCATGTAAAATCGACTATATTACTCTACAAACACCATTGGAGTCCACTCCGGCGAATTCTATTCTCTTCTTACGCTTCCTGAGAAAGGTACGTTGCGCTGATGGTATTGTCTATGACTTGCAAGCTTTTGCTCTGCTTCGGATTGCTGCTCTTCGTCGGCGGCATTTCAACCGCACAGAATGTCACTTTCGACTTCAAACATGCCACGCTTAGTTCAAACTTCGTAGCCGTTGCGACCGACCCCACCGACAGTGGATTCGTCGCCGCCGGGACTATACCGGTATTCACCTTGGGGCTGCAGGGACTCGTATTCAAGTTCAACAAGAGCGGCCAAACCGTCTGGGCCAACGTCTTCGGCGGTGGACAAAATGAAATTATCAAGGGGGTCGACGCAACTTTGGATCATGGCGCCGTCGTCGTGGGTTGGATGCTTCATCCTCATGACGAGGTCACATATGATATCTTCTTAGCGAAATACGATGCGACGGGTACGCAGGAATGGCTCAGATACCTTTCTCCCAGTCTTGACTGCGACAACTACTCGGCGGACGTACAGCAAACTCTGGACGGCGGCTTTGTTATCGCCGGATATATCTATTGCAGTGACTTCACTGTCACTCCGAACATTACGAATCAAGACTATTGCGTCATAAAAACTGACGCTGACGGTGAAGTTCAGTGGACACAGATTTGGAGCGAGTCGGACTACGACCTGCTCGATTGTATTCGGGAGCGCAGTGACGGCGGGTTCGTTGTCGCCGGATTGGACTCGGACGACGATGGTGTGGATAACGGTGTCTACGTGGCGGGTCTCAACTCTGGGGGCGGTATCGAATGGGAGTACAGCGGGCCGAAGGGCTCATCGAACTCCGCTAAAGGCGTTCGCGAGCTTCCATCAGGCGGCTTCATCATCTCGGCGAAAGTCGATGGCTCCGGCAATAGCGACGACCAGCTGGTTCGCCTGGATGGTGCCGGCGACCACATGTGGACGCATACCTATCCGTTGTCCGGAACGCAACAACCGTCAGACGTCGAAGTTCTCTGTGATGGCGGATTCGCTTTGGTCACTACTGACTATTCGGTTCCGGCTAAGGGGGCTGACTGTTCGGTACTTCGCGTCGCGCCCGATGGCACGGAGATCGCACGTCACTCGTACGGCCTGAACAACGGCGATTTCGCTAATGCAGCCGCTTATACTCCCGACGGCGGCATCGTCATCGCCGCAATGCGCGACTACGTCTTTTCACCGCCCAATACGCCGTTCTATGGCTGGGTCTTCAAAATCACCGACGGTGCCCGCCGGTTGGTGATGGTAGACGGCGACAATCTCCCCTTGTCAAGTAAGGCCGTCGAATTCCGCCGATTGCTTTCCGAAAATCCCAACTGGCGTGACACCCTTGCCTATATCGACACCACTGATGGACAAGGCCGCATCTGTGCCTGTGACACACTCTTCGGTCCCGATGCTCCCTTCAAGATTCGCAAGCTGTTGCATTCGGAACCGTCCATCCGCCACGGCGCAGAACTGCATACGAAGTACTCGGTGACGGTAGACAATATGAAGATCGATGAGTTTGGAGCGGTCCGATACGACACCTTGGCCGATCTTCGCACTCAGGATATCGTCTTGGATCATACCACGATTGGAATAAACCTCGTGACGTCGATTCAATGGAACACCCGTGACGGATATCTGAACTCTCTGCAAAGCGGATTCCGCACGATGGCCAACTATTTATATGATGTGTACAATGGTCAAGTGACGATCGACACGGTGGTCATCTTCGATGACGCCGTATTGTGGGATGATGCCGACATCCAGATCTTTGCTTCAAACATGGAGTGGCCGCGCGCGACACCGACGGGATTTGACGATCCCAACTTTGCTTCGGTAAAACTCCCGCGCCAGTTCTATGGCAGCCCGGATGATACGAGAAATAAGACATTCTCAATATATCCCTACGTGCTGACCAACCCCCTCCATTTTCGGACTCTTGGGCACGAACTCGGCCACTATCTCTTCGGCTTCCACGATGAATATGAATTCGTCGGCGCGGACCAGCGCTGTCCGAGCATATCGAACTATGGCCACATGGACAGCCACTACGAACGGGCCGAACCGATGGCGTCGGAACTGTCGAGCTCGCTGCAATACTTCGATCCCGCCTGCCAAAACAACGTGCAGTACACCGGCACCGGGATGTCGTGCTTTGATTTGTTTGAAAGCATGTTTGAAAAGGCCTGGGGCGATGATTCCGTCTTTGCCGCCATCATTAAGCCAACGGAGCGGACGCTCCCGGGGTCAGATCAGTATGCCGAGGGCCCCAACGGCTATCTGCCGTCGCCAGATTACAATGTCGGGGCTTTGGTGATCTTTCCCGAACCGGACTTTGATGCTGCCAGTGTAAACAAGGTCGTGACATCATTCTATCGGAACACTTCGACCGTCCTGCGCAAGGTAAACGTGGAGTTACACAAAGCTTCCGGATTGAGAATCCCGCAGGGGCAGACCTCAGATACCGGAAAAATCAGGGTCCTCGATGTTTCTCCCGGAGACAAGATTCGTGCAGGTGGCCCAGCGCGCCTCTCTGTGGCCTCGTCGCGTGCCGTCGAGGAGGACTGGCTTTTCGCCGAGGCACTGACTACTGGCGAGGGGAAGAGTGGTTTGGGCAACTACTACACGGCACTGGCCGAAGATTCTATCGACATGGAGCTCAGCCCAGTCTATGGCGATCACAACTTCATCGTTGACCTCGCTCTGAGTGCTCATGGCTCGGAATGCCGTCTATATGTCAGCGGCCCGTTTTCCGAGCCGCCATCTCTCGAACACAGCCCTGATGCGGGCGTCGGAGGAGTTTCTCCGTTCTTGCTGCAGGGTAGCACCTATACAACTGATATCAGTGGTGAACTGGCGAATGGCGGAATCATGACCCTTTCGGCTCTTGACGATTCAGGCGTAACATTTGTTGTCGCCACGGACTATGCAGCCGCTGATCCTTCCGACCTGGGTCAGTTTTTTGCCGCCGATGGGAGCGCGATTTTCTCTCCGGATGCTGCCATCCCGGCTCTGGAGAAGCTTGCTCTCGTAACTTCGGCCTATCCAATTCTGCGGAATGGTCTCACGGATGAGAATATTCAGGCGGGCAAGACCGCCGCGCTGGCTCTATATCCGTTGCTTTCGCTCTCTGGGACTTCGCGCATCACAATTCGCTACCAGGATTCCGACTTGGAACTCCCAGCAGGGGTGCGGGGTGACGAATTGTCACTCAGGATTTTTCGCTGGAACGAAGAAGAAACGACGTGGAACCAGGTCGGCGGCCAACCGGATACCGTGTTCAATGAAGTCACGGCCGACATCAATGCGGCGGGCGTTTACGGCGCCTTTACGACGACAGCCGCGTCCGCGACTCCTTGCGGCGACGTCGACGCGTCTGGTCAAATCGATATCACCGACGCGGTCTATTTGATCAATTACATCTTCGCTAGCGGACAGCCGCCCCAGGATTCGGCCGCCGGCGACATCGACTGTAACGGTCAGACGGATATCACCGACGCCGTTTTCATGATCAATTACATCTTCGCCAGCGGCGCGGTGCCGTGTGCGGGATGTCCGCAATAAGGGCCAGTACGCTGATAGAAGATGATCAGGTAAAGTCTCGCGCGTTGCAGTATCGAGCGGTTCTGACTGTCAGCCCTCTGATAACGAAAGCGACGTCCTATTCTCTCGCGCCCAGCGTCGTCATCAGCGGCGTCTCGTAGATGCGGTAGGTCTTGTAGGGTTTGCCGCCCAACGATTCGGCTGCAGCCACCATCATGCGGTTGTCCTCGAGCACCCATGACATTTCGCCGGAATAGTAGCCGTTTTTGATGCCGTTATAGAAGAGGTCGTAATAGAAGACGTTGTCGATGCCGCGCTTCTGGAATTTCTTTGAGACCCCCAACGTAAGGATCCGCGCGCGATTGATCTTGTTCTTCTTGCGGATTTTCAGGTCCCAAATCAGCCGGAGGATGCCGAACGGCAGCAGCCTCCCGTTGAGCTTCTTGATTACCTGATTGACATCGGGCAGCGCCAGCGCAAACCCCGCCGGCTCGCCGTCAACCTCGGCAAACAGCGCCATGTCGGGATTGAGAATCATCTTCATGTCCTTGGCGATGTGCGTGAACTCATCCTCGGACAGCGGCACAAATCCCCAGTTGTTTTCCCAGGCCTCGTTGTAGATCTGGATCACGCGTTTGATTTCGTTGTCGAAATCGCGGACGTTGATGCGGCGAAACTTGGCGCCCGAGCGCTCACGCAATCGCTCGACGACCTTCTGAATCCGCTCGCTGGGAACGTCATCCTGTGTGATCAGGAACGCCAGCAGGTCCTTGGCCTTTCGCAGCCCGAAGCGCTCGAGAAAACCGGCGTAGTAAGGCGGGTTGTAGGGCATCATGACCATTGGATCAAGATCAAAGCCGTTGATCAGCAGCCCGACCTCGTGGTTGGTGGAGAAGTTGCACGGCCCGCGCATCACTTCCATGCCCGCCTTCTTGAGATAGATCATCGCGACCTTGAGCAGACGGTGCGCAACAGCGTAGTCTTCGATGCACTCGAAGAAACCGAAGAAGCCAACCTTCTCCTGATGAAATTCATTGTGCGAGCGGTTGATGCAAGTTGCGATCCGCCCGACCGGCTCGCCGTTGCGGTAGGCAATCAAGAGAACGACTTCGGCGAAGCGATAGAACGGATTCTTCTGCTTGTTGAAGAAGTCTTTGCGGTCGACGATCAGCGGCGGCACCCAGTTCGGGTTGCCGGCATAGATCTTCCAAGGGAACTTGATGAAGGTTTTGAGCTGGGAGGAATTCGTTACCTCCCTTACTTCGATATCGTCGGCTGTCGTCACGCGTGAAACCTGCCCAAGCGTTTATACCATCGCCGATATCATGCCCGTTTTTTTGCCGATCTTCTCGAAAGTCGTCAAAACGCGGTCGAGCTGCGCGTCGGTGTGGTTGGCGGTGTAGCTCGTGCGAATCAACGACTGCCCGGGAGCGACCGCCGGCGGGATAATGGCATTGGCAAAAATCCCCGCCTCGGTCAGCATCTTCCAGAACGTAAAGCACTCGATCATCTCGCCCATGTGCACGGGGACGATCGGAGTCTCGGTGCTGCCGATCTGGAATCCCAAATCGGTCAGACCTTTGTGCATCTTGCGCGTAATCTGCCAGAGACGCTCGCGGCGCTCCGGCTCGTCCTTCATGATTTGCAGCACGGCCATGACGGTGGCCGCCGATGCCGGTGGTATAGACGCGGAAAAGATCATTGTGCGCGAGAAGTGTTTAACAAATTCCATCACCGGTGCATCACCCACGACAAAGCCGCCGATCGAGGCGAACGATTTGGAGAACGTGCCCATCGTAATGTCGACTTCCTTGCCGAGCCCGAAATGTTCCGCGGTGCCGGCGCCGGTCGCACCCAGCACACCGACCGAGTGGGCATCGTCGATCATGACGCGCGCATTGTACTTCTTCGCCAACTGCACCATGCGCGGGAGTTTGATGATGTCGCCTTCCATCGAGAAGACGCCGTCGGCAACGATTGCTTTCGGCGCATCGAGCGGCAGGCTAGCCAGCACGCGCTCGAGATCGTCCATATCGTTATGGTCGAACTTGAGGACTTTGCCGAAGGAAAGCCGCGCGCCGTCAACGATGCAGGCGTGATTGGAGCGATCCATCAGCAAATAGTCGCCCTTGCCGACCAGACAGGAAATCGTGCCGAGATTGGTCTGGAAGCCTGTCGAGTAGACGAGGCAGGCCTCCTTGCCCATAAATTCGGCGAGTGCGTTTTCCAGTTCGATATGCAAATCGAGCGTGCCGTTGAGGAAACGCGACCCGGTGCAACCGGAACCGTATTTCTTCGTCGCGGCAATAGCGGCTTCGATGACTTTGGGATGAGTCGTCAGCCCGAGATAGTTGTTCGAGCCGATCATCAGCATCTTCTGCCCGCCGATGACGACTTCGGTGTCAGACGCCGTGGAAATCGGGCGGAAATACGGGTAGACCCCCATCTCCTTGACTTCGACTGAGCGCGTGAATTTATGACACTTTTCGAAGATATCCATACTATAGGCTTGCTTTCAACCCTACGCCTGATAGATTTGCGCAATGCCGGTATTCACAGGTTGCAAATAGTACAGAATGACCATTTCAAAGTCAAGCCAATTTACCCCGGTGTTTGCGAGCCGGCCGCGAGTGCTGGTGACGGGCGCCACCGGATTTGTTGGTTCCCATCTTGCCGAGCGGCTCGCCGCCCTCAAGTGCGATCTCTACCTGCTCCTGCGAGAAAGTTCGCGGACAACCCACATTGCGCATCTCCCTTACACGCCGGTAATGGCCGACCTGCGGCGCGAGAATCAACTCGCCGAAGTCATTGGCAAAATGGATTACGTTTTCCATTCCGCCGGCCTCGTAAAAGCCGAGTCACTCGATGAGTTTATGCGCGTCAATGCCGACGGGACGAAGCAACTCATTGACCTGGCTGTCAGTCACGGATCAAACTTAAAGCGATTTGTGCTGATCTCATCGCAAGCAGCCGGAGGGCCATCACCGACTCTCAAGGCAAAAACGGAGGATGACGACACTCCACCGGTATCCGACTACGGCAAGAGCAAGCTCGCCGCCGAGCAAGTTGTCAAGGCGCTAAAGGATCGTTGCCCGATCACTATCGTCCGGCCGCCGGCAGTGTTTGGCCCGCGCGATACTGAGGTATTGACGTTCTTCAAGTTTGTTCAGAGTGGGCTTTTCCTGAAATTCGGCGGGCAAGAGAGCTTTGTCAGTATCGTTTACATCTCTGATCTGATTGACGGCATCCTCCGCGCTGGCATGCTGCCGGAAGGTGTTGGCGAAGTATTCAATCTGAACACACTGGATGAACTCTCGCAATGGGAGGCGCAACGTATGATGGCCGACGTCATGAAAGTCGAGGTGCGCCCCTTGCGTATCCCGCTCTGGTTGCTGCGGCGACTGGCGCCACGCATGGAGCGGTTCGACCGCAAGTTCGGCAATTCGCCGACCCTGAGCGCGGACAAAGTCAAGGAACTGAGCTGCCCGTATTGGACAACCTCATCACAGAAGGCGCGCGAGCGACTGGGATTTCAACCTCTGCAACCGATTGAGGAATCGATGCAGGAAACGATCACCTGGTATAGGGAGAAACGCTGGCTGTGATGAAGACAGTAGACCTCCGGAGTGAGGAAAGCCAATGAACCTCGAAAGACTCCTCCTTGCCATAGTGTCAGCCGGCGCCCTGCTTTTGATCACCGAGTCAATCAGACGGATCATTATGCGCGCTCTGATCCGTCGATTGCAGTTGGGCGAATTCGTCGAGACCCAGTTTCTCTCGTCTTTCCTCGTCAACTTCGTCTTCTGCGTCATGCTTCCCGCCGTCGTTTATTCGGCGCTGTACCCGATTCTCCCGTTTTCCAGCCTAAATTCCGGATGGTTCATCGGGTTATTCGTCTTCGGTGTTGGTCAGATTCCCGTCACTGTCCGTACATACAACATGTACCGGCTGCCCTCGGTGATTGTGGCCTTCGAGTTGTTTTGGAACCTCCTGACTATCCTTGTCACTATGGGTGCAATAACTTATCTTTACGCCTATTAGGAGGTCTGGAACATGATCGACCCCGCGATTCGCAACGACTTCTTTGGGCTGGATCAGAGAGTATTCTTCAACAACGCTTCATACGCGCCGCTGCTTAAGTGCGTGAAAACGGCGATCGACAGCTATCTGACCAAGATTTCGAATCTCGACGTCGGCGATGCTGAGGCCAAGGTGCATCTCGACAGCATCCGCAACGAGGCCGCCCGGCTGATCGGCGCCACCCCCGACGAAATCGCTTTCGCGACGAATACCTCGTGGGGAATCAACCTGGCTGCGCTCGGTCTCGATTGGCAGAGCGGTGATGAGTTGTTGATTCCAGACAACGAGTTTCCCTCGGTACCTTACCCGTTCCGCGTGCTTGAAGAGCAGGGCGTTGTTATCACTTATATCCCCACACCGAACGGGTGTTTTTCATTTGATGAGATAGTCAAGCTGGTAACTCCGCGCACTCGCGCTCTGGCGATCAGTTTCGTCCAGTACTACAACGGTTATCGCAATGATCTCGAACGACTTGGCAAATTCTGCAAACAGCATGATATCTTCTTCATCGTCGATGCGATGCAAGGACTCGGCGCCTGCCCGCTGGATGTGAAGAAGTGCCAGATCGATTTGTTGGCGGCAGGGGGACAAAAGTGGCTGCTGTCTCCGCTCGGTTCGGGTTTCTTCTACGTCTCCGCGACGGCCAAGCGGCCGCTCAAGTCGTATTCCACCGGCTGGATGGGTGTTGACTGGAAGTTGATATACACTGATTTGCGGCACTTCGATCGAGAGCCGTTCGCCGATGCCCGTCGTTACAATCTCGGAACGTATCCGTACATCCAGCTCTGGGGCATGGCGGCGGCGCTCAATTACATCAACGGCGTCGGTGTGGAGAAGATCTTTGCGCACAATCTGGCGTTGATCGACCGATTGTTGGACTTCATCAACAGCGATGATTATTACCGTATCAATGGCTCGACGGATCAGCGCCATCGCTCTCAAATCGTCAACATCGGCTCACCCGCGAATGAACGCCTGCAGAAGCACTTGCTTCAGAACGGATTTATGCTCGTCTATCGTGAAGGCGGCGTGCGTGTAGCGGTGAACTTCTACAACACTATGGCGGAAATCGACCGCCTGATCGAGGAGCTGAAGTCTTTTAAGGCGCAGGGGCCGGCAGTCGGCGCTGCATCGCATTGAGGCTCCCGGAGAACACATTTGCGACAACGTGAAGATTGGCTATGATAATTGAAGTCATGATCGAGATCCCGAAAGGGAGTCGAAACAAGTACGAATACGACAAGGAGCGCAAGGTCATCAAGTTTGACCGCATGCTCTTTTCCGCGGTTCATTATCCCAGCGACTACGGTTTCGTTCCGGAGACACTTGCCGAAGACCAGGACCCGCTGGATGCGCTGGTTCTGGTTTGGGAGCCGACTTTTCCGGGATGCGTGATCGCTGCGCGGCCGGTCGGTTGCTTCAAGATGTTCGACGAGAAAGGCATCGACGAAAAGATTCTCTGCGTGCCGATCGCCGACCCGTTGTGGAATTACATTCAGTCGCTGAAGGATGTGCCGCCACACCTGCTAAAGGAGATCGAGCACTTCTTTTCGGTATACAAAGACCTCGAAGAGAAGAAAGTCGGTGTCGAGGGCTGGGAAGACCGGGAGACGGCGCTGCAGGTAATACGCGAGGCTCAGGAGCGTTACCGGCGCAAACGTCAAAGTGGTTCAGACTTTGGCGGCGCTTCCTACGAATAGTGCAAATCACCCTTGCCGCCGGCGTCCGCATTCGGCATAGTTTGGTGAGATACGACAATCGCCTTTGAGGGAATTGTCATGGACCTGATTTCATTCACACTCGGACTCGTCGTTGGCGCGGCCGTCGTCGCTGTTATCTTCTTCGGAATCAGAAATCGTCCTGTAAATCTTGCCAAACCGGTGCGAGTGCCGATTCCGCGCTACCTGGCAGGTTTTGCCGGAGTGCCAACGCCGCAGGATAACATCGAGTGCTTGATCGACAGTTCGGCTTTCGTCTTCTCGTCGATTCAGAACGAGGAGTTGGGGCGCATTCCACTGGGTGCAGTGCTGGATATCTTCTGCGAAGAGAAGGCCAAATTGCTGCCCCGACTGACTGCAACGAAGAATCTCTCGTTCCCGGCATTAGGGATAAATCCCGAAAAACCAAAGCCAATCAAGGGTTATTGTCTGGTGATCGACTGGGATGATGGGGGCACGCGCCAGAACGCCGTTTTTGAGTTTCTCGGTCTGACCCCGCGCGCCGATGCCCACCGCGTTGAATCGGTGCTGCGCAGCCATCGCAAACCGCATAAGGCTAAGCTCGGCGCGAACGAGAAGTATTGCCCGATGTGTGCCGAAACGATCAAGAAGGATGCGATCATCTGCCGCTATTGTGGCAGCCACGTTAATGCTGAATTGGCAGCAGCAGGCAATGAAGCCCGGAAGATTGAGCACAAGCAACCCGGCGACTGATCAACAGCCGTCCCGCTACTTCTTCCTTCCTCGCAGGTTGACCACAGCTACTCCCGCCAATACCAACGCCGCGCCTATGTAGTCAGCGGCTGTCAGAAGCTCATCCAGGAAGACAAAGCCAAGGAATACGGCAAAGATGGGTGTAATCAATGCCACCATCGACATCGTGACGAGCTTCATACGCTGCAACAGCCGATAGTAGGTGGTAAAAGAAATCACTGAACCGAATACGGCAAGATACATGAGGGCACCGACGGAGGTCAGTGTTACATGAAATTGGCCGATGTCTTCCACGAGGAAAGCCGTAAGGGTGAGCAAGATTGCACCGAGTGACATTTGCAGTGTCACCATCGGGATCACCGGCTCGTCTTTCAGGTAGGCGCGAATCGACACTGTGCCGATTGCGGCGGCCAAAGGTGAAAGAACAAGCAGGATCATCCCAAGGATCGCGTTTTCGCCGTATGCCACCGGCTCGGCAAAGATGAGCACAACTCCGGCAAAACCGATGACTACCCCCCCAAGCGATTGCCAGGTGACCCGCTCGTCAGTGATCATGAAAGTCATTAACAGCAGCACGAAAAAGGGAAACACGGCAAAGAGAATCGAAGCGAGCGCGGAACTGATGTACATGCTGCCTACGTAGGTCATGGTGTACGAGGCGAGATATGTGAACAGCCCCGGCCAGGCGACCCGCAGCTTGTTACGCCAACCAGCGGGATACCGATTTCCCGCCAATCGGTTGTAGATGATGAGAATCGTAGAAGCGATGATGAAGCGAATTGCGGCACTCCAAAAGGGCGGCGAGTCGCGCAGGCCCAACTTGATAGCCATCCAGGTGGAGCCCCAGATTAGGCAGAGAAGGATGTACAGGAGAACATTGGACGGAGGTGTGCGATTCATAGTAGCCGGTCGAAACGATGAGAAGCAACCGCTCTCAGCCTGTGACGTCCATCACTTCTTTGGAATCACGAGCTTCGATAGCGCTGCGAATCTTCCTGCCCATGCGTACACCATTGACACCCTGGACAATCCCCAGCAGCCCGTATATCCACCCGGCCATCGCCACCAGGAAAAAGTTGCCAGTGGCTGCCAGGGCGATCGAAATCAGCGCGAAGATCATGTAAATCAGGTACATGTTGATGCTGGTGCGGGTGCACAGCTGCTCGACGTTGTCCAATCCCAGCTTATCGCGCATTCGATAGGCGCGCCAGTACATCAGGAATAACACCGAGAAGATCGCCAGGAAACCCAGCGAATAGACGATCATCAATGTCGAGACTTCCTGGCCGGCAATCATCGACTCGGCTTGTACACCGGTATCGACCCCGAACATGATGCCCACGAGAAATGTGAAGAGAAACTTGAGGGGATAGATATAGAACAGCACAACGAAAAGCAGGACTGCATTCAAAACGCTGGTCACCGTGTCTTCAATGCCATAACGGCGAAAGAAGATGTAGTGGGCATGCCAGATCACATACAGTAAGGTAAAGCAAATGGCAAACGCCAGGAAGCCGCGCATGGATACGACCAGTTCGTGGAACGAAGTCGGGACTTCGAGCGAGACAACCAGCAGCGTTATTGCGAAAGCAAAGACGGCGTCGCTTAAGGCTTCCAGCCGGGAAATCTCACCACCGCGCCAGCGGAAGTGCGGTTCTGAGCGCAAGGTGCTCTGGGCAAGGTGTTGACGAATCATTGAGATATCATCCAGAACATGACTTCTGACCGTGTTTGATCCGGGGTTTGCCTTCTATGATCCATTCGACGGCGCAGAATATACTATGCAACGAGCCGGAATCCACCCCAATTCGCCATGGGAATTCCGGCACCAATGCCAATCGGCAACCGATTCCACGACATCGACTGCTTCACCGGAGGAAGCTGTCAACTCTGTCGTTTCGTAATCTCGTTTGAGCACGGCAGTCATGCCATCCAATTCGAGGAAAGACTCGGGCACCCAGCCGCTGTGTTCGGAGTCGTCCTGGCACCAGAGAAACCCTGTCCATTCGGTGTCGCGCTTGCCCACCTTGAGTTCTTGCCCACGCCTCCAGGAAACGGCGGGATAGTCCGGCGGAGAGTGGCTCAGAATTACGTAAGCGTGAGGCATTCGCCAAGTAAGTTTCGGCGCGTCGGAAATACAATCACATTTGGACTGGCTGCCTAGACACCGGGAGTCGTCGGCCGTGCAGGATCATTGTCCTCGTCACCATGTTCATCTGAGTTGTCCCCAGTTCCTTCGGTGTCTCTCCTGTAGACTTCGGCGGGGTCATAGTCGCGTCTGCGAAACAACCCGCGAATCAGCAGATAGACTCCGCCCAAGAACCACATCGCGGTCAAGATGAAAGTCGCAAAGAAGAATCCGCCGAGGAGTGGGTCCAGGTGATCCGGACCGTCATTGGATAGGCTGAGAGCCGCGAGAAACAACACGGCCAGTGTTGCAAAGCCGAGGCAGGCAAAGGTGACTGAACTACGTAGCAGCTCGACGCGAGTCATGTAGCGGGTGTCTGTGCGCGGACCGACAGGATCGAAGAGCGTGCGCACGTGAGGGTTGAAATGGGCGGCAACGCGCAGCAGCCAGACCGCGGCAATCAGCGACAGAAATAAGAGCCAGACCTTGTTGCCTGTGAGAAGATATGACAGACAAAGCGTGCCAATGACTGCTGCAGGCAGAAGTGACGATTTCAAGAAGTGAACCTCGAGAACACCGGAAGGATGATCAACCGCTGTTGGTAATGTCTCAATTAACGTATCGGCTTAATGCCAGAGGATGATCAATGAGGAATTAGGGAACTCTGTTCGAAGCGGTCCCCATAGCAGAATCAAGGTTCTTGTGGTCCGGTCTATTCCGTCGGCACCATGACCGGCGGCGCGGCATTGGCGATGATATCTTCGTCGCGGAATGATTGAAGTTCCTTAAGGAGTTCGGCTTCGAGTTGTTCCGGCGGGAACTTGCCAATGACCTCACCCTTGCGCACCAGGGCCAGATAGTCCGCAGAACCGACCACGCCAAGGTCGGCATCACCCACTTCGCCGGGACCATTGACATTGCACCCCATCACCGCCACTTTGATCGGTTTCTTGATTCCCTCGAGCACTTTCTCAACCCGGCTGATCAAACCGAACAGATCGGTTTGCAGTCTTCCGCAAGTCGGGCAACTGACCAGATCGGGCATATTGCTGAACAAGCCGAGCGATTGGAGAATCTTCTTGCCCACCTTGATTTCTTCGACAGGGTCGGTCGAAAGCGAAACGCGAACCGTGTCGCCGATACCCTCGTGCAGGAGAAGACCAAAAGCTACGGAGGACTTGATCGTTCCGCCCATAAGCGGACCGGCTTCAGTGACTCCCAGATGCAGCGGGTAATCCACCAGCTTGGCGATCTTGCGATAACCTTCCACCATTCCGGGGACTTCGGACGACTTCATCGAGATACAGATATCATTGAAATCCATCTCTTCGAGCAGTCGCACCTTGCGCAGAGCCGACTCGACTAAGGCGTCTGGATTGTAGCGGCCCATCGACTTGACCAGGTCCCACTCGAGCGAACCGGTATTGACGCCGATGCGAATCGGCAACCCGCGTTCCTTGCAGGCGGCCACAACGGTTTCCATTTTGGTGTCGTCGCCGATATTGCCGGGGTTGGTGCGAATCTTGTCTACGCCTTGTTCGGCGGCGATCAGGGCGAGCCGGTAGTGGAAGTGGATATCGGCGACCAGTGGAATCGCGATCTGCCTCTTGATTTCTCCAAGCGACTGGGCGTCTTCCTTATTGAGCACAGCGACGCGGACGATATCACAGCCGACGGCTTCGAGTGCTTTGATCTGTGCGACGGTTTTGTCGATGTCGCGTGTTTGGGTGGTGGTCATTGACTGCACGGAAACCGGCGCATCGCCGCCCACCAGCACGTTGCCGATCTTGATCTGACGAGATTTTCTACGCGGATTGTTGAACATTCTTGTACTGCGCAAATGACTTGTATTCGAATAGCTTTGGATCGGAATGCTCGACATCGATACCGACGCCGGCGTGGATTGCTTTTAACATTGCTTCGACTGCAAATGCCGGGGTGGAAGCGCCGGCCGTGATCCCGACACGCTCGACACCGTCAAACCATGCCCACTCGATCTGGGTCGGATGGTCGACTAGGTAAGCGCGCCCGCAAATCTCTTCGGCGATATCGCGCAAGCGCTGCGAATTGCCGGAGCTTTGCGAACCGATCACGATCACGAGGTCAACCTGTGGCGCTAACTCATGGATCGCGTGCTGGCGCTTATCGGTGGCGTCGCATATGGTATTCACGATCTTGAGGTCAGGGTAGATCTCTTTCATCCGCGAGCAGACTTTTTCAAATGCGCGGACGCCGCGCGTCGTCTGCGTGATCAGCGCGACCTTGCCCTCGTAACGCGGCAGCTCATCAATATCTTCGTATTCCGCCAACAAGTGGATCTTCTCCTCGTCGATCCCCATGACACCATGCACTTCATCATGCCCCGGTTCACCATAAAGGATGACATGGTAGCCATCCGCCAGAAGTTCGCGCGTAAAATTGTGCACGTTTTCGACTAGTGGACAGGTAGTGTCGACGATGCTGAGGCCCTTCTGCCTGGCTTGATCTTTCAACTTCGGACTGAGGCCGTGGGCGGAGATCACGAGCGTTCCTTGATCGATCTTGTCGAGCGTATCTTCCTGGCCCACGCCGCGCTTCTTGAAGAAGTCGACAACTTGGCGGTTGTGGACAATCTCTTTGAGAATCGTCACTTCCCCGGTGTAATTGTTCTTGGCCTCCGCCGCCAGATTGATGGCGCGCTCGACGCCCCAGCAGAATCCCAGTTCTTTGGCAAAAAAGACCTTAATCATGGATCTGAGCCCGCCTCACTGCGTGAAGATACGAACAAGACATTGGGGGTATCATTAGTCTATTTATTTTCATGTCGGAAGGATCTTCTTGACTCTGATGCATATGCCCGGACTACACCTCAATCAGATTGGCGCTCTGGTGGGACGCTTTGTAAGAACTCCGCACAAGTGGACCGGATTCTACATGCCTGAACCCCATAGCCATACCCCATTCGCGGAACTTGACGAAATCCTCGGGCGGATAGTATTTCAGTACCGGGAGATGCAATTCCGACGGTGACAGATATTGTCCGATCGTCAGGATATCTACTCCGGCATCGCATATGTCCTGCATCGTCTGCTTGATCTCATCCTCTCGTTCACCGACGCCAACGAAAATCCCCGATTTGACCAGCTTCACCTTACTCGAACCCTTGGCATACTTAAGGATTGCGAGGCTACGGCGATATCCCATCCGCGGCCTCACCGTCTTATACAACCGCGGCACGGTTTCGATGTTGTGATTAAAGATCTCAGGGGCGGCATCAAGAATCAGGTCAACGGATTCCTTGGCGCCCTGGAAGTCAGGGATGAGGAGTTCGATCTGAATGGCCGGGTCGTATTCTCGAAGTTTACGCACGGTTGCCGCAAAGATCGCGGCACCGCCGTCCTCGAGATCGTCTCGCGTAACTGACGTAATGACAACGTGTTTAAGGCCAAGCTTGGCAACAGCGCTGGCCAGTCGCTGCGGTTCACCAAGATCATGAATCTTCGGTTTGCCTTTAAGAATGTCGCAGAAACCGCATCCGCGGGTGCAAACGTGACCCAGGATCAGGAAGGTTGCCGTGCCCGATTCGAAGCACTCGCTCATGTTCGGGCAGGAGGCCTCCTGGCATACCGAATGAAGACCATGCTCCTTGAGCAAGCTGCGGACCCGGCGGTATCCCGCCCCGAAGTTTGCATTCATCATCAGCCATTTCGGCTTGGCCAGCCGCTCAGTCGTCATATGAGACATATACGCTACGAAAGGCGTCGATGTTAATCAAGAAGATTCTTGTCTTCCGGTGCTGTAAACTCTGCGTAAGCCGCCGATAATCAAATTGTTAGATAGAACAAGCTGCTGGTGTTGAGCCAAGTGGCGGCGCCATCACCAGAGGGGAGAATCATGGTCACTGCAAATCAGAACTTCACCAAGAACCGGCGCAAGTTCCTGCGCATCCCGTCGTCCTGCAACCTCACGACGCAAAAAATCCTGTTTTCTGCCAAGGCCGATGCTGAAACCTCGGGGCAGGCCCAGAACATCGGTGCAGGCGGCGTGTTATTCATCGCCCGCCGCGACTATCATCGCGACGAGTTAGTCAAGATGTCGATTTCGCTGCCGCGCTGGAAGAAGCACCACCCGCAGTTCCTCCGCGTCGATGAGGACGACATCACGGCGCCAATCACGGCGATTTGCCAGATTGTGCGCAGCCAGCAGAAGCCCGAAGGAAACTTCGAAGTCGCCGCAAAGTTCGTCGATGTATACGAAGACGATTTGATCGGCCTCAAGTCGTTTATCGAGAGCGAGGCCGAGCGCATCGGGGTCAGCGGATAGCGTCCTGACTTGCTAAGGTCATCGTGCCCGAAATGACAACCTCCCAATTGGACCAACTCATATTCGATCAGCGCCGATCGAAGTAAGTTGCTGAAGCACGAAACTGTCCAGCGTTGGCCGAGATAATCGCAATAAAGCTGACGGGCTTAGTTTCCGCTGCTGTACGACTCTCTCAATCAAGACATTGCCGAGAAAGTAGCCTCCGCGATAACGCATGATGTCCGCGGGCTCGTTTACCTGAAAGAAGTCTGCATGGCTCTTGGAATGAAGATGCTCTTCCGCAAACTCGGCCATCTCGTTTAATCGAATCGAGCACTCTCGCAGCCAACGCCGTAGCGCCCGTTTCGATAGATAACCACCCCAGAGCGCAGTCTCAGAAGAACAACCAAGGACTCTCATGGTCAAGTAAGTTGCCAGGCCTTCGGTCACCAGCAACCTCCCGAGATGTCGTTGCTCACCTACCGAGTTGAAATAATAGTCCGGGGAGGCGCGATAATGAAGAGCGTGAAGGATCTCGTGCGCTACGAAGACATCCACGAGTTGATCGTTCGGATAAGTTTCGACCGGGAGCCAAACGATGCATTTGCTCGAATCGAGGAGCGCGTGTCCATTCGTGCAACCCTTGCCGACAAATAGCACGATCTCGATGTCACTTAGTTTTAGTCCCAGTCTGCGGAATTCCTTTGCCAGAACCGGCAATCGCTGTCGCAGGCGCGCAGCGTTGGCTTCGAGTTGACGGATGGGAGTCCTCATATCGGGGTAAGTACGCTTCGCCCAGAACCGGAAGTAGTGTTGAAAGAGAGCCGGATAGCATCGCTCATAGCGACGCCAGGATCCTTCTCGAATGACCAGCCGGTCATATGCAGCAGTAAAATCGAGAATCTGCACGTCCGTAAAGATAGCAGATTCCACTTCATCTTGAAGTCTAAACTCAGCCGCGTGTGTTGCATTTGTCCGGCGATTTCCGCTTTGAATGGCGGACGTAACGCGTATACTTCCCGCATGTTGAATCTCAATCCGGAAGCCTCCCAGGAAGAAATCGATTCTGCTTTCATGGCACAGGCCCTGCGTGAGGCGCTCAACGCCGAGGCCGATGACGAGGTGCCGATCGGGGCGGTTGTTGTGCTCGACGGCAAGGTGATCGGCCGCGGTTACAATCAGAACAAGATTCTCAACGATCCGACGGCGCACGCGGAGATGATTGCCATCACCGCCGGCTGCAATAAATTGCAGTTGCGCTACCTGGAAAATGCGACATTGTACGTGACGATCGAGCCGTGCTCCATGTGCGCGGGTGCTATCGTGTTGGCGCGAATCAAGCGGGTCGTCTTCGGCGCCAAAGATCCCAAGGCGGGCGCCTGCGGCTCAGTGTTCAACCTGGTACAAGATCCAAGGCTGAATCATCGTGTGGAGATTACTCCGAGAGTGCGCGACTTCGAGTGCGCGACTCTAATCAGCGAGTTTTTCGGCAAGATTCGGGCGCAACGCAAGAACAATGCTGAGTCAAACTGACATCAGGGAAATCCAGGGAACAATTGCCCGCCGCGGCGTCAATATTTGCATCGGCATTCCTGCGTTGCTGCTGGCTGTCGCTCTTCTCGCGCGACACTACTTGGAATTCCTAGCTCATCCAATTGTCGCAACGGAGAATCTAAAACTATTGGGATACGCCTTCATTGGCGTTGCCGTCGTCGACGTGCTCGCCGCATTTATCATGAAGAAACGCCATCTTGCACCCGCCTTGTTGAAAATTCGCATCGCTCCCGACCCTCATCGCCTTGGTGCCCGGCTGGCAGAAGCCTTTGTCCCGGTCTTTGCGGTGGCGGCGGCACCGGCGCTCTCTGGATTAATCTTCTATTTTCTCGGCGGCGACCTTGACACCTACGTACTCATTTCCGTATTTTGTCCGGCCGGTTTACTCCTGCTGAAGCCAAAGGAGGAGGAAGTCGAGCGATTGGCAGCAGCCATCCTCGGCGAACAGCGGCCGGGGGAGTAGCAGCGATGCTATACCTGCGAATTCTGATATCGACCAAGATTTTCGGAGAGGTGGCAGAGTGGTCGAATGCGGCGGTCTCGAAAACCGTTATACCCGCGAGGGTATCCAGGGTTCGAATCCCTG
>CAZOYE010000014.1:0-111757 GCA_964584025.1 uncultured Ignavibacteria bacterium
ATTGACGTGCGAACGCGCGGAGGAATAGATGAAATTGCTTCGTCGCGGGAAGGGGATTCGTGGTTGACTGGGGTGTCTGTTGATCGGGAGTCGACGGATTGAGGCGAGACGGGAATTGACTTACGAGTTGGCGATGCTCCCACCGCAAGCGGTGGGGCACCGAGTCCATGAGATCAAGACCCAATGCAAGGGCTGGTGCCGTCAGGATCGCAGGGATCCTGACCTACGAACCACGAACCGCGCAGGGGGGGCACCGATCTTGGAAGTTCAAGACCTGACGCAACAAGAATGTTATCCGACTGAAGTCGGAGCTACAGGGCAGATTGAATCACATCCAAGGCAGACGAGAATGTCTGTCCTACCGGCTTTGAGATGCGAGGCGGACGAATTCGTCGACGTGGGCCATGGCCCGGGCGACGCCGGATTTCCAAAAGTCGTCCCTGGTCAGGTCAACGCCCATGTGTTTTTGTGCCACCTGCTCCGTTGTCATGCGACCGGTGTCTTCGAGCAATGCACAATAGCGCGGGGCAAAGGCCTTGCCTTCTTCCAGGGCACGGGCGTAAACGCCGCCGGCGAAGAGGAAGCCCACGGTATACGGGAAGTTGTAGAACGGAATCTCCGTGATGTAGAAATGCAGCTTTGACGCCCAGAAGAGCGCATGGAATCCTTCATTGGAATCGAGGATGTCACCAAAGGCTTTCTTCTGCGCCGCCAGCATCAGCTCTTCCAAGCGGCCGCGACTGACCACGCCCTTCTCGCGCTCGGCATAGAATGATAAGTCGAAGAGGTAACGGGCTTGGATGTTGCAGAAGAGGATCAACGCGTTCTGCAGATTCTGATCGATCAAGAGGATCTTGCCCTGCGGATCGGAGACCTCCTTGAGGGCCGCATCGCCGACGCGGAGTTCATTGAAGATTGAGGCCGTCTCGGCGAGCCCCATCGGATATTCCGTGGCCAGGTACGGTGTGTCTTTGAGGACCCACTGGTGGTAGCCGTGTCCGAGTTCGTGGGCAAGTGTTGACATGCTGCCGTAGTCATCGGAGTAGGTCATGAAGATACGCGAGACGCCCTTGAGGTTCATACCGGTGCAGTAGGCGCCGTCAGCCTTGCCGGGGCGATCTTCGGCCTCGACCCAGCGCTTGTCGATGGCGAGGCGCGAAAACTCAGCCATCTCTTCCGAGAAGCTGCCGAGGTGCTTGACGACGAAATCGCCGGCTTGCTGCCAATTGAACTCAACATCGAGGTGGCCAACGGGGGCGAACTGGTCAAACCAACAGAACTTGTCGCTGTGGATGAGTTTCTTCTTGGCGTCGATGTAACGCTTCATCTCGGGCAGCGATTGCTGGACCGCGTGCCACATCGCTTCCACCGATTCCATCTTCATACGATTGAGCTGGAGCGGCTCGGTCATGATCGACTTCCAACCGCGGCGCTTGTAGAGCGACCAACGGAAACCGGCCTGTGAATTCAGTGTTGCCGCGCAGATATTCGCCTTCTCCGTCCAGGCTTGTTCGAAGAGTTTGAAAGCGCGTTTGCGGGTCTCGCGATTGGGGTGCTGCAGCTTGTTGGCGAGCTGGCCAATGGAAAGCTTCTCAGTCTTGCCGCCTTCACCAAATTCGACTGTGATGTCACCGGAGACTTTATCGTAAAGCCGGGACCAGGCATGGTAGCCGTTGACCGCCAATTCCAGCGCGAGCGATTCCATTTCGGGCGGCATTTTGTGGCGGGCGATTTCACGCATCTCATTCAAGGAGAACTCGATGGCCTTGAGTTCCGGTGTGGCCGTAAACTTGGTCCACTCGGCGTCTGACTGCTTGTAGAAGCGAGCTTCCAGGGCCGTGCGCACGTTGTACCACTGGGCAATGTAGGTATCGATCTCAGCGACCAGTCCATGACCGGCTTCGTCGCCAGTGTTCTGAGAGATCAGGCAATGCGCAAAGGATCGGGCCTGATCGATATAGAGGCCAAGGCGCTGAAACTCGAGGACAAACTTGACCCAGGCTGAACGCGAGGAATCGTCAAGGGCTGGCGCAAGAGCATTCAAACTCGACTGTATTGCCTGCAAGTCTTTCTTGAGAGTAGCGCGAAAATCGGCGAATTCTTTCGAGGCAGCTCCGCCGGGGAAGATTGACTCAAGGTCCCAGCGCGGGGCAGCAGTTTTGGCGGTATTGGTTGTTGTCGGCATTCCTTTTCTCCCAGGTCTAAGTGATTGCGCTGCAGGACGTCTTGCAGACTCCGACAGGCTACTACTTAGCGCGTGTCTTGTCAATAAGCAGATCGAGATGAAAGGAGAATCCGCTTGACCGAGGCCGCAATGACAGACTATTATGATAACCATGATTGTGAACGGATTCACAGGCACGGGAAAGGGCATCCTGCGTCAAATTCCGTAATTTTTGATCGGATTGCGATAAATAGTGAAGACAATTCCAGTGAAGAACTGCTGGCAACCGGCAAATATTGACAAAAAAGTTGCTTTATTACTTGACTAATTTTGTCCGATACTATAGAGTGTAAGCGAATGACATTGTGAAAAATGTCACGTATTGTGAATTGACGCTATGACTGATCACCCCTTCATTTCTTTCACGAAACGGATCGTAATCTTTGCCGGCGCTTACGGTTCCGGCAAGACGGAGGTAGCCGTCAACTACGCGATCCAGTTGGCGGAGCAGGTGAAGGAGCCGGTGAGCATAATCGATCTGGACATAGTAAACCCGTACTTTCGTTCTCGCCAGGCGGCAGCCGAAATGGCACGGTTTGGTGTGCGGGCGATCATGCCTCTTGGGGAGCATTGTCATGCCGATCTGCCAATTATCGTTCCGCAGATTCGTGCCGCGATCGAGAACGAAGGCGACGGCCGGGTCATAATCGATGTCGGCGGCGACGATTTGGGGGCACGGGTGCTCGGGTCGTTGTCTGATGCGCTGGAAGCGGCGGAGTACGAGTTCTTGATGGTGCTGAATGCGAATCGTCCGTTTACGGCGACGGTTGCTGGAAGCCTGAAAATGATGCGGGCGATCGAGGGATCAGCGCGGATTAAGTTCACGGGAATCGTCTCCAATACTCACCTGATTGGCGAGACAACGGCGGCGACAATTCTTGAAGGGGTCAAGCTGGCTGAACAAGTGGGACGCGCGGCGCAGTTGCCGGTGGTTTTCGCCGCCGGGATGGATGACGTCTTGGAGACGATCGGGCCGGATGCGACCAATGTTCCGCTGCTGTCACTCTCACGCCGAATGTTGAAGCCGTGGGAAACTCAGGGCAAGCGCGCGGCAAACTGCGAATAGAGAGAAGAGGGTATGCCGGGAATCGTCATAGACAAGAATTACTGCAAAGGCTGCGAGCTATGTGTCAAGGCTTGCCCGCAAGGAATTTTGTCGATGTCGAAGGACATCACCAAGCGGGGCTACTTCTACGCCATGATGCACGACCCGTCCCGCTGTATCGGCTGTCAATTGTGCGCGATCACCTGTCCGGACGCGGCGATCACCGTCAAGATGCATGGCACGCGTTTCGTGCTGTACGAGTATTGAGGCGAAGATGACGCGAGTATTGATGAAAGGTAATGAAGCGATCGGCGAAGCGGCCATCCGTGCCGGTGGCATCTACTATTTCGCTTATCCGATAACCCCGCAAAGTGAAGTCGGCGAGTACCTCTCGCGACGCTTGCCCGAAGTCGGTGGTGTTTTTGTCCAGGCCGAGTCGGAAGTGGCCGTTGGGAACATGCTCTTCGGGGCGGCCTCCACCGGCAAGCGGGTGTTCACGTCATCATCGAGCCCCGGCATCAGCCTGATGCAGGAGGCGATTTCCTATATGGCCGGCGCGCAATTGCCGGTCGTGCTGATCAACATTATGCGCGGCGGTCCCGGTCTCGGGGGGATCTTGCCGGCACAGTCAGACTATTTCCAGAGCACCAAGGGCGGCGGGCACGGGGATTATCGCGTATTGGTGCTGGCGCCGGCGACCGTGCAAGAGGCCGTTGACCTTACCATGCTGGCGTTTCATCTCGCCGACAAGTACCGCAACCCGGTGTTGATTGCCGGCGATGGGATGATCGGCCAGATGATGGAGCCGGTGGAGTTTCCGGAGCAGTTCAATGAAGATCCACTTCCGGCCAAGGACTGGGCAATCGTAGGCGCCAAGGACCGGCAGCCGTTGATTACCAAGTCGCTTTTCCTCGATCCCATCGCACTGGAGAAAAACAGCATCGTCTTGCACGAGAAGTATCTGCGGATGAAGGCGGAGGAAATCCGCTTCGAGCTCTACAAGGTCAGTGCGAAGAATCGTGCCCTGATTGTTTCCTATGGAACGATGGCGCGTATCTGCCAGACAGTGATCGACGAGCTGGAAACGAAGGGGACGAGCATTGGGTTGTTGAGGCCGATTACGCTATTTCCGTTCCCAGAGCAGGCGATTCGCGACGAGGCGGCCAAAGCCAATATCGAACTGGTCCTGACGGTCGAGATGAGCATGGGGCAGATGGTGGAAGACGTTGAGAAAGCGGTCATGGGGAAGAAGCCGGTGCACTTTTTCGGTCGAACCGGCGGTATCGTGCCAGCTCCGGAGGAAGTCCGCGATCACCTTCTAAAGCTGCTGGACGGCGGAAAGGTGAAGTGAGGTAGAGGCGATGACAGAGATAAGCACACAGGCAACGACAATTACCTTCGCCCGCCCGGAGTCATTCAGCGATGTCGTGACGCACTATTGTCCCGGCTGCACACACGGGATCATCCATCGTCTGGTAGCGGAGACAATCGACGAACTCGGCATCCGCGGACGCACGGTGGGTGTGGCCCCGGTCGGGTGCTCGGTATTGATCTACAACTATTTTCGCACCGACTTTTTAGAATCGCCGCACGGGCGCGCGCCCGCACTTGCGACCGGACTCAAAAGAGTGAGCCCGGAATTGATCGTGTTTACTTATCAAGGTGACGGCGATCTGGCTTCCATCGGCATGAGCGAGATTATCCATGCCGCCAATCGCGGCGAGAAATTCACGACGATCTTCGTCAACAACGCGATCTACGGCATGACCGGCGGACAGATGGCGCCGACGACGATGCCGGGACAAGTCACGGCGACCTCGCCGTATGGCCGCAATGTTGCGGAGGCGGGCTGGCCGATCCGGATGTGCGAGTTGCTCTCGGCACTTCGTACGCCGGCATACATCGAGCGCGTAGCGGTGCATACGCCGCAGAACATCGTGCGAGCGAAGAAGGCAGTACGCACCGCTTTCCAGAATCAGGTTGAAGGGCGTTGCTTCTCGCTGATTGAGGTGCTTTCGACGTGCCCAACCAACTGGGGACTGACACCGTGCGAATCGACCAAGTGGGTGCAGACGAACATGTCGCCGTATTACCCTCTGGGTGTATTCAAGGAACCTGATCCGGTGCTGGAGGTGTAACGTGTCGCAGTATGAAGTGACCTTCGCCGGATTCGGTGGGCAGGGAATCCTGACCGCCGGGCAGCTGTTGTCATACGCGGGAATCCACGAGGGCAAGCAAGTGGCCTGGATTCCCTCATACGGGCCGGAGATGCGAGGCGGCACCGCCTATTGCACGGTGGTAATCTCGGATACGCGGATTGGCTCGCCGATTATCAACAGCCCGCGCGGCCTGGTCGTGTTCAATCGCCCGTCAATGGAGAAGTTTGCCTCCCAGGTCAAGCCCGGAGGCTTAATCCTGATCAATTCGTCGCTGATCGACCTGGTTTCCAATCGCAGCGACATCACCGAGATTCTGATTCCGGCCAATGACATCGCGATCAAGGCAGGCAGCGTCAAGACTGTGAACATGATCATGCTCGGCGCATTTGTCGGGGCATCCGAGACGGTAAAATACGACAGCCTAATCGAAATTGTGCACGAGAAGATGGGCAAAAAGAAGGAGCTGTTGGAGATCAACCTGGCAGTTATCCAAGAAGGATACAACCTCGCGCGGACCGCTCTGCAGACGAGAGTGAAGGCATGAACCACGATTTCACGAAGCTGCCCGAGATCATGGGCAAGCATCAACCGGACGGGTCATCGCTGATTATGCTCTTGCAAGACATTCAACGCGAATATCGGTATTTGCCGTGCGAGGCGCTCAAACAGACCGCTGAGTATCTTCACGTGCCACTGAGCAAGGTGTTTTCGGTAGCCACGTTTTACAATGCCTTTAGCCTGAACCCGAAGGGCGAGAAGGTCGTGCGCATCTGCGTTGGTACAGCCTGCCACATTCGCGGCGCGAAACTGCTTCAGGACCAGATCGAAAACGAGCTGAAGATCAAGGCTGGTGAGACAACGCCGGATATGAAGTTTTCATTGGAAGTGGTAGCCTGCGTCGGTGCTTGTGCCATGGCGCCCGTGGTGATAGTAAACGATCAGTACTTTGGATCGGTCAAGGTTTCGCAGGCCAAGAAGCTGGTAAAGGGATAGAGCATGAAGATTACATCAGCGCAACATCTCGAAGAGCTGCGGCAGCTTTACCAGCTGGCGGAATCGAAGCACAAGAAAAAGATTATTGTTTGCTGCGGCACCGGCTGTCTGGCCAACGGCGCGGCCAAACTTGTGGAAGCATTTCACGAGACGCTCAAACAGCGCGACATCAAGAATTTCTCGGTCGAAGCGGTCAAGGAGACGGGTTGCCACGGTTTCTGCGAGCAGGGACCGCTCGTGGTGATCGAACCGCAAGGAACGTTCTACACCAAGGTCAAACCGAAAGATATCCCGGATATCATCGCCAAGTCGATCGAGGGTGAAGAAGTCATTGTCGACCGGCTCTACACCGACCCGGTGTCGAACCAGAAGATCGAGCGCTACGAAGACGTCAAATTCTTCAAGCATCAGTATCGGCTGGCGCTGCGCAACCTCGGCAAGATCGCCGCGCACTCGATCAAGGAATATGTCGCGGCGGGTGGATACACGGCGCTGGCGAAAGCACTCACGAGATTGAGCCCGGATGAGGTGATCGCTGAAGTTGATAAAGCGAATCTGCGCGGGCGCGGCGGCGGCGGATTTCCGGCCGGACGCAAGTGGAAGACCTGCAAGGCCGTGGAGTCAGATGTCCGCTACGTCATCTGCAACGGCGATGAAGGTGATCCCGGCGCGTTCATGGATCGCTCGATCATGGAGGGGGATCCGCACAGCGTGCTCGAAGGGATGATGCTTTGCGCCTACGCCGTCGGCGCGAAGCAAGGATACATCTATGTAAGAGAAGAATACCCACTGGCGGTGATTCACTTGCAGAAGGCGATTGATGATTGTCTGGAGTGCGGGCTGTTGGGGGAGAATGTTCTCGGCACAGGCTTCTCATTCACAATCAGGATTGCCCGCGGCGCCGGCGCATTTGTGTGCGGCGAGTCCTCAGCTTTGATGCGGTCTGTCGCCGGCGAAGTCGGCGAACCGCGCGCCAAGTATATTCGGTCGGTCGTCAAAGGCCTGCACGACAAACCAACGGTTTTGAATAATGTCGAGACGTACGCGAATGTGCCGTTGATCATCGAGAAGGGCGCCGAGTGGTTTACGTCGATCGGTTGCAAGAACAACTCAGGCACAAAGGCGTTCTCATTGGTCGGCAAGGTGCGCAACACCGGGTTGATCGAAGTCGCGATGGGGACCACGCTGCGCGAGATCATTTACGATATCGGCGGCGGCATTCTCGAAGACCGGCCGTTCAAGGCCGTTCAAACCGGCGGACCCTCAGGTGGCTGTCTGCCTGCGGAGAAACTCGATCTCCCGGTTGACTTCGACTCGCTGACGGCTGCCGGATCGATGATGGGCTCGGGCGGGATGATCGTGATGGACAACAAGACCTGCATGGTCGACTTCGCGCGTTACTTCCTGCATTTTCTCGTTTCGGAATCGTGCGGCAAGTGCGTGCCGTGCCGTGAAGGATTGTATCAGCTTCATGAATTGACGATCAAGGTTTGCGACGGGAAGGCTACAATGGAGGATCTCGACAAGATCGAGAAACTTTCCGAGGTCGTCGTGCGCGGCTCGCTGTGCGGGCTGGGCAAGTCGGGACCGAACCCGGTCTTGTCGACGCTGCGGTATTTCCGCGATGAGTATATCGCGCATATCCGCGATCACAAGTGCCCGGCCGGAGTTTGTCGCGAGCTGATTAGTTACACCGTGATTGCAGAAAAATGTACCGGGTGTCTGGCGTGTATCACAGCCTGCGCCTACAACGCGATCACGGGCAAGAAGAAAGAACCGCACTTTATTCACCAGGATCGCTGCACCAAGTGCGGGGCCTGCGAGGCGGTTTGCCGTTATGACGCAATCGAGGTGGCATAGATGAGCACAGTAACGATGACAATCAACGGGAAACTGGTGCGCGCCGAAGCCGGTGAATACCTCCTGAACGTACTGCGGCGGGAGAAGATCGATGTGCCGGCACTCTGCCATCACGATGCCGTCGAACCGTACGGCGGCTGCCGCCTCTGTACGGTAGAAGTGACCAAGGCGGAGTGGAAAGGGTGGAGGGACTATGTGGTCTCCTGCTTGTATCCGGCGACCGATGGACTGATTGTCCAGACGCACGCGCCGGAGGTGATCGAACTGCGCAAGACGCTGTTTGATCTTTACCTGGCGCGACACCCGCAGACCAAGCTGATCCAGGACCTGGCGGCGGAATACGGCGTCACGCAGACCAGCTATCAAACGGTTCCGGAGCCGAATGATTGCATACTCTGCGGCATTTGCGTGCGTATCTGCGATCGGATGGGATTTTCGGCGATATCAGCAGTGAATCGCGGTCATGGACGGGAAATCGCCCCACCGCTTAATGAAGCCCCGCCGGATTGCGTGGGGTGTCTGGCCTGTGCGCTGAATTGTCCAACGAACTACATCAAGTTTGAGGATGTAGGCTTCAAGCGGACAATTTGGAAGAAAGACTTCGAGTTGTTGCGCGACGCGAAAACCGGCGCGCCGACGATCACGCGGGAGTTTGCCGAATACCTTACGAAGCATCGCCAGGTTCCGGCGGAATACTTCCAGAGCAACGATGAATCGCACCGCAAAGAGACCGCGTTCAACATGGGCAAGATCGTGCAGTGGAACCGGGAGGCGGCGTCATGAAGATGCAATATCGCGTGATTCCGCACCTGTGCATCGGCTGTCGTACCTGCGAACTGGCGTGCTCGTTTACGCATTCGCAAAACGGCAAACCGGGACGGAGCCGCATCTATCCGCTCGACGCCGGACATAAGGAGATGTGGGTGCCGGTGGTTTGCCTGCAGTGCGAGGATCCGGCCTGCGTGAAGTCGTGCCTGGTGGACGCGATCAAGCTGAATCCGGCGACCGGAGCCTACGAGATCGACAAAGACGTCTGTGTGCGCTGCATGGCGTGCGTGGCGGCGTGTCCGTTCGGGTGCTCGTTGTTCGACCAGCAACATCAGCAGGTGATCAAGTGCGACCTTTGCGGCGGCGATCCGGCCTGCGCGCATTTCTGCCCCACCAAAGCACTGGTCTATACCCCTATCAAAGTCTAAGATCGAGAAACCCGGCGGGAGTCGTGTCGGAGTTGTGGGATGAAGTCGGGTTTCTCGGGTCATATTCAGCGGTATTCTATTCCTTGGCAGTGCAGATTGCTTCGTCGCGGCAGTCTGCACGAGTAGTATTGAGTGTGCGTTCGCTCCTCGCAATGACACTATAGGCTGGCTTGGGGCTACGGAGACAGCGACTTCATTGCCGCATTCCACCACAGTGAGACAATCTCTGCATCACCGTACCAGGGATGGCCGATGCGGAAGTCGTGCTTGACGCCGTCGAGCACCAAAGAGCGGGCCGGATCGAGTATCGCCGAATCGACCGGAATGATACCATCGCCGCGTTCGCCAGCCGTGCCGCCATGGATACGGTAGCGCAGGCGAGCGGCATGCGCTGCCAGACTGCTTCGGCGCCGCGAGTAGTCGATGCTTCCTGCCACGGAGAAAATTGGAATTGACCGTTTATGTTGCACCAGGCACCGGTCAAGGCCGGTCCACGAATTCAGTTTGCTGACCAGGCCGCGCTGGTGAGGCGAGCCGAGCGTGATTACAGAAGTTATGCGATCTGCGTACCGGGGCTCCAGGGCAAGGGGAAGTGAATCTGCCAAGTAAAGCCGGGTCAGGATTCCGCCGAGGCTATGGGCGACGACGATAGCGTTGTCTTCGCCCTGGGCGAGTGCCGACTCCAGGGTCTGGTCGAACTTGGTCAGAAGTAGCAGCCAGCCCTTCTGGCCGATTACTCCCGGCCAATCGCCAATCTTGATGGGAACGATAGCCGGCTGAATTCCGCTCAGTCGCTCCAGGTGATCCTGCATTTTCAGATAGTGGCGCGGTGAAGTGCTGAAGCCGCCGACGATAATGATCCGAGTTGTCATAAAGGAAATATCGTCACTGCTCGACTGGAGAGCAAGTCGTCGCGGCGGCGGATACCACTATTCGATGCGCCTGTAAACGCGACAATTACACTCCTTTCTATGTTAGAGCGCTGCTTTGGTGCTAAGCCTCTGGGGTAGAAGTGTCGAATAAGTAGATAGGAGGGTAGATGATCAGAAAAAGGCTTTGTCACAATCTCTGCATACTCCAGTTGATCGGTTTCGGTGCGATTCTGGCCGTAATCTGGCTCAGTGAGGTTCTTGACCTGCCCCACAGGCTTTTTGAAGCTCCAGTTACTCCGGTCAATTATGTAGAGAGCCTCTACGAATCGATTGTCGTTGCTGTGCTTGCGGCCATGGTCATGGCGATCACGCGACACCTGACTCAGAAGATACAAGTTCTGGAAGGGATGCTGGCGGTATGCGCGCACTGCAAGAGGATTCGTGTGGATGATAAGTGGGTTCCGATCGAAGCCTACGTCACCGGCCACTCATGTGCCACCTTCAGCCATAGTTTCTGCCCGGAGTGTCTGCGATTGCACTACGGTGAGATCATTGAAGAGTCCCCGCGGGCTGCAGAGCAGGACGGGCGCCCGGTTTCCCAGACGCCCGCGAAGTAGTTCGATTTTTGGAGCGAATTTGGATTAGATCTCAGCCCAGTTGATCGTGTAGGTTCCGCTGGCCTGAGTGTCGGGATCATAGTAGCTGACGATTTCGACCTTGTAGTTCTTGCCGCCGGATTGGATGACGTAGGTGTGTCGCTTGGACGTAAGCTGGTGTGTTGTAGAATTGTAGTTGTACCAGTCGGACACAGTGAATGCCGATTGTAGCTCATCGTTCACCCACCGTGGCGGTCCGTATTGATTGACATTGGTTATGCCGTCAAAGTCAGTCCGATCTTGAAGTCCATCATAGATGGGAAATGCCGAGGCGTTGCCGCCACCGAAAAGCGGTCCGTTAAGATAGACATCGTAGGCGTATATTCTAATGTCCCAATCTGTCGACGTTTCCGGGTTTGCAATCGCCACTTGTGCTTTGGCCGAGAAGTCATAGTAGAAACCATCTTCAGCATCCACAGTGTCAATATCAGCGGTTCCGGTTAGGTCAGTCGAGGCCGCAATTGGCTGGTAGACGTATTTGAGTACCATCCTCCCCTGTTTCGGCGGTGCCTGGCCGTCTATTACCTCAAGAAGTTGAAACTTGACGTAGTTTCCATTCGCATCAGCAAGCACATAGACATATTGCTTGGGAGTGAGTTGATGAGTGACAAAATTGTAGTTCCAAAGGCTGTCGAGGGCGAAATCGTAGCCGTCTTGCATCCAGTCGCCAGACTGCAACGCGGAGACTTCCGCCATGTCGACTTCAGAAAACTGATTTTCGCCCACGACTCCTGCGGTCGTCAGATTTGAAGCTGACCTGTTACCCGGTCCCGAGAAGCCTCCATTGGTCTTAATGTAGCTCTTCTTAAACGCCACATCCCAATTATTAGCCGTCTTGGCTTGTTCGTCGGTGAGGTTCACGACGTCGCGAGTTTCGAAGCTGTAGTAGGCGTAGGCGGTGCTGCTGGAGGCGTCGATCGTGGCCTTCCAATATTGACCGGCCTCATCCCAAGTGGTGGAATTGGTGTTTTGCGGACCGGGGTTGTTGCCCTTGTCGTCGTTGGAACAGCCAAAGAGTGCGGCCAACAGCAGTGCCGACAACGCAAATCGTAATGCGTACTTCATGCAAGTACCCTCATGAATATTGGTTAGAGTTGTATTCTTGTTCATCTCGACGTTCTCTCCGTTCAATTCTCCTGACCGGGACGCAGACGTAAACCGGCGAAGAAGCTCCGGCCGGGCCAGTAGCCGTAATCGACTTCGACATCGTCGGTGAGGTTTTCGCCTCGCGCGAAGACGTCGAGAGTCTTCCAGATACGTTTGGAAACGCTCAAGTTGACCTCGCGGCGGGTTGGTGCCCAGATTTCCGAATCGAAGTCGTTTTGCGCACCGAGCGGGACCCAGAGCTTCCCGGAGTACCAGTTGCCCCAGGCCGTAATCTCCAATCCGAGTTCATTGAAGTGCAGAGTACCAAGGAGCTTGAGCGAGTGCTCCGGGCGATTCAGCAGCCAGTGACCGTTATCGCGGTTCTTGGCAACCAGCCATGTATAAGACAGCGACAGGTCGAGGCGGCGGCCGGCGCGGATCTCGCTTTGCCACTCGATCCCGCGCGTGAAGGCTTTAAAGACGTTCTTGTATTCATAGATACCGCGCCAATAAGTCGGGGAGAAGCCGGTAAGATCGAACTCGATCAGGTCGTCGATATCATTATAGAAGAACGTCGCGCGGTGCAGGCCGATACCGGCATAGCTGTATTCGATCGAAATCGATGAGTTGCGCGATTTCTCCGGTCTGAGGTTGTCGCCGCCTCCGGTCACGATATAGCCGGCTGCTGAATGATCGAAACGGAAGTAGAGCTCCTTGATCGAAGGCGCCCGGAAGCCGCCGCCATAGAAGGCGCGCAGGCGTAGCCGCTCGTGCGGGTTGTACATCAGGTTGAAGGAAGCGTTGACGTGGTTGCCGAAGGTCGAGTGTTCTTCCAGCCGAATGCCCGGCAAGAGCACCAGATTGTGAGCGGGTTTCCATTCGTATTGCGCGTAGAGATCGCCCGACTTCACATCGCGCTTACCGCCTTCAATCTCGTCGGAGGTCAGGGACTGGTAAACGTAATCGCCCCCCATGGTGATGACGTGGCCGTCGGAGTAGCTGTGGCTGGCGCTGATCGAGGCCTCGGCGAGGGCATCCTCGGTACGCGAACGATCGGAGGTGGCGCCGCTCGCCGTGAACTTCTCCCAGAGATGGTCGTAGTAAGTTCCGAAGAAGTCGATGTCGATCAGAGTCGACGGCCGCGGCTGGAATTGGAGTTTAGCGCCGCCGGAATAGCGATAATTGTTTTCCTCGTCATCGAAGGTGAATGTCAGCGGGTCGATGTACTCGGATTCCAACCATTGTTTGTTTTCGGAGAAGAAGTTTCCGTTTACGGTCAACTCCCATGTGCGGGAGAGTCGGCGCGAAATCTTGCCGTCGGCGTTGAACCGCTTGATGCGCTCCATGCCGTTGGTATGCGGGGTGGACTTGTCGAGATCAAAGCCATCGGTACGATCAAAGCGTGACGCCAGTTGCAGCCCCCAGCCGCCGCGATGGGTTTCGAGTTCCAGGTTCTGGGCAAGGGTCCTGAACGAGCCATACTCGGAGGCAGAAGACAGCCGCCAGCGTGACTGAGGTTTGCGGGTGATGATGTTGACGACACCGCCGATGGCGTCGCTACCATAGAGCGTCGAACCGACGCCTTTGACGACTTCGATTTTCTCGACGTTGGCCAGCGAGATCTGTGCCAGGTCGATAGCGCCGCGAACACGGCCGACCATTTTCTCGCCATCAATGAGAACCAATACTCGCGTGGGATCGACACCGCGCAGCGAGGCGCCGGAGCCGGAGAAGTTGTTGTCGATATTGACACCGACCGCCGACTTAAGGGCTTGATCGACGGTGGTTGCGCCGGTACGGACGGCGTCCTGCGCGCGAATCACTTCGGTTGTTACGGGCACATCCTTGAGCAGATAAGGCGTGCGCGTACCGGTAACGACGACTTCGTCGGAGATGTAAGTGCGCGCGTCGAGGTTAAAATCCAGAGTCGTTTCCGCGGCGCCGATCGCGACATCGATCAAACGCGTTTCAAAGCTGACGTGCGAAACGCGGAGGCGATAGGTTCCGGGAGCCGGAAAATCGATCTGGTAGCGTCCGTCGAGGTCGCTGCGTCCCAGGATCGCCGGCGATAGAACTTCCAGATTGGCTTCAACGACTGGCTGGCCGGAATCGCGTGCTGTGATCTTGCCGGAAAGCCGGGCGGCAGCGGTCGTGGTCGCCGACGCGAGTAGAGTGATGAGAATAAGAAGGCAGTTGAGCAACATATCGGATTTGCGAGGAGCTCGCGTAGAATGGTATCGGCAGCACACGCGGGCAAACATAGAGAAAACATGTAGACATATGTCAAGGCAACGTCAAACCGGCAGAAAAATAGCTGAGTTGTTGTTTTCGAATTCAATAAGTGCCGCACCGAGCTGTGCGCGCAGCGTTGCCGGAAAAGAAACGGGCTCGCCAGAGCGAGCCCGCGATTGCGGCATATAAGAAACCGGAGGTTTACAGGCCGATCAGCGACCCACCGCGGTAGATTGCGAACGCGACGACCCAGGGGATCGCCAATTGTATGGCCATGCCCAGCCACATCCAGCGGCTGCCGATCTCCCGGCGAATGGCTGCCATGACGGAGACGCAGGGCGTATAAAGCAGGACGAAGACCAGGAAGGCATAGGCCGCGAGCGGCGTGATTCCGCCCGCAGGATCGGCGATGAGATTCATTAGGGAAGCAGAGGTTTCGTCAACCTCGCCTCCAATCTGGTAGAGCACTCCCAGCGTCGAGACGACAACTTCCTTGGCAACAAAGCCGGTGATCAGGCCGATCCCCATCTGCCAATTAAAGCCGAGGGGTTCAATGAGCGGCTGAATCAGGTTGCCGAGTCGGCCAATGTAGGAGTGGCGAATCTCTTCGGTTTGCATCTGCGCCTGCAGATGGTTGACCTGTTCTGCGGCTTCCGGTGTCCCGAGGGACTCCAGCTGAGCGATTTGCCCGTCATAGTCTTGCGAGTATTGCTCGACCTTGGGAAAAGCGCCGAGGAACCAGATGATTATCGAAGCAACGAGGATGACGCCGCCGATTTTCCTGAGATATATTTTAGCGCGCTCCCACATCATGAGCAGTCCGGTCTTGAAAGTGGGGCGACGGTAAGGCGGAAATTCCATAAAGAACGGCGCGGTCTCGTTCTTGAATAAGCTGTTCTTGAGGAGCCGGCCGAGGATTACTGCCACAATGATCCCAAGCAGATAGAGCGAAAAAATAACGTTGCCGGCGTTGCCAGAAAAGAAGGCGCCGCAGAAAAGGACATAGACGGAGAGTCGAGCCGAACAACTCATGAAGGGGATCAGGAGGACCGAGAGTACGCGATCGCGGTGCGTTTCCAGCGTCCGGGTCGCCATGATGGCGGGGACATTGCATCCAAATCCCATCAAGAGCGGGATGAAGGCCTTACCGTTTAAGCCCAGCACGCGCATAAAACGATCCATCATGAAGGCAGCGCGCGCCATATAGCCGGAATCCTCCATTACGGCAATGCCGAGATAGAGAATCATGATGTTGGGCAGGAAAACGAGCACCGCGCCCATGCCGCCAATCATGCCGTCGGTGATGAGTTCGTTGATCACGCCCGCGGGCAGGAGTCCCGATACCAATCCCTGGAGGGCGACGACGCTGGTATCGATCACGTCGGCCGGGAATTGTCCAAAGACATAGGTGGCCTGGAAGATCAGCCACATGAAGAACAGAAAGATCGGATAACCGAAGTACTTGTGCGTCAGGATGGCGTCCAAGCGATTGGAGAACTCCATGCGATTGTCGTGCCCGCGCTTGACTGACTTCTCGAGCACCTCGTTGACGTAGCGATAGCGGGCGTCGCTGATGGCTGTGTCCGACTCCAGGTCGAGATGCTCCTTGATCCGGTTCTTCGACTTAGCGACGTGCTTGTGGATAAGATCGCGTTCGGCCACAGTCGGCTTGGCGAAGTCATCGAGATTGACGGTATTTTCCAGCAGATTAACGGCGTACCAGCGCGGTGGCAAGGTATTGCAGCTGGTTGACGCAACGGTATTGGCGATTCCGGCGATCTGGCGGTCGAGCTCCGGGTGGTAATGAATTGCGCGTGGAATGTGCTCCGGAACACTCTCCTGCAGGGCGCGAACGGTAAGGTCGAGCAGTTCGCGGGTGCCTTCGCCGCGATGGCCGACGGTCTTGATGATCGGCGCACCCAGCAACTGGCTCAGCCTGGCTTCATCGACCTCGATTTTCTGTTTCTCCGCTTCATCCCACATGTTCAGATCAATGATCATGCGCACGCCCATCTCCATCACCTGCATGGTGAGGTAGAGATTGCGCTCAAGATTGCCGGCGTCGATGACGTTGATCACCAAGTCGGGCTTATGGATCAGGATGAACTTGCGGGCGATACGCTCGTCGAGCGTTGCCGCCGAGAGCGAGTAGGTACCCGGCAGATCGACGAATTCGATTTCGAGTCCACTGCGGCGCAGGATAGCGCTGCGCTTTTCGACGGTGACGCCCGGATAATTGCCGACATGAGCCCGGGCGCCGACCAAAGCATTGAAGATCGAGGTCTTGCCGCTATTCGGATTGCCGACAAGGGCAACGGTAAAGGTCTTTTTGGCGGCGTCGACGGTCATCATGCGGCACCTTCCACTTCGATCTGCTCTGCTTCCGCACGTCGCAGACTGACATAAGCCCCTCGCAATTTGTATTCAAGGGGATCAGCCAAGGGTGCCCGGCGGATCATCGTCACTTGCTCGCCACAGCGAAATCCGAAATCCATCAGGCGGTGCCGGATTTTGACATCGGCGTTTACCGCCTTGATGCGTGCGGTATCACCCGGTTTCAGATCAGCCAGTGTCAACCTGCCGTTTCCCATAAGTCTCCAGAAAATAATCGTCGCGAGGTGACGGTTGTCATACACCGGTCACGATGCCGGGCTATTCTGGTCAATTGATTGCCTATATATACCCATGCAATTCGGCGCGCCGGAATTGCACGAATCGATCACGTCGAGAAACAGTCTGAGGCGCCGCAGGGTGGCCTTTGAGAGTCCGTGTTCCATGCGGCAGGCCTCTTCGTCGGCTTGCTTTGGCTCCAGCAACAAGATTTCGCTGAGAAAGCGCCGCAGCGTCCGATGGACACTGTAGATCTCCTCACCGAGCCGCTCGCCTTCTTCATTCAACATTATCTTGCCGTAAAGCTGTTGGCGGACAAGGCCATTACGGATCAGACGGGCAACTGCCGTGCGCGCTGTCGGTACGGTGACGTTGCGTGCTTTGGCGACATCCGTGACACCAACCGTGTCATGATCGCGAGAAATGACATAGATGGTCTCGAGATAGTCCTGATCCTTGTCAGACAAAGTAACCATGTTCATACAATGTATGAATCGTCTTACATTGTCAAGCGAATTAGAGGAATTTTGTGAAATTTTTCGCAAAGTAAATGGAGTTGAAAATCAACGTAGAAAAATTGCTCTCAATTCCTCTTATTTGTCTAAACCTCTTGTAGATAATGAGATAGATTGTTAGTTTGTGCTTATGCCACGCGCGTTGAGCTCCCAATTCGAGCCAAGTAGACGAGGGCAGTTGCCGTCAGGTCGGCGGGCGGCAGTGTTCGTTGCAACTTTGAGCTCGTTTATCGGTCCTTTTATGGGCTCTTCAGTGAATGTGGCCTTGCCAGCGATGGGAACCGAATTCGGGATGGGGGCAGTGTCACTCGTTTGGGTTAACACGGCCTTCCTATTGGCAGCGGCGATATTTCTCATTCCATTCGGCAAGCTGGGAGATGTTTACGGGCGCACGAAGATCTTCAAGATTGGCGTGGCAGCCCTCGGGGTTAGTTCCGCTCTGTTGGCATTTGCGTCTTCGGGAGGGCAACTGATTGCCTTCCGCGTGGTCCAGGGTATTTCGTCGGCAATGGTCTTTGCCACGGCACTCCCGATATTGATCTCGGTTGTCCCGCCGCAGGATCGCGGCAGAGTTATCGGCATTACGATTGGCGCCGTCTACCTGGGGTTATCGATTGGGCCATTCGTCGGCGGGCTGATCACCCAGCACCTCGGCTGGCGGTTCATCTTTGGACTCAACATTCCGCTCGCCAGCGCGCTCTTTGTCGTCGCAGTCGTCATGCTCAAGGAGGAAAGAACTCCGTTGAATCCACCAAGCTTTGACTACCGGGGCGCGATCATACTTGGGGTCGGTCTGTCGCTGCTGATGTACGGCTTCTCGAAACTGCCATCGGTTCCCGCGGCAACCATGTTGTCGGCAGGAATTGCGACTTTGATCGGCTTTGTCGTTTATGAGCGGAGACAACCCGGGCCGCTTGTCGATATGGCTTTGTTCACGAGCAACACCGCTTTCGCGTTTTCAAACCTGGCAGCACTGATCAACTACGCAGCGACTTTCGCGGTAACATTCGTTCTAAGTCTTTACCTGCAGAGCGTCCGAGGCTTCACACCGCAGGGAGCGGGGACGATCCTGGTGGCTCAGCCGATCGTAATGACGATTTTCTCACCACTGGCAGGACGACTATCAGACAAAATCCAACCGCGCACGATTGCCTCAATTGGCATGGCGATAACGGCCATTGGACTGGCTATGCTGACCGTTCTCAGCTCCTCAACGCCCCTGGTCTATCTTATTGCCGCACTGATCGTGCTCGGTTTCGGTTTTGCGCTGTTTTCCTCCCCCAATACGAATGCGATCATGAGCTCAGTCGATCGGAGTTCTTACGGCTTGGCTGGATCGATTGTCAGCGCGATGCGGCAAACGGGCATGATGTTCTCGATGGGAATTGTGGCGATGATTCAAGGGTTGTTTATCGGGTCGGCGGCGGTAGACAGTACGAACCTCGACAAGTTTGTGCCGAGTTGTCGGGTGACATTCGCGGTCTTTGCTCTGCTTTGCGTCGGAGGAATTTTCGCCTCGCTGGCGCGGGGGAAGGTGGAGCGTGTGCGATAGCGTCAGGATCGCGGGGATCCTGACCTACTGGTGGAACTTCTTTGTCCAGCGGTCTCGAAGCATCTGATTGAGTTTGTTGGCGAATTCCGGGGGCAAGTCTTCGCACTGACCTGATTCCCGGCAGAGCTTGACCGTCATGCGCATTGAATCCACCATCAGGCGGCAGTCGTGGCAATCTCCCAGATGGCGTTCGATCTCGGCGCAGAGTTCGGGGTCGATGGCGCCATCGAGATAATCGTTGAGACCTTGGATCATGTCACTGCACTTTTTGGTCACGACCTGAGACTCCCAAAACGGCATCCAGTTTATTGCGCATAAACAGCCGCGCGCGCAGTACGCGCGATTTGGTGGCGGCTTCCGAGATATCGAGAAGAGCGGCGATTTCCTTGATCGAGAGGTCATCCTCATAGCGCAGCGAAAAAGGAACGGCGTACTCCGGCGGCAGCTCCGCGTAGGCGGCGGCGATGAAGCGCGAGAGCTCATTTGCCTCCATGATCGAGTGGGGATCGCGCCATTCATGCAGCTTGTGCGAACCGTGAGAATGTTCTTTCAGGGGCAGCAAATCGTCGAGCGACTCAAGTTCGGTCTTGCGGGAGCGATTGTAGTGTGCCCGGCCCTGGTTAAGCGCAATCGTATAGAGCCAGGTTCCAAACGAGCTGTCACCGCGGAAAGTGTCGATTTTGTCAATGGCTTTCAGCAACGATTCCTGCACGAGATCCTCGGCATCCTGAAGATTTCCGGTGATACGGCGCGCCAGAGCGAACACCTGCTTCTGATATTTGCCGACCAGTTCAGCGAAAGCGTCATAATCGCCTGATTGGGCGCGTTGGATTAGTTCCTTCTCACTCATTGGATGGGAATATAGGCTGAATGATTCAGCAGGAAAGCGAAAAAGCCTATTCCAATTGAGATCGAGACTGGCCTCTATGACGCATCGTATGCTTGCTTGAGCCAGCCAAGCAATTCCTTGGTAACATCGTCTGGGGACTCGACCCGAACCCGGTGCGTGCACATCGAGTTGAACGAACCGGAAGCCTCGAGTTTCCCGGCGGGCGCCACGCCCTTCAGGTTCACCCCGACGTCGAGGCGAGACTTAGTCGAAGGCTGCAGCAGCGCAAACTGCTTGGAGCGGCGTAGCGAGACGTAGGTTTTCTTCGGGGATACTTCAACATCTTTGCCGAAGGCAGAAATCTGTTTGATCAGCGAATCATAGATCGGCTTGAGGGCAGACTTCTCTCCGGCGTACTGCGCGGCGACCAGATCGTCGTCGGCCGGAGCGTCCGCTCCCACTGCACCAGCGGCGCTGTGGGCAACGAGGTTGGCGTAGCCGTGGCCCAATCCGTGCTTCTCTTTAAGTTCCTTGACGATTTGACCGTGCTTTACATCGCCAAGCGCCTTGGCAATCTTGACCCAGTCGGCCATCGATTTTCCGGTCTTCTCTTCGAGATTCTTGATCATGCTCGCTGTTGCGGCATCGATTTTGTCGGACATCGGTCTGCTCTCCTCACCTGGAGTTCGTTGTGTCTTGAGTTGTCGGGACCCGCCCGCTGCCGGCGGTGTCATACTTCTATTACGCAAGGACCAGAACATCTTTAGGGGCGGCGAAAAATACTGCAAAGGTGATTGACGGACGCAACATTCCGGGCGAAAATGGGTAGAATGAATCTACGAACTTAACGAGAGACACAGGAGGATCAACATGTCCATCAGCGCATCATTACTTCCCGAATTCGATCATGAAATGGCCACGACGCGCCGTACGCTTGAACGCGTGCCGGACGGGCTTTTTGCCTGGAAACCGCACGATAAGTCCTACACGATGGGTCAATTGGCGGGTCACCTGTCGAACATTCCGAGCTGGGTGCCGTTTACACTCGAGCAGGATTCGCTGGATCTGGCTCCGGGCGGCCTGCCAATGAAGTTTGATTATCCCACAACGGCCGCCGGCCTGCTGAAAGCTTTCGATGAGGGCGTCAAAGCCGCTCGCGCGTCGCTGGAGAAGACGTCCGATGCGACCATGATGCAGTCATGGTCACTGCTGGGGAACGGCCAGGTATACTTTACCCAGCCTAAGGTCGCGGTCCTGCGCGGATTTGTCATGAATCACTCGATACACCACCGCGCGCAGTTGGGTGTCTACTTGCGACTCAACAATATTGCGCACCCGTCGATGTACGGTCCCTCGGCCGACGAGACCGGGATGTAACCCCTGCAATCCACCTCAGTATTCAAGTAGATGGAAACTCCGGTTCAGGTGAATCGGAGTTTCTTGTTTGCGAATTCTGTTTTCGGGTCAGATTTGACGGGCGCCGAGTGTACTTTCAAGTTGCTTGAGAAGTTCGGCCTGTCGTTTGAGTTCGTCGGTGCCCTTGGCCGGATTGCCGGCGACGATGCTGCCATCAGGGAGTGATTTTCGTACCACGGCACCGATCCCGATTACGCAATCATCACCGATCGTAATGCGATCGATAATCGCGCAGTTGGGGCCGAGCCAGCTGCGGCGGCCGACCTTGACACTGCCGGAGACCTCCGCACAGGCGACCACCATCGCGCATTCGCCGATCACGCAGTTGTGAGCGATGTGAACGTGATCGTCGATCTTGGCGTGGTCGTGGATAATGGTCGGCTCGATCGTGCCGGAGCAAACCGTCGTAAACGAACCCACTTCGCAGTGCTCTCCGATGACGACGCCGCCCAGGTGGGGCAGACGCAGCGGCGGCTTGTCGGGGGCCAGCGCATAACCGTAGCCCCAACCACCGACGACGCAGTTTTCCTTGATGACGCTGGAACGGCCGATGACCACGCTGGGTCCGATGCGCGCGCCAGACATTACATACGCCCCCGCAGCTATGCGGGAGTTCATGGCGATCGTTGCACCTGGCTCGACCACGGCTGCCGGATCGATCGTCACGTTCTTACCGATGAAGATATGCCGGCGCGTATCAAGCGTGAGTTCTCCGCGCAGGTCCTTGGTGGCGACGACGGCATTGAGGATTTCCGCAAAGCGATAACGAGGATGGTCCGAAAAAATGACGCCGTTGGTTTTGGCAATTGCCAGAGAGTGCTCGCGCTGCTTCGGTGGGAGAATGACGACGCTGCCTTGTATTTCCTGGAGCCGGGTCAATGTCGCATCATCGGGCTCGGCAGCGAATATAAGAGCATGGTCAGCCGGAGTGGCGGCGGAGGCGATCCGGCCCAGCTCGAAGCGCCGATTGCCTTCCAGGTCAAGAATTCGTCGCAGGTGGTTATTGAGTTCCGGCCATTTAATCACAGTTTTCTGTCCTCATAAGATGGGGTCTTCGAGTTCAATGTGCTCGCGGTACCACCAGATCGGGTGTACGAGCAGTTGCAGGCGCGGATAGCGGTCCATAAATCCGCAGGGACAGCCTTCGCGCCAGATAGCCGAAGAATCGCTCAAGTATTTTACATCTCCCTGGAACTGCGGATCGAAGGTGCAGAGCAGAATTTTTCCGCGTGGGAGTTGCGCCAATTGTGAGCGAATCTCTTCCGTGTTGGTTGACCCGGAAGTGCGATGCGGCGAGAAGACTCGCACCGGGCGTTCGATGATCTCCTCGAGCACACGGGTCTCCTGGGCGAATACCCGGGCGCCGTTGTCGCCGAAGATTTTGGCCTGGTCGTAGAACTCGGTATGGAGACCGATTTCGTGACCGGCAGCCATGATGGCGCGGAGCGCTTTCAGGCCTGGGAACGACCAGCAGTTGTAGAAGCGGCTGTGGAGACGGACGAAGTAGGTCGACTTCACTCCAAGTTGTTGTTCCAGTTCCGCCAGCGCTTGGGCCTTCTCCAGCGAGCGATCAACATCGTGGCGCAGATAAATGAAGCGATCGGTCTTTGCGATGTCGCTGAAGAAAATAAACTCAAACCCGCGCTGCTGATAGCCGGTCAGGATGTCGGCGTAGTGGGCAAACGAGAAACCGCAGGGAGCCGGAGGTTTCATGGACTGCTTTGCTGACGCGTTTTCATCAAGCGAAGTAGACTTTGGCACAAGGCCATCTTAGCGGACAGCCGGTAGCGGCGTCAACTAAAACTGCGGCAAGAAGGGTTTGAAGCAAAACGGACCATAAATCTCCTTGACGGCACCGTCATCGTTGATATTATAGGTCTATATTAGAAAACGCGGATCGCCGCACAAAGTCCACTCTTAGTCCAGACTCTGCCGCCGGCGCGGTGTGAGTTCGCGAAAGGAGCGCGCTGTCAATGGGAAGAATTCTGATCTTTGCCTACGGGGTGATCGCGTATCTGGTGTTCTTATTAGCCTTTGTCTACGCGATCGGTTTTGTCGGGGGGATGGTCGTTCCGAAGACGATTGATTCCGGCGTGGCCGGCGCGCTTGTACCGGCGATCGTGATCAACCTCCTGCTGATGAGCCTGTTCGCTGTCCAGCACAGCATCATGGCGCGACCGTGGTTCAAGCGCGTCTGGACCAAGGTGATTCCTGCGGCCGCGGAGCGCAGCACGTTTGTGCTGTTGGCGAGCTTGATTCTCCTGCTGCTCTACTGGCAATGGCGGCCGCTGCCGACGCCGGTGTGGACGGTTGAGAACGAGATCGCGGTGACGATTCTGCAGGGGCTGTTCTGGTTCGGCTGGCTGGTAGTCTTGCTGGCAACTTTCGTCATCAACCATTTCGACCTGTTCGGCCTGCGGCAGGTGTGGCTGAATTTGAGCGACCGGCCATACCGTTTTCTGCCGTTCCGGGTAACCTCGATGTACCGCGTGATCCGACACCCGATCATGTTCGGATTTATCGTCGCCTTCTGGGCGGCGCCGACAATGAGCCAGGGCCGCTTGCTGTTTGCGGCGGTGACAACGGCATACATCCTGGTGGCGATCCAGTTTGAAGAACGCGATCTGGTGCACTACCATGGCGAGCGGTACGTGGCATACAAGAAGACGGTGCCGGCGCTGGTGCCGCTGCCAAAACTGGCGGAGAAGCAGGGACCGGGCGAAGTGGTTACCGAGAGCCCGGAATAGGCGAGATTCTCCTCGGCAAGATTAGCTGCAACACAGATTTAAGTCTTCCGGCGCGAACAATAAGTTCGCGCCGCGCTACAGGGCTGCGGGTCCCCGTCACGGGAATGTCATAACTTCGCCATCTGCCCTAGAACTCAGTCATATCGGGGAACTCTCCCCCCTCTCGCAATTGTTTACCCAGTAAGAGCCGGCTGGCATGCTGGACTCGGTGGCGGCAGGAAAGAGAGGACTCGAAATGAATGAACAGGATCAGTCGAAATCGCCGTTGCGATTTCTGGGGCTTGCCATTGTCGCGGTAGCGCTCATGGCGCTGCTGCTGCCGTTAACTCGTAGGGCCCCGGAGACGCTGACCGCGGCGGACCAGACAAGCACGCAAACCACGAACAGCGAGGTGAATTTGAACAAGCTGACGCCCGAAGAAGAGCGGGTTATTATCCATAAGGGCACCGAGATGCCGTTTACCGGAGAGTTCTACAAGCATAAAGCCGCCGGAACTTACACTTGCCGCCAGTGCGGCGCGGCGCTGTACCGGTCGAGCGACAAGTTCGACTCCGGATGCGGCTGGCCGAGTTTTGACGACGAGATCAAGGGCGCGGTCAAGCGGACGACAGACGCCGACGGTCGGCGCACGGAAATCACCTGCGCCCATTGCGGCGGTCATCTTGGGCACGTGTTCGAGGGTGAAGGATTTACGGCCAAGAATACGCGGCACTGCGTGAATTCGATTTCGCTGAAGTTCGTGCCGACGGGTGAGGAGGCCGGCGTGACGATGATGAAGGCAGGCGCTTCGGAGAAGGCTACCATGCCGAAGGCGACCACAGAGACCGCGTATTTTGCCGGCGGTTGTTTCTGGGGTGTCGAACACCTGCTGCAAGGCCAGCCGGGGGTGATCACGGCGCGCTCGGGTTATATGGGCGGCCACACCGAGAATCCGAGCTACAAGGATGTGTGCTACAAGGGTACCGGCCATGCGGAGGCGGTCGAGGTCGTGTTTGATCCTGCCAAGACTGACTACGAAACGCTGGCGAAGTATTTCTTCGAGATTCACGATCCGACGCAGGTTAATCGCCAGGGGCCGGATGTCGGCGATCAATACCGCTCGGCGGTGTTCTATACTTCGGATGCTCAGAAAGTCACGACCGAGAAGCTGATCAGTATACTGAAAGACAAGGGCTACAAGGTTGTGACGCAGGTTGTCAAGGCCGGGAAGTTCTGGCCGGCGGAGCAATACCACCAGGACTACTACGAGACCAACGGCAAGGAGCCGTACTGCCACTTCTGGACGAAGAAGTTTTGAGTCCTACATTACATGTTCAATTCGCAAGGGCGTCCTGAGAGGGTCGCCCTTTGTATTTGTGCCGCTATCTGTAGGCCGCGTCCCTGCGATCCTGACGACACCGCGTCACGTGACAAATACTCAGCGACCGTAGGGGCCGGGTTTGCCAGCCCGCGTGAAATCAAGACGCTGCTCCCCACCCTGCGCTGCTTGAACTGAACAATGATTTCCGCAAATTACGCGGCGGCAACGCGATGAATTCCTAGGCGTGACAATCTCGCTGCGGGTGGGCTACGGGGTTGTAGGTCAGGATCCCTGCGATCCTGACGGTATCGCGTCACGTGACAAATACTCAGCGACCGCAGGGGTCGGGTTTGCCAGCCCGCGTGAAATCAAGACGCTGCTCCCCACCCTGCGCTGCTTGAACTGAACAATGATTTCCGCAAATTACGCGGCGGCAACGCGATGAATTCCTAGGCGTGACAATCTCGCTGCGGGTGGGCTACGGGGTTGTAGGTCAGGATCCCTGCGATCCTGACGGTATCGCGTCACGTGAGAAATTCTCAGCGACCGTACGGGCCGGGTTTTCCTGTCCGTGTGATTTCTGCACCCGGTACCCGGTAGCCCACCCGTAGCGATACTGCTATCGGGAAACGCCATTCGTTTCTTCATGAAGTCAAATCGCGAGAACAAATCGTGGCATCTGCTCCAGCGAAGGGTGGGTTCCAATTTGACTTCCTGCGACGCCCCCACCCTGCGTTTCAACAACTGAATGGTGGCTTGATAGATTACGAGCGGGCGAGTGCATGAACGGTGAGATATGACAACTGCGCTGTGGGTGGACAACCGGGTCAGCTGCCATTCGTCTTGACAACGTGGATTGATTGCATTATGATACAACATCGATAGCACTTGCGAGAAGTTGTGGTGTCGGCCTGGTCTCAGCGAAAGGCGAACTGGTGAAGATTCTCGTGTTCTTGGGTTCACTGGCGGTGCTTTTTCAACCGGTCTTAATCAAAGCCGCCAATCCGTACCAGTTCATCAACGACTTTGAGTGCTCAGTTCCCGGGGACTGGTTTTGGACTGCCTATCGAAACGTCATAGTCGACGACTCAGGAATTGTCACGACCTTTGCCATCCAGCAATTTCCTCATGCCGTAAACAATCAGAATCCGCAGACGTTGTTTCGCCGATTTGATCAGTTCGGCAATCCGCTTTCCGAGCCGATTTTCATTTCCGACAGCTCGCAGTACCAGACCCGCGGCAATTGGCATATTGGATCCAATGGCTCCGGTCGCTGGGCATGCGCAAATAAGGTCTTACTGCACTGCGAAAACTGGCCATTCTGTGTTGAGGAACTGCGCGGCTGGGTATCCAACGCCTCAGGTGGCTCTCTGTATACCGAGTTTCCAGTCGGAGGGGAATTTGCCGACACATGGCGGCAGGACAATCCCTCCGCAGCTATGGATACCGCTGGAAACTTCGTGATCGTCTTTGCCCGCGGTTCCGGAGGCGACTCGCTATACCAAGATGCGTGGTGCCGACTCTATGACCCACAGGGCGTACCGCGTAGCGATTACATCCCGGTGAACGATATGTACATGCCGGACGGCACATTCATTGGTTCCGGGTCAGTGCGCATCGCCATGAACTCGTCCGGAGAGTTCGTGATCGTATGGCAAGGTTGGTGCGGACCGACTTGCCAATTTCCCAATACAAATCCCGTGGCCTTTATGCGACTGTTCAACGCCAACGGAGTTCCTAAGACTGACGAGATGTACGTGGCAGATCCACGGACTGAGCTGCCCCGCAACTGCCTCTACCCCAGTGTCGCGATTGCAGACAACGGCAACTTCGCGGTCGCCTGGACACGACTAAACGATCCTTGCGACGCGGAGATAAATGGGCTCATTTGCCTGAAACGTTTCTTTGCCGACGGTACGCCGATGGAGCCGGAGAGAATTCTCGATACTGTCTGGTGCTCACCCAATGTCACACCAACAGCGCAGATCTCGTCTGATACGGCATTCAATCTCCTGGTCTCGTGGGAGAACAACAACGGCGACTACTTCACAAACTATGGCAACCTCTATGCCTGTAAGGTCAACGCCAAGGGAGACCAGGTTGGACCGAATTATCGGATCAATGACCGCGAACTTATGGTCATCATGCATACCACGGCTTCGAGCATGAATAGTGAAGGATTGTGTGCTTTCTTTTGGGGCGAGGAAAGCCTGCCGGGCAGTGGACCAGATACCCGCGATATGCTTCAGCTTATGGATTATGATGACGTCGGCAACTACATTTGCGGCGACGCCGACAATAATCACTTTGTCACCATCTCGGATGCAGTCTATTTGATCCAATACATTTTTGCCGGCGGGCAGAAACCGGTAGTGCCATACCTGGGAGATGCCGACGGTAATGGGATTGTCACAATCTCAGATGTCGTCTACTTAATCAACTACATCTTCGGTGGTGGGCCAGCCCCGTGCGAGTTGTAGCGGTAGCCCACCCGCACCGATCAAGATTCTAAGACGCACATCTCGATTCCCAGATGCGCGTGTGGCAGGGGTTTATCCGACTACTTGCTTGAGCTGGGGGGTGGGTTTCTTCTGATTTCCCCCACTGTCCCACCGCAAGCGGCGGGGCACCGGGCGTGTTGTTAATTGTGTGATGAAATCAAAAAGGGCGACCACAAGGGTCGCCCCTACGATGTCTCTATGAAGTTCGTGCGGGCGAAGCCTATTTGCTTCCTGCCTTGGTGTAGTTCAATAAGCCGCCGGCCTGAAGGATTGAAATTTGGCGCGGAGACAAGTCGAACTGGGCTTCGAAATCGTAGCCTTGCGATGCGTTGCGCACACTCAGGCGATTGCCGGCTTTGAGTCTGGCGGCGACATCCCCGATTTCGAGAACGTCGTCCTGCTTGATCTTGTCGTAATCGGCAGGATTCACGAAGGTCAAGGGCAGGATGCCGAAATTCACCAGATTCGTCTTGTGAATGCGGGCGAAACTTTTGGCGATCACAAATTGCAGGCCGAGATACATCGGCGCCAGCGCAGCATGTTCGCGCGAGCTGCCCTGGCCGTAGTTGTCGCCGCCGACGATCGTGAAGCTGCCCGCCTCCTTGGCGCGCTTGGCGAATTCCTTGTCGACCTGGAAAAACACAAACTCCGAGATCGCCGGAATATTCGACCGCAGCGGCAGTACTTTGGCGCCGGCAGGCATGATATGGTCGGTCGTGATGTTATCACCGAGTTTCAGCAGCGCTTTGCCGGAGAGTTTGACGGAGATTGCGCCGCGTGTCGGCAGCGGCTTGATATTCGGGCCGCGCGCGATTTCGGGACGGTCGCCATTCTTGGACGGTGGAATAATACCGCGATCGTCGATATAGAATTTCGCCGGCAAATCGAGGTTCGGCAGCTTGCCGAGATCGCGCGGATCGGTGATGACACCTTTCAGCGCGGTGGCGGCGCAGGTTTCCGGCGAAGCGAGATAGACGTAGGAATCCTTGGTGCCGGCGCGGCCCTCGAAATTGCGGTTAAACGAGCGGACCGAGACGCCTCCGGAGGGAGGTGCCTGGCCCATGCCGATACAGGGACCGCAGGCGGATTCGAGAATGCGCGCGCCCGACTGGATGACCTTCGTGAGTGCGCCGGAGTTGGCAATCATGGTGTAGACCTGCTTGGAGCCCGGCGTGACGGTCAGATCAAGTTGCGGGTAAACCTGCTCGCCGTTGAGAATCGCGGCGGTAATTTCCAAATCGTAAAGCGAGGAATTGGTGCAGGAGCCAATGCAAACCTGATGCACCTTCTTGCCGGCTACCTGGCGCACCGGCACGACATTATCGGGCGAGTGCGGCTGGGCGATCATCGGCTCGAGTTTGTCGAGATCAATTTCAATCAACTTGTCGTAAGTGGCACCGGGATCGGGGCCGACGGCTTTCCAATCCTGCTCGCGGTTTTGTGCGGCGAGGTACTCTTTGGTTCTTTCATCGGACGGGAAAATCGAGCAGGTCGCGCCGAGTTCGGCGCCCATGTTGGTGATGGTCGCACGCTGTGTGACGGTCAACGATTTGACGCCTTCGCCATGATATTCGATGACGTTACCGACACCGCCCTTGACGGTGAGGATGCGGAGGACTTCGAGAATAATGTCTTTACCCGATACCCACGGTTGTAGGCTGCCCTTGAGATGCACGCCGACCACCTTGGGGCAAGGCAGGTAGAACGCGCCACCGCCCATCGCGACTGCGACATCGAGGCCGCCGGCGCCGATGGCGATCATGCCGAGTGCGCCGTTGGTCGGGGTGTGTGAATCGGAACCCAGCAGGGTCAGCCCCGGCTTGCCGAAGCGTTCGAGATGTACCTGATGGCAAATGCCGTTGCCCGGCTTCGAGAAATAGATGCCGTAGTTGGCCGCGACGGTCTGCAGATAGCGGTGATCGTCGGCGTTTTCGAAGCCGGTTTGCAGCATGTTGTGATCGACGTACGAGACCGAGAGCTGCGTTTTCACCCGGTTGATGCCCATCGCCTCAAATTGCAGATAGGCCATGGTGCCGGTAGCATCCTGGGTCAGGGTTTGGTCGATGCGAATCCCGATTTCGGTGCCCGGTTTGAGTTCGCCGTCGACGAGGTGAGCTTTTAAGATTTTATGGGTCAATGAGTCAGCCACAATGTCCTCCGTGTGGAAAAACCACTACATTCTTATCGCATATTAATACGCAAAAACGGGGGCGGGGCAAATGGAAATCGCACACGTCATGTGCTCATCCACACCACCACTTGACGACTGAGCTGAAAATGCCGACAATGCTCGTATGACGAAGAAAATCATCGCCTTCCAGGGTGAGCGCGGGTCGTTTTCGGAAGAAGCCGGGCTGAAGTTTTTCGGTGCCGGCGCGACGCCTCTGCCGCAGGAGAGTTTTCCGGAAGTCTTTGCCGCCGTTGAGACTGGCAACGCCTCCCATGGCGTTGTCCCGGTTGAGAATTCGCTGGTGGGGAGTATTCACCAGAACTACGACCTGCTCTTGAAGCACAATCTCAAGATCGTTGGCGAGCAGAATCTGCGGATCAATCATCACTTGATAGCGAATCCAGGTGTCGGTTTGGCTGAATTGACCGAGGTGCGATCGCATCCGGTGGCGCTCGATCAGTGCAAGGAATTCCTGCACAAAAACCCGAAGCTGCAGGCGATCGTCGAGTACGACACCGCCGGATCGGTGAAACTGATCAAGGAGAAAGCGTTGCGACAGTCGGCGGCGATCGCGGGTTCGTATGCGGCGGAGTTGTATGAAATGCAGATATTGGCCTCGGCGATCCAGGACGAGCCGGACAACTACACACGATTCTTGATTCTCTCGAAGACTCCCGCAGAGCGCGGCGAGAAATCGAAGACTTCGATTGTGTTCGCCTTGAAGAACATCCCTGGAGTGCTGTTCAAGGCGCTGTCGGTGTTTGCCCTCCGTGACCTCGACTTGACCAAGATCGAGTCGCGGCCGCTACGGAAAAAGGCCTGGGAATACTACTTCTACCTTGATTTTGTCGGCCACGTCGATGACGATGCCGCGAAGAATGCCATCGCGCATTTGCGGGAAATCACGACGTTTTTGAAGATCTTGGGGTCGTATCCGGCGGCGGAATAGGTTTGGGAGGAAGGCAGGCAAACCCAGCCCCTACGGCGTTCTCACAGCTGTTGTTTTCCAAAAAGCGGTGTAGGTGATGCCATCGCCCCAGACGCGATCTTCGCAGAGCCAGGCGCCGTTCGTGAGTGCAACCAGGCGGCGAACTTCGGCGTTCTTTTCCTCCTGCGGCAGGTTGCGGAAGCGCTCTTGTTCTTCATCGTTCCAGCCGCGCCCATAGGCCGCTTTGAAGAGGTCGAGGAAGCTGTAGCAGCAATTTTCAGACATCGTTTTGTCCCGAGTCAACAGTTCGTACCAAATTTACGCCGTGGCGACCGCACTTGGCCAGCAAAATCTCTTTCGTCCGACCCTGTCCGCGATTATTCTTGCGGGATGGATTCGCTCACTGCTCTCGGTCTGATCGCCGGCGCCTGCACGACATTTTCGTTTGTGCCGCAATTGCTGAAGATCTGGAAATCGAAATCGACCCATGATATCTCGTTGGCGATGTACGCCGTGATTAGCACCGGGGTCATGCTCTGGCTGGTCTACGGGTTAATCGTAGACGACGTGCCGATTATTGTCGCGAACGCCGTAGCGCTCTTCTTTACAGTCGGTATCCTCACTTTCAAGCTCAAGTACAAGTAAAGAAAGATACTTCGACAAGGCGAACCGGATCGTCGACTCCTCGTTTCATAATTGAGATGGAGGAGTATTGACCTCACGTTTACAAGCTATTGATCCGCAGCGAATTCAACTTCTGGCTGATGGCAGTTGGGGGTCCGGGCCGATCGTTTACTGGATGAGCCGCGACCAGCGGGTCCATGACAATTGGGCGCTTCTTTACAGCCAACAACTGGCGTTGGAACTGCGGCGACCGCTTGTGGTTGTGTTCTGCCTGACGCCGGAATTTCTTGGTGCGACGCTGCGACAATATGAATTCATGCTCAAGGGACTCGAGCAGGTCGAAACGGAGCTGCGCAACACGAATATTCCGATGCGTATGCTGCAAGGTTCACCGGAAAAGGTCATCCTGAAGTATCTCGCAACGAATGCCGTCGGCGCACTGGTAACCGATTTCACCGCGTTGCGCGTTCAGCGCGAGTGGAAAAACGAAATCGCAAAGGCAGTATCAATTCCCTTCTATGAGGTGGATGCGCACAATGTCGTGCCCTGCTGGGTAGCGTCGTCAAAGCAGGAATTCGCCGCATACACGATCAGGCCGAAGTTGCACAAGCTGCTGCCGCAGTTTCTAACCGAGTTTCCGGCGCTGCAGCGGCATCCATTCGATTCAACCGGCGACCTTCCCAGAATCGACTGGGGGATAGCGCGCAAAATGCTCAGGGTCGATCGCAGCGTCGGTGAAGTTGCCGGAATTTCTTCCGGCGAAGCGGCGGCGCAGAACAGACTGGCGGAATTCGTGCAAAGCGGTTTGTCGCGTTATTCCGCCGAGCGCAATCTCCCGACGCACGACGCACAGTCGAATCTGTCGCCCTACCTGCATTTCGGCCAGATATCTGCGCAAAGGGTAGCGCTGGAAGTGCAGCGGCCGTTTCTTGACATTGCAGCGCAGGAGGCCTTCCTGGAAGAGCTGATCGTGCGCCGGGAGCTGTCGGACAATTACTGCCACAACTGCGCACACTACGATTCGTTTGCCGGTTTTCCGGAATGGGCGCAGGAGAGTTTGAACGAACATCGCGGGGACTTACGGACGCACATCTATTCGCGCGCAGAACTTGAACACGCGCAGACCCATGATGATCTTTGGAATGCCGCACAATTGGAAATGGTGACGACCGGCAAAATGCACGGTTATCTGCGGATGTACTGGGCGAAGAAAATTCTCGAGTGGACGCACTCGCCGGAGGAGGCGCAGGAGATCGCTATTTACCTCAATGACCGCTATGAATTTGACGGACGCGATCCCAACGGCTACACCGGTATTGCCTGGAGCATCGGCGGCGTGCACGACCGTGCCTGGGGCGAACGCGCTATCTTCGGAAAGGTGCGCTACATGAGTTATGACGGCTGCGCGCGGAAGTTCGATGTGAAGCGATACATCGGGCGATTTGCGGAGCAACAGAAGCTGCTATGAGTGTAACACACCCCGTCTCCGACCCTCGTGCCTCGGGTCGGAGCCACCCCTCTCGAGAGGGGAATTTGACGAATTACGATTGCCTGATGTGCGGATGAAGGTCTACACCCTCAAGGCGGAGCAACTTGTAACAAGGCCGCTCGAAGAGGTCTTTGCGTTCTTTGAAAGGCCGGAGAACCTGACGAAGATCACACCGCCATCACTTGGATTTGTCATTCTGACGCCCTTGCCGATTGAAATGAAGGCAGGGGCTTTGATTGACTACACAATCAAGGTCACGGGCTATCGCCTACGCTGGTGGACGCTGATCTCTACGTACGATCCGCCACATTCATTCGTTGATGAGCAAATCAAGGGGCCTTATAAGTTGTGGCATCATACGCACAGGTTTCGTGCAGTCGAAGGGGGAACGATGATATCCGATGAAGTCAAGTATGCGTTGCCGTTAGGACTTCTGGGGCGAACGGCACATGCGCTGTTTGTGAGGAGGCAATTGAAGGGGATATTTGCATATCGGGAGAAGGTGATCGGGGAGAGGTTTGGTCAAGCGACGAAGATGACAAGTTAGAGAAGTCCCACCGCAAGCGGTGGGGCACCGGGCGATTGGCACAGCTGTCAAGATGGATGAATGTCGGAACCCCGAAGTGAGCATTCGTAAGATTTAGCGGCTACCATTTGGGGGTTCCGACCTACTCAGCTGAAAGCGCCAACAAAGTCCCACCACTAATGTCCTACCGCGATCCCTTGTGCCTCGGGACGCATAGCAAGCGGTGAGACACCCGGCACGAATGAAAACGGGCGCAGAAATCTGCACCCGTTATGATGCTGGCGATTGCGGATGAGTTTACGCGACGCCGATTTCCTTGCAGAGATAGACGTCCTGGATGGCGTTGAGCAGTTCGATGCCTTCTTTCATCGGGCGCTGGAAGGCTTTGCGGCCGGAGATCAAGCCCATGCCACCGGCGCGTTTGTTGATCACGGCGGTCGTGACGGCATCGGCCAGATCGTTCTTGCCGGAGGCGCCGCCGGAGTTGATCAAACCCATCCGACCCATGTAGCAATTAGCAATCTGGTAACGGACCATGTCGATCGGGTTATCGGTCGTCAGCTGGTCGTAGACTTTCTTGCTCCATTTGGAATACGGCTTGCCGGCGGCTCTTTCGACGGCTTCGAAACCGCGGTTGTTTTCGGGGAGCTTCTGCTTGATGATGTCGGCCTGTAGAGTAACGCCGAGATGATTCGCCTGACCGGTCAGATCGGCCGAGACGTGATAATCGACGCCATCGATCTTGAACGCGTTGTTGCGTGTGTAGCACCAGAGCACGGTGACCATGCCGAGCTCGTGCGCATGCGCAAAGGCCTCGGCGACTTCGACGATCTGGCGGCGCGATTCCTGCGACCCAAAGTAAATCGTCGCGCCGACAGCGATGGCGCCCATGTCGTAGGCGCGGTCGATCGTGCCGAACATCACCTGGTCGTAGGCATTCGGATACGAGAGAAACTCGTTGTGATTGATTTTGACGATAAACGGCATCTTGTGCGCCCACTTGCGCGCGACCGAGCCGAGGACGCCAAAGGTCGAAGCGACCGCGTTACAGCCGCCCTCGACGGCGAGTCGGACGATGTTCTCCGAATCGAAGTAATCCGGGTTGGGCGCGAACGAGGCGCCGCCGGAGTGTTCGATTCCCTGATCCACAGGGAGGATCGACATGTAACCGGTATGCGCCAGGCGGCCGTGATGAATGAGCCAGTTGAAATTCTGCAGCACAGTACTCTGGCGATCAGATGGAACGAGAACACGATCGACAAAATCGGCGCCGGGCAAATGCAACCGCGCCTTGTCGATGGTTTTGCACTGGTGCTCGAGCAAAGTCTTGGCATTCGGCCCGAGCAGCGATTCGATTTGATTAATATTGAGGGTCATGATCAACCTCCGCGAATATGAAGAGAAGTCTCACAGAATACAATGTTATCTCAAGCGATCACCAAGTTGCGCTCTCGCTTAGTATGTCGACAAATCGGTCGTAATCGCCATCACTTCCCAAGGTCGTTAGTTGCGGCGTTCGATGACGACCGTGGCAATCGCCAGCGTGCTGGTATGGCTCAGCGAAAGATGCACAGCGGCGTCGCGCAGACCCGGTACGACCAAGTCGGGAATTCCTTCGGCGTTTTGGCGGACGGTCAACTCACGCCAGTGACCGGGAGGAAATCCCGCCTGTGAGAGCGCCTTAAACCCCGCTTCCTTGGCAGCGAAGCGCGCCGCCAGCGAGGGAAAGGGATTCTGCTTGAGGAAGCAGAACTGGATTTCGTCGAAGGAATAGACTTTCTGCAAGAATGCGTCGCCGAAGCGCTGGTAGGCGATCTTAATGCGCTCGATCTCGATCAAGTCGACGCCGATGCCCAGCGTGCGTCCAGTCTCCCGTTGTAAGTCGCTCACAACAAATAGATAGAATCATCGAGTTGTTTGTGCAAGACTTTCCTGAACCCGGATCAAACCGCGTGCCCACGGGGAGAATAATGTTCGGTCAGCGAATTCTATATTGATCTTGAGGGGATGGCGCGTATATTCTGGCAGGTGTTAGAGAGGGGATTTGAAAATTCTCTAACATTTTTTTCATGAAGGTTGCCCCCGTATTAGGTTGAGCGTCCTGCCGTGACCTCATTCTCAAGGATGAGTAGCGGGAGCAAAAAGCCGTGGTGGCTGTAAAAACCCTTTAGCGTATTCGTCTGAGGAGTATTTTTCATTCAGGTGATTACCAGCCCCTCTCTCGCCTTTTTTTATTGCCCCTAACGCTCCTTTGGGACCATCCGCCGCGCCGAGGCGAAGTAGTTGTAGAAGCCGACTTCCGAGAGAAGCTGGTGCATTCCCAGGGTGAGCTTCTCGATATCGAAGCCGATCGTCGGCGTCTTGGCGTCGATCAAACGAACGAAATGAGCAATCAGCTGAGCGGCAGCAGGGACCGCGTCGGACTCCATGTGCTTTTCGGCGCCTTTGATTACGATGATGCCGCCATTGGCATCGACCGAGAAGTGCTTCAGAACCGGATGTTGTTCGATAATCTGCATCTTGGCCTGGCGCAGGACTTCGGCGATTTCGAAGCGGGAAACCTCGCCTTGGAAGTGGCCGAGCGACAGATTAATTGCGCGCGCGATCGCCGAGATATGCTCCGGCGTGAATTCGACCTGTGGCAGGGTCTGCTGTGGTGGCGGCGCTGACGGTCGCTTGATCTGCGACTCAAGCGTCGCCAGTGACGACTTCATGACCAGGTTCAAAGTGGTCGTGTTCAAGTCGGTTTTGGCGAGCACCAGGAGTGTAAACGACGGGCTGGTGTGTATCCAGATCCAGCCCTGCTTGAAGCGTGCTTTGACTTCGCGCAGTTTTCCGGCCTGCTGGCTGAGTGCAACGATTCTATGGCAGATCGAGTCGACGTCGCCGGCTGACAGGCGCGCGGGCAGCAGCTTATGGAATACGTTGACTTCGCGCTCCCAGAGAACGACACCGGAAACGCCCATCACGCCGCGGATGGCTTCGATGACCTTCTTCATGCCGCCCTCGCGATCTTCCAGAGTTCTTCAAGCACTTCGCGCTTACGCGTCTTGGAATCGACCAGCGCCGCCAGATAGCCCCCCTGATATGGCAACAGGAGCAAGTCGTGTGTGCCCAAATTCAGCACGCAGTCCTCGCATTCGCCCATCTTCGACGTGCGCGCGATCTCAAAGAGAATCTCCGTCAGAGTAGTAAGCATGGCGGCGATCATCTCGGCTTCCTTGGTAACTTTCTGTTTGGTGACCAGTTTGCCGTCAGCCGTGAGGATGAACGAAGAAATGATGCTCTCGACCTCGCCGACGCGGTCAAGGATCTGATCGTTGGCGGGCTGCGCCTGCTGTGTGCGAACATGCTCGACTAGCGTGTGGGCATGCTCGTGAATCAGCGCGGTAACTTCATTGTGCTGTTTGTTGATGATCTCTTCGACGACGCGCATCTCTTCGAGCGTGTCGATCTGCTTGCCCCAGAGTTTCTGAATCTTGTGGATCACCTGGCCGGCAAGGCTGACCGAAGTCGCAATACGCGGTTCGGGGTATTTCGAGAACTCGGTTTGGATCTCGATTTTCTGGTCACCGTAGGCGACAGCAGATAGTCTTCCGGCAGGAATGTAACTGGCCATAACTCCTAACAATTGCGCCAGAGCCCGCAAGCGGCAAGCGAATCGCAAACGGACTTGGTCACTTTGAGTTATCGGCAAATTGCCAGGAATGTGCACGGTTCAGGTTTTGTTAGTTAAGGCCGAAGGCGTTTCATTCCGGCACAAAAACAAAACTTCGTACCTGTGAGATACGTACACTCGACCGGGCAACTCGCATTCGAGCGCTCACGAATTCAGGCCAATAACCAATCGGATATGATTGATCAACAAGTAATCGCCTTTACCATAGCTGCCGCGATCCTGGCGGTAACGCCGGGTAACGATACGGTGCTCGTCATGAAGAACGCGCTATCGTCCGGGCCGGCTGCGGGACTGGCCACGATCGCGGGGATCGTTTCCGGGTGCGTTGTACACGGGCTCTTCTCCGCGCTCGGGATTTCGGTGATCCTGGTCAACTCGGCGGCTCTCTTCAATCTTGTCAAGCTGGCTGGGGCGGGATACCTGTTGTTTCTGGGAGGTCAGACGCTCTGGCGGTTGTGGCGGAATCGGCGGGCGGAGGAGACCGGACCGACCGTAGTCTCCCGCACAGGCAAGAGCGCTCGCCGCGCCTTCGGAGAGGGATTGCTCACAAATATCTTGAATCCGAAGGTGGCCATATTCTATCTGTCGTTTTTGCCCCAGTTCATTTCTCCCGAGAGCTCCGTATTGGAGCGCTCGCTGCTCTTGACGGGCATTCACCAGGTATTGGGAAGTTTGTGGCTTTGCTGTGTCGTCTTGTTTGTCACCCGGCTTCAGGGATTTCTCACGCGCACGAGTGTCAGGCGTAAGCTGGAGGCGCTCACCGGAGCAGTTCTGATAGCCTTCGGGCTCAGACTAGCAGTCGAGCAGGGACGATGAAACTTCGCAGGAACAAATCCAATCTGACTATTGAAGTTCGTTTCAATGATTCTCTTTTGTTGCAGTCGCAGACAATGCATGGTTTGTCCGCGCCTCCGGCAGTTTCTACTCCACTCAACCGCGGCATCGATGACGCCGGTTTGAAGGCGTCTTCCGCGCTACCGGCCAATAGGATGGGCCTATGTACAATCGATCAGGAAATCCGGTTCAATCCACCGCCGTGTGGATCTTAACGCTCGTTTGTTTCTGCCTACTGACCTCTCCTCTCAGCGCTTCTGACCGTAAGCTTGCTCCCATCGACGAATTGATTCAACAGGGACATGCCACGCATGAGGCTTGCTTGAATGGGCACAATCACCGTGCAGCTCAAGCCGAGCTGTGGGGGCAATCTCCCCAGCGCGGCGGTTCACCGCTGCAAGAGCGTTACGACGTTACATATTACGACCTCAACATGAAGTTTGATCGCCCCGACTCGTCGATCACCGGCGATGTCGCACTGACAGCGACAGTCGTTGCGCCGCTCAACGTGTGCGAGATCGACTGCTACTTCATGATGCAGGTTGACTCGGTGCTCGTCGACGGAATCAACGCTCCGTTTTCCCGCACCTGGGAGATTGTAAGCGCCGATCTCGGACGGACATATCTGCCCGGGGAGCAATTCACCGTGCGCACTTTCTACCATGGCAGGGAAGCAGACTTCCAGTGGTGGGCACTTCACTTTGTGGACTATGGAGGCGAACCAATTGTCGGAAATCTTTCCGAGCCGTATTACGCGCGCTCGTGGTGGCCCTGCAAGGACTACCCCAATGACAAGGCGGACTCGTTGGACTTCAAAATCACCTATCCGTCGCAATATTTCTGCTCGTCGAATGGCGTGATGATTAGCGACATCGATCACGGCGACGGCTTCCGGACGACGCACTGGTCAGAGCGCTACCCGATTGCGACCTATCTCGTGAGTATCGCGATGGCCGAGTTCACCCATTGGCGGGAATGGGCGCTGATCACTGAGACCGATTCGCTGCCGATCGATTACTGGGTCTATCCCAGCCTGGTACCGACGGCGCAGAACGGGTATTGGATCACGCCGCTGGCAATGGATACGTTATCGCGGCTGTACGGCGAGTATCCGTTCAAGAACGAGAAATATGCGATGTCGAACTTCATGTGGGGCGGGGCGATGGAGCATCAGACAAACACCTCGATGTCGCCGGGAATGAGCGGCAATCCGATTACGGTCATTCATGAATTAGCCCATCAATGGTGGGGCGACATGATTACCTGCCGCGACTGGCACCATATCTGGCTTAATGAAGGTTTTGCGACTTACTCCGAAGCACTGATGCTGGAGACAGTGCTTGGGGAAACGGACTTTCACGCCTATATGGCAGGCATTGAATACTACTCGAATGGATCGGTTTATGTTTACGACACCACCAGCGCGGGCAATATCCTTGACCTGATCGTGTATCACAAAGGCGGCTGGGTGCTCCACATGTTGCGCGGCATTATCGGCGATGAGGCATTCTTTGACGGTCTGCTTGATTACGGTAATTCGCCGCTGAAATACGGCACGGCTGTGACCGAGGATTTCCAATACTACATGGAGCAGGCTTCCGGGCAGGATCTTGACTGGTTCTTCTCAGAATGGATTTACGGGCACGGGAATCCCAACTACGAGTATCGCTGGCAGTGCGTACCGAGTGCCGGTGGCTATCGACTCGATCTGATCGTCATGCAGATTCAAACGGGGGTGGGGTTCTTCAAGATGCCGCTGCAGTTCGAGTTTGAGACGGCAACACGGGCTGTGATTCAGGACACGATCTGGAACGAGCAGCCATTCACGCTTTATCAGCTTGAGTTTGCTGATTCCGTCACGGCGGTGACGCTCGATCCGATGAACTGGGTGCTCGAATCGCACATTGAGCAGCCGTTTGGACTAACGATCGCCTCGCGTCATCTGCCGGAGGGAGAGGTTGGTCTGCCCTACCAGATGCAACTGGAGGCACTCGGCGGCACTCCACCCTATAGTTGGACATTCCTTGGCGGCGACTTACCGTTTGGCTTGAGCTTCACCGGCGGCGAGCAGGGCGTGATCGACGGTATTCCCACCTATGCGGCGACGTATTACTTCTCGATCGAAGTCTCCGATGCCGCCAACCCGGCCGGTGCCGACGTCTACTCGTTTACCGTGAAGATCAATCCGGCGGTAATGATTGGTGACCTCAATCACGATGCAACGGTCAGCCTGCCGGATGCGGTCTATCTTGTGAACTATATTTTTGCCGGCGGACCCGCGCCCGACCCGATAAAAGCAGGCGATACGGATTGTAACGGTTATGTGAATGTTTCGGATGTGGTCTTCGTGATTCGTTACATTTTCGGACAAGGTCCGGCGCCTTGTAAGTAGAGCGACGGTATCGAGCAGTAGTTGCGAAGGGCGAGAACGGATTCTCGCCCTTATTTGATTAGAGGAGTGGCCTACGGAGCTTGTGCTCGTCAGGAGGTACTCCAGAAGGCGCGGAAAATCCTCCGAACCACGGGGTTAGGACCTACGGAGCTGCGGCGCCATGAGAGAGCGACTTGACTGCAGCAACGAAAATAGCTATCATAATCGATGATTGCATTCTCCAAGGACTGTCTCTTGGAATCTAAGGGAGTTGCAAATGTCTCGTATTGTCGGATTCGGGCTGCTTTTCACTGTGCTCTACTTGGGCACAGCCTCAGGCTTGTCGGTCGATTCGGTTGAAGTTGGCTTGGGGTACGAATTCAAATGGTCGCCTTCCGGTCGGCAGATATCCGCGTGGCGCGGGGACTCGCTGCTGTTGATCGACGCGGCGACTGGTATCAGGAGGGCGGTCAAATCTGCGGGCCAGCCGGATTTATGCTTCTGGCGCAACGAGGAACAGTTCTTGGTCGCCTACTCCAGTCACACGGAGGCTTCCCGGCCTTGCGATCAAATGAGGATCTCACGTCGCGGCGTCATGGACCTGACGGGCGAATATACCGAATTGTTCTGCGACACGCTTTGGGATGCGCACAATTACGTCTCGCCATGGCAGGAATTTCCCGATGGCCGCATTGGATGTCTGCGCGTTGCGGAAGGCAGGCCCTCCGAGTATCTCGTTCTGGCAGGCAGCGAACTTGTCCGTGTGATTCCGGATTGGCCTGCTGCCGCCGAGTGTTCTCAGGCGATTTCCGACAGTAATGCGACTTGCCAGCCTTCGCCGGATTCGACGCATTTTGTCGTGTACCGGGGCGAGCGGATGATATCGATTCAGGACTCTTCGGGGCAGACCGTGTTTGAGCTTGGTCCGCGAGTGAGGGAAAAGTCGCAAGGTCGATACGAGTACACGGACAAGATCGCCTGGTCACCCGACGGTATGTTTCTCTCGATTACGAAGGAGACCGAAGACGGCCACTATAGCTACGGCTCAGAATTGCAGATATTCGATTTGAAGAGTAGAACCCTGAAGTCGCTCCAGGTAACTACGAATGAACTCACGATCACATGTGCCTGGTCACCGGCGCGAAATGATCTTCTCGTCGGCTGCGGCGGCAAGATGTCGATTATGCGATTTAGGGTCGAGTGAAGCTACGGCCGAATGGGTGCACATTCTGGTCAGCCCATCGTCGATTATAGTGATGGTGATTTCGATTCAGGGCAGATCGGCCGTGTGAAAGGGATGATCATGAAATCTGCACGACTAGCGTCGCTAGTGACAGTCCTCCCAGCATTACTTAGCGCGGACATCAGTGCCGCACCGCCGTCGGTGAAGCTGGCGCTGCAAATGCCAGTGGTTAGCACGGCCGCGCGGCAACTTGAGCAGATTCGCAGCAGTACCGAGCCGACAACGCAACTGGCGTGGAACAACGCCGACTACGTTGATCCGGGAGCAGCGACGGTCATTGCGTTGATTCCGGGGTTTTTCGTGCATGGCTTGGGGCACTTCTACGCCCGTGATCCGGTGCGCGGAGTGATTCTGCTCGGAGCGCAGGCCGGTTCAGTACTCTGGTTCTTCAGTGAGACATTCGTCGGAATGATAGAAGGAGACGAAGAAGGATCGGCCACGGGTCAGATTGCAGCGGTCTCACTCTACTTCGGGACATGGTTCTACGATTTCGTTCATGCCGGCAAAGCAGCCGAGAATTACAACGCAAAGTTGCATATCACTCTGAGGCAACAGCACGAGAGCACGTTTCTGTGCGCGACAGTGAGCTTTTAATACCACAGGGAAGCGGCTCAAGTGTGCCGGGTCTTGATCCCGGCCGAGCGCCAGCGAGGACGGGATTGTGACCCGGCACAACGGTCGGGCGTCAGGATCGCAGGGATCCTGAACTACGCCGACCAAGACCTGGACAACGTGATTCTGCGGGCGGGGGCAAGCCCCGCCCCTACGGGTGTGAAAGTCCGAACCTTTTAAAGTGCCCGTCAGGAAGGGATTCCTGACGGCGCAGAAGATCAAAGGGCGGGGATCTCTCCCCGCCCTTCTGCGACTAATATCGAGGTCGGTAGCCACTCCGACCGCCCCGCCTTCTGGCGGCAATCTTGTTTCCACCAGGATCGCGGGGATCCTGACCTACAAAGCGACGATTCGAATCACGTCAGGATCGCAGGGATCCTGACCTACGGTTTGCGAAGTCCGAACCACAGGGGTTCGGACCTACTAGCACTTGTTGTAGCCGCAGCCACGGCAGGTGACGCAGCCGGAGTCGTGCTCGAGCTTGGTGCCGCAATCGGGGCATACCTCGTGGTAAGTCGACTTGCGTTGCACGTTCTTGCCGTTGCCGAAATGCTTTTTTAAGACGATGCCGATGGCATCAGGAATCGACTTGATCAACTCGCCGTTCTGATATAGCGGCGATTCGCCACCGATACCCGCCAACTGCTCGATTATCGCGCTCACCGGCACGCCGGAACGCAACGCCAGCGAGATCATGCGGCAAATGGCCTCCGTGTCGGCCATGGTTGACCAGCCCGATTTACCGATCTGCGCGAAGACCTCGAAGGGCTTGCCGTTGTGGGCGTTGATCGTGATGTACAGATTCCCGTAGCCGGTGCGGATGCGCTCGGTGATGCCTTCCAATACGTCGGGGCGCTCCTGAACCTCGGCATACCCGGCCGCCGTGAGCGGGGTCGCCGCAGGAGCTGGTGCAGTCAGCGGTGCAGATTCGTTGACCGTTTCCGCCTTGGGTGCGTTCGGGTCCTTGGTCTTGCCAGTCGAGAGAACCTGCATGGGACGCGAACCGTCGCGATAGATGGTCACGCCTTTGCAGCCGAGTTCGTAGGCGTACCAATAGGCGTCATAAACATCCTGCTGCGTAGCCGAATTGTCCATGTTGATCGTCTTGGACACAGATGAATCGCAGTTCTTCTGGAAGACCGCCTGGGTACGGATATGTTCAAACGGTTTGACATCAGCAGCGGTCATGAAGAGCTCTTTGACATCGCCGGGGATTTCATCAAAGCCCTGGATCGAGTTATCGTTGGCGATTTTCTCCATCAACTCTTGCGAATAAAAGCCGCGCTTGCGGGCGATTTCCTCGAAAAGCGGGTTGACATCGACCAGCTTGGTATTGTCCATGACGTTGCGAACAAAGGAGATTGCGTAGTACGGTTCGATGCCCGACGAGCAGCCGGCGATGATCGAAATTGTTCCGGTCGGGGCGATCGTCGTCACGGTCGCATTGCGCATAATGACGCCTTCGGTGGCAAAGCGGGAGTGCTCCCAATTCGGGAACTTGCCGCGCAGACGCGCCAACTCGGACGAATACATGTGGCCTTCGTTGTTGATGAATTCCATGACTTTTTCGCCGAGTTCAAAGGCCTTTTCGCTGTTGTACGGCACGCGCAGCCTGATCAGAAGATCAGCCCAGCCCATGACGCCGAGACCGATGCGGCGGTTGCGCCGGGTCTGGTCCTCGATTTCCGGGATCGGGTATTTGTTGGCATCGATAATATTATCAAGAAAGTGTACGCAGTCGTGAATCAGCTTGCGGAATTTTTCCCAGTCGATACCGCGGGCGGGATCAACCTTTGGGTTGTAATCGCGCGGTAATTCGCTGAAGACCATGTTGCCGAGGTTGATCGAACCGAGGTTGCAGGAATCGTACGGCGGCAGGGGTTGTTCGCCGCACGGATTGGTGGCTTCGATGACCTCGTAGCCCGGATTCGGCGAAAGTTGATTCATGCGATCGATGTAGACGATGCCCGGTTCGCCGGTTTGCCAGGCGTGTTGGATGATGTCGTTAAAGATTTTCGGCGCATTCTTGGTGACGGTCTTGCCGTTGATCGTATACGGCTCGCCGGTGCGGGGATTAAGCAATTCGTAGTCGCGGTTTTCTTTGACCGCGCGCATGAATTCGTCCGTAATCGCCACGGAAATATTGAAATTCGTGACCTGAGTCAAATCATCTTTGCAGGAGACGAATTCTTCGATATCGGGATGATCCACCCGCAGGATTCCCATATTGGCGCCGCGGCGCGTGCCGCCCTGCTTGACGGCTTCAGTGGCTGCATTGAAGACTTTCATGAAGGAAACCGGTCCCGAGGCCACGCCCGAGGTTGAGGCAACCATCGAGTTGCGCGGGCGCAACCGCGAGAACGAAAATCCAGTGCCGCCGCCCGACTTGTGGATCAGGGCTGCGTGTTTGATTGTTTCAAAGATTTCTTCCATGGAGTCACCCACCGGCAAAACGAAGCACGCGGACAACTGCCCCAACGGGCGTCCGGCGTTCATCAAGGTGGGCGAGTTGGGCATGAAATCGAGACTGGAAATCATGCGATAGAAAGTGTCGGCTGTTTCGCTGATCTGGTCGTCCGTCGCTCCATAGTTGCGATCGGGCTGCGCGACCGCGCCGGCGACACGCCGAAACAATTGATCGGGGGTTTCGATCACTTTGCCGTTGTCATCCTTGGCCAAGTAGCGCCGCTCCAAGACTCTCAGAGCGTTTTCCGTCAGCGCCTTTCGTTCAAATCCCTGCATAGCACCTCTCCTCAAGGCAAAAGTATCCCCATGTCAGTGATCGGTAAATCACTAACGCCATCTCGAAATTATCTTCCGATCATCAAGACCGGAATCACTTTTGTTGAATCTGCGCCCGACCTGAGATCTCCAACATCGTGCGCGGGAAGGCAAGAGTAGAAGAACGCAAGCAGCGGGCAAAATAAAATTTTGAAAAAAACACAATATGTTGTGGTATCAACAAGTTAATGGCCACAATATATACGATCATGCATAAGTCGTCGGGGGATGCATTTTTGGTAATCGCTAACCAGTTGTTAACTCTAACCTTACAGCCGGAATATTGCGGCGATCGACTTGTTAGCGTTAGCTTACCCCAACAATTTTGCGGGTCTTGGTAGCGAGCAATTTTCGCGACCTGTATCTGGCCCAATATTTATGCGCCTCAGAATGTAGAGCTCGCACGTTTATGTTGGAGGCAGCGACCCGATTGCCTTTAATTGGCTTGACATCGCAGAAGACGATAGACTAACTTCCGAGCGACGAGGACTGCAATTGACAGATAAGACGATCAAGTACCGCAAAGAGATCTGCAGAATCGGTAAGCTATTATACGATAAGGGGTTGATAGCAGGAACCGAGGGCAATATCTCTTGTCGTCTTCCCTCCGGCGAAGTCCTGATCACTCCTTCCGGAGTCTGCAAGGGCATGATGAATCCGGACGAGTTATCCGTTATTGACCACACGGGAAAGCCGAGCGGCAAGTCCCGCCAGCCATCGAGCGAGTACCGAATACACCTTCTCGCATACGATCGTCGGCCTGAGGTTCAGGCTGTGGTACACGCTCATCCGAGCTACGCGACCGGATTTGCTCTTGCGGGAATTGCCATCGAGGCCAGCGGACTTCCGGAGTTTCGCGACACTTTCGGGACGGTGCCGTTTGTGCCATACGGCGAACCGGGGACGCAGGAGCTGGCCGGGTCACTGGAACGCTTCATCGCAACCGGGCATACATATTTGCTGGAGAATCATGGCCTGGTCTCGCTGGGGACGTCGTTGCTCGAGGCGTATTTTCGTCTGGAGATGGCCGAGCACTGTGCCAAGGCGTTGTATCTGGCTCTTCAGATTGAAACGGCGACCGCGATGGATATGGAGTACGCTGAAGATGACGAGCGAATCGAGGAGAATTCGATTTCTACTCTGACGCTGCCGCGCGATCGGAGACGGAGGGAGAATTGAGGATCTCCGGACGAGTTATTATATCGTCGGCGGAGCGCATCCAACGACTGCCGGCTCCTTTCCTGAGTGAGATTGCAGACTTAAAGACTGCGCTGCAGCGGCGGGAGAGGGAGATAATCGACCTCGGGCGCTTTGCCGTGAAGGTCGACCCTCCGCCACAGGGCGGCGAGAGCTGTTCTTCGCAGGACATATTGCAGGTGCTCGCCGAATATCTTGCCGAAACGCAGGAAGTCGAGATTGACCCGCGGCGGGAGATGTTGCTGATGCCTGGGACCAAGATCGCGCTGTTGCTTCTCAATGCCTATCTTGCCGACGAGGATACCACTTATCATGTTCCTGACCCGGGTTACTTGAGCTATCGCGCATTCGCGACGCTGTTTGGCGCCCATGTCAAGCCGTATCCGCTGTATCAGCGCAACGACTTTCTGCCGAATCTTGAGCAGTTTCGCACGCGCGCGGCGCGAGGATTCGGCGTGTTGTTCGTCAACTCGCCGCACAATCCGACCGGCGCAGTCTGCGACGAGGAGTTCTATCGACGTCTGCACCGACACGCGGTCGACGCGAACCTGTTGACGGTCGTCGATTCGTCTTACGCGCTTTGTGCGTCGGGGAATTTTCGTCCGCCGTTGCTTTGCCGCTCGCCAAGAAATCTGCGAACCGGTTTGGAGCTCATCAGTTTCTCGACTTCGTTACTTGCACCGGAACTGAAATTGACGGCCATCATTGGGCGGAAGAATATGATTCAGCCGCTGGCGGCACTGGCAAGGTCGCTCAGTCTCGAACCGGCGCGACCGGTGATCGAGGCGGCGAGCCGCTACTTCGCAAGCCAACAAGTTCTTCGATTGCACCTTGATCGTTGCCGAGCGGAACTCGCCGCGCGAACAGCGATTATGACCGAAAAGCTGCGCGCCGCCACTTTTGACTATTGGCCGGCAACCGGAGCAGGATTCGTTTGGGTTCAGTTGCGGCCACGCCGGGTGGCGCTGAACTTCGCCCGTTCGCTGCTGCGTTCGAAGGGCGTACTCGTTGCGCCGGGCTCAGCCTTCGGCGAAAACGGCGAAGGCTGGGTGCGACTCAGCGCGAATGTCGGGGGCGCTCGACTGGCCGAAGCGATCGACCTGTTTGTGCGCCATTGCCAGCCGCTTCGCTCGCGGCTGCATAAGGGGACAAAGTGACCGACGTCATCCGTCTCCAGAACATGATCTTTTACGGCTATCACGGGGTGAGTGCCGCTGAAAAGGAAACCGGTCGGCGTTATGAAGTCGACTGCGAGTTGTTCCTCGACCTCACGAAACCGGGCAAGAGCGATCGCCTCACCGACACCGTCAACTATGCCCAGGTGTATGAAACGATCGAGACGGTAATGATCAGCAAGAAATACGCGTTGATTGAGGCGATCGCGCAGGATATTGCCGAGCGCATTCTGGCCGATTCCCGGATTGAGCAGGTGATTGTTCGGGTTCGCAAGATGATCCCGCCGATTCCGGGGAATCTCGATCATATCGAAGTGGAAATCAAACGAGGGCGGGGTTAGTATCTCGATCTACTTGTCCTTGGGCTCCAACCTGGGGGATCGCGCTGCGCATATCCGTTCGGCGCTGGAGCGCCTCGCTGCCGACGGCGACGTGACCGTGTTGCGCGAATCAAGTCTTTACGAAACCGCTCCCGTCGATTACCTTCCCCAGCCGGACTTTCTCAACAACGTGGTGGAAGTCGCCACAACTCTGAGTCCGGAAGCACTATGGCAAAAGACGCGCGCCATTGAATGGGAGTTCAACACTGGAGTCAAGATCCCGAAGGGACCGCGGGCGATTGATATTGATATCCTGGTGTTTGACCGGGTGACTTCGACGCAGGAGGCGCTGTTGATACCCCATCCGCGGATGTGCAGCCGGAAGTTCGTCTTGGTGCCGCTGTTGGAAATCGCACCGGATGCGTATTGTGATAGAGATGCCCGGCCGTTCGGCGAGTGTCTTAAACTGATCAACGACCCGTCGCAAGGGATACGAACATATCATGGATGATCGTTTCGCTCACCTGCATTACGTCGCCGTCGATGGCCCGATCGGCGTCGGCAAGACGACTTTCTGCAAGATTCTGGCGGATCGCATCGGCGGGCATCTCGTGCTTGAAGAGGCATCGATGAATCCGTTCCTGAAGGATTTCTACCGCGATCGGAAGCGCTTTGCGCTGCAGACCCAGTTCTATTTCCTGTTGTCGCGCTACCAGCAGCAGCGGGAATTGATCGAATTCGACTTGTTCAAGAAACGGATCGTGGCCGACTACACATTCGAGAAGGATTTGATGTTCGCAACGATCAATCTGACCGAGGAAGAACTCGCGCTCTACAAACAAGTGGCGGATCTGCTCAGGAAGAATCTGCCGCGACCCGATTTGGCGGTGTTTCTGACGGCCTCGACCGAGGTACTGCTCGCGCGCATTGCCAAGCGCAATATTGCGTACGAACGGAATTTCGATGCCGAATATCTTAAGCACGTACTCGACGCCTACAACTATCACTTCTTCCACTACAATCGCACGCCACTGCTCGTGATCAAGACTGACAATCTGGATTTCGTCGAGAACTCGCAGCACCTGGACGAGATCTTCAACCAGATTGCGGAAATGCGACAGGGGACGCGCTACTTCACCCGGGGCGACCAGGAGTTGGGATTGAAATGACGCATTCGCGCTCACGATTGACTGCCGCGACGTTTCCGCAGATGAAGAAGAAGGGTGAGAAAATCGTCTGGGTTACCGCCTACGATTTCTATACGGCACGGGCTCTGGACTCGGCCGGAATCGACGGTCTGTTGGTCGGCGATTCGCTCAACATGGTTGTTTACGGCCACAAGGATACGCTATCTGTTTCGATGGAGACGATGATTCGTCATGCCGAGGCCGTCAGTCGCGGTGCGCAAACGGCGATGGTGGTCGGCGACATGCCTTTTGGGTCATACCAGGCTTCTGATGCTGATGCCGTGCGCAATGCGAGTCGGTTCCTTGCGGAGGCCGGTGTTTCCGGAGTCAAGCTTGAAGGCGGAATCGAGATGGCCGCGCGCATCAAACGTATTACGGAAGTCGGCATCCCGGTGTTCGGCCATCTGGGTCTGACGCCGCAGTCGATCAACAAGTTCGGCGGCTACAAGGTGCAGGGCAAGACCGATGCGGGTAAGAACTACCTGCTCGAGTCGGCGCAGGCGCTCGAAGAGGCCGGGTGTTTCAGCATCGTACTCGAGGCAATGAAGTCGGATATTGCTGCAAAGATCAGCGAGAGTCTGACGATTCCGACCATCGGTATCGGCGCGGGCAAGGGCACAGACGGCCAGATTATCGTGATCAACGACATCATGGGAATCAACGACGACTTCGTGCCCAAGTTTGTTCGGCAGTATTTCAATATGGGTGAGAAGCTACGGGAAGTCGGGGCGAAGTTTGCCGACGACGTTCGTAGCGGCAAGTACCCCAATGAGTCGGAGAGCTACGGGTAACAACGCGCTGGATCCTCTCTGCGCCGAGAATAATCTTTCGAACATGAAGATCATTCACTCTCCCCGGCAGATGCAACGACAGGCGCTGAAGCTCAAGCGTCAAGGCGAGACGATCGCCTTTGTGCCGACGATGGGGGCGCTACATCGGGGGCACATGGAATTGGTGAAGCGGGCGAAGAAGCTCGGGACGATCACTGTCGTTTCAATCTTTGTCAATCCGGCGCAGTTTGGTCCGAAAGAGGACTTTGCCAAGTACCCACGAACTCTCAAGTCGGACAGCCGACTCTGCCGAGGAGCTGGAGTAGATATCGTTTACAGTCCAGCAGCCAAAGATGTCTATCCCGATGGGTATGACACCTACGTTGTGCCCGAGAAAATAGCCACGATCCTGGAAGGTGCTGCCCGACCGGGGCATTTTCGCGGGGTTGCGACTGTGGTTCTAAAGCTATTCAACATGGTCCAACCCGACATCGCCGTCTTCGGCAAAAAGGATCTCCAGCAGTCGATCGTGATTCGCCAGATGGTGCGCGATCTCGATATTCCGGTTAAAATTGTCGTAGTTCCAACTGTACGCGACCGTGATCGGCTTGCGCTCTCATCGCGAAACGTGTATCTTTCTCAATCTGGGCGCGAACGGGCGGCTGTGATTCCGCAGGCGCTGTTTGCCGCCAGGGAGTTGATCCGCCGCGGCGAGCGATCAGCCAAAGCGGTCCGGAACTATATCACGAGCCGTCTTGTTAAAGACGGGGAGGCGACGGTCGACTACGTTTCGGTGGCCAAGGAGGATAACCTGGCTGAGCTCGACCGCATCGCCGGCAATGTCGCCATCAGCCTGGCCTGTCGCATTGACGGCGTCCGGCTGATCGACAATATCACTCTGAAGGTGAAGTAGCATGTACTTGACGATGTTCAAATCCAAGATTCACCGCGCCACGGTCACCGACGCCAATTTGATGTACGAGGGCTCGTTGGAACTCGACCCTGAGTTGATGAAGGCGGCCAAGATACTCGAAGGTGAGAAGGTGCAAGTGGTCAACGTCGCCAACGGCGAACGGTTTGAAACTTACACGATCGTCGGGAAACCGGGGTCGGGCACGGTTTGCCTGAATGGTCCGGCGGCGCGTCTGGGTCAGGTCGGCGACGAAGTCATTGTTATAACCTACATCCTCTTGTCGCCGGAGCAGGCGGCCACATTCAAGCCCACGATCGTTAAGGTCGATAAAAAGAACAAAGTCATCAAATCATAGTAATAGCTCCTTGAATCCATTACACGACATTGTTGCCATCGTTCTCGCTGCCGGAAAAGGCAAGCGAATGCAATCCGATTTACCAAAGGTGATGCACCCGATAGCCGGCAAGCCCATGGTGCGCCGCCTTGCCGACCTGTTGAAATCACTGGGTGTGAAGAAGGTTGTGCTGGTGGTCGGCCATGGCCGCGAGCAGGTGATAGCGCACTTCGATCACGAGCCGGGAATTGAATTCGCGGTTCAACATGAGCAGCGCGGAACAGCGCATGCGGTGCTCTCGGCGGAGGAGCATTTCAAGAGTTTGAAGGGCGGTGTTTTGGTCCTGGCTGGAGACGTGCCGCTGTTGACACGCGAGTCCCTGGTAGAGTTGATCAAGTGCCACGAGGAGAAAAAAGCGGCGGCCACGGTATTGACCTCGGAACCGCCGGACTCGACCGGGTATGGTCGCATTATCCGAGGCGATGACGGCGCCGTAAAGAAGATCGTCGAACATGTCGATTGTACTGAAGAGGAACGAGCCGTGCGAGAGATTAATACTGGCATCTTCATGTTCGAGTCGGCGGCACTGCACGATTCACTTCATAAGGTCGAAAACAATAATGCCCAGGGCGAGTTTTACCTGACTGACGTGATGAAGATCATGATCGATGAAGGCAAGAAAACCGCGGCGGTAAAATTGAAGGATTACCGCCAGGCATTGGGCGTGAACTCTGTCAAAGAGTTAGAGGAGCTGGAAACGATCTTTTTTGAATTAAATCGTTGACAATTTTTTGGGCAAAACCTATGTTCGCGGCGTATTACCAGTAGACACTGGCTGGAGATCAAATCATCATGACATTGCGAAAAGTCTTTATAGCGGCGCTGATGCTTTTGGCGATGACCACTTCGCTTGTTACGGCGGAAACCCTTATCACCAAAGAGAATAGCCCATTGGAGAAGAACTCGATTGCCGGCAAGTCCGGCTTCTCGGGGTTCTCGCTTTTCGATCCGGCCCGGTTTCGGATGCAGCATGCCTATACGATGAGTGTCTACTCAGGTGGCGGCCAGACGCAGACCATTGCGGCCTACCTAAACCAAATCGACTACCAGTTCGCCCAGCCGCTGCGGCTTTCGGTCGGATTGGCGTTTGTGCATCAGCCGCAATCGTGGTTTGGCTCTTCGGCGAGCAGTGCCCTGAACAATCGAATCCTGCCAAGTTTCCGTTTGTTCTGGGAGCCGTCAAAGAACTTTCACATGAGCATCGGATACGAAACCTATGCTCCGGGTGTGTACAACTACAATCGCTATTATTCGCCGTACGGGAGGTATGGATCATTTCTCGAGTAAACCCGAAGATTTGTTGCGCCCGCCCGATTTGTTAGATGTCTCTAAACGTTTTTCCCGTTACAGAAAGCTCTGAGCAAGGATCGCAAGAAAACCAAGTCGGCTAAACCGCGTTCGGGAAGCCGGATCATCGACCTGATACTAATCATCGTCGCCCTCGCGGTGCTGGTGTTCATCGGCTCATTTGTGGTGAAGTTCACCCAGGGTGAGACGGCGCCGGCCAAGGACAGCGAACAGGCAATTGTGCCGGTGAACACGCGTATCCAGGTGCTCAACGGCTGTGGCATACCGGGGGCGGCTTCGCGATTCTCACCGTTTCTCAAGAAGGCGGCGCGTCCAGAGTTTATCGTGGATGTCATCGACGAACGCAATTTTGACTCGTTCAAGCAGGAGAAGTCGCTGCTGATTGTCCGCAAAGAGACGAAGCAGGCTGAAGCGCACCGCTTCGCCGCCAAGCTGGGTCTGGCGGCTGACCGCGTCAGTTTCAAGACGCTTGAAGGGGACTTCTACGATATCGACTATTCAATAGTCCTGGGGGCGGACTTTGAAGCCCTCATGGCCGGAAAGAAATAACCACTGGGATTGGAAAGGACAGCGGAGGAGGTTTCCGAAACTCTCGTTAATGACCCCAACCGAACTTGCGCACAGAATCGCGGATCTGGCTCTCGATAAGAAAGCCTACGACATCAAAATCCTTGATCTGCGGGAACTCTCGACCATTTGTGACTATTTTGTGATCTGTTCGGCCGACGCCGACATACAGGTGAAGGCGGTCGCCGACCACGTGATGGATGAACTGAAAAACGCCGGGATTCGCGTCTGGCACAAGGAAGGCTACACGAGCCTGCGCTGGGTGCTTCTGGATTATGTCGACGTGGTGGTTCATATCTTCCATCGCGAGACGCGCGAGTTCTACGGCCTCGAAGAACTTTGGGGTGACGCCCCGACTGAAGAGATCGCTGCCGCTTAGAGTCGAATTAAGATAGAGACTCCGCTGCCGTCATTGTCGCTGTCAGCCGCTGAAAGCCCGAAGATGAACACCAAGACCTATCCAAAACGAAATTTGAAATTCTTGATATTTCTTGAAAGGATGAATCAACATGGACATTGTTGAACTGAAAAGTAAGAGCATAGCGGATTTGCTCAAGACCGCGGAAGAGCTCGAAATACCCGGCGTATCGGGGCTGCGCAAGTCGGAATTGATCTTCAAGATCCTCGAAGCCAAGACCGAAAAAGACGGTTTGATATTCGCCGAAGGCGTACTGGAAATTCTCGAAGAGGGCTACGGATTCCTGCGCTCGGCGGATTACAACTATCTGCCCGGCCCGGACGACATCTATGTTTCGCCATCACAAATCAAGCGCTTTGACCTGCGCACCGGCGATATCATTTCCGGCCAGGTACGGCCGCCGAAAGAATCGGAGCGCTATTTTGCTCTGCTCAAGATCGAAGCGGTCAATTTTGAGAATCCGGATGTCGCCAAGCACAAGATCCTCTTTGATAACCTGACTCCGCTCTACCCGAACAAGAAGTTCCTTCTGGAGACGACGGCCGAAGAGCAGACCACGCGCGTGATGGACTTAATGTGTCCGCTGGGCAAAGGGCAGCGCGCGCTAATCGTTTCGCCGCCGAAGGCCGGTAAGACGATTATCCTGCAGAAGATCGCCAACGCGATTACGACTAATCATCCGGAATGCAAATTGATCGTCTTGTTGATCGACGAGCGCCCGGAGGAAGTCACCGACATGAAGCGCTCGGTCAAGGGCGAAGTCATTTCCTCAACCTTTGACGAACCGGCGGAACGCCACGTGCAAGTGGCCGAAATGGTGCTGCAGAAGGCCAAGCGCCTGACCGAGCACCAACACGACGTCGTGATCCTGCTCGACTCGATCACGCGTCTGGCGCGCGCGCACAACTCGGTGGTGCCGCACTCGGGCAAAATTCTCTCGGGCGGTGTCGACTCCAACGCCTTGCAGAAACCGAAGCGCTTCTTCGGCGCAGCGCGCAATATCGAGGAAGGCGGCTCGCTGACGATTATCGGCACGGCGTTGATTGAAACCGGCTCGCGGATGGACGAAGTGATTTTCGAAGAATTCAAGGGCACCGGTAACTCGGAAATCGTGCTCGACCGGCGTTTGGCCGACCGGCGTATTTTCCCGGCGATGGACATTAACCGTTCATCGACGCGCAAGGAAGAACTGCTGCTCGACGAGGCGACCTTGGCGCGGATGTGGATCTTGCGCAAGTTCCTGGCCGACATGAACGCGATCGAAGCGATGGAATTCCTGCTCGACCGGCTCCGTAAGAGCAAGTCGAACAAGAAGTTCTTGGATTCGATGAAGGATTAGGGGATTTCCTCAGGCTCCAGAACACAGAAAGCTGGGCGAGATTAATTTGGGTGGCCCTATCAATAAGTAGCAATTGTGCTAGCTGCCCGTTGTGCCTATGGCGCCTGCTTAGCTAGCTTTTCTGTTGACTGCCTACAGGCGCGACCTATATTGTGGATATAATAATCTGCAATACTCGTGTCCAGAGGTATGGCATGGAAACACGAATTCAGCTTGGGGGAATCTGCAAGTTCAGAATCTGGCGACTTCAATCGCATCGTCAATCGGCATCAAAGTTTGTATTCACAACAATGATCATGTCGATGGTTTTTGCGACATGTGTCACAGCTTTTGCGAGCAACACCGTCTTTGATGCTCGCATTGCCTACCCCGGGGGTAACCGCACGATTGAAGCTGTGGATCTCGATAGTGATGGTTTCCAAGATATTGTCCGAGTCAGCCGCGATCCGTTTTACCTCATCTGCTTACTCAACGATGGGACTGGCCGATTCACAGAGTCGTATCGAGTACCTGTTCCAGGCGACATAATCGAGTTGCGGCAGGCAGATTTCAACAACGACGGCTGGACTGACTTGGCGACACGGGAGTTCTCGTTGTTGTTTCTGAATGACCGCATGGGTGGATTCGAACCACCTCGAAATTTCAGCACTTGGGACCGCAACTACGCTAATCTTCTACCCGCCAATGTAAATGGTGACGAGTTCACTGACTTGATCTGCAAGCGGTCGGCACAAGTATTTGAGCTCTTGCTAAACCTGGGTAATGGAGCATTTGCAACCGACACTTTGATGACGATCACAGGATTTTATGCCTACACTGAGACCGCTTGTGATCTTGACGGAGACAGCAGCGACGAACTTGTTGTGACAGACTTGGGCACGATACGGGTGTTTGGAAATGACGGAGATGGGCACTTTGGCCCTGCGTCGACTATGCTCAAAGCGGCGGGAATGGCCTTTGTTGAAGCCCACGATATGGACGGAGATTCACAACAGGATCTATGTCTCGTCTACTATGACAATGGGCAAGTAGAAATTCGACTGAACAGCGATGGTGCACTTTCTCCGCCTCTGACTCCGGATGTTTCGCTAACCGGCTTGGGGAATTACTCATTTGGTGATCTCGATGGCGACGGCGATTTGGATCTCAAAATCGAAGGGCCAATGGAAATCGACTTTGAGGGGGTAGTATCCATAAGACATGTTTCGGGCTTGCTTGAAAATAACGGACTCGGACAGCTAAGTGTGAAACGACTGTTGAATGTGCCGGGAACACCGGGGAAGCTGGCTGACCTTGATGGGGATAAGATGGCAGACCTTCTTTATGCGAGTTGTTGCTCTCCTGACTCAAGTGGGGTAATCACGATTCACTGGAATCACGGAAATTGGAGGTTCTCTCTGGTGGATCAAACGGAGATTCCACTTGCCCCTCAAGACTTAGAGAGTGCAGACATGAACCTCGATGGTAGGCCAGATCTTATCACCGCTAACTTTGGCCTGAAGAGCATTGGAATAGCTCTTGGCGATGGAGCAGGTGGATTTTCGCGTATCTCGGTTTGCCCGACAGGAGTATGGACGCAGTATATTTGCCCTGGTGATTTCGATGGCGATGGGTTCGCAGATATCGCTGCGATTTCAAGTGACACCCAGGAATTGACTATCTACCAGAACGACAGATCAGGTGGACTCAACGCGTGGAGATCTTATCTTCCAGAGAATCGTCCAAAGGACCTAATCTCTGCGGATATAGACGCAGATGGTTACGAAGACTTGGTCGTGATTTGTCACCGATTCCCGGAGGGAGGGTTATACATTTATCACAACGATGGACCGGAGTCTGGCTTCTCACGATCAGAGGTCAATACTGTACTGGGCGTCGGAGCGGTTGCTTCCGGCAACTTTGACAATGACAACACTCTGGAATTGGCCGTCGCAATCGGTGGGGAACGCGAAGATTGCCAGTTGTTAATCTTTGATCGAGACGAAACAGGAACTTTTATAGAAATCGCAAGTCATTCGGTCGGTGATTCCCCATTTTCGTTGGCCATCGCTGACTTCAACGCCGATGGGCTTGCCGACATTGCGGTTGGATGCGCTAAACCACCACGTGTGGATATATTGCTTAACACTGAGCATGGAAATCTCATTGCTTCTACTTCTATAATGCTTGGACAGTTGGCAGCTCAGATTGGAGCAAAGGACTACAATCTTGACGGGCACATCGATCTGTTTTCGGGAAGCAGACTTCTTCTAGGTAATGGGGAGGGGAGCTTCGAACGTGAGAATGACTATATAACAATCGGCCTCGGCGATAGGGCTGAGGCTGATTTTGATTTGGACGGGGATGTCGATTTTGTTTCATACAATCAACACCATAAGCTTCTTGCGTTCAACTCAAACCTCTCGCGGTGGGAGCCGCTGTGCGGCGACCTAGACGGGAACCGCTTTGTGTCCATCTCGGACATCGTATACTTTATTGCGTACTTGTTTTCGGGAGGACCCGCACCGGTCCAGCAATCTGCGGACATTAACTGCGATGGCCGTGTCAATTTGACGGACGCAGTGTACGGAATCAACTTCATATTCTTGGCAGGGCCGGCACCATGCCAAGCTTGCTCCTAGTTCGAGGTCCTTTACAAGTGCAATGTGAATGATCCGTAGATTAGCTCTTACAGAGTCGAATGCGCTCGCAAGTTGACACCTTGAAAATCGCAGACGGGCGCCTCCAACGCTGCTTGCACGGCGGTGCTCCATCAGTTCAGGTTGATGCCAACTGACACTAGACTGTCTTATCGCCACCGCTTTCATCACTAATACATTCTGCAACTCGATGTAGTCGATCGCTTGTAAGAAGCATATCCATCTTCTTTGCAACAATTGGGACACAATTCTCGTTAATTTCATCGGATCACTCCCAAGCCCATTCCGGCAATTTGATGTGTTCGGAGGATGATATGTCGATAGCGGCAGTATTTATCGCGATCGCAGCTATCAGCGCCGTGTGGTATGTCGTCTCGTCGATCCTGATCTACAACGATCTGGTCAAGCGCGGCGAGCGGCTCAATTTTCTTCTGATTCGCTTGATGCTGATTCCCTGGGTCAACCGTTACAAGAAGCTCACCGTGCAAGAAACGGGCAATGTCGGCGCGCTGTATTACCACTGGATCATTTCGGTTCTGACGTTGTTTGTTGCGGTCGTGTGTGCCCTGGCGACTAAGGCGAGCCTGACATAGGAGGGTAGATTGAGGTATCGCGTGCATCGTATTGAAGTGAAGAAAGACGATGCCCAAGAGAAACTTGAGCAGTTTCTGAATCGTCAAAAGGGTGAGATCATTTCGGTTATACCATACGTAAGCCCGACGTTTCAGGCGATGGGCGCTACCGCCAAGGTCGAGTTTCTGCTGATTGTTGAGAGAGTCGAATAGGGATTTCAGGGATTGTTCCGCGCTTCACGCGTCCTCATTTTTCCGTTGGCGACAAAGGCTTAAAAAGGTTAGTATCGGGGGCGAAAGGCTGGCTGGATTCCCGCCTCCGCGGGAATGACGGCGGATTCGAAGCTGGATTCCCGCCTGCGCGGGAATGACGGTGGACTCGAAGCTGGATTCTGGCTTTCGCGGGAGAGACGGTGGACTCGAGGCTGGATTCCCGCCTGCGCGGGAATGACGGTGGACTCGAAGCTGGATTCCCGCCTGCGCGGGAATGACGGTGGACTCGAAGCTGGATTCTGGCTTTCGCGGGTGCGTCGGTGGACTTGAAGCTGGATTCCGGCGTTCGCCGGAATGACAGTGGCTTGTAGTCGCGAATTTGTATTCAATTGAGGATAGAGGAAGATGAACAGCGTTCAAGTATGGCAGACGATTAAGGATGATGTCGCGCGTGAAATCGGCGCATTTCTGAAACATCAATTCGACTCCGGTTCAGTTGATCAACTGATTTACGAAAAAGCGATCTCCAATGTCGGTGTGTTCGCGAATTTGGCGAAGTGGATGGAATCGCCCGATATCGATCGCATTTCGCCGAATACCAAACCGGGGATTCTGGCGGCGATCTTTGCGCAACGCTGGCCCGATCTTAACGAGGCGTTCTTTACAGACGTCGAGTTCGGCACCGGCGGAATTCGCGGGCGGTCGGTGATTTCCGACTGGGAGTTGGAGATGCTGCGCGACGTGGGGATCGACGCGCCATTCCTGCGCGGCCCCAACACGATCAACGACGTGGTCTTGCTCCAGAAATCGGCGGCGATCGCGAAATTCGCCAATATGCGCGGGTTCAAATCGCTTGTGATCGGCTTCGATAGTCGCATCCGCGGAAGAGATTTCGCCAAGATCATCGCCGAGCTGTTTATTGATTTTGGCCTGAAAGTCTATCTGTTTGACGACGTCGTGCCATATCCGGAAGTTACGTTTGCCATCCCAACCATGCGCGCGGACATGGGAATCTTGCTGTCGGCCTCGCACAACGATCGCCGCTATAACGGCTATAAACTCTCCTGCGGCAACGGCTCGCAATTCTCCGTGGCTGAGCGCCGGATGATCTTGAGCGAATACATCGGCAAGACCGGCTTCGATGAAATCCGCCGCGCCAGTCTTGAGACAGCGACGAATGACCAGCTCGTATTCCTCGGCGGTGCCAAGCGCGTCAAGGGGATCAATTACTATGCCTATCAGGGCGAGCCGGTAAATATCCACAAGCAGCACGAAAAGCAGATCATGTCATTTCTGCTCGACAAGAAGCTGCTCGCCGCGCAGGCGAAGAAGCTGAGTCTGGGCTACTGCGCTTACAACGGCGCGGGCCGCGATGCCGTGCCGCGCTTGATTCGCTCGCTGAAGATCAACAAGCTCGATTTGATCTCGGTAATGCAGCCGGTCGACGGGATGTTCCCGGCATTCGACGATCTTAAGAGCCCCAAGGGAAAGAAAGTCTATCAACAGCCCGATCCCGGCGACAAGTTCGCGGCGATGAAGGCGGTGACCGAGTACATCAAGGAATTCGGACAAGAAAAATTCGCCAAGCTCGATGCGCTGATCGGCACGGACCCGGACGCCGATCGCGTGGGCGTTGTCGTGCCGGTACCGAAGTCACAGCGGGCGATTTACGGCTCCGATTCAACCTTGCTGGATGCCGACACCGCCTGGGCGATCCTGCTTTGGTATCGCATGGAGAAGATGAAGCAGAAGAAGGCGGATTTTTCGCAGTACTTCCTCGTGCAATCGCATACGACGACGGACGTCATTACGCTGCTCTGCGAGAAATACGGTATCGGCTGGATCAAGACGTGGGTCGGATTCGCGCAGTTGTCGGCGGCTGTCGAGCGGATGTGGAAAGGCGAGGAGATCTCCAAGAGCATCTACTGGACGCTGTACGATTTCAAGAATCTAAATCTTCAGGGCAAAGAAAACCTGGCGGCGCTTGAGCAGTCCAACGGCTTCTCCATTCTCGGCGGCAAGCCCCAGGATGAAATGTCGATGGGCGAGAAGGGACACGTACGCGACAAGGATGGCATTTTTGCTGCCATGCTCTTTCTTGAGGTTCTGGCGTACGCCAAGGCGCAGAAGAAGTCGGTACTGGAGTTGGTCAACGAGAAGCTCTATCTCGATCCGGCGATCGGCCTGATTCGGACCGGCTATCGCCCGGCGCCGGTTTATGGCCAGTATGAAGGGATCGAAGGCCGCTCCACCAAGATGAAAGTCATTCACAAAGCGGAAGACCTGATGAACCGCCTCGCCTCCGGTGGCGCCGTGAAATTCGGCGGATTAAAGGCAACACATTTTGAGGTTTACAAGACGGGCAAGTACGATGTTCAGCACGGTTACACGAAAGGTTACAACCCTGACGATCCGTCGACGTTTGGTTTCCCGGATGAAGGCATTCGCTTCTTCTTCGGCGATTATTACAACCATCTGACGATTCGGCCCTCGGGGACTTCGCAAAGCCTGCGTTTCCACATCCAGCTTCGCGACAAGAAGGTCGCGAAGGGCGACTTGCTGAAGAAGCGCATCGCGATGGAGAATCGGATCACGGCGATTTTCGAGGACGTCGGCAAGCAACTGAATGTCGATTGGGACGAGTAGTTTCGATCCAGAGGACATTGTATCCGGCTCTGCTTCCTCATGGGGAGCAGGGCCGGACGTATTTGGGGCGGATCGGTGTCGATTCCTCCGGGAACAATGAGCATTCGCCAGCGTTGACATCGTGGGTCGGCTTATGTTACGTAGGGGGAAGGAGACTGTGAATATTAGTTCGATTCCTGACATTAAGGTGAACGCGGAGCGGCGGGCGCATCTCGACCTGCCGATCTCCGGCATGCATTGCGCCAGTTGCGTAGCGCGGGTGGAACAGATGATCCGCAAGCAGCCAGGTGTGGCCAATGTTGCCGTAAATCTGGCGCTAAATCAAGCGGCGATCGACTACGACACAGCGTCGTTCGACCTTCCGAAGCTGTCCGCAGCGCTGAAAGAAGGCGGCTACCCGGCCACGTTTCAAGAGACGCAGATCGAAATCAGCGGCATGCACTGCGCCTCCTGCGTGGTGAATCTCGAAGCGATCCTGGGTGCTATTCCGGGAGTCGTTTCCGCTTCGATCAATTACGGGACGTCGACTGGAATAATCGGCCACGTCGAAATTGCCGATCTGCAAACGAAATTGAATAAGGCGCTGGAAGGCAGCGGTTACAAGGCTGCGGTCGCATCGCCGTCCCGCACCGGACACGATCCGGTGGCAGACGAATTGCATGAACTTCGATTGCCGTTACTCGTGAGTCTGGCGGCTGCAGTCGTCACAATGGCGCTGATGCTGATTGCGCATTACCGCCCGGCCTGGATCGAACCTGGTGCGGCAGCGGTTGCACAGTTATGCATTGCCGCGATCGTGTACTTCTGGGCGGGCGCGCGCTTTCATCGCGGCATGTGGCATTCGCTGAAGCGGCGCAGTGCCGACATGAATACGCTGGTCTCGTTGGGCACTTCGGCAGCATTCTGGTTCAGCGTGATCGCCCTCGTGAGTCCCGAATCACTCTCAATCACAGCGCATCACCCGGAGTTGTACTTCGACTCAACCGTGATGATCGTCGCGCTGATCCTTCTGGGGCGATACCTCGAAGCGGGCGCCAAAGCGCGCAGTTCAAGCGCCATTCGCAAGTTGCTGGAAGCCCGACCCGATATTGCCGCTGTCGTCGTTGATGGCAAGGAAAGTCTGGTACGGTCAGCCGAACTCGCGCCCGGTGATGTGGTACGAGTCCGTCCGGGCGAGCGAATCCCGGCGGACGGTACAATAGTCAACGGCTCAGGATCGGTAGACGAATCAATGCTCACAGGCGAGCCGTTGCCGGTCGACAAAGGCGTCGGCGCGGCCGTCACGGGCGGTACGATCAATACTACCGGGAGTTTTGATTTTCGCGTCACGGTGAGTCAGCAGGAGTCACGCCTGAGCAAGATCGCCGCCGCGGTACAACAGGCACTAACGACTAAGCCCGCAATTCAACGAATGGTCGACAAGGTAGCAGCAGTTTTCGTGCCAGTTGTCGTGGGGATTTCGCTAATCACGCTTGTCGTCTGGCTGACCGTTGGCGCCGAGTTCTCGTTCGCGCTGAAGACGTTTGTGGCCGTCTTGATCATAGCTTGTCCGTGTGCGCTCGGGCTGGCTACGCCGGTCGCTATTATGGTAGCCGTCGGGCGTGGCGCAGCACTTGGAATGTTGTTTCGAGGCGGAGAATCTCTCGAGCGAATCGGCCACGTGAACAAGATGTTTTTCGACAAAACCGGCACACTGACTGCAGGTAAGTTTGAAGTGGCAAAGGTCGAAGTGGTGCCCGGTGCTCCGACAGAGACGTTGCTCATGGTCGCAGCGATCGAACGCCGCTCTGAGCATCCGCTCGCCAAGGCAGTTGTCGAGTATGCCGAACAACATGGCCTGTCTGATCACGACGTCGTCGACTTCATCGCTTATGCCGGAGCCGGTGCGGGCGGAAATGTTGGCGGTCACGAGGTTTTGATCGGAACGGCAAAACTCATGGCGGCACGGAAGATCGAGATTTCGTCGCTCCAGGCAAGTCTCGACAACGAAGCGCTGCAAGGGCGCAGCCTCATGGTTGCTGCCATCGATCGCAAGGCGGCGGCGCTGCTCTCGTTCAGAGATTCACTTCGACCGGAAGCGATCGCTGCGCTCCGGGAGGTGAAGGAGTTGGGGATTTCGACCGGGATGATAACCGGGGACAATATGGCCGCTGCCAACATAATTGCCGGGCAACTGGGCATTGAATCGGTGCATGCCGAGCTGTTGCCGCAGCAGAAACTGGATGTAATCGCGAGCGCCCGTGCGGGATTCCAAATTGTCGGCATGGTAGGCGACGGTATTAACGATGCGCCGGCACTGGCAACGGCGGATGTGGGGATCGCTCTGGCTTCCGGCAGCGATATCGCTGTGGAATCGGCTGCGGTAACGCTGAGCGCCCCTGACTTGTTGCGCGTCCCGAAAGTCATTCGCCTTGCGCGGGCTACGGAACGAAACATCAAGCAGAACTTGTTCTGGGCGTTCTTTTACAACATCATTGCGATTCCGGTGGCAGCAGGCGTGTTCTACCCGCTGTTGGGCTGGCAACTGTCGCCGATGATCGCGGCGGCAGCGATGGCCTGCTCCTCGATCTTCGTTGTCACGAACGCCCTGCGCTTGAGACGGTTCGAGTAGTGGAGATCTGACTTGCCGAATCCGCATCCCGTCATCGTCCATTTTGCTATCGGGTTGTTTTGTGCTGCTATCGTACTCGAAGTCGCAGCCTACTTCCTGAAGTCAAAATTGATGTCGCAGGCTGGACTGGTGAACAGCGGCGGCGCAGCCGTTGCCGCATTGCTCGCGGTGATTACGGGACTGATGGCCAAGCCGTTAGATCTCGGCGGACCGGCCGTTTTTGTGCTGGAATCTCACGAAACGATGGGTTATGTCGTGCTGGCATTCGCGTTGGTCTTTGCAGCGCTGAAATTCTACGGTCATCATAAGCAGACTGATCGCTTGCTCACCCCGACGATCGCCGTTGGGTTGCTTGGACTGGTCTTCACGATTGTGGCCGCTCATGAAGGCGGAGAACTGGTTTATCGATATGGCGTGGGGGTCCGGCGCGAGGCGCCCGCCGCGATCAAGAACTACCCGTACGGAAAGCCCTTTACCGCACCGGTCGACTCAACGGCTGACAGTGTCTCCAGCCGCCCGTAACTTCCTCTAACGCTTCTTGAGAATCACGCCGCGATCGTGCCCACTGTAGTCAACGATCAACCGCGGCAAGTCGAAAGCGCCGGTGCCCTGCGCGATGCTGAATACGGCGGCGGCGTGGTCGACGCCGAACTCAACGGCTAAGATGCCCCCTGCTGTAAGGTTGCGTGCTGCGCGTTCGATCAGCGGGCGCAGACACTCGAGGCCATCCTCGCCGGCGACCAACGCGTTACGCGGCTCAAAATCACGCACTTCCGGCATCAGGTGTGGCAGTTCACTGCCGCGTACATATGGCGGATTTGAAACGATCAGGTCGAAGGTCTCCGTCCCCAGCGGATCGAGCAGCTCGCCGGGGCGCAAGAGCACGCGATGAGCCAATCCGTGAGCAGTGATGTTCTCCTGTGCCAGTTGGAGGGCCGTCGGAGAAAGGTCGGTGGCAACGACAGCGGCATCGCTGCGGTTGACGGCAGCGGCGATCGCGATACAGCCGGTACCGGTGCCGATGTCGGCGATGCGCGGCGCCCGAATTTCCGCGATTGCTGCCAGCGCTGATTCGAGGATGATTTCAGTTTCGGGACGTGGAATGAGTGCGCGGCGGTCACACTTGAAATTCAACCCAAACCATTCCGTGCTGCCGAGGATGTATTGCAGGGGTTCGCGGTAGAGCTTACGCCCAACCATTTCAGTAAATCGCTTGGCATCGACTTCGCCAACCAGTCGATTGAGATCAAAAAAGAGATCGATGCGGCGCAGGTTGAGGATAGCGCCGAGCATGAGTTCTACGGCATGACGAGAATTCTCGATCCGTGCCTGATTCAGGCTCTGAGAACCCTGATCGAGCAGCTCCTTGACGGTGGTTGACATGCGAACTAATTGACAGGAAGGAGATTTCGGAGATCGCCGATATCGCCGGGTGCATGGGCGCAACCATCGCGTTTGTGACCGTGAAGGCGATAGTGATTATCGTAGCGTTCTGCTGGTCTCGATTCACCGTCATTCTCAAACCCAAACGCCGGTACGCCAATGACCGCCACGGCTAACAGCACTCCCGAATGCATAAGAAATTCGCGTCGCTGCATCTCAACCCTCCGTTGCTTCAAGAGTGAAGTTGTTGATCTTCATGGCCGGTACCAACATGACTACCGAGTATTGCGGATAGAGTTCGCGTTGCGCTGAAATCATCTCGGCGTTTGCGAACGCGGTCAGAATCGATTGGCTCATCCGCATGTTCTTGATCGCCGGACCAACCTTTCCATTCTCAATCAGGAACGTACCATCGCGGGTGGTACCCGTGACCTGCGTCTGCATCGGGTTGAGGAAGTTGACGTACCAGAAATGCGTGATGTAAACTCCGCGCGCGGTCGAGGCGATCATCTCGGCAATCGTCTTGTCGCCCGGCGCCATCGCCATGTGCTTGGGGTAGGGGCCATATGTGTTGTTAGGCGGCAGGGCATGACCAGTCGATTCGGTGCCGAGAAGGCGGGCGTAGTATGAGTTAGTTACGACATCGCGCGCAATACCGTTCTCGATCAGGACGGCTTTGCGGCGTGGAACGCCTTCGTAATCGAAGGGGACTCCAAGTAATTGGGGGTCGAGGGGATCTTCGGTGATTGTGATGTTTTCGCCGGTGATCTTCTCGCCGATCTTGCCGGACATAAACGAACGCTGTTGATGCATTGTCTTCCCGCCGAAACCCATGAAAGCGAGGAACAGCAGGAGCTGTCCAACGGCAGCGGGCTCGAGAATCACAGTATACGACCCTGATTCGAGCGAGATCGGGTCGAGCGAGCGGCGGGCTTTGTCGGCCGCACGCTCCGCCAGTTGACGGGCATCAATCTTGTCGATGTCGCGGCTATATGCGATCGCCCAGCCTGCATTCTGAGTCTCGCCGACAGCGGTCAAAGATAGTTCGGATTTGGTGGATGCGTCATACTGGCGGATTCCGAGCGAGTTCACCACTGCCAAAGTCTCTGTGGTCACTCGAAACGCACCGGCGGCGAGCAGTTTGTCTTTGGCACAGACCTTGACGATCTCTTGAACGGCTTTCGCTCGCTGCTCTGGCTGGTTCTCGGCCGTACTCTTCAGCCAGAGGGTCGGAAATACGGGGCTGAACGGGTTGGGCATCGACGGCTTCGGCAGCGACTCGAAGTCACTATCCTCCGGCATGAGGTCGGCAATCGCGACGGCATTAGCAACCGTGGTCTTGATTGACTCTGTTGATAGATCTCCCGTCGAGCTGAGTCCGATGCGCTTACCTTTGATAGCGCGCACAAAGAGCGTCAAGTCGGAGCGATACATATTCTGGTGAATTGTCGATTCGGCAAAGCGCGTTAGGCTGAAATCCTCACCCATCAGGACCAATTCGGTTTGGTCGGCTGAGGATGATGCGAGCCCGTCATTAAGCAGCTGGAGTGCCTGCTCCTGAGTGATCATGCTCCCACCTTCACGTTTCTGAAGCGGACATAGGCCGCTCCCTGCGCCGTTCGGCCGTTCTGTCCCGGCTCGCCCTTGCCGCAGTTCGGTGTTCCCCAGAGCACCCATTCCTCGGGATGTCCGGTCGAATCGCAGCTATTCCAGAACTGCACGGTATTACCGGAGTAAGTCGGCGACTTGATCATTGCTCCCAGTTGTCCGTTCTTGATCTCCCAGCCGATTTCGCCCCCAAGTGTGAAGTTGTCGCGATTGTCATCGATCGACCAGGATTCAACCCCCTGGATGTAAACTCCATCCTCGATTTCTGCGATCATATCGACGAAGCGTTTGTCGCCCGGCACAAGGATCAGGTTGGTCATGCGGACGAGCGGGATATTGCCCCAGCCATCTGCGCGAGCGGCCGCGGTGGACGGTTTGCCGATACGAACCGCCGTCTCGAGAGAACTCAGGTAGTCCACGAGAATGCCCTTATCGATCAGAAGCCGGCGTTCCGCAGGAACGCCTTCATCATCAAAGAAGTAAGTCGCCAAACCGTCGCGATAGGTTGGATCGCTGTAGAGGGTGACGACATCCGATGCGTACTTCAGTTTGCCGAGTTGGTCAGGCGTAGCGAAGCTGGTGCCGGAGAAATTGCGCTCGGAGCCGAAGACGCGATCGAGTTCCAGTGGATGTCCGATCGACTCGTGAATTTGTAGCGACGCCAGGTCGGGGGATAATACTACGTCGCAAGTCTTTTCAGGGCAGGCGATGGCGGTCTGCATTGCCACAACCTGCTCGAGAATTTGCGGGATGTTTTTCTCGATCTCAAAGCTCGCGATTTTCTCATAGCCACCTGAAACGAATTGACCGGACGACGTTGGGAAGGACCGTTCGTAGCGTTCGCGGCGGCTCTTGACGATTCCTGCGGTGACGCCGGCGCCAACGTGCGTCAATACCTGGTCGATATCGCCTCCACTCAGCGAGCGGAAATACTTGGTCTCGCGACGAAAGTCGAGAAAGGTCGTCGTGGCGGTGATGGCTGATTCGGCGTGCAACAGATCTTCCCAATGCATCAGCAAGTCGAGTTTCTCATTCAGCGACACCGTGAAGGGATCGACAGCCAAGGGGGTCTGATACTGGTTGGAATTCTTGGGCCAGGACTTAATGGCAACCGGTTGATTGATAACCTTGCGGGAAGCTTCGGCTATCGCCATAGCCAATTTGATTACGCGCTCAAATTCGGTTTCGCTGAAAGTTGATGAGGCAGCAAACCCCCAGGCGCCGTCTTTGAGAACCCTGACGCCGTAGCCGGAGGACACCGATTTTTCGATCGGTTCCACGCGCCGCGAACTGGTTGCGATGCGCTCGATGTCGACTTGTTGCAGGCGAAGGTCTGCATAGTCACACTTGCCCCGGCATAACTTATCGAGCTTTCCAAACAGCAGAACGAGCCAATTGTTCATAATGGAATCCCCACAAAATGCCCGCCGACGAGATATACGCCGATCATAAACAAAACTCCGATCAGAGTCAAGACAACAGCGCCGGCGACGCCGACAAGGTTTTTCTCCGGCTTAAAGCCGAAGATGGTCCCGCGAAAAATCACCGCCAGCGCGATCCAGTAGGCGATCAGGAGCATCATCGATGTCTGCGACGTGTTCGAACCGAACGGCCAGCCGCCCCAGTAATATCCGAAACGGGCGTTCGAGATTAGAACTCCGACGCAGGCGGTGCCGATCAACATCAGCACGCCGGTTATCATCACTTTGCGTGAGACGCGTTTCAAGTTGCGTTCGTAGCTGCGCAAGCCAAAGGCGTTGAACAGCGCCGACGCGGCGAACATGGCGGCGAGAAACATCACGGCGATATGAATCGCCCAGAGAATCAGCGACGGTCGGCCCTCAAACAAAACGCGGACGTTTTCACCGGGCGTCGATGGCATGCGTAGCGTCGTCGAGTCGGCCAGATTATGCATGACAATGTAATAGTCGTAGACAGCGCCGCGGTCGAGGCGGGGAAGCGCCGTTTCGTAGACGTCGAAGCTCTCGAGGTTTCTTGTTAGAATGAGCGAATCGAAGTCGGTTTGCCCCGTCCGCCGGTAGTGCAGCCAGAACTGCAAGCGAAGCGTGTCGGACGGTGCGCCCACCCAGACCTGAATCCGCGGTTCGCCCGAGACCGTGCCGAGCGAAGTATGATCGAGCAGGATGCCGTGCCCTTCGGACTTGTAATAATGTGCTTCGGTGAGTCGGCCGCTGAAGCGCGGGGCCGCCGCAAAAAGCAGCAGCGTTAGAATGAACGCCAGGAATAGTCGGACACTGCTCAATTCACCCCTGCCAGTTCACCGGCTTTCTTCAATCGTTCCTCTTGCTCCTGCTGTTGCAGCGGCAAGATCAAATCGTCAAGATCTCCGGCGAGGACGTCATTGAGCTTGTGCAGGGTTACATTGATCCGATGATCGGTGACGCGGCCCTGGGGGAAATTGTAGGTGCGGATTTTGGCCGAGCGATCCCCGGAGCCGACCATGGAACGGCGAGCGGAGGCAATCTTTTCCTGCTGCTCGGCAATCGCGCGATCCAGCAGGCGGGCACGAAGTACTTTGATAGCCTTGGCCTTGTTCTTGATCTGCGATTTTTCGTCCTGGCAAGAAACAACCAGGCCAGTCGGCAGATGAGTGACGCGAACGGCGGAATCGGTCGTATTGACGGACTGTCCGCCGGGACCCGATGAACGGAAGACGTCGATGCGCAATTCGTTGGGATTGATTTCAATGTCGACATCGTCGGCTTCCGCGAGGACAGCAACAGAGGCCGCCGATGTATGGATACGACCCGAAGCCTCGGTAGCGGGGACGCGCTGAACGCGGTGAACGCCCGATTCGTATTTGAGCAGTGCGTAAACGTCCCGGCCCGTAATTGAGAGAATGACTTCCTTAAAGCCGCCCACGCCGGTCGGGTTGGAATTCATCACCTCGACCTTGAATCCCTTCGTGTCGGCGTAGCGGGTATACATGCGGTAGAGATCCGCCGCAAAGAGCGCGGCCTCTTCGCCGCCGGTACCGGCGCGGATTTCGAGGATGACGTCTTTCGAATCATTCGGGTCGCGCGGCGACAGCAGCAGTTTAAGTTTACGCGTTACCGGCTCGAGCTGCCCGGAGGCTTGCTCCTTTTCGAGCGTCGCCAGTTCAAGCATCTCCTGATCGGTTTCACTTGCCAGCAGATTATCCGAGTCTGCCACCGTTTGAAGCAGCTTGCGGTATTCCCTGCCGACGGCGACGATCTCAGCGAGGTCTTTCTGTTCACGCGACAGGGTACGAAAACGCTGGTTGTCAGCAATGATCTTGGGATCGGTCAACTGCTCGTTGATCTTCTCAAGTTTTTCTTCGATGGCTTTGACGAGATCAAGCATCGGCGAGTTCGCGCACTTCGACGTCCTGCGGCAGTCCCAGCGATGCTTTGACAGCAACGATAGCGACCTCAAGCTGGTCGAGCGAGGGTTCCTTGGTGGTGATCAACTGCAGCCACAGCCCCGGTTTGATCAGTGTCCGTACAAGCCTGTTGTTGCAGCTTCTCGCGGAGGCCTTGAGGATCTCATAGGATCCGCCTGCCACCAGCGGTAACAGCGAGAAATGCAGCGCCAGCCGCACGAAGATTTGCGGAGGATTGCCAGTGATGATCTGGAAGAGCGTGTCGGCGATTGCGAAGATCAGTATCGCGAACAGCGCGACAATCAAGATAAACGAGGTGCCGCAACGCGGGTGCAACGTCGTGTATTTCTTGGCGTTTTCCGGCGTCAAGGGCTCCTGGTTCTCATAAGCCCAGATCGATTTGTGTTCCGCGCCGTGATATTCGAAGATACGGCGGAAATCTTTGAAATAGCTCAGCAAGGAAACGTAACCTAGGAAGATAGCGATGCGTACGGCCCCAGCGATCAAGTTGAAGGAGAGCGCGTCTTTGCCGAATCCCAATAGCGAAGCGATCCAGAGCGGTAAGAAGAAGAAGACGGCGATACCCACGGCCAAAGCAAATACCATGCTGAGTGCGATCATCAACGAATTGGATTTCTTGACTTGCGAAGTCTCGCGGCCTTCGGCCTTGTCGATATCCTGGGAAGCGATTTCTGCCGAGAAATTTAGCGAGGAAATGCCAATGGCGAGCATCTCGATCAAACCGACGAAACCACGAATGATCGGCCAGCCGATTACCTTGTACCGGCGCGCCAGGGGCTTGTACTCCGAAGTGCGAACGACGATCGAATTATCGGCGCGACGCACGGCCGTGGCCACGCGCGACTCAGAACGAATCATGACGCCTTCGATTACTGCCTGTCCGCCAACCTGGAAATCAGCCATGGAGACCTCGTGTCGCGTGCAAAGAAAAGCAGGAGCGGATAGACCACTCCTGCCATGATACTCGCTGCAAATCTACTTCTCGGAGCCGCTGTCTTTTTGATTGATCTTGGCGTACTTGCGGCGGAACCGGTCGACGCGACCGGCGGTGTCGATCAGCTTCTGCTTGCCCGTGAAGAACGGGTGGCAATTCGAGCAGATTTCGACTGAGATCGCTTCCTTCGATGTCGAGCGCGTCTCAAATTCGTTACCGCAAGCGCACTTGATCGTCACCTTATTGTACTTCGGATGAATATCAGCTTTCACTTGTACTCTTCTCCTCTACGCAAATCTCTAAGACTATCATTATACAACATAGTCCACTATTGGGCAAGGATTTCTTTGCGAGTAATGACGCAGCCGCAAAGTATAGAACCCCTGATCTCCCAATAGGTTCCAGGCACATGGCGCTATTCCGACGCTTTAGCCCGGACCGGATCAGGAAAATCGCGGTAGAGGGCGGAGCGAAAGTCGGTAACCGCACCGTAAACGAGCCGGTGCAACCGCTCGGTTTCACCGTCACGCGTCGCGACGTGCTGGAAGGTTTCCTCCAGTTTAGCCAGGTTCTCGGCCTGAATCGTGATGTTGAACTCTCCCAGTTCCGCCGGCCCGAATCCGAATTTGCGGCGAGTTATGGTATAGCCGGCAATGTGCCCCAGCGTCTTGAGGCGGCCCAAGTAGCTGCTTACGTTTTTGCAGAATTCGAGGTCTCCATGAGAGTCTTTCAGGTTGCACCAGATTTGGTAGTAATCCAATTATCACGCTCCAGCGAGAAATGAAGAATAGTGACTAGAACTATCCAATATCGATCATGCATTGTCAAACACTTTCCGTAATGCTGACAAGAAAGATGACTTAGCTGTACGAAGTCGATTATTGACGACTCTGTCTATCAGTTGTAGTTGATACGCGATGGTAGATAGCCACGAAAGGAGTCCCAAATGATCTACAAACAGCTTCTCAGTTTACTGCTGCGGGCGGCGGCCGGATTGGCGGTCTTGCTGGCAGTCGGATGCTCACAGAATTCGCCGACTTCACCGATGACGCAGAGCGAATTTGCATTGGATCGCGATAGCCGTCCATCGGGCAGTGCCCAAATCATCGATGGCCAGATTGAAGTCATCGATCTTGATTCGAGAGCGATTGCGCTGAGGCAGCGCTCGGAAAAGTTCTTGCTGGCTTCGGAAGCGGTTATTGTTGCCGAGGAGCCGGGCAGTATCAGGTCGCGGCTCACTATCAAAGACCTCGCCGCGGGGCAGTATGTTACGCTCGATGTCGTGAATGTAGATCGCGAGACGATGACCGTGGGCCGTGTGGTGATCCACAGTCGCGCTTGGCTGACACCGGCTGGGGCGAGATCCGCTTCTGAATAACAAGCGAACCCTCAGTATCCACCCGCTGTGCAGTCGCCCCTGAGGGGCGGCTGCATTTGTTTCCCGTGGCGAATTAGGGAAACAATCTGGTCAGAGTAGGTTGAGACGAAGATTGGATCAACTTGCACAGTCATCATTTACCGATATTTGACAACAAGTTCACAGGCGGCTAATATGGCAACTTATCATATTGCAACCTTACCATGGTGTCCTGAACCAGCACTTACTCCCGCGAAACGCCCGCTCCCCACCGGGCGTTTCGCCTTAGACCTGCGATTGGACAATAGTCGGCATTCTAATCAGATTCTAACTCGGGCCTCATTGGTGGGAAAGACTTCGCGGAGAAATTGCAGCCTCTTTTTGAAGGCCCTTCGGGGACCTTACCTTCCCCACGCGCCCGAGTCTTTACTACGCCTGAACGGGGGCAAGATTCGGGCGTCTCTATCTCCGATGCAAAGTTCTTTCTGAACGGCACGAAATCCGTATAATACGTTTATGACAGCTGTTTCCGATTCTGAACTCTGGCAAGCGGTACTCGAAGGCGACTCGCAAGCCTGGGGGACATTGGTAAGGCGCTATCAGTCTCTGGTTTATGCGGTTGCCACGCGCATCGGGCTCTCCCAAGTCGATGCCGCGGACTGCTTCCAACAGACCTGGTTAATGCTATTCAACAACCGAAAGAAACTGGCCGACCCAAGCCGGCTCTCTGCCTGGCTGATTACGACGGCCAAACGCGAGGCGATCAGGTTGAAGTTCAAGCTCGGCGCTGATCCGGGAGAGATCGATGATCATGATTTGGTCGACCAGAGTCCGCTTCCGGACGAAGAACTTATAGGACTCGAGCGGCAGTCCCAAATCGAAACAGCGATCGACCAGCTTGATCCCCGATGTCGAAAGCTTGTCGAGGCGTTCTTTTTCGCAGAGCAGGAATACTCTTATGAGCAGATTGCCGAGTCGTTGGGTATCGCTCCGAATAGCCTAGGGCCGATCCGACGCCGGTGTCTGGAGCGGCTCAAGAGGATATTGGAGGAATGCGGGTATCTTGAAGTACGGAATTTCCGCGATGATACTCTGTAGGATGAGGAGAGGATGATAGGAAATATGGACCAACACCTAACGCGTTCTGAGCTCTTGCAAGCCGCTAACAATCAACAGTTTAGCACCACCCATCTTGAGGGGTGCGCCGAGTGTCGCGAGCTGGTTGAGTTGCTCCGCGTATACTGTGTCTCCGGCAAGCTGCATTTGCCAGATGCTCCGGCCGGCTGGATAGAGAAGGCGATCGCCATTACCGGCGCGCGGAGTCTGGCAGGGCGAGCCCGCACTCTTATCGCCGAACTCGTCTTTGACTCGTGGTCAGTGCCGCACGCCGTCGGAGTTCGCGGCGGGAATGTTGCGGCTGATCGGCGTTTGCGCTTCGAGTCCCAGGAAATGGTCTTTGATATGCGCTCCGAACAACACGGAAAGAGCTGGGAATTCGTTGCCCGGGTTCACCCGGTCACCGAGAACCTGCAGCTTGAGGCTGACAAGAAGAAGCTTACGCCGGATGACAGCGGAGTCTTCCAATGGTCGAGCGCGCGACCGCCGCGCAAGATCACGCTCCGATCTGACGATCGCGTCGTCGCATTGCCGGAGTTGTCGTGGAAAAAGCCGCAGCTGAAATAGCGGCGTTGCGGTTTCTGCGCAGCGGTCGGTGTAAGAACATCTCCGCTTCAGAATTGGCGACGGCCTGCGATGCGATGATCCAGGAGGTCTCTCGAACCTCGCTGACCCGGGCTCTGAGTTTGTCCAAACGATTCGTGAAACACGCCCGGGACCAGGGCGGCATTGTCGAACTCACGGCTTTTCGCTCCCTGGCGCGTGCCAGCCATATGGCGGGCAAACATCGCGACGCCCTGTCGGCGTACCTGCAGGCACGCAAACGCCTGGCGAATGATCCAGCCGTGCGAGCGCGGATCGACCGCGCCCTGATTGATGTCTATATGTATCTGGGTGATTTTCGAAAATCGCGGATTCATGCGCAAGCGGCAATCCGCACCTTTAACCGCCTCGAGCTTTGGTCGGATTTGGCCCAGACCCGAGTCAACTATGGGAATCTTCTGCACCGCCAGGATCGACACCGCGAAGCAGAGCAGGTGTATCGCGTCGCCGCCGAGTTCTTTGAGCAAGCCGACAATCGGATTGCCCTGGCGCGCACCAATTACAATCGCGCCAACTCCCTCGTGCAGCTTTTCCGGATGGATGAGGCCGACAGGCTTTATCGGCAGGCGCTGGCAACGTGGGAGAGGGAGGGCTTCGATCTGGATGCCAATGACACCCGCTACGGAATGGCCTGGCTGCACATGCTGACCGGGAAATTTCACGTTGCACTGCTGGAGCTCTCCGAGTGCGAACGTGTCTACCAGGCGGGGGGCGATCCGCGCGGCGCTGCCCTCTGCAGTCTGGATCGCGCCGAAGTGTTTTTGAGTCTTGGGTTGTACTCCGACGCGCTGGAATCCGCGCGTTCCTCGCAAGGGCGTTTCGAACGGTTAGGCATGCGCTATGAGCAGGCCAAGGCTGCCTTGTTTCGCGGGCAAGCTGCGGCCGCGATGGAACGGCGCACGGAAGCTCACACGGCGTTGGGACGGGCGCTGGGCGGATTTACGGCCGACCGCAATGACGGATTCGTTGGTGCTTGTTTTCTTCTGGCCGGCGAACTTTCGGCGCAGGAGCCGGAATCATTGGCCGCGCATCTCAAGCAAGCGCGGGCTCACTTTACCCGGGCGCAACTACCGTTATGGGAAGCCATGTGCGACCTGCGGGCCGTGCGGGCGAACGGCAGCCGTCCGGCGCGACGACGACTCGACAGGAACGCGGCCGTACGCAGCGTCCCACAGCTCTTTGCGGCCTGGCAGACGATGCGTGGTGATTGGGAATACTCGCGGGGCGACGTGGCGGTCGCCAGACGGTGTTGGCAGCGGGCTGCTGACCGACTCGATGCCGTGCGAGCCGGACTACCGCCGGTGGAGCTACGCAGCGCGTTCAGTCGCAATCAGCAGTCGCCGCATACGCGCTTAATCGAAGCAGAACTTGAAGAGAATCCGGCTGTAGCCGCGGTCTGGTCGGAGCGTTATAAGACTGCCGGAAAATGGATGCCACTCACTGAGGGGTTCGCGCGGGAGCATTCGCGACGCCAGGTCACCGAGAGTCTTGACGAGTTGGCGCGCCAGGTTGCCGTCTTGTCGCGGCGAATTGCGACCGGCACGGGCGAGCGCAGCGTTTCACGCGCGGCCTCTTCGCGAAGACTTGCTTATCTGCAGAATCGGGTTCGCACGCAGTTGCTTGAACTTGAGCGCAGCCCTGCACGCGCGGCCACCAATAATGAACGACTGCTGCAGCAAATGAAGGTTGTTTCTCGCCGACTTCCGGTGATCCAGTTCCACCTGCGCGAGAATGATATAGTCGCTTTCGTGCACAAAGCTGGAGACATCTCGGTCAGCCGGATTCCGGACGGTCGCAGCCGTCTGGCCGCGGCAATGCAGCGTTGGCGGTTTGTTCTCGAAGGTCAACTACTGGCCGGACAGTGGTCAAGCGCCGACGACAAGACGCTCGAAGACAATCTCTGGAGCGACCTGGGTTCCTGGCTCTGGGCGCCGCTTAAGATCGAGCCGTCCACTAAGACCGTGCTTCTGATTCCTGAAGGGGAACTGGCGAACTTGCCATGGAAAGCGCTCCAGGTTGACGGCAGACCGCTCGTCGAATTCCACGACTTTGTTATCGCGCCAAGTTTCCGGCATTTTCAAGCGGCGCAGAGACTCCGGGTGACGAGCGATGCCGTGCGGGTTTTTCGCGGTCAAGCTGATGATTTGCCCCAGGTTGATAAGGAATTAGAGGCCCTGATCTCGTTTATGGGTAACGAAACGCGGATTTTCCGTCCGGCGTGCCGCGCCGACTGGCCGGAGGAGGAATCAGCGGCATTGTGGCATTTTGCCGGGCATGCGAACCTTCGGGCAGATAATCCGTTCTATTCATATCTGGTACTTTCTGACGGCGCCTTGTTCGCGACGGATTTCCGACTCAAAAACTGCAGAGTCAAACTTGTGACGTTGGCGGCCTGCCGGTCCGGGGAACAGGTTGCCTTGCCGGGTGAAGAGTCGACCGGACTCGTACGATCATTATTAGAGATGGGCGCTCGCAACGTCCTCGCCGGCCACTGGCCGGTTTCCGACGAGACGACGGCCTTATGGATGACCGCCTTCTACGACAAATATTTGCGCGGGACCTCGCTGCAGGAGTCGCTCAGATGCGCCGCGCTGAAGGTGAGGTCGCTTTATCCGTCGGCCTATCACTGGGCTGCGTTCTCTGTATTTGGTGCTGGAGATTAAGGAGACCGATGATGATAGACGTATTCAAATCCCCCGACCGCCACTGGCGGTTACTCACCTTGGTTGCAGTACTGCTTGCCGCATCGAATCTGCTCGCCAATAACAACGGCGAATTTCAGGCTGAACGACTGGTGTGCCGGCTCAATACCGGCTACAACATCGATTACGTCAATACGACGTTTGGCACGACGACTGTCAGTACGATGTTCCAGACGGGTTCCTATCTCCTGGCTACAGCGCCGGGCGTGGATGCTGAGAGCTTGGCCGCAGTCATCATGCTCGATCAAGCCGTTCTCTATTGTGGCGCCAACTATTACTTAGATGCCCCTGAGCCGTTCCAACGCAGTTCACCGTTTCTGGATAATCAACTGATCGGCGACTTTGAAGATCAACCGGCTGCCCTCACGCTTGCTTTGCCGACGGTTCACCTCGTGGCCGACGGTACTGCCGTAAAGGTCGCAATCATCGATACCGGTTTGAATTTCGATCATCCGGAGTTTGCAGCGAAATCGGGCCATTTCGTCTCAGGTTACGACTTCGTCGACAACGACACCTATGCATTCGATGAGCCTGGTGGGATCGCTTCGGGGCACGGCACGTTCGTCGCGGGCGCCGTGGCGCTGGTCGCGCCTGGTTCAGAGTTGTGGGCTTACCGCGTGCTCGATACGCTGGGCCGGAGCGACGGGTATACGCTGGCGAGTGCGGTCGTGCGCGCTGTTGATGACGGCTGTAAGGTCGTCAATCTCAGTCTGGGGCTCGTGGGCAAACACGACGCGCTCGATGACGCAATCCACTACGCTTACAACAATAACGTCATCGTCGTCGCCGCCGTCGGGAATGACTCGACTGGCGACCCGAACCTGTTCCCCTACCCAGCCAAAGAGTCGAACACGATCGCCGTGGCTGCACTCGATTCGCTGAATCGCAAGGCCGACTTCTCGAATTACGGCAAGAAGGTGGACATCTCCGCTCCGGGGACACGCGTTTACGCCCCCTACCTGGATACTTCGTACGCCTGGTGGGACGGCACCAGCTTCGCCGCACCGCTTGTCGCAGGGGCCGCCGCGCTGCTGTGCCAGGTTGATCCCAGCTTGACGCCTGGCGCCGTCGATAGTCTGCTTGAAGAAAGCGCGATTAATCTCGACGCGATCAACCCGGAGTATGTCGACAGTCTCGGCAAGGGCCTGCTCAATCCCGAAGGAGCCCTGACCATGCTGGCAAATTTCATTTGCGGCGATACTGACGGATCTTCACAAGTGACGATCTCAGACGCCGTCTACATCATCAATTATATTTTCGCCGGGGGGCCGCCGCCAGTGCCCTCGATGGCCGGCGATTGTGACTGCTCCGGGATGATTACGATCTCCGACGCCGTCTACTTAATCACTTACATCTTCTCGTCAGGCAATCCGCCGTGCGGCAGTTGCCCCTAACACGTCCAGATCATCAATCAGACCAGATCAAGAGCCGGCTGTCCGGCTCTTTTTTTGTGGGGAGCCGGCGGCAAATATTCGCCGAAAAACTCGATGTTAGGTGTACGGTAACAGAGACAAAAGACTCTGTCTTGATGAACGTACCAAACGCTGCCGCCTGCTACCGGGCAGAATGATCTCAACCGTAGGAGGTTGTAAAATGTTCTCCAAATCTCTTCTGCGAGCGTTGCTTCTGAAGCTGGCGGGAATCGCTTTGACGGTGGCTTTCGTCGGCTGTTCGAGTGAATCGCCGGTAGCACCGATTGCGCCATTTTCCAAGGCCGTAACCGGCCCCGAAGACTGCCCGAACTGCCCGCAGACGGCTCTGTCGGCGCGCATCGCCACCATGGATGAAAACACGCGAATGCTGACGCTCGAGGGGCATCCCGATACGATCGTGGCGCTGCAGAACGCCGAGATTGTCAAGTTCGCGGCCAATGTTGAAGTTCGGATTCAATTTGGCGACCTGAAGATCGGGGATACCATCACCGTCAACGGGCAACAGCAGAACAGCTACGTCTACGCCCATCGTATCCGCGTAGAGTACACAGATCCGTACTGCAATTACGACCTGGCATTTCGAGACACGATCACCGCGATCGACTACGAAGCCGGTTCATTTATGGTGGCCGGGCGCACCGAGACGATCCTGGTTGACGAAAACACTTACATCTGGGGCAGCTTGTACCGCGGACCGAACACTCAACTCTCCGGCGGCGGCGATCAGAATCAATACACAGAGAGAGACCGCCTGAAAAACATGATCGACACGGTATTTCAATTCACCGATTTGCAGGTTGGTGACGTGGTGGAAGTCCGCGCGAAGATCGTGGATGAATCGACTTTGTTAGCGGTCAAGATTAAGCTGGCCAATTGTCAGGACAAGGAGTGCATTACCTTTGAGGCTGTGATCGAGGCAATCGACTCAAATACACGGTTGGTGACCTTTGTCGGTCTCGACTGGGAGGGTATGGTGTGTCCGAAGGCGGAACTCTCCGATGTGGACGGCACGGAATTGACGCTCGCCGATTTTGTGCCCGGAGATCCGGTTTTTGTCAAAGGCTTCCCGACGGAGAACGCACTTCAGATTTGCGTCATGAACAAGATCGAACCGTAATTCTGCATCGGTCTGCCGGCGACGGCACTTAACCATGTCCGGTAGCAACGCCGGTACTTTGACGCGCACAGGCGGCACACGCCGCCTGTGCTTTTATTTGCAGCAATTGGCGGCATGGGCCTGACACGGTCGCGGGCCCGTAGCCTGGACAACTCCAATCCCAGTTCCGACCTGAATGTTAGCGGCAACTAACAAGGATAAGTGAGGCCAATTTAAACGAGTATTTTGGAGTCTTTCATGTACGATATGGAGCCAAGCGATCTCTGTTGAACAGTTACAGATTAACCACAAACTCACGGATTGAAACACGTGAAAGGAGATCAAAACAATGAGACACGGTTGGCAGAAACTTGCGGGCAAGATGATGGCGGTCTTTACGGTATTGGCACTGATGATCGGCTGTTCGAGCAACTCACCGCTTTCGCCTTCAACCAACACCTCGCCGAACTTGAAAGGCGGAGTCGAGGACAACTCGAGTCTGGCAGCGCAGGTGGAGTTCGCAAGTCGCGTCGCGAGCACGGATACCGGTCAGCGCAGATTGACCTTCACCGGCAACAGCGAAATCGTCTTTGCCGACGCCGATGCAGAAATTGTTCGTCGCCAGAGTGGAAACGAGACGCCGATCACGTTTGATGAAATCCAAGTCGGCGATTCGGTTGAAGTGCGGGGCAATCGCCAGTCGGACAATAGTGTGCTGGCTGACCGCATTCGCGTAAAAATCGAAGACAGTAACAGCGCTGAAGTTGAGTTTGGCGGGCGCGTTGCGACCATCGACCCGCAAACGCGGACGATCACCTTCGTCAACAACCCGACCCTGATCAATGTGATGGCCGGCGCCGAAATCGTCAATCACGATTTCCAGGTCTCTATCACTCTCAATGACATCGTTCCGGGCGACTCGGTGGATATTCGCGGTGCCAATCAGCCCGACGGGTCGGTTTTGGCCGACCGCGTTCGTCTCCGGGTTGGTGACGACTCCAACGATGCGGATGTCGAGTTCAAGGGCACCATCACGGCGATCGATTACACTGCCGGCGAATTCTCGGTCAGCGGCCGCAACGAAACGATCCTCGTGACCAGTACAACGCAGATCTTTACCAAGCTGAATCACCGCAATCATATCATCGGCAAGCGCGGTCACGGCGAAGATGATGGATTTGTCAATGGTCGCGACACCGTGATCGCCTTCACTTCGTTACAGGTGGGTGACTCAGTCGAAGTACACGCGGACATCGTCGACGCCGCAACTCTTCGGGCGACGATCATCGAAGTAGAAGACTTTATGATGGGCGAGCCGATGGACGTGCAGTTCAAGGCGACCATCGCCACCATCGATCCGGCGACCCGGACGGTGACCTTCGCCGGTCAGAATTGGCTCGGCACAGCGGCCGAAACGGCGGTTCTGACGGGGTTTAACAACGAGCCGATCGCGCTTACCGATTTCCCGGTCGGTCAATTGGTGGAAGTGAAGGGATTCCCGGGGACCGGCGATCAGCTCAGTATCGTGCGGATGCAGAAGGAAGATAGTTTGTAAGTCAGGAACAGCAGGGAAGAGCCGCAGTTGGGATGCGGCAACAGCCAGCGCCTCGCAAGCCCGAGGCGCTGGTTTCGTCTTGGAACCGGCCGTGCAGGGCCGGCTGGCGTAACCCGCTCGCTCGTAGCAACATTCACATCCCGTTAGATTTTCACCCCAGCCGACTCTTTTGCTGTACGAAACTGAAACAGGTTGCCCTCTCCTGCTCAGAGGCTTTAGGCCTCACGAATACGGCGCACGCTTGATAACCTCACCGCTGTGATTTACATGGGAGCCTGAATCGAGGCCGTAAACGCTGCCGCCCCGCAAAGGCGGCTTGCTTTAATCTAAAAAATAGACTATATTGAACCATTAACACTATAATCGAGGAGGAGAGTATGACGAGACTGCGAGCAGGTCTGGTCTTGGCGTTCCTGGCCCTTATCCTGGGGGCGCTTCCGGCCCAGGCGACTATTCACAATGTCGATGTCGGCAATTTTTTCTTCACGCCGTCCAACGTCAATGCCTTTCCGGGGGACACCGTTCGCTGGACCTGGGTTGGCGGCGTCCACACCTCGACTTCGAGCGCCGGCAACGGCAAGTCGTGGGCCTCGGGAATCATCAGTACGCCTGGCGCGACGTTCCAGATCGTGTTTGCGGATACGACGACGCCCGGGGTATACAACTACTTCTGCGAAGTGCACCCGCTTTCAATGTCGGGGACGATAACCGTGGCGGCTCTGCCATCGCCGCCGACATTGTACACTTTCCTGCTCGACGATGACCAGGAAGTCTCCTGCACGGGCACGGGCAGCACCGCCACCGGCTGGGGACTGGCGATTCTCAGCGGCGATGAGACGCAACTGTCGGTCTATGTCGAACACAATGTTGTCGGTGCCAGCGCGGCGCATATTCACTTTGGCGCGCCTTGTGTCGATGGCGGTCCGATTCGTTTCACGTTCACCAGCCCGGCGAGCCCGATTCACAATACCTGGAGTTTATCTCCCGCCAATGTTGCGGAACTGCAGGCGGGCAATCTCTACGTCAATATCCACACGCCGTCGTTTCCGAACGGCGAAATTCGCGGCCAGATCGTGCAAGCGCCGATCAAATTCGTCTTCACGCTGGATGAGGCCCAGGCGCTCTCTGGAACGGGTTCAGGCAGCTTTGCTAATGGAGTCGGAATCTGCGAGCTTAACGCCGCCAGCACCGCCCTCGATATCGACGTGACTCACGACGTGCAGAACACGATTGACGGACACGTCCACATCGGTGTACCGGGTGTCGAAGGTGCGATCCGTTACGGATTTACCAATCCGATGAGCCCGGTCAATGAGACCTGGGCGATCGACAGCCTGAACATCAAGGATTTGATGCAGGGAGACCTCTACATCAACATTCACTCGACGGCGTTTCCAACCGGTGAAATCCGCGGCCAGATCGTGCGCCAGGATATCAATATTGCCTCGATCATGTCGGGCGACCTCGCCAATGCCGGCGCCGGAACCGGCTCGAGCGATTCGGGGTTCTGCGTATGCACGCTAGCGGATGATCTGAAGTCGTTGACGATTCACTGCGAACACACCGTTGCCAGTACAATCGACGGACACGTGCATTTTGGCGCTCCTGGAGTCGAAGGGCCGATTCGCTACGGCTTTACCAGCGCGCTGAGCCCGGTCAACGAGGTCTGGAACCTGACGCCCACCCACGTCAACGAATTGTTGGCGGGTAATCTTTACATCAACATCCATTCAACGGCATTCCCGACAGGGGAGATACGCGGCCAATTGGTATTGAACAAGGAATTCAGCTTTGTGCTGCCGCTTGACGAATCTGAGGCAAACGCCTGCGTGGGCACCGGCAGTGCGGCGATTGGCTCGGCTACGATTGAACTTAAGCCGGGCGGGCGGGAGATGACGATCAACTTGACGCACAATGTGAGCAATCCGATCGATGGCCACGTTCACCTCGGCTTGCCCTGCGTCACGGGTCCGATCCAGTTCGGTTTCAGCCAGTTCACCAGCCCGATCAAGGAATTCTGGTATCTCGGCACAGGGGACGTCACCAATCTTTTCCAGCGCGAACTGTATGTTAATGTGCACTCAGTAGCGTTTCCGAGCGAAGAAATCCGCGGCCAGATCATGAATCCGCCGCCGCCGGCCTGCAAGTGCGGCGATGCCGATAATAACGGCATCTGGACCATCTCCGACGCGGTCTTCCTGATCACCTACATCTTCGGTGGCGGTCCGGCGCCGGCACAGACTTGCCTCGGCGATGCAGATGGCAACGGGATCATCACGATTTCTGATGCCGTCTACCTGATCACCTTTATCTTCGGCGGTGGCCCGGCTCCAGCCGGCTGCTAACCGCTTTGTCCACCAAGCAAACGAGGCACCACGCTCTTGGCGGGGTGCCTCGTCGATTTTCTGGCTACCAGCGGCTAATCAGGCTGGGAAAATCCGATGTTCTTCTGGTCGGGAACTCCCTGCAGTTTCACTTCGCCGAATTTGTCTTCATATTTCTTGAGATTATCTTCAAGGGTCTTCAGCAAGGCCTTGGCGTTTTGCGGTGTCATGACGATGCGCGCATAGACGCGGGCTTTGGGCGTTCCGGGGAGCAGGCGGGCGAAATCGAAGATCATCTCTGACGGCGAGTGGCCGACCATCACCAGATTAGAGTAAATCCCCTCCGCCTCGGGTTCTCGTAATTCCATCTGGATCTGTTGAGCCGGGGGCTTATTGTTCATCGTTCCTCCTTGTCATCGCCCGAGGAGTGTAATATAATATCCCACGCTGTCAAGGAGATTCCCTTGTCGATATTGACCTTATCGCGATTGAAGCAGATCTTCGGCGCTTTGCCGGCCGGCCGGGTGCTGGTCTACGGCGATGTGATGATCGACCAATACTTGTGGGGCAAAGTAGAGCGTATTTCACCGGAGGCGCCGGTCCCGGTTGTTGAAGTCGACTCAGAGACATTGCAACTCGGAGGTGCGGCCAATGTTGCGCGCAACATCAGCGCCCTTGGCTGCGGCGTCGAGCTGGTCGGCCTGGTGGGCGACGATGAGAACGCTACCCGATTGAAGCACCTTCTCGAACGCGAAGGGATTTCGCAATACAAGCTGATCAGCGACCAGAAGCGCCCTACCACAGTCAAGACCCGCATTATCGCCCACAATCAACAAGTGGTTCGCGCCGACCGGGAATCGCGCGCGGAGATTGACGGATATACCGAGGAAGAGTTTGTTTCCCACATTCTTGGCAGAATGTCGGAAACCCATTGCCTGCTAATCTCTGACTACGGCAAAGGCGTCATCACCTTGCCCTTACTCCAGAAAGTGGTTGCCGGGGCGCGCAAGGCGGGGCGGTTCATTGCGGTCGACCCGAAGGAGTCGCACTTTCGCAATTATCGACAGGTCTCGGTAATCACCCCGAACGAGCACGAGGCCGCTTTTGCTGCCGGGATGCGCATCCGCGACGATGCGGCGCTTAAAGAGGTTGGTTGGGGGCTATTGAAGGAACTCGATCTTGACTCGATCCTGGTGACACTGGGAGCGCGCGGCATGGCCTTGTTCGAGAAAGATGGCAGTTTCAATCATCTGCCGACGGTGGCAAAGAAGGTCTTTGATGTTACCGGCGCCGGCGATACGGTGATCGCCGTGATGACAGCGATGATGGCTGCCGGGGCGACGCGACTCGAGGCCGCCTTCATCGCCAATCAGGCTGCGGGCATCGTTGTCGGCTATATTGGCACTGCCTATGTCGGGAAAGAAGAGCTCTTTGAGACGATTGCTGAGTCTCTCTAGTTATCTCCAGAGGACGATTCCGTAGCACACCCGCTGCGCGGCGAAGGGTTGGAAAAGCCAAAATGCGATCCAAGATAATCTCAAAGTCACAATTACAGTCATTTGTCCGCCGAATTCACCGTTCAGGCAAGATCATAGTCTTCACCAACGGTGTCTTTGATATCCTCCATGCCGGGCACGTCGACTACCTTGAGCGAGCCCGCCGGCTAGGTGATCTGCTAGTCATCGGTTTGAACACTGATGCGTCAGTAAAGGTCAACAAAGGCGACTTGCGGCCAATCATACCTTATCAAGAGCGCGCGAAACTTCTTGCGGCGTTGATGGTCGTGGACTTTATTGTCCCTTTAGAGCGCAGAACGCCCGACCGTTTGATTGAAGTGGTGCGGCCGCATGTGCTGGTCAAAGGCGCTCAATACAAGCTCTCGGAGATCGTTGGCGCTGATTTCGTGCGCGCCAACGGCGGAAAGGTCGTGCGAATGCGGATGACGCCGGGCCTGTCGACAAGCGCGATTATCAAGAAGATCAGGTCGTTGCCGGCGGAGCCAGACGGTCGCTGACAGCATCATCGGAAGTTCGTTTAAGGCAAAGGAGATTGACTTCATGCGCTGGGCTCAAATTGGCCTCGCAGCGATCATCGGACTGCTGGGCTGCGGCTGCTATTCCTCGACAGCAGTCATGCTTCGTAATCCCGATCGAAATCCCCAAGAGCAGGCGATGCCCCTCGACTCAGAGTGGGCAGCGCTGGAAGACACTTTGAGCGCGGAGGCGGAAATCAAGCTGGGTCGGGTAGGATCGATGCCTCCCGGAGAGGTCGCCGAGCAACCGGGCGGCGGGTGGATTTATCAGATGACTGAGTCGGGAGGAAGTCGGATCAAGCGCATCTTCTATGACGGCGGCAAGGAGCTGTCGCTGTCGGGCTACATGCGGGAAGGAAACACTCTTCACCTGCTCAAAGCGGGCAATTATTCCTACAGCATTGGGGAGATTGAAATTGACCGGATCGACAGCGTTGAGGTCTTGCAGCGTTATTTCAAGACAGCCAGGCCGGTCATCGTCGCAGCGGCTTGTGTTTTTGCAGTCGGCGTTGTGGTTTACATAATCGAAGCTGACAAAGAGATGCGGGAACTACGCTGAGGAGTCAGATGCTGCAAGGGCGAAGACTTTTTCTCGCACTCGCGGTCGCCGTAGCCTTGGGATTGGGTAGCGGCTGCACAACTTCCTTTACAATAATGTATCACCATGATGTTGCAAGGGGCTCAAGGTCTGCTACCGCGTGTGTGACGAATCTATCGAAAGAGGACGCGAAGCGGGTTAGTCTGGCGGATCAAGCTCATTGTTCGCTGAGTAGTGTGTCGAGCAGCGGCGCAGACTATCGAATTGCCTGGACCGATAAGATGTTTTTCTCCGACGAACAGCACGCGTGGTCGATGGTGCGCGGCGACGACAAAGCGATCAAGAGAGTGATGTTTGCCGGGCAGAATATTGCTTCCGCACGCTCGTTGCTCACCGATTCCGACCTGCGGGTGCTTGCTCGCGGTAAGCACGGTAGCTATCGCGTCTACGTGATTCCGCATAGTGCGGTCGACAGCATCCTCGTCCAGTACGAAAAGCCGTCGCGTACCAAGACGGCTCTGCTGGGGTTTGCTGCGGTTGGCGCCCTCTATGGTGCATTCATGTGGTTTCTTGCCGAAGGCATAAAAGATACAAATTGAAAAACGTCCTACCAGAATGGCAGGACGTTCTACGTAGTCAAAATCTTGTTGTTCGCTATGGCAGCACGTGCACGACTTTGCGGTCGCCGGAATTGACGAACTCAATCACGCCGGTGATCTTCGCAAAGAGCGTGTTATCGCGGCCGATACCGACATTGCGGCCCGGCTTGATCTTGGTGCCGCACTGGCGGACAATAATCGAGCCAGCCAGGACAGCTTCGCCTCCAAAACGCTTGACGCCGCGCCGTTGACCGTTCGAGTCGCGGCCGTTCTTCGACGAACCTAAACCTTTTTTATGAGCCAAGGGGTCCTCCTAATCTACGTCCACAATCGCCGCCAAAAGCATAGATCGACCAAGCAGGCCGAGCGGCAGACAAACAATATAAGAGCCGAGACTGCGGGGTCAAGGAGAAAATGCGATTGGCAGTCGTCTGGAAGTCCTTCTATGCCAACGCCTTCTCAATCCGCCGGTCGGGGACCAGCCAGATGATTGCCACCAGCACGTAAATGGCACATGAGATCCAACCATTAACCAGAGCCAGAGCGATCGCCGAGGCATAGAGAACCACGGAAATCTTTCCCTTAAAGTCGCGGCCCAACGCCTTGGCCAGTGCCGAGTCTTTTCCGTGCCGCGCCACGAGAACCAGGGTCAAGATAAAGTAGGCGATGGCCGCCATGAGCATGATCACGCCATAGAGAGCCACGGGAGCTGCGGAGAAGTTGTTTTCTCCCATCCAGGCCGTTACGAACGGCACCAGCGAGAGCCAGAAGAGCAGATGCATGTTGGCCCAGAGGATGCGTCCGTCGACCTGCTTGATCGCCTGGAAGAGATGATGATGGTTGTTCCAGTAGATCGCGAGGTACACGAAACTCAAGAGATAGCTCAAGAAGACCGGAAGCAACGGCTTGAGGGCAGAGAAACTGGTCTCGTGAGGGACTTTCAGCTCGAGCACCATGATGGTAATGATGATGGCTAAGACGCCATCGCTGAATGCTTCCAATCGGCCTTTGGTCAACTGTGCTTTCCCTTCATTTGAGTTGCAGCACCTGAGCGCGTATCGTCGTTCCAATTTGACGTTGAGAATCCAAAGCCAGTTTGCGACATCGTCGCGCCCGCGCAAAAAAACCCACCTGCCTTTCAGCAGGTGGGTCAATCGTCACACTATATTGGATTGCTTAGCGATTACACCTTCGCCTTGTGCGACTCGGTGCTGGTGTTGATGCGGAAGACCAGCTTGTCGCGTTCGGGAGCGATATCGACTTCGATATGGCAGTCGCCCGCAAACTGACCAGCGAGAATTTCCTCCGCCAACGGATCGTCGAGGTGCTTCTGCAGCGAGCGCTTGAGGTGGCGCGCACCGTAGACCGGATCGAATCCCTTTTCGGCGATGAATTTCTTGGCTTCGTCGGTGACGTGGATCGCCAGACCGCGCTCCGCCAGCCGCTTGGCCATGTCGGCGAGCTGGATCTCGATGATCTGCATGATGTGTTCCATCCGCAGCCCATGGAAGATCAAAATCTCGTCGATACGGTTGATCAGTTCCGGATTGAAGATACGCTTCATTTCGGTCATGACCGACTGCTTCATCGCATCATAGTCATCTTCCACGCCGGTGGCACCGAAGCCGAGCGTCTTACCCGAGCGGATATCGCGCGTACCGGCGTTGGAAGTCATGATGATGACCGTATTGCGGAAGTCGACCTTGCGGCCAAACGAGTCGGTCAAGCAGCCGTCATCGAGCAACTGCAGCAGGATGTTGAAGACATCCGGATGCGCTTTTTCGATTTCGTCGAGTAGCACGACCGAGTAAGGATGGCGGCGCACTTTTTCCGTGAGCTGTCCGCCCTCTTCGTAACCGACGTAGCCCGGAGGCGCACCGATCAGGCGGCTGACGGCGAATTTCTCCATGTATTCGGACATATCGATGCGCACGAGGGCATCGGGATTTTCAAACAAGAACTCGGCGAGAACACGCGTCAATTCGGTTTTGCCGACGCCGGTCGGGCCGAGAAAGATGAACGAGCCGATCGGGCGATGCGGGTCCTTGAGTCCCGCACGGGCGCGGCGGATCGACTTGGTCAGGGCGGCGATCGCTTCTTCCTGGCCGACGATCTTGCGCTTGAGTTCTTCTTCCATGCGCAGTAGGCGCTTGGATTCCTTCTCTTCGAGGCGGAACAACGGGATGCCGGTGATCTTGGCGACGATCTCAGCGATATGCTCTTCCTTGAGAACGATCTTTTCGCTCTGGCGCTGCACCTCCCAGTTGCGCTTCATCTGCTCGTATTCTTCTTTCTTGAGCTTCAGCTCGTCGCGCAACTTGGCGGCGCGCTCGAATTCCTGATTCTTGACCGCTTCTTCTTTCTTGGTCGAGACCTCAGAAATGAGCGCATCCATGTCGCTGAACTCACGCGGCTTGGTATAGGTCGACAAGTGCGCGCGCGAGCCGGCCTCGTCGATGATATCAATCGCCTTATCCGGCTGGAATTTGCCGGTGATATAGCGGTTCGACATCACGACCGCGCCCTTGATCGCGTCGTCGGAGATCACAATCTGGTGGTGCTCCTCATAGCGGCCCTTGAGCCCCTGGAGAATCTTGATCGTGTCTTCCTGCGACGGTTCTTCGACCATCACGGTATGGAAGCGGCGGTCGAGAGCGCCGTCCTTCTCGATGTACTTGCGATATTCATTCAGCGTGGTCGCGCCGATACACTGCAGTTCGCCGCGTGAGAGTGCCGGCTTGAAGATATTCGAAGCATCAAGCGAACCTTCCGCGCCGCCGGCGCCGACAATCGTATGCAACTCGTCGATGAAGATGATCACGTCCTGCGAATTGGTGATCTCGTTCATAACGGCTTTGAGGCGTTCTTCAAACTGCCCGCGATATTTTGTCCCGGCCACCAGCGAGGCCATGTCGAGCATGACGATGCGGCGGTTCTCGAGCACGGCCGGCACCTGGCCGGTGACGACGCGCTGGGCAAGCCCTTCGACGATCGCGGTCTTACCAACGCCCGGTTCGCCGATCAGTACCGGATTGTTCTTTTTGCGCCGCGAGAGAATCTGCGACACGCGTTCGATTTCGTTGTCGCGGCCGATAATCGGATCGAGCTTGCCTTTGCGCGCCAGTTCGGTTAAGTCGCGGCCGAAGTGATCGAGCGCCGGTGTCTTGGATTTCTTGCGCTTCTTGCCGTAAGACGATGGCTGGCCGCTCTGGATGTTCTTGAGTTCTTCGTAGACGTCCTTGTAGTCAACGTCGAACATCGACAACACTTGTGCGGCAACGCCTTCTTCATCTTTCAGCAGCGCCAGGAGAATATGCTCAGTATCGATTTCCTTCGATTTCAAGGCCCGGGCTTCCTGCCCGGCGACCTCCAGCGTTTTCTTGGCGCGAGCCGTCAGGGGGAGTTGACCCATCGTCATCGTGCCGCCGGCGGGCTGCACCACATCCTCTACCGACTGGACCAGTTCATTCATGTCCAGGCCGATATTGGAGAAGACTTCCACGGCGCGACCTTCACCCAGCCGGATTAAGCCCAGCAGGAGATGCTCGGTACCGATGTAGTCGTGGCGCAGTCTGGCCGCCTCGTCGCGGGCATACTCGATGGCTTTGCGGGCCAGCTCGGAAAACATCTCGTTCATCTATACCTCCGCCTGAGATGATACTCTAACTTGCATCCGCCAGCATCTCACGAACCATGTTCGCTCTGGCGATATCGCGATCGGCCGGCTCGAGGGCTTCACCCACGTACTTTTGCAGGTGCGCCGGCTGGCTCAAGATCAACATCCGGTTGATCGTCTCCAGGGTGACGTTCTCGATGATCTCGAGAGCCACGCCGAGTCGGATCGCGCTGAGAAGGTTCATGACCTCCTCTGAAGTTAATACGCGCGCGTGCTTCAAAATGCCGAATGCGCGCCAAATTTTGTCTGCGATTTCGTTGCCGGCCTGCGTCACCAGTTGCTCGCGCGACTGATTTTCGAATTCGATGATCTGCCGCGTCATCTTGTGCAAAGCCTCGGTGATGTCGGACTCGGAGCGGCCCAGCGTCGTCTGGTTGGAGATCTGGAACAAATTGCCCCAGACATCCGAACCTTCGCCGTAGAATCCGCGCACGACCAATCCCAATTTCGTGATGTGGTCGATGACGGAGTCGATCTCCTTCGTCAGCACCAGTCCGGCCAAGTGTATCAACACCGAAGCCCGCAATCCGGTTCCAACATTCGTGGGGCAAGATGTCAAATATCCAAAATCGGTATCAAAGTCGAACTCCAGAGTGCGCGCCAAGTCATCGTCGATGCGCATCGCCTGATTGAGCGCCGTCGTCAAAGACAGGCCCGGGCTCATCGTCTGAATCCGCAAGTGATCTTCTTCGTTGACCATGATCGCCACGCGCTCGTCGGGTGAGATAAAGATTGCGCTCTCCGATTCCGGGCGCATAAACTCCGGCGAGATCAAGTGGCGTTCGATCAGGAATGAGCGATCGAGATCGTCGATCGACGCGGACCGATGAAATGAGCCGGATTGAAGTTCCCGGCTGGAGCGAATCGCGCTTTCGACGAAGCTGACGACCTGCAGGCGGCTTTCTTCGTCCGCATGCGTCGGGAACGTCTGGCCCTTGATATTGCGCGCCAGGCGTACCCGGGAGGACAACACGATCATCGAGTCGGTGCCTTCGCCGGTCAACCACGAACTGAGATTGTCGGTCATGTCATCGAACATGGTCGGCCTCCGCCTTGGCAAGCAAGTTCTTAATCATGTCGCGCAAATGAGCGGCGCGTTCAAAATCTTCGTGTTCGATGGCGGCTTTGAGTTCGTCTTTTAGACGCGCTTCTTCCTTCAAGGAATCCATGCTCCCCGCCGCCATCATCGGACGCTTGCCGCGATGAAGGTTTGATCCATGGATTTTGCGCAGCAGGTCGGCCAGCGGCTGGCGAAAGACCGTGAAGCATGTGCCGCAGCCGAGGCGTCCGGTTTTCGCGAACTTGTCGTAGGTGAGACCGCAACTCGGACAGCTCTGCTCCATCAGGGCATTGTCGGGCCGCGCCAGGGTCGCCGGGACCATCGAAGTGAGAAAGTCGGCGAGCGGAAACGGCACGTTCTTGAGCGGATTTGAGAATCCGCGTCGTTTGGCGCAGGTGCTGCAAAGATTCAAGACCACCTTCTGGTTGTTAACAACCTGTTTGAGGTGAATCGTAGCTTCCTGCTTGCGGCAATCTTCACACAACATAAGAATCAACCATTCTCGATAAGATGTCCATCCGTGAGCCGAAATCGTCGTGAGGCTCGCTCTGCCAGCGACAGATCATGCGTCGCGACGACTATCGTCATCCGTTTTTCTTTGTTCAGGCGAGCGAGGAGGTCATGGAGGGTGTCAGCCGTCTCGTGGTCGAGATTTCCCGTTGGTTCATCGGCGATCAGGATCTCCGGCGCACCCGACATCGCCCGCGCGACCGCGGCCCGTTGGCATTCGCCGCCGCTCAGTTGCGTCGGTCGATGATGCAAGCGATGACCCAACCCCACCTCGTCCAAGAGTTTAACCGCCGTCGTCTCGGAATTGTTCCGTGATGTTCCCCGCACGAGAAGCGGCATCATCACGTTTTCGACCGCGTCAAACTCTTCCAAAAGATAGTGATACTGGAAGACAAAACCACACTTTTTGTTGCGATACTCCGAGAGCTGTGTCTCGCCGAGACTGTCAATGCGCTGGCCGGCGACGGTCAGCGCGCCGGAACTGGGAGTGTCCAATCCTCCGAGAATGTGTAACAAGGTGCTTTTCCCCACTCCTGATGCGCCGGTGATGGCGACGAAATCACCGCGCGCTACCGTGAGATCGAGATCGCGCAGGATCCGCAGTTCACCGTCCACCGTGGCAAAGTTTTTACACAGCGCTTTCGCTTCAAGAATCATGGCGTCCAATTCCGACTATTGACTCCTGTCTACACTTCTCTTGTCGTCAGTTCGCGCGGTACTCTTAACTTTAAACCGCCTACGAGCTTATCCGTGCCGCAGAATATCGGCGGGGAACAACCGCGCCGCCCGACGCGAGGGATACAACGTTGCCAGAAACGAGATTAGCACACTGGCTGCGGCAACGATCGCAAACTCGTGAGCCCGCATGTCCACGGGGAGACTATTGATGAAATAGATCTCTCCCGGAATTGATACAATCTGAAACGTTTGTTGTGCCCAACAGAGAGCAAATCCCAACGCTGTGCCGGCCAGAGTTCCCACCGTTCCCAGCAGCGTACCCTGAAAGACGAAAATCCGCATCACCTGGCGCCGGTTGGCGCCCATCGATTTCAGAATTGCGATGTCGCGGCGCTTCTCTAATACCAGCATGATCAGAGTTGTGACGATATTGAACGCGGCAACGGCAATGATCAGCCCCACCACGATCGACATCCCGTACTTCTCCAGCGTCATCCAGCCAAATAGATTCTTATGTCGCTCCGACCAGTCGACGGCATAGTACGGATTGCCAAGCCGCTCTTCGATTTCGCGCGCGATATCCTGCGAGCGGTAAAAATCGCGCACTCGCACTTGCAAGCCGTTGACCATGTTATCGAGCTTGAAGAGATCCTGCGCCATCGGGATCGAGATGTAAACGAGATTGGCATCATACTCGTTCATGCCGGTCTCGAAGATGCCGGTGACGCGGAACTTCTTGTACTTGGGTTGAAGCGTCAGCGTCATCTTCTTCTGCTTGAGCGAAGCCAGAACCACATCGTCTCCCAATTTGACACCGAGCGTTCCCGCCAGTTCGCGGCCAAGCACGATTCCGGGCAGGCTGTCGGAACCGATTTCGAGGTCGAGTTCACCGGCGACGATGTTTTCCCGTAATTCGGACACACCATACTCCTGCTCAGGAATGATGCCCTTCACGAAGATACCGTCGTTGGCGTCGTTTGAGCCGATCACCGACTTGTAGAAGATATTCGGGGCCGTGGCGATCACATCGGGAACGGTGGAGACCTTCTCGGCCAATGATTGCCAATCGACAAAACCGTCGCCCGCGAAAGTGTAGACGGTGATGTGCGCCGTAGTGTCGATGATGCGCTGGCGGATTTCGGTCTCAAACCCATTCATCATCGCCATCACGAAATTGAGCGTAGCCACACCGATGGCAACGCCGACGATGGAGATCAGGGAAATGAAGGAGATGAAGTGTTCGCGGCGACGACTGCGCAGGTAGCGTCGCGCGATGAAGATTTCGAAACCCAAATCTACTCCGGTTTCATCTGCGGGAACAGGATCACGTCGCGAATCGATGGCTGGTTCAGCAGCAGCATGCAGAGCCGGTCAACGCCGAATCCCAAACCACCGGTCGGCGGCATTCCGTGTTCGAGGCAGAAGACATAGTCTTCGTCAAGCACAGCCGGGGCATCTTCATCTCCGGCGCGGGCCAACTCGACCAGCCGTTCGAAGCGTTCTTTCTGATCGATGGGGTCATTCAATTCACTGAATGCGTTCCCCATTTCCATTCCACCAATGAAAACCTCGAAGCGTTCCGTCAATCCCGGCTTGCTGCGGTGCGGCTTCGCCAGAGGAGACAGCTCGACGGGGTAATCGGTCACAAACGTCGGTTGAATGAGTCGGGGCTGGACTTTGACGCTGAACAATTCATCGATCAACTTCCCGCGTCCGACGAGTTTCTCAGTCTCGATTCCGTGCTCTTTCGCCAAAGCCCGCAGCGTCGCTTCGTCGGCGTCGGAGATGTCGCGGCCGACCGCCTCGGAAATGGAGTCCACTAACGGCAACCGCTTCCATTCGCCGCCGAGTTCGATCTGGTTGCCGCCAAACTCGATGGCGGTGGCGCCGAGCACTTCGGTCGCGACCCTGACGAGCATGCGTTGGTAGAGGTCCATCACGTCATAGTAGTCCGCGTAGGCCCAGTACAACTCGATCATTGAGAATTCGGGATTATGGCTGCGATCGAGGCCTTCGTTGCGGAAATCCTTGCAGAATTCCCAGACTTTTTCGAAGCCGCCGACAATCAGGCGCTTCAAGTACAACTCGTCGGCGACACGCAAGTACATCTCGACGTCGAGGCGATTGTGGTGCGTGACGAAAGGCTTGGCGGCGGCGCCGCCGTAGATCGGTTGCAAGATCGGTGTCTCAACCTCGATAAATCCCTCGCCATCGAGGAAATTGCGCAAAGAGCGGATGATCGCCGAGCGCTTCTTAAAGACCTCGCGTACCTCCGGATTGGCGATCAGGTCGAGGTAGCGGCGACGGTAGCGCGTCTCCTTGTCGGTCAAGCCGTGCCACTTTTCCGGCATCGGACGCAGGCTCTTGGCCAAGAGCGTAAGACTGCTGACGTGGACGCTCTTTTCGCCCATTTTGGTCATGAACAGATAGCCGCTCACGCCAAAGATGTCGCCGAGGTCGGATTTCTTGAAGACCTCAAACTCCTGCTCGCTGACGGCATCTTTCTTGACATAGATCTGGATTTGTCCCGATTCGTCTTGCAGGTGCGCGAAGATCGACTTGCCCATGTGGCGGATCGTCATCAGGCGGCCGGCGACGCTGATGGTCGTCTGTGGTTCTGCCAGTCCGTCAAATTGGTCGAGCAATTGTTGCGCTGAGTGCGTCTTGGGGTACTTGTAGGCGTACGGCTCGACGCCCGAAGCGCGCAAGGCCAGCATCTTGTCGACGCGCACCTGGTGTTGATCGGCAATATTCTCTGTCACTCATTCTCCCTGTGAATTGTCGCGCGTCCGCGGGTTTTTGCCGTCTTAGCGGCGGTAATGTTCGCGCAGTTTCCGTTGCACGATTTCCGGCACGAGATCGTCGATCTTGCCGTCGTGCCGTGCGATTTCCTTGATCATGTTAGAACTGAGATAGACGTAGCGCAGCGAGGGCATCAGGAACACCGTCTCGGCATGCGGCGAGAGCTTGCGGTTCATCAGCGCCATCTGGAATTCGTATTCAAAATCGCTGACCGCCCGCATACCGCGTACGATCGCGCAGCAGTCTTCCTGCTCAACCAGATTGGCCAGGAGCCCCCGAAAGACGATGACGCGCGCGTTCTTAATCTCAGCCAGGGCGGCCGCGGCCATTTCGCGGCGCTCCTCGTGGCTGAACATGACCTTCTTGTTGGGATTGTCGGCGATCGCCACGATCACCTCGTCGAACATCTCAGCGGCGCGCCGCGTGAGATCAACGTGTCCGAAGGTAATCGGGTCAAAGCTGCCGGGATAGACTGCGCGTCTCAACTTATTCTCCTCAGAATCCAGATAATCGTGCTGCCGTACTTCTTGTCGCGCAGGACCTCATAACCCGTGCTGTCGCAATCACGCGCGTCGCGGGTCGCCATCTCCAGAGACAGCAGCCCATCGGGGGCGAGCAACTCCCATTCGCGAACGCGATCGAGCACCTTCTGCGCGTAGCCGCATTGATACGGCGGATCGGCGAAAACTAAGTCAAAGCGCTCGGCGCGCGCAACCATTTTTCCGACATCATCGAATTCGGCGAGGACAAATCGGCAGCGATCGCCAAATCCGGTCAAGGCGATATTCCTTTCAATGACCTTTGCCGCTCGCTTGTCATTGTCGACGAGGACTGCGGACGCCGCGCCGCGCGAGATCGCTTCTAGCCCAAGCGCGCCGGAACCCGCAAACAGATCAAGAACGCGCGCGCCGTCCAGATGAGGCGTCAGCGTCCCAAACAACGACTCCTTGACACGATCAAGCGTCGGGCGAAAGCCCGGGAAGTCGCAGGTTCTTAAGAGGAGGCCGCGCTTTTCGCCGGCGATGATGCGCATATCTCATTAAGATAATAGGCGTAGGCGGGAGCTAAAGCAGAAAAATACTGCTTGAGATTGATATCGCGTGTGGGTACGCCAATTTGAAGTTGCGAGAGATCGTCGTGATGGAAGGTGAAATCGTAAGGTAGCTGGCGCTGGAGGACGGCGGCGATCCCTTCCAGGCGCGGGTCGCCTATCAGATGAGCCTGCACCTGGCGGCGCAATGTCCGACCTCCGAATATTGACATCATGACGACTCCGATTTCTTCGCAGATCCGCTCGACTTGCCGCTCGGCTTCTCCATTTTCGATTGTCTCGAAGGCCGCCAATCGTCCGCGATGAAACAACTGCAAATGTATCCTGCATTCGCTTCCGACCAGTAACAAGTCGCGTTCGGCCTGCAAACGGGGCTTCAGGGCCTGCCGGAACGCCTCGGGCAGGAACACCATGCGGTCAAGCGTGAGCCCGCGCTGGTCAAACGACCGGCCGATCTCGTCAAAGATGCGGCGATTCACCGTCAGGCAGGTTACTTCGAAGCCGCCCTCGCTGTTGTGCGTCTGTAATAGCGCGTAGAGGTAGTTCTCCATGGCCTCGGAGCAAGTGCGCGATAACTCCCACAAAAATTGATCGGGATCCTGCGACACGGTCTCGTCGATCAGGTTGAGGCGGCGGCGAACGTATTCACCGGTGCCCAGCCCGTAGACACATTTGCATCCGGCCAGGAGATCCCAGGGCTCTTCCGCAGCGGTCGAAGCGATGTCACCACAGCGCTCAATGACGAGTCTTTCCCCCCGGGGGATAGCGATCACGTAACGAATTCCGGCCCCGCATTTCACGACCCCCGCGATCTTACCGTGGTAGGCGAACATGATTCGATTGTAGGGTGTTGAGAGCGGTTGGCAAGCACGAAAGGCGGTTTTTGGACCACGATTCCGGGGGGTAGTAGTCGGCCCTTTCGGCTGGCACCCTCGAAAAGGGGCAATTTTACTGCCCGAAACTGGGGCGACCAACGTTTCACCCGCGAAAAAAAAGTGCAAAATCCAAAAGTTTTTGTTGCGTTGAATACTTGGAATGATTATCCAATTCGCCGCAAACATTGTAAATACAGGGTGAAACTGGGGTCACCCAGACTTTGACCCTGTCAATATTGGCTAAACCCAAATCGTGGGAGGATTCCCCATGGCTAACAAGCCTCTGACCAAAGCTCAGTTGATCACGACGATGGCTGAGAAGACCGGCATGACCAAGGTCGAAGTCGGCAAATTTATGGACACGTTGCACATGACCGCCGTCTCCGAAACCAAGAAGACCGGCGAATTCACCCTGCCGGGCTTCGGCAAGCTGGTGAAGTCGAACCGCAAAGCCCGTACCGGCCGCAACCCGCAGACCGGCGAAGCGATCAAGATTCCGGCCAAGACCGTCGTGAAGTTCCGCGTCGCCAAGGCGTGCAAGGATGCCATCATCCCGCCGAAGAAGTAATCTCCTGTGAATTGAAAGCTCAGGGAACCGAGCGAAACGTCCCGCCGAAATGCGGGACGTTTTTTTGTGGGAGTGTGGTCGGCCACTTGCCAACCCGAAACCCTGGGTAGCCGTATATGTTGCCACTGGCAACTGCGCTATTTCTTGTTCAGTTCGGGTTCGCTTCTTGTTGCCTCCCTTACTCGCGCAAGAGCGTAGTACTCCAGACGAGCAACTTCACCCATTTTGCGTAAGTCGTCAGGGATGCGTCGTTGCTTATTCACAACGCAGGGGACCCCAATCGCTGCGACAAAGAATCGTCTACGCCGTCGCAGTTTTGTGTACGGAGATCTCAATGCATATTCATTGAAGAAACGCTTTGCTCCGCTATGATGCCCGCCGTTTTCGAGCCCCGCGACAAATTGATTGAGTCGGCCAATGAGGCTCGAATTGCTCATGCCGACGTAGAACACGTCGGACTCGCGCACTTGCTTTCCTTCCAGCTTGGACGATGAATAGGCAATTAGATAGACGCCGGGATACTGCACATCACGTATGTTGGCCCTTCGATCATGCAAGTCAGTCCATCGGGATGTAAATAGTGCGCCCAGAAGCGCTGACACACTAGGTATCGGTGCATTGATCTTATCTGGATCGTGGGCAAGCTTTGGAATCCTCTCAGCCGCAATGTAAATGATCTCGAAGCCTAAATCGCGGAAGACACGATTTGCCGAAGTGCGAGATTCGCCACCGCTAAAATCACTTACTTTTGCGCCCAACGCAAGAGCAAGAACTGCCTTTGGAGGGTACAGCCGACCATGATAGTTGACGGCATATAACCGACCCGCATCAGTTTCACTTGTTCTTTTGAGCTTGTCATACACCGCCATCGAATCAATGATCTGTTTGCGAGTTACGTTAAGGACTTTGCCGGAGTTAACCCTAAATGCAGTTGCATTACTGACCATCGCCATGATATCCTTGCCTGTTGAACGAAATGAAGCAGATCGAGAAGCCAAAAACAACCACGAATGTCGCGGCGATTGACACTGCGATTTAGTGTCTCAGGACTCGAGGTTTGCTTTCATGACAGTTGGGAGTCTCTCGTCGAGAGCTTAGAGAAGACGTGGTCTGATTATGCACTCTGGCAATATTCCGAGCAACCGCCTCTACTCCGATCTCGCCTGGCTCTGGCCGCTCGTGAGTAATCGGGAAGAGTATGTTGAGGAGGCTGATTGCTGGCGGTTGCTACTTCGCGAACATCTCGGCGGCGGCCGAAGGCATCACGTGCTTGAACTCGGCGTCGGCGGCGGACACAACCTTTCTCATTTGACCGGAGAGTTTGATGCCACCGCAGTTGATCTCTCAGAAGCGATGCTCGCGCATTCGCGGCTGCTCAATCCCAGAGTTGAGCACATCCTCGGTGACATGCGCAGTATCCGCCTGAATCGCAAGTTTGCCGCCGTCCTGATTCATGACGCCATTGATTACATGCTGTCGGAAGATGACCTGCGCGCAACATTCGCCACGGCTGCCGCGCACCTTGAGCCGGGTGGATGTTTGTTGATGTCACCCGACTACTTCCGTGACAGCTTCGTATCACCGCAGGTCTACCACATGACCAGCAAGAACGCTGAATGTGAATTGACCTATGTCGAGTATGTTCACGATCCTGATCCCGGCGATACCACGGTAGAGATGATCATGACTTGCTTCATTCGTCGGCCTGGAAGGCTTGAGATCGAACATGACCGCCATGTCCTTGGCCTCTTTTCGCGCGCGGACTGGATGCGACTGCTGGCCGAGGCGGGATTCCAGGGGCACGAGCATACGATTCAACTTCAGGCTGCCGCTCAGAGATACACGATCCTGAAAGGCGTGTACTTGCCGAAGGACTGATCTTGAATGTGTAGTTTGCCCAGTACAAGCCTGCCCGGCTCAGCTCAAATGGGAAGCTTGATGTAGCATGGTGAGCACGGATGGGAGCGATCTTGGCTTCACCTTTGAACGGCGCAAAAGCGGCGATGTGATCATCGCGCGATACGGTCGTCCCGTCGTTACCCTAAGGGGACGTGCAGCAGAGGAATTCCAAGCCGAGGCAGAATCAGCCGACGCAGATGCGTTGCAGCAACTGCTGGCTCGAATCACCGGAAACTACAAGAGGGGGAACGAGCGCCGCGCGCGCAACCACCCCAGGAATCGATAGTGAAGGGCCAGACAGCCTACGAATCCGTCTTGACATTCTGATGGATTATGGATAGTTTGCTCCAAAAATGGAGGAAACTATGCCTCGTCTCTTACTTTCAATCCTCTTCTTGACACTTTCAATGCTGCCGGGCACCGGGCTTGGCGCTGTGCCGTCGACAATGAGTTACCAGGGGTTCTTAGCGGCTGCTGACGGCCAACCGCTTGATGGCAACTTCGATCTGACCTTTACGGTCTACGACGCCCCGGCGGAGGGTCAATCATTGTGGCAGGAAGCCCACATTGCGGTTCCGGTCACCAATGGCACGTTTTCGACCATGCTCGGTATGCTGATCCCGATACCGGGAGAAGTGTTTGACGAAGCCAATCGCTGGATCGGCATCCAGATCAATGGCGCTCCCGAGCTGACCCCGCGCCAGCCGTTTGGATCGGTCCCGTTCGCATTCCACGCCTTGAGCGCCGAAAGCCTCGGCGACGGAGCTCAGCGGCAGCGAGTGATCCGCTGTCTCAGCGACGATCAAGAGGCGGTTGGAAGTGTCGGCGTCATTAAATCCATGACGATTCCCGGCGGATCACTGACCGACTTTTTTCGCCTGACAGTGGTTATGGATGCCGTCGGTTCTACCAGCCTGAACTGCTACGCCGAATACGAACTGCAACTGCGCATCAACGGTGAGACAGTCGTTTCGCATGCGGTGGACACCTTGCAGAGTACAGTGGCGTTGACTGCCATGTCGATCAAGCAGGCGCAACCGCACTCATGGTTCGTTTACAAGCACGATTCGCAACACGGCAAACTCGTGGAAATCGATGAAGAGCTGGAGACAATCGTGGAGCTGGTCGGCGTGCTTCGCTGCGGCAGCGGCAGCGGCTCAACTCAATTCCGTCGCATGGTGCTGGAGTATTCCGATTAGTTTCTCAGTGCCGAGTATGAAAGAGCTCGGTAATTCCCATCCAGGTGTAATTATGACTTTCGCGGCCCGCCGTGGGAACCGGGTCAAAGCGGCCTGCGTGAGCATGGAGTTGGTCCAGGGCAGTCTTTATGGAGGGTAAGCCGTAAAGCAGTGCGGCGTGACCGACGTAGCCGTACGCCATGCCGTGCTCACCATTATAGGGGAAGCGCCCTTGGCAAAGAATGCGACCTGTGTCAATCCCCGCATCGACTTTGAACAAAGTATAGCCGAGATACTGATACTCGCGCTTAAGAATCGCCCAGGCCGCCGTGTGCAATCCACGATATTCTGGCGTGATCCCCTCGTGCAACATGAACATCCCGTAGCGCGGAATTGAATAGAGCGGTCGGCGAAAGATCGTCCGCGTGCAAACGCTGAAGATAATGTCGGGCGCGCTGGCCTGAATCCGCGCTAAGTACTGCTCATCGTTAATATTGTCACATTCAAATGCTGGCACAGTTACCGGGTCCGGCGCGACAAATGAATTGGGTAAATCACGGGCCAGGAGCCTGCGCTCCAGACGTCCATAGAACAGGGCATGGTAAGCGCGGAAGGCCAGTTCATTGAACAGCCGCAGCCAGCCGTGCTTGCGGCCGCGCTGCCACAGCACACCGAGCCGCTGTCGCATTGTGAATCGATCAGGTTCGACGAAGTATACCGCGAGCAGCGTGTAGTTTTCCTGGAGCCAGTTGATGATCCCAGCGTTGAAGGGGTTCTTTCGCCCCACAAAGATCACGCGCATCGATTTGCTGTTGCCCGACATTTATAGTTCTGATAACGGTGAATTTCCCACAAGTCAAGCACTTTTCGTAATGAAGCAGACGAGACTTGGCATGAAGCGAGCAGCGCTGACGGGCCTACTTGCATGTTTCGCATCCTCGCCTCAAAGCGTATTATCAAACGATGCACATTCTCGGGATCTCCGCATTTTACCACGACTCGGCTGCGGCGCTGGTTAGCGACGGGCGCATTGTCGCCGCCGCGCAGGAAGAGCGCTTCAGTCGCGTGAAGCACGATGCGCGATTTCCGGCGGGTGCGGTCGCTTACTGCCTCGCCGAGGCACGGATCACAGCGGCGGAAGTCGATTACGTGTGCTACTACGACAAACCGCTGCTGACCTTTGATCGGTTGATGGAAACGTTTCTGGCCTATGCCCCGAGGGGCGTACGTTCTTTTGCGAAGGCCCTGCCGCTGTGGCTGCATCACAAGCTTCATATTCCACGTGAGATCAAGCGCGGGCTCGGCAGCGGCTTCAAGGGCGAAATTCTTTTCTCGCAGCATCATTTGTCGCATGCAGCTTCGGCCTTTTATCCTTCGCCGTTTCCATCCGCGGCGATCTTGACCATCGACGGCGTCGGCGAGTGGAGCACGACGACGCTGGGCAGGGGACGGGGCAATGATATCAAGATATTCAGCGAATTGCGATTTCCGCATTCACTTGGACTGCTCTACTCGGCGTTCACATTCTACCTCGGATTCACGGTCAATTCGGGCGAATACAAACTTATGGGACTGGCTCCCTACGGCGAACCGCGATATACCGACTTGATTTTGAACGAGTTGATCAACGTCAAGGACGATGGCTCGTTCTGGATGAACTTGGAGTATTTCGATTACTGCCAGGGACTGCGGATGACTTCGAGCAAGTTTCACAGGCTGTTCGGCGGTGAACCCAAGTCGCCGGAATCGCCGTTCACCGAGAAGCAACTTGATCTTGCGGCCTCGATCCAGGAGGTCACGAATATCATCATGGTGCGCTTAGCGAGAACCTTGCACGATCTGAGCGGTGAGCGCCAGCTCTGCCTGGCCGGAGGTTGTGCTCTCAATTCCGTCGCAAACGGTCTGATTCGCCGTGAGAGAGTATTTGACGATATCTGGATTCAACCGGCGGCCGGCGATGCCGGGGGCGCCCTCGGCGCTGCTTTGGCTCTCTGGCATCAATTTCTCGGCCAGGAGCGCCGGCCGGAAGCATCAGACAGCCAACAGGGGAGTTATCTGGGGCCGTCGTATTCCAACGAACAGATCAGACAGTATCTTGACTCGACCGGGGCCAAGTATCGCCAGCTTGAATCGGGCCAGGTGGCGCAGCGCGTGGCTGCAGCCATTGATGACGGATTGGTCGTCGGCCTCCTGCAGGGACGGATGGAATTTGGTCCGCGGGCGCTGGGCGCGAGGAGCATCCTGGCGGATGCCCGTGCTCCGCAGATTCAGTCACGCCTGAATCTGGCGATCAAGTTTCGTGAGGGTTTTCGTCCGTTCGCTCCCGCGATCCTGCGGGAAGACGTAGCTGCATACTTTGAAGAAGACTGCGAAAGCCCGTATATGCTGCTGGTCGAGCCGGTCCGCAAAGAACTGCGACGTCAGCCGCCGGTTGCCGAGCAACACCTGTCCGGCATCGATCGTTTGCGATGGGTCAAATCTACGATCCCGGCGGTGACCCACGTGGACTATACGGGTCGTTTGCAGACTGTCAGTGCCGATCGTAACGGCCGCTTCTACGAAATATTGAAGGCATTCAAGGAGCGAACGGGCTGCAGCGTGATCGTTAACACGAGTTTCAATATTCGCGGGGAGCCGATCGTAAACTCGCCGGCACAAGCTTATCGTTGCTTCATGTTCACCGACATGGACGTACTGGTACTCGAAGATTGTGTGCTGTTCAAGAATGATCAACCGCCGTTTCCCGGGGCGCAGGAATATCGCGCCCGGTTCGGAAAAGACTGACGCATGCTGCAGCGGATAAACTGGCGACCTGATCGATCGACCGTACGTTACTTTGCCGTTACCTTGGCAGTGCTGGCGGTGGTATTCGCGTTGCTGCTCCTGTGGCTACGGGGAACTGCCGTCGCCGCTTGGGCAGGGAGCGCCGGGATCGCTCTGGCCGCCGGTTCGTACCTGTGGTTCCCGTTGGGTCGGTTGGTTTATGTGCTCTGGATGGCGGTCAGCTATCTGCTAGGACTGATCGTCTCGCCCATCATCCTCGGGATTATCTACTATTTGGTCCTGACCCCGTTGGGGCTATACGCTCGACTTCGCGGCAAGGACGAACTCAGGCTGCGGCGCCGGCCCGATTGTCGAACCTATTTCAGCGACGTCAACGATCCGATGGATCCCGAGTCGTTCCGCCGCCAGTTTTAGTTCGACCGCACACGCGCATTTCCTTGAACATCGCTACAATTGTTGACGTTTAATCTGATGGGGGTATATTGTGTCTGGGAGAGGAAGGTGCCCCATGACCTCCATTGAATTGATCATCGACCGTCAGATTCGCCGCTGGGAGCTGCAGAAGACGCTGGAAGAATCCCACGCCGGTCTGACGCGATCGATCCACATCCCCAAACCGATGATCACAATCTCGCGGCAGAGGGGATCAGGCGGAACGATCATTGCCGAACGTTTGGCACATCGATTTAACTACACGCTTCTGCACCGGGATATCATCGATCGCATCTGCGAGACCAGCGGCTACAAACGTCGCATCGTCGAATCGTTGGACGAGCATTCGCGCTCGCAGATGGAGTTGTGGTTTGAGTCGCTTCTGACGGGCAAGGCGATCGACCTTGGCGACTACGCCCGCCACCTGCTCGAGATCGTATTCAGTATCTCGCGCCTGGGCGGTGTCATCGTCGTGGGCCGCGCGGCGAATTTCATCATCGGCAGCAATCGTGGATTTCACCTGCGCGTGATCGCTTCAACCGCCAACCGGATATCAAACATGATTGCGCGTGAGAAGCTAAGCGCCGACCAGGCGAGGCGCGAGGTTGAGCGCTTCGACCATGAGCGCGCCGAGTTCGTCCGCAAGCTGGTGGGCAAGTCGATCGATGATCCGGCACACTACGACATGGTGTTGAATCTGGACTATATGTCGCTCGATACTGCCGTAAACCTGGTGGCAAACGCCGCCATGGACAAGTTTGAACGATTGGCCGGCACCGAGGCGGCTTCCCAGGGGCAGTGAATTCTCGTCGAGCGAGTTCGGATCGTGCCAAACATTCCTTACGTCGAGCCTGCCGCTTTTCCGTATGACTCTCATGACAAGTCTAGATGAGGAGAAGTATGGAGATTCGATCGCTACCCAGGGCTACTCAGTATGATTCGAGTTCGCAGAGAATCGTTGGGCTGTTCGCCGTCCAATTTGATGACCAGTTGAAATTGCTTCGTGAATCAGTCAAGGATCTGTCGGTTTCCCAGCTGGAGTGGCAACCGCATCCCGGCGTGAATACCATTGGCATGCTCCTCGCCCACCTCGCCGTTGTAGAAGTGTTTTGGATAACCGTCGCTGCCCGGGAAGTCCCGCTGGAACCGGAGGGTGACGAGTTGATTCTCAAGACTATTGGCATCCATATGGACGACGACGGCCTGCCTCTCAAGGCCGACGGCAAACACCCGGATACGCTTTCAGGAAAATCCGCGCACGATTATCTTCAGATGCTCGATCTGGCTCGCGCCGCGGTGCATGCGGAATTGCGGGGCTGGCGGGACGATCAACTGGAATCCACATTCATGCGTAAGACCAGGGCCATCACACGGTCGTGGACACTCTATCATGTCCTCGAACACTTCGCCGGACATTACGGGCAGATCCTGTTGCTCAAGCATTTGATGCGTGATGCCGGTGTTTTGTCGCGCGACGCGGTCGATTGACCTCCTTGCGCCGCCATATTACTTGCGTTTCGCCATTTGCATCCTGATGTTCAACGCGTGACGCTCTCGATGATTATTCGCCGCGGCCGCCTGTGTCTGCTGCGACCGGTTATCGCCGCCGACCTCGATCCGTATTTTCGCTGGTACTGCGATGAACGAGTGCAACGGCACCTGGCCAATCCGTGGTGGGATCCAACGATGAGTCGCACCGATTACGAACGATATCGATTTCAGCGTTACCTGGATCATGACCCGATGGGCGGCGTTTTCACGGTCTGCGATCCCGACGGAGTCCCTCTCGGGTTGGTAAATTACTTCGAACATGTCGTTGAGCTTCATACCTGCGAAGTGGGCATCGCCATCGGTGAAGTCGAACGCTGGCGGCAGGGGATCGCCTTTGAATCGCTGGTGCTCCTCCTGGACTATCTGGAATCAGAACTGAAGATCGCCAGGGTTTTTGCGCAGATCCTGGAAGAGAACGTCGCCTCCCAGGCGTTGTTTGCCAAGGTCGGTTTTCGCTCCATCGGCAAGCGGCTTGAAGGGAACTACGTTTTTCTGAAGTATGAGTGGGAATCGCCTGCGGCAACGGGCGACGATTTACTTTAGCGCCGTATTGATCAACTGGTTTACCTGCACGCCCTGAAGTTCCTGCAGTTGACGACGCAGGCGAATTCGCTCGATGGCCAGCGAAGACTGATTGATCAGGCTCATGATTGTGCGCAGGCGGTCGTCGTCAACCGGCTCGGAGGGGTCCGGGTTATTCACGATCATCACGAATTCAACTTTCTCGGCTACTATGAAGGGTAACGTCGCGAAGGCACAGCAGCCAATCGCTGCGCGCTCTTCTTCCCCGACGGTGTCTTTGTAGATTTCCGAGTCGGCGTCGATGATGTTCTGAGCCGCCTGATCGTCGACGGTGCGGCCCAGCACGTTGTCACCCAGCGGCAAGACAATGTCGTAAACCGCCTGCTGGGAGTTGACACCGAAACCGAGCGTGCCGTGGGCAGTCCGGGCTTCGAGGTCAATCTTGAGCAAGAGCACGCGACCGATTCCTACGCCGCGCATCACTTCCTCCAAAGTCGTCTGGAAGATTTCATCTTCGCCCGCGGCCGACCGCATAGCTTCACCGGCTTCCTGAATAATCGCCAGTTCGCGGTTGCGCTCCTGCAATTTCTGGGCGGTTTCGGCAGCTTCTTGTTTGAGCAACTCGCGTTCGGCTTCCATTTTGGTTGTCTCGGGCGCCTTGAGCGAGATCTCCAGTTCATCGGCGATGTTGCGGATCATCTCCGGGGCTGCTTCGAGGACCTTCCCTAGTACCTCCGGGCTGATTCCAACCAGGTCGACCCCGGCCTTGACGTAGGCTCGCTGACGGGTCTCATCCCCCTGGAAGATCGCGTCGTAGGCGAGGTCGGCGACGTAGATGAAGTCGACCAGGCAGTTGCTGTTTCGCTGACGCGACGGCAATCCACGCCGGTGATGTTCCATGATCGGCCGGGACAGGAGCGACGGCAGATTCCACTTGCGCGCCAGCCATCCCCCGACTTCGCCGTGGTCGATTCCAAAGATTGACTTTTCCGCGGCGATCTGCTCTTCGCCGCGTTCGATCTTTTTGAGCACCAGTGCGTGCTCTTCCGGGAACACGACTGCGAGAATGGCGATTCCGATGTTGTGCATGAATCCGGCGATAAACGCTTCTTCCGGCACTTTATAGTGCGCCGCGGTGGCGATCATTTTGCCGATCACGCCGGTAGCCAGCGAGTGGGTCCAAAACTGCCGAAAGTCGAATTTATGATGGCTGAACTTGTCCATCGCGTCGAACAGCGCCAGCGACAGGACGACGTTCTGCACCGTGCGGAAACCCATTAGCGTAATCGCTTGCGTGATCGTCGAGACGCGATTGGCATATTCGGCGTAGAACGCCGAGTTTGCGATCTTGAGAATTCGCGAAGTAAGCGCATGATCGGAGAGGATGATGTTGGCGAGGTCGGCGACCGAAGAGCGCGGGTCCTCGGAAATCTGCCGCACCCGCAGGATAATCTGCGGAATCGACGGCATCACTTCAAATTCGTCCAGCCTCCTGAGCGTTTCGTGGCGTCCGATCAACGTCAAGGCTTAGTTCTCCTCAAACAGTTTGCGTTCTTCGCTGAAGCAGGTCTGCAGTTCCGTGAGCAACTCGGCGACATCAGCCTCGCCCAGCGTCAATGTCCGCGAGAGTTCGGCGATCGAGTTCTGGTTCGTCGGGGCGGCGCCGAAACCGACACCGAGTGACTTGGCCAGACCATTGGAGAATCCGACCACGGCCGCAATCGCCGGCGCGCCGTCGGATTGTGGGAATCTTGTCAGATGATGCTGGCGTACGCCATCGACGATTTCGACGGGGAAGTGCCAGCGCTCGAGGACGAGTGCGCCGATATCGACATGCGTGAAGCCAAGCTGGGATTGTTCGGCATCGCAGAACTCCGCGCTTTCCGATTCGACAGCCTGGACGATTTTGTCATAGGCGCCCTGCAGCTTCTGACCGAGGATAATCTTGCCGATATCGTGCAGCAACCCGACGAGAAAGATCTCTTCCAGGCGCGGGTGGCGAAGTCGGCGCGCGACGATGCGCGAGGCCAGGGCGCAGGCGAGCGAATGGTCCCAGAGCTTTTGTCCGAAGACCGCATTGTCATTGCGGTAGTAGAGGGCGTGAGTCGACGACGCGATGACAATCGAGCGCAGGGTGTAGAAGCCGAGAATCAGGATCGCTTCCTTGAGCGAGCTGACAGAGCGTGACCGGCCGTAGAATGAGGAGTTGGACAACTTCAGCACCTTGGCGGTCAGGCCCGGATCGGCCGCCAGGACCTCACCGAGATCCTCCACGCTGGAGTTCAGGTCCGCCGTCAACCCCATCACGGCCGAGACGATCGCAGGCGATGCGGGGAGATCGCCGATTGTCGACGCGATTTTCTCCAGCAGAGGGGGGCTTTGTGTGGTGGCTGTCATCGGCAACGGCCCTTTCCTAATAGCACGATTCTTCTCCATTTATCGACCTAAGCGGGCAAACGCTTGAATCACAGCATGATTGGGAGCAGGTCATTTTTTTCTTGATTTTGTGGAACCTAAGTGTATCTTCGGCGTTAGCATATTTGGCTGAAGTAGGGTGTTGTCCCAAATTTGAGTTTCCTGCCCCCCTCTCAGATTTGGCACCTGATCTTCGGCCTTTTTATTTGCAATTGTGGCTTATTAACAGGGCGCTAAATGCTTGTGAATTAGACGCTTAGTAGACACTTAGGTCGACGCTGAAAGGGGATGGCTTAAGGCGAAGCGCTTGCGAAAAAGTCGCTCACGTGCCGGAAAATACTGTTGACAATTGCCGGGGGTGCCTATATATTCCAAGCCGAAGTGAACACAAGGTCTTAATCAAAACTGTCTCACACTCTGAAACGTTGTCGCATTTGCGCACAACTGCTTGACAAACGCGGACAAATCGCTAATTTAGGATTGACGAAAGTCGTTCACTGTTACTTCAGTTAGTCTTTTAATCACAGCGTCATCAGGTTCTCTCTTCGGAGGCGCTGTTGATGTGGAACGTTTGAACAAGGTTCTTGCCAAGTTCGAGAAGAAGACGCCAATCTTACAGATTATCACGACGGAGACTGGACACAGGCCAAACAGCTACCGATTAAAGTATTAACGGTTTAGCAGTTTCATCTCGCAAGGAGGTTGCTTAATGGCCAGCAAATGGCGGTTTCTCTCAATCGCGGCGGTATTCATCGTTCCGCTCGTGATTGCGTTCTCCTCAGGAGAGAGGGCCGATTCGTCCCCGCAGGTGTTGACGCTGATCTGTCGCGTCGACACGATTACCACTGCGCTCAATAGTCCCGACATCGTCGTTCCGGTGAATGTGACGAATCTCGCGGATTCGGTCGCGGGGTTCCAATTGTGGATAAATATTTCCGAACCATCCCTGGTGAAGTTCAAGGCCGATTCGGTCTCGGGCGGAATCTACTACGCCAAGATTGATACGATCGGGACCCGGATCAAGGGTTGGGAGTACCTGCAAGCGCGCATTCTCGACGACACCATCGGGGCCGTGCTGCGCGTCGCCGGTACGGCCGACGCCGGCGGATTCCCGCTCAAGCCACCGGTAGCACCCGGTTCTGGCACCTTCTTGCGTCTGCATATGGAAACCAAGGGCGCGCTCGGTGACTCGCTGTGCGATAGCGCCAGGGTTGTTCTGGCAATCAACTTTGCCGAAACGCGGTTTTCGGATCCTCACGGCGATCTAATCGCCTACGCGTGTTCGGCGACTGTTGACACCTTCTACCAGAATTGCGCTGTGATCGTTAACGATACCTGTCAGGAGTGGTTTGACACGACGATTGTACCGGGTCAGATTTGCTGGTTTGATACGCTTCAAGGGTCGTTCATCAACGGCGGTATCGGTTTCGAATGCTGCAAGTGCGGCGATGCCGACGGCAACAACATCTTTACGATTTCCGACGCGGTGTTCCTGATCACATACATTTTTGGTGGCGGCCCGGCGCCGAATCCAAGTTGTCTGGGTGATGCCGATGGTAACGGCATCACAACGATTTCCGACGCCGTGTTTTTGATTACGTTTATTTTCGGTGGCGGACCAGCCCCCACTTGTTGAGGGCGGGACTCACGCCGTTTTAACAATCGTCTCATACGAGGATATTGCAATGAGCGATAATTTTGGAAGAAATTTGGAGTGAAAGGAGGTGAGAAGGAGTTTAGGAGAAGAGGCTTAAACGTTCAACCACCACGAGACGACTCAGCGCCGGCCTTGTGCCTTCTCTGAGAGATCTCACTCGGCTGAAGAACCTCGCAATGTCGGGGCTGCTTCAGGCGAATCAGTATTGAATGAGTCTGGGGTAAGAGTTAACCCCAACTTTTCTATCGAGTTTTTACAGCAACTGATAGGAGCAAACAATGAAGCGCATTTGTTTACTTCTTACTTCGTTTATGCTTCTTCTAACCGTGTGCGCGTTTGGGCAGAACGACATCACCATTCGCACGAATACCGGTTTTGCGCCCGCAATTGACAAGGTCGCAACTGGTCAGAACAACACGGTTGAATTCTGGTACACCAACGCCTCCAAGGTCGTTGGCCACAGCTCCGGTTATGCGTTCACTTCGCCGGCCGGCGCTCTCGCTTTCAACGCGAACTTCGGCGTTGCCCCGAACAACTACGGTCTCAACAATGAAGTCGCGATGGAACCGGCTTACAGCGGAACCGCCGCTTTCAACCTGCCGGGTTGGCAGATCAACACGGTCGGTCTTCCGGGCAATCTCGTCGCCGGTGGCGCCGCGATTCCGCCGGTAGGATTGGCCATCCATGCTGTGTCGACGAAAGTCTTCTCGATGCAGTTTAACGCCACGGGTTGGACTCCGATGATGGCAGGATTCTGCGTTGATAACGTGTTCCTTCCGCCGGCCACCACGTGGACGTTTGACTTTGGCGCCGGCGGCTTTGCCCCGACGTTCCAGGGTCAGCCGAACAACTCCGAAGTCGATCCCAGCGCTCCCGCTGCTTGCTTCGAAGTGTTCGACATTCCGTGTCTGCCTCCGGCCTTCACCGCCACCCCGGGTGGCCCGGTGAATCGCAATCACTGCTTGACCTACACGTTCAACTTTGATGCGACTGAAGGCGGAAACATCCCGGCGGCCGACCCGGTCGTGTTCAGCACCTCCGCTGGAACGATCAATCCGGCCACTGGCGAACTTTCGGTCAACCCGCTTGCTGCTTGTGGTAGCACCGACGTCACCGTCACCGCTACCAACAGCTGCGCGAGCTTCGCTGACTACAACTTCACGATTACCTGGACCAACAACAACCCGGCGATCACCAATTGCGGTGGTATCCAGAACAAGGTTGGCAAGGGTAACCCGGTCAGCTTCGATTTCAACTCGACCGATGCGGATCCTTGCGATGCGGCCACCTGGACCGTCAGCAGCGATCCGACCGTGAACGCCCCGACCATCAGCGGCACCGGTGTGTTCAACTGGTTGAGCGATGTCTCTGAAGGCGGCAGCACCATCAACTTCACGGTTACCGTTACGGATCCGTGCGGTGGTTCCGCCCAGTGCAACTTCGCGATTGAAGTGCTCGACACCGAGCCGTGGATCATCCACATCGAGAAGACGCACAACACCCTTCAGGGTCAGTTTGAATACGTTTCGATCATCAAGGAAGGCGGCTCCGACCTTATGGGCGGTTTCGACTTCCTGGTCGCCTACGATGCTTCAGCCCTTAGCTTCTTCTCCGCCGAGCTTGGCGCGGCCCTTGGCCCGGCTGGCTGCGGATGGGAGTACTTCACCTACCGTTACGGCGCGCAGGGTAACTGCGGTGGTCCGTGCCCGAGTGGTCTGCTTCGCGTCGTCGCGATTGCCGACGTGAACAACGGCGCCAACCATCCGTCGTGCTTCAGCGTGGCGAACGGTTCCGAACTGGTGAGCCTGAAGTTCTACGTTACCAACGATCGTACGTTCGAGTGCATGTACGTGCCGATCCGCTTTGCGTGGATTGACTGCGGCGACAACTCGATCTCGAACATCGGTGGTGACACCCTTTGGATTTCGAGCCAGGTGTTCGACTTTGAGAACACCCAGCCTGGTATCGATCCGGATTACGAAATCACTGACATGAGCTGCTACTTCGCCATCGCCTACGGTGGTGCTTGCTCGGCTTGCGATGTCAGCGAGAAGTATGCTCCGATCCGCTTCATCCTGTTCTGGAACGGCGGTGTGGACATCGTTTGCGCCGACT
>CAZOYE010000015.1:0-102173 GCA_964584025.1 uncultured Ignavibacteria bacterium
GAACCGCCGCAACTACCCGTTTCGGTACTTATGGGACAGCCTCTTCCTGTCTGTCACGAGTCCTGTCCATCGTGCCTACGTACACAGTGGTTCCGGACCATCCGCGAAGATGTAATTGATAATCCAGATGGCATCGGAGATTGTCAGGATTCCGTTGCCGTCGGCATCGCCCATTTTGGTGCATCCCGCTGGCGCGGGGCCGCCGGCAAAGTAATACGCGATCAAGTAAACTGCGTCCGAGATCGACTGCATCCCGTCGCCATTGGCATCGCCCGGCACAATACAACACGTGCCGAAAAACGTTGGTTGAACCGGTGGATTGACCACCGTGGATATCATCGGCGTAATCAGAGCGTCGTGTCCCGGCGGAGCCTGCAGGGGCACATATTCACCCCACTCGAGGTTAAGAATGCGCGAGGCCGTATCGGGCGCCGCCGAAACAAAGACCTTCGCCAGCGGTGACGACCCGTTCTGATACAGAATGGGCAGATGGCCGATGACGACCAAATCGCCGGACGGCGCGATCGAGTGTATACTGATTCCGTAGAGAAAGTCAGTACCGGCAAGGGGGTACCAAACAGAATCAATGTGCAGCACTGTTGTATCGGCGCGCAGGCGCAGCGGAAACTGAAAGCCGGTACAAGTCTGGTTTGCGTCGAAGGCCAGATCCACGACCATATGGTCGCGATGCGCCGGAAATGCCGCTGTATGGCGAATGCGATAGGAACTACTGACTATCGGTTGCCACGGCGCATTCGTCGGCGGGCAATTGTTCGAAGGCCAGGTTCCTCCGGCAAAGATATAGGCCATCATCATGGCGGCGTCATTGATCGTCCACTCCTGGAACAGGTCAAAGTCGGCTGTATCCAAATCCGATGGCGGGGGACCGCCGGCATAGGTGTAATTCATCATGTAGACAATGTCACTGGCGGAAACATAGCCGTTGCCGTCGGCCTCGCCGCAAGTTTGGGCAAATGCCGGATCTGCCGTCATTGCGACAGCTATGAGTCCAACGGCTATTAGCAGGCGGGTCATGGCTCGTCCTCCAGGGCTCAAAAGATTCTCTCACACGGGGCAGTTCACGATCAAGATATGGGGCTGAGTCGATGTTAGCAACAGAGGATTACGGCGCAATCTGCCAAACAAGCAAAAAATCGACGGGCTGCCTGTATCGGCAGCCCGGCAGTTCGATTCAGAAGTAGTCGGCAGTCTCAGTTGCAGGGAGCTGGACCGGAGCCGAAGATGTAACCGATCAAGTAGACCACATCTCCAACCGAAATCTCGCCGCTGCAGTCGGTGTCAGCAAGCGCGAGGGGATCGGGTGCTGCGCCGGCTGCAAAGATAAATCCGATCAAAGCAACCACGTCAGAGATTGAGATGTGGCCATCGGCATCGAGGTCGCCGCGTTGTTTGCCAACAATCATGACATCGCCGCCAATAGCAAAACTCGTCCCGTCAAGATATTGACCGGTCACGGCATAACTGCGCAGCTGGTGCCCGACCAACGGCAGAAGCGGCGCGAGATAATCTGCAAGCGGGAACCTGAGGGCGATCGCGGACCCGCCATACTCCGGGTGGGCCGGAATGAGTGCGGCATCGCTTACGGCCAAGCCATCAAACTCGAGCGACGACAGGTCGACGTCGTCGGCAGCATAATTGTCGTCAAATCGACCGACGTAACAAGTTGGAAAATATGGCTCCGTGCCTCCAAGTTGATAGGCAAAGAGCGGGTCGTCAACGATGTAAGTCGCCGGCGGCGCGGCTAACGGCGTTAATGCCGCCAGTGAAGAGCGCAGATCGGTGATGCTTGCCAGCCGGCTGTCGCCTTGGCGCGCACCCAGTTTGAGTTCTACCTGTTGGCTGTCCCCGGGCGCGAAGGTTATCGGGCCGACGGTGACCATGAGGCGGCGATCGGACGGGGCGGAATCGAGCCAACCGCTCCCCGCTACCGGATCGCCGGAAACCATGAATGACGTGGGCAAACCGGTGACCGGGTTGACGACGACCGATCCATCAGCAGCGCGACCACGCATGAAATTGAAGAACTCCTCCGGCGTCTGCGGGTCGGTGCCGTTGATGTATTTCGAGAAGGCAGTCATACCGAGGTTGCGATGATCGGCGATAGTGTGGCCGTCAAAAGTGCCGGTCTGTCCCGCGGCGGGGACGAGAAAGCCCGACACTACCGCGCCGCCCCACGCCGGCGGGTCGGCGCCATAATCCGTGTCGTCATCGTCGCCGTTGTAGCAAAAGAAAGAGTTCGTCGCCGGATCGCAGCCGACGAGATCGTCCGTGCTGCCGCCGAGGTCGGGATCGGCCCAGAAAGAAAAGAAGAAGCTGTCGATGACATTGTTGCCGCGATTGTAGAGCTTGTAACGCGCATAAACAACATCCGCTCCTCCAGGGGCAGCATAGCCCCAGGCGGCCAACTGGACTTCGACACCGAGCCGCTCGCCGGCGTTTTCATCATTGAACACCGTCCACAGGATTTCGTCGCCGCGCAATTGCGGAAAGCCGTACTGATCGACGGGAGCGCCCAGATCGGCGGGCCAATTGTCCCAATCGGCATCGCCGGGACCGGAAGTAGCGTCGAGTTTGTAGACGCGATAGCGCGGGTCATCGGGCAGGCTGTTGCCATTGCTCATCGGTCCCGGCACAAACTCAGGCGAATATTCCGTTATCGCAGCGCGAATCTGGCCGTTGACTTTTCCGCCGAGGCAGAGACCGGAGCTGTAGACGACCGTGCGGTCTTCAACTCCGCTGAGGATGTCGTCGATACTGCCGAAGGGATAGTACCAGCCGGGAGTGCGGCCGAAAACCTCGTCGTGATCAAACCCGAGATTGCCGAAATTGTCGACCATGACGAGATTGCGATTGATGCCAAGATAGGTGTCGCGATCAGGTACGCGGTGACCCGACTGGAGCACGCCCGAGTATGGTTCAGCGCCAAGCTGTGACCAGATCGCGAAGATGGCAATCGTAATCAATGGGAGCCGAAAAAGAATGCGCTTCATTTGCACCTCCGATTGCAGCGGAAAGGCAAGGCCCATGCTGGTTCTGCAATTGTGGGACTCGTCGACTTTCTCTCGTTTGTGTAGACAATACAAATATACCAAACGGCTATTCCTGTCAAGACTGCATTTTCTGGGAATTTCGTCTTGCCCACTTAATTGAGCCACGACACTGTGAATCGGGGAGTAGTTGAAGATGAGCCTGTTTCTTCTCGCGTTCGCTTTCATCGTCTTTGTCGGAATCGCATACCGCCTTTACGGCCGCTGGGTGGCGCGGCAATTCGCCGTTGATGATTCTCGGATTACTCCTGCGCACGAAAGAAGCGACGGCGTCGACTACGTGCCCACCAAACCGTTTTATCTTTTTGCCCAACACTTCTCGGCGATTGCCGCCGCCGGCCCGATCGCAGGACCGATTCTCGCCTGCCAGACCTTCGGCTGGTTGCCGTGTCTGCTCTGGATCAGCCTGGGTGTAGTGCTGATCGGCGCGGTGCACGACTTCTCAAGCTTGACCGCATCGGTGCGTCACGGCGCGCGTTCGATCGCGGATATCACCCGCGAGCATATGGGCAATCCTGCGGGACGCGCGATGATGGCTCTGATCTGGGTAACGCTGATGTACGTCATCGTCGCCTTTACAGATATTACGGCCTCGAGTTTCGTCGGAGTTACTGAAGAACTCGCCGGCGCGCAGACGGAGTTCAATCCCGGTGGCGCGGTTGCGGCGGCGGCGATCATGTACTTGCTTCTGGCGGTCGTGATGGGATTCGTGCAACGCTTCCTCGATCCGCCGCTCTGGCTGTTGACGGTGATCTTTGTGCCGCTCACCCTCGTGCTTGTCTGGCTGGGTACGCAGATATCGATGGTGTTTCTTCTTGACGTCAAAACCTGGGGTATCCTGATCTTGATCTATTGCGCGCTGGCCTCGGTGGTGCCGGTCTGGTCGCTCTTGCAGCCGCGCGGCTACCTGGGCGGATTCATTCTTTACATGGCTCTGGCTCTCGGAGTCGTGGGGCTGTTTTTCGGCGGCTACGAGATCAAGCAGGAGGCGTTCCGTTCGTGGGATGTCGGCGGCATGACCGGCACGCTCTTCCCATTCCTGTTTGTTACGATTGCCTGTGGAGCGTGCTCGGGATTCCACGGGCTGGTCTGCACGGGTACGACCTCAAAGCAAATCTCCAAAGAATCGCACATGCAGCCGGTAGGATTCGGCGCCATGCTGGCCGAAGGCTTTGTCGCCCTGATCGCCCTGGGCACGATCATGATTGTCGGCAGCGATGCGATCAAAGGACTCAAACCCGGGACGATCTACGGCAACGGCATCGGCGAGTTTATGACATTGATCATCGGCAAGCAGAATTTGAATTTCGCGATAACCTTTGGCGCGATGGCGTTCTCGACCTTCGTCTTCGACACGCTTGATGTCTGCACGCGACTGGCGCGCTACATTTTTCAGGAATTGACCGGCTGGCACTCGCCGCTCGGCGGTTTGATCGGAACGGTCTCGGTGCTCGTATTGCCGGCGTATTTCATCATCTTTGCGCCGGAAGGCTCCTGGGTGAAATTCTGGACGCTGTTCGGCTCCTCGAATCAGCTTCTCGCGGGACTAACTCTTTTGACGATCACCGTTTGGCTGCATCAGGCGCGCAAACGAATTGCCTTTACGTTGCTACCGATGTTGTTAGTGTTGTCGATCACACTTTGGTCAATGGTGAAGCTCGTGTCGGCCAATTGGACAGCGGCGCAGGGATTTGACACAGCTCTGATCAATTCCATTCTGGCGGCAGCGCTGGTGCTGCTGGCGGTCTACCTGGTCGTCACAGCCCTGGCGCGAAACCGGCTCACGGGAAAAGGCACGGCTTGAAAATCGTCAATTTAGGCTATTGACATCTCACGGGAGAACTGTAACTTCGATGTAGAAACATCGCTACTGAGCCGAAGTTACAATCTTAATCTCAAGTGCTTGACCCCGGAGGTCACCTATGTCAATCCGGCTTCTGCGATCAGTCTTGATCGCCATTGTGCTCGCTGGCGCGACTGCACAGGTTCACGCCCAGGCCGACTCTGCAATTCTGTGGGCGGAAAACACGTCCGCCTCTGCGGGCGAATCTGGCTATGTACGAATCATGATGCGCAGCACGAATCCAATCGCAGGGATCGTCCTGCCGTTGAGCATCACGGACACGCGCCTGATCATCGACTCAGTTTCGACGGCCTATTCAATTTGCGTGCCGAATTCGCAGCCGTATATGCACTTTTCTGAAACCGAGCGCCGCGGACTGATCAACTTCGTTCCTTTTCCGTTCTACGTATTCACGGCCACAACCGGCGAGCTGTTGCGGGTGCACTGGCGGGTGCGGGCCGATGCGGCACCCGGAGTTGCACTGGTTGATAGCTTCACGCGCATTACCGTTGTGCCACCGAGTGACACAGTCATAGAGCAGATCAACGCCAGCGACTGGGAGTCCACTTCCTACCAGTGCTCTTTTATTGCAGGCGAGATTCAGATGCAGCGATATGATTGTGGGCGGATTGGCGGCAATGGTCTGACCGATCTGGGGAATGTGCTGTACCTGGTCAATTGGATCTTCGCCGGCGGGCCTTCACCGCTCGACAATTCCTATGGCGACATTGATTGCAGCGGTACTGCCAATGTCAGCGATGCTGTCTATCTGGTGAAGTACATCTTTGAAGGCGGCCCGGCGCCGTGCGCCAATTGTCCATAGGCGTAGAATGTGCGAACGATCGTAGGGGCCGGGTCTGCCTGCCCGTGATGATAGGAAGTTTGTCGGTCGGGTTCCCGGCGATTCTGCAAGATGGATTGAAGAAGTGTCTTCTAAGCGTGGCACCCGACATCTTTGACTGAGTGCGTAGGGGCCGGGTTTGCCTGCCCGGATTCTGATGTCAATTGTCAACCGAGGGCATGCAGACCAAGCCCCAACGGCAGCCGTTCCGTTGCCGGTTGCATCCCGACCCATTCTGAGCGCAAGACAAAGGCGAGCCGATAACTCGGCTCGCCTCTGCGTTACTGCAACGTCTGATCTAACTGCGCCGCTTAGTCCGTCTTGATCCGCATCGAGTAAAATGAGCGATAAACGAAGACGAGGGCGATCAGCGCAAAGATCGCAAACAGGGCGATACGCGTCGTGTGCGGCAATTCGATTGCCAGCTCCACCGCGAGCACGCCGAACAATGTCGTAAACTTGATGACCGGATTCATCGCCACCGACGAAGTGTCCTTGAACGGATCACCGACGGTGTCGCCGACCACAGTCGCGGCGTGCAGCGGAGTGCCTTTTTCACGCAGCTCGGTTTCGACGATCTTCTTCGCGTTGTCCCACGCGCCGCCGGCATTGGCCATGAAAATGGCCTGGTAGAGGCCGAAAATGGCGATTGAGATCAAATAGGCGATGAAGAAGTACTCGTTGATGCACGCAAAAGCGAGAGTCGTGAAGAACACGGTGATGAAGATATTGAACATACCCTTCTGCGCATACTGCGTGCAGATTTCAACGACCTTCTTACTGTCCGTGACCGAGGCCTTCTGAGCACCGGAGTCGAGGCGGATGTTCGCCTTGATGAACTCGACTGCGCGATAGGCGCCGGTGGAGACTGCCTGGGTGGAGGCGCCGGTGAACCAGTAAATCACGGCGCCGCCGGCGATCAGGCCGAGGAGGAACGGCGCATTGAGCAGGGAGAAGTAGTACCCGGCGGCATTGAGCATTTCCCGGATCTGCTCGATAGACGTAATCTCCACATGCGCACCGCTGAGTCGCTGCGAGAGCAGCACGATGATCGAAAAAATCAGCGTTGTCGCGCCGACGACCGCGGTACCGATCAGCACCGGCTTGGCGGTCGCCTTAAACGTGTTCCCGGCTCCGTCGTTCTCTTCGAGACACAACTTGGCACGCTCGAAGTTCGGGGTGAAGCCGAAGTCCTTCTTGATCTCTTCCTTGATGCCGGGCAGCGTCTCGATGGTCGAGAGTTCGTAAACCGACTGGGCGTTGTCCGTGACCGGGCCGTAAGAGTCGACCGCGATCGTCACCGGTCCCATACCAAGAAAGCCGAACGCCACGAGACCGAACGCGAAGACCGCCTCGGCCGCCATGATCTGACCCAGCCCCCAGGTGCTCACACCCCAGGCGATCGCCATCAGGGCGATGATCGTCAGCCCCATCCAGTAGGCGCTGAAATTGCCGGCCACGAATCCGGAGAGGATATTCAACGAAGCGCCGCCTTCTCGGGAAGCCGTGACGACTTCCTTGACGTGCCGCGATTTTGTCGAAGTGAAAATCTTGACGAGCTCCGGGATGACCGCGCCGGCGAGCGTACCGCAGGAAATGATCGAGGCGAGTTTCCACCAGAGTGTGGTGTCGCCGCCGAGGTTGGGGATCATCAAGTAGGAAATCACGTAGGTGACAATGATTGAAATGATCGAGGTAATCCAGACCAGCGAGGTAAGCGGCGCTTCGAAGTTGAAGTGAGTCGCGTTACCGTACTTGGCCTTGGCGATCGCGCCATTTATCCAATACGATGCGATACTGGTGACGATCATCATTACGCGCATCGCAAAGATCCAAACGAGCAACTGCACCTGCAACGACTGGTCGAAGACCGCGAGCAGGATGAAGGTGATCAGCGCGACACCGGTAACGCCGTAGGTTTCGAAGCCGTCCGCGGTCGGGCCGACCGAGTCGCCGGCGTTGTCGCCGGTGCAGTCGGCGATCACGCCGGGGTTACGGGCGTCGTCTTCCTTGATGTTGAATACGATCTTCATCAGGTCGGAACCGATGTCGGCGATTTTCGTGAAGATACCGCCGGCGATACGCAGCGCGGCCGCGCCGAGCGATTCGCCCACGGCAAAGCCGATAAAGCAATAGCCCGCGAGATGACCCGGCACCCAGAGCAGGATCGCCAGCATGATGATCAATTCGATCGAGATCAGCAGCGTGCCGACGCTGATCCCCGCGCGCAACGGTATGGCGTAGGTGGGAAAGGCCGAGCCGGTCAGCGAAGCAAAAGCGGCCCGCGAATTCGCGAAAGTATTGATGCGAATGCCGAACCAGGCGACCGCGTAGCTGCCGGCGATACCGACCAGGCTGAAGAGAATGATGATCGCCAGGTTGACCGCGCCGACCGGGCGCAGCCAGCCGAAATAGACGACCATGATCACGGCGATAAACGCCCAGAGAATGAGAATGAAGCGTCCCTGGGTCAGCAGGTAGGTCTTGCAGGTTTCGTAAATCAATTCCGATATCTCGGCCATCGATTTATGCACCGGCAGTCCTTTCAAGCGCGTAAAAGCAAACCACCCGAACAACATTCCGAGAAAACACACCACGATACCGATCATCAGCAGGGTGTGGCCGCTCATTCCGAAGAAGTGTTGCAGACTCAAATCCGGCACTTCAATGTCGGCTTCGCTCCCGTAGAGCTGGGGCGCAAATCCGAGCACCAGCACCAGCAGCAGCATGATGCGGCTCACCCAGGCTTTGGCTTTAAACCTTCCTCTCACAATTCCCTCAATGTTTAAGAGTTAATAGTACAATGACACCATTAATCAAGTTACCGTCGCTCGAACAGGACTCCGTCCGGCGAATCATCGCAGCACACAGTCCTTATTCGATTGAATGGCGGGGAATATATACGAATGGGTCGGGCTTAGCCACACAAAACTGCACCGCCGTTGACATTCAGGATTTCTCCGGTCATGAATGTGGACAACTCGGATGCAAGAAATAGAATTGGGCCCGCGATTTCTGCGGCGGTCCCGGGGCGCCGCAGCGGGATCAGGCTCAGGTGCCGCTCCGCATCGGGCGCGACCAGTTCCTCGTGGCTCATGTCGGTATCGACCCAGCCGGGTGCGACGCAATTGACGCGGATGTTATACGGCGCCAGCTCCGGCGCGAGCGACTTGGTCAGGCTGATGAGGGCGCCTTTGGTCGCGGCGTAATGGGAATGCAGCGCCTCACCGCGCTGGCCGGCAGTCGAGGCAAGGAAGATGATGTTTCCCGATTGGCGGTTCTTCATGTGCGGCACCAGTGCTGTTGTCGGATAGAACGAGCCCTTAACATTGATGTCGATCATTTCAGCCAGCTCCGCCTCCGACATTTTGTCGATGGCCGCCTCTTTCCAGATTCCGGCGTTGTTGACAAGGATATCCACCTGCTCGAACTGCTGGAGCGCAAAATCGATCAGACGATTCGCTTCCGCTTTGCGCGAAAGGTCGGCGCGAAAGCTGAGGACCCGCGTGCCGAAGCGCGCAGCCGCGGTGACGGCTTCCTGAGCCGCGCGTTCGTTGGAGACATAATTGATCAATACGTTGCATCCGGCTTGAGCGAACATCACGGCGGCGGCGCGCCCGATACCGCGCGAGGCGCCGGTAATGATGGCGGTCTGGTTCTTGAGAGAGATCATTCTTAAGGGCTCCTCAAATTTCTGATAGACGAAGTTTCGGAGCCAAGATAGGGGACGGAGAGCTGCGGAGAGAAAAAAAACCGTCGGGGTTGTACCCCGACGGTTCTGTCATGGTCTATTGAAACGAGTCAGACTCGTGGTATCAACTTACCGATTACCAGCCGCGACGTCCGCCGCCGCCGCCACGGTTGCCGCCTTCGCGACGACCGCCGCCGCCACCGCCGCCCATGCGCGGGCCATCGGTGCGCGGACGAGCTTCGCTGACGTTGAGCGTACGGCCGCCCAGCTCTTTGCCGTTCATGCCGTTGATGGCGGCAATGCCTTCGGCCTTGTTCGACATTTCAACGAAAGCAAATCCGCGGGGTTCGCCCGAGAACTTGTCGGTGATAATGGCGGCTTTGGTGACCTGGCCGAACGCCTCGAAAGCGGTCCGCAGTTCTTGCTCGGATGTCTGGTGAGACAGGTTTCCGACGTAGATGTTCATTCTCTACTCCTAATTGGCTGAAGACTCCGCTTCTGTCGTAACGAGGTGCGGAACTCCAGCAGGTAAAAGCGCACGATTGCGCAACGATCTCCGGATTAACACTGTCTCAAGAAGCAAGCTTATGCAGATTGGCCTTGAACTGATATAATGGCGGAGGCTCATGATTTCAACTCAATATACGTCATTAAACTCAAATAGCTCAAACTATTTTGTCAATTCTCGCGGTCGGGGGCGCTTTTGCCAAGTCTCACATGGGGTTAGCCCGGCACGCGATCGCTGAACAACCGCGAAACACACCGATGGCTCGCCACTATCCGGTGTTCTGCATGCCGGCCGCCAAACCGGCGATACTGACCATCAAGCCGCCGGTCAGATCAGGATCATCGACTTCCGTCGTGCGCAGGCGCGAAAGCAGCTCTGCCTGCAGGAGATTCAGCGGCAGAAGCAGAGGACGGCGAAGTTCGAGTGAGCGTCTTATGAGCGGGCTGTCCTGGAGCAAAGTAGACTGGCCGGTGATCTCATGGAACGCCGAGCGTGCCGAAATCAATTCACGGCGCAGCTCTTCGCCCAAGTGATGAAGATGCGGCGGCGCCAGCCGCTGCTCGTACATCATGGAGATTTCCGCGTCCGTCTTGGCCAGGACCATTTCCAACATCTCAAGCAGACCGCGAAAGAACGGCCATGACTTCGCCATGTCGCAGAGCTGGTCACGCCGGCCATTTTCTACCGCCTGCGCCAGCGCCGTACCAAGCCCGAGCCAGACGGTCAAGGGCAATCGAATCTGGGTCCACGCGAAGACCCATGGAATGGCGCGCAGATTCTCAATCGAAGCCGCGACTCTGCGCTTCGCGGGGCGGCTGCCGAGCGGCAATTTCTGAAGTTCATTGATCGGCGTCACGGCTTGGAAGTACTCGAGGAAGTCGTGATTGTCGCGAGTCAGGCCGCGAAAACGCTCACTCGAAAGCGCCGAGAGTTCTCTCAGCGTGCTCCGCCACTCGGCGCGCGGATCCGGGGGCGGGATCAAGTTTGCCTCGAGGATGGCCGAAGTGTACACATCGAGTGTGCGGAGGGCAATGCCGACCATGCCGAACTGAAATCGAATGACCTCGCCCTGAGCCGTAATGCGAACCTGCGGCCCTACAGTACCGGGCGGTTGCGAGAGTAGTGCTTTGTGCGCGGGTGCGCCGCCGCGACTAACTGAACCACCGCGTCCATGAAAGAGAGTCAGTTGGATACCGTGGTAGCGGCAGGTCCGCGCAAGCTCCTCTTGCGCCTGATAGAGCGCCCAGGCAGCCGCCAAAAACCCCGCATCCTTCGCGGAATCCGAATAGCCGATCATGACCTCCTGGTGTCCTTCGATCAGGCGGCGGTACGCGGGCCGGGCGAGCAGCAGATCGAGACAGTCGGCGGCCGTGCCAAGATCAGCCAACGTCTCGAAGAGCGGGACGACCCGCATCGGGCGGCGCACGCGAGCCAGATGTTGCAGCGTCGCGACGGCGAGAATATCGGACGGCGTCCGTGCCATCGAGATTACGTACGCGCCCAGTGTCACCTCGGGCTGGCGCGCAATCATCAGCATGGTCTCGAGGACTTCGCGGCACTCGGGGGGGGCAGCGGCCGGTGTCAGTTCGGGCAAGTCTCTTTGCAGTAAGAGCTGTTCGAGAAACTCGACGCGTTGCGATTCGCTGCGTTCGCGATATGAACCGTAGCCCATCACCTGCGACACATAGTCAACGGCCGCCGCGTGCTGTGAGGCTTCCTGACGAATGTCAAGGCGCAGCAGGGAGATGCCGAAAGCTGCCAGGCGGCGGATTGTATCGCACAGATCGCCCTCGGCAATCGGGGCCAGGCGGCTTTCCACGAGTGATCGGTAACACAATTGCAGCGGTTCGAGGACTTCATCCGTGTGCCGAAGGACGCCGGTATCGTCGGCATCCAGCCCGCGCAAACGCTGCTCGGCCCATTGGCGTGTCAAGTCGAGCCGGCGGCGCAATCCGGCGAGCAAGACGCGGTAGGGCTCGTGCGCGTCGCCCACGCGAGCGCGGAGTTCGTCGCTGCAGACAGACATCGAGAGATCGGCGTAAAGCTGTTCGACGTCGCGGAGGAGCAGGCGCGCGGCAGTCCAACGATTCATCGTGATGACGCGTTCCGTCAGGACGGCGGTCACATTCGGATTGCCGTCGCGATCACCACCCATCCAGGAGGCAAAGCGCACCGGCACAAAGTCGGTTGGCAGCGACTTGCCAAGCGTACGGCGCAGCGTGGCCTGCATTTCCCGGACGTGTTGCGGGAGGGCCTGCCACAAGTAACGTTCGATGACGATCGCCCCGGAACGCGCTTCGTCGAGCGGTGTAGGCTGATTGCGGCGGACTTCGGGTGTTTGCCAGGCTGCGAGGATTACGCGGCGCAGCCGGCTGTGTAATTCGTGGCGTTCACCCGGGGTCAGGTCCGGGCGGTCCAACGAGGCGAGGACTTGGGCGACGGCATCGTATTTGTTGATCAGCGTGCGCCGACTGACCTCCGTCGGGTGAGCCGTGAGCACGAACTCGATACTGGTGTCTTGGATTGCTGCGAAGATCTCGTCCTCAGCCATTCCGGACTTGAGCAAGCGAGGGATGAGTTCTTCCAGGGAGCCGCGCTGCGGTCGCGATTCGAACAGGCGCTGATAGCTGCGCCGCCGGCGCAGGCGATGGTGTTGTTCGGCAACATTTGTGAGGTTCAGAAACTGGGAAATGGCCCGGGCGATAGTCGCCAATTCGGCGGGACTGAGCCCCGCAATGAGACGGGCGAGTTGCTCGCGGGCATTGGCCGACCCGGTTTGCGCCATCTCGGCCAAAGTGCGAATCGCCTCGATCCGGTCAGCCACGGGCTCGCCGCACTGTTCGCGAATTGACTCGCCGCACAAATGACCCAACAAGGCAATGTTCTCGTAGAGCGGAAGATGCGGATTCGCCGGGTCCCGGGCCGCCGCGTCGGAAGCGGAGAAAACTCCGGACACCGTTCGGGATGTTACGTCTATCATTATGGACTTTATCGGACGGCGATGTCCCCAAATCAAAAGAAAAGCGTGGGGGCTGGCGGCGGACGCGGCGAAAATTGCGAAAGTCATTGCCGCGGCGCCATCTAACCGTATAGAATTCTCGCATCGAAAGGAGTTTGGAATGGAGAACGATGTTTCTTTTGGCAAAATCGAGTGGGTCGATCTTACGGTAGCGGATGCCGACCGCGTCCGTGATTTCTATGCTGCCGTGGTAGGATGGGAGCCCTCACCGGTCGCGATGGGAGACTACAACGACTACAGCATGATGCTCCCCGGCGGCAGCGATGCGGCCTGCGGCATTTGTCACAGTCGCGGAAGCAATGCTGACTTGCCCTCGCAATGGCTGGTGTACATCCGGGTCGCTGATCTCGATGCGAGCATTGCCTCCTGCCGCAGCCTGGGCGGCAAGGTCATTTCAGGACCGAAGTCTATGGGAGAGGAGATGCGTTATTGCGTGATTCAGGATCCGGCGGGAGCGGTCTGCGCCTTGTTTTGGAAGAAGAGCTAAGGAGGGGCGTTACCAGCTGTTTTCGCCGATGGTTTCAGATCCGCTGCAGCCGCTGCTGGAGATCACAGTATTAGAGTTCGCCCACAGATCGCCGGTGGCAGCGTTGTAGGCCCAGCCGCCGCGAGTTCCGACCACCACGCCCTTGGTGACGCCGGTCACGATGGAGTCGGGAGCATTCGGTTGAAAGGGATTGGGCGGGATACGATGTTCCATCACCTTGCCGACGGCGCGCAGTGTGTCGATCGGAGGAAAGGCCGCCGTGCCCGATTTCGCGGCGCGATTCGCATACCAGGTGTTGAGCCCCGACCGAAGACCTCCAAGCGCCGCCTTACAGGCGCTGCGCTTGGCGTCGGTGGACATGTCCTGATACTTGGCGATAGCCACCGTCGAGATGATGCCAAGAACGACAATGATGATTACCAATTCGATCAGCGTGAAGCCGCGCGCATCGCCGGCAGTGCGGCTGACTCGCCGGTAGGCGCGGCCACTTACGGAAGCACTCATACTGGATATTTCGTCATCCCGGCGGCGCGATGTAGCGGAAGGCCAACGAATTTTGCGCAGCGGCGTCTCCTGTTTCAAATCGAAGCACAACTTGCTGAAGCATTTGGCGCGCGACGAAGCTGCTTCAGGGTGCGGTCGTCAGTGGAGCGAGAAGGCTGTCGATTTCGGCGGTTCGATAACGGAAGGCGCGACATTGTTCAAGAAGCTCGCGGGCCTCGGTGCTGTCGCCGAGCGCTAGCCGCGTCAGCCCCAGTCTGTAGACGATTTCGTGTTGACGCGGATAGATGTCGAGCATCTGACGGTAGATTGACGAAAGTTCAACGGTGGGGCCGGACGGGCGCAAGCGCTCAGCACGTATCGCGAGCAAGTGATAACGGGCGTGCGGATCGGCGGGGTCGACGAGGATTCTCTGCTTAAAAGCCCTATCGGCGCGATCCAGATCGCCGAGATCGAAGTAGACGCTTCCCAACGGCGCGCGCAGTCGATGCGCCTGACCTGACCGCAGAGTCGGTGATGCGAGCGCATACTCCAGCAGTTTGCGCGCATCGTAGAGGGCACCAATGCGAATTAGGTATGATGACAATTCGTTGGATAACGCGAAATTGTCCAGCTTTGTGGCGATCTCAATCGCCCGCCTGCGAAGCCGGTCGGCCAGCTCCGGCGCTGTCTCGGACTCTCGTTCTGCCGCGAGCAGCATAACGGTGAGCGCGGTAGCGGCTTCCTTGGTATCGTAGTAATTGCGACGCAGGTATTCGCGGGCGTGAGATAGCCCATTTGACGAAGACACAGCGAAGGGCGCCTTCGACGTGAGCAGTCCGGCATTGACAAAATCATCCTGAGCCAGGAATTGGTCATCAACGACAGCCAGGGGTTCGCGCGAAAACACAAGCGGCCGTGAGAGCCGGGCGGTGATCAGATCGTGGGCCTGGGCGATTTCGAAAAATGAAGAAGGTGCAGAGAGTTCGAGCCACTTTTGCAGCCGTGCCTGCGTCGGCAACTTACCAAAGGCTTCGACATCGGGACGCACTCCTTCAACATAGCGCAAGTAAATCGCGGGGAAGCCGGAGTAGTCGGAAGCGCAGAGCAAGAGCGATTGCGGAGGAGCTTCTTTAAGTATGGCCGTTCCATACTCCGCAGCAATCGAGCGGGAGGAAAGATCGCAGCGGCCGTAGTTGACCAGGCAGGAGGCGATTGTTGCGGCAGTTGTGAGGATCGTGATAACGTACTTTAGGATTTGCGTGCGTGCCGCAAGTGCATTGAGAGAGACTCCAATTAGCAAAGCGCAGATCAGCAGCGAAGGCAGGAGATAGGACTCGATATCGGGAATCGCGTAGACAAACGCGAATACCAGGTTGGCACCGATGGACATCAAGAGACCGACTGCCAACCAGCGCCCGCGTTTCCAGAGAGAAATCAGTCCAATTGCAGCAAGAGGCGCAGCGAAGAGCACCCCGTCGTGAGAAAGCCGCGAAAGAATCAGGCGAGCAAACGGCAGAAGGTCTGCGAAGGTGGGTGCGTCAAGATACTGGCGATAGGCTGCGGCAGTCACGTGGTCGCGAATTTCTACGAAGGTATCGAGGCCAGACCATGTGAGCACTTCAGCGAAGGGAGCGCGCACGGGCAAGTAGAGATAGATCAACAGTGGCGCGAAGAACGCGGACAGCAGCAGTGAAATCGCTCGCAGCGAGTGAGAGCGTCGCAACTGCCAGTGGGCGGCCAACAACAGTGGAAAGAGCGCGGCGGATGAAAGGTGGTTACAGAGACTTAGACCGAAGAGAAAATCAGCGAGGATCAGGTGCCGAATCGAGGCAGCCCTCACGGCGTGTATCGCGGCAAGAGCGAGTGCCGACAGCAAGAAGAGATTGAGGGCGTGCACTTCAAAATGAGTGGACGCCGACCAGGCTGTCGCGCCGAAAGCGAAGAGCAAGGAAGTCACTACAGCAATGATTCGAGAAGTGGTTCGTTGGTCGTCGGCGAGTGCAATCAAGCACCGGTACAAGAGGGCAATCGCCACGGCGCCGAACGCGGCGTTCAGGACATTCAGCGTCAGAATCGGCGACAAGAAGCCTCCAATCCACACGGCGAGGCGGCCCAGGCACATGAGTAGCGGGTAACCTGGGGGGTGAGAGATTTCGAGTAACGCAGCAGCGGTTGCGAGTTCGCCGTTGTCGCCGGGGTAGACTGTGGGGCAGGTCGTGATCGCGTAAGCTGCGAAGGCAACAACACCGGTACCGACCGGCAAGGCCCACTCATCAATTCGAATGTCGCGCATGCAACGTGATTATGGAGAATTCCGCCGAGAAGACAAAGCAGTTTCTACGCAGCGTCGGAACAGGTGAGCATACATGGACATGTCTGTGCCAATTCTTGACAAAAGTGCCTATGGAGAGTAGATTGACAGTATGAAAAGCATGTCGCCCTGGAAGCGGCTTCCTGGCTCTTCAGCGAGAGGTACAGTGCTTTTCATCTTGCTAATGTCGGTGTTACCACTGGCTGGATTAGATACGCTTGTGGCGCAAGACTTCTTCGCACCAGATTCAGCCTATTACCTTCCGTTCGAATTCAAGCCCATTGCCTGCACGGGTGAGATTTTGGTGCAGATCCCGATCTATTTGTGGACCGATGACTATGCCTCGTTCTACGGTGTGCGATTCCGGGTATCGGGCTATACCGGCTGTGATAGCGCGATCGCGCATTTTTTTCATCCGTGCGGCGGAGGGTACACTCACTACGAATGCAACGATGGTGATTCACTAACGTTTGGCGCCGCCTGCAACCTCCATAACTATCTCACGCCCGGGAGCGGTGTGGCTGGAGAGTTCTTCATCCGGGGGCTGCCCGGCGATACCATTTCGTTGAACCTCAATCCACCTCTCCGCTTCACCGTCTCAGATTACTCGAATTACTGGTTTCCGGCTTACACGCGCTTAGACACACAATTCGTTATTCCCACAGTCTTTGACATTGCCTCCGGCGATGCCGACGCATCGGGCGTGGTGACGATTTCCGATGCCGTCTTTCTGATTCAATACATCTTCAATGGCGGCTGCGCGCCGTATGATGCCGATTCCGCCGATCCCAATGCCGATTGCCTGGTGTCGATTAGTGACGCCGTCCACCTGATTAACTACATCTTCTTGAGTGGAGCAGCGCCACTCCCTGGCTGCGCGAACAGCCTGCCTGATTAGAACTTCTGATTGTCAGCTGTCTAACGCGATCGAGACGAGTTTGTCTTGCGGGGGCAAGATCCGCTAAACTCTGATCGGTAGTCGGATCGTGAAGGTCGTGCCCTTGCCGGGCTCGCTGGCGACACTGATTTCGCCTTCGTGTTTCTTGATGATATTGTAAGAAATCGAGAGCCCCAGCCCGGTACCTACGCCGACGCCCTTGGTGGTAAACCCGGGATCGAAGATGCGCGCCAGGTGCTCGCCGGGAATGCCGACGCCACTGTCGGCGATTCTGATAAGGATCGTATTGCCATCGCGAGATGTGGTGATGCTGATTTGCCCGCGCTCGGGAATGGCCTGACTGGCATTGACGAGGAGGTTCATGAAGACCTGGTTGAGTTCGTTGGGGAAACAAAGAATGTCGGGGACTTCGCCGTAGTCGCGCACGACTTCAATGCGATTCTTGAACTCATGGTGCAGGAGTGTGAGGGTCGTGTCGATGCACTCATGCACGTTCGCCTTTTGGAAATCGGACTCATCCAGGCGGGCGAAACTCTTCAGACTGCGGACAATGCGAGAGATGCGCTCGCTGGCCATCGTCGTGATTGCCGTGTTCTCATCGAGAGCCGTGAGCGCCTTGCGCAGCAAAGCGTCAGCGAGCAGAATCTGCGCCTCTGGAATCTTCTCGGCGCGTTCGCGCAACAACGCAATGGCGCGGCGGGTATTATCGGCGGCGGAATTAACGGCGCCGACCGGATTGTTGATCTCGTGCGCCACGCCGGCGACGAGCTGGCCCAGCGAAGCCATCTTCTCGCGCATCACTAACTGCTGCTGTGTTTCCTGGAGTTGCTTGAGCATCATTTCGAGGTCGAGATTCTGGCGGCGCAGCGCCTCTTCCTGCAGCTCCGTTTTGCGGCGCGCCTCGCGCAGCGCACTGGTCATCTGGTTAAACGATTTCGAGAGGCGGCCGATTTCGTCGCCGGAGGCGCGCTCGATCTGGATATCGAGGTCGCCTTCAGCGACCTTTACGGCAGCCCGTGAGAGCTGCTTAACGGGCTTGGTAATGAAGCGAATAAATACGATGACCATGGCGGCACTCAGCGCGAGTGTCAAGAGAAGCAGCGTTGTCGTGGCGCGCCGGGCGCCATCGAACGCGATCTTGGCGCGATTGGCGGCGGCGTAGGGGTCTTCGGTATTGATGCGCACAACGGCTTGCAGGGCGTCGCGCAACTGGCCGAAAACGGTGCGCATCTCGCCGTTCAGCAGCGAGACACCGAAGCCGGAGCGTCCATCCAGCACCAGAGCGGCGAAGTCGAAAGAGAGCTCGAGATAGCGGTCCCAGTGGCTGTCGAAGGCGGCGTAAAACTCCTGCTCGCGCGCGGAATAGAGCTCGCGTTGGACTGCCTCGACGCGGAGCCGTTCATAAGAGTCGATCGCCGCGTTGATCTTGTCGATCAGCTCGGTCGTCTTGCGAAGTTCGGCGGCGCGCGTCAGGGAGTCGGGTGTCAGCGTGATCTGCAACTGGCTTTGGCGAAGATCGGTGACGAAGAGGTTCAATTCGGCGATAGTGATCGCGCGCGGCAACCAACTCCGGGTAACCTCGTCGATGTCGTTGCTGAGATTGGCGAGCGTCTTGAGCGAGATCGCATTGGCGCCGGTGAGGATAACGACGATGATGCCAAAGGCAATCGCCTGTTTCGTTCCGATCTTGAGATCTTTAAAGCGCATGGGAATAATCGCCGGGGGCAGTCGCGGCGGCTGCGCTCACCCCGGCTTTCAGACAGTCCCGGAAAGTGAACGCGCGTTCGATCATCGTTCGGCGGTCTTCTTCTTGTTTTCGGAGCCGATAATGGCCAAAGTCTTGACGGTGTCGTTAACGGAGTCGGCCGAGACGAAGCCGATGGCGCCGGGTGTCTGCGCCACGCGCTTGATCATCTCGTCTTCAGATGCGACGGTCTCCGGCGGCTCTCCTTCGCCCGACAGAAGTTTCTTCAGCCACAGCGACTTCATACGCGAGGGCGTCTTGCCGAGGTGCTTGTAGAAGGTTTCTTTGGTTTCGTTGGAGGATTTCAGATCGTGCACCACGATCGGCCGGCCGTTGCTCCAGTTCTTCAGATCGCCTGAATAGATATCGAGCAATTGGCCGCGATCAACCTCGCTGATCGGAACCGTCTTGTTGGCGATCACGGCGACATTTTCGGCCAACGCGCGCGGCACCACAAACGCCAAGAGCAGCGCTAATCCCAGCGCCGTCAGCAATCGCTTCTGATGTTGTCGAATCCTGGCCATAACTTTAGAGCATTACTGACAATCCCAATGCCAAGTAGTTGAAGTCGCTCTCGACTTTGCGGTCCGGCTCCTCGATTTCCTGGTGCACCGGCGCGGCCTGCAGCTTAATGACGACGTCATCGCTGAAGTTATAGGAGACGCCGCCGCCGATGGCCGTGAAAAAATAATCGACATCGAAGAACGACTTAAAGACGCCGCCAAAGCCAATTTCCTCCTCAACACCGAAGAACTTCTCCTTCACGTACCAGTATGTCCCGTAGACCTTGAGCTTGGGAACCGGTTCAAAATAAAGCGTGCCGTAGTAGAAGCGCATGTCAACGCTGAAGTCGGAATCCTTCTCATCGTAGTTGACGCGAATAAATTCGCTCTCGACGGCGAACTTGCCGATAGCGTAGCGGAAGTCGCCGCCCACTCGCACGCGTGGTACACTGGCGAAGAGGCTCTGATCGTCGACCAACGTTCCGACTTCCTTCGAGAAGTTGTACTTGTCGTAGGTCGCCGAAAAGCCGAGATTGAACTCCCCCGAGCGCAAGCCGAGGCGCCCGCCGACGAGATAGCTCGATGTCGTGTCGACGCCGGTCTGGCCGTTCTCCGGGTCGGAATTGATGTTGGGGCTGTTCCCGAGGTACGCGGCATATTCGATTTTTGAATTGGGCGCAGGGAAATACCCGTAGACTTGGACATAGGCGCGCGCCGGCAAATACTCTTCAGTGCGAATGATCTCATTGAACGAGGATTCGTAAACGAGCGGGCGAATGACATACGCCAGGAGCGGCGTGCGATTCTTGATGTCGTTCAAATAGTTGAATGTCGGAGTTTGAAGTCCTACTCGAAGGTTGAAGCGCGGGTTCAGATGCCATTTCACCCAGGCCTCTTCAACCGCCAGGGAGCCCCACTGATGGCTAGAGGAGTAGTTATTGAGAAATTCGAAGTTGGCAAAAGCCGTCACGCGGTTGGACAAGTCGCGCTGCAGAAACATGTTAAGCTGCTGCATGCTGAACGACTTATCGGTGTCCTCCGAGTCCTGGTCCTTGGCCGTGGTGTAAGAGGTCTGAAAGTAGCCGAATAGCCGCAACTGAGCGTAGTCCAATTCGCTGTAAGCCGCCCCGGGAAACGCCGCCAAGAGCACAAGAATCAGCCAAACCTTGCGTGAGTAGTTACTAAGCATACCAACACAATCTTAGGGGAATGAGGACAATTGCGCAAGTAGTTTTAACGCTAAGAGGGGGAGAATCAGCAGGTTGGGGCTCAAAACGGCGATCTTCTTAGTCGAAATTCCTCGATAACGTCATACTTACCGTCGGGTTGGCCATAGTGCAGGTCACCGGTCTCTTCGAGATCCTTATGAACGGTTCGGACCCGGATCAATCCGGCATCAGCGTAGTAGCTCGTTCGCGTTACCGTAGCGATGTTCTCCCAGATCCAGCCGACCGCATAACATTCGTAATTGCCGGCTGGAACGGTTTGCTCGCCGATACCGATGACATACTTAAGGATCGAGCCGAAGTCTTCATACTCGTTAGAGAACTCCCATTGGATGCCTTCCCGCAGCGGATACTCAAGAACCTTGTATGAACGCAGATCACGCGGCGACTGGCCGCCGGCTGCCTTAAGCGTGAAGATTGAGAGCCCCGGCCCGGAGCCGAGATCGGGGAAAGAGTAGAAGCCGTCGCCGTAATTGGCATACCAGGTATAAGCTTCAGAAATGAGGGTGTCGGCGTCAGAGACAACCTCATGGAATTCATAGGCGAGGTACATTCCGTCGACGGTATCGACGTTGGTGATTGTCATCGTCACGACCCATGTTATAAGCGAATCGAGTGGGCGGAAGGTGTTCGAGTCGCTGTCGGGGCGGAAATTGACTTTTTCGCGAATCAGATCATACTGCCAGCTATAGCCGAGCGCCAGCGGAAAGCGCAGATCGCCGTTGCAGTTGAGAGTACACTCGTCATCGGAGCAGGAGCTTGTTATTCCGAGAAGTGACAGAGCAACGATGACAGTGATGAGAATTGAGCTTATCCTTGGACGTGGCATGGCAACCTCACAGTGGTTTTGACAAAAGGCGAGCCTTGAATCAGCATCCGTTATACAAATGCGGCGGAGAGCGGAACATCAAGTAAAATGTAAAAAAAGCAAACCCCGCCGCGGAGTCCACGGCGGGGTTAAGTCTCAGAATGTGGCAGCGGGGCTACTTGACCGGGAAATAGCCGACTTCGGTGACGACTTTCTGACCCTCATCAGAAAGGACGAAGTCAACGAAGTTCTTCATTTCGCCTTTCGGCTTGGTGCGCAGATACCAGAAAAGGAAGCGCGAAAGCGGATAAGCGCCGCTGCGGACGTGCTCGAGATCGGGCAAGTACGCCGGGGAGTTTTCATCAGCTTTCATGGCGCAATAGACGACACCCTTGGCGTAGGCAGCACCGCCGTAGCCGATGCCGTTTTCGTCCTTGGCGACCGCGTTCACGATCGCAGCGGTGCCGGGCAGCGTCTGCACCTGCGGCGCAAAGTCCTCACCGAGCAGGACGACATCTTTGAAGTACACGTAAGTGCCGGAGCTGTTTTCGCGGCCGTAGACGATGATGCGCGCGTCGTTGCCGCCGAGTTCCTTCCAGTTCGTGATTTCGCCCATGTAGATAGCGGCGAGCTGCTTCATTGTCATTTCCTTCACGGGATTGGCCTCGTGCAAATAGACGGTCAGACCATCGCGCGCGACGGGGATTTCCACGCCGGTGGAATTGAAGCGACTCTTGAGGCTCTGCTGCTCTTTTGGTTTGATCGGGCGCGAGGCCTCGCAAATGTCGGTGGTGCCGTTGATCAGCGCGGCAAAGCCAACACCGGAACCGCCGCCGGTGACCTGGATGACGGTCTCGGGATGCAGGCCCATGTAGGTTTCAGCCCAGCGCTGGCCGAGAATGACCATCGTATCCGAGCCTTTGACGGTAATGCGTTCTGCGGCGCCGGCGATGGCAAAGATGGTGCAGGCCAGCAGAGCCGCGAAGATGATGATCTTGGTATAGGTCAATAGTTTGTGCATTTTGATCTCCTTCGATTCCTCTTAGATCACGAACTGGAATTGCAGGGTGAAGCGATTGTCTTTGACGTCCTTGTCGTACTTGGAAAACATCGAGCCGTCCTCGAGTTGGCGCGGCATATCGTAGGCCGCCGAGATGCGTACATTGCCGTCCCAATAGTAATGCAAGACCATGGAGAGGGTTCCCACCGCGTCGTTGGTTGTCGAGGCGCTGACGGTTTTGTAGTCGTTATGGACGTTGGGATCGAAGAAATCGTAGCGGAGCGCGGCGCCAAATTTGGTGCCGATACTCTGCGAAAGCCACAGGTACCAGCCTTTGCTCACCGCGGACAGGTCGGCGGCGCTGCTGGCGTAATCTTCGGCATAATAGAATTCGACGCGCGCGCTCGATCCGCCCACTGGCAAGACGTCAAAGTATGCCTGGGCATCGAGACCGTAGCGAATCTTGTCTTTTTCAACCGCTGCGGTTGCGGCCTTGGCCGCTACCGGCGGAGTGGTCGTTGTCTCACCGGCGTCGATGACACCGTTGTTGTTGGCATCGTACCAGACGGTGCGACCGGGGACTTCCGCGACCGGCGCCGAACCGGGCGTATACGTTTCACCCCAGTATCCGGAGACACCGACATCAACCATGCCGAATGTGCTCTTGACGCGGCCGATCAGGTCTTTCTGCTTGGTCGGATCGAACCAGGTGAAAGTGGAATTCTCGATGCCGTAACCCTGGAACACGCCGAGGTTGGCCGTGATATAGCGCGGCGCAATCCAGGTGAAGTTGAGGCCACGATCGCGCTCGCCGCGGAAGAGGCGATTCTCGGCGAGGCTACGCTCGGGAAAATCGCGCACGGACGACGACAATTCAATTTCATAGCCAAAGGGATAATTGAACTGGCCAGCGGTGAGGCGGAAGATGTGCTGGCGATGAAACTTGTCGAGTTCGAGGTAGGCCTCTTTCATCGAGATCGAGTTGCGCGAGCCGTCGAAGTAGATCACATAGCGCGTCCAGTCGCTGGGCTGAAAGGTGAACTTGATGCGGCCGCGGCGAATGTAAAAATTGTTCGCGTTGAGATTTTTGGTGGCATCATAGCCGCCGGCCACGCCGGAGCGCGAGGTGTCATTGTACTCAAAGCGCATTTGCAGATAGCCGGAGGCTTTGAGTTTCTTGAGAATTGCGATGTCGGTGGTGGCGAGCGCCACGGTTTCGGTCATGCCGTCGACGCGGTCGCGCAGCTCCAAAAGAGCGGCCTTGAGGCTGTCCTCCGACGTCTCGGCTGAAAGTGACGAAAACGCCACGAGGACGAAAGTGCAGAGACTGACAAAACTGATTATTCGCTTCATGCGAATCCTCCATCTACGCCTGAAAATGGATCCTTACCTTACCTATTGGACATTACCTGATTCTGGATGAAGAAAAAGAGCTTGCGATAGCCGGACCTCCAATCACCCTGCGGGTGGTTTGCTTTGTATTGAGAGTTTGCCGTGCGTCGATGTTATGCGCGAAATTTATGTATCTACAGAAACAGAGTGCCGTATAATACTGCCGATTATGAAATGCCCCGGTTGCTCCGAAATTATGATCACGATCGAGTTCGACGAGTTCGAGGTCGATCATTGTCTCGCCTGCCGGGGCGTCTGGCTCGACAGCGGGGAACTGGCGTTGCTGCTGTCGGATGAAGGCGCCGCCGAAACCAAGCTTGATTTGTTGAAGGACGCGCTTACTCAAAGCGCCAGCCAGCGCCGCTGCCCGATTTGCGACAGAAAAATGGAGCTGGTCGGTTTCGCCGACGCTGCGGGCCCCGTCCTTGATCGCTGTCAAAGAGGTCATGGTTTGTGGTTTGATCGCGGCGAACTGCACAGTGTTATCCAGCGACTTGATCGTTCTCTCCATTCAAAGATTGCCACACGGCTACGCTCCGTGTTTGAGCGATAATACGCCGGGGCAGTTGATGGACAGATTAGTTCAATGTTAGAATTGTGTTAAGATTACGGTAAATCGAAAGGAAGTTGGTCATGATTGGATTCTTGATCTTCATCGGATTACTGGTGCTGATCGCGGTTTGGATCGTCGGCATTTACAACGGTTTGGTCGGTTTGCGCAATGCCGTGAAGAATGCCTGGTCGCAGATCGACGTGCAGTTGAAACGGCGTCACGACCTGATTCCGAACCTGGTCGAGACCGCGAAGGGTTACATGAAGCATGAGCGTGAGACGCTCCAGGCGATCACGGATGCGCGGAGCCGCGCCATGGGCGCCGGGACGGTGGGTGAGAAGGCGCAGGCGGAAGGCGCACTGAGCGGCGCGATCAGCAAGTTCATGCTGGTGGTCGAAAACTATCCCGACTTGAAGGCGAATCAGAATTTCCTCGCCTTGCAGGAAGAACTGACGTCGACGGAGAACAAGATCGCCTTCAGCCGGCAGGCCTACAACGATTCGGTCATGACTTATAACAACAAGACGCAGATGTTTCCCTCAAACGTGATTGCGGGTATGTTCGGATTTCAGCAAAGCGAGTTTTTCCAGATTGAGGATGCCGCCGAGCGCAAGACGCCGAAGGTGGATTTTTCGTAGGGGGAGACGGTAAAAGATGATGCCCTCACCCCCGACCCCTCTCCCAGGGGGAGAGGGGAGAAGTTAAGTTTCTCCCTCAATCACAAGTGCAGCGACGGGAATAGGCGGAGACTATGTGGGAACTGATTGCACAGAACCGGCGGCGGTCGTGGCTGCTGTTTCTCCTGATGGGGGCGATTCTGCTCGCACTGGGGTACACGATCGGCGCGGCGTATGCGCCTCCGAACGGCGGGGTTGGCGGCATCGTCATCGCCGGAATGGTGTGGCTGGTGCTGTCGCTGATCAGCTATTTCGGCGGTTCGTCGATCGTGCTGAACTCCGTCGGCGCCAAAGAAGTTACGCCCGACATTCACCCGCAGCTGTTTAACGTTGTCGAGGAGATGAAAATCGCGGCGGCGCTGCCGAAGATGCCGAAGGTCTACATGATCGACAGCCCGGCGCTGAATGCGTTCGCCACAGGAATGAAGCCGGAGGAAAGCTCGGTTGCCGTGACGGCGGGATTGCTTTCGAAATTGAATCGCGACGAGTTGCAAGGCGTGGTGGCGCACGAAACGGGTCATATCGTCAACCGCGACGTGCAATTCGTGACCTTCGCGGGCGTCATGCTGGGGGCGATCGTTATCATCTCGGAAGTCTTCCTGCGGGGCATGTTCTACAGCAGCCGCGGACGTCGCGTCGGATCAAGCCGCGGGAAGAACGGCGGCCAGGGTGCGGCCATCGTCGCTATCGTCGCCATCGCGCTGGCGATCTTAGCGCCGATCATGGCGCGGTTGCTGTACTTCGCGATTTCGCGCCGTCGGGAGTACCTGGCGGATGCTACTGCTGTGAGGTTGACGCGCTACCCGGAAGGCCTGGCCTCGGCCTTGGAGAAGATCGCCGGATCGACGGATGATTTGCCGAAGGTCAACAAGGCTGTCGCACCGATGTTTATCGCCAATCCGCTCAAGAAGGCGGGGGCACGTCTGTCGGACTTGACGAGCACACATCCGCCGATCTCCGAGCGGATTAGGATTTTACGTTCGATTGCCGGCGGATCGGGATATCTCGAATACCAGAGCGCTTACAATCAGGTAAGGGGGAAGGGCGAACAGATACTGCCGGTCTCTGCCCTCGACCAGAAAGAGGCAGTGCCGCTGCGCAAGGCCGTAGCGGAGGAGAAAGCGAGCCAGGCATCGCACCAGAGAAGCGTCAACGATTTGGCACGGGCGGTGAATGGTTTTTTGTTTCTGAATTGCAGTTGCGGATTGAAGATGAAGATACCGCCGGGATTCGCAAAGAAGACGGTCACGTGTCCGCGGTGCGGCACCGTCAACTCGATTCCGGTAGCGGAGCTGGCAGCAATCGGTGCAGCGTTGGAAGCTCAAGCCGGCGGCACCAGTGCCGTGTCAGCCATCGCTGCCGATCCGAACGCGCAAAGTTACCAACGCACCGGCAAGGGGTGGGAATCTTTTCGCTGCGGCTGCGGTCGCACACTGCAGATTTCGCCGGCGTTTGTCGGCGACAACCTGGTGTGTTCGAGCTGCGGCCGGGTGACGAAGATTAAGCCGTTTGGCGGCGTTTAAATCCAAAGAAGTGCTGAATCAACAGACCGAAAAGCAGGGCACAAATCCAGAGACCGTAGCGCATGTAGGCGTTCCAGGGGACGGCCGTAGTCAGGTACGATTCGCGCGGGTCGGCGGGGTTGTAATGGACGCGCACGCCTTTTCCAACGGGATAGTCGGCGATCAGGGTTTGCGCTGCGTTCAGGCGCTTGGCGGCATTACCGAAGCCTGGTGTGCCGAGGTCGCTGGTAGCGGTGTAGGCGTTGTCGCCGACCGCATACGTGTAGGTGACCGACGGCACGATCGCTTTCTCGCCGGTGATCTTTGATTCGATGATCTCGCCGGCGGCGGTTGGCCAATCGCGACGACTCCGCAGTTCGCTCAAATCCCGAGCGTCGAAATAGCCGATGATAACGCCGGCCATGATCAAAGCGTAGGCGATACGAGCGTTGTAGAATCGCTCGCTGTGTCCGCGCCTGCGCGCCATAAGTCCGCGCACGATCGCGCCGGCAACCACCAGAACGGCAATGACGATGAAGACCCAGAAGGTCACGACAGAAACCTCACGGTTGGATACAAGTAACTTGAGCGGCGAAGCGCAACCAGAAAGCGCGGCGCGCCTTTGACTCCGCGTGAATTCGTTGACTTTTCAGGTCATTTCCGTATTATTCCGGCCGTTGCATGGGCATGTTCAAGAAAATACTGATTGCCAATCGCGGTGAGATTGCGATTCGCATCATGCGCGGATGTCGCCTGATGGGGATCAAGAATGTCGCCGTCTTCTCGGAGGCCGACCGCTCGGCGCTTCATGTGCGGATGTCGGATGAGGCTTACGAGATTGGACCGGCGCCGGCATCACAAAGCTATCTGGTGATGGAGCGGCTGATCGCAACCGCGAAGAAAGCCGGAGCGGACGCGATTCATCCGGGCTACGGATTTCTGGCGGAAAATGCGCAGTTTGCGAAACTGGTCAACGAATCGGGAATGACATTCGTGGGACCGCCGCCGGAAGCGATTCGACTTCTGGGCGACAAACTCGAAGCGCGGAAGCTCGCAGAGAAGCACGGCGTGCCGACGGTCCCGGGCGGGCCGGTGAACGCTTCGAATCTGCCGGCGGCGAAGGCGCTGGCAAAAAAGTGCGGTTACCCAGTGCTTGTTAAGGCAGTCGCAGGCGGCGGCGGCAAAGGGATGCGCGTTGTTAACTCGGAAGATGAGCTGGAAAAGGCGCTGATTGCCTCGGGTAATGAAGCGCGTTCGGCGTTCGGCGACGACCGGGTGTTTGTCGAGAAGTGCATCGTGCGGCCGCGGCACATCGAAATCCAGGTGGCGTGCGATGTCCATGGCAGCGCGGTGTATCTGGGCGAGCGCGAATGCTCGATTCAGCGGCGTCATCAGAAGTTGATCGAAGAAGCACCGTCGGTATTTGTTGACGATGATCTGCGGCGGCGAATGGGCGAGACTGCGGTGGCGGCGGTGCGAGCGGCCGGTTACGCGAATGTCGGGACGGTGGAATTTCTCGTCGACAAGGACAAGCACTTTTATTTTCTCGAGGTGAACACGCGGCTGCAAGTTGAGCATCCGGTGACCGAGTTGGTGACGGGAATTGATTTGGTGGAAGAGCAGATTCGCCTGGCAGCGGGTGAGAAGCTGTCGCTGCGGCAGGAAGATGTCAAAATTCGCGGGCATGCGATTGAGTGCCGCATCTGTGCCGAAGATGCCGTGAATGGATTTATTCCGAGCACGGGGCGGATTGTAAGTTACCGGCAGCCCTCAGGGCCGGGTGTAAGGGTTGACTCAGGCGTGCGGCAGGACTCCGAGGTTTCGCCTTACTACGATTCCCTGATTTCGAAGCTCATCACCTACGGTGCGACGCGACAGGACGCGATTCGGCGCATGGCGCAGGCGTTGGCGGAGTATCGAATTGCCGGCGTGGTAACGAATATTGGATTTCATGAGACCGTGATGCAGATGCCGGCGTGGATCGCAGGGGATTTGTCAACGGCTTACATCGCCGATAACTTTCCAGATGGCATTCGCAACGACGAGCACGACGCTGAGCTGTTACAGGCGGCAGCGGTCGCCGCAGCGCTGTACCAGTACTATGATTCGCGGCGCTTAAGGCAGATTCAGAACAAGCCGGCCACGGTGAGCCGCTGGGTACAGCAGGCGCGCGAGGAGGGCTTGCGGCGTCTGGAAGGCGGGAAACGATGAAGTACGTCGTGACGATTGGTGAGCAGGAATTTGAGATTGACATCCGCGAGGATGGCGACGGCGTGGCGGTTAGCGTTGACGGGAAGAGTCTCAGCACGAGCATCGTCTCGGACAAAGAAGATCACCGCTTCTTGATGCTGCTCGATGCGAAGGCATACGATACCGAAGTATTCCGGGACAACGGCGAAACGAATGTGCTGCTGCACGGCCGCGAGTTTGGCTGCGTGGTCGAGGACCAACGTCTCGTGGCGATTCGCAAGGCGGCGGGAGTCACGACCGGGGCCGCGCGCAAGGAACTTCATGCGCCGATGCCGGGCCTGGTGGTGAAAGTGCTGCGCGAAGTCGGCAGCACGGTCAAGAAGGGCGAGCCGCTGCTGGTGGTCGAAGCGATGAAAATGGAGAACGAGCTGAAGTCGCCGAGTGACGGCGTGATCAAAGAGATTGCAGCCATAGTCGGCAAGCCGGTGGAAAAAGGCGCGTTGCTGGTGACGTTCGAGGATTGAGCGCAGGGCAAATGGGTAAAAAGTTTCTGCGGCCGGAAGATCTCGCAAAATTCGATTACGACTCGCAGCTGGGCGACCCGGGCGAGTATCCTTATACACGCGGGGTGTATCCGGCGATGTACACTGAGCGTCTGTGGACGATGCGGCAGTACGCCGGGTATGCCACGGCCGCCGAATCCAATCAACGCTACCGCTACTTGTTATCGCAGGGGCAGACCGGACTGAGCGTTGCCTTCGACCTGCCAACGCAGATCGGGTACGACTCCGACGATCCGATGGCGATGGGCGAAGTGGGCAAGACGGGCGTGGCGATCGACACGCTGGCGGATTTCGAGACGCTGTTTGCGGGCATTCCGCTCGATAGGGTGTCGACGTCGATGACGATCAACGCGACCGCGGCGATTCTATTGTGCATGTACATAGCGGTCGCGAACAAGCAGGGCGTAAAGCCGGCGCAGATCACCGGCACGGTGCAGAATGACATTCTCAAGGAGTTCATCGCGCGGGGGACTTACATCTATCCGCCGGCGCCGTCGATGCGATTGGTCACGGACATCTTCGCTTACGCCAAGGATCACCTCCCGAAATACAACACGATTTCCATTTCCGGTTACCATATTCGCGAAGCCGGAGCGACGGCGACTCAAGAGGTGGCGTTTACTCTCGCGAACGCGACCGAGTATGTGACGCAGGCGGTCGCCGCGGGTTTGGCTGTTGATGAATTCGCGCCGCGGCTGTCGTTTTTCTTCTGCGCTCAGCAGAATCTCCTGGAGGAAGTCGCCAAGTTTCGCGCGGCGCGGCGGATTTGGGCGAAGATCATGAAGGAGCGATTTGGCGCCAAGGATGCGCGCTCTTTGATGTTGCGGTTTCACACGCAGACGGCCGGTGTGTCGTTAACGGCGCAGCAGCCGGAAGTTAACACGGTGCGCACGACCCTGGAGGCATTGGCGGCCGTCTTGGGCGGAACGCAGTCGCTGCACACGAATTCGCACGATGAGGCGCTCGCGCTGCCGACGGCGGCCTCGGCGCAACTGGCGTTGCGGATACAGCAGGTGATCGGGTACGAGATTGGGATGTCGGAATCGATCGATCCGTTGGCGGGGAGCTATGTTGTCGAGGCGAAGACTGACGAAATCGAGCGCGATGTGCGGGATTACCTGGAGCGGGTCGACAAACTGGGCGGATCGCTGCGGGCGATTGAGGAAGGATTTTTCCAGCACGAGATTCAGCGCTCGGCTTACGAATTTCAACTCGACGTGGAAGCGCAGAAACGGATCATCGTCGGGGTTAACAAATTCAAGACCGACGAAAAGATTCAGGTGCCGCTGCAAAAGATCAGCGAGCAGTCGCGGGAAGAACAGGTCGCGCGGCTGAAGAAGGTGAAGGCGGAGCGGGATAATGCGGCCGTCAATTCGCGACTGCAGAGATTGAGCGCGGCGGCGGCGACGAAAGCGAATTTGATTCCGTTGATTCTGGAGTGCGTTGAAGCGTACGCGTCGGTGGGGGAGATTTCGAATACGCTGCGGAAGGCGTGGGGGGAGTATAAAGAGACCGTGGTGGTGTAGACGACCCTCACCCCCGACCCCTCAGATTGGGAAAGCTTCGACGGGACGTGATGGTGTAGAAAACCCTCACCCCCGACCCCTCTCCCAAGAGGAGAGGGGAGAGACTTCTCTGTTTGGAGGCAAGAGGCTCCACAGACTGCGGTACAGGAATTGAAGAGGATTACAACCCCCTGGCCCCCTTTGTTAAGGGGGAACTGGCGAGCGGGAGTCGGAGGTTGGAATGACCCGTGAGCGTCGTTTAACAGTTTGCGTGCGTGTGGAAGAAGACACACCCCGTCTCGAGCCCGCTGGTATGCTGTGAGGAGTGCAGGTCAGCAAAGTATTACGAGTACAGAGAGAGTACGAGTTGAGTCGGCGGGCTCGATCCACCCCTCTCGAGAGGGGAATGGGAGGAAATGACGCGGGGCTCGATTCTGCGAGAACGGAATTGACTGGAGATAGGATGGCACGGAAGATTCGGCATATTGCGATAGCCGTGAAAGACATTGAGAAGGCGCGGGCGTTGTTTTCGCTGATTGCGGGCGCGCCGGCGAGTGCGGCACACGAGGTGCCGGATCAAAAGGTGAAGGTGAGCTTCATCGAGAACGGCGAGACGAAGATTGAGCTAATCCAACCGACGGAAGGAAATGTCGGAGTCGCCAAGTTCTTGGAGAAGCGCGGCGAAGGGTTGCATCATATCTGTCTTGAAGTTGATGACATCGAGTCGACGTTAAGCGAGTTCCGCAAGCAGGGCATTCGCTTGATCGATGAGCGGCCGCGACTGGGTGCGGAAGGACATCGGGTAGCGTTTGTGCATCCGCAGTCGACGGGGGGAGTGTTGATTGAGATTGAAGAGTGCGAATAACGTCGGAGTCTTGTTGCGGAGTCGAAACTGGCTCTATGTTCAGAGATTAGGGGTATCCAAGTAAGCTAAAAAATCTTGACTTTGTGAAAAAAATCTCTACTTTCCGCGTACTCTTTGGGGCAATGGCGTACGCATCAGGAATTGGTGCGGTGGTAGGAGAGGGATGAGCAATTTCGAGATATACTTCCCGTTAGCGCTGCAATTCGTTCTGGCCGTGATCATTGGACTGGCGATGTTCTTTGGGTCGTCGCTGTTTGGGCGGCGGACCTCGAGTAAGGTTAAAGAGCAAGCCTACGAGTGCGGTATCGAGACGAAAACCGATGCGCGCGAGCGGTTTCCCGTGAAGTTCTTCCTTGTCGCGATACTATTTATAATCTTTGATCTGGAAACAGTGTTCCTGTACCCGTGGGCGGTGTCCTACAACAAGTTGGGGATGTTCGGCCTGATAGAGATGGGTGTTTTCATCCTGATTCTCCTGGTAGGGTACGTATATATCGTGAAGAAAGGAGCACTGAAGTGGGATTAGAAGAAAAACTGCCTGATGGCATCATTCTGACGACCGCTGAGAAGGTGATCAACTGGGGGCGCACGAAATCGATGTGGCCATTTGGATTCGGGCTGGCGTGTTGCGCGATTGAGATGATTTCGACCTTCAGCCCCAAGTTCGACATGGCGCGCTTCGGCATGGAAGTGATGCGGGCCTCGCCACGACAGGCGGATTTGATGATCGTCGCCGGGCGGGTGTCAAACAAGATGGCGCCGGTGGTGAAGCGGCTGTACGAACAGATGCCGAACCCGAAGTGGGTGATCTCGATGGGAGCCTGCGCATCGTGCGGCGGTGTATTCAACAACTATGCGATTTTGCAGGGAGTCGATAAGATCATCCCGGTGGATATATACGTGCCCGGCTGTCCGCCGCGGCCCGAGCAGTTGATTGACGGAATTGTCAAGCTGCACGAATTGGTGAAACAGTCAAGAATTAAGGACGCAGAGAAGAAGACCGCGTAACGCTGCGCCGGTCAGTTCGCATCTGTTGTGACGCTCGTTATACTGCATGGATAGCAACACCCGGGATAAGGTCGTTTCGAAGTTCGGGGAGAAGATCCTCGAGACCTCGACGGCTTTCGACGAACTGACCTTCCGCATTGTCACCAGCGAGCTTCTCAACGTTGTGCGTTTCTTGCGCGATGAACCGGGGCTGAAGTACCAACATCTTTCTGATATCACCGCCACAGATTGGCTGGACCGCAAAGACCGCTTCGAAGTGGTCTATCATCTGTATTCCTTCGAAATCAAGGATTATGTGCGGGTCAAAGTTCGGGTCGGCGAAGGTGAGTCGATTGCCTCGCTATGTGGCGACTGGGATGCCGCCAATTGTCTCGAACGCGAAGTCTATGATATGTTCGGCGTCCGCTTCACGGGGCACCCGGATTTGCGGCGCATCCTGATGTGGGACGAGTTCGAGGGTCATCCGCTGCGCAAGGATTATCCGCTGACTTACGAAGTTCCGCAGTTCACCTATAATAAGGACGAACCGCCGGAGGTCATCAAGTAGTCATGGAACAGAAATTGATGACCATCAATCTCGGACCGCAACATCCGGCGACGCACGGAGTGCTGCGGGTTGTGCTCGATATCGACGGCGAGACGGTGGTGGGTTGCCGGCCGGAAGTCGGTTATCTGCACACCGGTATCGAGAAGACGGCAGAGGCCAAGCTCTACTATAAGGCGATACCGCTGACCGACCGGATGGATTACTTGGCGCCGATGTCAAACAACCTCGGCTATTGTCTGGCGGTGGAGAAACTACTGGGGGTCGAAGTGCCGCCTAAAGCGCAGTGGGCGCGGGTACTCTTGGCGGAAGCGACGAGAATCAATTCGCACCTGGTGTGGCTCGGCACGCACGCGCTGGATATCGGCGCGATGAGTATGGTGCTTTATGCGTTTCGGGAGCGGGAAGATATCCTGAAGATTTACGAAGCCGTTTCCGGTCAACGAATGATGTCGACTTATTTCCGAATCGGCGGGCTGGCGGAAGAGCTGCCCGAGGACTTCAACGAACTTGTGCGCAAGATGGTCGACAACGTGCGCAGCCATCTGGTGGAGTACGAAGATATCCTGACGAACAATCGCATCTGGCGCAACCGTACGATCGGCGTCGGCAAATTGTCGAAAGAGGAAGCGATCAAGTCGGGAGTGACCGGGCCGCTGCTGCGGGCCTCTGGGGTGAAGCACGATATTCGCAAGGCCAAGCCGTACTCGTCTTACGAGAAGTTTGATTTTGAAGTACCGACCTCGGAGCGCTGCGACTGTTTCGGCCGGTACGAAGTGCGTATGGAAGAGATGCGGCAGTCGCTGCGGATCATCGAGCAGGCGCTGGAGGGGATGCCGGAAGGGCGATTCCGCGCGCGAGCGCCGGGCGTCGTGCTTCCGACCAAGGAAGAGACGCTCTATTCGATGGAAGCGCTGATTTACCATTTCAAGCTGACGACGGAAGGATTTCATCCGCCGAAGGGCGAGGTGTATGTTACGATTGAGTCGCCGAAGGGTGAGATCGGCTTCTATATGGTATCGGACGGCTCACCGCAGCCTTACCGGATGCGGGTACGGCCGCCGAGCTTCGTGAATATTTTTGCGTTGCCGAAACTGACTGTCGGCGGTTTGCTGGCGGATGTGATCGCCTGCATCGGCTCGATTGATATCGTGTTGGGAGAAGTGGATCGATGATTTTGTCGCAAGAAACAAAGTTAAAGATTTCACAAGCGGGACAACGCTATCCGAAGGTGAAGTCGGCGATTCTGCCGGCGCTGCACTTTGCTTATGAAGAGCACGGCCACTTGAACGATCAGATGTACGAAGAAATCGCCGAGACGCTGGGAGTGAAGTTCATCGAAGTGGCGGAGGCGGCTTCGTTCTACACGATGTTCCCGAAAGCGCCGCGCGGCAAGTACCTGATCCAGGTATGCCGCAATATTTCCTGCGCCCTGATGGGGTCGCATCATTTGACGGAGTATCTGCTGAAGAAATTCGGGACGAAATTGGGCGAGACGACAAAGGACGGATTGTTCACGGTCGTGGAAGTTGAGTGCCTCGGCAGCTGTTGTTCGGCGCCGATGATGCAGGTGAATGACAAGTATTACGAAACGCTGACGATCGCGAAGGTCGAAAAGTTGATTGCCGAGTGGAAGGCCGCGAAATGATCATGGATGCCGCCATCGGGGCGCAGAAGCGCGTCCTGTTTGAACATATCGACGACCCCGAGCTGCACAATATCGCTCGTGCAATGGAATTGGGCGCTTACCAGGCGTGGCCGAAGGTGCTCAAGGAAATCAAGCGCGAAGACCTGGTACAGATGGTGAAGGATTCGGGCTTGCGCGGTCGCGGCGGCGCGGGATTCCCAACGGGGATGAAGTGGGGCTTCGTGCCGGTGAACTCACCGAAGCCGAAATACCTCTGCTGCAACGCCGACGAATCGGAGCCGGGGACCTGCAAAGATCGCGTGTTGATGGAAAACGATCCACACTCGGTGATCGAAGGCGTGATGATCGCGGCCAAGGCGATCGACTGTCACATCGCATTTTTCTATGTCCGAGGCGAATACGATCTGTCGATGAAGCGAATCGAGAAGGCAATCAAAGAGGCTTACGAGCGCGGCTATCTCGGCAAGAATATTTTGGGATCGGGATACGACCTGGAGATGGTGCTGCATCGCGGAGGAGGAGCTTATATCTGCGGTGAAGAGACGGCGCTGTTGTCTTCGCTGGAAGGCGAGAAGGGACTGTCGCGGATCAAGCCGCCATTCCCGGCGGTTTCGGGACTCTATGCCTGTCCGACGGTGGTCAACAACGTCGAGACGGTGGCCAACTTGCCGCGCATCGTCCTGAAAGGCGCGCAGTGGTACGCTTCGATGGGGACTGAGAAATCGAAGGGCACTCGCATTTTCTCGGTGTCGGGGCATGTGAAGAAGCCGGGCAATTACGAATTGGAACTGGGTACACCGCTGCGGACGTTGATCTATGATTTTGCCGGCGGGATTCTTGATGATAAGAAATTGAAAGCGATCATACCGGGTGGATCTTCGGTGCCGGTGCTGATGCCGGATCAATTGGACACGCCGCTGGATTTTGAGTCTGTGCAGGCGGCCGGGTCGATGCTGGGATCGGGCGGGGTGATCGTGATGCACGAGGACACCTGCATGGTGTGGGTGGCGGAGATTCTGGCGCACTTTTATATGCATGAATCGTGCGGCAAGTGCACACCGTGTCGCCAGGGAACCGGGTGGTTGTACGAGATCGTACACCGGATCGAGCACGGGCAGGGGAAGCTGGAAGATTTGGCGACGCTGGAAGATCTTGCGCGCAACATTGAAGGCAATACCATCTGCGCACTCGGCGACGCCGCGGCGGCGCCGGTGCTGACAACGCTGAAGCATTTCAAGGACGAGTACGTGTATCATATCGAGCACAAGAAATGCAAGGCGAACTGTAACTTTAAGCTGAGACCATGAGCGACTTTGCGATCAAGGTAAACGACCAGACGGTGCCGGTGGTGAAAGGCCAGACGGTGCTTCAGGCTGCGCTCGCGGCGGGGATCGATATTCCCGTGTTCTGCTGGCATCCGCAGTTGGTGCCGGTCGGCGCGTGCCGTATCTGCCTGGTTGAGATCGAGAAGTTTCCGAAGCTTCAGGTCGCTTGCGCCACGCCGGCCACGGAAGGCATGGTCGTGCACACCGAGTCGGCGAAGGTGGTCAAGGCGCGGCAGGGCGTGCTGGAGTTTATCCTGGCGCATCACCCGCTCGATTGTCCGACCTGCGACAAGGGCGGCGAGTGCGATTTGCAGAATGTGACGTTCAAGTACGGACTCGATTACAGCCGCCTGCAAGAGCCGAAACATCGATTTATCAACGATCCGCAATCGACATTTGACGATTATCGCATCGGGCCGGAGATTATCCGCAATCAGAACCGGTGCATCCACTGCTACCGCTGCACGCGCATCGTCGACGAGGCGTGCTTTGAAGATGACCTGGGCGCTTATCAGCGCGGGTATCACACGGAGATTCTGCCGCCGCCGGGACGCGAGATTCGCAATCTCTACTCGGGGAACGTGGTCGAATATTGTCCGGTCGGCGCGCTGACCAATACCGACTGGCGTTACAAGGTGCGCGTCTGGTTGACCAAGCAGGCGAATGTGATATGCCCGCTCTGTCCGGATGGCTGCAACATGACGTTATGGTCGTTCCACAATAAGTTGTTCCGCAGCACGGCCCATCCGAATGAAGCAATCGACCGCGGGTTTTTGTGCGACGTCGGCCGTTACGGCTATCAATATGTCAAGAGCAACGACCGGCTGAAGACGCCGATGATCAAACGCGGCGGGCAGTTGGTGGAAGCGAGTTGGGACGAGGCGATCGAGTTTGTCAAGAAACACGTCGCCGAGCACAAGTCGAAATTGTCGGGCAGCGGATTTTTCGGACTGATCGGCGGCACTTCGACCAACGAAGAAATCTATTCCTTCCAGCGTCTGCTGCGGCGGGTGATCGGCACGAACAACATCGATCACCGCCTGAACCGCAAGCGGCGTATCGCGCTGAACGAGACGGTCGGCGGCAAGAGCATTGGTGCGGACGATTGCGGCTATCATGAGATCGACAACGCCGATACGTTTGTCGTCTACGGCTGCGACCTTCACACCGAGAATCCGATCACGGCGCTGCGGATCAAGCGCGGGATTCGCTATCGCGACGCGCGCGTGATTATCATCAACACGAGGCCGACACACCTGGCGGTGCGCACCGATGCAATCAACCTGGTGCACCAGCCGGGCACAGGCGTGCTCACACTTTTGGGACTGGTCGACGGGATTCTGGCGAATGCCTCTTTCGACAAGGCCGCTCTCGGCATTAGCGACCAGATGACTGCGGAGTTCAGCAAGGCTCATGCGGCGCTGAACTTGAAAGATACGGCTACAATAGCCGGCGTGGACGCCAAGACCCTGCAGGCGGCTGTCGAGCAGCTGGTCAACGCGAAGAACGTCGTGATCCTGGCCGGCGCGGATTTCCAACGATACCCGTTCCGCGATGAAGAACTGGCGGCGCTGCACAATCTGCGGTGCGTCTGTCGCAACGCAAAACTGGCGCTGCTGCCGGGCGAGAGCAACACGCGCGGCGCGGAGATGTTGGGCGCTTTGCCCGATCGTCTGCCGGCAAGTCGCAGCATGGAAAGCAAGGCGAAGTTGGAAGATCTGTGGCGCGGACCGATTTCGGACTCGGTCGGCAAAGATACACTGGGAATCTTCGAGGCGATCAACGAAGACGAGATCGAGTGCGGGTTCGTGTTTAATTGTGATCCGGTGCGCGTGTTCCCGGACGGCGAATACGCCAAGGGAACCCTGGAGAAGCTCAAGACGCTGATTGTGATCGACAGTTTTATGACCGATACGGCGCGGCTGGCGGATGTGATTTTACCGCGTTGCAGTTTCGCGGAATTCGAAGGGACGCGCACGAATTGGGAGGGCCGCGTGCAGTACTCGCAGCGCGCGATCAGCCCGCTCTTTCAATCGCGTCAGGGCTGCGAGATCATCGACGAACTCGCGGATACGCTTGGCGTAAGTTTTGGACAGGCCCAAGTCGCTGAGGTTTACGCGGAGATGCGGCAGGCGCTCGGAGGATTGCCGGAACGATTTGCGCTGTACGGGCAGGATGGACATTTGAGCAGAACCGCGCAGGCGGGCGAAAGAGCCGGTCTGGTAGCGGTCGAGTATCACCCGTTGACTCCCGACAAGGAGTATCCGTTCTTCCTCGCGATCGAGAACGCGGATCATCATCGCGGTACATTGACGGAACGCAGCGAGAGCCTGATGCAATTTACGAGCGAACCGTATGTAGCGATCAACGAGCGCGAGGCGAAGGCGTTGAACGTCACCGACGGCGATCTGGTTAAGGTCGAATCGAAAACCGGGAAAATTGTCGGCAAGGTCAAGATCGCCGCGAGTTTGCCGGACCGAATGGTATTGGTGCCCGAAAACTTCGGGGAATTGAAACCGAACTTGTTGACGGGATTGAAGGAGAAGTTCGATCTCGTGAAGATATCCGAGATGTAGCATGCTGGAATTTGCGATTGTTGCCTTCATCAAGTCGTTTATGGCGCTCAACGTGCTGCTGATCACCTGCGCCTGGTCGACCTATCTGGAGCGGCGGGTGCTGGCGCGAATGCAATCGCGCATCGGGCCGAACACGGCGGGGTATCGCGGCTTGCTCACCCCGGTGGCGGATTTGATCAAGCTGCTATTCAAGGAAGACTTCATGCCGGCAGCCGCGCACAAGCCGCTGTACCTGCTGGCGCCGCTGCTGGCGTTCATCCCGGCGATGTTGCCGATCGCAGTGGTGCCGTTTGGCGACACGATTACGATCTTCGGGCGCGAGATCAACCTGGTGGTTTCGGATTTTAGTCTTGGCCTGCTCTTCATTCTTGCCGTAACGTCGCTGGGGATTTACGGGATCATCATGGCGGGCTGGGCGCCGAACAGCAAATTTTCGCTGCTGGGAGGATTGCGCTCATCGGCTCAGATGATTTCGTACGAGATCGGCCTGGGGATGAGCTTCATCGGCGTGATCATGCTGGCAGGAACGCTGAATTTGGTCGAGATCGTCGAACAGCAGTCGTCGTTCTTTGATTGGTACATTTTCAAGCAGCCGGTGGCGTTCCTCTTGTATTTGACGTGCGCGATCGCGGAGACGAACCGCGCGCCCTTCGATCTGCCGGAAGCGGAGTCGGAGTTGGTGGCGGGTTATCACACCGAGTATTCGTCGATGCGCTTCGGGCTGTTCTTCGTGGGCGAATACGCCAATATGGTGACGGTGGCGGCAGTGGCGACGACGGTGTTTCTCGGCGGCTGGCAGGGGCCGTACCTACCGCCGATCATCTGGTTTGGCCTCAAGGTGTTTGCGTTCTTGTTCCTGTATATCTGGCTGCGCGGATCGCTGCCGCGCTTCCGCTATGACCAGTTGATGAAGTTTGGCTGGTACGTTTTGATTCCGCTGGCGCTGGCGAACATATTGATTACCGCGCTGGTGGCGCAGTTGTAGGAGGTTGACGATGTTTCGCGTGCTCAAAGAGATATTCATCGCGATTCCGATCGGCATGTACACGGTGTTCAAGCAGATGTTCCGCAAGCCGGTGACCGTCAATTATCCGTTTGTCAAAGAGCCGATGATGCCGCGCTACCGCGGGCTGCATTTCCTCGAACGTTACGAGGACGGCAGCGAGCGCTGCGTCTGCTGCGGGCTGTGCGCGGCCTCGTGTCCGGCGGACGCGATCTATATGGAGCCGGCGGAAAATGAGAAAGGCGAACGCTACGCCAGGATTTACGAGATCAACGAACTGCGCTGCATCTTCTGCGGATTCTGCGAAGAAGCCTGCCCGGAGGAGGCGATATTCCTGGGGCGCGAGTACGAGTTTGCCGCGGACCACCGCGACAAGTTTATCTATACCAAGGACGATTTGCTGGTGAAGTGGCCGCGTGTGAAGCCGTCGGAAGTGAAGTTTCTGCGGCCGCAGCGGCGAGTCGCCTGGCAGCAGGAGCAACAACAGCACTGATGGAAGTAGCCATCTTCATCGGAGCCGCCGCGATCGCGATCGCGGCCTCGATCCTCGTGATCATCCAGCGCAATCCGATTGCGTCGGTGATGTACCTGCTGACGTCATTCGTCGCGCAGGTGATCTTGTTCATTAAACTGAATGCCGCGTTCCTGGCGATGCTGCAAGTCATCGTGTACGCCGGCGCGATCCTGGTGCTGTTCCTGTTTGTGATCATGCTTTTGAATCTGCGACGAGAGGATTTCGGCAAGGATCTCAAGCTGCGCTTCCGGCCGCTGGCGATTGCGTTTGCGGTGGTGCTGTTGTTTGAGACGCTGGTGGTGATCCACACATCGGAAGTTCCCCGCGCGCCGCTGGCGAGTTTGCCGGCAGACTTCGGCTCGGTGCACGGCGTGGGTATGGAGTTGTTCCAGAAGTACCTGTATCCGTTCGAGCTTACCTCGGTGCTGTTGATCGTGGCGGTGCTCGGCGCGGTGGTGATGGCGAAGAAGAGGCTGTAGCTATGATTCCGTTGGAATGGTACTTAATCGTCGCCGGAGTGATCTTCGTAATCGGGATGCTCGGCGTGATCATTGCGCGCAACGTGCTGATCATCTTCATGTCGATCGAATTGATGCTGAACGCGGCGAACCTGATGTTGGTGGCATTTTCGCGCGATTTGGTCGCGATGGGCGGGCACGTAATGGTGTTTGTCGTGATGACCGTCGCGGCTGCCGAAGCGGCGGTCGGGTTGGCGATTATTATCGCGCTCTTTCGCAATCGCGACAGCGCGAATATCGATGAATTAAACCTGTTGAAGTGGTAGTGGAGCGGGAAGAGAGCGGCAAATGAATTTGATTTGGCTGATACCGATGATGCCGTTGATCGGCTTTTTGATCAACGGACTCGTAGGTCGTCGGATGCCGAAGCCACTGGTCGGCTACGTCGCGTCCGGATCGGTCCTGGTCTCGCTTCTGCTCTCGGTGTATGCCGTAATCGAATTGTTGGGACTGCCGGCCGAGGCGCGGTCGTTTGAGCTGTCGCTTTATTCCTGGATCCCGGTCGGGAGCTTTACAGCCGACTTTGGCTTTCTGCTCGATCCGCTGTCGTCGGTGATGATTCTCGTGGTCAGCGGCGTCGGCTTCTTGATTCATATCTACTCGATCGGCTACATGGGGCATGACAAAGACTACACGCGCTTCTTCACCTATATGAATTTATTCACCGGCTCGATGCTGATGCTGGTGCTTGCGAACAACTTTGTCCTGATGTACGTGGGCTGGGAAGGGGTCGGGCTTTGTTCCTACCTGCTGATCGGCTTCTGGTACGAGCGCAAGTCGGCCTCGGACGCAGGGAAGAAAGCCTTCATCGTCAACCGTATCGGCGATTTCGGTTTCTCGCTCGGCATCTTCCTGCTGTTTTGGCATCTGGGCAGTGTGAACTTTGCCGAGGTGATGAACCTGGCACCGGAGCAGCTCGCGATGGGCGGCGGGATCGTGACGGCGGCAACGCTGCTGTTGTTCCTTGGCGCGACGGGCAAGTCGGCGCAGGTGCCGTTGTATGTATGGTTACCGGATGCTATGGAAGGTCCGACGCCGGTGTCGGCGCTGATTCATGCGGCGACGATGGTCACGGCGGGCGTTTACATGGTGGCGCGCTGCAACGTGCTATTCATGATGGCGCCGACGACGTTGATGGTGGTGGCCGGGATCGGGCTGTTCACGGCGATATTCGCGGCGACGATCGGGCTTTTCCAAAACGATATCAAGCGGGTGCTGGCGTACTCGACGGTGAGCCAGCTGGGCTATATGTTCCTGGCGTGCGGTGTGGCGGCCTTCGGAGCGGGTGTGTTCCACCTGATGACGCACGCGTTCTTTAAGGCGCTGTTGTTCCTCGGGGCAGGATCAGTGATCCACGGGATGAGCAACGAGCAGGATATGCGCAAGATGGGCGGATTGAAAGACAAGATGCCGACGACGTTTTGGACGATGATGGTAGCGACGCTGGCGATTGCCGGGATACCGCCGCTGGCGGGGTTCGTTTCGAAGGATGAGATTTTGTGGAAGTCGTTCTCATCGCCGTTCGGATCGCCGATGTTCTGGGTGGTCGCCGTGCTCACGGCCGGCTTGACGGCCTTCTACATGTTCCGTCTGATTTACATGACATTTTACGGCAAGCCGCGCTACGATCACCATACGGCAGAGCACCTGCACGAATCGCCGAAGGTGATGACGGTGCCGTTGATGGTGCTGGCCGTGCTTTCGGTAATCGGCGGTTTGATCGGCTGGCCGGCGGTGTTGGGCGGCGGCGCCTGGTTCGAGCATTTTCTGCATCCGGTGTTCGCGCGGGGCGAGGAAATCGGGAGGCTCAACGAGGCAGCGCATCACTCGCACGCGCTGGAATACGGCCTGATTGCCGCCAGTATTATGCTGGTCTTGATCGCGATTATGACCGCGCGGCGGCTCTATCTTAATCGCGTCGAGACCGACGTGATGGAGCAGAAGTTAGGCGGTATCTACAAGCTGGTCTATAACAAGTATTACATCGACGAGCTGTACGATAAGGTCTTCATCAATCCGTGTGTGGCCTTGTCCAACGCGTTGTGGCAGAAGTTTGACGTACTCGTCATCGATGGAGTGGTGAACGGATCGGCGTGGGTCATCGGCCAGTTTTCGGGGGCCTTACGAAAGGTGCAGACCGGGATGGTGCGCGGGTACGCGTTCGTGTTCCTGGCGGGTGTGGTGTTCGTGATCGGTTATTTGCTATTGAATAGGTAAAGATGGATCAGTCGATTCTGACAATCGTGACGTTTTTCCCGCTGGTGGGCGCGCTGCTGTTGATGTTCGTGCGCAAGGAAGCGGAGCAGGCGATCAAGGTGATCACGCTGGTCACGACGCTTCTGACGTTCATCTTCTCGTTGCACCTCTGGATTCATTTTGATGCGACGACGTCGGCGATGCAGTTCACAGTGAACGTCCCGTGGATTCAGTCGCTGGGGATCAGCTACAATCTCGGCGTCGACGGTATCAGCATGCTTTTGGTCATGCTGACGACGATCCTGATGCCGATTTCGATCTTGTCGGCCTGGAACGCGGTGCACGACCGGCTGAAGGGCTTCATGATCTCGTTGCTGGTCCTGCAGACCGGGATGATCGGGGTGTTCGTTTCGCTCGACTTGTTCCTGTTCTACATTTTCTGGGAAGTGATGCTGATCCCGATGTACTTCCTGATCGGTATCTGGGGCGGGATCAATCGGATTTACGCCGCGATCAAATTCGTGCTGTTCACGATGTTTGGGTCGCTGCTGATGCTGGTGGCGATCATCGCGCTGGTGATGATCAACTACAACAGCACCGGCGTATACTCCTTCGCCTTGATGGACTATTACCGGCTGGCGTTGGGGCCGAACGTGCAGAATTGGCTGTTCGTTGCGTTCGCACTGGCGTTCCTGATCAAGGTGCCGGTATTTCCATTCCATACGTGGCTTCCCGACGCGCACGTGCAGGCACCAACGGCCGGTTCGGTGATTCTTGCCGGCGTGCTGTTGAAGATGGGGACTTACGGTTTCCTGCGCTATTGCATACCGATGTTCCCGAATGCCTTTGAGGCCTGGTTGCCGACGATCGCTGTGCTGTCGTTGATCGGGATTATTTACGGTGCGCTGGTGGCGATGGTGCAGAAGGATGTCAAGTCGCTGGTAGCGTTTTCGTCGGTGGCTCACATGGGATTCGTGATGATCGGCATGGTGGCGCTCAACGACCAGGGTGTCGGCGGGTCGATTCTGCAGATGTTGAATCACGGTATTTCGACTGGCGCGCTGTTCTTGCTGGTCGGCATGATTTATGAACGGCGGCACACGCGGATGATTGCAGATTTCGGCGGGCTATTCAAGGTGATGCCGATCTTTGCGACGTTCTTCATGATCGTGACGCTCTCCTCGATCGGTCTGCCCGGAACTAATGGATTTGTCGGGGAGTTTGTAATTCTGCTCGGCACTTTCAAATTGAATATCACCTACGCCGTGATCGCCACGTTTGGCATCGTGCTGGGGGCGGCCTACATGCTGTGGATGTTCCAACGAGTCGTGTGGGGCAAGGTGGACAATCCGGAGAATCAATCGCTGAAGGATCTGAATCTGCGCGAGTGGTGCGTCTTGACGCCGCTGGTTGTGCTGATCTTCTGGATCGGCTTGTACCCAAAGCCGATTTTTGAGGCGATGGCGCCGTCGGTGACCAATTTGATTCAACAGAGCGAATCGCGACGGGTGCAAATGTCGCAGATGTACGAGACCGGCAACGAAGCAGATTGGCCTCAACAGGCGGAGAGATAGATTATGGGCGAAACGAAGATCTACACGAAAGTTGGATGTCCATATTGCGCGGCGGCGCGCGAGGATCTCAAGGCACGCGGCGTGCATTTTGAAGATATCGATGTCCATTCGGTTCCGGGGGCCGCGGAAGAAGCGCAACGTTTGCAGGGCGGCAGCAGGCGCGTGCCGGTGATTGTAGAGAACGGCAAGGTAACGGTCGGATTCGGCGGTTCCTGAGGATACTAATCGGGCGGCAGTTGTCGCCCCGGAGTGCAAGACCGGGATAAGATGCAGATTCAATCGGTAGATTGGTGGATGATCGCTCCGTCGTTGACGGTGTGTATAGCGGCGTTACTGGCGATGTTGATGCAGCCGTTTGTGTCGGAGAGACGTCAGGAGTTTATCGGGCATTTTAGCTGGATCGGCCTGGCGGTTGCGTTGATTTTAAGCGCGCAGCAGATTGGAGAAAGCGGGAGCACGTTTGCCGGGCAGTTTGTTCTCGACGATTTCAGCCTGTTCTTCAACATGATTTTCCTCGTGGCCGGGATCCTGACGATTTTCATGTCAGTCGATTACCTCAAGAAGAAAGACAACAACCACGGCGAGTTTTACCCGCTGATTCTGTTTGCCACTTACGGCATGATGGTGATGGCTTCGACTTCGAACCTGCTGGTGATGTTTCTCGGACTGGAAATCATGTCGGTCTCGCTGTACGTGCTCGCAGGATTCGCGCGGACGCAGTTGCGCTCGACGGAAGCCTCGATCAAGTATTTCTTGCTGGGCGCGTTTGCGACAGGGTTTACTGTGCTGGGAATTGCCTTTATCTACGGAGTTACCGGCACGTTTGAAATCAGTGATCTAATCAATGTACTCCGGCAAGGCGGCTCGATCGATACGTTTTTATTGATCGGCGCGGCATTGTTGATTGTCGGGTTGGGGTTCAAGGTCGCCGCGGTACCGTTCCACATGTGGGCGGCAGATGCCTACGAAGGCGCCCCGTCACCGGTGACCGGATTTATGTCGGCCGGGCCCAAGGCGGCGGCGTTTGCGGCGATGCTGCGCGTGTTCAGTTTCGGATATCACGATTTCCAGGCGCAATTAGAGCCGCTGTTCTGGGTGCTGGCGGTAGCGACGATGTTCGTCGGCAACATCATGGCGTTGCGGCAGGATAATTTCAAGCGCATGCTGGCGTTTTCGTCGATTGCCCATGCCGGGTATATCATGATCGCGTTGGTGGTGGGGACGGCGGAGGCGGCCTCGGCAGCGGCGTTTTATCTTCTGTGCTACGCGGTGACGAATCTCGGGGCGTTTATGATTATCAGCCAGGTGGATTCGAGCCACGCTCATGATGAAGTGGCGACGATTAACGATTACAATGGACTGGGGCGAACGCGACCGTTTTTGGGGGTTGTGTTGTTGGTGTTCATGATTTCGCTGGCGGGATTTCCGCCGACGGCGGGGTTCATGGGTAAGCTGGTGTTGTTCAAAGCGGCGTTGGCTGAGGGCTATTATGTCTTGGTTGTGATTGCCGTGATCAACTCGCTGATTTCGGTCTACTACTACCTACGCGTAATCGTGAAGATGTTCATGGCGGACAAGGATGTGCAGCCGCTCGCGGTTCCGGCGTTGCCGGCGTTTCTGATGCTGGCGCTGATTGTGGCGGTGGTGGCGGTGTTTGCGATTGGGGTGTTTCCGCATCAGTGGTATCCGTTTGAGGGCTTGACGGCGATTACGGCGCGGTAAAGGGGCGTTTTCCGAATTACAACGAGATTGCTTCGTCGCGGTTGGGGCCGTGCGAGGGATGAGGTGGGCGTTCGCTCCTCGCAATGACATCACTTGGAAGACGAGAAATCGCAAGAACGAGATTGCTTCGTCGCGGCTGAGGTCGTGCGCGTGTTGGGGTGTGAGTGCGCTCCTCGGAATGACAACCATTTAGAGGCGTGTCGTCATCGAATGGAGATTGCTTCGTCGCGGCTGAAGTCGTGCGAGTGTTGGGGTGTGAGTGCGCTCCTCGCAATGACATTTCGGGATACGCGGGATCAGGTCATAATTCGGTTCTAGGAGGCGCCCTGTGACCTGGCGCTAAGAGTGAATCCGACTGAGGTCGAATCCGCGAATCCAAGTCGTCGATTAGACGACTTTCGCCGACTTACGCTGTTACTTTCGACTTACGGGAGCGTTTGGCAAAGGAGCGGCGCGGATCGTCAGCGCTTGCGGCGGGGCGCGACAACAGGCGGCCGTTCTTGTTTTCGATCTTGGTCGGATACTTGCCAGAGAAGCAGGCCACGCAAAAGTCTTCCTTGGGCAGCGAGTGCATTGAGAGCATCGCGTCGATCGAGAGATAGCCGATCGTATCGACACCGAGGTATTTGCCGATTTCTTCGACCGACATGTTGGCGGCGATCAGTTCCTGCTTGGTGGGCATGTCGATCCCGTAGAAACAGGGCGAAATGATCGGCGGCGAAGAGATGCGCAGGTGAATCTCGCGCGCGCCGGCGTCGCGGATCATCTTGATGAGCTTCTTCATCGTCGTACCGCGAACGATCGAGTCATCGACGACGACGACGCTTTTGTCCTTCAGGACGCCGCGGACAGCGTTGAATTTGACTTTCACGTCAAGATCGCGGATGTCCTGCTTGGGATCAATAAAGGTGCGGCCGACGTAGTGATTGCGAATCAGGCCGAATTCGAAGGGAATTTTTGATTGTTCTGAAAAGCCGAGGGCGGCAGTGTTCGACGAGTCGGGCACGGAGATCACGATGTCGGCGTTGGCCGGGTGCTGGAGCGCCAAATAGCGGCCGAGACGGCGGCGAATTTTATCGACGTTCTCTTCGAAAATCTTCGAATCGGGCCGGGCAAAATAGATAAACTCAAAGATACAGAAGGCGTGCTTGCGCTTGCGGAACGGGAAGTGCGAGCGCACGCCATCGGCGTTGATCTCGATGAGCTCGCCGGGCTTGACATCGCGGACATACTGGGCGCCGATGATATCGAACGAGCAAGTTTCGCTGGCGACAACCCAGGTATCGCCGAGGCGTCCGAGCGCCAGCGGCCGGAAGCCGTGCGGATCGCGGGCGGCGATGATTGAGTCTTTGGTGAGAAACAGCAGGGAATAGGCGCCTTCGACTTTCTTGAGAGCATCGGCAATCGCCTCGATCAAGCGCGATTTGCGGCTCTTGGCGATGAGGTGGAGGATGACTTCGGTGTCCGAGGTCGTCTGGAAGATTGAGCCGCCTTGCTCGAGTTTGTTCTTGAGCAGTTCATTGTTGGTCAGGTTGCCGTTGTGGCCAATAGCGATCTTCTGTCCCTTAAAGGTGATGACCAGCGGTTGGACGTTGCGAATGACGGAGGCGCCGGCGGTGGAGTAGCGATTGTGCCCGATGGCGCGGTCGCCTTTGAGGACCGACAATCTGTCGTGGCGACTGAAGACGGCGTTGACTTCACCCTGCCCGCGGACTTCGTTGAGGGTGGCACCGTCGAAGCTGACGATACCGGCGGCTTCCTGGCCGCGGTGCTGCAAGGCGTAGAGGCCGAAATAGGTTAGTTCGGCAGCGTTCGGGACTCCAAAGATCCCGAAGACTCCACATTCACAACGAAGATCGTCCGACATTCCAGCCTCAGAAAATCGCTTAAGATAGGGGAGGCAAGGCCGCTGTCAACAACAAATTAAGCCCCCTCCCGACTAACTAATACGCTGCAAATTGCAGACAAGAGTGCAGCAAAAGCGAAGCGAATTGCAGATTCGTTTGCGACCGTCGAGCTAAGAGGCTATATTTGGGGTGCACTCTCGCGTGCGCAGGCTTGGTATGTGATTGTTGTACAAAGCATTGCGGCACGGACTTAAAGTGGCATAGTAAGCGCGATTATTGCTGCCGTAAGCGAAGATCGGCATAGGGTTTGCGGAACATCGCTGTTGGGTCAATATGGTGAGTCGAGATCGTCAAAAATACGAGTCGCTGCGCAAGATTTTGACAGCGCCCACCGAGCCGAAGGAAGCCGAGCGCTACCTGCGGGAGGCGCTCGTGGCGGCACTGGACGCGCTCGAGGTGACGGCAGGATCGTTGGTGGTTCTCGACGATGCCGGCAAGGCGATGGTGGAGATTTCTGAAGGGGACGCCGGACTGATCGCGGCGCTGGCCGCCATCGACGAGCGAATGCTGGGATCGCTTCGAACGCAGTTCGGGATCGAGACGCTGTATTCGACTCTGAATCACGAAGGCATCAAGTCGATCTTTTCCTACGTCATCAAGTCGGGTGAACGAACGCTGGGGACGGTCTCGGGAATTTGCGCGGGTTCGCGCAATATCGCGTTGGAACAGGAGTTCATCGAAGTGATGGCGGCGGCGATTCGCAATTCCCTGGGACAAGCGGGGCAGATCCGTACGGCGCGGCTCGATGCGGTTCGCGAGACGACGGCGACGCTCAATCACGAAATCAATAATCCGCTGACGGTTGTGCTGGGCAATGTGCAATTGGTCTTGATGAAGAGCGAAGGGCTGCCCGAGGACGTCATCAAACGCTTGCGCTTGATCGAGCAGAGCAGCCTGCGGATTCGCGACGCGGTGAGCAAGCTGATGAAGCTCAATGAAGCCCGCACCACTACCTATGTCGACGATACCAAGATGATCGATCTTCAGGAGTCCAAAGACTCGGAAGAGTAGCGCGCCAATCTTTGCCCGCCATTGCCGTTGCGGGAACCGGCGCGAGCGATGAAGTGGAAGGCCGCCAGGCCCAGTCCACACAAGAGCGGAACAAAAGCCAACACCAACTCTCCGCCCAGATCATCATTTGAACTGTAGCTTTCGAAGAGCATGGCGAGCAAAAAGCCGCCACCGACAGCCATGAGGACGATCCCGGCTTTCAGGCTGCCGTAGCGTTCGCCTTCGGCGGGCAGATCACGGCCCTGTTTGATCAGTTCCAGGCGCATTTCGTGGTTCATCTTGATTCGCTTGTAGACAAAGAGATAGACGAGGAATGCGACGAGGGCAAAGAAACCGAGGCCGAGAATAATCCCGGTCAACATTCCAAAGACATCCGTTAAGTCAAGCCGCCACATGTTTTCTCCTTCTCGTGGCAATAAGACTGCTCCAGGGGCGTGATTTGTTTCAAAGGACGCAACTTTTTTCGGAAAAGACAGTCTATATACTCATGCAAGCCGCCGTAATTGATCTTGACCGCGAACTCGTCGAACGCGCCCGCATCGGGGAGCAGCCGGCGATGTCGCGGCTGATCAACGCCCACAAAGACCGCGTGTTTTCGCTGATCAACCGCATGCTGGACGATGCGTCGCGCTCCGAAGAACTGACCTACGAGGCGTTTATTCGGGCCTTCAAAAACCTCGGATCGTTCCGGGGGGACGCCAAGTTTTCGAGCTGGCTGTATCGGATCGCGCTGAATCTGGCCTTGGCGGAGCGCACAAAGAAGCGCCTGGAGCAGGTATCGCTCTCCGAGCACGAGTACCTGGCGGCCGACCAGGCGTCACACCCCGACCAGGTGTATCAGTCGCTGTTCTGCGGCAAGGTGGTTGAGGAGGCGCTGGCGCAGCTGCCGGTGCACTACGCCACGGCGCTGCGCTTGTTCTACTTGCGCGGCGTGGGGTATGTCGAAATCGCCGAGATTATGAAGATTCCGATTGGCACGGTAAAGACCTATCTGCATCGCGGGAAACGCGCTCTCAAAGAGGCGGTCACCGGCAAATACCGGCCGGAGGAACTGCTATGAGCGAGTGTCGCGAAGTCCGCTGGCAATTGAATGAGTTCCTGGCGGGAAAGCTCAGCGAGGAACAGGATGTCATCGTTCGAGGGCATCTTGACGTTTGTCCGCGTTGCGTGGACATGATGACAATCGGGCACCGGCTCGACAACTTTCTGAAGGTGGAAAAAGCTTTATTGCCGGCCGATTTTGACAAGAGGGTCCTGGGGGAATTTCCGGTGGCGGGGATCGGCGCGACCGTAACGCGGTACTTAATTGCCGTGTTTGGCGCGAGCGCAGCGTTTGCGGCGATGGCCTACTGGTTTTTTGTGCAGTTTATTCGCCACGGATCGGAATCGGTAGCCGAGCAACTGAATACGCGGCCCGAGACGCTGAGCGCAGCGTTGTCGGAGTGGATGGCCGATCCGATGATGCGATATGTGGGGCTGGCGGTGTTGGCGCTGATTTTGTGCGCCGTTTTGGTTGTCGTGGTCGATACGCCACGCCGCGTCAAGGACGCTGAAAAAGCGTAGTTGCCCGGGTTATTTCTGCTCCAAGAGATACTTCCGCAAATCCTGAAGAATCTTCCCCTGCAGACTCGGTTCGGCATTGAGTAGCCGATTGCCGGCATACATCGACTCGCTCAAAAAGATATCGAATTCCCGCGGAATGACATCGGTCAGCAGGTCGACGGTTATGCTGGAGTAAATATCTTTGTGGGAATAGGCGATCAAAATGGGGCGATCGTCAAATTCGCGCAGGACGGGCGCGATGCGCAGTCCCTGATGCTCGAGTCCGGGGGAGATCAGCGCCAGGTACTTGACGCGCGGGTCGGTCTGGGCGTAGAGAGTGCCGACGTTGGCGCCGAGCGCAGCGCCAATGATGGCAATCTTGTTGGTATCAAGAGCCTCGAGATGGTACTTGATCGCGTCCTGTATCAGCAGCCCGATGTCGGAAGGGAATTTCTGGAATTCATCGACGCGATAGCTATAGGGCGGTCGATTCTTGTGCAACTTGAGGTCGTAGATCGAAAGACCGTGGCCGCGCAGGTCGACGGATAGAAACGCAAATCCGGCGCGCAGAAGTTCCTCGGGGAACACACCCCACTTGTAACCGTCCATGCCGAACTGGTGGATCAGGACAACCAGCGGGGCTTTCGCGCTCTTGAGCATGTCCTTGTGCGGGATTTCGAGGCGCGCGACGAGTTCGACGCTGGTATCAGGCGCATCGACCGTGATCTCGTAAGGCGGGCGCATCGGGAAATTGGCGGCCGCTACGGGAAGTGCGGCGAAAAGTGAAATAATCGCAGTCAGAAAGAAGAGGCTGGTCGGGCTTGGGAGCGGGAGTCTCAAGTTGCGATCAGTCATTGGCTGAATCATCCTTCGTCAGATAACCGTATTTTCTTCGATGAGTGATTTGTCGGCGAAACGGTGCGGCGAGAGCGCCGAGATATCGATCGTGGTCGGTTCGCCGCAGAGCAATTCGGCCATGACGATACCGACCGCGGGGGCGTGCATAAAGCCGTGGCCGGAAAATCCGTTCGCCTGATAGAATTTTGAGACAACGCCGCTCGACCCCAGGATAGCATGGTGATCGGGCGTGGTGTCGTAGAGGCCGCCCCAGGCGGTCTTAATCTGCGCCGTCTCGAGCTGCGGTATGCGGTCGAGCCCCTTCATCAGGATCGCCTCGGTGTAGTCAGGATGCGCCGATTCATCGAATCCTTCCGGGGTATCCTTGTCGGCCCAGCCGAGCAGGAGACCGCCCGATTCCTTGTGCGTATAGAGACCGGAGCCGATATCGACCACCATGGGAAACGCCTCGGTAATGAAGTCGAGCGGCGCGGTCGTCACGATCTGTCGTTTATACGGCTTGACGGGCAAATCGATCCCGAGCCAGGCGGAGACCATGGCGGCGTGCGGACCGGAGCAGTTGACCACGGTGTCGGTGGCGAACTCGGCCTTGGAAGTCTTGACGCCGGTAAGGACATCGCCGGAGTGGCTGATGCCGAGGGCTTCGTGTTCAAGGAAGAACTTCACGCCGAGCTGCCGGCAGGCGGCGACGTAGCCCTGAGTGAACTGGTGCGGATCGCCGATGCCGTCTTTGCGCGAGATGGTGCCGCCGAGCACATCGTCGACAAAGAGCGGCGGCACGAGTTCCTTGACTTGCTCGCGCGAAAGCCATTCGACCGGGTGGCCGACGCGCTGCCACATGGCGAACTGCTTGCGGAAGGTGGCGACGTGGTCGTCGGTGGTCATCAGAAAGAGGTAGCCGACCTGGTCGAAGTCGACATCGGCGCCGGTTTCCTCTTTGAATGATTCGAACTTCCGTTCGGAGAGCATCGACATCCGGACGTTGATCTCGGTGCCAAATTGGGCGCGGATGCCGCCGGCGCACTTGGCGGTGGCGCCGTTGCCGAGGTACATATCTTTTTCAACGACGGCGATTTTGCCGAACTTCTTTTTGGCGAGATAGAAGGCGATGGAACAACCGATGATACCCCCACCGATGATGACGACGTCGTATTTGTCGGACATGAAAACGCTCCTAGTTACAAGCCCTTCGCATGGCAATTAAGGGGGTGGGGAAGTAGAGTCAAGGGGGAAAAGGAGGGGCTTGCGACGCTTCAGTTCCGGTCAAATCCAAGGCGATAAGCCGCTTGACTTTTGGCAGAGCGCTTTGCTTTATGAAGGCGCATGGTCGACAAATGGCATCTACGAATAGCCTTCGCGCTTGTGCTCCAGGCGCTGCTTCTCTCCTGTTCGAGCAGCGAGACAACTGAGCCTGAGGCAGAGGTGTGGCTGGAGCCGAAGCCGAGCTGGAACTTTTATTATTCGCAGGCCTTCTATGATTCTCTGTTCCTGGACGAAGTCTTTACCTCGGTGCGGCAGACAAAGGTTCGCGTCGTGCTCCGCACCGGGGATACCCTGGTCGCCGGTGGAACAAAGGCCGTCAAGCTACAGTACGTGGAGGGCTTAGATGGCGAACCGGAGGACTTGGTTGAGACCGTGCAAACGCTGGGATACTTCACGCAAGCGGAGACCGAGGTGTATTTCACCGATTTGTGCAGCGACACGATGTTTCAGGCGGAGAACTATTTCGGCGCCTGCTTTCAGTCGCGATTGACTTGCACTCCGGGAGACGAGCGGTTGTATTTTACCTCGGCGGGCCGCGCCGGAAAGAACTGGCCCTATCGCGACGATGAGCAGGGATTGTGGATTGAGAAGAGCCACTCGGTGGTCTCGGAAATCGAAGTCCAGAGGATCAAGTACGACGCGATCCGCATCGGCTGGGAGTTTGCGCCGCGCGCTGCGTGCAGCCGGGAGTCGGATCATTTTTGCGCAGAGTATTTTTCTCGCGACGCACTGGTGGCGCGGCGGCAACGCTGGACGGAGGTGAGTGACAGTATCATCTATGAGCACGGTGAGCCGGTGGATACAATTCGGGTGATGATGCGGTACAATCGGATCATGGAGTTGGTCGATATGAAGGCAGTGGAGTAAAGGGCGGCGGAAATCAACGGAGAAATACAGCGACGGAAGGGTGGACGGAACCGCGAGCCTTGGTAGGATAGACATTCTTGTCTGTCGTGTTCTGCAAGGGACGGCAGACAGGAATGTCGATCCCGCCAAGCCAACGTTACGCGTCGGGTCGCCCGTCTCGGTGCGCAGAGGTGTCGGAGATGATGAGAGTTCGATGGCGCCTCGACGGAAGACCCGACGCAACGATGAATCGTTGGTAGGATGGACGTACTAGTCCGTCGTTTTCTGCAAGGGACGGCAGACAGGAATGTCTACCCTACCGGGGTGGGACATCGGAGTCACAGGGTGGACGAAAAAGGATTCGTAGCAGAAACGCGCAATCGAGACTTGACAAAATGGACTAATAGGCATACATTAACAACATCAGGCGTACAACAGGGTTGTTCATCAACGCAGAGTTGCAGTCAGCAAGGGTGCTACATATCACCGGGGCTCGCAGCGCGCGTGACAACAGTTGTCGTTCGAATCCTCACTTCGAGCGCATCACCACAGATTCAAGCACCTCGCAGAAAGTAGTGGTGCATTTGCCTGTGCCGACCTAAACCTACCCGGGCCAATGCGTTCAAATTGGTGAGCCAGTCTCGGAGGAAGACGAGATTGGCGGCTGGGGTAATTTGTGTCTTACGGCTTGGAGCAAGACAATTTGATTCAGTCAGCAAAGGGGGAAAGAGGATTCTGTGCATCGTGGAAAGGCTGTAATCGCACGCAGCGAAACTGGCGGAAGCTGAATCGCGGGCCCATGCCTGCAGGCATGGTGTGGCTTCAGGATGTCGTCTGCGCGGCCATCTCCGGTTGGTTGTTGGTTGTCGCGCAAGCGGTGACGGATTATTCAATCGTGCATTTGTGCGCGTTATTGCCGTTTTTTCGGCGGGTGCTTGTCGTGGAGGCGCGCCGCGCGGTAGCGATGAGTCTTGTGTTGGCGACGGCGTTTGTCGTCGTCAGCGCCGATCGTACCGGCAGCGTACTGCACGTCTGTGTCGTGGAACTGCTCGTATTGAACTTGCTCTTCGCGCTCTACGGGCTGGCGCTTGGCAGGGCGCGGTCGGTATTTGGGGCAACGCCACTTCTCTTGATATTCCTGTGGCTGCCGTTAGAGGTCAGCCAGAATCATCTGGAGACGCTGACGGCGCCGCTGCGCTTTGGCTTTCATTTCGGCGACCGCGCCGAAGTGTTTTTCTCATTGCCCAATGCGGCGCTCGTGATCGCCCTGGCGGTAGCACTGTATGCACTGCTCTTGACGATCGCTTGTTGCCTGATTGTCCTGACCTGTACCCGATTTCGCGGACGAGATAGAAACCAGAGACGAGGCTGGAGGGCTGATTGGATGCCGGCATTGGTGCGCCGGCGCTACGAATTGCCGGATTGGCGATCGCCTCCGGGAGAGTTGGCCATGGAAGGCTAGTGCGATTCGGGGAAACTCGACGACTTCTGCCGGTTGAGTGCCGAGGTCCGAACCGCCAAGTCCGCAATTCCGGCAACTTCAATGGAAGTGGAGACGCAAAATGAGAAGATTTGTTTTTCTGATCACTTGCCTATGGCTTGTCTTGTCGCTCGGCTCGATCGCGGCCGGCGAGGCCCTGGTGGAGAATTTCGTCGGTACCTGGGACAACGTCGCGATTGAAATTGATTATTCACTGACTGGTGGTGACAACGGCCAGCTCTACACGGTCACGGCCACAGCGACGGGCTGTGTTTCGGCAGGCGTGCCGACTAATCTGACAGGACCGAGCGGAAGCGGCAGCGTCGATGTCACCTGCAACACCGCCAGCGGGACCGGGAGTGTCGTGCTCCGGTTCTACAAGGGCACCGCGGGCGGAACGCTGCTGCGTACCATGGTGTTCACCTTCTCCTGCAGTACGGGCTGCAATCTCACTCTGACTGATTCCAGCGAAATCCCGACGCTTTCGGAGTGGGCGCTGATCGTTTTCGGCGTTTTACTGCTCGGGTTGATGACGTACTTCGTGCTGAGAAGAAGGCAGACACCCGCCGTGGGTGTCTGAAGCTAACCAGTGAAAGAGGGCAAACATTTCAGGGAGGAGCGGCGGCGACGCCGCCCCTCCGCGAAGTTAATCAGCAGGTGGCTGGCGACCAATCGCGACGTCGTACTTTCGTACCTGCGGTTCCTCTCGGTAACAATTGTCGGTTTCGGCCTGGTTGTGGCGGATTGGAGCAGCGGATATGTGCTTGATCCCCTGAACTTGTGGACGGCGCAGGCTTCGGGCACGTTGATCAACGCCCTCGGTGGGGAAGTTGTGGTGAACGGAGTGTCGCTGTCGTCCGCACAAGGTAACGTGACAATTCGCGAGGGCTGCAACGCGGTGTACGTGACGATTTTGTTCATCGCAGGGGTCGTGGCATTTCCGACGACCTGGAGAAAGCGAATTGTCGGCGCCATCTGCGGGACGGTCATATTGTTCGCCATCAATTTGATCCGTGTGATCACGTTGTTCTATTTGAGCGGCTACGATCAGAAGCTGTTTGAGGAGGCTCATCTTCATATTTGGCAATTCGTAATCATCGTACTCGGCGGATTGGTATGGTTGTTGTGGTACGATAAAGTCGTCAGGAGACCGCTCCGTGAACGGGGCGTATAAGTTCCTCCTGCGGCTGGCAGGGATCTGGATATTGATCCTGCCGGTCTGGCTCCTGGTGGTGACGCCTCACTATGGCAAACTCCTGACCGGCGCCGCCAACCGGATCCTGCGAGCCGACGTGCTCAGTCGCGACGAAGTCCGCTACGAGTACGTGCATCCGTGCGTCAAAGGCAGTATCGAGTTCGACGTTCAGGATCGGGTCGCAGCTCGCACGGGCCGCGGCAGCCTGCGCTTCACGATGGACGGAGAGCGGTTTCAGTTCAGCTTGACGGTGTGGGCCGCGCTCCTGCTGGCGACTCCGTTCGGGGGGCAACGGGGCAAAAAGCTGGCGTATTTTGCATTGGGGGCGGTGATAGTTTTCCTGGTCCAGGGACTCGACCTGTATCTTCAGACCGCCGAAGAAAAACTGACATACATGGACAGTGTTGAGTTTCGGCGGTTGTATCTACCGCCGGGTTTCTACGACCGCTTCCTTGGATTTTGCGGGCGGTACTTTCTCCTGGTCGGTTATGTTGCGGCGCCGATCGCGCTCTGGATCACTTTCGGGCCGAGCCATTTGAGACAAGCCGCGAATCTCGACACTGCTGCAGGGGGGCGAAACCAGCGATCGCAGGCGGAGCGGCGTCAAGACGTTGCTCAGTAGGCGACAGCGAGGATGGCGGCGACTTGCTCGAGCAAGCGGCGGTCGGCGTCGGTGAAGGCGGCGGGCGTGTGCGAGTCGATGTCGATCTCGGCGACGACTTTGTCGCCCTTGAAGACCGGAACGACGATTTCGGATTTAGTCTCGAGCGAGCAAGCCAGGTAGCGCGGATCGGCGTTCACGTCGTCGACAATGATGGTAGATTCTTGAACCACCGCCGCGCCGCAGATTCCTGAATCGGTCTTGATGCGCACATGCGGCGAGGGTTTGCCAAGAAACGGGCCGAGCACGAGTTCGTCGGGGGTATCGAGGACGTAGATTCCGACCCAGTCATAATGCGGGTAGTTATGCTTGAGGATATGGACGACCTCGAGCGGCAGGCGGCTCTTAAAGTCGGGGGCAGAAGCAACTTCGCGCAGGCGCGCGAGGACATCATCCTCAGTTAGACGATTTAGTTCAGGGGCGCTCATTTTTCCAGTACTCCTCAAGTTCCTGATACTTCTCAGGGAATTCAGCGGTGAAACGCAAATAGGCCGGGATGGGATAACGGATACCGCCGCGATGGGTGCCTTCAAGTCCGTCGATTATTTCCTGCGCGAGCGAATAGGGGAAAGTAAAGGCCATTTCGTGATCCTGGGTGCCGCCGAAGAGGCGGTCGCCGTAGCAGGGAAGCACGACTTGCGGTTTGCCGGTTTGCATGGTTTCGATACAGATATCGGCGCAATCGAGGCGCGAAGAAAAGCGCGAGTGCAGGTAGCCGCCCGACTTCCAAAGCGAGGCGGAGAGCAGCCGCATGACTTGAGCCGAGTTACCGTAGACCAACACGACATGCGGATCAAAGGCGGTGCGTTCGAGTGGCGCGGTCAGGAAATACTTGTATTCGCGAAAAGAGAATTTGGGCAGCTCGCTTTCAGTGCGAGCACCGGCAGCGGCGGTTTCGGTATACATGCCTTCGCAACAGCAGCCCGCCGTGAAGTGCTCGACCAGCGGCTCGAAGCCAAAGGCGGATTTAGCCAGGGGGCAGGAGACATCCTCGTGGCCCAGCGCCATAGCCCAGCCGTAGCGCCGGGCAACGGCGATGGCCTGGCAAATCGCGGATTTGTAGCCGAGGTCGCGCGCGGGGCGCTTGGTGCGCGGCGGCAATTCTTCGTCGGATTTGCACATGCGGATCGCGAGCGGGTAAGAATCGGGACGCAGGTGCCGGGCGATAGCTTCGTTCAGAGTCCTGATCAAATCTGACATGCATCAAATATAGATGAACGAAGTCGATTGTCAATTGCCGGCTTTCGGTACCGGCGAGAACGGCATGGCACTTGTGTTTGCAGCGGGCAGTTGCTATCGTCCAGGTATGAATATTCGAAGACTTACGGTTGAAGACGTGCGGGCTTTCCAGGAGCTGCGCAGCGAGATGTGCCGCAACCACCCGGAGGCGTTCGGGCAAACGCCGGAGGAAGTGGCTGCGATGAAAGAAGAACAGGCGCTGGAATGGATGGCGCCGTGCGAGGTGTTTCCCGAGAGATTTGTACTGGGCGCGTTCGACGGCGAACGATTGATGGCGACGGTGGCGTTCAAGCGCGAGGATCTCACGAAAGAACGCCATCGCGGCTGGATCTGGGCGGTGTACGTGCGCAGGGAGGCGCGCGGTCACAGCCTGGCGCGCTCGATGATGGAACAGGTGATCTCCGAGGCCCGCAAGATGGAGGGGCTGGAGATGATTACCCTGACCGTCGCCGTGACGCAGACGAGCGCGCGAACGCTCTATACGGCGCTGGGATTCTTTACGAACGGATTGAATCTGCACGGGTACAAACTTCCAGATGGGCGTTACGTCGACCATGAAGAAATGACGCTGTGGTTATAGCATGAAGTGGATTCGCACGATCGCGCTGTTGTGCCTGCTTGGCAGTGCAGTTTTGCGGGGGCAGGAGTACCAACCCCGCAGCGGTGATTTGATCTTCCAGACTTCGAGGTCGGCGCAAAGTGTGGCGATTCAGCGCGCCACCGGGTCGCCGTATAGCCACATGGGGATCGTGTTCGTTGTCGACTCGGCAGTTATGGTATGCGAGGCGCTCGACCCGGTGCAGTACACGCCGCTGCAAGAGTGGGCAGCGCGCGGTGAAGGAGGGAAGTTCGTCGTTAAGCGTTTGAAGCGGGCGGATTCGCTGCTGACGGAGAGCGCCATTGACAGCTTGCGGTTCCAGTCCGACGCCATGACTGGAAAGCGATACGATCATTTCTTCCAATGGTCGGATGAGCGCTTCTATTGCTCGGAGCTGGCGTGGAAGGCGTACCGGATGGCTCTCGGGATAGAGATCGGCGCACCGCAGCGGATGAGGGAGTTCAACCTTAAGGACCCGCTGGTGGCCGCCAAGCTGGAGCAGCGATTTGGCAAAAAGGTCCCGCTGGATGAGCTGGTGATCTCGCCGGCGCGGATGTTTGAATCTGAGCTATTGATGATCGTCTACGAAAAGTAAGAGGGAACCACATTGCGGGAGCCTCGTATAATAAGCATTCGAGGTAACCTTTGAAGTCGCTGTCGATTTACTGCACAATACTCTTCTACAGCATCTTTTCCTTCGCCTTCTCGGCGATCTGCCCGGCAGTTTGTGTAACGATCGGTCCGGATGACGTCTGCGAGTTGATTTGCGGCGAGGTTCAGGAATCGTGCTGTGAATCATCGTGCTCCACGCCGTGTCCAGAGGTGGATGCGCTGGCCTTCTGCTACGGTGCCTACGGCGTCCAGAATAGCTTGCGCACGAGCTGCGACTGCCCGGCCAAGGAACGGTCGGTCACGATCGCCGAGGTGGTACGGCTCTTGAAGGATATTGACGCTGCACCGGTCATTGTCAGCATCATTCGCAGCGATCGTACGACCGACCGCGCCGTGATTTCTCTGGTGTCGGCGCCGTCGGATCAAACCTCGGAAATCATCGCGACGACGGTCCTGCGGATTTAGAGCTTACTTCTTCTCCAAGCAATTCCCTTGAGGAAATCATTCAAATCCAAGTGTTCTCGGTCTGTCTGATCGAGAGATGGTTACAACTTTGTCTATGGAGAATTTAGATGAATAGCAGAATTCTTTCTTTCATGCGCTCGGCGTTAGCGCTGCTTGGCGTTCTCGCCCTGGCACTGGTGGTTTCGTTCTCGTATATCACTGCGAATGCCGGCACGACGGAAGTGGTATCGACGGAGCAGTCGTGTGTGCCGTGTGATCCTTCGGATTGCCCGGTTCCGTGTACCGGACCCTGCGACGCCAGCACTCCCAAGTGCTGCGTTGAGCGACCGGCCACCGTGCAGAAGACTGCTTCCGCAAGTAGTTGTGAGCCGTGCCCAATGCCGTGCAAGGGCAGTGGCGCCTCAGCTTGTACGCCGACTGCAGACGTAAAGTAGTACTGTAGTCACCCGTTGTTACGCATTGCTGAGCAATGCAGTATGTTGAGTCCGGGTTGGAGTTTTCTAACCCGGGCTCCTCATTGAAGGGGGAGCTCTTCTGTACAATAATTCCGACAGATATCATTTGCTTTTAGGGTTGACTTGTTACAACTTTCACAAGCGACGTGTTGATCGATTTCGCTGAGTCTGGAAGAATCCTTGGTAGACATAAATCGCACCTTGCATCTGCTTCAAGAACGAGTCAAGGAACTGACCGCTCTCCACGCGACTGCGCGCCTATTGCAGGGGCAACAGCGCCCGGTTGAAGATGTACTCGGGCAGGTTGCCGAGTTGTTGCCACGGGCTTGGCAATACCCGGAGATTACGGGGGCACGAATCCAGTGTCTCGGGTTGACATCCGCCACTGAGTTGTATGCCGAGTCGGCGTGGATGCAGAGTGCGCCATTTGAGATTGAAGGGGAGGCTCCGGGGCGAGTAGATGTCTGTTATCGAGAGCCGCGTCCTGAGGCGGATGAGGGGCCGTTTCTTGCGGAAGAAAGGGAATTGATCGAGTCGGTTGCCGAGTTGCTGCGGGCGCACGTGCAACAGCGGCTGGCGGCAGAAGCGCTTGTGCAAGCGCGAGAATCGCTGGAAGTGCAGGTGTTGGATCGCACCGAGCAATTGGAGAAGGCAAACCTTGAATTGCGCCGACAGGTGTTGGAGCAGCAGCGCAAGGAAGAGCAGATTCGCGAATACCAAAAGCAGTTGCAGCGGCTGGCGCTGGAATTGTCGCTTTCGGAGGCGAAAGAGCGCCGGGAGATTGCGAGCGACCTGCACGATCATATCGGCCAGGCGCTGGCGTTTATGCGGCTAAGGCTTTCTGAGCTGCAAGGAAATGCGGTCTTTTGCGGCTTCGAGGAGTCGTTTAGCGAAGTGATGCAACTGCTGGAGCAGACGATCAGTTACACGCGCGACCTGACCGTGCAGATCAGCCCGCCGGTGCTGTACGAGTTCGGGTTGGGGGCGGCGCTGGAGTGGCGGGCGCGCCAACTCGCAAGCCAGCATGGACTCAAGATCAAGGTCGAGCGCGATGACTACCGGGCGCAGCCCGATACGAAGATTGCCGTGATGCTCTTCAAGTCGGTCGGGGAACTGCTGGCAAATGTGGTCAAACATGCCGCCGCGAAGACAGTCAACCTGCGATTGTCGGGAGACGCCGGCGGCGTGAATATCGTCGTTAGCGATGACGGTTGCGGCTTTGACACGGGAAGGGCGGGCTTGAAGGTTGCGGACGACGGCAAGTACGGCTTATTCAGCGTTCAGGAGCGCGTGAGGCTGCTCGGAGGTGAGTTTGCGATCGACTCGGCTCCCGGCCGGGGGACGCGGGTTCGCTTGCAGGTGCCAATCTTACAGGAAAGAGCCGGTGAAGAAGATTAGGGTCTTGTTGGCCGATGACCACCGGCTGTTTCGCGTGGGACTGAAGTCAATATTGGAGCGACAGCCGGGGATCGAAGTTATTGGCGAGGCCGTTGACGGCCTCTCGGCACTAAAACTGGCGGAGCAGTTATCACCCGACGTGATCCTGCTCGATATCTCGATGCCGGGCTTGAACGGCGTGGATACGCTGCGGCGATTGAAGGAGCTGAGTTCGAATGCTCGCGTCGTCATCCTATCGATGCACTCCGGCCGGGACTATGTGGCAGAGGCGATCAAGGCTGGCGCGCGAGGTTACTTGCTTAAAGATTCGGCATTGGACGAATTGGTTGCCGGTATTCGCGCGGTCGCCGCCGGGGAGATTTTTCTGCCGAGCCGCATTGCCCGGATTCTTGTCGACGACTACATCGCCGTGTCGGAAGTCGGGAAGACGAATGCCGCCATCGCCCTGACCACCCGCGAACGCGAGGTCGTGCAGCTACTGGCTGAGGGCAACAGCACCAAGGAGACGGCGGCGAAGCTCAATATCAGCGCTAAGACGGTCGAGACACACCGCAAGCGGCTGATGGACAAGCTGGGTATTTCGAGTGTCGCGGAGTTGACGCGGTATGCGATCAGGGAGAAGATGATCTCTCTGGAGTAGCAAGGCGGGCGCAACACGATTCCAAGGCGGGTGTAAGGGATAAAGCAGTCCAGATTCAGGATTCCCCCGATTGTCAAATGTTCGCAGCGGATGGAAGTTTCGTGAGCCGGTGGCTTTGGCGCCGTCGGCGGAAGACTTCGGAGGACTGAATGTTTGACACGGGAAATACGGGCTTTATGCTCGTTGCGACCAGCCTGGTGATGTTGATGACACCGGGGCTGGCGTTCTTCTATGGGGGATTGGTCGGACGGAAGAACGTCCTGACGATCATGATCCAGAGCTTCGTTTCGATGGGGGTGACGACGATCATCTGGTGGGCCTACGGCTACTCGCTGTGCTTCTCGGGCGGCGAGGGCGGAATCATCGGGAATCTGGACAAAGCATTTCTCATGGGGGTGACGCTGAATACGGTGTCGCCGTACGGGACAGGGAATATTCCGGAATTCGTCTTCATGGCCTACCAGATGATGTTTGCCATTATCACACCGGCGTTGATTACGGGCGCGTTTTCCAATCGTGTGCGGTTCGGCGCGTACCTGATCTTCCTGATAGCGTGGCTGACCTTCGTTTACTGTCCATTCGTGCACATGATCTGGGGCAACGGTCTTTTGGCGAAGTGGGGCGTGCTGGATTTTGCCGGCGGCATTGCGGTGCACAACATCGCTGGTATGGCGGCCCTGGCGTCGGTGCTCTATGTGGGCCGACGGCGCGTGGGCGATAGTGTTCCACACAGCATTCCTTTGGTCGCGCTCGGGACCGGGCTCTTGTGGTTTGGTTGGTACGGATTCAATGCGGGCAGCGAGCTTCGCGTCGACGCCGTCACCGGCATTGCGTTTCTCAACACAGATATAGCGGCGTCGTTTGCCGGGCCGACGTGGATGCTGCTGGCTTGGATCTTCGAGAGAAAGCCGAAGTTCTTGGGGCTGCTAACCGGCGCGGTTGCAGGGTTGGCGACGATCACGCCCTGCGCCGGATTCGTGACGCCGACGAGCGCGGCTCTCATCGGGATTGCCGCCGGAGTTGTTTGTTACTTCGCGGTCAACATGAAGAACCGGCTCGGCTGGGATGATGCGTTGGACGTTTGGGGCGTGCACGGAGTCGGCGGCGCGCTGGGGATCATACTGCTGGGCCTGGTGGCCGACTTGACGGTGAATCCGGCGGGCGCTAATGGTTTATTTACAGGCAATGCGTCTTTCTTTATGAAGCAGTTGGTTGCTGTCGTCGTTTCTTCGATCTACGCGTTCGGATTCACCTACGTGATGCTGCTCGTGATCAACCGATTCACGCGCGTGCGCACGACTGAAGGCGAAGAGGAAATTGGCCTGGATGCAGCGCTTCATGGTGAGAGCGCCTATCAAGCATAACAACGAGAACGGAGAGATTGATATGAACTCAAGACTTCTTAAAGCCATCGTGATGATTGCACTCGCACTCTGGGGTCTATCGAACGCCTTTGCCGGGGAGGCGCAATTGAGCGCAAATGTCGACCTGGTCAGCCGCTACAACTGGCGCGGACTCGATTTCGGCGACCGGTTTAGCGTGCAGCCGGCCACCAAGCTGGAGTACCGGGGGTTCAAGTGCGGATTCTGGGGCTCGTATTCGGACGCGTTTGACGAGATCGATACCTGGGCGAGCTACACGGCAAGCCTTGGCAACGGCGGGAACGTCACGGCGCTTGCAATCGACTACTACTTTCCGTCAGCCGGTATCGATTTCTTCAACTTCAACAATCACGATGACGAAGACGGCGCGGGGGCACACACCGTGGAGGTAGGAGCCAGCTGGACCGGACCGGAGGACGTACCGCTGACGCTTTCAGGTTACATTAACGTCTATAACGACGCGGGTTCGAACACCTATTTCCAGATTGACTACGCGACCAAGGTCAATGATGTCGGCGTCGGGATCTGGCTCGGTGCCACGGGCGGCAGCGAAGAGAATCCAGCTTACTATGGCGCGAGAGATTTTCGGATCATCAATCTCGGCGTCAAGGTGACGCGGACGCTTAAACTGTCGGCGGAAGCGGAGTTCCCTCTGAGCGTGAGCTTTATCAACAATCCGAACGACGAGATTTCGTATTTGATTTTCGGCTTGAGTTTGTAGCCGTTTTCTCCAAAACAGGGCGAGCAAGTGAAACGGCGAAATCGCAGATGCGATTTCGCCGTTGGCATTCGTGCGTTCGATCGTCTCAGTCGGCGGCCAATTGCGGGCGCAATTCACGAAGTTCGCGAAAACCGATGAGGCGGCGTCCGTCCTCGTCCCAGAGGCGGAAATTGAGCGCCTTGAGACTCTTGAAGAAGCCGACTTCCGGTACGGGACGCACCTGGGTCAGTTCGCGGTGGCAGCGTTCGAGATTGTAATTCGGCACACGCGAGTTCAGGTGATGAATGTGATGGAAGCCGATGTTTCCGGAGAACCACTGGAAGACCTTCGGGAGCTTGTAGTACGAGCTGCCTTCGAGCGAGGCCGAGACGAAATCCCAGTCATCGCCGCGCTCCCAGTAGACACCTTCAAACTGATGCTGCACATAGAAGAGCCAAATCCCGAGCGAAAGTCCGATGAGGATAATCGGTATCTGAATGAGAAGATATGCCTTAATGCCAACCGTCAGAGCTACCACGGTGATAATGACGGCGAGCGAGAGGTTCGTGCCCATGACGCTGATGACATCCTTGCGGTTCGAGCCGGGCAGGATGCGGCGATTCTGGATCAGGAGCACTTGCATTGGGCCGAGCACAAAGAGCACGAGCGGGTGGCGATAGAAGCGGTACCAGGCGCGCTGGCCCTTGGTCGAGGCGAGATACTCCTTGACGGTCATGGTCCAGACGTCGCCGACGCCACGGCGATCGAGATCTCCCGAGGTAGCGTGGTGTTCGGCGTGGCGTTTCTTCCAGGTGTAGTAGGGAGTAAACGTAATCACGCCGGTGACGGCGCCCCAGAAGTTGTTGGCCTTCTTGGAGCGATAGAAAGAGCCGTGTCCGCAATCGTGGAAAATGATGAAGATGCGAATCAGGAATCCGGCGGCAATGACGGCCAAGCCGAGCGTCAGCCAGTAGCTGATCTCCAGCGAGAAGTACATCAGGACGTTCAGGGCGAGGTACGGAATAATCGAATTGATAAGCTGCCAATTGCTTTGAAGGCGCGTTGGCTTGGAATGGCGGGCGACGATTTTTTCGAGGACGAGTTGGCCGGGGCTGGCGGATCCAGTCGGGGCTTTTGCTTGCATTGGTATCTCCTCAGCGTAACGAGTTTCGCTGCAATCCTTGCGTTTGAGTCCCAGTCGCGAGGCGCGACGCATCCTGCGCGGGCACTTCGCTTGCCAGATCGATCGACATTTCCGGGGAGAACGGCCGATGCTGACCACTGGTTATACTCGCTGGAACGGAAATTCGCAAGAAATAACGGTCAGAAACAAAATAAAAGTGGGGCAACGAAGTCCAAATGGGTCTTGAATCAGAGAGAAAATCGGTACACATGATCGGCACCTCCGGCGGGTCGCGGCGATCCAAGTGCCGTCTTCACGGCGGGAAAACGCTGAAGTCCGTGTTCCCGGAGCAGGCCGCGGCGCAGAGTTTCGTCGAGCGACCGGGATCTCCCTGCGGCAGGCGGGCGGGTTGCGATCCGTTTCCAAGAACGTAATTGCTTACGCAACTTTATGGGCCATACCCCGGTATATCTTCTGTAATTGGACACTGATCGGAGGAATGACAGAAATGAGCCAAGTCATAAGAGCCGTGCTAATTGCCAGTGTTGCGTGGACGATGCTGGTTGCGGATTCCCGCGGCGTTACGGCGCTACCGCTGACCGGCGGCGACAGCCTGAGCGTGGTCATCTTTGAAGCGGGAGTCGAGAACGCCTACCCGCATTGGTCGAAGGACGGCAAACGGATCTTATTCCAATCGAACAAGACGGGCAAGTGGCAGTTGTACACGATCGCGCGCGACGGCACGGACTTGCGGCGCATCACCAACGACGAGTTCAACAATTACATGGCGGACTGGTCGCCGGACAATGAGCGGATAGCGTTCGTTTCCGATCGCGACGGCAACGAAGACGTGTTCTTGATGAAGAGCGACGGGAGCGATGTTACGAATCTCACGAAGCATCCGGCTCGCGATATCCACCCATACTGGACAGACGACGGCAATCGGATACTTTTTAACAGCAGCCGCGACGTCCGCGACGGGCTGACAATCTTTGAGATGGCGCCGGACGGCGGCAGGGTTAAACGACTCTCGACATCGAACGACGTCGAGACCTGCGCCCATCTATCGGCAGACGGCACACGGCTGGTGTACCTGCGGGCCTTCGGCGGCATGAACGACGAAATCTACGTGCTCGAGCTGGCGACAGGGAAAACGACGAATGTCACCAAATCGAACGAGGGGGAAGGCTGGCCGAGTTGGGACAATGCCAGCGAGCGAGTGCTGTTTTCTTCAAGAAGAAGTGGCGCGTTTTGCCTGTTTACGGCGAATCCGGACGGCAGCGACCTGCGCCAATTGACCCAGCCGCCGGGTCCGTGGTACGACGCGCGGGCCGAGGTGAGCCCTGGCGGCGACGAAGTCGTCTTCAACCGTCAGAAAGACGGCTCAATCGGGATCGTGATCGGTAAGTTGCCGAAGAGCTGATTCCACGATACCGGCACAGCCGGTTCTACTTCTTGCCTTTGCCGGCCGTTTGCTGGACGACGTGCGCCAGCTCGTGCGCCAGTAATTGCGCCGACGTATTCGCCTTGGTGGCGTTCGTGCTGGCGCTGAGATAGATGTCGTTGCCGGCGGTAAATGCCTGCGCGGTCAGCGTATTCTTGGCTGCCGAGGGATCGGCATCGGTGTAAAGTTTGACGTTCTTGAAGTCGATCCCCAGGGACTGAGCATCGATCTTGGCGGTTTGCCGGGCGCGGGACAGGAGTTCGCGACCTTCAGGGGTTTGCGACAATTCCTGAATCATCCGTTCCGCTTGCGCGGAACCGATCGGTCCGCCGGCGGTCAGACGGGCAATTTCCTGCACGAACAGGCGAACATCGCTGGGTTTGTGCGCGTCGAATCTACGAATCTGCATTCAAGTTCCTCCTTGCGGCTGCGTGTTATCGAACATAAGCATATAATGTAACTCGGCTGGAACGCAACAAAAATTGACATAATGTATCAACGATAGGGCAAAGCTCGGGGAGCAAAAGAAGAGCAAATTGCTCGAGTCGGGAGCCGTCGGGCGATTGTTAATTTTGTGTATGAGGCTTGCGCTTTTGACAAGAGCAGCACAGATTTTCCAGCTAAACGAGCCGCGGTGGCAAATGAGAGATGCATACAAGGATTGAAAGGAGTCATAAGGAATGAAAACACTCACACTGGTACTGTTAGCCGCCCTGATCGTCGGCGGCTGCTCGAGTTCGAAACAGGTCACGAGAATGGACGCCGGGACGACGACGGACCTTTCGGGCAACTGGAATGATACCGATGCGCGTTTAGTCGCGGAGGAGATGATCGCCGATTGCATGGCCAAGCCTTGGTCGAACGAATTCGCCGCCACCAACAGCCGCAAGCCGGTGATCACGGTGGGTCGGATTCGCAACAACAGCTCGGAGCATATCGACACCGAGACGTTTACCAAGGATTTCGAGCGGGAGCTGATCAATTCCGGCAAGGTCAATTTCGTCGCGGCCCCGGAACAGCGGATGGACGTTCGCTCGGAGCGCCAGGACCAGATTGACTGGGCCTCCGCCGAGACGCGCAAGCAGCTCAGGGAAGAAATCGGCGCCGACTTCATCCTGGTCGGATCGGTGAAGTCGATCGCGGATCAGGAGGGCGGCAAGCGGGTGATGTTCTACCAGACCGATCTTGAGCTGATCAACGTCGAGAGCAATCTGAAGGTGTGGATCGGCACCAAGAAGATCAAGAAAGGGATATCGCAGGGCTCGACGAAGTGGTAGAACTACGAGGGTGGAAGCGCGGTCTGCTGTCCGCGCTGCTGTTGTTCGCGGTCGCGGTGCTGGGCAGCGGCTGTTCGTCGCTGTCGACGCAGACAAAATTCTACACGGAGATTCAGTCGGATTTACGTGCGGGCAATTACGCGGCCGCGATCGCGGCGATTGAGCGAGCCAAAGAGGAGGGCAAGTATGCCGAGAAGGACAGATTTCTGTACTTTTTCGATTCCGGTCTGGCTTATCACTTCGCGGACAGCTTTGCAACGAGCACGGAGCGCTTAAGCGCCGCCGAGGCGGCAGCGGAGGAGCTGTTTACCAAGAGCATTTCGCGGGCGGCGGCATCGCTACTTCTCAACGACAACGTTCTCGAGTACGCCGGGGAAGATCACGAAGTGTTGTACGCCAACTTGTTTAAGGCGTTGAATTTCCTGGCGCTGGAGGATAACGAGGGGGCGCTGGTCGAGATCCGGCGCGCGAATTTGAAGCTGCAACAACTGGAGCAGAAGTACTTCGAGGCGGCCAACGCTTTTCGAGCGGCTCAAGCCAATGATAGCAACCAAGTCGAACTCGACTACGACGTGAAGCCGGTGCGCTTCGCGAACAGCGCGTTTGCGCGCTATCTGGGCATGCACCTGTTTGCAGCAGACCAGAAGTGGGATGACGCGCGGATCGACCGGCAATTGCTGGAAGAGGCGATGGTGACGCAGCCGGAGATCTACGATTTTCCGATGCCGGCGGTGGATTACCAGGCCTCGGGGACGGGGCAGATCTCGGTGTTGGCGCTGGTTGGTTCGTCCCCGGTGAAGAACGATCTGAAGCTGCGCTTGCGCACCGATAAGCAGCTTGACCTGGTGCAGATTCTCTATGACGGGGCGGATGACAACGGGCCGAAGTACGGGCATTTCCCGGTTCCGATCAGCGAGGACTATTACTTCAAGTTCGCCATTCCAGTGATGACCGCGGGAAGCAGCGAGGTGCAAGCGATCAGGGTGCGCGTGAACGGCGAGCCGTTTGGCGAGCTGGCGCTATTGGAGGATGTCAACAAGGTTGCGGCAGAGATCTTTTCGGCCAAGAAAACACTGATCTATGTGCGGACAGTGGCGCGCGCACTGGCCAAAGGACTGGCGGCACACGAGGTGAAGGCGAAAATCGACAAAGACAACAAGGATGCGGTCGGCAAGTGGCTGCTGAAGTTCGCGGTCGATGTCGGCACGGATGTGCTGGAAAACGCCGACCTGCGTTGCAGTCGTTTGCTGCCCGGAAGAATCTACGCCGGGGATTTTGCGCTCGGGCCGGGGCGCTACGACGTCGAACTTGAATTTGTCGACGCCGACGGTGTTGTGATCGGCACGGTTTCGCGGCCGGGGTTCTTAGTCAAGCCGGGGAAATTCAATCTGGCGACGAGTTATTTTCCAAGATGAGGGGCCGGCGGCACGTGGTGAGTGAGAATCATGAGATTAAGATGGAGATAAAGCATCAATGAAGACTCTGAAGTTGCTTTCGTGGAACGTCAACGGGATTCGTGCGGCTCTCAAGAAGGGGTTTCTCGATTGGTTCGCGGGGGAGAACGCCGATATCGTGTGTCTGCAGGAAACGAAGGCCGCGCCGGAGCAACTCGGCGAGGAATTGACGGCGATCCCGGGCTACCAAGCATTTTTCTCGTCTTCCACGGTGAAGAAGGGATACAGCGGGGTCGTAATCTATACGAAGCTTAAGCCCCGGTCGGTTTCGTACGGGATCGGCGAGCCGCGCTTTGACGACGAGGGGCGCATTGTCTGCGCAGAGTATGCTGACTTCACGCTCTATTGCGTTTACTTTCCCAATGGCAAAGCCTCGAAAGAGCGGTTGGCGTACAAAATGGAGTTCTACGAAGCGTTTCAGAAGCACGTGGTCAAACAGGTGAAGAAGGGGAAGCCGGTGGTCGTCTGTGGCGATGTGAATACCGCGCACAAGGAGATCGATTTGGCGCGTCCGAAGGAGAACGAAAAGATTTCGGGATTCTTGCCGGAAGAGCGCGCCTGGATCGACGGGTTTCTGGCCGCGGGATTTATCGACACGTTTCGGGTGTTCAACCAGGAGCCGGGGCAATACACCTGGTGGGATCAATTGACGCGCGCCCGCGACCGCAATGTCGGCTGGCGGATTGATTACTTCTATGTATCGAGCGAATTGAAGGACCGCGTGACCGGCGCTGCGATCATGCCGCACGTCATGGGCTCGGACCATTGTCCGGTGGGGCTGCAGTTGAACTCAGCGGCAGAGTAGCGCCGCGCCTGATCTGCTTGCACGGTCGCGGGCCGATCGAGTATACTTGCTTCTATGGAGATGTACGCTGCGCTACTCCTGACGTCGTTTGTATCCGCGACCATCATACCGCTATCCTCAGAAGTTATCTTCGTCACGGCGATCTATCTCGGATACGACCCGTGGTCGTGCATTGCACTGGCGTCGGTCGGCAATTGCGCGGGGGTGACTTTCAACTATTGGGTGGGCAGTTACGGCGGGAAGTGGCTGACGGAACGCTTTACGCGGTTCGACCAAGGTCAATTGGAGGACTTTGCCCGCAAGCACAAGCGCTATGGAATCGCGTTTCTGCTGGCCTCCTGGCTACCTGTGATCGGGGACCCGATCACGATCTACGCCGGCACGGTACGCTGGCCGTTCGCCCAGTTTGCGACGATCGTCTATTCGACGCGGAGCCTGCGCTACGTAGTGATTTACTACTTGATTGCCGGGATGCACCTCGCACCGATCTTGTCGTAAGAAAAATTCGCAACCTTCGCTGAATGGGCTCCGTATATCAAGCCAACTAAGCAACGGAGCGCAAATGAGTCTACGTCACATTCTCAATTTCGCAATTGCCGTGGCGCTGCTGGGATTCGGCGGGGCGTTTGCCAAGAACTGGCAGCACAGTGTCGGCAAATGGGGCAGCGGCACCAAGGGCAGCGGTGATCTGGTTACGCAGGAACGCACGGTCGAGGCCTTCAGCCGCATCGAGACCAGTCTTGCGGTGGAGATGATCGTCGAGGTCGGCAAGACGCAGGCGGTGAGCCTGAGCTTTGACGACAACCTGATTGATTTCATCCGCACCGACGTTGACGGCAAGACGCTGATCATCGATACAGAAGAATCGTTTTCGTCGCGCCACAGCGTGCAGATCAAGGTGAGTGTTCCGGCGCTCGATTTGATAATGACCGAGGGCTCGGGAGTCATTGACGTCCATAACTTGAACAATAAGAGGTTTCGGATTATCCTGAGCGGTTCCGGAAACGTGCACCTCGATGGGACTTCGGAGTTTATCGATATTGAGATAAACGGTTCGGGAGACGTTGACGCTACGGAACTGGCGGCGGGTGATGTCTCGGTGACGATCAACGGCAGTGGCGCAGCAAGAGTGGCGGCGACAGGGTCTCTTGACGCGGAGGTCAACGGCAGCGGGGATGTTCTTTACACAGGCAAGCCGGAAGCGATCTACAGCAGCGTCAACGGATCAGGCAAGATTAGAAAAATTAAGTAATTAAGAAATCCGATTTCAGTCTTCCTCTAAAGACGGAGCCGTAGCGCTATGCGTTACGGCTCTTAGTCTTTGTGAGACCCTGCAACAGGGGTTAAATAACCGCCGTAATGTTGTCAAGACAGCGGTCGTGCAATCGTCATAGTGTTGATCTACACCAGCCGGGATTCGGCTGGACGATGGCACGTAACTTAGCAAACGAGGAAAGAGCGTATGCCGGAATTCATGTTCTTGTTTCGCGGGGGCGAAGCCGACCGCAAATCGCCGGAAGAGATGCAATCGTTGGTGCAGGAGTATATCTCCTGGGTCAGGTCTTTGCGGGAAAGGGGAAAGTTCAAGGCGGGGGACGAGCTTCAAGGCAATGGCCGCGTCGTAGCCAAGACCGGCAACCGGGTCACCGACGGGCCGTTTGTGGAGACGAAGGATGCCGTGGGGGGGTATTTCCTCATCGAAGCGGCGGATTATGAGGAGGCGGTCGCCATCGCCGCGCAAAGTCCCAATTTGAACAATGGCGGTTGGGTTGAGGTGCGTCAGATCAGTGACTACCAATAGCCAGCCGTTTGTGCTTTGCCGGTTGTGGAGAAGAGAGCGATGAGCGAAACCGAGCGCCAACAGGTGGATGCGCTTGTCGGGCACCTGTTTCGCCATCAGTGGGGCGCGACGGTTTCGCGCCTCGCCGTGCGATTCGGCATACGGCGCCTGGACGCGATCGAGGATGCCGTTCAGGACGCGCTGATGGCCGCTCTCCGCGTCTGGCCGCTGAAGGGAGTCCCGGCCAATCCCGGTGCCTGGATTTTCACTGCCGCACGCAACCGTCTGATCGATACGCTGAGGCACTTGCGGTATGAGGAGTGCCATGTCCCTGAGCAAAGCGTTGCAGGCTCAGAGGCTGCTCCGGGATACGCCGCAGAGATTGCGGACGGGGAGTTGGCGATGATCTGCGCCTGCTGCCATCCGGAACTCCCGAAGGAAGGACAGATTGCGCTTACTCTCAAGCTGGTCTGCGGTTTGAGCACCCGCGAGATTGCCGCCGCCTTCTTTGCGGAGGAAGCGACAATTGCTCAACGGATTCACCGGGCAAAGACGCGGCTGGGCGAGATATCGCCGGAGATCGAGGTGCCGGGAACGCGGCAGCTTGACGAGCGGCTGGACTCGGTATTGAGCGTCATTTACCTGTTATTCAATGAGGGGTATTCGGCGCACGGACACGAGAATCTCGTCCGCTTCGAACTGTGTGCGGAGGCGCTACGGCTGACACGGATTCTGCTTACCCAGGGGAATGCTGAGCGGCCGACGGTAAGGGCACTGGCAGCGCTGATCTGCCTGCAATCCGCACGCTTGCCGGCACGGACCGACCGGCGGAGCGAGTTGGTGCTCCTGGCAGACCAGGATCGCACGCTCTGGGACCAGCAGCTCATCAACGAAGGGTTGGAGCACTTGGGACGTGCGGCCGACGGATCGGAACTCAGTCGGTATCACCTGGAGGCCGGGATCGCAGCTGCTCATGCGGCAGCGCCAAGCTACGAGGCGACGGACTGGCAGGGCATTCGGTTCTATTACGACCAATTGTGCGAACTCTTCCCGTCGGAAGTCTACGAGCTGAACCGGGCGATTGCGGTCGCCGAAATCGAGGGACCGAACTCCGGGCTGGAGCTGCTGCAGAGTGGTTCGGTGGCCGGCAAGCTTGAGCGGTACTACCTGTATCATGCCACGGTAGCCGAGCTGTCGTGGAGATGCGGAGATCGAATCCGGGCGATAGCCGGATTTGAGGCCGCCTTGAATCTGGTAGCGAGCGAAACCGAACGCCGGTTCCTCGCCAGGCGGCTGGGCGAGGTCAGAACGGGCTCCTAAAAGCTGCGCTATCCCCAAAATCCACCCATGAAGTCAGCTTTTAGTCTCGACAAAAGTTTTTGTCGACAGGAGTAGGTGCGGCCAAGAGATTACAGGTGTATAACACAAGTGAATGCTTGAGGACGTCGTTAACCGCGTTTCAGAGGCGGAAGCAACAACGGCGACCGGCAGCGAAGAGTACAGAGAAGAAACCAGAGCCGGGGACGACATGGAGGTCGAAGCAGTGCAAAATATCTTGATCCTCAGTCATGACGACGCTTTCCGCAGCGAGTGCGTCGATGTGCTCAAGGAGGGGGGATATGTTCCGCATCCGGTTGCGACCGAGAAGGGGATGTTTGATTTCCTGAAACGCAACAAGAGGGTCGACCTCGTGATAGTGAATTCTGCCGAACCGGGAGAAGAGTGCCACCGCGTGCTGGACCGGCTGAGTCAACAGAGTCCGCGGGTTTCGGTGCTACTTTCCTGCGATTACGATAGCTATTGGAATGATTTCTATACCTGGCTGGCGGATGCCTGCCTGGTGACGCCGGCAAACAAGGCGGTACTGCGCGATACTGTCACGCGAATCATCGGCAGTAAGGCGAGGAAGTCGGGAGACTCACCGGATCTGGCAGTCGGGCTGGCCTGAGAAAATCGAAACTGATTTTTTGATGGAGCCACTATCCCGGAAGGAATGGCGGCTCGCTTGTTTGTGCTCGCGCAGTAATTCGGGAGATTGCTCCGAGTGGAAAGCTGATTTCGCCAACGTCGCCTCAGCACTTTTTCACACGCGCGAGGTCAAAAAAGCTAAAGTGGGTTGCGCGAGCGAACGATAAGTAAAATGGAAATCGCGCTCTTCTTTAGTCATTCTGAGCGCGATCAAGCAAACCGCACTCTTGCGAACGAAAGGCAGCAGAGATGGCTACGAAAGCTAAGAAGCCAGCGAAGAAGACCGCGAAGAAGCCGGCCAAGAAGGCGAAAAAGTAGCTTCGCGATTAGATCGCAAATTAATCGGGCGAGCCGACAAGATGTCAGCTCGCCCGTTTGTTTTGGAGTCGGGAGTTGCCGCACTACGGACAATTCGGAACCGGTCCAGCGCCGAAGACGTAAGTAATCAGCATGACCGCGTCGGAAATTGTGACCAAACCGTTGCAGTCGGCGTCGCCGCTCGACAATGGCGAAGGCGCCGGGCCGCCGCCGAAAATGTAGGTAATCAAGAAGACGGCATCGGAGATCGTGATGATACCGTTGCTGTCGGCGTCACCATCGACGCTCTGCGGCGGCGTAATCGTCAATTCATAGCTGACGGTGTCCACTGCCGCCGGAATGGCAGAATCCTGGCACAAGATCGTAAAATAGAAAGTCGCGGCGTAGGTAGGCGTGCCGGAAATCGTCGCCGTCGCACCGCCGGTGAAGTCGAGTCCGAAGGGGAGGTCACCACCGAGGAACATCCAGCTGTAGGGTGGCGTGCCGGCAATAGCTTCGAGCTGCTGCGAATACGGGACCGAGATCTCGCCATCCGGCAGGTCGAGTGTCAGGACTGTCATCTGGAACGGAGTGGTTGAAACCTGGCGCAAAATCCACTCATCGGGATCGAAGATCACATTCGTCACTGAGTCGGCGAAATGGAGCGAGTAAAGCTGGACGGGACCCTCGTTCCAGATGGTCGTATCGACGTTTCCGCCGGTCGTCACGAAGCGGGTACGAATCGGCATTTTGAAGAAGGTGCCGCCCGTCTGGACCTGCTTGATCAGATAAGCGAGGCGATAGCCGCCGCCCTCGGGTTCGCAGCGGTAGGAAATCTGGTAGTTGGGGCTTCCTTCGCCATAGATCCATTGCGAGACGAACCAATTCATGTCCTCGCCGACGGCATCAGAAATCACATCGGCAAAATCCTGGGTCGTTGCCGAGGCGTACTTGAACTCGGAATCGTAATAGGCCGGCATGGCAACATTGAAGAAGACGCTATCGCCCAGGACACCGCGGAGCATGTGGACGACCCACGAACCCTTGTCATAGACCAGGTCGTTGTCGAAAATGTCGTCGCTGAAGATGTTTTCCACGTAGACCGTTCCGCCGCCGAGGTATTTCTGCGACTGCATGTAGGCCTTGTAGGTGTTGAATCCATAGATGTCTTCGAAGAAAAGCGGTTCGGAATACGAGGCAAAGCCCTCGTTGAGCCAGATGTGGTTGAAGGTATGGCAGGTGATCATATCGCCGAACCATTGGTGGCCGGTTTCGTGGGCGATGACCCAGTCATCATAGAACGTGGGGTTATAGAACGAACAGGTCTGATGTTCCATAGCGCCGCCCCAGCCGTAGTGGGCATTCCCGGCTTTCTCGGTAGCGAAGGGATAAGTGCCCCAGCCGTCGGAAAGCGAATTGAGCACGGGGATCATCCAGGTCTCAAACGAAGTTTTTGCCGCGGGGATGTTCGGCACGGTATACGAATAGACCGGCATGGAATAGCTCTCGTAGTTCCAAGTCTGGGTAGACGCGGTGAAATTGGCGCAGGTGATGGCTACGAGGTAGGTCGCGATCGGGTAGTTGTGCTTGAAGTGAATGCGCTTGCGGCCGGTTCCGGAGGAGACATCGGTGACGATTGCGCCTGCGGTCATGACCTTGTAGGTGCTGGGATAGTCGACATAGATGTTCACAGAGTCCGGCTTGTCTTCGGGATGATCTTTGCAGGGCCACCAGTTCCGCGATCCGAAGGGTTCGCAATTGGTCCAGCACATCTGATTGCCGTAGACCGAGGCAAAGCCCATGCCTTGCTGGTTGGTGAAGAGCGGCGTTCCGTGGTAGTAGACGGTGAAGTCGAACTCAGTATTGAGGCTGATAGGCGCCGGCGTCGAGACGGAAAGGAGATTGGCGCTGTGACTGAAGCTCGCCGGAGTGCCGCCGAAGCGCACGGAATCTACGACGAGCTGAGTGGTGAGATTCAGATCGACGGCGTTCAAGCCGTTGACCATGGCGACCATCTTGTAATCGATTTTACCCTCGATAGTGGAGTTGGTGAAGTTGAGCTTGACGTCGATACCATAGTAGCGAACATCGTAGTCCGCCTGATTGCCATCGAGATAAACCGATTTTAGCAAATGCGACTGGCGAATCGCTTCCTGTTTACCGAGCGACTTGGCCTCGTAGAACTCGTGGCGCAGTTGCTTAAGTTCGGCAATATCTTCGGTGCTCAGATTTTTGTAGTCGAAGGTCCGCTGCTGCGCGGTCAATCCGACGCAAAGCAGAAGCACGACCACGACAGCCGTTACCAGGCGAAACATGAATCCTCCAGAGAAGTTGGAATGCAAAGGGGTTAGCCGCGCACGGGGCGCAGAAGAGTATCTTGCAGTGAATAGTCTCAAGTTAAGATCGTGTCACTTAATTCGTCCATTGAGTGCCGTGCGGGCGTGAGGGATCCCTCCGGACACTCATTCGGAAGCTCGACCGAATTAGAGTCCTGTAAGTAGAAGAGCGACAAGGGGCGCTCAATTGTTACTATGGCCAATAAAGGGCGAAAACCGGGCTCTGTCAACATAAAACAGGGGCAGAACGGTCGCTCTCCGGCAGCCGGAAAGAGTCGTGGTTCTGCCTTCCATTACAGTGACGCGCTTACTTCTGCTCTGTGTAATCGGCAAAGACGGAGACATTCTTCAAGTTTCCTCGCGAGAGGCCGATAGCCTAATCAGGCAGGCGGAAATCCGCATAACACGAATTGGTCAAGGAATTTAGACACGATCGGTATGTAAATGTTATCCCGCATTGAAGATCAAATCGGGCTCTTTGAACGCAGACTTTTTGACCTCGAATCCAAGCTGGCAGATCAAGCGTCGCAACTCGAAGACATCGCCAGAATGGGGCTGATGATCACGTCGCTAATTGATCTGGAGAGTGTCCTGGCCGCCATGATGGAAATGGCGATCCGGATGGTCTCCGGCGAAGTCGGCAGCATCATGCTCTGTCAGGATGGCCGGTTGCAGACGAGGGTGTCGTGGGGTGTTGACGATGCGACAATCAACGGTATCCGCACGGAAGAGGGGAACAACATCGCTGAATGGTCGTTGAAAGCGGCCGCGGCGGTTGTCGTAAACCCGGTCGCCGGGGAGGACAAGCTGCAGCACCACATCGAGTCGGTGATTGCCGTTCCGGTTATTTCCAAAGAGAAGAAGATCGGCGTGATGGTGATTGTTAACAAGGCGTCCGGCGGCGAGTTTAATGAAGAAGACAAGCTGCGCCTGACGTTGTTGGTGCGGTTTGCGGCGGTGGCAATCGAGAATGCCTCCCTGATTGAAGCCAAGCTCGTGGCGCAGAAGCTGGAGCAAGAGCTGTTCCTGGCGCGGACGGTGCAGGCGACGCTGCTGCCCGAGTCGTCGGCCGAATTTGAGCATGCCCGCATCGAGGCGGCTTATGTGCCGGCAGGGCAGGTGAGCGGTGATTATTACGACATCATCCGGCTTTCCGAGAGCGAGTTTGTCGTGATCGTCGGGGATGTTACCAGTAAAGGCGTTCCGGCGGCGCTGTTGATGGCGGCGGTGCGGTCGGCCTTTCGCCTGGAAGCCGTGCGCGGGTTGCCGGTCGATCAACTGATTACGAATCTGAACAAATTCCTGTGCGAGCAGGTGCTCAAGTCGGAAAACATGTTCATATCTCTGGCATACGCACATTTTGACCTGGCGGCGCACCGCTGCGCCTACGTAAACGCAGGGCACTTGCCGCCGCTGCACTACCGTGCGGCCACGCAGGATGCCAGCGAGTGGCGGGTCGGGGGAACCGTACTGGGACAATTTGCCGAAATCGAATACCGCAGCGAGATAGTGCCGGTAAAGCCGGGCGACCGGATACTCTTCTATACTGACGGAGTCAGCGAGGCAGAGAACCGGGCGGGAGCGCTTTTTGGGCGCCAAAGGGTCATTTCGTTTATGAAGGAACAGGGGGCCTCGAGTCCGTCGCAAATCACCCAGTCGCTTCAGGATGAGCTGGTTCGGTTCCGCAGCGGCGCCAACCCGAGCGCGCTTGACGACACGACGATTCTGGCGGTGGAGATCAGATGACGGGTAGGAAGTGCTACGAACTGCCTTCGCAGGAATCGCAGTACAACCGGATCTACGGTGTGATTGCCGAGGTGGTTGAGCTTGCCGGACTGGCGGGGCAGCAGAAGTTCCGTTTTGCTGTCTGCGTTTCGGAAGCGTTCACTAATGCCTTCTATCACGGGAATCATGCCGACGCCGACAAGTCGATCAGGCTCGAATTCTGTTGGAGCGACGAAACCCTGGAGTTTCAGATCTCGGATCAGGGAAGAGGCCGTGTCGAGGAACTTGATCTGAAAACGGAGTTGGTGGCGATCGATCCGCAAAAAACCTCGGGGCGCGGGCTCGCGATCATGCGGGGGTATGCCGATAAATTTGAAGTAGAGGAAAAGGTCGACGGCGGGCTGTGCTTCAAGCTGCAGTGGCGTCTACGCGCTGTTGCTGAAGTCGCCGATCGAAGTTGAATACTGACGGAGGTTGTCAATGGAAATTCGAGTTACCGAGCATGTGGACTTCGTGACGCTGAGTCTCAAGGGCCGGCTGGACATCACCAGTTCCTCGAGCCTGAAAGACGATGTGCTGCGGCATGTACAAAAGGGACGCAAGAACCTGATTCTGAACCTGGCGCAGGTCGACTTTATCAATAGCTCGGGCCTGGGAACGCTGGTGTCGATTCTCAAGGAAGTGAAGTTGGCGAAGGGGCGCCTGGTTTTATCGAACCTGGCCAGCTATGTCCGCGAGATTTTTGAGATTACCCAACTATCGAACATCTTCGAGATTTTCGACTCTGAAGCTGAAGCCCAGGATGTCTTCATGACATCGACGAAGGTTTCGGCCAACCTCTAAGCAAAAGGGCATGCGTTATGGCACTGGAGGACGGCGTACTTGATCGAGCGATTGTCGGATTAACCAGCCAAGACCCGGCGGAACGCGCCGAGGCGATCGAACTGCTCGCGCAATGCAGCGACGACAGCGCGATTGCCGCGCTGGTGACCGCGATCGAAGATCCGGATAAAGGTATCCGCGAGCGAGCAGCGGCGGCGCTGGTGGCGCGGCGGGCGCCTTCGGCTCCCTACTTTTTGTGCCAATATCTGGCGAGTCCCGAAATCTCGCAGCGGAACCTTGCTTCTGAGGTGCTGGCATCGTTTGGCGCCGCCGCCATCGAGGCGCTGGCTGAGCAGTCGACTGCGGCGGATCATGATGTCCGCAAGTTTGCCGTCGACACGCTCGGGGTCATCGGCAATACCGCCGCCCTGGATGTCCTCATTGATGCTCTTAATGACCCCAACGAAAATGTCGTTTGTTCGGCAGCCGAAGCTCTGGGTCGGATCAAAGACGCTGCTGCGGTGACGCCGTTGATGCAGGCCTACGACCAGCATCCTTACGCCCGCGCGCAAATTGTTGAAGCGCTGGGAGCCATCGGCAACCAGAAGGCGTTGTCGTTGCTGATCCGCGCGCTGCGATCGGAAGACGCTGTAATCGTCTTCACGGCGGTTGAAGCGATGGGACGGCTCAAGACGCGCGCCGTCGAGCCACATCTGCGCGAGCAGTTAGCGAACCCGAATGAAGCCCTTCAGGAGGCCGCGGTAAGTGCGTTAATCAAGATTGCCCACGCCACGGACCACTCGATACTGGACAATTTGCCGGCCGCCCAGCTGCAACAATGCCTGATTCGGGCGATTCACACGGGTGACCGGGATACCAAACTTTTTGCCCTCGAAGAATTGCGAGCGTGGGACGCGCCGGCTTCGGTGAATGTCCTGCTTGATGCCATTGGAGATCCGGACGAGGATGTGGCCGCTTCCGCCAAGGACCTGCTGAGCCAGGCCGCCATTGCCGCGACCGACAAGATCGCCGAGGCGCTGCGCAATGCGAGCCCGTCGATCGCCTGCCACCTGCTGGACACGATCGCGGCCACCGCGAATTCACGATTCGTGCCCGAGGTGGTGCGATTAATCGATCACGCGGATGACGCGGTCAGAGAGCGCGTTGCCCTGGTTCTCGGTCGGATCGGCGATCGCGGCGTGATCGATCCGCTGTTGCGGCTGATGGACGACACCGTGTACCACGTCCGCTGTGCGGCATTAAAAGCGATTGGCTGGATCGGCGCCGAAACGATTATCGACGAGGTATTTGCCGCTCTCGACGACGCCCAGAGCGACGTGCAACAGGCGGCGCTCGGCGCGTTGGTTCTCTCCGGAGGACCGGGGGCGATCGAACGATTTCGCGCCGACCTTCAGCACCCAGAGCCGCGCCGGCAGATTTTGGCGGCGCAGGCATTGGGGTGGATCGGCGAAAGCGCGGTCATCGCGCCGTTGCTGGATGCCGTCAATCATCCGGAGCCGCAAGTTCGCAAGTCGGCGGTCGAGTCGCTGGGTCGAATTGCGGATGCTACGGTCGTACCGCAGATCCGCGTTTTGCTGACTGACGAAGAGCCGGAAGTGCGCAAGTCGGCGATTGCGGCCATCATCGCGCTCGCGGGCCAGGAGTCGTGGAAAGAAATCGTCTGTATGCTCGACGACGACGACGTCTGGGTGCGATTCCACGCGATTTCCGGGCTGGGCCAGATTGCCAACCCGGCGACGCTGGAAGATCTCTTACCGTTTCTTGGTTGCGAGAACGACGTGTTACGCGTGGCTGCCGCCAAGGCGATCTCGCGCCTGCGCGACAAGCGGGCCCTGCCGTTTCTCAAGGGCTCGGTGCGCGACAAAAACCCCGATGTCGTCGGCGCCGTGACGCTGGCGATCAAAGAACTGGAGGCTAAGCCATGAGCCAGTACAAACTCCTTGTGGTCGATGACGAGTTGCTGATCCGCGATCTGCTCTACGACTTTTTTGCGGAGAAGGATTGTCTCATCATGACCGCGAACGATGTCAGTGAAGCGATGGAGTTGCTCGAGAAGAACGCGGATTTCGACGTCGTGCTAACCGACCTGAAGATGGATGGTGAAGACGGGCTGAGCTTTGTGGACAAGATCAAGACCGAGCACCCGAATCTGCCGGTGATCGTGATGACGGGGTATCCGTCGGTCGAGACGGCGGTGGAAGCTCTGCGCAAGCGCGTATATGACTATGTAATCAAACCCTTCAATATCAATCGCCTCTACGCCACAGTCAGGGCCGCCTCGGAAGAGCATCGTCCGCGGCCGTCCGCGACGCCCGTGAAGGAATATGTATAAGCGAATTCTCATCGTTGACGACGAAGCCTTTGTACGCGAACTACTCGCGGAACTCTTCAGCACGGCCGGCTACGAAGTGCATACGGCGGGGACGGCGCACGAGACCCTGCACCGGCTGGAAACCACGGAGTTTCAGGTGGCCCTCGTGGACCTGCGCGTCCCGGGTGTGGTGGGCCTGGAGTTGATCCATCAGATCAAGCGGCTCAGCCGTGACATCTCGATCGTCGTGATGACGGCGCATCCGACGGTGGACACAGCGCTGGAAGCGATGCGCCTGGGCGTCTGCGACTATGTCGTCAAACCGTTCCGCCTGAAAGAAATCGAGTGCGTGATGAATGATGCGGTCGAGCGGCACGCGGAGCGCCAGCAGGTTCGCCAATTGCGCGAACGCGTCAGCGAACTGGAAGAGCGCCTGGCCGACTTGAGCCGCAGCGACCGGAGACGCAAGATTCGCCTTGCCCGCGTTGCGGAGACGTCCGAGTTCGCCGTGTCGGCACCGGCGCTGTCCGCTGAGGTCATTGACGGTGATGACGAACCGGCGCCGCGGTTGTCCGAGGCGGTACGGCGCGCCGTCGTAACGACCGAGCGATAACGCAAAGCGATCTGGCTCAAGGGGAAAGCGACGGCATGTTGGATCAAGCGCTGCAAACCTCAGAACTCAGCCTGGAAGACTTTCTGACCTTCCGCGATTTCATTCATGAGAAGTCGGGGATCTACTTTTCGGAAAACAAGAAGTACCTGCTCGAGAACCGCCTGAGCAAGCGCATGGCGACGCTGGGGCTGAAAACACACCGCGATTATTTCTACCAAGTCAAGTACGACACCAGCATGAAGGAATTCAACATGCTGATGAACCTGGTGACGACGAATGAGACGTCGTTCTACCGCAACCCGCCGCAACTGTCCTGTTTCCAGGATGAAGTGCTCCCGCTGGTGCTGGAGAAGGCGAAGCGGGCGGGTCGCAAGCGGCTGCGGATCTGGTCGGCGGGCTGCTCGACCGGCGAAGAGCCGTATACGATCGCCATGATCCTGCTGGAGTCCATGGGCGATTTGAGCGGCTGGAACATCGAGATTGTCGCGAACGATATCTCCGAACAAGTCTTGCACGCTGCCCGCACCGGCGTCTACGGCGAGTTGTCATTACGTACGACTCCGCCCGAAATCGTGCGCAAATACTTCCAACAAGACGGGGGCAATTATGCCGTAAAGGACATAGTCAAGCGGCTGGTGACGTTTGGGCATTTAAACCTCACCGACCAACGACGCATGGCGCTGATGACCGACGTCGATTTCGTCTTCTGTCGTAACGTGACGATTTACTTCTCGGACGATGTCAAGCGCCAGATCGTGCGCGACTTCTACAACAGTCTGGTACCGGGGGGATATCTCTTCATCGGCCACGCCGAGTCGCTGCACGGCATCAGCAAAGCCTTTAAGCTGCTCTATTTCAAGAACGGGCTGGTTTATCACAAAGAGCCGGCAGCGCGAATGATCGAGCGCGAAACCCCCGCGGCGGTGCCGGTGACCACGGCGGCGAAAGCGGCGGCGGTGCCGTCGTCGCCGACCTCGGCAAGCGTCGTCACAGCGGCCCGCAGCCAGGCGAGTTCCGAGACGCATGCGGCGACGATGGAGAAGCTGCGCAAGATCCAGGAACTGCTCAGCAATAATCGAAAGAAAACGTCATGATTTATAAAGGTAAGGCCTGATTATGGGTCGCAAGATTCTGGTTGTCGACGATTCCCCGACCATCGTCAAATTCGTGGCCTTCGCCCTGAAGTCCAGCGGATTCGAGGTGGTCGCAGCCAGCGACGGGATGGACGCCCTGGAAAAGGTCTCGCATCTCGAGAGTGGCGTCGATATGGTGATTACCGACCTCAACATGCCGAACATCGACGGTTACGAACTGATCGCCACGTTGCGTCAAAACGAACGATTCCGCAAGGTGCCGATCATCATCCTCTCGTCGGAAGAGGACGAAGAAGACAAAGCGAAGGGCCGCCAGGCGGGCGCCAACGCCTACCTGGTCAAGCCATTCAAGGCGCCGGCGCTCCTCGCCGAAGTGACGCGCCTGCTCGAATCACCGCGAACAAAAGCAGCAACGAAATAGAGTTGAGGAGGACCACGTGCCTGAACTAAAGATACTCGCCGTTGACGACTCGCCGACAATGCGGCGGATCATCGTCAACACGTTAAAGCGCGCCGGCTTTAACGACGTCGCCGAAGCGAGCGACGGCAAGGACGCACTGGCCAAATTGAAAGTGGACAAGTACGATTTCGTCATTACCGATTGGAATATGCCGGAAATGGACGGGCTGACCTTTGTCACTCAGATTCGCAGCAGCGAAGAGCTGAAGGACATGCCGGTCCTGATGGTGACCACGAGATCGGTGAAGGAAGACATCATTGAAGCGATGAAGGCCGGTGTCAATAACTACATCGTCAAGCCGTTTACGCCGGAGACGCTCAGCGAAAAAATCGGACAGGTTTTGAAATCGGCGGGGAGGTCGTAAGATGGAAATGCGCACACTCTTCGCCACCAGCGAATCGACGAAGAATATCCAGGCGGACTTGCGCCACCTGGCGGAGTCGATCGCCCAGATCGTCCAGGGGATCAAACAAGCGCAAGCGCCGCTGACCGAGTCGCGCAAGAAGGTGCCGCAGGCGACCGAACAACTGGAGCGGATCACGCAACAGACGGAAGACGCCGCGCACCGGGTGCTGGATATGGTTGAAGCGATCACTTCGCGGGAAGGCGAAATCGAAGTGCAGCTTAAGGAGCTGCGCCGCGCGCTTCCGGCTACGTACTTCCGGAACAACTCCAAGGCGAAGCGAATCGTGGAGAAGGTTCGTGAATGCGCCGAAAGCAATCAGAACGACGCCTACAAGATCATGGACGCGCTGCAATTTCAGGATATCACCACGCAGCAGATCGCCCACGCAATTCACATGCTGGAGGAAGTTGAGACACGCTTGCACGACGTGTTGGTGGAGCTCGACGGCAGCGAACGGGTTGACGGTCCGGAAGTCAGGAAGCAACGCGCTTTCGATCCGAACGCCCACTTCTCCACGGACGCGAAGAACCAGGATACCGTCGACGAACTCGTCGATAACATGAACCGCGAACTGCACAAAAAGTAAGGGACCCATGGCTGACAGCGGAGTCGCACTTGATGAAATGCGGGAGATCATCGATGAATTCATGATCGAAGCCGACGAGATCATCGCCAAGCTTGACGAAGACATGGTCAAGCTGGAGAAGCGAACGAACGATCTTGACTTGCTCAACGAAATCTTCCGCGGGGCGCACACGATCAAGGGGACATCGGGATTCCTGGGATTCGACAAGGTTTCCGAGTTGACCCACAAGATGGAGGATGTCCTTAACAAGCTGCGCAAAGGCGAGTTGAAGGTCAATTCGGCAGTCATGGATGTATTGCTTGAAGCGATCGATGCGCTGAAGGTGCTGCTCAATGACGTGCGCCAGGGGACCGACTCCGGCGTTGATCTGGCGGCGGTCAAGTCCAAGCTGGTGGCAATCGACCAGGGAAAGTCTCCGGCCGCAAGCGCTGCAGCGACAACGTCGGCAGCCAAAGCTCCCGCCAAGAAGGGTGGCCGCGGCAAGAAAGCGAAGGGGGCCTCAGCCAAGGCCGCAGAGGAAACAACCGAGAGCGATCTCGAAGTCCCGGATGGCGACGGCGACGCGGGGAATGCCGCTGCCGAGTCCGCGGGCACACCGGCTGAAGAAGCCGGAGCGGCTCCCAAGGGGGGCGAAGTGCCGACCGGGCGGCCGTCGCTTGAATTGCGCCGCGGCGCCGATCAGACGATACGCGTCGATGTCGACCGTCTCGACAGCTTGATGAATATCATGGGCGAGTTGGTGCTGGGGCGCAATGCGCTGCTGCAGCTGACCGCCAAGGCGACTTCGCACTTTGAGGGAGACCCGCTGATCGACGAGATGAACCACGCCGCGACGCAGATCAACTTCATTACCACTGAGCTGCAGATGTCAGTGATGAAGATGCGCATGCTGCCGATCGGCAAGGTGTTCAACAAGTTTCCGCGAGTCGTCCGCGACCTGGCGCGGCAACTGAACAAGGACGTAGAACTGACGATTCACGGTGAAGAGACGGAACTCGACAAGTCGGTGATCGAGGAGATCGGCGATCCCCTGGTGCACCTGGTGCGCAACGCCGTCGACCATGGAATCGAACTGCCCGATGTGCGCGAAAGCGCCGGCAAACCGCGGCAGGGCACGATCAGGCTGGTCGCGAGCCAGGAAGGCTCGAATATTGTCATAAAGGTGTCGGATGACGGCGCCGGACTTGACATAGACCGTATTCGCGAAAAGGCGATCGAACGTAAACTCGGGACGCCGGAAGAAATCCAGCGTCTGAGCGACCGCGAAATTTTTGCCTTCATCTTCCATCCCGGTTTTTCGACCGCCAAGGTGATTTCCGATGTGTCGGGACGCGGCGTCGGCATGGACGTCGTGCGGACCAATATCGAGAAGTTGAAAGGCTTGATCGAAATCGAGTCGCAGCGCGGCGCAGGAACGTCGATCGTCATCAAGCTGCCGCTGACGCTGGCAATCGTCCAGGGGCTTTTGGTTGCCACCGGCGAAGAGCTTTTCGTTTTGCCGCTGGCTTCGGTAATCGAGACGGTCAAGATCACGCGGGAAGAAATTCACTCGATTAATCAGCGGGACGTGATTCGCCTGCGCGATTCGGTGCTGCCGATCATAGATCTGTCAGCGACATTTTTCTATGGACGAACCAAGCCGGAGGGCGAGCGCCGGCGCGATTCGTATGTGGTAGTGCTGGGACTCGCTGAAAAACGCCTGGGGCTCGTCGTTGAATCACTATTGGGTCAGGAAGAGGTTGTGATTAAACCGCTCGGGGCCTTGCTGGGACAGACGCCGGGAATTGCCGGGGCAACGATCATGGGCGACGGGCGCGTGCGACTAATCGTCGACCCCGTCGGAATTTTCTCGATGGCCAAGTAGCAAGATACAATAGGATAACATGGCAACTCCGAACAAGATTCGCATGCTGATCGTTGACGATTCGGCATTCATGCGCAAGGCGATCCAGATGATGGTCGCCGACGATCCGAATATTGAAATCGTCGGTCAAGCGACCAACGGCAAGGATGCGATTGAACGCGTCCTCGAACTGCGGCCCGACCTGGTCACGATGGACATCGAGATGCCGCAGATGGACGGGCTGGCGGCGCTGCGGCAAATCATGGAAAAGCAGCCGACGCCGGTGATCATGGTGTCATCGCTGACCTCGGAAGGGGCCAAGGTGACGTTCGACGCTTTGGATCTCGGCGCCGTCGATTTCATTCCCAAGCAGAGTTCATTTGTTTCGCTCGACATCGTCAAGATCAAGGCCGATCTGGTGGCGAAGATTCACCAGATTCACCTGCGCCGCCGCACCTTGATGGCCCAATATGCCCTGCGGCGCGGCCGCAAGGCGGGCCAGGGAGTCGGTCGGCGAGCCAGTGCAAGCGATCCACCGCCGCCGATCACCGCACGTCCCAAGAGGAATAAGCTGGTAAAGATTGTCGCGATCGGGACTTCGACCGGCGGTCCGCCCGCGCTGCAGCGCGTCTTGACGGCATTACCGAAGAATTTTCCAGTCGGGATCGTCGTCGTACAGCATATGCCGGCAACATTCACGAAGTCTCTGGCAGACCGGCTCAACGGACTGGCACAGATCAGCGTCAAGGAAGCCGAGGAAGGCGAGAAAATCGAAGCCGGGACGGCGTACATCGCGCGCGGTGACCGGCATCTCGTGGTGCGAAAGAACTTCTCGCAGGCGATCTGCACGCTCGCGGAGCTGCCGGACGACCTATTGCACCGGCCATCGGTTGACGTACTGATGAAGTCAGTGGCACAATCATTCGGAAACCTCGGCCTGGGAGTGATCATGACCGGTATGGGACAGGACGGACTGATCGGCTTGAAGGAGATGAAGGCAAAGGGCGCCGACATCATCGCCGAGGACGAGCAATCGTGCGTTGTCTACGGCATGCCGCGGGCCGTTGTCGAGGCGGGGATCGCCGACATCGTGAGCCCGCTCGATCAGATTCCGTCGGAGATCATGGCGTATTTCTAACAGCTGTCGTGCCCGCCAGGTAGAAGTCAGAAGCGGGGGGGGGGGCGGGCGCGCCCCGCCGCATTTACGGCCCGGCACCAACACGAGAGAAGGTGGGGCCCCCGCCCCCCCCCCCCCCCGCTTCAATTTTTCCGTCCGGACAACTACAGTGGATCAGTGCGAGCCGCTGCCGCCCTTGGCACTTTCGGTCTGGGGCGCCGCGGCAGGCGTCAGCTGCGGAGCGATCGCAGAAATGGGAGCATCGAGCAATACGGGCACGGTGAAACGCGTTTTCGCCACGTCGCTGCACTCGAATGTAAATGACTTCTGGAAATCCTTCCCGGCAAACTCCTTCGCCATCTTGACGCGGATATCGCGCGTCTTGCCCGGCTTGATTTCATCTTTCGGAATGATCACGTCGGCAAAACCGCGGGGCAGCGCAATCGGCGTGAGGCGAACCGGTGTATCAGTGACGTTTGTGACCGTGATGATTTGCTCACCGATGGGTTTGCCGTACATCCAAGTGACCTTGCTTTGCGAAATCGAGACGGGAGTCAGGGAATCGGCGCGCTCGGTCGGGTACATATTGCCGCGGAAGCGCAGAGTGACGGTCTGGCGTTCGCTGTCATTGCAGGTGACGGTGGCGGTCTTGTCGGTGCGGCCGCGCTGTCCCCTGGCAATATGGAAGATCAACTCAACGTCACCGCTGTCACCGGGCGCGATCACTTCTTTGCGCAACGGAGCCTTGGTGCAGCCGCAGGCGGGTTTGACGCCGAGGATTTTCAAGGAATCCTGGCCGCGGCTGAAGATCTTGTATGTATGGCTCACGAAGGCATCGTTTGGCAGAAAGCCAAAGTCGAAGTCGACTTCATCGACGTAGATCTTGGCCTGACCAAGCGCGATGGCACCCGTCAGCAGGGTTAGTCCGAGAAGTATCGCAAAGGTCTGTCTCACGTCTTTCCTCCTATGAACACGATTCAGCTAATCACTGATACAACCGTAATGAAACGAGCGTCCATAAGACTTACAGACGCTCGCTGAAAAAGTTGCCTCAAGACCAGTTTAGTGGGTCTTGCCGCTTCCGGTAGACGAGTGCGGATCGACCTTGGTCGAATCGACAGCACGCTGCTTCCCCGTGGGGAGGGGCGGTCGCTCGAATTTGGCCGGCGCAGCAACGGGAGCCGAGTTGGCCAATTCGACGGGAACGGTAAATCGGGTCTTGGCCGGATCGGAGCACTCGAAGGTAAAGGACTTCTTAAAGGCCGCCTCCGCAAGATCCTTCGCCAATTTGACTTTAATCTCCTTGGTCTTGCCGGGTTTAATCTCGTCATGCGGAATCTCGACATGAATGAATTGCTCGGCCGCTGCCACCAGATTAAGTCTCAGCGGTGTATCAGACACGTTTGTAACGGTTAACCTGGTCTCGCGCTTTTCCGTCGTGGGGTCCCAGCGGACGCGGCTCTCGGACAGACTAATCGGTTTGAGCGAATCGGGGTGTTCCGTCGGATAGATCGTACCCTTGAGAACAAGTCCGAAATTCGCCCGATTATTGTCATTGCAGGTCACGGTTGCGCTCTTGTTGACCATGCCTTTTTGGCCTTTGGCGGTAGTAAAAATCAATTCAACGTCGCCGCTGTCACCGACAGCGATCACCTCTTTCTTAAGAGGCGCCTTGGTGCAGCCTCAGCCAGGTTTAACGCGAAGAATCTTGAGAGAGTCTTCGCCGCGGCTGTACATCATAAACGAATGACTGACCGTAGCATCGTTCGGCAGGAATCCGAAATTGAACTCCGTGTCGCCGATGTGTAGCTTCGCCTTGGAAGGCGGAAGCGGATTGTCAGCCGGAGGTGTCTGCGCAAGGAGCGGCAGGGTGCCGAACAAAGCGACAGCCAAAACGATCAAAAATCCTCTTCTCAAGAAGTCCTCCGTAAGTTAGTCTTTATTAGCACTATAATACTCCAAATCCACATGATGTCAACAGTCAATCCGATTACGATCCGCTTTGAACGTTGGCCTTGGCCGAACTTAATGATTCCGCGATCTTTACCGGAATCGTATAGCGGGTCTTGGCGGCATCGTTGAACTCAACTGTAATCGATTTCACGTAGTTCTTCTCGGGCAAAGAAGGCTTGAACTTGACCAGAAACTGGCCGGTGCCGCCAGAGGGGATGGCAGCCTTGGGCATGTCCACGGTCAGGATTTCCTTGGGCCACATGACGGCGCGCGGCAACAATTCAGAATTAGACTTGTTGACGAATTGCACGGTCACCGGTTTTGCCAGATCGGTGTTCTTGATGTCGATTTTTTCGTTTTTTGTGAACGAGACGGGGCCGACAGCTTCGTTAGGTTCATAAACATAGCAGGTGAAGGCCAGTTCCAGCGAGCTGCTGACGGGGTCATTGCTGGAGACGCTCACCGTCTTGTTCTGGGCTTTCTTGCGCGTTCCGGCATCGAAGACGATCTCGATCGGGACGCTGTCGTTGACGGCGATCGCCTTGGTGGGATTGGTGGCCTTGGTGCAGCCGCAGGAGACGGTGACGTTCCGGATGCGAAGGCTATCGGTGCCGATGTTGTTGACCCAGAAGGTGTGAGCCACCTTGGTCATCTGGGGCATGAAACCCATATCGAAGCGGGGTTCGACCACCAGGGCTTTGGGGCCCCGTTGTTGAGCGGTAAGCGATCCGATTAGGGCCGCTAGCAAGGCGACGGTCGCGAGAGTTATAATTCTTCTCATCGTAACTCCTCTATCCAAGTTGGGTGGAGACTATCTGATAATCGTAATAGGAATCGTAAACCGCGTCTGTCGATTGTCGTTGAAGCAAAAGGTCAACGACTCTTGTACGAGTGCCGGCTGCCCGGCAAGAGCGGGAATTTCGACCAGTATCGAGTCGATACCCCCGGCCCTGATCAGTTTGCGCGGGAAAGTCGGCTCGATGATCTCCGGGGCAGGCGCCGAAATCACACGGGTTCTGACTTCTTCATTGCTGCCATTAGTAATCTGCAAGACTAACGGCCGCGCATCTTGTTTCACTCTCCATTCAAGCGAAAGGGGGGTGACCTTGATTCTTGGTCCCCGCTCATCGGCGCCGAGGTTGTAGCCGGTGAGCGTTACGGAGATTCGGGGGATTGCCAGGTTGTCGGTAAAGATCATCGGCACTTTGTGGAAGAGCCCGGTCTTGATTTTCGATGTATCGAGGATCAAGTCGATTTCGGCGGAATCTCCGGGAGCGATTTCGCGCTTGGTCAGAGGGATTTGAGTGCAGCCGCAGCCCGGGTTGACGCGCGTAATCTTGATCAGTTCGCTGCCGTGATTGAGCAGGGTGATGCGATGCTTGACGGTTGAGCCGAAGGGCACATGGCCGAAATCAAAGCTGGCTCCGCGCACTTCGAGGGGAGCGGGCGCTGCCGGCGTCTTTGAGTTCGCCGAAGTGGCGCAAGCCAGTGTGAAAATGAAGATCAGCAGCCTGTTGATCATTGTCGCTCGTCAGGTAACCTGTTGCCCAAATTGTAGTTGAATCCATACGCGGCTTGCTGCCGCAGCTACAGCTTTATACACCATCGGCATGCACCCGTCTATAGAATTTTCGGCGATTCCCGATAAAAAATATTGACGACTGCACATTTGTGCCGTATACTCAGGCGAGTGCTACAAGACAATTTGGAGGTCGCATGACGCCTTATGAGGATTTAACCGCAAGGCAACACGAAGTCTACCGGTATATCGAAGAGCGAATTAACCGGGATGGCCAGCCGCCGACGATTCGGGAAATTGGGGAGAAGTTCGGGATCTCATCAACGAACGGTGTACGAGCGTTGCTTACGGCGCTGATTAAGAAGGGTTATATCGAGAAGGCGGCCTCGGTGTCGCGCGGCATCCGGCTGATTAAGGAGAGCGTGGCCGACGCCGTCATGATACCGCTGGTTGGGCAGGTGCCGGCCGGGCAGCCGATGCTGGCCGAGGACAATATTACCGAACGGATCGTCGTCGATAAGTCGTTTGTGCCATCGGGTGATCTGTTTACGCTGCGCGTCAAGGGGGAAAGCATGAAGAACGCCGGGATATTTGACGGAGATTTTGTGTTGGTACGCAAGCAGTCATCGGCGAATGCGGGGGAGATCGTTGTGGCGGTGATCGGCGACGAAGCGACGGTGAAGCGATTCTACCCGGAAAAGAAGCACATTCGATTGCAGCCGGAGAATGAGGCTTTTGGACCGATTATCATTGAGAAGAATGCGCCGGGATTTTATCTGGCGGGCAAGGTTGTCGGTCTGATGCGGCGGATGTAGTTCCGGTTTGGGAGCCGATTCGGCGGAGAACAGATGCACTATGAAGCGGCGACGAAACCCCGGCAGTATGAAGGCTGGGGGGAGCGGCGACGGTTTCGAACGCGGGTGAAGTCCTTAAGCGGGTTCACAGTATGTACCAGGATTTGGATGACGAGATAGAGGTAATCGCGCTGTTCGAGCGGCGGCAGCTGAAACCGTGCCGGTTTCGCTGGCGGGGGAAGATTCACAAGGTGGACCGGATTACCGGCGACTGGACATCGGATGTCGGACAGGCGAAGCTGCGGTTTTTTGCGGTGGTTGACTCGATGGCGAATTTTTTCCAGCTTTGTTATGACGAGCGCGCGATGAGCTGGAAGATCGCCAAGGTGTGGGTGGAGTAGAGGCAAGAACTTCGTGAGGAGTTATCCCTGGGTGCCAGGGCTTCGAGGGTGTGAAGTCTGCAGCGCTGCGCCGATAACGCCGAGTTTGTTGAGGCCGTTAAGGGCGGCGGTTTTGTAAGCCTCGGCGATAGTCGGATAGTTGAAGACGTTATCCACGAAATAGTCGATCGTGCCGCCGAAGCTCATGACGGCCTGGCCGATGTGAATGATCTCAGTGGCGCGTTCGCCGACGATATGCACACCGAGGAGCTTGCGTGAGTCACGGGCGCAGATCAGTTTGAGCAAGCCGTCGTGATCGTTGTTGATCTGGCCCCGGGGCAGTTCGAAGAAGTGCGCGATGCCGGTCTCGTAGGCAATACCTTTCTCCCGCAGTGATTCTTCAGTTTCGCCCACGTAAGAAATCTCCGGAATTGTATAGATCCCGAACGGCAGCAGCGAATTCTTGCGCGCTTTGCGCCTGATGCCAAAGGCGGCCAGCGTCGCGCGGCGGCCTTGATCCATCGAGGTTGCAGCCAGCGAAGGGAAGCCGATGACATCGCCGACAGCATAGATGTGCTTGACCTTGGTGCGATAGTTGGCGTCGACGCTGAGTAGTTGGTCTTCCGTGGTTTTGAGGCCGATAGTCTCCAATCCCAGTCCGTCGGTGTTTCCGAGTCGACCGGCAGTAACGAGCAGCACGTCGGCGCGCACTGTCTTACCGTTTTCGAGACTCAGCGAGACGCCGGAGTCGTCGACACCGATGTCGGAAGCGGCGGAGCCGAGTTCGAGCGTGATGCCACCATCGCTCATCAGGGAAAAGAGGACGTCGGCAAACTGGTTATCGAGGAAGCTCAAGAGGCGCTCGCGTTTGTCGACCAGCGTAACACTGATGCCAAGTTTGGAGAAGATGCTGGCCCACTCGCAGCCGATGACACCGCCGCCGAGGATGGCCATCGAGTGCGGGATAGCTTCGAGCGTGATGATTGACTCGCCATCGAAGACCCGGCCGTTGCCATAGCTGAGCCCGGGCAGATGTCGCGGACGTGTGCCGGTAGCGATAATGACGCGGTCGGTTTCCAGTTCGGCGACTTGAGTGGAACCTTCAAAGACGCCGATGGTGCGGCGATCGAGGAAGCGGCCGTAACCGCCGATCAGGGTGATGCCGTTGCGATGCAGCTGGTCGATGATCACCATCATTTCGTTTTCGACGACGATGTTCTTGCGGTGCATCAGCTCCTGGACCGTGACGTCTTTCTTGAAGGCGATGTCGAAACCGTAGAATGAACGCTTGCGCAGGCCGTCGTAATAAAGCGAGGTTTCGCGCAAGGTCTTGGACGGAAGGGTACCGGTATGGACGCAGACGCCGCCGACGACGGCGCGTTTCTCGATGATGGCGGTTTTCTTGCCGAGCTTGCAGGCTTGGATGGCAGCCCAGTTTCCGGCGGGCCCGGTACCGATAACGACGAGGTCGAAGCGCTCACGAATCATGCGGGCGAATATAGGGGCAGAGTTGGCTGATAACAAACTTTGTCTATTGCGAAGGAGCGGAAGTGGTGCCGGCGAAGCAATACAACCGCGCTCTTGGTTTGTCGAAGTCGTTGGCGGGCAAGCGGAATGCCAACCATTATTTTTGTTGCACTATAATAGTAGAATTCGTATCATGTTCAATTGCCACGGGTCGATCCGTGGATATTTGTTTTTGCGGATGAAGAGCGCGTACCAACAGGAACTGGAAGCCAAGCTAACGGAGTTGGTCTCCGGGGCAGTGATCGAGAGCGGGGCGGAGTTGGTGGAGCTGCAATTCGTCCAGCGCAAGTCCAGCGCGTTGTTGAGGATACTGGCCGACAAGGTCGGCGGTATTTCGCTGGATCAATGCGCTGAGATTTCCCGGCGGGTATCGTTTCTGTTGGAGACGACCGACCCGATCGAAGGGCGATACACGCTCGAGGTCTCTTCGCCGGGGCTCGATCGGCCCTTAACATCGCGCGACGATTTTCGACGCAAGGTCGGGGAGAGGGTGCGGCTCACGGTGACGGAGGCGGAGCGCACGCGGGAGGTCGAGGGCGAGATCGTGAAAGTGGAAGACAACCGATTGTCTCTGAACACAGCGGAGGGCGAGGCGGAGTATCCGCTCGACCGGGTTGTGCGAGGCAAGATCATTTTTTGATAAGCGGAGTGATTGATGGAATATGATATCATCGAGGCGCTGGGTCAGATCGCGGCCGAGAAGAACATGGATGTCGACTACGTCGTCGACACCTTGAAATCGTCGCTGATTACAGCCGCCAAGAAAAAGTACGGGGACGGAGACAATATCCACGTCAATATTGACCGGCGCACCGGCGAGGTCAACATGCACGCCATCAAGAAGGTCGTGGAGTCGGTTGAGAACCAGTACACCGAGATTTCGCTGCTGGACGCGATGGATATCGATGAGGAAGCGGAGATCGGCGATGAAGTCGAGATCTATATTCCGTTTGAGGAATTCGGCCGCAACGCGATTGCCTCCGCAAAGCAGATTCTGATCCAGAAGGTGCGGGAGGCCGAACGCGAGACGGTTTACAACGAGTATTCGAAGAAAATCGGCGAGTTGGTGACCGGATCGGTGCAGCAGGTGGACAAGGGCAATATCATTGTCAACCTGGGCCGCACCGAAGCCGTAATGCCGACGAAAGAGCAGATCCAAAAAGAGAAATACCGCCAGGGCGACCGCCTGCGCGCGATCATCGTCGACGTGCAGAAATCGCAGCGCGGACCGCAAGTCATTCTCTCGCGTGCCAGCAACTCGTTCCTGACTCGCTTGTTTGAGTTGGAAGTGCCGGAGATTTTTGAGCGGATTATCGAGATTCGCGCCGTGGCGCGCGAACCCGGGGATCGCGCGAAGGTGGCGGTAAGTTCCGCCGACGAGCGGATTGATCCCGTGGGCGCCTGCGTGGGCGTGAAAGGCGTGCGCGTCCAGGCGATCGTGCGGGAGCTGAATAACGAGCGTATCGACATCGTGCCGTTCCATCCCGATCCGGAGATGTTCGTAACGCGGGCGCTGGCGCCGACCAAGATCGTCAAGATCGAAAGCAACAGCGAAGAGAATACGATGGTCGTGATAGTTGAAGACGACCAGCTGTCGCTGGCGATCGGCAAGGGCGGACAGAATGCCCGCCTGGCTGCCAAACTGACCGGGTGGAAGGTCAATATTCTTTCAGAAAAGGACTACTACGACAAGAAACGCGAAGAAGCGGAAGAGAAGGTCGAAGTGTCCAAGCTGTCGCTCGGCGAAGCCACAACGAAGAAGCTGATCGAGGCGGACTACAAGTTCGTCCAGGATATTCTTGAGGTGCCGGCATCGCGTTTGACGGAAATCGAAGGGATTGGACCGAAGAAGGCCGACCAGATCGTCGAGGCGGCGCGCGAGTATATCTTCCAGTTGCAGCAGACAAAGGCCGAGGCCGACCAGCTTGAGTCGGACGCCGAGGAAGAGGAAGTTGTCGAGAAGAGCAAGTCGCCGAGGTCGTTGAAGGATCTGTTCGTTGACGACGTGGAGGGCGATGATGACGACGACGATGAGGAAGAGGACGAGAAATAGCCGTAGTTCGACCGGTGCAGCGGCGGTTTCAGGGACGATTGCGACGAAAGCGTTAGAGGAGCATGACTAAGAAGCGTTTATACGAACTGGCCAAGGAATACAATATTTCCTCCGAGGCGATTGTGAAGCTGGTGCGCGAACTCGGTTTTCCCGAAGTGAAGTCGCACATGTCGACGGCCTCGGATGAAATGGTGACGGCGATCGCCGGCAAGTTCTCTCTGGAGAAGGAGTCGGTGAAGCAGGAGATCGACCGGCGCAAGAAGATTCAACGCGAAGTCGCCGAGCGCGATTTGGAAGTGTTTGAGGAAGAAGAAGCGGCCGGTACCGAGAAGATCGTCTCGCGGGCGCAGGTCATCGAGCGCCAGGCCAAGGCCGCCGTTCAACAGCGCAAGAAGAAACGCGACAAGAAGAAGAAAAAACGCCACAGCGATATCAGCGCTGCGGACGTCAAAGCTGCCGTCAAGAAGACGATGGCCAAGATTGATCTCGGCAAGCGGATCAAGAAGTACAAGCGCCGCGAAAAACCCGACGGCACGATCGTTGAGGAAGAGACTAATGTCATCCAGGTGACCGAGTACATGTCGCTGGCGGAGCTGGCGGCGGCGCTCGGAGTCAAGGCCGCCGACCTGATCGCCAAGTGCATGGAACTGGGTATGATGGTGACGATCAACCAGCGGCTCGACCTGACCACGATCGAAACGTTGGCGCTCGAATACGGACTCGAAATTGAAGAAGTCAAAGAGATCGGCGTCGAGGAGGAAGAAGAGGAAGAGGCCGAGGAGGATCTGCAGCCAAGGGCACCGATCGTGACGGTGATGGGCCACGTCGACCATGGCAAGACCTCGCTGCTCGATTTTATCCGCAAGACCAATGTGGCCGCCGGTGAGTCGGGACTGATTACGCAGCATATCGGCGCCTATCAGGTATCTTTGTCGCAGGGCAACATCACGTTTTTGGATACACCGGGTCACGAAGCGTTTACGGCGATGCGCGCGCGCGGCGCGCATATCACGGATATTGTCGTGCTGGTGGTGGCCGCCGACGACGGCGTGATGCCGCAGACGATTGAAGCGATCGACCATGCCCGCGCGGCGGGAGTGCCGATTATTGTCGCGGTCAACAAGATCGACAAGCCGGGCGCCAAGCCGGACCAGGTCAAGCAGCAGTTGGCCGGCCGCGGGATTTCTCCGGAAGAGTGGGGCGGCAAAAATATTTTCGTCGAAGTCTCCGCGAAGACCGGGCAGGGAATGGACAAGTTGCTGGAGATGATCCTGCTTCAGGCTGAACTTCTCGAACTCAAGAGCAACCCGGATCATCTGGCGCGCGGAACGGTCGTCGAAGCCAAGCTGGATAAGGGGCGCGGCGTCGTGACGACGATTATCATGGACAAGGGCACGCTGCACGTCGGCGACCCGATTGTGGCGGGCACGCACGCCGGACGCGTGCGGGCATTGATTAATGACCGCGGCGAGAAGCAGGATCTGGCCCTGCCGGGCGAACCGGCGCAGGTCGTGGGCCTGGCGGGCGTTCCGCAGGCGGGCGATTCATTCATGGGGGTTGAGTCGGAGACCGAGGCCCGCGAGATCTCGCTCAGGCGCCAGCAGATTCGGCGCGAGCAGGAGTACCGCCAGGTCAAGCGCGTCAGCCTGATGAACGTCTACGATCAAATCAAAGAAGGCGAACGCAAGGATCTGAATATCGTGATCAAGGGCGACGTCGACGGGTCGGTGCAGGTGTTGCGCGATACGCTGGAAAAGATCAGCAACGAAGAAGTCCGCGTGAACGTGATCCACCACGGTGTGGGCGCGATCACGGAATCGGATATCCTTCTGGCGGCGGCCTCGGATGCGATCGTCATCGGTTTCCATGTGCGCCCCGATTCGCGCGCAAGAGAAATTGCTGCGCGCGAGAAGATCGACGTGCGCCTCTACACGATTATCTATGAGGCCGACAACGACATACGCAAGGCGCTTGAAGGAATGCTTGAACCTGACAAGGAGGAGAGGATCACCGGCGTGGCGCTGGTGAAGGACACCTTCCGGGTTCCGAAGGTCGGTGTCATCGCGGGCTGTTATGTCCAGTCGGGAACGATTCACCGCTCCAATCGGGCGCGCGTGATTCGCGACAGCGTCAGTGTTTATGCCGGGCCGATTCATTCGCTCAAGCGGTTCAAGGATGACGCGCGCGAAGTTCCGGCCGGAATGGAATGCGGCATCAAGGTTGAGAATTTCGACGACGTCAAGGCGGGCGATTTGATCGAGGCGTTCGAAACGATCGAGGTTGCCCGCAAGCTGTAATCAAGAATGCACCTGGCCTCGCTTCGCATTGTCCTGCACATACCGCAGTCGCGTTCGCTTAAAGAAAAGCGCCACGTTATTCGCGCTCTCAAGGACCGCCTGCAGAACAAGTTTAACATCTCGATCGCTGAAGTCGACGACAACGAGCTGTGGCAGCGGGCCACGCTCGGCGTTGCGGCGGTCGCCAATGACGGGCCGTTTCTCGACTCGGTGATGACGAGCGTGGAATCAGCGATCGCAGCCAATCCCGAGGTTGTGATTGTAGACGTGGAAAGGAACAACTACTGATGGCCGACGCTAAACGCACCGACCGCCTGCGCGAGCAGATTCGCGAGTGCCTCTCGGAAATCGTCCTGCGGCGGCTCAAGGATCCGCACGTCGGAATGATCAGCTTCACCGAGGTGTTGTTGTCGCGCGACCTGAGCGAAGCAAAGGTATACTACTCGGTGTACGGCGATGCCGCGACACGACGCAGCACCAACAAGACACTGGAGCGCGCGAAGGGGTTTATCCATAGCGAACTGGGTAAGATGCTCAAGGTACGCAAGGTGCCGACGTTGACGTTTGAGATCGACAAGTCGATCGAGCAAGGCGTGAGGATTCAACAGCTGCTGGAACAGATCAGCAAGGAACATGACGACAAAGACCGCAACGATTGAGCAGGTGCTCACGCTCCTGCGAGAGGGCGGCGAGGTCTTGATTGCGTCGCACATCAGCCCGGACGGCGATTCGATCGGGTCGCAATTGGCGATGGTAGATCTGTGCCGCCACCTGGGGTGCCGGGCGACAATCGTCAACCACGATCCTGCGCTGCCGAAGTATTCATTCCTGAATAAGAGCGATTTGGTAAACGTGTTTCGCGCGGGCGAAACTTACCCCGTGTTCAAGACGGCTGTATTCCTGGAGGCTCCCGAGCCGTCCCGGATCGGTGATGCCGGCAAACTTGTCGGGCCGAATTGCCGGGTGGTCAATATCGATCATCACCAAGGGAACGCCCTTTATGGATCGATTAACCTGATCGACGAATCCGTGTCGGCAGTGGGAATCCTGGTGTACGAACTCATGCAAGCGGCCGGATACGAATTGAGTCGCGACAACGCGGATGAGTTGTTTACCTGTATTCTCACCGATACCGGGCGATTCCGGTTTGGAACGACAAACGCACAGGCGATGCACGTCTGCGCGAAGTTGCTGGAAATCGGGACAGACACCAAGCGAATCAGCGACGCGCTTTACGCCAGTTTTCCGGAGAGTCAGTTGCGGATGCTGGGCGCGCTCTTGAGCGAAATGGAGATTCATCATCAGGGTAGCAGTTGCGTCATGTTGTCAAACCGGATTCTGCGCGAGCGGTTTGCGCCCGGCGCCGACGAGATGGAAGGTTTGTCGGAATACTTGCTCTATGCCGAGGGCGTCAAGGTCGGCGCGCTGCTGCGTGAGATTGAGCCGACACTGACAAAGGTGTCGTTTCGGTCGCAAACAGGATACGACGTGGCGGAACTGGCGGAGCGCTATGGCGGCGGCGGACATCGTAATGCGGCGGGCTGCCACTTGAAGATGTCGTTGACGGAGGCGCGCGAGAAAGTATTGGCTCATTTCGGCGAGATTCTTGGCCGTGGATAGTTTTCTGCTTGTTGATAAGCCATCGGGGATTTCTTCGGCTGGACTGGTGAACCGCGTGAAGTGGCTATTGAAAACCCCGAAAGTCGGTCATTGCGGCACACTTGACCCGTTGGCGAATGGATTGCTGATACTCTGTTTCGGTCGCGCAACAAAGATCGCCCAGTTTATTCTTGGCGCGGACAAGACTTACGAGGCGACGATCACTTTCGGTGCGACCTCTGAGACGTACGATGCCGACGGGCCGTTGACGGAGATAAGCGTTAGCAGCACCCCCAGCCGCGAGCAGGTCACCGCTGCCATGGCGGAGTTTACCGGGAGATTACAACAGCGGCCACCGGCGTATTCGGCGGTCAAGGTCGCCGGCAAGCCTCTCTACGACTATGCCCGCAAGCATAAAGCCGTAGAAGCCAAAGAGCGCGAGGTGCACGTGGCCCGTTTTGAGCTGCTCGAATATGATTATCCGACATTGAAGGCACGTATCGTGTGCTCGACGGGTACTTACGTTCGCAGTCTGGCCAACGATCTCGGAGAGCGCCTCGGTTGCGGCGGGTATATCAGCGCGTTGAGACGGACGGCGATTGGCGCGCACGCGGTCGCGGACGCGATTGCGATGGATGAGTTGGAGCAGGCAGCGCTGGAGAAGACGCTCGAAGCGAATACGCGATATCAAGTCGCGCGGCGGACGATCGAGTCGATGCTGGAGTTACCGGAGATGAATTTGTCGGCCGCGCGAGAGGCGATTGTCGTCCAGGGCGTGCCGATCCGCGGCGACGATGTCGTGCGTTGCGAGGCCGGCGTGCAGGCGCAGGATCTGGTGGCGATCAAGTCACACGAGGGACGGCTTCTGGCCGTCGGGCGCGCGCTCTGCGCTGCGGAGCAGATGCCGGGCATGGACGGAAGCCAGGTCTTTGAGTACGTGCGGGTGATGTGATGCAGGTGTTTCGCGATATCGAATCGGCGCGCGAGTATTTGTCTTCGGGCAGCGTGATCACGATCGGAAATTATGACGGGATTCACGTCGGCCATCAAAAGATCATTCAGGAAACGGTGGCGCGGGCGGAGTTTTCGGGACTGAGATCGGTGTTGGTGACGTTTGATCCACATCCGCAGTCGGTTTTGAGTCCGACACGGGCGCCGCGACTGCTCACGACGACCGAAGAGAAGATTGAGCTGCTGCGCCCGACCGGACTGGACGCCGTGGTGATTCTGCGTTTCGACCACGACTTGCAAGAGGTGAGCGCCGATGAGTTCCTGGATGAGTATCTGCTCAACGGATTGTCCTGCCTGGCGCTGGTGATCGGCTACAATCATGCTTTCGGGCACAACCGGGAAGGGAACATCGCGTTTCTCAGGCGCATGGCGCCGCGGCGGCGGTTCCAGCTGGTGACCCTTGACCCGATTCTGCACTCCGGAACGCCGGTGAATTCGAGCCGGGTGCGGCAGTTGATGTCCCAGGGAGATTACGACGGGGCGTTGGCGATGCTGGGGCACGAGTTTCGCTTGTCGGGTAATGTGGTACGCGGCAAGGGGATTGGCCGAAGTCTTGGATTCCCAACGATTAACGTGAAGGTCAACGGGGAGAAAATCGTGCCACAAGCGGGAGTTTATGCCGCGTATACTTTAATTAAGGCGGAAAAGCGCTTTGGAATGATGTATATTGGCGAGAACAGTCAGGCCTTTGACCTGGAAGTCAACCTCTTCGACTTTGACCGCGATCTCTACGGCAGTGAAGTGACGGTCGTGCCGACCAAGTTTGTCCGCAAGTCGCAAAGGTTTGAGGACGAACGCGATCTTATCGCCCAAATCGGTGAAGATGAGAAAACAATACGAATGATTTATAACTTAGTGTAAGGAGAAGTACCGTGCCTCTTTCCAAGGAAAAGAAGCAGGAGATCATCAGCCATTTTCGGCTGCACGACTCTGACACCGGCTCGCCGGAAGTTCAGATTTCGCTGCTCACTCAGCGAATTAACGAAATGACCCTGCACATG